>JAEINT010000026.1 GCA_016342745.1 Labilibaculum sp.
AAGTGCCATTTTTTTCGGTTACGTCAACAAACCCTTCATGTTGGGCAGTTCCTGCCACACGAATGCTTAGTTGTTAGGGGCTTTTTTTATTTTATTAAACTCATAAATATATCATTTAGAGCCTGTTTGTTATCATTTCTTGATTCCTGAAGTGCTTCGTAATATTCCTTTGGTTCTATCTTTTCAAACTTTACTTCTTTATCAAGGAGGTCTTTAAATTGAATAGAGGAAATCGTTCTAGCAACTCTGCCATTACCATCTAAAAATGGATGAATCGTTAATATTTTTTCATGAAATTGAGCGATTGAGAAAATTTTAGCCTGTTCGTTTCCGTAATTGATGGTCATGTATTCATTTCTCCACCATTCTAATAATTCGATAATGAGGGAGGGGACATTTGAGGCTTCAGGCGGAACAAAATCAGCATTCGATTTATCCCCTCCAGCACTTCCTATCCAGACATCTACCTTCCTGAATCCTAAAAATTCAGAGTTATACTTTTGACCATCGATTTCATAAAGACATGCCCGTTGAATTGCAAACAGGTCTTCCAAAGAAATTCGAGATGACCATGGGACGCCTGAAAGAGGCAATGTTGAAAGCACAGGATTGAAAGAAAGGTCTCTTTGTGGGATAGCTCCAGCCATTCTCGTGGTAACCTTTTTTATGTCGGAGAGCATCCCTTTGATTTCCTCAAAGTTTTCTCTTAAATCTAAGTGTGAGTTCAAAAATGATATTTGTTCTTCCTTATTTAATTCAATCCCAAGATATTCGAGTCGAACTCCATAGCCTTTCGGTTTGTCTAAAATCCCACAAATTCTTTCACCGTGATATATTGTGGAGTCAGTATGGCCTTTGCATAATGTTATTCTTTCGCCTGGTGTAATTTTTTGATTGGTTAGAAAAATGAACCCGTTAGCACTATTTTTGGCGACACCTTTAAAATCATCATTGAACTTATCTTGTATGTCTTTAAATGTTTTTTGCCCCATAGGTAAATAGCATCCCGCAACATACTTTTTCCCATCTTTATAACAAATAATGTCCTTTGTTCCATCTGGTCCACCGACAGGAGCTTGAGGGTCTATATCTTCATAACTTTCAATGGCTAAGATTTTAGCTGCCATTCTTTCAGCGAAGGCTCTGCCTTTATCCCAGTTCAATAATATTTGAAAAGTATTTCTCATGTCGTTCTAATTGCCCCTAACGGGCTTGCTAAGTTTCGTGGGCGATTAAAACAGTAATCCTATCAAACCGCTAAATAAGCAAGCCGCAATAAATTTGTTTATATTTTTAAGCAAACCAATTGTATTGGCTTGCTGGTGTTTATTAATTGTACTAAACTTTCAATTTGCATTTCTCCGCCCATGAAATTTAGCTTTTGTTAGCGTTTGGCTTCTTATTCATATATGTATCCCTTATTCGTATAAACTATTTCAAAACCGTTCCGCGTGTTAAATATATGTATGAAATTATAGGTGTTGGATTCTTTAAATTTATATCTCTTATTATTAATCCTTAAATCAAAATTATTATCTACCGAACCACGCTTAAATTTAACTCCTGATGAAAATCCCAATGAATGATCTGTATGGAGTGTGTCTTGATATAAGTTAGTTCCATTGTGAATTAGAGTCACTGGAACTTTATCAAAGGTTTCATTAAAGTTTACCGAAATTGAATCCTGCATCTCTTTGATTTCCCTCAAATTTCTTGTTATTCCAGAATTCAACGAATCTATAATAACCTCTTGATCTTGCAGACTTATATTTAGAGTATCTGCTATCAATATCTCGATCTTTTGTTGTCTGTTGTTAAACTGACAAGAAGAACAGATTAGAAGTGTAAATAAACCGAAAACTAAAATGGTTTTGTACCAATGTGAATTATTCATAACTATAAATTATCCTTTAATTTCATAGAATCTAGTTTCCTAGCTTAACGCTAACGGTATGGCGATATGTTTCGTTACTTGTTTTGAAATATATCCGCCTGTTATCATCTGTTGGGCTGTGAATACCACTTAGGATAAATTATTTCAGCCCATTTAAAAATAATTTGTCCTATTTAAAATTTCATTCCCTTTTGTATTGTCTATACACCCGTGTATGGATCTGTTCAATGAGGGAAGAAGAGATTGCAACACTCCAGGATTCTTACCATACTTGACTTTTATAAAAAAGTCTCGTAACTTCTCAAAGTCAAAAACGTTTTTACGTTCTGAATGTGTAACACTCACACGCTTCAAGCGTTGACTTTGAAGAACTTCGTTCTCAAGAATCCTTCCTTATCCCAATCCCTGAAATTTTATCTCAAACGCTCAAATTCACAGCACAATTGATGATTTAACTAGTTTATAACAACAATATTGTTGTTATTTCTACTATATCAAGTATAAAAGTGCACAATACATGCCATATAGGGATGTATTGTGCAACTTTTTTTGATTTTTCAATTTCAAATCTACAAAACAATAGGTGTTTGGCAAAGTAAACAGAAACCTATTTTATAGTAAACTAAATGGAGGGGTTAGCTGCCTAAATTAGAAGATTTCCCAAACACCTTTAATGAGACAGAACTATTTATCTGGAAAGAAAACATCCTACTTTCTTTGATTTTTTTGTATCAAACTCAAATCTTATTTACCTTTAGTTGATCAATTCATTATCAGCAAAATAAATCAAGACAATACACAAAACCCATGGACATCAGTATCTTTACAGACAAGGCAATAGAACCCACGCAAAAAGATTTACAAGAACAATTGGGTTCACTTTATCCTTTATGGGAACGAATTGCCGAAATTGTTCGGGAAAAATATCCAAATCCAAAAGAAGAGTGGAATTATCCGGGTAAAAAATACGGATGGAGCTTCCGTTTAAAAGACAAAAAGAGAGCTATCATTTACCTTTTGCCACGTAAAAATTTCTTTAAAGTGGCATTCGTCTTCGGGCAAAAAGCAAGCGATCAAATTATGGCAAGCAATATCACGCAAGTGATTAAGGAAGACTTGGCCAATGCTAAAAAATATGTCGAAGGAAGAGGTGTTAGCATAGAGGTTCACAATTCCGACTTACTAAGTGACATCAACCAGCTGATTGACACTAAACTTGCAAACTAAGCTATCATTTCAGCAGACTACAGAAAACAAATAACATTCTTAAATAAATAGCATGATCGACGCAATTATACCCTTGCTTTCCCTTATCGCATTAGAAGTGATTTTAGGGATTGACAACATCATCTTTATTTCCATATTGGCAGACAAATTACCCGAGAATCAACGAGACAAATTACGCTACATCGGAATTGGTTTGGCAATGGTTCTTCGACTTGCCCTTCTTGCTTTTATTTCCTGGATTTTAAAACTTGACTCAACACTATTCAATATTTTTGACATTGATATTTCGGGGAAAGGCCTTATTCTTTTGGGTGGTGGCATCTTCCTGATTTACAAAAGTACCAAAGAGATTTACCACAAAGCAGAGCTAGAGGAAAATGGTGAATTGGCAACAAAAACAGGGAGTTTTATGCGCTTGCTAACCGAAATAATTATTCTTGATTTGGTCTTCTCTATCGATTCAATAATCACCGCAGTGGGAATGGTAAAAGAGCTTTGGGTAATGTACACCGCTGTTATTGTGGCCGTTATTATCATGCTAATTGCCTCAAAACCGATTGCTCATTTCATACAAAAACACCCATCCTTTAAAATATTGGCCTTGTGCTTTCTCATGATGATAGGCGTTTCCTTAATTGCTGAAGGTCTGCATTTCGAAATTCCGAAAGGATATATTTACTTCTCGATGGCCTTTGCCTTTATTGTGGATATCATTCAAATGAAAACCGTTAAACCAACAATTAAATCGAAAACAAAGGAGGTATAAAAAGACACAAAGTGAACTTCATTTTCACTTTCTTCCAATCCCCTCCTTACTTAAACATATGTGTTACGATATTCAGGCCAAATTAGAAGCTCAGCTAAAACGAGCACGTCGCATGAATCAAAAAGATGTGATTCGTGAATTGAAGACCAACTTGGAGCCATACATCACTCAATGGCATCATGTTTCGGGTTTTGCACACCCAAGCTTACTGATATACACCAACGACACGCCTACTTTGCCCTCTCCTGCTTGCTGGGGCTTAATTCCTGAGTGGACAAAAAATCAAGAGCAAGCTAATAAACTACGCAAAAATACCATTAATGCACGTGGCGAAAGTATTTTTGAAAAGCCATCTTTTCGAGATTCTGCAAAACACAAGCGTTGTTTGATTACAGTTGATGGGTTCTTTGAACATCATCATCGGGACCAAAAATCTTTTCCTTATTTTATTCGCAAACAAAATGGTGATTCCATGACAATGGCCGGGCTTTGGGCCGAATGGCTTGATAGAGAAACCGGCGTTTTGGAACGCACTTTTAGCATTGTTACCTGCAAGGCAAATCCTCTACTTGCCGAAATTCACAACAATCCGAAACTTTCCGAAGCAAGAATGCCCTTACTTCTTCACGAAAACAATGCTGATGAGTGGTTACAGCCTATCTGTAATAAAAGTGATCAGGAACAAATTCAGAACTTGATTCAAGCATCAAACGAAGAGCTTATTGCCTATACTGTTCGTCCGTTACGAGGAAAACTGGCAATTGGCAATAGTGCCGAGATCACAAAAGAATACTTCTATGATGAATTGAATAAGTTGTTTTAGAGCTATCAGGTCTTAAATTAAAATGGATTCATTATAAAAAATGAACTCATGCGATAATTCAATCGTTTTCGAAGCCGTCATTTGCTAAGAAATAATACCTTTGACGGCAACAAACACACTAACTTACGAAAAACCGGTATGAGGAAATCTTTAGCTAACAAGCTCCTGATATACTTTGTCGTAATCAACTTATCATCAATACTTATAGTTGGTATATTCGCCTATACTCAGGCAAAAGATGCTCTTATTTTACGCACCTTTAACCAACTTACATCCGTGCGCATTGAAAAGAAAAAACGCGTTGAAGACTTTTTCCAACAGCGTATTCACGACATCCAAACGATCAGTAATATCAAGTTCACTCTTCCATCCGAGAAAAATACTGCTAAACTTTCCCAGCTTATAATCGATCATGGTATTTTAAAACCTGGTTTTGCCTCATTACTTACCAGCAAACAAAACTATAAAAGCATCTACATCTATCAATCGGATGCAATTTCCTCCGGTTTCCAAATCAATCAAAAAACCGGTGATGTAAGCCCAAAAGAATTGCACTCGAAGCACAAGCAATTATTTGCCAATTTGCTTAACAAAAATGAAGTTTCGATACAAGAAGTACTTAACACAAAAGATCAGTCGAGAACAGAAATTCTCATCTGTCAGGTCATTAGCTATCAAGAGCAAAAGATCGTTTTAGCTTTTAATATCAATACAGAAATTATTAATTCCATTATGCTGGATAGAAATCCGTTGAACGGATTGGGTAAATCCGGCGAAGCCTATCTGGTAGGAGAAGATCATTTATTGAGAAGTACCAGTCGCTTTCACGAAAATTCTATTTACGCGCTAAAAGCATCAACCAAAGGTGTAAAACTGGCATTTCAGGACAGTATTGGTTCTGATATTTTTAAAGATTACCGGGACATCAAAGTATTAAGCTCTTTTTGCAAAATGAATCTACCAGGTTTAAATTGGGTGATTCTTGCAGAGATAGATCATCAGGAAGCAATGATTCCCATTCGTAATTACGGGAACTCTATGTTTTACATTCTAATTATTCTAAGTCTGCTCTTACTAGGTGTAGTTGCCATAATTGCCAATACCATAACAGCTCCTATCCGAAAACTGCGAACCGAAACAGAGAAAATTTCATTGGGGATTTATGAACAGGTTACCGATATAAAAGCTGATGGCGAAATAATGGAATTGCTTGCTGCTTTCAACCAAATGACCCGGAAAATTAAAGAACAGCAAGAGAATCTTCAAATTGCCAAAGAGCAAAGTATTTCATCGATGATTGATGGACAAGAAGCAGAGCGAAGCAGATTGGCCAGAGAATTACACGATGGATTGGCTCAAACTATTTTGGCCATTAAAATGCGCTTGGAAAATACACCTCCGGAAAATGCGTCGGCAGTATTGGGTGAATCCCGGGAAATGTTTTCAGATTTAATGACTGAGATTCGAGGGATGTCCAATGATTTAATGCCTGCCGTTTTACGGGAATTTGGATTAAATCACGCTCTTAGCAGTCTGTTGCAGCGAATTGAAGAAAACAGTTTCTTACAAACAAATTTAAATATTCAGGCCGAATTACCTGAAATTAGTAAGAAAGTAGAAACCTATCTCTATCGCATTGCTCAAGAAGCGACTAATAATATTATTAAACACGCCCAAGCCAAAAATATCAACATCCAATTAGCACAAAAAGCAGATAAGCTATTTTTCGAAATTAAGGATGATGGTATTGGATTGCCTATGAATGGAATCCATGAAAATGGCAATGGCTTATCGAATATTAAGGAACGTATTTCCATATTAGGAGGAGATGTATTCTTAGAGGAAGCATACCCTCATGGATTAAAAATACAATGTAAAATTCCATTACTAAAATTATCAGTATGAATAAGATTAATGTTGTTTTGGTTGATGATCACAAACTATTTCGTGATGGATTAAAATCCTTACTGCACAACACCAAAGACATAAATGTTGTTGGAGAATTTGGAAATGCTAATGATTTAATTGAACAAATGAGTCAATTGGCGGCTCAAATAATTATTACAGATATTAGCATGCCTGGAATGAATGGTATTGAGCTGACTCAATATCTTGCCAAAGAACATCCGTGCATGAAAACCATCATCCTCTCTATGCACAACAATAAGGAATTCATATTAAGTGCCATGGATGCCGGTGCAAAAGCTTATTTGCCAAAAGATATTGCAGGCGATGAATTAAGCGAAGCTATTCATGAAGTGAGCGAGGGGCACGAATACTTTAATCAGGTAATTAGCAACATTGTGATGAGAAGCCTTATGCGCAACAATAAAGACGACAAGAATCACGGAGAGCTAACCAAACGCGAAACCGAAGTTCTTCGCCTGGTGGCTGATGGATTCATGAATAAAGAAGTGGCTCATCATCTCAACATCAGCGTTCGCACCGTTGATTGCCACAAAAACAACATTATGAGCAAATTAAGCTTAAACACCACTGCCGAATTGGTAAAATATGCCATCAAAAACCACATCATCGAAGTAGAACTCAATTAGCAAGAACCACATACCTTTTGTATTGTCCCACACCTGATAACTTCGGTGTGGGATTTTTTTTTATTCTACCCCTACTCTCAAAAGGCACAGTCCAGTCAATCTCTTCCCATTTTCTTATCAAAATTCTTAAATCTTACACTAAGTAATTTACCTAGTATGTCGCTATTTTTCCTAATTCATTTTAGGGGTAATTCTCTATTTCACGCTGATTTCCTCCCTCCTATATTCGCTATTATATAATTCACACTAAAACAAACTAACATTAATTCTATGAAACGATCAGGCGTATATCTGCTATTGGCTTTTATGCTGAGCATTAGCAGTTATTCTTTTGGACAAAAAGAGAAAGCGGCACTTGACTTTGGTGCCGATGTAATGAGCCGCTACGTATGGCGCGGAACACAATTCGGAGGCACGAGTCCTAGTCTTCAGCCATCCGCAAGCCTTAGCTATAAAGGCTGGGAATTGGGAGCTTGGGGAGCCTATTCTTTAGGTGGAAACAATGCAGGTCAGGAATTCGACCTTTATCTGGGCTACACTTTTGCAAAAGAACAGTTCAGCCTAACAGTAACCGATTACTACTTCCCAACCGAAGGTGAAGATTACAACTATTTTGAATTCGACAATGATCTTACTGGTCATGTTTTGGAAGGAACCTTCAGTTTTAATGGCAATGACAAAATTCCATTTGGTTTGATGGTAGCAATTAACTTCTGGGGAGCAGATGCTATTGCACTTGGAGATAATCCAAACGCAACTGATTTCAATCAGAAAACCGGACTCCAGTATTCTACTTACACAGAGTTATCGTACAGCCGTAAAATGGCAAACAACGTAACTTTAAATGCCTTTTTAGGTATGAATCTAACCAAACCAACAAAAGCAAAAACTTCAACTGGATTTAATGGAGAAAGCGGATACTATGGAAGTAAAGCAGGTGTTGTTAATCTTGGTCTAACACTTTCAAAAGAAGTTACGATCAACGAAAAACTTTCTTTACCCGTTTCAGCATCAGTAATAACTAATCCGGTAGATGAAAAAATCTATTTCGTATTTGGATTTTCATTTTAATAAACACTAAAAACTAACTATCATGTTTGATACAGGATCAACTACTTTTATGATTTTATGTACCAGTCTGGTGATGTTAATGACACCAGGATTGGCCTTTTTCTATGGCGGACTAGCCGGAAAGCGAAATATTTTAGGCGTAATGATGCAAACGTTTGTATCATTAGGTATCACCACAATTATGTGGGTAACCCTTGGCTATTCTCTATGCTTTAGCGGTGGCGAAGGAGGAATAATCGGTAATCTCGATTTTGCTTTTTTAAATGGAATTGATTTCAATGCTCCCTTTGCCGGAGCTGGAGGCAAATATCCAACTTATATTTTCATCTCATATCAGATGATGTTTGCTATTATTACGCCTGCACTGATAACAGGTGCATTCGTTAATCGTGTCACCTTTAAAGCTTACCTCATCTTTCTGGTATTGTGGCAATTATTCGTTTACTACCCATTTGTACACATGATTTGGGGTGGCGGTATCCTTGCAGAATGGGGAGTTCTTGATTTTGCGGGTGGTGTAGTTGTGCATGCAACAGCAGGTTTCGCAGCCCTAGCATCTGTATTCTATGTTGGCAAACGCCGCGATGTACAAACTCCTCCAAACAGTATTCCATTGGTAGCAATTGGTACAGGTTTACTTTGGTTTGGTTGGTACGGATTTAATGCCGGTAGCGAATTAGACGTTGATGCCATTTCAACTCTTTCTTTTTTAAATACAGATGTAGCGGCTTCTTTTGCTGCAATTACCTGGTTGATTATCGAATGGGCACGTGAAGGAAAACCAAAATTCGTAGGACTATTAACCGGTGCTGTTGCTGGTTTAGCAACCATTACTCCAGCAGCCGGATTTGTTCCTTTGTGGGCAGCTATGATCATTGGAATCGCGGCGGGTGCTCTTTGTTATTTTGCTGTTCAGCTTAAAAACAAATGGGGCTGGGATGATGCTTTAGATGTTTGGGGTGTTCACGGTATGGGTGGTGTTTTTGGAACCATCGCATTGGGTATTTTTGCTTCAACAACAGTTAACACACAAGCAGGATTACTTGAAGGCGATAGCGCTTTCTTCTTAAAAGAAATTGCTGCGGTAATCATTAGTGCAACATATGCATTTGTATTTACCTATCTGATGCTTACTATCATTAACTACATTACTCCTGTAAAAGTTAATCAGCATGACGAAGACCTAGGTTTGGATGCATCCCTACATGGCGAACAAGCTTATGATGATGGTGCCCTCTAATCTTATACTACATACATATTACTTCAGAACAGCGCCAAAATTGGCGCTGTTTTATTTTAATACTGTTACGGCAATACGGTTATTTTACAAATTATTTTGATAATCAGAAAATTACAAAATAGTAACGAACTATTGAATAGTAGCATTTTATCAAAATCTGTTGGTCACAAATCAATAATATAAAAGCTAAGGAATAAAAAATTTGCATTTTCAATCAAGAAGCCTCTGCTGAATATTTCTACGATGAGCAAAACACCCTCTTTTAAAACACAAACGAAGCACAATCAACCCAATAAATACAGTCAATATCGATTTCTCGCCTGCTTATTTCCCCTAAAGTGTCCAACAATTTGGAATGAAATTTAAAAAGATTCTAAAACAATTTTCAAGGAGTATCATAATATTTTTTCACAACTTTAAAAGCAGTAGTAAAATAGATTGCTTATTGTAAATTTTACTGGAGTAACAATCCCTAATTTATTGATATGAAAGAAGAAAAAGAGCAAGAGAAACTTTTTATTTGTAAGCCATGTGGCTATGTGATGAAGGAAAGTGAACTAGAGGACATCTGTCCTGCATGTGGCCTGCCTAAAAAGGTTTTCGAACAGTATAAAGAAAGAATGTCGCCAGGCAGAAGTAAGATTTTACATTTAGATTTACATCCTATTGCCGTGCACTTTCCACAAACCTTGCTTGTTTTCTTGTTACAGGCATTACTAATAAACCTTATTTTCCCAGATTTTTTTCCTGAAGTAATGTTAGGCGCAGCTCGTTTTGCTGGAGCTATTTTTCCTTTTACTGTTGTTGCTGCTTTTATTAGCGGACTGGTTGATGGTAAATTACGATTCAAATCGGTAACAACACCAATCTTAAAAAAGAAAATTGTTTACAGCATAATTATGACAATTGCCGCCATGTTTACCCCATTTTTAGTATGGCAAAACATTGATGATTTAAATTCTAAATTATTGTTAATGCTATGTGGATCGATTGCTCTTTTTTGCGGCATTGTATTGGGACATGTAGGAAAACGATTAATGAATATTGGAATGGGTGGAGCAGTTAAAATTTGGGGACGAAAGTTCTAAACAACTCATTACATAACAAATAAACAACACAAAAGAGGACTTTCCGAAAATTAGAAAGTCCTCTTTTTTAGTGTACCATATCCGTATCTAGAAACTACTCCTCATAAATAAAATAGAACATTCATTGAACAAAAAATAATGTGATTTATAAAATTAATCTTGCAATTAAATATTTTTTACTTACATTTACTTTGAATTACAAAGTACTTTCCATGGATCAAGAAAAATACATAAAAGATTTAAAGGATATTAAAGAGATGATGAACAAATCATCTAAATTCATATCCTTGAGTGGCTTGTCTGGCATATCGGCAGGTGTAATAGCATTAATAGGTGCTTATTTTGCCTGGATAACAATTTATTCTAAAACTGGATATCAAGATTTTAACCGAACTCTTTTAAATATTGATCAGTTACTAGAATTACTGACTATTGGATTTGTAACATTGCTACTTGCATTAAGTTTTGGAATATTTTTCACCCGACTAAAGACAAAAAGGATAAAGCAAAAAGTATGGGATTCTCAAACCAAAACACTTCTAATTAATTTGTTAATTCCATTGCTGAGTGGTGGTGTATTTTGCCTGCTACTTTTAATAAAAGGATACGTCGGATTAATTGCACCACTAACCTTACTATTTTACGGTTTAGCATTGGTTAATGCCAGTAAATACACAATAAGTGAAATTCGTAGTTTGGGAATACTTGAAATTTTACTAGGTTTGATCGCAACTTATTTCATAGGATATGGTTTAATTTTCTGGTGCATCGGATTCGGTCTGCTACATATCATTTATGGAATAATAATGGAGCTAAAATACAAGTCGTGAAAGAACTACTTAAAAATTTAAACAAAGCATTCGAAAACCGAATTCGACTGGGTATTATGTCGGCTTTGGTGGTGAATGATTACCTTGATTTTAACGCCCTTAAAAATTTGTTGGGCGTTACAGATGGTAATTTGGCCAGCCATTTAAAATCGCTCGAAAAAAGCGAATACATTCGAGTGCAAAAGGAGTTTTTAGATCGAAAACCAAATACGAAATATTCGGCATCGGAGGAAGGTAAATTGGCCTTCGTAAAACACATAAAAGCCATAGAACAATTGCTTAAATAATTTTTTTTTCTCATTTCACTTTGTTTTTCAAAGTACTTTTAAAACAATAAAAACATGAACAATCAACAATCCACAGTAGAAAAAGTAAACGGTTGGGTCAAGAATTCCGTAGGTCTTAAATTAATAACCATCACTATTTTAATGCTTCTTTTGCTGATTCCAGCAAGCATGATTAAGTCCATTATTAGTGAACGAGAGAACATGAATCAATCGGTACTGAACGAGGTGAGTCAGAAATGGGCAGGCAAACAACAAATTAACGGTCCGGTGTTATGCATCCCTTTGGTTTACGAGTATGCAATTGAAGACGAAAAGGCAGACACAAAAATAATTACCAAAACCAAACACCTCTATTTATTGCCAGAACAATTATCAATTAATGGTAAAATAGAACCTGAAAAATTAAAAAGAGGAATTTATGAGGTGGTTGTTTACCGAAGTGCTTTAAACATATCAGGAAATTACAAGTTGAATTTAAAGCTTGATACTGAAGGATTAAAAGAGATCAAATACGACAAAGCTTTTTTGACCGTGGGCATTTCGGATCTTAGAGGAATCGAAGATGAAATTGTAATGAATTGGGGAAAACAAAAATTAAACATACAGCCAGGCTCTAAACTAAGCGACATGATTAGCTCTGGTGTGAGTATCGATTTACCCAATATTAAAGATCAGATAGATCAAAGCATCGATTTCTCTTTTCAGCTGAATTTACAGGGTAGTCAGAATCTTTCCTTTATTCCGCTTGGAAGCACAACTGAGGTTGATTTACAATCGAGCTGGTCGTCGCCTAGCTTTAACGGCAACTTTATTCCAGACAACAGAGAAGTTAGTGATTCTGGCTTTACAGCCAATTGGAAAGTACTGCAGCTGAATCGAAATTACCCGCAAACTTGGGTGAGCAAAAACATGTACACAGCAATGCAATATTCTGCCTTAGGAGTCGATTTAATTATGCCTTTAGACGATTATCAAAAATCGATGCGTTCGGCCAAATATGCAGCCATGACAATCGCACTTATTTTCCTAATTTTCTTTTTGGTTGAGATTCTAAATGGTCGTAAAATCCATCCATTTCAGTACGCACTTGTAGGTTTGGCCTTGTGTCTTTTCTACATCTTACTGATCTCTATTTCGGAGCATTCCAATTTCAACATCGCTTATTTAATTTCGGCCAGTCTTACCTCACTTATGATTTTGCTTTATGCCAAAAGTGTATTCAAATCGAATAAGTTTACGGGTGTATTAAGCGCAACAGTACTTGGCATTTATAGTTTTCTATTTGTCACCCTTCAATTAGCCGATTATGCTTTATTAATGGGAAGTATAGGTTTAGCACTGATATTGGGTATTACCATGTATTTCACCAGAAACATCAACTGGTACAAACTAAATATGGAAACCGAATAAACTAACAACATATGAAAATCCAACTGTCCATAATTCCTCTCCCCTCTGCTCGCAAATACTGCCATTTCTATATTTTCAGTATAGAATTAGGTAAATGGTATTGGGATTATGGCTTTGGTATTTCGCTCTAACTTATTGCAAATAGCACATGAAATCAAGATTAAGAAATATTTTAGAATTTTTAACCGTTGTATCTTCAACTGGATTTATTGCATGGATAATTTCGGATTTTTTTGGCGGAATGCTTATTCATTTATTAATGTTTTGGTGGCTAATTATTCCACTTGTTCTATTATTCTCAATTACCCTGCTTATTACAATAATCCTTGTAATAAGAGAAGGTGTGAAAATTAATAAATTGATTACAATATCTCACGGAATAAGTCTGATTGTAATACTATTATTTTTCCTTCATAATTCGGAGTTACTAAAATCAAAGAAAGTATTGGATGCGTCTTTAATAGATGATCTTAGTCGAATTGATTTAATCTTTCGAGAGAATGGCAACTTCGAAACAAATATCTCAGGTATGTTTGGTTATTCAGAAAGATTAAAAGGCAAATATATTATTAAAAATGACTCCATTATATTTTTAAATAAACCATACACTAATGACTTTATTCCTGACACAATAATAATTGACAATGACAAAAATGCCATTTTCTTTAGTAAAAATAAAGATGGAGAATATAGCAGAGAAAAATTATTTGTGAATTATTTTGATATTAATTTAAACAAGCTTGAAAAATGATAAACTACTGCTTTCCACAAAAACTAAATTATCATAGGGGTTCACGAGTAATTTGATCCCAAGAGCTATCGAGATAGTAAATTGTAAATTATGGTTATATTGGCAATACGCTTGATTACTGCAAATGGTGAACTAATGAAGTCAAACATTGATGTGTTTTTTGCCAATTTATTGTTTGAAATAGAAAAACTTGAAAATATAATATCTAATGCCTAAAAATAACAAATGTGCCGGTTTTGCCATTGCAATAGCATGGCCTGAAACCTATTGCAAACAGCCAGGCTATTGGTATGATCGTTTTACTAATTTATTAGGTTTTAGTGACAACCATTATTACAAAGTAGGCCACGCAGCATTAGTTCTTATAAACTCAGAAACTAAAAAATGTCATTATTTCGATTTTGGTAGATACATTACCCCTTTTCAGCACGGCAGAGTTCGAAGCGAAATTACAGAGCATGGGTTAAAAGTGAATACTCTTGCTCAAATTTCGAAAGATGGACAACGAATTGAAAATTTCAATGAAATACTAAGAGAATTACAATTAAACCATGAATGTCATGGAGAAGGGGCTTTACATGCTTCATATTCCTTAATTGAGTTTGAAAAGGCATATCAAAAAGTTCTGCAATTACAGCGAAGAGGTCCAATTCAATACGGTCCATTCAAATACAAAGGCAGTAATTGCTCACGCTTTGTAAATACTTCGATATTATCTGGTGAACCACAATGGAACCATGCATTCAGGCTTAAATACTTTGTCCCATTAACACCAACACCACTCAACAATGTAAATGCGTTGCCAAACAAAGTAGTGATTCCAAAACTTCTAAAAACAAAGGCATTTTGCCCAGTTCCAATATCCGACAAACGGAAATTAAAACTCACATTAGAAGAGCCACCAAAAAAGAATAACATACCAGACAATGCGATTTGGCTAAGTGGTGAAGGTTCAGGCTCATGGTTTGTTGTAAATCAACATTTAAAAAACTATCAAATTTCAAGATATGGCCCCGAAGGAGATTTAGAATGCAAGGGCTTATTTAAAATTGCTGGCTATAGTCATTTTGATCTAAAATTGCCCTTTAAGATTGATTACCTAAGTCATTGTGAGAGAGTCATAATTAATCAATCCAATAATTTAATCGCACTTACTAGAATAGCCGATAAGAACTAAATAAATTCACTAGGAGTTAAATTTAGTTGACCAGCCTTTTTCTTTCCAAGTTAAGCTTATCAAAGTAGATTCTATTTGTTTTTAGTTGACCCGAATATCATGGGAAATACACTACAAAAATGAATAATAAAATACGATTTCCGAAAGTGAAAATAAAATTAAGTTTGATGTATTAATCCCCTAACCACTACCACCAATAGCCATCGAAACTACCACTGATCTAATCATTTATCATTTAAAAAAAACAGAATACTTCGACTAATAAATTCTAAAAACAATCAGACGGTCTGCCTAATATTTCGTAAATTAATTAACAAATTATTAATTTAAAACATTAATCATGGAAAATCAGTCAGACAACAGAGGTAAATGTCCAGTTACTGGAGCAACCGGAAAACATAAAATTGGTGGTGGCGGAACAAAAAATCATGATTGGTGGCCAAAACAGTTAAAACTAAACATTCTTAGACAGCACTCCTCCCTATCAAATCCAATGGGGGATAATTTTGACTATTCCGAAGAATTTAAAAGCCTTGATTATAAAGCGCTAAAAAAAGATCTTCATGAATTAATGACTGATTCTCAAGAGTGGTGGCCTGCTGATTTTGGTCATTATGGACCATTTTTTATTCGAATGGCCTGGCATAGTGCGGGAACATACCGCACAGGCGATGGACGTGGTGGAGCTGGTACGGGTCAACAACGTTTCGCTCCTTTGAACAGTTGGCCCGATAATGTAAATCTTGATAAGGCACGAAGGTTACTATGGCCCATTAAACAAAAATATGGTAAAAAAATATCTTGGGCTGACTTGATGATACTTACAGGAAATGTAGCTTTAGAATCGATGGGCTTTAAAACCTTTGGATTTGCAGGTGGTCGTGAAGATGTTTGGGAACCAGAAGAGGATGCTTATTGGGGATCAGAAACAGAATGGCTTGAAGATGATAAGCGTTATGATGATGAAAAAAAAGATTTGGATAATCCTCTTGCCGCTGTGCAAATGGGACTTATTTATGTAAATCCTGAAGGTCCGGGTGGTAATCCTGATCCTATTGCAGCTGCTAAAGATATTCGAGAGACTTTTGCACGTATGGCAATGGATGATGAAGAAACCGTTGCTTTAATTGCAGGAGGACATACATTTGGAAAATGCCACGGAGCAGATGACGCTAGTCATGTTGGACCAGAGCCAGAAGCTGCGGATATTGAAGAACAAGGTTTAGGATGGAAAAGTTCATTTGGCTCAGGAAAAGGCAAAGACACAATATCAAGTGGTATTGAAGTAATATGGACACAAACTCCAGCCAAATGGAGTTACTATTTCTTCAATAACTTATTTAAATATGACTGGGAATTAACAAAAAGTCCGGCAGGGGCAAACATGTGGGTAGCAAAAAATGCGGATGAAGAAATGCCCGATGCGCATGACAGTTCCAAAAAACATCGTCCTACAATGTTAACAACCGACCTATCCTTGCGTTTCGACCCTAAATATGAAAAAATATCAAGACGCTTTTATGAGCATCCACTAGAATTTGCTGATGCTTTTGCCCGTGCATGGTTCAAATTAACCCACCGTGACATGGGACCAAAGACGCGCTATTTAGGTTCTGAAATTCCAACAGAAGAATTGATATGGCAAGACCCAATTCCTCCGGTAGATCATAAATTAATTGCCAATGATGATATTGCAAAATTAAAAACCAAAGTTTTAAAGTCTGGACTAACAGTTTCTCAGTTGGTTTCTACAGCATGGGCTTCTGCGTCTACGTATAGAGGCTCAGATAAACGAGGTGGTGCAAATGGTGCACGTATTCGTCTTGCTCCTCAAAAAGATTGGAAAGTAAATAGCCCTACTCAATTAAAAAAAGTACTGAAAACATTAGAAGCTATTCAAGATGAATTTAACACTTCTCAATCAGGCAATAAAAAAGTATCACTTGCCGATCTAATTGTTTTAGGAGGTTGCGCTGGTGTTGAAAAAGCAGCTAAAGATGCAGGTTTTAGCTTAAGCGTACCATTTACTCCTGGTCGAATGGATTCGACTCAAGAACAAACCGATGTTGAATCAATTTCATTTTTGGAACCGGTTGCTGATGGTTTCCGCAATTATTTACAAAAGAAATTTGCGATGCCTACTGAAGATTTATTGGTAGATAAATCTCAATTACTAAACTTAACAACTCCTGAAATGACAGTCCTCATTGGTGGAATGCGTGTTTTAAATACAAATTTCGATGGTTCAAAACATGGTGTTTTCACTGATCGACCAGAAATTCTAACCAATGATTTCTTTGTAAATTTACTTGACATGAGCGTAGCTTGGATGCCAAATTCCGAAACAAAGGAATATTTTGACGGACGTGATCGCAAAACAGGTAAAATAAAATGGACTGGAACGAGGGTTGATTTAATCTTTGGCTCTAATTCCGAACTTAGAGCATTGGCAGAAGTTTATGCCAGTTTCGATGCGAATGAAAAATTTATTAAAGACTTTATTACTGCTTGGAATAAGGTAATGAATCTTGATCGATTTGATTTAAAAATTTAAGGTAAACAAAACGTAAAAACTTCATACGAAACAGGCGGGCTTATAAGTATTTCGGTGCTTATAACCCGCTTTGTTATTTGAATAAACTGACAGCACTTTAGCTGCCTTCAAAGATCATTTTTGTATCAAGCTTTGCATACAAGAAGTAAGGATACCTCAAAAAAATGAGGCTGACCAAAAGAATTCAGAATCTTACGAAGTAGATTCTTGCTTTTGGAACAGCCTCTATTGTTTTATTCTAGAAGTAAACCTCTACAAATCAAGATTCACCTTCACTCCTACTCGTAACCATCTGCCCGGTTGCGTGATGTTGCCTCTATCGTAATAATCTTTATCCAATAAATTAGAAGCCTCAGCATATAGCGTATAGTCAGGTCGTTGATAATAAATACGACCATCCATTAACCAAAAGGGAGAATAGCTACGCTCCTCTCCGTAAGTGCTATTGGCTTTATCGTAATAAAGGTATCCACCTTCGCGATCTTGATACGAGACACTCCATGAAGCTCCCAAATCACCCCAAATCACATGGTCGGCAGTAAGACTCAACTTGTGTTTAAGATTATCCAACACATACTGAGATATAAACTCATCGGAAGATTTATCCATATTCAGATAACCATAAGTCATTTTCAGACTCTTCAAAGGAAAGTCCTCACTCCAAATTACTCTTGGATACAGTTGTGTCGAAAATTCCAGTCCCAGCGTATTTATTTCCGTTAGATTCTGACTTTGCCATTTATCTTCTGCATTCTGCTTCACCCAATCAATCATATTAGTCCCCTTGCGATAGAAGATGGAAGCATGTGCCCTAAATAAGTGATTGTTAAATTTGAATCCACTTTCCCATGTGGTTGCCTCCTCCGGTTCAAGGTCTGCATTTCCAATGTTTGTGGGACCTGCATAGTAAAGATCTGTAAAGGTAGGCATACGCAAAGAGTGATTCAATGAAGCATACCATTTCAAATTTCCTTTTAGCTGATAACTCAGATCCACACCTGGATAAAAGTTAAAGCTCCGCCCCAAATCAGAATTCCAATTTGCCATGATTCCTGCAGAAATGGTTAATCGATCAAAATAAATGTTGTGCTCCAAAAAATAACTCAAATTTGTACGAGTGTGCTGTTTTGTAAAGAAAGCTCCGGTCTCTCCGGGCACCTTCATTGGTTCATCCATCTCCTCGCCTAATACATTACTCCAAATGTTCTCTGATCTGAATTCCACACCAGTCGAACTCTTTCCCAAAGCCCAGTTAAAGCTGGTGTTCAAATTTGTGCCATAGACATCCGTTAAATGGTAGTTGTGAGACGAATACCACGAAGCAGGATTGCTTCGGAATAGTTCAAATCGGTCCTGATGGCGGCGCCAATAAACAACGGGGGTAAATTTCACCTTGCCTTTTGTAGAAAAGCGCAAACTAGCGAATGTGGTTTTATTCTCCTCGTACTGATTTGGGTACGCAGGTGTATAAAAACTATTGGCTCCAAATCCCTTGGTATTGTATCCCAACTGAAGATCCAGATTTCCTTCGGAAGTCGTTAATTGTCCCTGATAAAAAAGATTTGTAGATGTAAAGTCAGTATTCTCAATGTACCCATCACTGGCTTTACGACTCAGAGCAAGGTAGGATTTAAGAGGCCCTGTAAGATATGTTGTTCCTGCTGATAGGGAATAAAATCCATCTTCTCCAACACTTGCAGCAAGCTTTAAATTATTTTTATTTTTGGTGCCGGTAATAAAATTGATGGCTCCGCTAAACGCATTGGGACCGAAGACTCTAGCGCCAGGTCCTTGAAGAATTTCAACACGCTCAATACTTTCCAGATCTACCGGAAGATTCATGCTTAGGTGACCTGTCTGGGGATCGGTGATGTTCACTCCATTTAACAGAATCATTGTTTGATCGAAACTGCCTCCGCGAATACTTACATCGGCCTGCACTCCATGATTTCCTCTCTGTCGTACATCCACATTCAGCAGATGCTCCAAAAGATCCTGCACACTCTGTACCGGTGCGGCATTAATTTCATCTCTCTCCATTACGGTTACCACTCTGGCAACCTGAGAGTACGTTACGGGTGTTCTCAATGCACTCACAACCACCTCATCCAGTTTCTGATCCTGGTTTACATAGATGATTTCTGTTTGAGCACTAGCATTTTTAAAAGTGGCGATACTAAGATATGTCACTACAAGACAACCTATTGTGATTTTTAGTTTCAGACTTTGAAACACACTATAGCCCTTATGACCCCACCTTTTAAAACGAGACACCTGAGAACATCTCTCTGATTCGATTCTCAATTGTTCCATTGTTATTCTTTAAAATAAAAACATAAATAATGATTAATTACCATTGGTTCTTCCAATCATTTCTGATTTTAAAACAAAAGACAAAGATATCTGATTTTATTTCCCATCCAACATCAAAAAACTATCCTATAGCATGAAAAAACAAGTTACAGAGCTATTTCATTGCTCTTTTATTTACTTAGAAATTAATTTTTCGCAACTTGAATCAATGAATTAAAATTTGGCGACAAGATTAAAATCCATTTCACAAGTCAAATACCTTAGGTTTTCAACATTTTTTCTGATATTGAATAAACATTCTTATTAAGCCCTCATCTCATGAAAATAAAGCTAACCAGTGTATACGTAAACGATCCAATTAAGGCTTTTCATTTTTACACCGAATATATTGGCTTTCTAGAGCATATGTTCGTACCTGTTGCTTCCCTAGCCATAGTTGTTGCTCCCGAAGATCGAGATGGTACTGCATTACTTTTAGAGCCAAATACGCATCCTGCGGCAAAAACATATCAAGAGGCTATGTATAAGGATTCTTTACCCGTAATAACTTTAAATGCGATTGATGTTCATGAAAAATACGAAGAATTAATAGCTAAAGGGGTTACATTTACACAGAAGCCAACAGAATCAAAATGGGGTATTTCTGCAATTTTTGAAGATACCTGTGGTAACCTTATCCAAATTCACCAAGACCTATAAACATCCAAATAATTCTTTTGATATTTTTTGTATCTTACTACGTAACAAGCTATTCACCTATACATAAATTGAATGTAAATGAAATATACAAATGAGATTGAAATTAACCAGCCAATTAATAAAGTTGTTGAACTGTTCGATAATGAGGATAATTTGTTTAAATGGATGAATGGTCTTCAATCAATAGAACATTTGGAAGGCAAACCTGGAGAAAAGGGCTCTACAACCAAAATGCTTTTTAAAGAAGGCAAGCGTGAAATTGAAATGATCGAAACCATTCTCGAAAATAAACTTCCAGAAGAATTTACAGCAACTTACGAAGCTAAAGGAGTCTACAACCTTGCTAAAATTAGTTTCGTTTCACTCACTGATAGCAAAACCAAATACCTAACTGAACAAGAATTTCAATTGAAAGGATTTATAAAATTAATTGGCTGGCTTATGCCTGGGACATTTAAAAAGCAGACCAATAAATATTTGAAAATGTTTAAAGAATTTGCACAAAACCACGAATAGAAAAAGCCGTTTGAAAGATTATTCAAACGGCTTTTTATATGCTAGTTCTGAAATTAGATTAAAATCCCAATCCGAATTTTCCCCAATATTTATTCTCTAATTCTTTCCATCGCAACATGGTAGCTCCGGTAAAATCGCGGGTAAATTTATTCAAAAGAATTTTAGCTTCATCTTTCTTACCTTCTTTAAATAATTTCTTAATTTTTACTTCTAAGGCTTCCGCATCTACAAATCCTTTATCCTCAAAATAGGCTACTTCTTCCATCATTCCTTTACGAGTTGTTTGCCATTGCAATGTTGCTAGCTTATTTGCCTTGCGATACTGCCAAATAGCAGCATCTTCTCTGTATCGCTTTTGTCCGCAAAACTGAAAACTCTCTGGCAATTCAGTTGTTCCACAGTAAATTGGAATACGAGGACTTTGACCCGGATTATCAAAAGAGAACCAAGCACGTCCACCAATTTCATCAGGCATCCAATCTCTTAACTGAATAATGTGTGAATAAGAACACCACGACACCGCAACAGTTCTTTGATATTCAACAGAACCATCTTTTAAGTAATTATATAATTTTCGATTATTTCCATTTGGCCAAGGATGAGCATTTAGAGCAGTTATCGTATCTACACCAATAACTTCTTTCTCCTCATTGTATTTTTTCTTAATCACTTTTAAATTTTGAGTCATATCGTACTTTGTACCTTCATAGGTTTCACGATACAAAGCAATCACATCACGCACAGAAACCTTTTCATCAGGTTTAACCGAAAATGGTAATTCGTCTGCCTCAAAATCCAATTTTAAGGAAGGAGCCAAAGTATTTAGGATAAAAAACTCACGTATTTTAAATGGTTTTTCAACTTTACCATAGGCCTTCCAGAATTTAAATTCTTCTTTCCCATCCCATCGTTCCAATTCCTTTGCTACAGAAAAAACATTATCCGAATACATAAAGTAATCCTTATTTTTCTTTTCAATAATGCCAATTCTTGAAATGTTAGCAGATACACCAACATGATCATCAGGAATACGCTGTGCAGCCCAAACACCACCAATTTTGTCAGGACCTTCTCCAAAAATCTCTAATTGCCAAACTTCTTTTTTATCAGCAATTGTAATGCATTCTCCCCAATCTCCATAACCATATTCTTTAATCAAACTTCCTATTAAGGTAATGGCATCACGAGCCGTAGAACAACGCTGAAGAGCAATTCTTTCCAATTCTTCAATAAGGAACATACCCTTATCATTAACCAATTCTTTAGGTCCAACAATTGTGGTTTCACCAATGGCTAATTGCTTCTCGTTTAAACAAGGATAAGCTGTATTTAAAAAGGCATAGGTTTCTTTAGCTTGTGGAATATTTCCAACTACGGTCATTTTTCTTCTATCCCAAGCAGTTTCAGTTTTTAGAGTACCCTTATAAACTGCAGTAGTTGTATCTTTTTCAAATTTCTGTCCTTTTTCAACTTGCAACCATGTTCTGTATCTACCATCACATGTATGACTTGTAATCACTGATCCATCTGTAGAGGCCTTTTTCCCTACCATTATACTGGTACAGCTTTCTCCAAAATAAGGATCATTAACCTGATCCAAAACCGATTGAGCTTGAACACTTGATACTGCAAGCATTGCCAGTAAAGCAAAAAATATTCTTTTCATTCTTTATGTTGTTTAAATTAGGTGTTCGATATAAAATCGAGCTCTAATATAAGATATTCCCAATAGATTATTCTCCCCTGTTTGCTATTTAAAAACAATACACAATCACCAATCTTAAAAAAAGAGTTCAAATTCAATTCTCAAAAGAATAAGTTAATGATACCTTTGCGCAGCAAAACATTTCATCATCAGATAAAGTAAATATCGTGAGGTACTTTTTTCACATAGGATACAAAGGAACTGAATACAAAGGCTGGCAACGTCAAAATAATGTAACAAGCATTCAGCAAGTTCTTGAAGACAATTTATCTAAATTACTAAAAGAAAAAGTCGTTTGTATCGGTTGTGGCAGAACAGATGCTGGTGTACACGCATCCCAGTATTTTTTTCATATCAATACTGACAAAATATGGAACAATAACCACCTTTTTGCAGTAAATAAAATTCTTCCACCAAGCATTTCGGTTTACGATGTTTTTGAAGTCGACCCTAAGATACATGCACAGACAAGTGCAAAAGAAAGAACCTACGACTACTTTATTCACACAAAAAAAATTCCATTTTTAAATAACATTAGCTCTTATTACGATATTAATCCAGATGCTAGATTAATGAGTAAGGCTGCTTCACTTCTATTAAAATATTCTGATTTCAGAGCCTTTTGTAAATCTCCAGATAGCCACAATCATACGCGTTGTGATATTTTTTCAATCCAATTTTTCAGCAATGAGGATCAAACAAAATTTCGCTTACAAATAACAGCCAATCGTTTTTTAAGAGCAATGATTCGAATCTTAGTTCATGAACTAATTGAAGTAGGAATTGGCAAAAAAAGCATAGCCGATTTTGAAGATATGATTCGCAATAAAACAGCTCCTAAATTTCTTAACTTGGCCTATCCACAAGGATTGTATTTGTCACAAATTGCTTATCCTTTTCATAAATCTTTAGCGAATCCAGACTATTGTCCAATGACAAAAATTGATCAATGGACTCCAATAGAGTCAAACTAATTTACATACTTTTCAATTTTCGCAAACAACTCATCTGGATTAATTGGTTTCGTTACAAAATCATTCATCCCTGCTTCTAAAACCTTTTTCCTGATTTCACTAAATGCAGAGGCTGTAATTGCAAGTATTGGAAGTTCAACAAACTTCTCGTCTCTCAATTTACGAATATTAATTGCCGTATGATATCCATCCATAATTGGCATTTGTAAATCCATTAATACCATATCGAAATTACCAGTTTTAACTTTATCAAATGCAATCTGACCATTCATAGCAATTTCATAACTTATCTCCCACTTTTTCAAAAATTGCTTAATGATTAAAATATTCATTTCATTGTCTTCAGCTACCAATACATGCAGACCTTTTACCTTATCAATATCTTTTATACTCTCTGTCGTAAAACCGACTTTTGGCATAGATTTATGACTTATCGAAAGATCTAAATTCACCATAAAAGTAGTTCCCTTTTCAGGCAAACTCTCTACAGAAATAGAACCATTCATTATCTCAATTAGTTTTTTTGAGATCGTTAAACCCAATCCTGTTCCGCCATATATCCTCGTCGTATTAGAATCAGCCTGAGAAAAAGAATTAAATATTTGATCTTGCTTATTCATTGGGATTCCAATTCCCGTATCGCTTACCTGAAACTGTAAATTCACTATGTTTTTATCTACACCTAAAAATACCACCTTAATTTTCACAGAACCTTTTTCCGTAAATTTTATCGCATTCGAGCATAAATTATTCAACACCTGCGAAATTCGCATTGGATCACCAATTACATGTGCAGGAATTTTAGGATCAATGTCAACAATCAGATCTAAACCTTTCTCTTTTGATTTAACTTTAAAGCCGGAAACAATATTTCCTACTAGACTTCTAAAATTAAAATCTACGGCCTCTAAATCAACTCTTCCAGCTTCAATCTTACTAAAGTCAAGAATGTCATTAATTAAAGTCATAAGGTTATCTGCTGACAACTTTAAAATGTTTAGATTCTGAATTTGATCTTCTCGAGGGTCATCTTCTGAAAGTAGGTGGGTAACACCTATCACCGCATTCATCGGTGTTCGAATTTCATGCGACATTGTCGATAAGAATTGAGCTTTAGCCGATGTTGCTTCTTCGGCCTTTTCTTTCGCTAATATTAGTTCTTGTTCTACCGCTTTGCGCTCCATTAAGTCATTAAGAACAACAAACAATACATTCCCATCCATTAAATTAACAGAATTAAGGGCAACCTCAACCGGAAATTCCGTTCCATCTTCTTTTTTATGTATCCAATCAAACTTATTAAAGCCATTAGATTTCCCTTTCTGAATCATTTCCATTGCTTTTACTTCAGAAAGCAAGCCATCTGGCTGGAACTCTGGAGAAAAATCCAATACATTCTTTAAAAGAAAATCTTCGCGTTTTTTTACACCAAACAGATCCAAACAAGCCTGATTACATTCTATAAATTGTGCTTTCTTAATTACCAAGTAAGCAACCGATGACTTTTCAAATATTAACTTATACTTTTCTTCATTTTTCTTGTTCTCAAGTTCCAATCTCTTTCGTTCTGAAATATCTTTAAATGTTCCAGTAAGCCCATTAATATTTCCATCCACATCGGATGTTGCCCTTACCGTCAACTCACACCAAACAAAACTTCCTTCATTGGTTAACAGTCTAAGCTCATTAAATCCACGATCAATTCCACCCGAGATTAATTCTCGAACTTTATTTTTACACCCTTCAATATCCAAAGGGTGAATAAAATCAAATGTTTTACGACCAATACTGCTATCTATCTTAAAGCCAGTAATTTTCTCCCACATTGGATTTAAATAAATCCATTCACCTTCCGAATTGGTTTGAAATATCACTTCATTGACATTGTTCACAACAGATTCTAATTTCGAATGTGTTTTTTCAATCTCTTCCGTTTTAGAAACCACCGCCTTTTTCAACTCTTGGTTTGCTTTAAAAAGCTCCTGAGAACTTTTTTCCAGAATATTCTCCAGGTGTCCTAAATCAGAATCAAACCCGAGATATGCCTCATCCACTGCATTTAAAAATTCAGAAAGTTGCCCTTCCTGTTCGATAGATAAATACTTCCGAATTTGTCTTTTTAATAATCGATGCATACAATCTATTTTTCTGAAAACGTAGTAACTGTCATGGTTTGATTATGCAATACAGAGGCGCTTCCATCTTTAAATGGTGCAATCTCACCATAAGAATAAAAACCAGTGATTTTAGCCTGATTTCCAAGCACCTCCGACACCGCCTCAACTTCCTCTTCAACCAATTGTTTTAAAACCAACCTGCGGCCAACACAACTTATTAATATAGCCAATTCAGATTCTCCTTTATCAATCATTTCAATACTTGCTTCAGCAGATAACTCTGCTCCATTAATCAATCGATCTACATTTGCTTTCATCAATTTCACATATGACCCTTCAGGAATATTCCCCGCAAACACCAAACTCTGATCCTCATCATTAACACCATGAATTGTTCTTACAACCGGCTCTTCTTTATCATTTTGGCGTAAACTTAGCGGAAAAAGTAATCCTGCAGCAGGTAATTCATTTACCTTTTCACCTAAAAACTCTTTATACAATAATAATGCTGGCTGGCCATCCACTTCGTACAAAATATTTCCATCCGATTTGGTAACTAATCGTTCCAAACCAAAACTATTCCATCCTCCATTCGAACCATAAGCCACATCTAACGAATTTCCATAAAAGCCAATTGCACTAACACAGTTTTCTATTGGTTTACCCAATTTATCGTAAACAAATGTTTTATTGAAATCAACTCCATCACCTGCCAGACCACCCGTTACTGCAATTCCTTTTGGTAATTTATTCTGTATACCTTCAACTAAACAAGCACCATTCACATTAACGCCATCACTTAGAACCATTAAATGTTTAAGTCCATCCTTTTTAAACTTTTCACAAAGGACTTCACCACACTCTACACTATTCTTGTAGTTCATTAACAATACATCCTCTATTTTTATCTCTGTCAATTCAAATTCAACGGCCGTAATTGTAATGGATCTCTCATGCACTTCCAAGCCCATTATTTCACCAGCACTAGAACAACCAAATTTGATAACATCTGAAAAATTTCGATCAAGTATTTCTTGAAAATTCTGATCACATAACAATTCCCTATCTCCGAAAATAAAAAGCAGGTTTGGTTTTATTTGAATCCGTTCTAAGTTTACAAAATCTCGTTCTGATTTTATGATAATTCTATCTACTTTCATTCTCCTTCTCCTTTTAAGTATAATCAAACAGAGAAGCTCATTATATCTCCATTTTACTATTGTTTACATTAAAATCACTAACACTGGTCAATACATCTGTACGCATCTAATTTTATACCGTTACATTAAATTACGAAAAAAAGACACACTATTGATTAATTTTAATGTTAAATTTCTCAATAGAGTTCATGATTTTTATAATCTTTGAGGCAACTTTTCGTTATTACTTAAATTCGAAGACCGTATAAGCATGGCAAAGACTATTACGAGCAAAAGAAAAACAAGCTCCAAAAAGAAAAAAATCAGCAAAAAGAAAGGCTCTACTAAACGTTCATTTACTAACTATTTGATACGCTTCGCAGTCCTTGGATTTCTTGTTGCCGCATTTTTTATTGCAATATTATTTGGAAGCGTTTACATTGGAGCATGGGGAAAATTGCCAGATTATTATACTTTAAAGAGTATTAAAAATGCAAACGCATCTGAAATTTACTCCGAAGATGGCGTAATTCTAGGTCGTGTATATGCTGAGAACAGAACCAATGTCAATTTTAAAGATATCTCTCCTGATGCAATAAATGCGCTGATTGCTACGGAAGATGCACGTTTTTACGAACATCAAGGGGTAGATCAAAGAAGCTTGTTACGAGTTTTAGTAAAATCGTTGATCATGCGCAATAAAAGTGCTGGTGGCGGAAGTACCCTGAGTCAACAATTATCAAAAAACCTATATCCGAGAAGAAACTTTGGGCCTTTTAGCATGCCCGTTAATAAATTAAAAGAAGCGATAACTGCTTCCCGACTAGAAAAAATATATTCCAAAAAAGAGATTTTGCAATTGTACCTAAATACGGTTTCATTTGGGGAAAATGTTTTTGGAATTGAAAGTGCCTCTCGTCAATTCTTTAGTAAGCCTGCACATCAATTGCAAATTCATGAGTGTGCCACCTTAATCGGAATGCTTAAAGCACCTACGTCTTACAATCCTAGGCTTCATCCAGAAAGATCTAAGAGAAGAAGGAATACTGTATTGAGTCAGATGGCTAAATATGAATTTATATCTCAAAATAGATTAAAAGAACTTCAAGCACGACCTTTAAAAATTAAATATCAAAAACAGTCTTCGAACAAAGGCTTGGCCTCTTATCTTCGTGAAAGAATTAGAATCGAGACTAACAAAATATTAAAAGACTATCCTAAAGAAGACGGAACTTTTTATGACATCTACCGAGATGGTTTAAACATTATTACAACTCTTGATGCAAGAATGCAGAGAAATGCAGAAGAAGCAGTTGCTGAACACATGAAATCTCTGCAATCGCTATTTAAACAGCATTGGGGGAAGAAAGCTCCTTGGGGTAATGATAATGGCGTAATAGAGGATGCAAAAAAACGATCAATTCGTTACAAACGACTTATTAGCAAAGGAAAATCAGCAATAGAAATCGATAAGGTTTTTAATACAAAAGTGAATATGAAAATATTCACATGGCAGGGCGATAAAGAAGTTAAAATTTCTCCACTAGACTCACTTAAACATTATGCTCAAATCTTAAACACTGGATTTTTAGCGATGGAACCTAGAAGTGGGAAAATAAAAGCCTGGGTTGGTGGTGTTAGTTTTGATCACTTTAAATATGACCATGTAAAGGCGAAACGACAAGTTGGTTCGATATTTAAACCAATTGTTTATGCAGCCGCTATTGATGAAGGAATATCGCCTTTTGAATATTTAAAGAATGAACGAAAAGTATACAAAGAATATGATGATTGGTCGCCTCGAAATGCAGATAATTTGTACGAAGGCAGTTACAGTATGGAAGGAGCTTTAGCTGAGTCGGTGAATACAATTGCAGTAGATGTTCTGCTTGAGACAGGTATTCGAAACACAATTGTTTTGGCTGAAGAAATGGGAATTGAAAGTAATCTTCCAAAAGTACCATCATTGGCCTTAGGAACGGCTAACATTTCTTTATTTGAAATGATACAAGTCTATGCTACCCTTGCTAATAGAGGAGTTCATAGCAATCCATATTACATTTCAAAAATTGAGGATAATAAAGGAAAACTAATTGTTGATCTTAAATCTAAACGAGAGGAAGACAGATATGTACTTTCTCCTCAAAATGCAGATATTTTGAATCATATGCTACAAGCTGTTGTAAATGATGGAACAGGTAAAACATTACGTTCTATTTATGGACTACAAGGAGACTTGGCTGGAAAAACAGGAACAACACAAGTTCAAGCAGATGGTTGGTATGTTGGTTACAACTCAAATTTAGTAGCTGGAGCTTGGGTAGGCGCAGAAGATATGAGAGTACACTTTAACTCTCTAAGTTTAGGACAAGGTGCAAGCATGGCATTGCCAATTTATGGAAAATTCCTTCATAAACTGAGCAAAAATAGAAATTTTAGACATTACACAAATGCCCGCATTGTAGAGCCAGATAGTGATATCTTAGCTCAATTAGAAATCCCTCACTACCTTCCTGAAAATACAAATATTTTTGATAAGATATTTGGAGTAGAGGCCACTGATCGTGACAAATTAATGAAACGCAAAGAAAGAAAGGAAAAACGTAAAAAAGAGAAGAAATCTATTTATCAAAAAATTAAAAATATTTTTAAGCGTAAAAATTAATTATTAATTGATCTAAAGTTTTCTCGAAGCAGTTTATCAGATTTATTTTTCAGTTCTAATTTAATTTTGGTATTCCTATTTTTAATACTCTTAATCAAACGTTTAATGTCAGTTCGTGAAAACTCTGACTCCATGCAAGTAAGATAATCATCTAACACCTTATAATCATGCCAATGACCTAAAGAACTTTCTGTTTGGTTTACAATTTCAACGGCAATTTGCCTGTCTTCATCTTCGCCATTTGACAATATCAGATGATGCAAGCCCTTGACTATCTTTAGTAATTTTCTAATTTCATGATGATAATCTTCTCCATGAGAAGAATTAAATAATTTACGTACAATTTCTAATTCATCATGAATTATTCTATCAGTTAAATCTTTGATTGTGGAGAAATCCATCTGATCAATTGCTATACAAATTTGCATAGCTCGTTTCTTAAACTTTGGGATATTGAATTGATGAATTTGCTTTACTAATTTTTGAATTGCATTCTCTTTTTGAGTCTCCAAATACTGAAAAATCTCTGGGTCAATCTCAAAAGAACTCTCCTTTAACAAATCCGTACTAATTTGAACGGTTCTTAAACTACCTGCATACTTAAAAAGTTTATTAAGTTGTTTCTGCATTTGAAGGCCTTCTTCAGTATTCGAATCCATCTCTTCAACCAATAAAAGAAGGCTTTTGATATTTTTAACCGACACTCTAAATCGATGAACATCATCTTGCTTTAAATCCTTAAGCACAGACAGGTAAATTAAAAAAGAATCAAACTTTTCCCTATAGTACCCACTTAAATTTGTATTTCCTTTTTTCATATTTATCTGTATCTATATACAAGATACATAAAATCAGAGAATTACTCAAAACACATTTTAAGTAAGCTTAAAACAAATAAAAAATCTCCCATTATGAAAATGGGAGATTGATATTTTTTAATGAAATAGGTTTTCTGATTTAATTGGTATTTGATCGAAGTAATTTGAACACCAGGATACTTGTTGATTGGCGTAAGGCGTATTTTTGATCATCACAATTTTTATAGGATATATTCCCTCATCCATATGTATTCTACCTCTGCGTTCATGTCTTGAATTAAGACCTTCATGACTTACGATAAGCTGATTTCCAATAGAAATTTGAGTTGGATCTATTGCGTAATTAAAAAAGGTATAAGTTGCTTTTTTATCAACCCTTATAAATCCAGTAATTTCCATAGCATAGAATTCCTCTTCGATATCTTTAGGAAACTTAATTTTATCGAGAACTCCACACTCCATTACTTCATCATTCGTTATTTCAGCAATATTATTGAATTTCCCCTTAATGATCTTGTATTTTAATCCTGTATCAAGTCCTGAGCTTGTATCTGACACTAATGGTGAGATTTTAATGCACTCCAGACTTCTAATTTTACTTGTTAAGCCAGATTTATGAACCGTCTGTAGTTTTATCGTACTTGTATTTTTCAACACAACTGGCTTGGTGTAAATTGTAGAATTATCATCAGGATCCGTTCCATCCAAAGTATATCGAATTTTGGCATCCTTTAACTTTACCTCAAAAGGCAACTTCATCTGATCGAAAAAGAAATTTTTATTAACTCCTCCGTGCGGTGCTTGTATAAATGAATTGATGTCCTTTTGATGTAACAATTCATAATGATGCCCCATTCTTGTTTGAAAATCATTCCAATTTCGTTGATCCTTTCCCGACCATACAACTTCTGCCAAAGCACAAATTCGAGGAGCAATCATGTACTCTACCCGATCTGATGTATGCATATATTCAGTCCAAACATTTGCTTGTGCTCCCAATATGTATTTTGCCTCATCTTCATTCAATTCTGAAGGTGTTGGTTCAAATTCATATACTTTCTGTAATGGAGAGAAACCTCCAATAGCAGTAGGCTCAATGTAATTATCATCCTGATAATGATCGAAATAACAATGTGATCCAGGTGTCATAATTACATCATGATGCTGTTTGGCAGCCTCAATACCGCCTTCTGTTCCTCGCCATGACATAACTGTTGCTTCAGGAGCCAAGCCGCCTTCTAATATCTCATCCCAACCAATAATCTTACGATTCTTGCTGAGTAAAAACTTCTCAATTCGCTGAATAAAATAGGATTGCAATTCATGCTCATTTTTTAAGCCTTCTTCTTTCATTCGCTTTTGACACAAATCACAAGATTCCCAATTTGTTTTAGGACACTCATCACCACCAATATGAATGTACTTTGATGGAAATAAATCAATAACTTCTAACAGTACATCTTCTAAAAATGAGAATGTTCCCTCTTTTCCTGCGCAATAAACATCTTTAAATACACCCCATTCATTTTCCACATTAAAGGGTCCATCAACACAAGCTAAATGCGGATAAGCAGAGAGAGCAGCAACAGAATGTCCTGGCAATTCTATCTCTGGAATAACAGTTATGAATCGATCTGACGCATATTTTACAATCTCTTTAATTTGATCTTGCGTATAGAAACCACCATACCTTGTTCCATCCTTTTCAATTCGCCATGCACCAATATCGGTTAGTTTAGGATATTTTTTAATCTCGATTCTCCAACCCTGATCTTCGGTTAAATGCCAATGAAAAGTATTCATCTTATACATTGCCATTAAATCGATATACTTCTTAATAAAATCGACCGAAAAGAAATGTCGACAAACATCCAAATGCATACCTCGATACTGATATCTTGGCTCATCTAATATCTTTACATACGGAATTTTCATACCAGCATTTATAGGAATTATTTGCAAAAGAGATTGTATTCCGTAAAAAAATCCTTTTCCAGATTTAGCCTCAATCAAAACTCCTGTAGCATCAACTATTAAAGAATACTCTTCTTCTCCCCAATTGTGGTCATTAACTTTTTTAAAAATAATTTTATTCGATGCAGGCAGTTTTCTGCTTTCTTTTTTAGGAATTCTAACACCAGTTAATTCATTTAACTGATCAGACAAATAAGAAAGCATAATTTCCTTATCATCAACTCCTTCAGAAAAGAATATCTTCACATCCTCCTTTAGCGATAAGCTACCAGTAGCCTCAACAATTCTTGCTGGTTTTGGTATTATACTTACAGATTTATTAGCTTGAGCAATTGCGGTAGAAGTATTCATAACTTGCATACTAAGCAGTATCAAGAACGAAATAGAAGTTCTCATAAAATAGATAATTAGAATTTATTTCACTTTGGCTTTTGGAACCATAAACTTAATAATTTTATCTAAGATAACGACAGAAAATATTGAGCATAAAAAAAGCGTCATTTCTTAGAAAGAAATGACGCTTAAATTTATTTTACAACTACTGAATTAGTAGCTAAACATTGTTGAATTTGGTATAGCTCCAACTGTAAATTCTTTTAATTTCTCACCATTAGAAGAGTAAACAAGTACTTTTCCAGGATTTGTCCCTTCACATAACCAAAGGTTTCCATTTTTAGGATTCACATCCATTCCGTAGAAAGTAGCTTCAACAAATTTTGTTGTTGGTAAAGCTGTATCAGTAATATTCATTGCATACACGGCATCAGACATAAAGTAAACTGTCTTTTTGTCCTTGCTTATCGCAATATTTTTAATGCCACTAGTACTTAAACTTGTCAAAACAAATGAGTTCACATCTTGTGTATCACCATCAATTTTTGAAATACCAGCATTTGTATAACTAACATTTGGATAGTTGCTATAATCAGGTACACCAGAACAATAAACCCAAAGATCCCCATTGGTATCTTTTACCATATCTTTAGGACATGACTTAACGGTAATTGTTTTTACAACTTCATCAGTATCAAGATCTATTACAGAAACTGTATTATCGTCATTAGACCATCCACCACTGTTTGCTACATATAATTTATTTCCTGAAACAATCATTTTTTCGGGTCCCGCACCAACAGTAATTTCTTTCGTTTTTGTCATTGTATTTAAATCAATAACAAAAACTTCATTATTTTGCGTTACTTGATTTGGATAAGTTCCTGTAACCCCATTTCCATTCGACACATATGCTTTACCGTCTACAAAAGCAATTTCACGAGGATATGAAAAGCCTTCAATTGTTGCATAATGCTTAAAATCCACAGCTGTAACAACTTCAACATAACCAGCTCCACTTCCTGTAGTTACAACAATAAATGCATATTCATCATTCATCGCCAGAGATTGAGGATACTGACCTAATGCGATACTGTTAACTGATGCAAAATAATTTAAAGTAACATTATCATCTTTATCAATTAAACTAATTGACCCGTTTGTGCTTCCTTCATTCAATACAAAATTTCCTTTTAATTGAGGAATTTCATTATCATCACTAGAACATGATACAAACAACACACTTGCAACTAACAATCCTAATGCAAGATTCAAAACCTTTTTCATAGCTAATTAATTAAAAAATTACATTCACCCCAAAATAATAAGCTCTGCCAGGCATAGGGTAAAACCTAACAATTTCATATGATTCATCCAACAGGTTTTCTACTCGACCAGTTAGTTTAATATTTGCAAATTTGGTATTGAAACGATACCCTCCGTTAATATCTACCAATAAATTTCCGTCTACCTGATCACCTTCCCAAGTATTGGTAATTGAACGTAAAGTCCCCAATACGCCAACATCCCATTTACCAAATAAATAATCAGAAGAAAATTTGACGATATGATGCGGACGATAGGCTAGCGTTTCTTTATACTCAACACTTTTCTTATCATTATTGTACGCATCGTTATAGGCATATTTTAATGAAGTTCGTAGACTATTACTCTTGACCTTCATAAGATGAGTTACCTCAATATCAACACCTTGAAGTACTGTTTTGCCAATATTGATCGGTTTCCAAAGCGTTCCTGATACGGGTTGCCATGCAATTAAATCATCATTAAGAGCCTTATACGCATTTACATCAATGGTAATATCACCATACAATGCCTTCTGTTGAAGTATTACCAAACCTAATTCGTAATTCCATCCATTCTCTGATTTTAAATCCACATTTCCAGAATTATTCCAGTAACGTTCATTAAATGTTGGTCTTCTATAGTGAGTCGATGCCTTAGCTCTAATATCAATAATATTAGAAAAAAGATGAATCAACGAACTAAAAGAATACATTTCGGGTGGGTTAACCTCCGAATTCCATTCCTTTCCATAGGTGAATATAAATGTTCCGATCAAGGGTGTATATTTGGCAGCTAAAGATAAACGTGATTCATTTTCATGAATATTACCTTGGTAATTATTTGTAATTCCTTTTAACCAATTGTACTTTCCATTAACATCAACACTCCAATTATCGGAGAAATAATATCTAAAGTTGACATCATTTAGCCAGCGCTTCGATTCTATTTCTGAAAATATTTTATATCCTGTATTCGTAGCACTTCCCCTATCGGTATACTTCAAATAATCTGATAAATATGCAGATTTCGCTTCCATACGAAATTTACCAATCAATTTTTTCCAGCCAACGTAAGCTTTAAACGACGAATCTCTTTGTTTTTGAAAGCTAATAGGAGCTCCAATCCCCATTAAACCGCCAATATTCTTTTCTTTAACCTGATACCATACACCTAAATCAATATAATTTTCTTTGATTTTTAAATGTAGGTCTTGAATTGTCCCATATGCCCTGTTTTCATTATTATTTAGTCGCTCGGTTGGCGATCCAAAATCATGAAAATCAGTGTATGAAAAATCATTCTTTCCATATTGAAAAAATGCTTGTCCCGAATAAGAAATCCACTTATCGGAATATTTCCCAAAGATTTTTGTTTTTGTATTTGAGTAGCTACCTACTTCCGACATCAATCCTAATGAAGATTTCTTCTTCCAATCGGGATGATTAGACAACTCAATAGCTCCTCCTAAAGTTCCGGAACCATACAAAGAACCAACAGCTCCGTACACCACTTGAACCTGATCAAAAGAACCAGCGTTTATTAAAGATACATCAGCAGATCCTGTTGTTAAAGAATTAACAGGAATCCCATTCCAATTAACAGAAGTATGTGTACCTGATGCTCCTCGCATTCCAACGGTAGCGAGTGCTCCATACGCACCATTTGATGAGATATTTACTAAAGATGTTTTTTGAAGAAGACCAGATAAGTCCTTCCCACTATACCTTTTTATTAAAGTAGAATCAATTAGCACTTTTTTCTCTGTAGTCGAAAAGTGATTTAATTTAGGCGCAACAATATCAATGGATTCAATCTGAATCGTATCCACACCAAGCTTTTGCCCAAAACTACACAAGCTTATAAAGCTTCCTAACAACACAAATAAAAATTTCAACTTCATCTTATATCTGATAAAGAAGAAAACACAAGGATAGAACAATAGAAATAATAAATTCGATCGCCTTCCAAACATCTTCTCCGAATGTTTTGAAAATTAAGTTTGCATTGGCAGGTCTTCTGACTTACTCAACTTTTTCGGCCTTCCCATCCCAGTTAATCGAGACAGTGGCATTGTGGTGAAAAAGCTTTTTTATTGAGCTTACAGCTACGGGAACAGCTCCGGACTCTCACCGGATTCCCTTTTCATCTCCATCTGATAAAATTCAGATACACGAGAACCAATTGCAGTGCAAATGTATAAAAAAAATCAAAATGAGACTTACTAATCTCTTATTTAAAACCTATTTTAAAACACACTGTATATCAACACACAACAAACTATAAATCATAAAAAAAAGGGACATCCCATAATTGGAACATCCCCTTTTAACTGAATAAAATTCTTTTTAAAATCGATAACTAAATTTGGCAGTAATAGCTCTTCCAGGCATATTATAACCATCCTTTTCAGTATAATTCTCATCTAATAAGTTGGCTAGCGTCAATCCTAATGTGTATTTTTCATTAAATGAATAACTTGCAGAAAAATCAAACACATAAGATACAGGATGGCGTAACAAAGCTTTATTAAGTACATCTGGTCTAACTTCCTTTGCATTGTAAACAATTGGCGCTTTACTTACCGTTGGCCAATTTGAATAATCAGCTACATACATGTAATTGTTCTCGTATCGATGTCCAATATAGCGACCACTTAAACGGGTTGAAAAACCTTTCAAATTATCGAATTCAACTCCAAATGTTGCAGTATTGTCACGCACATATCGCATTTCTCCTGTTTGAGTAAGACCTGTAGCATCTTTATAAGTTACATCAGCATCAAAAAGATGAGTGTAATTCAAATATACACGCAAAGAATAATCGTAGTCTTGCACAGCCCCAAAATCATACGATGCTACGATCTCTAAACCATCCATTTCAGACTTCATTGCATTGATGTAGGTTATATCACCATTCTGCAAACTGCTTCTCACAATCTTATCTTTATGGTAGGTGTTGAAATAAGTCAAATCAAAATTAATTCCTTTTTTGAAATTTTTAAAAGCAAATCCCACATCAACAGTATTTGATTTTTCCGGGTTCAAATCTGCATTTCCAATTGTTTTTACTGTACCTCTTTGATAGAAACCAGCTACCTGATATGCCTTAGGAGCTAAAAAAGCATCTCCCCAACTAGAATGTACTGACAGACCTTTAGTCAACTGATACTTCACACCAATGTTTTTAGTAAAAACCCAATAATCTTCAGAGCTTTTATCGTTCGCCAACAATTTGTCTGCTTCCAGTTCAAATTTTATCATATCTCCCCTTGCACCTACTGACAAATCAAGTTTTTCATTCAAAAATTTAAAATGAGTTTGTCCGAAAATTCCAGTAGCAATATTATTGTAATCTGGTTGATAAGGAGCTTCTAATACACCTGCAGTATCGAAATTAGAACTTTCATATTTCTGAGTTTTATTATCAATCCCCAAGGCAACAGAATGCACATCAAAGGCATAGGTATCATATAACTGAAATCCATAATTTTTGTAATCACTCTCAAAATCGCCATAACCATCCGAACCAACATCTACCGTTTTGTTGTCTTCATCTGAATAAAATGGAGAAAAGGTAATTTTATGATTCCCAATACTTCCAAAAACATCAAATCCAGCGGTATACCGTTCAATATCTTTTGAATCCATACCTTCTGTATGCCAGAAATTACCAGGTGTTTCAATACCGTTCCCAGCATAATAGCCACCATTTAGATTAAGTTTCCAATTTTCGGCTAGTTTAACCCCCACACGAGCATCAAAATTTGATGTCTGAAACTGAGTATTTTCCATTCTTCCACCATAAGTAGATGGATCCAAAATCGATTTTGCATACTCCTCATCATAAAGGTTACGATCTCCAGTTTTGTAATCCTTATCCTGACTTTGCATAGCGTAACTTAGATCAAAATCCAATGCATCGGATAGTGAACCACCGATATTAAAATTTGCTTTCGAACTTGCAAAACTACCATACTCAAAAGTAACTTTTCCAGATAATTCGCCCGTGCTGTTTTTGGTCACGATATTAATCACACCAGCCATTGCATCAGAACCATACTGAGCTGAAAAAGGCCCTCTCAAAACTTCAACCCGCTCAACATTTGCAAGATCGATACTAGCAATATTTTCAGTTCCTGCAGGTTTTCCGTTCACTAAAATACTAGTATACTTTACCGATGGAGATGGTGTAAAACCACGCATACTAACAACAGCCGATACACCAGGATATTGCAGTATATCAATTGCCACAGCATTTTTCAACAAACCTGCAACATCACTAGCAGGAGATGCTTCAATCATTCTTTTGGTAATAACCTCAACCTTTTGAGGCAGATCTTTGATTTTCGAGTTCACACGTGAAGCGTTTATCTTCACTTCTGATAGGTTTAGATGTTTCACAACCCCTTTATCATCAGTTGGGTTTGGAACTTCATCAGCTTTTACTGCAGAATTTAATAGTGATAGCAATGCAAAAGCCGTTAAAAATGTTCTTTTCATGTCTTTAAGATTAAATGAAAATAAGTTTAACTAATGCAATGCAGACAGGGAGCGAAAAGAAAATTTAGAACATGACATAGAGGACCAGTTATGACAAAGCAATCCCTATTATCGATATTGATAAAGTTTTCGTTCACTTGCTCTTTTTCCCGAAAGCAATGACTTGTATTGATTGCAAAGGCAGGTCTTCTGACTTGTTCTACTTTTTGAGGCCTTCCCATTCCGATAAAACGAAACAGTGGCAAGGAGTAATTCAAAAAGCTGTTTTAGAACTTACAGCTACGGGTATAGTCTCGGATTCTCACCGAATTCCCTTTTCATTTCATTCCTGAATAAATGAGGAACAAAATACCAAATGCGGTGCAAATGTATATAAAATCAGATTAATTAATCTCTTCTTTAGTATCTATTTTAAAACATAATCCAAATCAAGTAACAATACGGTTTCCTAAATGAAAAAGAGACATTCCAAAATTGAAATGTCTCCTTTTCACCAAATAAAATACCATTTGGAAATTGTCTATTTTTCTTTCGACAAACTATTTCTTAAATAAGAAAGTAATTCCTGAATGCTCACACATTTTATAGTACTTCCATTTTGCTTTACTTCCCATTCCATTGTGTCCTCCAATAGGTTAACACAACAATCTCCTACTTGCTCACAGCTAACCTGATAACCTTCACGAGACAAAGCTCTTTGTGTCCAAAAGCCCATTACATCATTACCCAAAAGCTGTATAGATTGCTTTTTCTGATAATTCATGATGAAATTTCCCGTTTTGCGATCGAAATTAAAGGATTTGTTATGAAATGTTTCTTCTATACTACCGTTTAAAACTAAATCTTCGGGAGCTCCAACTTTAACGGGTTCATTTCGTGACATCAACCAAATTAAATCGGCGGCTTGAAGTGCTAAATCTAATTCATGTGTAGATAAAAGAATAGCTTTATTTGTTTCCCGAGCCAGTCGATGCAATAAACGCATAATCTCTACTCTATTTGGTAAATCTAAATGCGCAGTTGGTTCATCCAACATGATTAGTGGTGTGTCTTGAGCCAAAGCTTTTGCAATCATTACCCTTTGTCGCTCTCCATCGCTTAATTCATTAATGAAGTTATTAGCATAATGCAACAAGCCTACTTGTTCCAAGGCCCACTTAATCTTCTCGTTGTCCTCATTAGATAATTTCCCCATCCATGAGGTATAAGGGTGTCGTCCTAAGGAAACTATGTGATAAACAGTCAAATTTCCAACATTAATTCTCTCGGTAAGAACAATGCTTAACAATTGAGCAATCTCTTTATAGTTTCGATCCTTAATAGGAATCCCTTCTACTAAAGTACATCCAGCCAATGGAAGTTGAATACCAGCAATGGTTCTCATTAAAGTAGATTTCCCTGCTCCATTCGGTCCTAAAAGGCATACCATTTCACCCCTTCTGATGGTTAAATTTACATCAGAAAGTAAACACAAACTTTCCTTCTTTCCTTGTTTGTAACCAATGGAAAGACCTTGTGTTACCAATATATCCTGAATTTCTTTTTTTTCTGCTTTCATATGCTCAATTATCCAGCAAAAGATGCCTTTACATTTCTACTTCTCATGATTACCCAAATCACCACTGGTCCTCCAAACAAAGCGGTTACTGAATTAATTGGTAAGGTATTTTGATTGCCTGGTATTTGTGAAATGATATCGCAAACCAACATGATAGCCGCACCTATTAAAACGACTGCTGGCATTAATACTTTATGACTTGCTGTTCTAAAAATAGAACGAGCAATATGCGGTACCGCAACACCAACGAATGCTATAGGTCCTGTAAATGCCGTTAAGGTTCCTGCAATTAATGCCGTACTAATGATAACTGCAATTCGTGTTTTATTAACTGATATTCCAACGCCACGAGCATAATTCTCCCCTAACAACAAAGCATCCAAAGGCTTAATTAGAAAAAACGCAATAATTAGACCGCAAAAAACAATTGGGGCCATAACTTGCATTTCGTTCCAGGTAACACCTGCCAAACTTCCAAATGTCCAAACTATGAAACTTTGAATTTGCTCAGGATCACTAAAGTATTGGAGAATATTTACTACAGCACCCGTTATACTTCCAAACATGATTCCAATAATCAGTAAAGAAACACTGTCGGAAATACGAATAGAAGCCAAAGCCACAAGCATAAACACAAGAGATGCTCCTACAACTGCTGATACAACTAATGCCCAACTTCCCAAAAATGCAGAAATAGCTCCAAATAAAACAGGAGCAATTGCTGATGCCATAACCATTAAAGCAACGCCTAAGCTTGCTCCAGAGCTAATTCCCAAAACATATGGACCAGCCAAAGGATTGCGAAATAAAGTCTGCATCATAAGCCCTGTTACAGAAAGTCCTGCACCAACAATAATTGCCGTAATTGCTTTTGGTAAACGGAAATTAAGAACAATATAATTCCATGAGTTTTTCACATCTCCTCCCGAAAGAATTGCAAATACTTTCTCAAAAGGAATGTTTACACTTCCAAAAATCAAATCGAGAAGAAAAACCCCAATAATAATCAGAAATAAAATCCCAAATAGGAGCGATAACCAACTTCCACCTTTCTTCAATATCATATCTTATTTCAATTGCTGATAATAATACAATTCATAATCTGGCAACAATTCAGGATGCAATATTTTAATTGCATCTTTAAAAACAACATCGGGTTGCATTACACCAGATTCAAACCAATCATTGGCACCACGGCTGTTCATTCTTTTTGTATAACAAAAAACATTTCCAGTTTTATATGGCTTAAATAAGGTATAACGATCATCTAAATTTTTCAAATCCTCCAATGTTTTGCATTGTCCCGGACCAAACCAAATATCTGCTTCACCTTGCTTATCGAATACCACTTCGAAACTTAAAGGAATACTACCACTTGTACTATCTGAGAACCAATAATAATCTGCTTTCCCATCACGTAAAAATTGCCCTAAGTACGATTGCCCTCCAGGCATGTACCAAGTTCCCTTAAAATTGTACCCAGACAATATAGATGGCTTATTTTCTACTTCGTAAACCAACTTTTTAAGCTCATTATAGCGATCTTCAACTTCCTTAAAATGCTTTTCAGCTTCTGCTTCTTTATTGAAAAAAGTTGCAATGAATTTTGCCCATTCAGCTCTTGCTAATGGTGAAGATTCCATCCATTCGATATTATAGGCAACAGGTAAACCCGCTTGCATTAATTTGGTTTCCCTTTCGGAGATTTTCATAAAACCAGCAACCATTACCAATTCTGGATCAATCTCTACAATCTTCTCAAAGTTTAACGTCTCGGAATGACCAACAGCTTGTATTTCGCCATTTTGCGCCTTTTTATTCAAATCCTCATCGTAAATACGATCCTTAAGAGATACCGCTACAATTTTATCTTGAACATTTAAAAATTTAAGAATTCCAATTTGGGTACTCGATAGTGCAGCAATGCTTCTTATTGGCACTTCAACCAATAAACCATCACTTGGAACTGTATCTTTCAGTTCTTCACCACGATTCTTTAAATAGTACTTTTGAAATACTTTCCCTTTGTTCCAAGGATCCCAAACGGTAAGTTCTTTTAAACCGTTATCCAAGATTTTTATTTCAAAACCTTTGGCATGCTTAATAATAGTAGGATGGTAAAAGGCTAAATCTATTTTAGTATTAGCATCGTTGGCAGCGATCTTTTTTTGACTTGTAAATTGACAAGATGCGCTACTTAAAAGTACAAACAGGAGAATTGCCCAAGGGCTTTTGTTTACTACATTCATTTTCTTCCACAATAATTGTGGGGATCGAACTCAAGAAAATACAATTGCGAGAATCATACCTTCGTTACTCAGTTCCCCGAAGTTACGAAACATTTTTTTCCTTAGGCAGGTCTTCTGGCTTACCCATCCTGACGCCTTCCCATGTGAAACTACATTCACTTAGTGGCTAATCTGTCAGAACTTATCAATGAATTATTCATTGAGGGCTTACAGCTGCGGGGACAGCTCCGGTATCACACCGGATTCCCTTTTAATTCCCAAAAACTTGGAAACCTAATTGCTGCAAATCTATGGATTATTTTGGAGAAAAAAGAAATTAAAACAAAGCCCGCAGATATTCCTAGCCCAATGCATTCATTTGAGTAGCTAACTTTTCCGAAAATTCATCCATACTCTTTGTAATAAATTCATGAATCACAATCTCTGGATTAATTTCTGCAAGAATCTCTTTCACCCTCGATGATTGAAAAGGCAAATGCTGGTCAATTTGTAAAACATGATTACGAGCACTTGAATATTTATCTGAAAAATTAAGTTCTGACCAATTGAAAGGCAATCCTTCTTGTACCTGTTTCAGTTGATATTCGCCAGATAAACTACAGTTTAAATGCAAACTCTTTATTTTCTCTTGCACATCCTTCGAAAGACGAGATACACGATCAAGAACAAAATCAATCGCTTCATCTTCACATCGCAGAGCAATATTGGTATTCATCAGATGACCTGTATCCAGCAAGAAATTCCAATTGGAAAATTCCAATCTAGCAGCAAAGTCATCCACTTCAGCCGGAAATAAAAAATCAAGACCAGGCCACCACAAATTCTCAATTGCTAAAGTAACAGGCGGCTCTCCATCAGAAAATTCCTGTGCTGTTTTATTCAACATATCAGCAAAACTTGCCAACACTTCGGCACTTTTATAAGTAAAATCGCGAGTAAAAGCATGCTCTAATTCAACATGAGCAGCATGCAAAACCGCATGTTGAGGATTCAAAAGGGCAGCATATTCCCACAATTGTTTTTGTGAGGCAATCATATCTATTTTATTGCTTCCACCACAACGATACTTTAAATCTTCTGCAGATGTTTTTGGGAAATAAGCTTTTGCCCCATCTTCTCCCTTTCTCCAAACATCTAACCAAGTGACCCAAAATGGCAAATGCACACTTTTCACAATCTCTTTTGGAATATCATTAGAAGGACGATCATAACCAATCAAAAGTTCTACGCCATCCAATTCTTTTCTTTCTACATATTCTTCAAGTCCCTTCCAAGCATTCTCAAATCGATTCAAATCTGGTGGATAAATGGAAAAATCAATCAAATTTTGATAATTCATATATAATAGTGTGTTTTTACCTTATTATTACTAAAAAAATAGGGTGTGAATTAAAAATCATGTCAAAAATAGTCTTAATAGATCATATTTACACCCACCCTAATCCAAAAATCTGATCATTTTTTTCATGAGCCAAGTCAAAAAATGACGTTTTGCCCATTTTTCGCAAAATTCGAAAACGTTATCATAAGTCTTAAAAAGTCAAATTAAGCTTAATAATGATAAAATTCTTTATTAAATCTATGTAACGCAAACAATTTCGGGAGCTTCCGCAACCGTTTTAAGTGATTTTTTTTGTTAATTCTTCAAATTTCTGCATTATTATTTAGATCATTTCTACGATTATTACATAGATTTACAATGTCAGTTAATCACAAATAAACGATGACTGATTTAATAAATATTTAATCACTAAAAACTAAAGAAATGAAAAATTTAAAAAGAATCGTATTAGGGGTCGTCTTATTCTTAGGAGCCAATTCTGCTTTTGCAACAGGTAACATTCGTATCAACTCTTATTTAGACACCGACTATTCAATTGTGTCAATCATTAATCCTTCAGAAGCTAATCTTAAAATGAAGATTTATGATGAAGCTGGAAACTTGTATTACTCAAGAAAAGTAGATGCAGCAACAACCGCTCAAAAATTATTCGACTTCTCTTACCTTGAAGATGGTAGCTACAAAATTATTTTAACTGGAAAAGAAGAAAGTCTTGAGAAATCATTTGAAGTTGCAAACAACAAATTAGTTACTGAAGCAACTGAAGAAATTGCTGAGAAAACTCTTTTCAGAACTGACGACAAAGCTTTATTTGTAACTTACTTGTCATTCCAGAACAATGATTTTGATATTTTAATTAGCGATGCATCGGGTAATGAAGTATTTGAAGGAACTTACTCTGCTGAACCAACTTTCTCTAAAAAATTCAATGTAGAAGCATTGCCAAAAGGAGATTATAAAGTTCGTTTAGTATCAGATAAAAAAGAGTACAATTATGCCTTCAGAAAATAGTGACCAAAGTGGTTCAAGTGACCAGATGATTCAAAAGAATCATTCCTATATAATAAGTGTAAGCCCAGAGAAATCGGACCTACACTTATTTTTTTGTAGTTAATTAAGCAAAAAAAAACACCTCACAAATAAGGCGTTTTTATTTTTAAGATTGGCTTATTAATAAAAGCTTGTTGGTGTTTATTAATTGTACTATCCCAATAACTATCGAGATCAAATGACTCATCCGCGCCCATGACAATTTAGCTTTTGTTACAGCCTGTTTCGTTCTTCCATCCTCATGTTGGAATTCACAGTATTAGGCAAATCGTTTAATTTCAACTTTTCGTAATTATCCGCGTTTCAGATATTTTGTCATGCCATCCTGCAGGTTTCTCCGCAAGAAAAGACAATTGTTCAAATGGAATAAATCGGCATAGTGTTCGTAATAATATATCTACAAAGTTTACCTCTTCGTTATCTTGTCGAATAATTTTTGTTCTAGTTATTAGTTTCCCTAAAGTCGTTTTGAAAATACTCTCAAAAGTCAAATAGTATAAAAAGGCTATAGGTAAAACAGTAAATTCTAAATCCATTGTTTCTCCATTTTTCAAGTTATCAAAGAGACCAGCCTTTTTCAATATGACTACAATTACTGGAAGCAGAATAAGCCATAAAATTGAAATAGATATACTATCTACAAGCCAGTTTATGAATCGTTTCGAATTTGATGCAATTTTATATGAATTCATGTTTTTAGAAATTGACTGTAACGGTATGGCGATATGTTTCGTTACTTGTTTTGAAATATATCCGCCTGTTATCATCTGTTGGGCTGTGAATACCACTTAGGATAAATTATTTCAGCCCATTTAAAAATAATTTGTCCTATTTAAAATTTCATTCCCTTTTGTATTGTCTATACACCCGTGTATGGATCTGTTCAATGAGGGAAGAAGAGATTGCAACACTCCAGGATTCTTACCATACTTGACTTTTATAAAAAAGTCTCGTAACTTCTCAAAGTCAAAAACGTTTTTACGTTCTGAATGTGTAACACTCACACGCTTCAAGCGTTGACTTTGAAGAACTTCGTTCTCAAGAATCCTTCCTTATCCCAATCCCTGAAATTTTATCTCAAACGCTCAAATTCACAGCACAATTGATGATTTAACGGTAAATTGTATGGGTAGTGGCAGATTGCGTGGTAATTTCCTGTCAAACCGCTACGCAGTTTGAGCGGGCTACGAAACCCCAAAACCCGAACCAAACCTGCCATTACCTATACAAAATGTGTGTGCCCTGCATGAGCATGATCACACCCACCGAAAGGTCAGTAAAAATGTTAAATATACAAATTTAGCATAAG
>JAEINT010000051.1 GCA_016342745.1 Labilibaculum sp.
ACTTCTGTATCTCGTTTATAATTTCGATTGCACTTTCAGTTGCTGTTTCAATAGCTTTGTAATTGAAAGAGCCATCCGTGTTTTTAATCATTAATTGTGATCCCATTCCAACACAGTGAACACCTGCATTGAACCATTGGCTTAAATTCTCCTTTTCGGGTTTAACACCACCTGTAGGCATAATCGATGACCAAGGGAAAGGACCTTTTACTGCTTTCACAAATTCAGGACCACCAACTTGAGCTCCAGGGAAAATTTTCACCACTTCGGCACCTAATTCCTCTGCGTAAGAAATCTCTGTTAGTGAACCACATCCTGGCGACCACGCAACTTTTCTGCGGTTGCAAACTTTTGCCATTTCAGCATTTAAAACGGGCGAAACAATAAAGTTACTTCCCAACTGAATGTATAAAGAGGTAGTTCCAGGATCAATAATCGAACCTGCACCTAAAATCATTTCTGGACATTCTTTTGCAGCCCATTTGATGAGCGCTCCAAATACTTCGTGAGCAAAATCACCACGGTTTACAAATTCGAATAATCTAGCACCACCTTTGTAACAAGCCATAACAACTTGTTTGCAAACTTCTATATCTGAGTGAAAAAATACAGGAACCATTCCAGTTTCTTTCATTTTTAAAGCAACTTCTATTCTTGTAAATCTTGCCATTTTTATTCTAATTGTGAGATATAAGTTATGAATTGCCTTGCTTTCGTAACAAGAGCATTCTATTTTTCTAATTAATAATTATTAATTCATCATTTATAATTCAGTATTACCTTGCTACACGTCCTGAAGCATCGCCATCCATTAATTTTTCAATTTCTTCAACCGAAACCTGGTTGTAATCACCATAAACGGTATGCTTTAAACAAGAAGCTGCAACTGCAAAATTCAATGCTTTTTGATCATTTTCTGGCCAAGTTATTAAGCCGTAAATTAAGCCACCCATAAATGAATCACCACCACCAACACGATCAACAATATGTGTAATTTGGTAGGTGTTGTTTGCTTTGAAAAGAGTTTCTCCATCGTAAAGAACACCAGTCCACGAGTTGTGGTTTGCACTGATCGATCCACGCAAAGTGGTAATAACCTTTTTACAACGAGGAAATTGTTTCATGATTTGTTGAGAAACAGAAAGGTAAGCATCAGCTGCTACATGTCCGCCAGTAACATCAAGTCCTTCAGGACTAATTCCCAATACTTTTGCGGCATCTTCTTCGTTCCCTAGAATTACATCGCAACCAGCAACCAATTCAGGCATTACTTCCTCGGCAGTTTTACCATATTTCCATAGATTTTTTCTGTAATTCAAATCAGTAGAAACGGTAATTCCTCTTTTGTTTGCTTCCTTAATTGCTTCCAAACAAACATCTGCTGCTCCTTGCGAAATAGCAGGAGTAATTCCAGTCCAGTGAAACCAAGTTGCTCCTGTGAACACTTTATCCCAGTCGATCATTCCGCTCTCAATTTGAGAAATTGCAGAATGAGCTCGATCGTAAACCACTTTACTACCGCGACTTACAGCACCAGTTTCCAGGAAGTAAATTCCAAGACGATCGCCACCCCAAGTTATGTTGTCAACCCCAACACCATATTTTCTCAAGTCCATCATGCAAGCTCGTCCAATGTCATTCCTAGGAAGACGGCTTACAAAATCAACATCAATACCATAATTTGCTAGCGATACGGCCACATTAGCCTCACCGCCACCATAAGTAGCATTAAAAGTATCAACTTGAGAAAATCTGGCATAACCCGGAGTTGCAAGTCTCAACATGATTTCTCCGAAAGTAATTACTCTGCTCATTGTATAATATTGTTAGTATTTTATTAGAAATTGAAATAGTTTTTAGCGTTGTAGTAGCAAATGCCTTGTACCACTTCCTTTAGTAATTCTTCGTTGTAAGGGATCAATCCTTTTTCAACGTCGTTACCGATTAGGTTGCAAAGAATTCTACGAAAATATTCGTGACGAGAATAGCTTAAGAATGATCTTGAATCGGTAAGCATACCAACAAATCGGCTTAGAAGACCTAAATTCGATAGAGCATTCATCTGTTTTTCCATTCCATCTTTTTGATCTAGGAACCACCATCCAGATCCCCATTGAATTTTACCTGCTATCTCGCCATCCTGAAAGTTTCCTAACATTGTAGCATAAACCTCGTTGTGAGCAGGATTAAGATTGTAAAGAATGGTTTTTGTTAATTTTTCTTCCGTAGCCAAACGATTTAGAAATTTCGACATGTCTTCAGCTACTAATTTGTCAGCAATTGAATCGAATCCTGTGTCGGCACCTAATTTATTGAACATTCCGGTGTTGTTATTGCGAATTGCTCCAATATGAAATTGTTGTACCCATCCTTTTGAATGATCCAGAACAGCAAATTCATATAACATTGCTGATTTGAATTTTAAAACTTCTTTTTCGTTCAACTCTTCTCCTTTACGGATTTTAGCAAATATTTCAGCAGTCTCTTCGTTTGTATATTCTGCAGCGAAGAATTGTTCCAAACCATGATCAGAAGCTTTGCATCCCATTTCGGCGAAGAAATCATGACGTTTTAGCAAAGCAGACAATAGATCTGCAAAGCTGTTGATTTCCATTTTAGCTGCACTGGCTAGTTTGTTGATGTACTCGTTGTATTCTGTAGCATTGTCAACCGCCATTGCCTTATCTGGTCTCCAAGAAGGAACTACCTTTGTTTCAAAGCCAGAATCTTTAATTGCTTTATGGTATTCCAATGAATCAGCAGGATCATCAGTTGTTCCGATTACCTCAACATTAGCTTTTCGAATTAAGTTTCTACACGAAAACTCAGGAGTATTCAATTTTTTATTGCACTCGTTCCAGATTTCTTCAGATGTATCAGGGCTTACTATTTTATCAATGCCAAAAGGCTTTTTTAGCTCCAAATGAGTCCAATGATATAAAGGATTTCGAAGTGTATAAGGAACAGTCGCTGACCAATTTTCAAATTTCTCCCAGTCAGATGTCGATTCTCCTGTGACACCTTCTTCTTTAATACCATTTGTTCTCATAGCTCTCCACTTGTAGTGGTCACCATAAAGCCAAATTTGAGTCATGTTTTCAAATCGTTTATCTTCTGCTATTTCTTTTGGCGAAATATGACAATGATAATCGATAATTGGAAGATCGGCAGCAAATTCATGATATAGCTTTTTTGCTGTATCGGTCTCAAGGATAAAATCTTTATCTAAAAACTTTTTCAT
>JAEINT010000052.1 GCA_016342745.1 Labilibaculum sp.
TACCTTGGTAATTCCGATTCATTAGTGCAAATCGACAGATTTTCAGCCCTAGTTGGAACTAGCTTAACAAAAGTTTTGCCGTGTTTTTTCCTATTTTTTCAATACCTATGGATTCTCCAACAGCATCTTTCGGATTGACTATTTTGTTCGCTTTAAGTATTCTGTTTTGATTATCAATGATAACTTTAATTTCTTCAGCATCAAGATCAATATTCTTATCTATACACAAAAAACTTTCATGTTCGCATTCAATAAGTTTCCTAAGTATTTCTTTATCAAACACTACATCCGCATCAAATTTAATAAAACCTGAATCTTGAATAAAATCTTTTGCTAACAATAAAGAATAACCAGTATTGGTTTCTGCGTATTTATCATTTGTTGCAAAACTTACATTTAAATCCGGAAATTTTGTTTTCACATAATTCTTAATTTGTTCCTTAAGATATCCATCTACAATGATAATCTCATTTATATCACAATCCAGAATGCGTGATATCATCATTTCAAGAATAGTATTCTCTCCAACTTTCAAAAGACTTTTAGGACAATTATCAGTAAATGGTCTAATTCTTGAGCCGACTCCTGCTGCTAATATTATTGCTTTCATTTTATTTTTCCCTATAATTTTTTAGTATAATATTTGTTATAGCTCCCAAATTTTGTTTTTCAGAAAGCATTAAACCTTTGATGTTTATATTCTCAGCAAATTCCATATCACTATGTCTATCCCCAATGACATAACTGTTTTCTAAATCAATGTCATTATTGGTAAGATATTCTTTCACCATTCCTGTTTTAGGTTTACGACATTCGCATTTATCTTTGGAAGAGTGAGGACATTCAAAAAACTCTGAAAATATTACGTCTTCGCCCTTAAAAACTTCCAGCATTTTTCGATTGATAAGTTCATAGTTATCTCTCGGATTATCAGGTGTGCCAAGCCCACTCTGATTTGTAATTATTACCAGTTTAAAACCTGCTTTACGCAATCCTGCTAGCGAAGAGATAACCTTAGGTAAGAAAGTCATTTCCTCTAGACAAGAAACTAGCTCTGTTCCAGTAGGCTCAATAATAAGAGTTCCATCTCTATCTATAAATATAATCTTTTCCATTTCTAAGATTATATTATTACCAATTTTCAAAAGGCTTTTTTGAGCAATTGTTAGTTAATGGACGGATTCTTGAACTGACACCTGTGGCTAGTATGATAGTTTTCATATTATTTTTCAGTTACAGATAAAATTTGAGGGTGTTGATTGGTATGAATTTGATGTCCTCGTTGCCAAGCACGATAAAGTCCATAAAAAATTTGACTCACTGCAAAAATCCAAAGCATTGGTGTCAAAACATTAAAAATCAAAGCGAAAGAAAGCATAAATATAAAAACACCTTCATCAAAAGATAATATTTTTCTTTGCTCTTTTATAAACCATAGTATATTCGCTGAAATTCCATAACCGAGTCCTGCACTTTCTTTTTTGCCACTCTCTTTATGAAGTTTTTCTTGATTTTTTTTAATTAAATATTCTTTATCATCACTCATCTCAGTATAAATAGTTACATACTTGGTATATCCTCTTAATGAGTAAAAAGCCACTCCTGCAAAAGCGAGAAAAACTGGAAGAACATCTTGAGTTTGAAGATAGGCGGCATAACCGATTGCTCCAAACCAAATAATAACCTGTATTTGATCCGTTAATTTATCAAAATAACTTCCCGATCGCGAAGATGTCTTCCTATATCTTGCCATTTGCCCATCCATACAATCAAGTATATGACTAAAATGTATGAGTACAGCGGCAATGATGAAATTTACAGTGCCTCCAATTACAATAAATACTGTCGCAACTATAGCAACAATAAAAGAAAATAATGTAATGAGATTTGGCGTTAGCCACTTGTAATCAACAACAAAATAATTAGCAATTATTGCTAACGGAGAAGTCACAAAAGAGGACCACCACTCATCGTCTTTTGTTTTTGTTTCCCATAATTTGTGAAATTTATTGTTCATATTATTCCTAGTTAGTATGATGCTTTTTTATCAAACCTCTGTAAAATTTCCTTAAGAGAATCTAAAAAGAATTGAATTTCCGTTAATGACAGTTTTCCGATATTTCCCACCTGAAAAACTTTACCTTTGAATATGCCCTTTCCCTCATAAATAATAATTTTCTTTTCTCGCAATTTTTGTCGCAAAATACCAACCTCGATATATTCTGGGGTATATACAGTTGTCAAAATAGAACACATATCATCTTCATCGATCAGAAATTGCAATCCCATCTCCTTCATTCCCATTCGCAAAATATTTGCTTTGTTTAAAAGGTTTCCATAGTGATTAGAAATTCCTTCTTGTAGTATATTTTCAAGAGCTTGTTCCAATGCAAAAAACAAAGGAACTGCCGGCGTATTCGGGGTTTGTGAAATTGAATTTATAAAATCATAAAATTTGTATAAACTTAAATACGTTATTTTGGCTGGTATATCTTTCAGTTTTTCAAATTCTTGTTTTTTGCCTATTACAAAAGATAATCCTGGATAAGAAGCAATTGCTTTTGCACTCGAACTTGAACAAAACGATATGTGACATTTTTCCAAATCAATAATTTCTGCCCCCGCACTGCTTACACAATCCACAAGGAATAGAGCATTATTGGCTTTTGACAATACTCCTACTTCCTCTATGGGGTTGAGCATGCCCGAACTTGTTTCATGGTGAACCATGGCAATAACGTCAATTTTATTTTTTTTGATAAAAGTTTCGACTTTCTCTAAATCAAATTTTTCTCCCCAATCAAATTTTAATAAAAAAGTGTTTTTATTATGAACTTCTGAAAGGTGGAATAATCTTTCTCCAAATTCTCCATTAGAGATGATAAGAATGTTTTTATCTCCAACAGTGGAAGAAATCATTGATTCATTGGCGGCTGTTCCAGATCCAGTAATCACTACTGCTCTATAATCAGTCGTATTTTTTATTTCAAAAAGTTGTAGTAATTTTTCCTCAATGCTTTGTAATAAAAGATCAAAATCTTCTTCTCGATGACAAATATCTTCCTTGCAAATTGCCATACGAACATT
>JAEINT010000011.1 GCA_016342745.1 Labilibaculum sp.
GCTAACTGCTAACTGCTAACTGCTAACTGCTAACTGCTAACTGCTAACTGCTAACTGCTAACTGCTAACTGCTAACTGCTAACTATTTCTTATCAAAAACATACCAATAAGATGTTCCAACAAATAAAGCACCACCAACAATGTTACCAAGAGTAGCTGGGATTAAATTTTTTACAATAAAATCCATCCATGTAATATCAGCACCATGAAAAATAGCAATAGGAATAAAAAACATATTGGCTACGCAGTGTTCAAATCCCATTGCAACAAAGGCCATAACAGGAAACCAAATCCCCAATATTTTACCTGTAATATCTTTCGCGGCATAAGCTAACCACATTGCTAAGGCAACCATCCAGTTACAAGCAATCCCTTTTAGAAAGGTTTTGTAGAATGGATTAGAGGTTTTAGCAATTGCAATATTAATAGCTGAATCTACCGAAGGTGAATTTAGTAATGCTCCCGTTAAATAAACCAAGAAGTAAGCAACAATAAGGGAACCAATAAAGTTTCCAATGTAAACAATACTCCAGTTTTTCAAGGGCACTTTAATCGACATGCGTTTCGATAAAACCGAAGGAACAAAGTATGCTGTATTCCCTGTAAAAAGTTCAGCTCCTGCAACCGCACAAAGAATTAAGCCTAGAGGGAAAACCGCTCCGAAGAAGAATTTTTGTAAGCCCGGATTTGTCTGAGCTAATCCAGGCATTGCACCACCTACAATTAGGGCAAGTAGACTTCCCATGGCTATGTATCCACCAGCAAGTAAAGCTAAAACAAAAAGCTTTTTAGCGGGAGTTTTATCTTTTGCTTCTGCGGTATGGTTAACAACTTGAACGGTTTCTGCAGGTGAATTAAATCCTTGTTGCACTTTGACGATTGGTGCATGCTTTTGCACCTCAATTACATCTGTAGTTTCTTGAAACGACATGATTGTTCAATTAATAATGAATAATTAGTAATTAAAAGTTTGAATTCAAATCTTAATTCCTAATTATTAATTCGTAATTCTTAATTAATTATGACTTCTTTAAAATATTGGCTGAAGATATCCTTTGCGGTCTGAAGTTGATCTAGTGTGTTTTCAGGGACTTCATTCAACTTGTATTCCATGTTTAAGTGTTCGTATTTGTGAACTCCTAATTTGTGATATGGCTGAATCTCTAATTTCTCGATATTGCTGTATTCCTGAAAATGTTTACCCATTTCGTGAAGGTATTCAGGTTGATCAGAGTAACCAGGAACCAATACGTAACGCATCCACACATTCACATTCTTCTCGCGAAGGTATTCTGCAAACTTTAGCGTTGTATCGTTTCGTTTACCTGTAATTTTTTTGTGCCAATCGGGGTTGATGTGTTTAATGTCTAAAAGAACAAGATCTGTGTGTTCCAATAGTTCTTTTACATCGTCGGTTAAAACATTTCCGTTGCTATCGATACAGGTATTAAAATCTTCCTCTTTCAATTGCTTGAAAAGCTTTTTTAGTTCGGCAGCTTGCCAAAGTGGTTCACCACCAGAGATGGTTACACCTCCAATTTTGCCAAAGAAAGGGCGTTGGTTACGTGCTTTTCTCATTACCTCTTCAAGTGGAGTAGGTGTACCACCTTTAAAGCTAATTGTATCAGGATTTGCACAATACAAACATTTAAAGGCACAACCTTGCAAAAATACAACAAGTCGTATTCCTGGGCCATCGTATGTACCTAATGATTCAAAAGAGTGAACGTTTAACATTTTGGCTTGTTTAGTGATAGAGAAGAACAGATGTACATCTTTACCAATGAAATTAAAAAAAGAGTCCGGAAACTCTCAAAAGAAAGCTCCGGTACTCTTACTATATCATCGTTAAACGATCTTACATTTTTTCGAAGAAGCTACGAGAGATAACCTCTAGTTGCTGCTCACGAGTCAAACGTACAAAGTTTACAGCATATCCCGATACACGGATTGTAAGCTGTGGATACTCTTCAGGATGCTCCATTGCATCTTCTAGCATTGCACGATCCAAAACATTTACGTTCAAGTGATGAGCTCCTTTAATAAAGTAAGCATCCATCATTGTAACCAAATTATCTTGGCGAGTTTCAGCAGTTGCACCTAAGGATTTAGGAACAATAGAGAATGTATTAGAGATACCGTCTAATGAATCTTCGTAGTTAATTTTAGCTACAGAGTTCAAGGAAGCAATTGCACCATGAGAATCACGTCCGTGCATTGGATTAGCACCAGGAGCGAAAGGTACACCAGCAGCTCTACCATCAGGAGTAGCACCAGTCTTTAAACCATAAACAACGTTAGAAGTAATGGTAAGAATAGACATGGTTGGCTCAGCATTCTTGTAAGTATGCAATTCTTTCAATAAACCATTGAATAGAGTTGGGATTTCAACAGCAAAACAATCTACTGCATCATCATCATTACCATAGAATGGGAAATCTCCTTCAATTTTGAAATCACAAGTTAATCCTTCTTCGTTACGAACAGCAGTTACCTTATCTGAATTTTTGATAGCAGATAATGAATCAGCAACGATAGAAAGACCAGCGATACCATAAGCTAGGTTGATAGTTGGATTGGTATCAACTAAAGACATTTGAGCTTTTTCGTAGTAGTACTTATCGTGCATGTAATGGATGATGTTCATTGAATCGCTGTAAACACGAGCCATTTCTTTCATCGCAATCATGTAATTTTTCATTACTTCGTCGTAATCCAATACATCACTTGACATTGCTGGAATTCCTTCGATCAATAATGTACCTGTTTTCTCGCAACGTCCACCGTTCAATGCTAAAAGAAGTGTTTTAGCCAAATTACAACGAGCACCAAAGAACTGAATTTGCTTTCCAATTTCTTGGTAGGATACACAACAAGCAATACCGTAATCATCCGATTTACGAGTATCACACATCAATTGGTCATTCTCGTATTGGATAGATGAAGTATCGATAGAAACCTGAGCACAGAATTTTTTGAATCCTTCAGGTAATGTTTCTGACCAAAGAACGGTCATGTTTGGCTCTGGAGAAGCTCCAAGAGTGTATAATGTGTTTAAGAAACGGAAAGAAGTCTTGGTTACTTTAGTTCTTCCATCAAGCGTGTTACCACCAATTGATTCCGTTACCCAAGTTGGATCTCCTGCGAAAATCTCATCGTAAGCGTTCATACGAAGGTGACGAACCATACGTAATTTCATTACGAATTGGTCTAACATTTCCTGAGCAAATTCCTCAGTAATGATTCCTGCTTCTAAATCTCTGTTGATGTAGGCATCAAGGAAAGTAGAAACGTTACCCAATGACATTGCAGCACCATCTTGCTCCTTAACAGCAGCTAGGTAACCCATATAAACCCACTGAATTGCTTCTTGAGCAGTTTCAGCTGGACGATTTAATTCCAAACCGTATTTATCACCAAGTTTTTTGATTTCACCTAAAGCTTTGATTTGTTCTGATACTTCTTCGCGAAGACGAATTAAGTGATCAGTCATGGTTCCTGTTAAACCATTTAAATCTTCTTTTTTAGCTTCGATCAAACGATCAATACCGTAAAGTGCTACACGACGGTAATCACCAATGATACGACCACGAGCATAGTTATCAGGTAGTCCAGTTAAGAAACCCAATGATCGAAACTTGCGAATTTCGTCGGTATATGCATCAAAAACACCATCATTATGAGTTTTTGCGAAATTGCGAAAAATGTCTTTTACACGATCTGAAACTTCAAGACCTTGTTCTGTACAAGCTTTTTCAACAACAGCAATACCACCGTATGGCTTCATCGCTCTACGAAGCAATTCATCAGCTTGTAAACCAACGATTAATTCTAAAGATTTATCAATGTATCCTGCTCCGTGAGAAGCAATTGTTGATACTGTTTCAGTATCTATTGAGCGAACTCCGTTATTTGCACGTTCTTCCTTAACTGCCTCTTTGCAGATATCCCATAATTTCTTTGTGCGTTCAGTTGCTTCTGTTAGGAATGAAGCATCTCCTGTGTAGGATGTTAAATTGTTACTAACGAAATCTCTAACGTTAATTGTCTTTTGCCATTCACCGGCTTTGAATTGAACTCTTTTCATTCTAATAATGATTTTTTTCAATGGTTGAATGGAACAATCATCAGTCAGGGATCAATTGAAAATCAATTAAGCACCATGACTTATTGGTGTTTGTGCGCTTAAAATTTTGGTTGTTATCTCTATTGAAAACCCGATCTACTGATTAGTAAAAGAAGAAGACTCTTAACTCCTTTTTGCTTTCAGGCTGCAAAGAAACACCTTTTAATTTTCTCCCACAATACCTAGTTATAGTGAGTTTGAGAGCGCAAACGATATTGTAATAGCAAAGGATCTGAAAATGGAATAGTTAGCAAATGTTGTAAAATATGTTAGAAAACATGTTATTTAGATGTATTATACAGAAGGGGACCATGGAAAACGATAATGTTAGTGGGAATGATAAGAAATATAAAGATCAGTTATTTTTTTCATCTGTTTTTTTAAGTGCTTAGGATAATAATTTATAATTAAATAGTAATTAAAATAAAAAAAATGTGAATTATTTAACAAAAACATAAAATTATTGTATTCTTTTCTTACAAAAGAACTTTCATCTCGTATTATTGCATAATTAAAATTTATTGATAATTATAAAATGATTTCGTGCCATGAAAAACTGTATAGTTTTATTCTTTTGTGTTCTCTTCTTATTTTGTTTTGCTTCCTGTTCCGATGATGAAGGTTTATCTAAAACCGATTACTATAACCTTTCAAATCTTCCTTCGGATGACGGGGGAATTCATTCTAGTCATTTATTGGGAGAAGCTAATACGCCATATGGTTATTACGCATATCAACCTTCAGGCTACGATGATGACCAAGATTCAATGTATCCAATACTCATATTTTTGCATGGTTCAGGTGAAAAAGGCAATAGTTTAAAGCATCCGGAATATTTGGAGCGAATTCTTGTAAACGGACCTCCAAAGATGATTGAAAATGGAAATTGGGCGCCGAAGTATCCAATGTTGGTAATTTCTCCGCAGTGCCATGACGAAAGCTGGCGTGCAGATAAGATGAAAAAATTTGTTGAATATATTATTGGAAAATATAAAATTAATGAACGAAGAATATATATAACTGGATTAAGCATGGGCGGATTTGGATGTTTTAATTATGTTGGAACATTTGGCGATGAATCTCACATAACAGCAGTTGTTCCGATTTGTGGTGGTGGTAATACTGACCAAGCGGAAAATTTCAAAAATATCCCTGTTTGGGCATTTCATGGAGAGAGTGATGCAACTGTTGCTCCTTCTCAATCAAAAAGTATGATTGAGGCAATTAATAAGATCAACCCAAGCGAAAAAGCTAAAATTACACTTTATCCTAATTTGGGACACAATTCATGGACTTGTACTTATGAAGGAACAGGAATTGGAAAAGAAAATAAAGATTGCGATTCATTTACCACTGATATCTTTACATGGATGTTAAAGCATGAAAAAAAAGAAGCAGAAGTGAATTAGATAAGTATTTATATAAAGAGCAAAGCCATTATTCTAGTAACAGAATAATGGCTTTATTGCTAATGTAAGTTTTAAACTTGATGATGAATACAAGTTCGTAAAACCTTATCTTTGTCAATAAATTTAGTTTGATATGGAAAATAGTAACTGTACTCCTAAGATAATCAACTACGATGGAAAGGAATATATTTGTTCTCTTGCCTTTGCACTTCGTTTAATAGGTGATAAATACAAATCATTAATCCTTTTTCATTTAAAGGATGGTGAGATGCGATCTGGAGAACTGCAGAAATCCATAGATGGATTATCAAATAGAATGTTTACCTTTTCTGTAAGAGCATTAGAGAATGATCAATTGGTAAGTCGTGAAGTGTATCCAGAAGTACCTCCTCATGTCGTTTATAAATTAACCGAATCGGGCAAAGCAATAATCCCCATTATCCTAGAATTAGATAAATGGGGACAAAATTTTGCAAGGGATCATCACTTATACGCTCCGGGTGAATAATGCAATTCGTAGGAGTGAGAATAAATTTCAAAAACATTACCAAAAGGATCCTCTACATAACACATACGGTAAGGTTTATCTCCTGGATAATATTCTCTGATTGGCATGCGTTGCTTTCCACCATGTTCAACAATTTTGGCAACCAAGCCTTCTACGTCAGGATCCTGAACCGAGAAGTGAAACAATCCAGTCTTGAAGGGTTCAAATGTTGGTTTCTGTTCTTTACTTTCTTTAAATTCAAACAATTCAATTCCTATTCGATCACCCGTTGAGAGGTGAGCAATGCGAAATGTTTCCCATCCTTTGCCAAACACATCGATACACATTTGACCAATTGCAGTCTCATTTTCCTCAACAACCTCGGTAGGTGGCATAATAATATAAAATCCCATCACTTCGGTGTAAAATGCTACAGCTTTATCCAAATCTGGAACTGTGATTCCAATATGGGAAAAAGCTCTTGGATACTCTTTTTTTTCTTCTTTCATATCTTTCTTATTTGCTTCAGCATTGGTCGAGAAAAATAGACTGATGCTCATTAATAATATTATACCGACTTTCATATTTACGCTTTTAAATTCAGTACAATTTTAGCTTGATTTAATGACGCAAACAATATCTTACACGGATGATCCTTGGTTACATAGATGTGCTAAATGCTGAATGGCAGAAAGATAATAGAGTGTTAATTATTGTTAATAATAATATTGATTTTTATATCATTGGAATGGGATGTTTTTTTACAAAAAAGAACCCGAAATGATATTCATCTCGGGTTTCTATTTAATTTATAATATTGTTGATATTTATTTTTCCAATTGTATCCGATTAATTTTTAGACCGTCAGATTGTATACTTCGGGTATATTTTACATCAGGTTTTCCAAATAGTAAAACATAACCAATTGTATGCGATTCGGGAATGCCGATTAAAACTCTAAGATTTGGATCAATATCATTAATGGCCCATTTTACCAAACCATTCCAAAGCGTGCCAATGCCATGAGTATTAGCCAATAATTCAAAATAGCTTAAAGTAATTAAACAATCTGCTTCAGGGGAAGAATCAACCGAAGGAGCAGAGGCAATCAGTAAGTGGGGAGCATCTCTAAAAATGATATCCGTTTTACTCGATTCCCATACTTTCTGAAAAACAGACAAGTGTTCGTATTGTTTCTCTAAAGAACCAGTTTCTTTGGCTTTTTTAATTGAAACATACACTTGCTCTCGAAACTTTTCTAAATCCGATTTGTTATCAATTAAAGATAATAGAACTGCATTGTCGTTATGTCCTGTAGGAGCATAAGAGGCAGTATCCATTAATTCTTGAATCAATTCAGGTTCAATTTCTTCCTGCTTGTATTTTCGAATCGAACGTCTTGTTTTTATTAATCGGCTTAAAGTTTGCGCTTTTGGAATTTCGCCTTTAACCAATACACTATCTTCCGGTTTTTTACCTAAAATAGATAAAGCTCCGGTTGGGCAAATGGCCAAACAATGTTGGCATTGCAAACAGTTCTTTTCTTTGTTAGGAAGAATGATTGGCTTCGGATCCATTTTAATGATACGAACAGGACAATCCTGAGCGCACAAAGCACATTCAATACACTTTTCTTCTTCTATTTTAAAATCTAACATCAGTAATTCTTTCTGATTTGGAATTAGTGTACTTATCGAACAAAGTTGGTCATTACTTTTCTTTCGATTGCAGGAGCTTCAACTTTATCTTTTCCGTTTTCTACAAGCTGAAGAAGATAAGCCATATTCTTACCTAATACTCTCATAATTTGTACCCCTTCTTCATCCTTTTCCACCTGACCAGGCATCAAGCCATGAATTACATTCCAATAGTTCGAAGTAGGAATCATCATCTCCGAATAGGTTAGGTAGTTGTTTAATTCGTTAAAAGCTGGTAAACCTCCAGAACGACGAACAGCAACAACCGAAGCGCCAACTTTGTGACGTAACAGACTTCCATTTGCTCCAGCAACATAAAAAGCTCTGTCTAAGAAAGATTTAAAACTGGCACTTAATGATGCATAATGAACAGGAGTACCAAGGATAATACCATCTGCTTCTTTCATTTTCTGTATCCACTCATTCACATCATCATTTTTGATGATACACTTTTCATCTCGATTTTTAAAACACATATTACAGGCAGTACATGCTTTTACATTTTTAATGCCAACATTTACGATTTCTGTATCAATTCCTTTTTCCTCCAACTGTTCACAAACCAATTTTAATGCATGATATGTGTTTCCTTCTTTTTTTGGACTTCCGTTAAATGCAACTACTTTCATTTTGTTTATTTTGAGTTTTGTTTTTTTTCGGATTTAATTAAAACCGTTGCAAAATTACGGTCTATTTAAGAGAATCTAACCTAAGAAAATGTTAAAATAATTTATTTTTAAATTAAACCTTTCATTCGTACCTAGCACATATAAACCTATATGATTTTTTTTTAGGAAAGAGGGAGTTTCAGTATTAATCAATTTATTTGTTAGTTATCGATGCGAAAAAGGTATTTGTTGCTGCAAAGTAGAATTGTATTAGGTTAATATTAATCTCAGTAAATTATTAAATTCTTCTTCTAGTTTTTTAATGTCATTTTTGAATTGAAAAATTTTTAAGAATGAAACAATTGCAAAGAATCCGATTAATATGAAAATCCAATAGGTTTCATAATGCCCATATAATATGATAGGAAAAAAAATCAAAGTACAAAAGATAAATAATCCCATAACAAACCACATTTCATTATATTCTGCTTTAAATTCTATTTCAATATTATTTCTACTAATATCTGAATTTATTATTTGAATTTTTCCCCGACCAGAGAAAGCGCTAAAAATATCTGGAGTCTTTAAAAATCTAATTGTGGATTCATTTTTCTCAAATCCCTTTAGTAATTTAGAAATCTGCCTTTGTTTGTAGTTGAACTTATCAAACTTTTTATTCATTTTTAGTTCAGTCAATTTTAGGTTTAACCCTTCAATTCCGTTTGGAAATTCTAATCTAACTTTTTTTTTCAGTCCCAATTTTTCAATTGTATTCATTGGTTATATTCTTGTAAGATGATGGCTTGTGAATTTTAAGTTAATGGGATAATTTCCTCAGATATTTATTCAATCTCAAACCCATTAAAAGTTTCAAATTTCCATATTTCAATTACTTTTCCAATAGCGAGTTCATATGGTTTGTAGTTCCGATTAGAGGAGACCAGAAGTAATGTTTGATTTTTCTCCAATTGCTTATATACAACTTTAAATACAATTCCATCTTCTTCGGTTACAATAATACAAGGAGTTCCCTCTTTAATTAGTTCCCAGTTTTGAACAAAAGATGCAGTTACCCACGCACCTTCAGGTATTGGCAACATCGAATCTCCTTGAATTTGAAAAGTTCGGTAGGTTTTGTCTTTTGGTAGAAAGGGAAGCGTGAATTTTGGCAATGAACCAATAAATTCCAAATCCCCATAGCTGTTGGTATAGCCAGCTTGTGCTTTTAGGGGAACCATTTCTATGTTTTCTTCTCCGTCTTTGTTTACTGATATGGTAAGCAAACGTAATTTTTTACCTGTCACATCAATGTCAAATCCATCTTCAATCTGCGAAAGCTGAAATTCAGATAGCTCTTTTAGCCTATAGCGGACTAAGGCATCGATAGAAACACCGAAATATTCAGCGAATTTAATCAATACATGAAAAGGAGGCTGAACACTCTTTTCGTATCCTGCTAAAGTGGTTCGTGTAATGCTCAGTTGATCAGCTAAACTAAGCTGCGATTTCTTCCTTCGCTGGCGAAGGAACTTGATATTTTCTGCAAAAAACATAGCTTCTTTTTTTCAAAGATAACAAATAAAGACTAAATTATCGACAGGTTATTGACGAAATTATCGACATTTAGTGAGAAAGACAATAGTACATATGGATTTGGACACATTTTTTGTGTCTTGTGAACGACTATTAGACAGTCGATTGAACAATCGGCCAGTGCTGATTGGAGGAACGTCGGATAGAGGGGTTGTGGCGGCTTGTAGTTACGAAGCGCGTGTTTATGGCATTCATTCTGCCATGCCAATGAAAATGGCTCGGCTATTATGCCCAGATGCTGTTGTGATCAGAGGAGATAGTGGAACGTACAGTAAGTTTTCGAATATGGTAACAGAAATTGTAAAGGAGCGTTCACCGATTTTCGAAAAATCCTCCATTGATGAGTTTTACATTGATATTACGGGAATGGATCGTTTTGTGCAGACCAGTTACTTGTGGTCTAAAGAATTAAGAGAAACCATTCTGAAGGAAACGCATTTGCCCATTTCTTTTGGATTATCTACAAGTAAAACCGTTTCGAAAGTGGGAACCGGAGAGGCCAAGCCCAATAATCACATCGAAATTCCTGAGGGAAATGAGATGCCTTTTTTAGCACCGCTTTCCATAAAGAAAATTCCTATGGTAGGTGATAAAACTTACCACAAGCTTCGAAGCATGGGTGTGGAGAAGATACGAACAGTACAGGAAATGCCCATGGAATTAATGGAGCGTGTATTGGGCAAAAACGGAGCTGTAATTTGGAAGAAAGCACAAGGAATAGATAACACACCTGTGGTGGCTTGGAGTGAGCGAAAATCCATCTCTAGCGAACGAACTTTTGAGAAAGACACTACTGATATTGTAAAATTGCGTAGTTTATTGGTAGCTATGGCCGAAAATCTCTCTTATCAGCTGCGAAAAGGAAACAAACTAACTGCCTGTGTGACGCTTAAGATTCGGTATTCCGATTTTCAGACCTATACAAAACAGAAGCGAATATCCTACACATCCTTAGATCACACACTAATCGCAGTTGTTTTAGATTTATTTGATAAGGTATATGAGCGCAGAGTTCTCATTCGATTGATTGGAGTTTGCTTTAGCAATTTGGTTGGAGGAACCTATCAGATTCGTTTATTCGAAGACTCCGAAAAGCTAATTAAATTGTATCAAGCTATGGATCATGTTCGAAATCGCTACGGGCAAAATGCAGTAAAACGAGCCATTGCTATGGGATCAAAAAACATTGGTGGTATGAACCCTTTTAATGGACAAGCTCCAATTATTCCTGCACACCGAAGAGAATGATCAGTTAGCAGTTAGCGCAAAATTAAATTGTTAGGTGCAGCGCACCGTAATATTTACTCGTAATGCTAGAATAGAAAGACCTGTCAGAGTCTCGGTTGAGCTATTTGATTGTTCGACTGTTCGACTTTTTGACCTTTTAGACTTCAGAATCATGCTTTTAAATTGCCATTCATACTATAGTTTTAAATACGGAACACTTTCCACCGAAGAGCTTTTAAGGGAAGTTACTTTGGGAGGCTTTTCGGCTGTTGTCTTAACGGATATCAACAACACGGCGGCAAGTCTCGATTTTGTAAGAAGAAGCAAAGAATTTGGAATTCGACCAGTTGTAGGTGTTGATTTTCGAAATGGGGTAAAGCAGCAGTATGTGGCAATTGCAAAAAATGCAGATGGATTTCGGGAGCTCAATGAGTTTTTAACACCACATTTGCATGATAAAAAAGAGTTTGAAGCAAAAGCTCCAAATTTTGATCACGCTTATGTTGTTTACCCTTTTTTATCTGAACTAAGAGATTTAGAAGAGCAAGAATATATGGGTGTTAGCCCACAAGATTTGTTGCGTTTGCCATTTACCGAATGGAAAAATCATCAAGATAAGTTGGTGATTTTACAAACAGCTAGTTTCCGTAACAAACGCGACTACAATATTCATCGATTATTGCGTGCCATCGATAAAAATACTTTACTGAGCAAACTAGCTAAAGATGAGCAAGCTGATTTTGAGAATCAATACCGAAGTAAACAGGAATTGTTGGCCATTTATCAAGAATATCCACGGATAATTGAGAACACAGAAAAGCTCTTGGCCAATTGTAACATGGAGTTTGAATTTGGTACGAACAAAAACAAAAAGCGCTTTACCAATTCGGAGGAGGAAGATTTTGAACTGTTGAAAGATAAGGCTTTTGAAGGCTTAAAGTATCGATATGATCAGGTAACCGATGAGATTTTAGATCGTCTGAATAAGGAATTAAAGGTGATTCGAGAATTGAATTTTTGTTCCTACTTTCTGATTAATTGGGATATGGTAAAGTATGCTATGAGAAAAGGATACTATCATGTTGGGCGAGGAAGTGGAGCCAATAGTTTGGTTGCTTACCTACTAAGAATCACAAATGTTGACCCTGTTGACTTAGACCTTTACTTTGAGCGTTTCATCAATCCCTTTCGAACTTCTCCTCCCGATTTTGATATCGATTTCTCATGGACCGATCGTGATGATGTGACCCGTTATTTGTTTGATACATATGGCTGGGATCACGTGGCTTTATTGGGCACTTTTATTACGTTTAATCACAAATCAGCCTTTCGGGAAATAGGTAAGGTTTTTGGTTTGCCCGATGAGGAAATAAGTCGTCTGCAAAGAAATCCAAATCCGGCGGAAGCCGACGAGTATGGCAAGTGGGTGATTCGCTACAGTAAGTACATTGCAGGTTTTCCAAGTCATGGCAGTATTCATTCCAGTGGTGTTTTAATATCCGATAAGCCAATAAGCAATTATTCGGCAACCGAGCTCATGCCCAAAGGTTTCCCTTCTACGCAGTTCGATATGTATATTTCCGAAGACTTGGGCTTGCATAAATTTGATATTTTAAGTCAGCGAGGTTTAGGAAAAATAAAGGATACGCTTGCGATCATTAAAAATAATCATGGTGTTGATATCGATATTCACAACACCAAGTTGTTTATGGAGAATGTACGCGTAAAACGCATGCTGAAAAAAGGAGAAGCCATTGGCTGTTTTTATGTGGAATCGCCTGCTATGCGAATGCTTTTAACCAAGCTAAAAGCGGAAGATTACAAGCGATTGGTAGCTGCTAGTTCTATCATTAGGCCTGGCGTAGCAAAAAGCGGTATGATGCGCGAATACATCCTTCGCTTTCAGGATGAAAATAGGAGAGAAGAAGCTCGCCGGGAAATTCCCGAATTGTATCGAATTTTGGAGGAAACTTACGGCGTAATGGTGTATCAGGAAGATGTGATTAAGGTGGCACATTATTTCGCCGGTTTATCTCTAGACGAAGCAGATGTTTTGCGCAGAGGAATGTCTTGGAAGTTTAAGCAGCGAAATGAGTTTGCTAAGGTGAAGAATAAGTTTTTTTCCAATTGCAAGGAAAAGGGTTATGCCGATGCAATTGTGCAGAATATTTGGCGGCAAATAGAGAGTTTTGCCAATTACGCCTTTGCCAAAGGTCACTCAGCAAGTTATGCGGTAGAGAGTTTTCAGGCGCTTTATTTAAAAGCTTATTATCCTTTGGAGTATATGGTAGCCACCTTAAATAACGGAGGCGGTTTTTATTCTGCACAACTTTATTTGCACGATGCAGTAATGCATGGAGCAGAGGTGGAGGCGCCTTGTGTAAACAACAGTGCTTGGGAGAATATCATTAATGGAAAAACCATTTGGCTAGGTTTTTATTTGTTGCGCGATTTAGAGCGAGGAACAGGGAAGCGATTGATTGTAGAGCGGAATGAGAATGGCGCTTTTACCAGCTTACGCAATTTTGTTACGCGATTTCCGATTAGTTTGGAACAGCTAATTATTTTAATTAGAGCTGGAGCATTTCGATTTTGTGGTAAGAATAAGAAGGAATTGCTTTGGGATGCTCATTATCTTTTAGGGCATAGTAAGAAAACCAAGCCAGAGAAAACTTTATTTCAGACTGAAGTAAAAGAATTTAAATTGCCTGAGCTTTGGAAACATAAATTAGAAGATGCTTTCGATGAAATTGAATTGCTAGGATTATCTATTCAATCACCTTTTGAATTGCTTAAGGATGCATTGCCGTCCGATTTAAAGGCCTGCCATTTGTCACGACTCATCAATCGTTACATTCGAATTGTAGGCTTTCTAATTCATCGAAAGCCAACGAAAGCAAGCAATGGTAAAATCATGTATTTTGGCACTTGGATCGATTTGGATGGACATTGGTTGGATACGGTTCATTTTCCACCTGTAGCCAAAGAATTTCCTTTCCGTGGGCCTGGTTGCTATTGCATAGAAGGAAAAGTGACCGAAGAGTATGGTTTTTTAAGTATAGAAGTGAGTAAAATGGAACGAATGCCAAACTTGAGTTTAGAAGATGTAACTAAGTAATTATAAATTAATAATGATGAATTAGTAATTCATCCCAAAATTGAAATAAAGAAGGGGAAAGTCCCCTTTAGGGGATTTAGGGGTAATGATTAGTGACCTTTCGACTTTTAAGACTCTTCGACCATTCAAGACCTTTAAGACTCTTGCGTACCTATTTTCGGATCAATTCTTTATTAATTGCTTTTACCAAAGCAGGGCCTTCATAAATAAATCCAGTGTAAATTTGAACAAGTGAAGCTCCTGCATTCAATTTTTCAATTGCATCTTCCTTAGTTAAAATGCCGCCAACGCCAATAATTGGGATATTACCTTTTGATTTTTTATGAATGTAGCGAATTACTTGAGTTGATCGTTCACGCAAAGGTTGTCCACTTAAACCACCAGCTCCAATTTCTTTCACTTTACGATCTGGATAAGATAATCCGTCTCTTGAAATAGTCGTATTGGTAGCAACAATTCCATCAATTTTTGTTTCCTGAACAATTTCAATAATATCATCTAATTGCGATTCGCTTACATCAGGAGCGATTTTTAACAATACCGGTTTTGTTTTCTCTTTGCTTCTATTCAAATCCATGATTTGATTTAAAAGCTTTTTTAAAGGCTCTTTCCCTTGTAATTCTCTCAAGTTTGGAGTGTTTGGAGAGCTTACATTTACTACAAAATAATCAACGTAAGGATAAAGAGCTTCAAAACAAATAAGGTAATCATTGGTTGCATCTTCGTTTGGTGTATTTTTGTTTTTACCAATATTTCCACCAATCAAGACCTTTGTTTTTTTCTTTCGCAAACGCTCCACAGCATCTTCAACACCTTCATTGTTAAACCCCATTCGGTTTACAAGTGCTTTGTCGTTTACGAAGCGAAAGAGTCTAGGTTTTGGGTTTCCTGCTTGTGCTTTTGGTGTTAATGTGCCAATTTCGATGAAGCCAAAGCCCATACTTCCCAAAAAATCAAAAGCTTCAGCATTTTTATCCAATCCAGCAGCTAAACCAACAGGATTAGGAAAATTTAGGCCAAAAAGATGCCTTTCTAAGGAATGGTGTTTAATTCTGAACTGAGCTGATACAATTGCACGTATTAATTTAAAATTTTGAAAAAACTTAAAAAAACCAAAAGTAAATTTATGAATGCTTTCAGGATCAAACTGAATTAGGATTGGGCGAATAATTAATCGATACAAACTCATGTTAAAAATATTTTATGCAAAGATAAAAGGATTATTAAAATAAAAAGAGTTTTTAGTCTTTATTTAAGCTTGTGGGTATTTATTTAAAATATGAATTTACAAAATAAACATGAGTTGTTTTGATATTGCTAATTTCTAATGCTCTATCAAAAAACTTATCAACATAAGTTTTTATTTTATGATTGTTTTACTAATTTCGTACTCGCTTTTAAAAAATGAGGTGAAAATTTTATAAAATGATTAAGGATAAGTTTGAAAGTTGGATGAAAGCATCCACAGGTAAGTTTTTTGAAATATACAAAAGTGGTCCAACGATTATTAAAATGCGTGTCTTACATACATTTTTCCGCATCGTATTTGCCTGTGCTACTATTGGGTCAATAATGTTATTGTTGAGTTCGTATTTTGCAAGCCTTAGTCAGTTTTTTGGCAATTATTTTGGTTTAAAAGCACTTCAAAAAATAGCATCGGAGAATCCTGTGTTTTTTGATCTTGTCTTACTATTAGCCATGGTTTTGTCGCTATCTAGCTTGTGGTTGATGAAGATAATTCGAATTAGAAACAAGCATATCTCAGAATTTTATTACTTTTGGGATAATCATATTGAAACTGGCAGAAAACTGCTAAAGGAAAATTAAAGTGTAAAAGCATACGACGCTTAATTAGCAGTTAAGATTTTAAGTTCTCATTTTCATTAAATTACAAATAGGTTAAAAAACTATGAATAAATTAAAAGAAATATATTTAAACCAGTTTCAGTTAAATATTCTTTTAGATGAAGAAGAAAAGGAAGCCTATCGCTTTATAGTTCAAGAAGGAACTTACTGTGTTCATTGTAAAGATGTGTGCAGTGAAGGAGTTGAGGTCAGAGAAAACATTCTTAATGATATGAATGACATTCTGATTAAAGGAGTTTGTAAAAAGTGCGAAGGACATGTTAGCCGATTTATTGAATATGGTGAGTTTGAAGATTTCGTAGAAAGAGCAAATTCTTTTCGAAAGGCAATAGGAGAGTAAAAAGAATTAAATTAAGATAAAAGTTAAATGGTCGTGTGGTAATTGCATGACCATTTTTTATGGGATAAATTGTAAGTTTAATATAAGATGAGAAAAATATTTTTGTTAAGTTTAGCACAAACCATTACTTAATCTACCTAAAAACTTGTGTAAATGAGACAACTTCTGTTATTGGGAATCTTAGTTTTTACTTTTCATGTAAATTTTGCTTCAACATTACCAACTTATAAAATTAAAAACACCCCAAATTGGAAGACTCCTATTAGTCTAAAGACAAATAATATAGGATTCGAGGATCAGGGCTCTATGAGTTATTTACTCCTTGATTGGCAGTCTAATGAAATTACAAGAGAATATAACTATAGGTATTGTATACGATTAAATAATGAAGATGGAGTACAAAATAATTCTCAATTGTATTTTACCTTCGATCCATCTTATCAGGAATTGTTTATTAATAAGATTCTAATACATCGAAATGGAGAAATAGTAAATAAACTTGATCGAAATAGGATTGAAGTGATGCGGAATGAAAAACAAACCGATCGCTTTTTATACGATGGAAGTTATTCTGCTGTTGCCATAATGGAAGATGTTAGAGTAGGAGATATTCTAGAATATGAGTATACCTTAAAAGGAACAAATCCTATTTTTGAAAGTTGTATGTATTCATATATCTCTCAGGCTTACAGTTCGGAAATAGCGCATTTATATCGGGAAATTATAGTTGCAGATAAAAATGACTTATTAATTAAGAATAATTTTGGCGGCATAAACCCTAAAATTAATCATTCTACCAGAGGAGATCATTTAGTTTGGGATTTAAAGAATATCCAGCCAATTTTCACCGATGATGATACACCTTCTTGGTATAATGCATATGCAGTAACTGAAATTAGCTCTTTTAAAAATTGGAGTGAAGTAAGGAAGTTTACTAAAGAACTATATCCTTTAAATATTAATTGTGCTGGTATTGATCAGTACATTAGGAAAAATAAACTTAAAGAAACAGAGAGTGGAATTATGGAAATCATTCGTTTCGTACAGAATGATATTCGCTATTTGGGAATCGAAATTGGTGCCAATTCTCACGAACCACATCATCCTCAAGAAGTATTTACTCAGAGGTTTGGAGATTGCAAGGATAAATCATATTTATTGACAATAATGCTAAAGCGCATTGGGGTAAATGCATGGCCAGCATTAGTAAATACAAGACATAAGAAAGCTGTAGATCAATATGCTCCATCACCATTTGCTTTTAATCATGTAATTGTAAAATTTAACTGGAAAGAGAAAGAATATTGGCTCGATCCAACATCAAATTTAGAAAAAGGAGGACTAAGTGAATTACAAAATCCAATGTATGGAAAAGCTTTAGTTTTAGATTCAAATAGTAATGACTTGGCTGAGATACCTGAGAATCAAATAAAAAAAGCCATTATAGTAGAGGATTTTTGGTATACAGATAGTATATCGAAAGTAAAATATACGGTAGAGAGTACGTTTTTAGGAGAGTTAGCCAACAATAAAAGAAGTCAAAATATTAATAGCTCAATGGCTATAAATAGAGAATCATATCTAGAATATTGCACTAAATTTTATGATGATTTAAAATGGCAAAATGATTCATCACTTACCTTTGTTGACGAAAAAGATGATAATGTTTTTATAACAAAAGAGGAGTATTGGGCAGAAAATTTATGGGAGCACAGAGAAAAAGATAGCATAGAATTTTATACAAGCTGTTACCCATATAATTTATACGAATTTTTAAATTCTACCGATGACAAAGTTCGTAGTATGCCACTTGCAATAACTTACCCTGTTGATATTGAATTAAAAATCAATATGCATTTTCCTGAGCATAAAGAATTAGGTTTTACGCTAGCAAAAGATAGTATTGTTAATGATATATTTCGATTTTCTTATGAGACTTCAGTTGATAGTAAAAACCATATGGCAACTGTAACTTACAAGTATAAAACATTCAAAGATCATGTTCCTGTTGATCAACTAGATCTTTATTTTAAAGATTACGATTTATTGAGTGATAATTGTGAATATCCTATGGAATGGGGAGTGGATGTAAAGTCTGAATTTGAATTTTTTCAACCAGCACTCTTTATAAGTTTCCTCTTTCTAGTATTTATATTCTTTGTATTCAGAAAATTATATTATTGGGATAAGAAAAGTGAATTAGAGTTTAAAGGAGGTAATCAGCCTATTGGTGGTTGGCTTATTCTTGTGGCAATTGGACTTTATCTAACACCCTTTACAGTGTCTTATCTAATATACAACTTAGAATATTTTAATTTATCTAGTTGGACAAATTATATCAGCAGCCACGAAGAATTTCCATTTTTAGCTGGTAGCTTATATTTCTTTGAGATAATCCTAAATATTGGAATCATATTATTCGCAATTTTTCTTATTGTTTTAATGCATCAAAAAAGGAATTCGTTTCCGATGCTTTTTGTGTGGTTTCGTATTGTAGTTTTAGCTGGATTAATCATTGATACGATAATTGTCGCAAAGTTAGTTGGCTTAGATATTTCAGATTACTCTGATCTATTTAAAACAATTCTGGGAGCAGCTATTTGGGTACCATATATGCTTTATTCTCAGCGAGTGAAAAATACATTTGTAAAACCTCATTCTAGAAAAATATTTTCAAATAAAAAGGAATCGGAGAATATCGGTGTAGAATCATATGCGTAATGATTAAAATTTATTTTCTGATAGCTTACAGTATTTGAGAGAAGGGGAATAAGTTTATATTTGCACCTTCAAAAAAATATAGAAATGATAGATACTTTAGAGCAAGGATTCTTTGGAATTGGAATACAGAATGGGAAGACGCCAGAGAACTTAGGTGTTTTGTGGAGATCTGCTCAAAATATGGGCGCGAGTTTTATATTTACAGTTGGCAGGCGCTACGCTAAACAAGCTTGCGATACGCATAAAGCAACAGGAGCGATGCCCTATTTTCATTACGAAAATTTCGATGATTTTTATGCTCATTTACCTAAAGGTGCAGTTGTAGTAGGAGTAGAGTTAGATGAGAGTGCTATCGAATTAGAGAAATTTGAACACCCTCGTCGTTGTGTTTATTTATTGGGAGCAGAGGATAATGGTTTAACCAAAAATGCGATTGAAAAATCACATCACTTGGTTAAATTTGATACACGTTTAAGTGTAAATGTTTCAGTTGCAGGTAGCATCATCATGTACGATCGAAACTTAAAAATGAAATATTCTTAAGGTGAAAAATAATGCCTTTTTTTCTTCAAGAACTTCCCATCGATAGTGAATACGAAGCTCTTGGATTGAATTATTATCTATTTGCTCTTATTGAAAACAAAAAATATCAAGGATTAAAAAAACTAGATTTTGTTAGGGATAAGTGGCAGATATTCTGTTTGAACATTACTCATAGATCGGAACATATTGGTTCTGATTCGCGAATCATCGCCAGCAATGCGTTCAATCATCTTTGTTGTCTCTTTGCGTTTAGTGACATCTTCGTGCGGACAAAGTTCTTTTTCTAAGACAAACTTTCTAATTCTGCTATATTCTCTCATCTCAGCATCTTTCAAAAGAATTAAAGGGCGAATTAGGATAATGTTTCCTTGAAACATACTCAGCTTGGCTGGCATACTACAAATAGAGCCTTGATACATCATATTCATTAGAAGAGTCTCAATAGCATCATCCATATGATGTCCTAGAGCAAGTTTATTGCATTTAAACTCACCTGTCATCTTAAATAAGGTAGTCCGCCTATGCCATGAACATCTAAAACATGCAGGCTTTTTACTAGGCCTTTCAAAATCAACATTTATATCTCGATAAATGAGTTCTACATCCAAGCGTTCGCAAAAAGTTTTCAGGAACTCTCGATCAACTTCATATGGTAATTCCAATACATTGATATGTACAGCTACAACATCAAAATTCTGCTTTTTAAATTTGCGCCTCAAAGCGAGAAGTTCAAGTAAAGCTAATGAATCTTTGCCTCCTGAAACTCCTACCATTATTCTGTCACCATCTTCTATTAAGTCAAAATCACTGATGGCTTTCCCCATTCGTTTAGCAATTTTACGTAGAAAATATTCTTCCTTCTTTTCTTGTTCCTTTTTAGACATTTTCACTGTATCCATTTTCTTTTTCCTTTAAAATGCCAAAAGTAGAAGAATCTTCTCTTACTCACGATTATTCTAACAATTTAAAATCAGTTAGAATAATCTTGTGCAATAATATATGCTAGGACAAAAAAATAGTGAATTTAGACTGTGAGTGTGCCAAAAAGTATTTATTAAATGCATGATGCGCTTACTGAGTGATATAGCGCGAATTTGGAACCTTATTTAACGAAACGAGAAAAAAGACAGGCCCTAAATGCTTGCTTTATATGAAAAAATGCTTTGTTTTGTAGCGTTAAATTAAAAATCTGTATCATGATAAGAAAATATGTGCGCTTGATAATTGCAGGAATTCTATTTTTAGGATCCATCCTTCTTTTTGTTCAGGCCATAATTGGCTATGGAGTATTAGCAGTTTTGGTTTCCGGAATTTTTGTTTTATTTCATTTCAAAAATGAAAAGAATCTAATTGCTTTTTATTTTGTAAGGAAAAATAAGTTTGCAAAAGCAGAAAGTATACTATCTAAAATAAAGCATCCTGAAAATATGATAAAAGGGCAAGAAGCTTACTATTACTATTTGTCAGGTTTAGTTGATGCACAGAGTAATCGAACTTCGCAAGGGGAGAAGAACTTTAAAAAAGCCTTAGAAATAGGACTACGAGTATCAACCGATCAGGCTGTAGCTCGACTGAATTTATCTGGGATTTGTCTTTCGAAACGTAACAAGAAGTTGGCTAAGTACCATTTACAAGAGTGTAAAAAGCTAGATAAACACAAAGCATTAACGGCTCAAATTAGAGAAATTGAAGGTATGATGAAACGCATCTAATTTTTGTCTTAACATTAATTACCAAGCCGTCTAATTGGCTTTTACGATATTTAAACCTGATAAGTATTACAACTTATCAGGTTTTATTAAATAAGTTAACATGCATTTAGCAATTTTTTGTCTGTTAGGAGGTGCTTTGCGATATCTGTTTCAAGTAGCGCGAAGTATAATCAAGGGAACAGAAAAGCCTTCGTATCCTCATACATGCAAACATCCGGGTAACGCTTGGTTAGGCTTAATTGTTATATTCCCCTTATTATTACTGATTTTTTTAATTACGAATTGGTAATGTGTCAAAGAAGAACGAGACGCTAAAACTTCGTACTGTTAAAGCCTATTGTAAATCTAAAATACCTTAGTCAAGAGAATATCAAAAATAAGAACCGAACCTCCAGGAATTGATCCATAGTCGGTTTTACCATAGGCCAAATGAGAAGGAATGATTAAAATTCCCTCACCACCTTCTTTAAAATATTGAATTCCTTCTTTCCAGCCCTCAATAACAACAGATAGATTAATCTCCAAGCTTTCACTTTGATCGAAAATAGTGCCGTTGGTTAAATAGCCAATATAACTAATCGTGATATTCGAATCGCAAGTAGGGCGAGGTCCTTCACCTTCATTAGCTATTACGTAATATAAACCAGTGTCACTTTTTTTTGCGTCAAGCTTATTTTTAGCAATATAGGCTTTGATTTCTTCTTCGTTTGTATTTTTGAAATTGGATTTTGTCATTTATCAAGTTTTTGTTCACATTACTGATTTTCCGAAGTCTTAAATGATTTTTGTAAATCATCCTGAAGTTTAGAAATCTCACTAATAATTTGTTTTAAGGTGTTCTTATCAAGATCTGTTAAGTTCTTTAGCATTATCGTATTATCAGGCAGATCGTTATCTAAAAGTAAATCAACCTGCCATTTAATACGTAAATGCATTAAAAAATTGTACATGTTCTCAATTTCTTCACCCATTTTTTCAGATATCACGCCAAGTGCCATTAACTTATTTAGGCGCAAAAGACTGTTTGTTTCTTGTACCGAATGATAAAGAGCATTAATTCTTAAATATCCAATGATTGGCAATAGGAATTTCTTTAAATCAACTTGTTTCTTTTCAAAAACTGGCTTTCTTTTAATAATTGGTTTTGCCAATTGATTAAAAAAGGTAAGATTGTCTTTCGAAATCGTATATATATGATCAAATAGTTGGGTAACAAGCGTGTTACTACCGTAGACTAATCGCAAATCGAAAAAGATAGAACTATCCAAAACATTAGGAGTATCTGGATTGTCAATCCAATTTGAAAAATAATCTTTCCAAATAGATAATGAATTGCACCATTCTGGATTTCCTGCCATTAAATCTCCTTTACACCTGGAATAACCAATTTCATGAAGATTTTCATTAACAATTTCCGATAAGCGTAAGAAATATTCCTTATTGCTATCATTTTGATCTTTAAAGATAATCGCATTATCTTGATCTGTTTTAAGTGTTTGTTCTCCACGACCTTCACTTCCCATGGCAACAAAAGCAAAATCGCAAGGAGCTTCTCCAACCTCCTTTATAGCCAATTCAATAACTCTCATGTTTATAGCATCGGCTATAGACGTAATAATTCTTGATATGCTGTTAATGTTATCAGTACTTGTAAATACAGCTTGTATAAGGATTGGTACTGTGTTATAAATCCGCTTTAAATCTTTAATTACAAAGCATTCATTTATTTCTTGTATTAAATAGGTAAGAGAATTTCGTTGCATTTCAAGACATTGCTGATGATTTATATTGCCAATTATTTGCTTGTAATTATTTTCAATCAATAAATGCGATATATTCTCTTGTTTAAATAGTAAAAGTGCTTCGTATAAAAGGGCATCCTGATTTATCTTTTTTACAGGAGAAGTCATAACATTGTAAATGGGCATGTTCTCAGATTCTTCAAGAGCAAGAGCTCTGCTTCGTAAATCCGTATCGGTAACAACGCCTACAATATCTTCATTTTCTGTAACACAAATTAATTTAGATCGTTTGTCTGTCATTGTTTTGGCCGCATCCTTAACTTTATCGTTTAAACGACAGCTTATATTTTTATTAACAAGATTAAGAACTGGTTGATTCATTAATTGCAAAGAAAGTTGAATGTCATCAGATAGTTTTTGAGCATCTAAACGCAAGCGTTTTTGTTCTGTTACGTTTCTAACAACTAGAATATAGCCAATTTCGCCTGAATGTGTAATTTGACTAAGAGAAACAACCACATTTTGCAAGCCAGCTTTAGCTTCGATTAGTTTGGTTTCAAAAGTAGAGGTGCTTTTTGGATTATCGATTTTTGAAAGTAAATCATTCCAACTTATTTCAAACAAACTTGAGAAGTCCAAACCTATTATTTCATTCTCTTCATTATTTAAAAGGCTAATGAAACGATTGTTTGCAAATACTACTTTCTCGTTTATTAGCATCAAAGTTCCTTCTGTTGATGCATCAACTAGGCTTTTGTATTTTTGGATGGACAATTTTAATTTTTCCTCGGCCTTAATTCGTTTTTCTTCTATTGTTTTGCTTTGTCGCAGTACGTAAAACAATATCATTACAATGAGCAGTACAATTATGAAAGACACTTGCAATAAATGCTTTTTTAGCTGCTTAATTTCTAATGCTACATCTTGTAAATAAATTCCAGTACCAATAACCCAATTCCATTCTTGAAATCCTTTCACATAAGATAGTTTGGGTACAACTTTAGAGGCATCATCTTTCCACTGCCAGTAATACTCTAAATTTCCTTCTCCTTTTTCATTTACCAATTGAGCTGCATCAACAAATAGTTTATTTTCATGGTTATCGGAGAAGTTAGACAAATCACTTCCATTTAAATCGGGACGGTAAGGGTGCATGATCATTTTTGGACTTGTTGTAATAATCCAGAAATAATCCTTTTGTTCGTTGCCATACCTCATTTTACTCACTTGTTCGGCTGCTCTTTTCTGCGCTTCTGTAAGAGATAATGATCCTTTTTTGTACTCATCATTGTATTCTGCAAGAACACTCCATGCAGTATTGGTAAGTTCCAATATCATTTCCTTCTTACGATCCATTATACTCCGTTCAAAGGAAGGAATAATAATGAGATAAAATGACGCAATAAACATGGCGATGGCCAATAAGGTAGGAGCTACGATACTATAAATAAACTTACTTGCTTTTCGATCCATCATACCATTTTATTCTATTGTTATTAATTAAAAGTGGAAGATACTAAGTTCTAATAAAATTGAATATTAAACTTAATAAAAATAATTAATTCGTTTATGCCAGAATATTCAAAATTCTCTTTATTATCGATGTTGATTGAGTCGATGTAATGATAATGTGTAGAATGTATTGTTATTTAGTGATGCGTTTATTTTAGGGTATAAGATAACTTTATTCTTAAGCTTAGTAGTATTTTTAATAACAGCTTGCTAGAAAGATATCTTTAAACAAAGAAATTAAGTTTAGATAAAGTAGGCTAGTGAAAATTAAATAACCTGAATTGAAAGGCCCGATTCCTCAAATAATTTTCTGGTATACTCCATTTGTATCTCCGAGGGTTCTGAAAGATGTGAATACTCTTTTCTGATACCATGCTTTCTCATTTTGATCAGTACATTCTCAACTTCTGGAGATAGAGATTTCATTAAATGAACTATCTTCTTAATCTCAATTTCGTTATCATTATAATCGGGAACAAGAACCATACGAAGCTCTTTGAGTTTTCCTTTTGAATTCACGTATTGAATTGAATTCAAAATCTTTTCGTTTGAGTATCCCGTTATCTTTTTGTGTATTTCTATGGAATACGCCTTCAAATCAAGCATGAAACCATCTACTAAATGTAGTATAGAGTCCCATTTGTCTTGATCTACATTTCCATTTGAATCAACTAAAATGGATAACTTTTGAAGTTTAGGATGTGTTTTGATCGTTTCAAATAAAAGCTTTAAGAATTTGGAATGCAACATTACTTCACCACCCGATACAGTAATACCCGAAATAAAATCATTCACCGAAAGAATTTCTGCGATGATATCATCAATGGACATTTTTTTATAAAATGGGCTGCTATTTTCGGGACAAACCTTTAGGCAAGTGTCACAATGAGTGCAGCTTTCTTCGTTGTGAAGAATGCGCGGATTTTCTATATCAAGCTTTAAACTCTTAGTTGGACAGGCTTGTACACATACTCCACATAAATTACACAAACCTATGGTATGTGAATTATGGCAATACATACAATTCAAATTACAAGCCTGAAAAAAGATGACCATTCTGTTTCCAGGGCCATCTATCACACTAGATTTGATGATTCCACTAATATTTGCTTGCAATTCGCTCATTGGAGTCTACTCTTTTTGGCGCACGTTCGTCTACATTGGCATTATCCATCGAATTTGCAGCAAAAAGTGCACTGCCATATCTCGATCCTTCTTCTCTAAAATCTTTCAGATCACTTCTTCTTACTAAGTAGCCAGTTATTCTAACAAATTCGCTGTCCGATAAATTAAAGGTAAACATCCTCATACCTTTTGTGAAAGCTCCTTTAATGATATCCAGAATTGCAGCTGGATTTCTTTTTACCGTATTATCAAAGTGGAAGATGTCGCTGATGCCACCAGAAAAAAGATGGTGGTGCGGTGCAACCGTATTGATGTGTGCGTAAATATCTGGTTCCTCACCAATAGGGATACGCGCACCTGCAGTTTCTTCAATGTCGATATCAATACCCGATTGAGAATGGAAAAATGCTCTTCCTTTATTTGCCTCACAATAAGGGAGTTCTCTTGAATCTACAATCTTTTTCATCTCTTTAAGAACAAGATGTCCAAGTTGGTTTGCTTCTTCATCCTTACCATAGATGAAATTCTGTCCACTATTTTTCATCAATTGATTGACACATTCGGCAAGACCGTAAAAGCCAAACATTGCTGAAAATTTATCAAGGGAAATAATGCCTTCCTTGGCAAGAAAATCTGTATCAAAATACTTTACAGTCTCAACAAGGTATTTGGTTCTGGCTTCGATAATATCGAGTGTCATCTCGCAATACTTTTTCAATGTCCCATTTAGGAAAGCTTCCGTATTACCAATATGAGTATCTGTTATTTTTTTTAAGTTTAATCGAATAAGTGTATGAGATCCTCCACCTTCAGGTAAAGAATTGTAACAGCTGACAACACCGTAATTACCATCAAAATCGGATGCTGTCATTTTGTGATTCGCAATATGAGGTTTTGCAACCTCAAATACGGTTTTAACGGCATCTGTTAAAAATGCATCCGAAGTCTTTTCAGTATCATACTTCAGAGTCAAATTTGGAACAACTTGTTTGAGTTCTCTCTCTATGCGCAGAATCACCCTTGCAATAACATTATCTTCAGGGCCAATGTTGGCATGCACAAAAGCATCAGGTAAAGTTCTGTCAATAAATCGCCAGAAAAGTTTCACCTTTTTATAGATTTCTTCTTCGGTTAAATCGCCAACATAATCAAGTAATAGTTGATCGATATTGCCCAAATAAACAGAATAGCCAGTAATCGAAGGCACTTGTACGAATAGAATAGATAGAAAGTTGATCGCTTCGTCTAAATCGCTTGGAGGTTCCAATTCAAGGTAATTTACTCCTTTTTTTAGAGCGAGTTTGTAATCAGGAAGTACATATCTTGGGCGATAGGGTGCATGGCCTTCAAAAAGATCACAAATTACTTTTTCTTGCAAGGCATTTTTAGCTTCATTTGATACTTGAGGGTAAGCTTGAGTACTCTCTGCTATATATGCTAAGTGATGCTTTTTCTGCTTGTAATCTAAATTGCCATCAGTAATAACACCGAGCACTCTATCTTTAATATCTTCCATTCCTTTTTTAATTTCTATGCATTCTTAAATCCTGAGGATTTATGATTCTTCAAAAATAGCGAAAAGACCGCAGTGTAAGAATTTGTTTTGTAAAAAAAATCCTGTGTAGCAAGTAAGTCATATGTTGAAAATGAATGATGAATGTAATTTTTCAATTGATAAACTATATTGGTGCCCTAAGATGCTAGTATTAAAGGTATAGGATAAAGGAGGGCATTAGTTTATTTTCAAAGGATCTTTAATAGTAGGCCTAATAAATTTATTATAATCTTCATCTTTTAAAAATATTTTTAAAAGATGAAGGTGTTTTATAAAATAATTTTCTACTTTTAGACCAGCAAATAGTATAAATCTAAAATAGATATTGATTTGAAGCCAGTATTTCTATATGAAAAGTACTTAACGGGTACCCTTAATTCTAAAAAGAGAAAGCAACAGCAATACAAAAAAATTGTATCTCATTTGTATTCTCATGGTGCTGCATCAATTGCTGATATTGTAAAATCTGCTAGGATAAGTCAGCCTTTGGTTGCATCCTTAGTTGAGGATTTAATTGGGTTTGGTGTGATACTAGAAAGTGGAATTGGGGAATCTATAGGTGGAAGAAGGCCAAGTTTATTTTGTATTAATCCGGCATATCAATATGTGGTTGGAGTTGATATTAATTTGCATACGCTGAATGTTGCGATTTTTGATTTGAATAATCAATTGGTGCATCGTGAGGAGTATAAGGATTTTGAATTGGAAAATTCTGTTGACTATACGGATGCCTTGTGCGAGAAAATTAGCTTCTCGCTAAGTAAATTAAATATAGTAGAAGAGAAAGTTTTAGCCGTAGGCGTTTCAATACCAGGTTTGGTTGATGCTGAAAATGGATTAAGTCATACTCATTTGACTTTTACCGAAGAGAGCTTGAGTGCTTATTTAAAAGACAAACTAGGCTTTGCTGTTTTAATGGATAACGATGCAAGAACGATGGCATTGGGGGAAAAAGCTTTTGGTAAAGCAAAGGATAAAAAGAATGTGCTGTGCCTAAACCTTAGTAATGGTATTGGTTTAGGAATGATTCTTAATGGAGAATTACACAGTGGTAAAAATGGTTTTGCTGGGGAATTTGGACACATCTTAATAGATCCTGACGGAAAGTTATGCCATTGTGGTAAAATTGGCTGTTTGGAAACATTAACATCAGGGAAAATACTGGTAAAGCAAATACGTGAAGCTATTGATAATGGACAAGAAAGTTTTTTAGCTAAATATAAGAAAGAAGGACAAAAGATCGATTTACGTGCAGTAGTTGAAGCTATTTTATCTGGAGATCAGTTTGCGATTGATCAGCTGAATAGAATGTGTGAGTATCTGGGAAAGGGGCTTGTGACATTGATTCACTTGTTGAACCCAGAAATGATAATTATTGGTGGAAAACTTGCGCGTGCTGGTAAATATATTATTGGACCAGTAAGCATGTCTATGAACAAGTATGCTATGGATCGTATTAGTTCCGAAACAGAACTGGTTAGTTCAGATTTACTGGATAATGCAGCATTGATGGGAACAATGGCAAATGTAATGGAAAAAGTATTAAATATTGATTAGTAAGAAATTGGTCCCTACGGTTTTTCATTTGGTAGTGAAATTATAGAAGTAGTGTTCTTGTAGGGATCAATTTTATATAAACTGAAAAAAAATGAAACCCACATTATTAGTATTAGCAGCAGGAATGGGAAGTCGATATGGAGGCTTAAAGCAGATCGATCCGATTGGTCCATCTGGTGAAACAATTATTGATTATTCAATTCATGATGCCATAAAAGCAGGATTTGGGAAAATTGTGTTCGTAATTCGAGAGAGTTTTGAAAAAGAGTTTAAAGAACTGTTTAATGCAAAATTATCTGGTAAAATTGAAGTTGAATTTGTGAATCAAGAGATTGCAAAAGTTCCTTTAGGTTCAAACTATACTCCTAAGCGTGAAAAGCCATGGGGAACTGGGCATGCAATACTAATGGCTAAGGAATGCATTAAAGAACCTTTTGCAGTTATAAATGCGGATGATTATTACGGAGTAGAAGCTTTTACTACAATTGCAGATTATTTAAGAAATGGAATTACCGAGCGCGAAAATTGCATGGTTGGCTATCAACTAGGCAATACAATTTCTGAAAATGGTTTTGTTTCTAGAGGTGTTTGTGAAACAAATAATAATGATCATTTAACAAATGTTATAGAGCGTATTCATATTGAAAAGTTAGAAAATGGAATTGCTTATAAGGAAGATGAAAAATGGATTTCTCTTTCTGGTAATACAACCGTTTCGATGAATTTTTGGGGATTTACGCCTTCACTTTTTGCTCATTTAGAATCGCAGTTTAAATCATTTTTAGCAATTGAAGGAGATCAATTGAAATCAGAATTTTTTATTCCATCGGTTGTTGCTAAGATTATCGATGAAGGAAATACCAAATTCAAAGTATTAAAGTCAGATGCTCAATGGTTTGGTGTAACTTATAAGGAGGATAAAGAAAAGGCAATAAATGCCATTGAAAAATTAGTTGAGAAAGGAATTTATTCTGCCAAACTTTGGGAATCTTAAGACAAAAAGAATTATGACGCTAATAAAATCTATATCAGGAATAAGAGGAACGATTGGAGGAAGACCAGGACAGTCGTTAACACCTATGGATATTGTAAGTATTTCTGGTGCTTTTGGGATGTGGCTTCAAAACAGTGGAGCCAATAAAAAGATCGTTATTGGTCGTGATGCTAGAATTAGTGGGGAGATGGTGAATCAACTAGTTGTTGGTGCATTATTATCGGTAGGGGTTGAGGTTGTAGATCTAGGTTTAGCATCTACGCCAACAGTTGAAATGGCTGTTGTTGATTTGAATGCTGGTGGAGGAATCATTATAACAGCAAGTCACAATCCGAAGAATTGGAATGCATTGAAGTTGTTGAATTGCAAGGGTGAATTTATTTCAAATCAGGATGGAAAGGATTTACTTAGTTTAGTTGAAGAGCAAAGTTTCCATTACAATGAAGTAGACGAACTAGGTAAATATTCTAAGAAAGAGGATTATCTGGATACTCATATTCAGCACATAATTGATTTACCCCTTGTTGATGTAAAACTTATTAAAGAAGCTGATTTTTCAGTAGCAGTGGATGCTGTAAACTCGGTTGGTGGAATTGCAATTCCTCAATTGTTGAAAGCTCTTGGGGTCAAGAATATTAAAGAAATAAATTGTACCCCTGATGGTGATTTTGCACACAACCCGGAACCACTTCCTGAGAATATTGTAGAGATATCTGAATTGGTAAAGAATGAGAAATTAGATCTGGGAATTATTGTTGATCCTGATGTAGATCGATTGGCAATGGTGTGTGATAATGGAAAGCCATTTGGTGAAGAATATACCTTAGTTTCTATTGCTGATTATATTCTTCAAAATACAAAAGGAAATTTGGCTGCGAATTTATCATCGACAATGGCTCTTCGTGAAATAGCAGAAAAACATGGCGTTGATTTTTTCGAAACAGCCGTAGGAGAGGTAAATGTTGTGCGTGAAATGAAAAAGCAATCCGCGATTATTGGTGGCGAGGGTAATGGAGGCGTTATCTATCCTGAGTTACATTACGGAAGAGATGCATTGGTAGGTGTTGCTTTATTCTTAACATTTCTTGCAAAATCAAAAATGACCTCGTCCGAGTTGCGAGCTAAGTATCCTGATTATAAAATTGTAAAAGAAAAGATTGAATTGACAGGGATTTCAAATTTAGATGCAATTCTTGAGCAGGTTCGAAGAAAATTCATTGATTACCCTTGCAATACGATTGATGGATTGAAAATCACTTTTCCTGAAGGATGGGTGCATTTGAGAAAATCAAATACTGAACCAATTATTCGTATTTATTCGGAGGCTAAAACTCAGGAATATGCAAATGATTTGGTTGGATGCATTAAACAACTGATAAAAATTAAAAACTAACGATATCGCTTTAATTAAAGTTGATTTCTAAAACTTAAACCAAATATGAGTACTTCTAAATCTTCGTTTAAGAACTTTATTTTGCCAATGATTATCATTGGTGCTTTGTTCTTTATTTTCGGTTTTGTTACCTGGTTGAATGGAATCTTAATTCCATATTTGAAAATTGCTTGTCAATTAACAGATTTTCAAGCCTTATTTGTGGCTTTCGCATTTTATATAGCTTATACCATTATGGCTTTGCCATCTGCTTGGGTTCTGAAAAAAACAGGATTCAAAAATGGTATGTCAATTGGTCTTTGGGTAATGGCAATTGGGACAATGATATTTATTCCTGCTGCTATGTCTAGAACTTATGGAGTATTCTTAACTGGATTGTTCGTGATGGGAACAGGTTTAGCTCTATTGCAAACAGCTTCGAATCCTTACGTTACTGTAATTGGTCCAAAAGAAAGTGCTGCACGACGAATTAGTATCTTGGGTATTTGCAACAAGTTTGCAGGGGCAATGGCTCCACTAATTTTGGCATATTATATTCTTAACGATGGAGATGCTTTTGTAGAAAGTTTGAAAGCTATGAGTGCTGCGGCTCAAACCGTTGCTTTAGATTCATTGGCTGCTAGAGTAATCAATCCATACATTGTAATGACCATTGTACTTGTGATAATGGGCATTGGTGTAAGAATGGCTCCACTACCTGAGATTGAAACAAGTGAAGAAGATAAGCAAGCAGAAAATGGTGGAGATAAGAAAAATTCAATTATGGAATTTCCACACTTAATCTTAGGTGTGTTTGCTCTTTTCTTTTACGTAGGAGCAGAAGTTATTGCAGGTGATACCATTATTAATTATGGTCTTTCGTTAGGTATTGAATTAGATACAGCTAAAGCTTTTACATCTTATACCATGGTAACAATGGTTGTTGGATATCTGTTAGGTGTAACGCTAATTCCTAAAGTAATAGATCAACGCTTTGCGCTGAAAGTTTCAGCCATTTTAGGAATACTCTTCGCAATGGGAGCAATATTTACTTCGGGATTAACTTCCGTGATTTTTGTCGCAATGTTTGGATTAGCAAACGCATTGGTTTGGCCTGCTATTTGGCCACTTGCTTTGTCAGGCTTAGGAAGCTTTATTAATACAGGTTCTGCATTGTTGGTGATGGCTATTTCAGGAGGAGCAATTCTTCCATTAATTTGGGGGCGTTTATCGGATGTGTTTAGTACTCAACAAGCTTATTGGGTAGTTGTTCCATGTTATCTGTTTATTTTCTTTTATGCTGTTAAAGGATACAAGATTAGATCTTGGAAACCAGGTAGTGTAAAGAGTCGTGAGGCAAGTACGGAACTAGGAAAATAAAGATCAAATGGACAAGAATTTATTTACGATAGTATCAAAGTTTAAAACGGAAGGAAAGGTCGATAGTATTCAACCTTTGGGAGAAGGATTTATCAATGATACTTTTTTGGTGAAGACTGAGAAACAAGATGATCCGGACTATCTTTTGCAACGAAAGAATAAGACCATTTTTAAGGATGTTCCTGGAATGATGGGAAATATTCAAAAAGTAACAAATCATCTTAAAGCAAAAATTGTAGTAGCAAATGGAGATCCCATACGTGAGGCAATGACAATTATTGAGGTGGAGAATGGGAACCCATTTTTTGAAGATGAGGAGGAGGATTATTGGACTTTATGCCTTTTTATAAAGGATAATATTACCTACGAATCTGCAGATAGTCCTGAGTTGGCTTATGCTGGAGGTAAAGGGATTGGAAAGTTTCAAGCAATGCTTTCTGATATGAAAGAGCCTCTGGTAGATATTCTTCCAGGCTTCCACAATATCAGATTTCGATTTGAACAATGGGATGAGGTTTTGGATTGTGATCCCAAAAAAAGGAAAGAGAATCTTAAGAAAGAGATCTCATGGATTGAAGAGCGTAGAGAGGAAATGTTGGATTTTTGGGAATTAGTGGAAGATGGAACCATTCCCGCAAGAGTCACTCATAATGACACCAAAATTAACAACATTCTTTTTGATAAAGAGGGTAATGATTTGTGTGTGATTGATTTGGATACGGTACTGAATAGTACTGTGTTGAATGATTATGGTGATGCCATGAGATCCTATACAAATACAGGATTGGAAGATGATGAGGATCTAGATAATGTAAGAATGGATATGGAAATATTTAAGGCTTACACCAAAGGATATTTAGAAGAAACACTTTCATTTTTAACGGACACAGAATTAGAATACCTAGCCTTTTCGGCAAGATATATCACTTTCGAACAAGTGCTTCGTTTTTTAATGGATTACATCAACGGAGATCAGTATTATAAAATAAAATCGCCAGAGCATAATTTGCTTAGAACACATGCTCAATACAAATTGTTGAGAAGTATGGAAGATCAGTACGAGCAAATGAAGCAGATCGTGGTGACATATAGCAAAGAATTATCAGTACAATAAATTAGAATTTTATTTCTGATACCAAACCCGGTATTTAATCGTGTGGTAACGAAAATTAAAACAAATACTCTTTCCTAGGGAAAGTGAATTGTTTTAAGCGAGTAAGGTTAAGAGATTATAGAAATAAAAAGAAAAATGGGAACAATATTTACATCAAAAGTAGAGCAAGCATTCCACGAATTATCTGGAGTGCCGGAAATTACAACACAAATACCTTATGTAACGGTTGATAATTTCCCGAAATTGGGTTTAATGACTTCACTTCGATTTTTGGAGTGGGCAGAACAAAATCCTCAGGGAGTAATCAGTTTGCCAACAGGTAAAACTCCTGAGTATTTTATCAAGTATACACAATTCCTTCTTGAAAATTGGAACAAGACAAAGGGCATGGATATTCGTGGACAATACGGATTGGGCAACATGGCTAAGCCAGATTTAAGAGGATTGCAGTTTGTGCAAATTGATGAATTTTACCCAATTGATCCACGCCAACACAATAGTTTTTACAACTATGTAATGAAGTACTATATTGATGGTTTTGGTTTAGAGAAATCGAATTCATTATTGATTAATTCCGAGGAAATTCCATTGGTGGATAACAAACATTTCTTAGAAGTTTTTCCTGATTCTACTATTGATTTATCTCTTCGATATAGAGATGCAGCAAGTGTTGTTGAAGAAATGCAACAAAAATCAATATTCAAAATTGACAATTGGTGTTCATCTTATGAGGAACAGATTCGTGATAAAGGAGGAATCGGATTCTTTCTTGGAGGAATTGGCCCTGATGGTCATATTGCATTTAATACTCGAGGTTCAGATCATTATTCTACGACTCGATTAACGAAAACGAACTTTGAGACTCAGGCTGTTGCGGCTGGTGATTTAGGTGGAATTGAAATTTCTAAGAATCGTTTGGTAATTACTATTGGTTTAGATACAATTACTCATGATCCTGATGCTGTTTCAATTATTTTTGCGGCTGGTGAAGCTAAAGCAGATATTGTAAAAGGATCATTAGAAAGTAAACCTGATGCCATTTATCCAGCCTCAGTTTTACAACGTCAGAAAAATAGTCGTTTTTACCTAACTACAGGTGCAGCGTGCAAATTGACAGATAGTGTGAATCAATTTTACAAAACAGGAGAATGGACACACTCAAAAACAGAAAGATGTGTAATCGATCTGTGTAATAAAATTAATAAGTACGGTCATCATTTAACGATGGAAGACCTGAAAGAAGATCCCTATACAAGCCAGATTCCGAATTTGAATGAAAATACTGTGCAAACAGTAATTGATTCGTTAAAAGGCAAGATGGAAAAGGGAATGAAACCTGATACGGATGAAGTAATTTATCATACAGGTCCTCACCATGATGATATCATGTTAGGAATTATGCCATATACGAATCGTCAGATGCGTTCGGCAAGCAACGATGTTCATTTTTCTGTTCTTACATCTGGATTTACCGCAGTTACAAATAGTTTTGTAATTGGTGTGTTAAAAGAATGCCGGGATTTTATTGCGAAAGGTGAAATTCAAATGCTCGAATTTCCAGATTTCTTTGAAGTGGGATACAGTAAGAAATGGGATAAGGATGTTTATCATTTCCTAAATTCGGTGGCTGCTCGTAATGCCTCGGGAAAAAGAAGAGGTCTGTGTCATCGTGTAATCCGTTCTATTGTTGGAATATGGAAAGTGAAAGGTTTAACTCATTTAAATGAGACAATCGATTTTATCATTAATGATTTAGAAAGCAGTTACGATGGAGGAAAGAATTCTCCTGAAGTTCAGAAAATGAAAGGAATGATTCGTGAGTTCGAAGAAGAGTTAGTTTGGGCTCATTTTGGAACTCCAGTAAAGAATGTTCATCATTTGCGACTTGGATTCTATAAAGGTGACGTATTTACGGAACTACCTGAAAAGAATCGTGATATGCTTCCAGTTTTAGAAGAATTTAGAAAGCACAAGCCAACAATTATTAGTTTGGCAATGGATCCTGAAGGAAGTGGACCCGACACACATTATAAAGTTTTACAGGCCATTGCAGGTGCTGTTAAGGAGTGGAAGGAAGAGGAAGATCTTTCAAATCTACGAATTATAGGTTATCGAAATGTATGGTTTAAATATCACCCGGCAGAAGCCGATATTGTTGTTCCCGTTTCATTGAATGCTTTGGATGTTTTGGAGAATTCATTTACCGAAAGTTACATGAGTCAGGTAAATGCTTCATTCCCGAGCTACGAGTATGATGGGAAATTTAACGAGTTGACCCAAAAAGTTTGGGTGCAGCAGTTAAAACAAATTCAATTGCTATTAGGTAAAAATTATTTCTACGAAAATAATCATCCTTTGGTACGAGCTACCCATGGTTTGGTTTACATGAAAGAAATGACAGCCGACGAGTTTGTGTCTATGGCACAGGATCTTGAAAAAGCAGTTGAAGAGAATCCGTTTTAGTACCACACGTAAATACCTTGGATCGGAGGGCTATTGTCTTTCGGTCCATTTTTTTAGCAGATGAAAGAATATTTTGTAAAAAGAATAAAATCGAACCTGTTGAGCATTTCAGGAGAGCAAATGCATACTGTTTGGGAAATGGCAGACGTTATTACTGATTTTTCTTATCCTTGGGAAAATGCGAAGGCTCCACAAATTATCTTTAGAGCTTTATTTGATGAGGAAAATTTTTATTTCAGATTTGATGTTCAGGAGGAAAATGTACTTACTTTTGTTGATCAAAATCATAAAATGGAAGTTGTAGATTCCGATCGAGTCGAGATTTTTTTCAGACAAGATGAAAAATTGAATCCATATTATTGCCTGGAAATGGATTCTAAGGCGAGGGTTCTAGATTATGTCTGTCGATATTATCGTGATTTTGATTACAAATGGCAATGGCCAATGGGAGCAATAGATGTAAAAGCTTCAAGTAGCCTTAATGCTTATGTTGTAGAAGGAGCAATTCAACTTTCTTCTTTATTAGATTTAGGACTGTTGAAGAACAACATTTTGGAAGCAGGATTATATCGAGGACAGTGTATTGAATTAGCAAATAATAAAAAGGGGACTGAACTAAGATGGATTTCTTGGGTTAAACCCAATTCCAAGAAAGCAGATTTTCATATTCCTTCATCATTTGGTAAAATGATATTGGAAAAGAACTAGATTGAATTATAGGATGATAGATATAGCAATTGGTATTGATATAGGTGGTACAAACACCGTTTTTTCAGGCATTACTTCTGATGGGGAATGTTTGGTTTCTGGAGTCATTCCCACTCAGACAAAGGATAGATTTGAAGATTTTATTGATGATTTGATCTTAAACATCAAGCAAATTGTCGATTCGTCAAATGATGAATTGAATATCATAGGTGTAGGAATTGGTGCGCCCAACGGAAATTATAGAACTGGAACCATCGACAAAGCAGCCAACCTTCGATGGAAGGGTAAATTGGAATTGGTTCGTTTGGTAGAAGAGAGACTAAAAGTTCCTGTGAAACTTACGAATGATGCGAATGCAGCAGCTCTAGGCGAACGTATGTTTGGTGGGGCAAAAGACATGAGCGATTTCATGGTAATTACCTTAGGTACTGGCTTAGGTAGTGGAATTGTGGTTAATGGCGATTTATTATATGGTCATGATGGTTTTGCAGGAGAAGTTGGGCATATTATTATGCGTCCTGGTGGTCGTGAATGTGGTTGCGGTCGCAGAGGGTGTTTGGAAACTTATGTTTCGGCAACTGGTGTAAAAAGATCAGCTTACAAAATGTTAGCAAAGCATATGGGCGAAAGTTCATTAAGAAATATACCTTATCATGGTTTAACAGCTAAGATGGTTGCGGATGCTGCAAATGAGGGAGATTTACTCGCTATGGAGATTTTTGCTTATACAGGTAAAATGTTGGGTGAGGCTTTGGCTAATGTTGCAGCGGTAACGAGTCCAAAAGCAATTTTCTTTTTTGGTGGATTGGCAAAGGCAGGAGATTTACTTTTTGAGCCTATTCGCGAAGCATTAGAGAAAAATATTTTATTTCTTTATAAGGATAAAATCAGTTTATTGCCATCCGAACTAGGTGATGATGCAGCTGTTTTAGGTGCTTCAGCTTTAATTTGGAACGATAAATTGAATTGAAATAACGTGAAAAATAAAACTAAACTGTTTTATTTAATTGCTTTAATCCTGTAAAGAGAATAAGCGAAATTGGCTATAAATAGCAAAAGACCTTACAAGTTTTAGAACTTGTGAGGTCTTTTGTTTTACCAAGAGTGGTTTGTATTGCCTTTATCAGTGATATTAAGTCTATATTTGCAAACTGTTAGAATAGGAATAAAAAGGAATATTTCTTGCCAGAATGGGTTGGGTAATGGTAAACAGTTGTCCGTTTCTAGAGGTAAGAATGATATAGTAGATAAATAATTTACAAGAATATGAAGGATCTTTCCAAAGTAGAAAAGATAAATAAGGTAATTGAAGAATACTTAAATGCGAATTCATCACTTACAATAGTACCTGTAAAAGAACTAATGCCAGCTTTTATTAAAGCTGGGATATTTGTGAAAGATATTAAAAAGGGATTGCCAATTCGTTTAATTCTTAGAGAGTTAGATGCAAGTAATCAATTGGATTTAATACCACGTGTTCATGCAGAAAGACATGGCGAACATACGTATTGGTATTTCGTTCCGGCCAGTGCAACTGTTCCAGAGACACCATACAAGCAGGAAAAAAAGAAATTAGAAAATGATGCTATTGCCATTCGTTTAAACAGTGACGAAACCTATGTTATTTCTTTATGCGATGAAGTATTATCGCTAAAAGCGAATCGTCAAAAAAGATTTGATTTTCTTTTAGGAGATCTACATAAAAATGGAAAGACTCAAACTATGCTTCCTGTAGATGCTTATTATGAAGAATTGCAATTGGTTATTGAATACAAAGAAATACAGAATTATAGACCTCTTGCTGTTGTTGATAAAGATGAAGACGAGGAAGAGAATGAAAACACCAAAACTTTATCAAGAGAAGAGCAGCGAAGAATATACGATGAACGAAGAGCAAAAGTTCTTCCAGAGAATGAAATTTCTATGATTGTAATTTCTTATTCTGATTTTGAGTACGATGATAAAAATAAAATTAAACGCAATAAAGAAAGCGATCTTAAAATAGTACAAAAAGCATTAAAAGACTTTCGCTAATAAAGGATGATATGCTAATAATTATTAAGCTTGACAGTACTGATTGATCAGAACTGTCAAGCTTTTTTTTGTCTTAATAAATTAGGATACTTTTTTGTTAGTCAATTTCAGAACCTGACATTTGTATTTATTGTTTGCAATAAGTAGTAAGTTTTTGCTATTTTGTATTAATGTGAAATAAAAATAAGGATATACTGTAAATGGGAGACTCACATATTATTGAAGAATTAAGTACTCAGATAAAGCGAAAAATAAAAAAAGTCAATAAAGTTAATTGGTTGATAAAAGGATTTCAAATTAACAAGTTAGATCAGGTAACACATATAAATATTTCAAAATGTAATCTTAAAGGAAAATGGCCTTCAGCACTTTTTAGACTTAAACATTTAGAATTTATAGATATCCAAGGAAATAACCTGGATTATATTCCAAATGAGATTACAAACTTAAAGAATTTGCGGTGTTTGGATATTCGGCAGAATCAAATTAATTCACTGCCGCAATTAATTGCTAATTTGACTGTTCTCCAAAAGATATATTTAGGTGATAATAAGTTTACTAAAGTACCTGAAATTCTTTACGATTGTCCTAAGTTAGAAGTCGTTGATTTTACTAACAATGAGCTTTTCGAAGGAATGGAATGCCTTTTAAACTCCGTATCTATTAAGAATATTTATTTGAGAAACAATTGTATAAAAGTGTTTCCATTTCACCTTATTAATAGCCAGAGACTTGTAGAGCTGAATTTAATGGAAAATAACATTGAAAATATTCCAGATGAATTGCCAAAAATCGAACTTTTTCATCTTTGAATGAGCTAGTTTTCTTCAAATGTCTTTCTAAATGTTGCTTGATTAACATTTAAACATTCGTGAGTAAACCAAATTTGCCATTGTATGTGGCAATGATTTTAATGAATCAATTACAAAAATAAAGATAAATGGATCTTAACTACCAAAAGGATGAATTGTTACAGAACGATTACAGTGAAGATGAATTACGGTTTTTAAATCTACTTGCTGAAAAATTCCCTACAGTACAGGCTGCCTGTACCGAAATAATAAATCTTGAATCCATACTAAACCTTCCTAAAGGATCCGAGCATTTTTTAACGGATATACATGGGGAATATGAGACGTTTAGTCATGTTCTGAGAAATGCCTCTGGCATGGTGCGCAAAAAAATTGATGTTGTGTATGCAAAAACACTGAGCGAAAAAGAAAAAAATCAGTTGGCGATACTGATATACTACCCAGAGGAGAAACTAAAGCTCATTACCAACGAGCAAGAGGATTTGAATCAATGGTTTTCGATTACACTTCGCCGATTAATAGATGTGGCCCGTGTATCAGCTGATAAATATACCCAATCGAAGGTAAGAAAGGCCATGCCACCCGATTTTGCTTATGTAATTGATGAGTTGCTGAATGAGCCAAATGCGAAGAAAGAGGAGTATTTCGATTGTATCATACAGTCAATCATTGATGTTGATCGGGCAAATCAATTTATTGTGGCAATTAGTAAATTTATTCAACGTTTACTGATTGATCGTCTGCATATTATTGGGGATATTTACGATAGGGGACCTTTTGCCGATAAGGTGATGGATGTAATACATGATCATTATTCGGTAGATATACAGTGGGGAAATCATGATATTGTTTGGATGGCTGCTGCTACGGGAATTCGTGCTAGCATTGCAGCTGTAATTCGCTTGAGTGCTCGCTACAACAATTTGGATACTCTAGAAGATGGTTATGGAATTAACCTAATGCCTTTGGCTACTTTTGCCATGAAAGCCTATGAGGGCGACCCATGCGAAGCATTCATCCCCAAAAATACACCTCGAGAGAATATTGGATCTACGCAGATTAAATTGACCAGTAAAATGCACAAAGCCATTATGGTGATTGAGATGAAATTGGCCGGTGAAATCATCCGACGCAGCCCTGAAATGGAGATGGATGATCGATTATTGCTCGATAAAATCGATTATAAAAAAGGGACCGTAATTATTGATGGACGAGAATTAGACTTGAACGATAAATCGTTTCCAACTATTGATCCCAAAAATCCTTATCAACTAACTAAAGAGGAGAAGGAGTTAACTGAAAAACTTCGTTATTCGTTCTTGTATTGTGAAAAATTGCAACGCCATATTAAAACCTTATTTTCTAAGGGAAGTACCTATCTATCTTACAATTCCAATTTGCTATTTCATGGTTGCATCCCACTCGATGAAAATGGAGAATTAAAAGGTTTGACTTTGCAAGGTAAAGAATACAAAGGAAAGGCTCTGTGTGATCAATTTGATTTGATTTGTCGACGAGCTTATTTTAATCGTGAACACCCTGAAAGAACAAGCAAGGATCGAGTGTATATGTGGTATTTATGGAGTGGAGCCTATTCACCTCTTTTTGGAAAGAAGAAAATGGCCACTTTCGAACGTTACTTTCTTGACGATAAGGAAGTACAGAGAGAGGAAAGCAATATGTACTACAAGCTGAGAGATGATCCTGCGAGCTGTAGCCGAATTTTAGAAGAGTTTGGACTCGATCCAGAGGTTTCTCATATTATTAATGGGCATGTGCCAGTAAAGGTTGCAAAGGGTGAAAGTCCGGTAAAAGCTGATGGTAAACTTTTTGTAATTGATGGCGGAATGTCGAAACCCTATCAAAAGGTAACAGGCATTGCTGGTTATACCTTAATTTACGATTCTTATAGTTTGATTCTTGCAGAACATGCTTCTTTTGAATCAAAACGAAAAGCTATTCTCGATGAAGTTGATATCGTTTCAACTAGAAGTATGATTGAGCATGCAACCAAGAGAATTCGCGTAGGAGATACTCATATTGGAGCAAATCTGCGTCAACAAATTCGTGATTTGAATCGATTGCTCGATGCTTATCGAAAAGGAATTGTGAAAATTAAGAAGGCATAGAATAATAATTAGCCTTTGTTTGCATAATAAAATAGATAGACTCCAAAAGGAGTTGTAAAGATAATTGACAAGTAAGCATAAAAAGCCTGAATCATTACTGATTCAGGCTTGTCTTTTTTGGTTGAATTTGTAATTGTTAAAGCATGAACTATAAATGAAGAATTTGCATTCGTTGGAAGATAGCTCTTACAAACTTAAACTTACGCCTCGATTTATCACTATGTAAATTCAGCCAAAATATATAATCTCATTATATAGCATCTATTATTTTCCTCTCCAACAATCTGTAGTAATAATTGAAAGATGCTTGTGTAATGTACATGTTAATAGGCTGATGAGATGTTTTTGATTAGGGGTCTTATAGGCGAAAGAGAATCGTTTTAGATATAAAAATGCATCTTTGTGTAAAAAATACGCATTAATATTTGCAGAAGTGAAAATACCACTTACCTTTGTGTATATATAACGCAAAGATAATATATGGAAACTAAAAATTATTGCTACGAATATCCCAGACCATCTGTTACTACTGATTGTGTAATATTTGGTTTCGATAATGGAGAACTTAAAATCCTTTTGATAGAAAGAGGTATTGAACCCTTTAAAGGAAAATGGGCTTTTCCTGGAGGTTTTATGAGAGAGAATGAGAATAGTGATGAGTGTGCAAAAAGGGAGCTTCGTGAAGAGACCGGATTGCAAGACATATTTATTGAGCAACTCTTTACTTTTGCTGATGTTGATCGTGATCCTAGAGGGAGAGTTGTTACAATTGCCTATTATGCTCTTGTAAAATTAACTCAATATAATATTCAAGCAGGTGACGATGCTGATAATGCTAAATGGTTTCCAATATCCCAAATTCCTCCATTGGCTTTTGACCATGATAGAATTTTACGCATGGCAATTAATCGTCTTCGCGGAAAAATCAGGTATCAGCCATTAGGTTTTGAGTTGCTTCCTGAAAGATTCACAATTCCTGAACTTCAGAACTTATATGAAACAGTTCTCGAAATTAAATTGGACAGGCGCAACTTTAGAAAGAAGATTCTTGCTACTGGCTTGCTAATTGATCACAACGAATCCATAAAAGGTCAACCTCATAAAGGTGCTAATCTGTATAGCTTCGATGAAGGCAAGTACCAGCAACTATCAAATACAGGCTTTAATTTCGAAATATAATAACCCTTTAATACTCTGAAAGATGATTATACGCGATTTATTAGACAACGACTTGTACAAGTTCACCACCATGAACGCTATACAAAAGAAATTTCCTAACGCCGAAGTGCTCTATAAATTCATTAACAGAGGCAAAACGGATTTTCCTAATGGATTTGCCGAAGAGCTGAGAAAAGAGGTGGATGCGATGAGTGATCTTGTACTTACGGCCGAGGGCGAGGCTTTCTTACGGAAGAAATGTTATTATTTCGATTCGGTATTTGTTGATCTCTTGAAAGGCTATCGGTTTAATCCAAACGAAGTGATCATAAAACAAGATGGTGGCGATTTAGAGGTAGAAATAGCAGGACTTTGGCACCGTACGGTTCTTTGGGAAGTGCCTTTAATGGCTATCATATCTGAGCTTTACTTCAAACTCACCAATCAAAAGGCTAACGATTTCCAAGCTACAGCAATCGCCAAAGCGAAAGAGTTTAAAGCCATAGGTGCAGAAATTTCAGAATTTGGAACACGACGTCGTTTTTCGTTTGAAGTACAAAATAGAGTGGTAGAAATATTGAAAGAACAGATGGGTAAATATCTCAACGGAACTAGCAATGTGTTGCTTGCTATGAAACACGATCTAACACCAATTGGCACACATCCACACGAATGGTTCATGTATCATGGTGCTCATTATGGCTATAGAATGGCCAACGCCATTGGACTTGAGAATTGGGTTGATGTTTATCAGGGTAGCTTAGGAATTGCCTTAACAGACACCTTTACAACCGATAACTTCTTCCAAAGTTTCAAGCCTAAATATGCAAAGCTATTTGATGGAGTGCGTTGGGATAGCGGAGATGCTCTTTTATTCACAGATAAAACGCTGCAACATTACGAAAAAAGCAGAGTTGATGCAAAAAGTAAAACCATTGTTTATAGTGATGGGCTTGACTTAGAGAAAGTAAAAGGAATTAAGAAATATGTAAATGAACGTATCCACGATGTTTATGGAATAGGTACTTACCTCTCTAACGATACGGGAGTAAAACCACTAAATATGGTGATTAAACTTTTTACAGCTAAGCCAGAGGGATATAGCAAACACATTCCAACGGTTAAATTATCGGATGTTAGTGGAAAACACACTGGCGAACAAGAAGAAGTTGAACTTTGCGAAAGAATACTCAAAAAACATTAATAGACATCCTTATTCACCTTTAAAACTGCTAAAATGAACAATCAAAATGCAATTCTGATCATTGATGCTCAATACGATTTTTGCAACCCACAGGGTGCACTTTTCGTGGATGGAGCCGATGCGGATATGAAGCGATTAGCCAATTGGATAAAAGCCAATAAAGCTCAAATTGATCATATCTCGGTTACTATGGATAGTCACCCAGTTAATGATATTTCACATCCATCTTTTTGGCAAGATAAAGAGGGTAATTTTCCAAACCCTTTTACAGCCATTAGCGCTCAAGAAATTAAAGATGGAACATGGAGTCCAAGATTTTTTCCAAAAGAAGCGATACAGTATGTAGAAACGCTTGAGCAACAAGGAGAATTTGGTCACTTTATCTGGCCTTACCACTGCTTAATTGGCTCTCGTGGTGCAGCAATCGACGACAATATTATGGAGGCGCTTATTGATTGGACAAAAGAGGGTAAATTCTATCAGGTAGTAGCTAAAGGTACTTATCCACTAACCGAACACTTTGGTATTTTTAGAGCAAACGTACCCATTGCTAATCGTCCTGAAACTCAATTGAATCAAGCTCTTATCGATACTTTAGAGAGATATCAAAATGTGTTTTTAGTTGGGCAGGCAAAATCTCATTGTGTGGCAAACAGTCTAAAACAAGCCATGGAGGAAGCACCAAACTTGGCAAGTAAATTTATTATTCTTGAAGATTGTATGTCTGATGTAACTGGTCTTAGACATTTAGGAGATCCGATATATGCCAAGGCTAAGAGCTTAGGAGTGCGATTTTCAAAAACAACTGAGATTACTCTTTAGTGTAAGTAGATTTTATAAACTTTTTATACCTAATAAACCTTGTTATGGATAATTTCAATCTACCTAATTTCAATATTGATTTCGGAAATTTCGATCCATTGGAGATTACTTCTGATGAGACCATTAATGCTGTTTTGATTGTTGATGTTTCTCCCTCCGTGGGAAGTTATGTTGACGAGCTGAATAATTCCTTTAAAGAGTTCCTAGAGGAAATGCAACGAAGCCACGTAGCCGAGAAATTAATGGTCTCAATCATTGAATTTAATGATCAGATTACGGTTCGAACAGGTTTTCAGCCCATCAACTCTATAGATCTTAATAAGATGAAATTCACACCTTGTGGATATGGTACAGCTTTATACGATGCAGTTTTGTATGGCATTACCAATGCCGTGGATTATCGTACCAATCTGGAAAACTCTGGTGTTAATTGCAAAACACTCATTTTCACCATTACTGATGGAGAAGATAATTCTTCTAAAAATAGTGCTGCTGTTGTGAAAAGTGGCTTGGATACAATCTTAAAAGAGGAACAAAATGCTTTCAACTTTGAGACCATTCTTTTTGGAGTGGGCAACGACTCCAGTTTTGAGGCTGCACAAAAAGACATGGGCATCGAACACTTAGCGAAAATTGGTAATTCGGGTAAAGAGATTCGCAAGATGATTGGATTCATTTCAGCATCGATCTCTCAAAGTTCATCTGCAAATAATCCTGTTGTATTCTAAAATGTAAGTGAATGATCTATACATCAACTGTTTCGAGGCGAGGAACATCTCATCCTGATTGGAATGAAGATAATTTTTTTATCAATGAAATGGATAAGGTAATTGTCGGTGCTGTCTTTGATGGTTGCAGTTCTGGAAAGGATTCGTTCTTCGCCTCTAAACTTTTTGCAAATATCCTGAAAAAAACGGTTCAAGAAGTGGACTTTAGGCTTGAAATTGAAACATTCCCGACACTAGTTCATCGGTTTTGTAAGAATCTAAACAAGGCTATAAAGGCGATAGGTTTAACTATTGATGAAAGCTTATCTACAGCTGTTTTGTTTATCTACGAACTCGAAAGTAATGAGTTGTTGGTCAGGTTCTTTGGCGATGGATGTGCCTATTCAAACCAGGAGGATTTGCTTTTTTTCAATAACGATGAAAAGAACAAACCCGACTATTTGGCTTATCAACTGACAGACATTCTAAAAAGCAAAACAGCCTTTGCAAACTATTACAAGCAAAAGCCGAGCTTTAAAACCATTACAAAGGACTTTTCAATTACTTCGGATGGAATTTTCACTTTTAAGGAAAGCATCGGGAGCGAAGCGAAATTTGATTACACGAATTATCTGGTAAAAGATGATTTTCTGTATCAAAATCCTGCATCCCTTAAACGCAAATTAAATATCATCAAAAAAAAGGGATATGAACATTACGATGACCTAACGATAGTACGAATTATAATAGAATGAAGCCATGTCGAAAGTTAAACTATACAACAGTAAAGGCAGCTATCTTTTTGCAGCCGATCCGTCTAAAGAGATCGATCGTGGTGGAGAAGGATCTATTATTAATCACCCTAAAAATAGCGATCAAGTTCTAAAACTTTACCATTTAGGCATTAAACCCAGCTTAAGCATTGAATCTTGGAACTACCTGAAGCAACTTGGCAGCAGATTTATTAAACCCAACGAGCTTTTATTCGATAAGCGTGGAGACTTGGTGGGCTTTAGTATGGATTTGCTTGATAAAAAATTTTTTCGAATCTCGCAGATATACACCAAGTCGCAATGCACCAAACTTGGAGTAAGCGACACCGTTAAAAACAAGATATCAAAAGAGCTCATCTCAGTTGTGAAAGAGGCGCATGCGAAGCAGATTGTCTTAGGTGATTTTAATCCCTACAACATCTTTATTAATAAGCTTGGCGACATCCAAATTATTGATGTTGATAGTTTTGAGACTCCTGTCCACGAGCACTCTGGTCGTTTGTTAGATGAAGTAAGAGATCATTACTACTTGGGGCGAGTGAGCGAAATGAGCGATTACTATGCTGTTGCTGTAAACGTTTTTAGACTCTTCACCTACCTTCATCCTTACAAAGGAATTCACAAAAGCTGGAAAAGCTTGGAGGAGAGAGCCATTAAACAGATTTCCGTTTTGGGTGATGTAACAGATTTAATTATTCCTGCATTTTATGAGCCCATAAAGGATCACTATTTGGAAGATCAGTTCAAACAGATTTTTAACAGTAAGAATCGCTTTCTTATTCATATCGATCAGGTTAGCACCATTAAAAGAGTGCCACTTAGTAAAATGACGACTCGCGATAACTTACATGTGAAAATTCTGGCCAGCAATGTGGTAGACTTCTATTTTAACGAATCGGCTGGTTATATAAAAACGGATGAATTTACAGACCTTTTTCTGTGTGACTATATAGGTAGCTTGAGTTTAACTGAGCGGGTGGCAAATAGTGAATATGACTTTTTATGGGTGGGTAATAAAAACATTCTAAAGGTGAAAGAGAATGTTATTACCCTACGAAAGGAGAAGATTCGCAACTTTGAGTTTCCAGAAAATTTCAAATTTGTTCAAATAGATCATCTTGTTGTTGGTGTTGATTGGGAGAATATATATTACTTCAATCCCGATAAGGTCGTGAATGAAAACATTGCCTGGAACAAAGTAAATTCCTGGGGACGTGGTTTCAAGTTCGACCCAAGTCCCATTCAGTTTACAGGAGGAGTGGCAAGAACTCATTTCAGAACTGGCGATACCATCAATTCTATAAAACTGCCACTTCATGCAAAAACATTGAATTTAAAAGGAAATATTGGCGTGATTTCTTATCTTGGCGGCGATAAAACGAAGTACAATTGGGCAATTATAAATGGCTTACACTTAGAAGTTGGCAAAGAAACAGATGAGATTTTATCCTTCGCAGTTAAGCAATCTGGTACTACAAATTACATTTTTGTACCCAAGGATGGCAAAATCGATATTCTTCGATCAAGCGATTTTGAAACAATCGACAGCATAAATTTTGAAGAGGCCACGTCACAATCGCAACTATTTATCACTAAATCGGGACTTCTTTTGCTCGAAAACCAAGTATTGTATCTTATCAACCGAAATTCATAATTAATATGACTCTCAACAAGAAACTAAAAATAGCGCTTGCTCAAATAGATATTATTGCCGGACGCCCCGATTTAAACACAAAGAAGATCATCTCAGCAATTGAGAATGCCAAAAAAGAAGGAGATGAACTCATTGTATTTTCAGAAATGGCTGTTCCTGGGTATTTATTGGGCGACGAGTGGGAGAACAACTCCTACGTAAAAGATTGCTTTGCCTACAATGAAGATATAAAGTGTGCAACACAGGGCATTGTTGCCATCTGGGGAAATGTGGATATAGACAGCTCAAAAAGGAACGAGGATGGTCGAATTAGAAAGTACAATGCTGCTTTTGTAGCACAAAATGGAGAGTATGTGAGCAAATCACCCATTCACAAAACTCTTTTGCCAAAATACAGAGAGTTTGATGATGCACGCCATTTCTACTCCCTCCGAAAAGAGGCAGAAGAAAATGGTACTAAGACAGAGAAGCTTATTGAGCCTGTAGAAGTACAGATTAATGGAGAATGCAGAAAGCTCGGTGTTATTTTGTGTGAGGACATGTGGAGTGACGATTACTCCGTAAATCCCATAGAAATATTACTCAGTAAAAATGCTGAACTATTGGTGAACCTTTCCTGTTCTCCATGGACATGGCGTAAGAATAACAAACGCCACTCCGTTGTAAGAAGTAGAATAGAAAAGCATCCAGCTTATTTTATTTATGCGAACAACGTAGGCATCCAAAATAATGGCAAAAACATATTCCTATACGATGGGAATTCAAGCATTTACAATCCCGATGGTACACTGTTAAAAGTTGCCACTGATTATAAGGAAGAGATCATTAGAACTACTCTTTTTGATGAGGAAACAAGATCAATTCCTAATTTGAAAGTAAGCGATGCGCGCGATAGAGAAGAGCTTTATGCAGCATTGATTTATGGAATTAGAAGCTTTTTCGAGAATCTGCCCAATAAAAAAGTGGTTTTGGGTTTAAGTGGTGGTATCGACTCCGCATTAAGTGCCGCATTGCTCGCGCAAGCGCTGGGGCCTGAAAATGTTTACGCCATAAATATGCCCAGTCAATACAACTCGAAAACCACAAAAGATATCGCTCAAGGCTTGGCACAAAATCTAGGCATACACTATGCAAGCATATCCATACAGAACTCTTACGAAAACACTATAAAAGAGATTGAAGCCACTGAGTTTGTGCAACTCGATGGATCGAATACGAAAACAGAGCTGATTTTTTCAGCACTCAACCGCGAAAATATTCAATCGCGCGATAGAGGTTCCCGCATTTTGGCAGGTGTTGCATCCATACTAAATGCTGTTTTTGTGAACAACGGTAACAAAACAGAAACGGCTCTTGGTTATGCCACCCTTTACGGCGATGTGAATGGTGCTTTGGCTCCAATTGCCGATCTTTACAAGCAGGAAGTCTACGAATTAGCAAGATTCATAAACAGGAAGAAAGAGCTGATTCCGAAGGCAATTTTTACGATTCCAGCTTCGGCTGAATTGAGTGAAAATCATAATGTTGATGAAGGAAAAGGCGATCCAATTCTTTACCCTTATCACGATAAATTGGTGCGGGCATTTGTCGAATTCCGACTCGACCCAGAAGATATTTTGCGATACTATAAAAATGGCGAATTGAGTCAGATTTGTAAATGCGAGAAAGATCTTATCGATAGCTATTTCCCAACTGCAGCTTCTTTTATTGCTGATTTAGAGCACAAATGGCGAATTTATAAAATCAACTATTTCAAGCGAATACAGGCGCCTCCAATTATTGCGGTTAGTAAAAGAGCTTTTGGTTTTGATTTGCGCGAATCGCAAAACGGCTTCCATTTCACCCGAGAGTATCTGAAATTGAAAGAGGAAATACTTGGTCAATAATTATATGTAAGCCCAGAATATATTAGATGAATAAGAGCTATAAATCACACACAAAGTCGCGCACCGAGAAACACGCCAGCTATCCAGCCCGATACTTTGTGCCCGATGATAAGATTACATGGGATATTCCCTTTGATGCCTATCAACCAACTGAGTTTACTGCTCCTGTGGTGTTGGATCAGAATACGACTTGGGCCGATCCACAAGATATTACGGCTATTACACGTGTTCTCGAAAGCTTCGAAGGCGATGTGAAATTCAATGCGATAGGCGTGCCACTTAACCCGATAGGTAGAACCGGATTAAAAGGTCGTGGTGTTTTGGGCAAATGGGGTGCTAATTTTGCCGTTGATGGTATTGTAACCACACTAAATCCAAACTCAAATCTGCTTGAAGTCCTCACTATAACTCGATGTGATACAGGGGAAACGGCTTTGCCAGGTGGAATGGTTGATGCGGGAGAAACGGCCATGGAAACTAGAAACCGAGAACTCGAAGAGGAAGTGTCTGTTAAGTCTACTGATTTGGCCAATCATCTTTACGAAAAAACGCTTGCGAGCGGATATGTTGACGATCCCAGAAACACGGACAATGCATGGATGGAAACGACAGTTATACATACGCATTTGGCTTATGAGAATGCTTCAACAATGCAGGTTTGTGCAGGAGATGATGCTTCCGATTTTAAATGGCTTCCCATTACAAGGGAGTCACTTTCTTCCTTATATGCCAATCACGGATTGTCTCTTTTACTGGCTGTTAAAGAGATGCTTCAATCCAAGTCATCGCCAATTGATAAGACCATAACAGCAGAATTAAAACTAAAATTGAATATCTAAATTCACTCTATAATATGTCCAATTCCTATAAAACTCAAGATCGTGGCTCAGCTAGTGATTATCAAAAATACATGGCTTCCATGGACAAGGTGATCACTGAAAAAGTGGCATCGGCAAGTCTGTTTTTCGATCCATCACCAGGCAATACTATTGTTGATATAGGAATGGCTTCGGGTGCGAGTTCCAATATTATTGCCAATCTATTTCAGCATACTAATGTTATTGGAATAGATATTAATCCAACCATGGTTGAGTTGGCTCAAAATAACTATTCTCGTAAAAATCTTGAGTTTCGTGCTGATGATGGTGAAACACTTCAAAGTTTTAAAGAGAACAGCGTAAATGGCTTTTTTAACTGCTCATCGATTCATCACATTACCTCCTTTAATCAATACAACCCCAATAGAGCATTTAATACCATTAAACGAGAGGCAGAACTTCTAAAACCAGGTGGTGTTATAGTCATTCGAGATTTTGTGAAAGCGCCCCAAATGGAAGTGATTCTTGAAGTGAGTTCCATTGCCACAGCTACCGATCCAAGTAATGCCGATTTGCTGATTCAATTTTCTAAAACAGCACGTTCTTTAGCTCCTAAAGAGGAGCAGGGATTTCCAATAAAAGAGGTAGAATCAAAATCGGAAAATACCCGATGCTTTCAACTGTATTATGCCGATGCAGTAGAATTTGTTCGAAGGAAAGATTACTATGAGAATTGGAATGTGGAGTTGCAGGAAGAGTATGGCTATTTTACACAAAAAGAGTTTGAAGAGATCTTTACCAGTCTCGGACTTCGAATCATCGTTTCGAATCCAATTTTTAACCCCTGGATTGTAGAGAATCGATATAAAGATCAATTCACGATCTACAACATGGATGGGGAAGATATTGGTTTTCCGCCCACAAATTATTTAATAGCTGCTGAGAAAATTGGCGATAGAGGAACTAATATTCATTTGGTAAGGCATCTGCCCGAACTAAAGCAAGCTTTTCTGGATTATTCAACCCACCAGAATACTAGCACCAAGCATCTTTACGATGTAGTGAAACGACCTCAAAGCGTTGTCGATATTATTCCTTATTACATTCACAATAACGAGGTAGAGATACTTGCAAAGCATGGCTATCCTCGTCCTTTGGTAAATGTGGAAACCGACAGTCCTATTATTGATCAAAAACGCTTTAGCGGATATATAACCGAAGGAATTACAGCTAGTAAGGATCTAAGCATACAAGATATTCTTTCCAAAAGAATCAACTTAGACAAGGCTGATATTGAAAATGAGATCCAATCGCTTGAATATTACCCATCGCCGGGAGGCATAGAGGAGAAAGTTGAATCATTCTTTGTAAAGCTTAATGAAAGAGCCAGCACCGATTTCCCGATTAACACCACGGCTAATGGTTTTTCCGATTTAGGATTGATTCGCAGATTCAATGCCATTCAACTCCTAAAAACGGCGCAAACGGGTGCTTTGGTAGAGGCTAGGCTAGAGCTTAATCTTTACAATTTGCTCAAAAGCCTAAATATTCCTTTCCCGCAATGGTTGGGTGGAAAAATTACTTATAGTGAATTTGAAGTGACACCAACACCACTTGCCGAATTACTAAAAGTGAAGACCAATTCCTTTGTGAATTGCAGTGAATCGGCCAATTATCTCCGAAAAAGCAGAGCTAAATTTGGTGAAAAGTCCACAAACGAAAGTAGCGATATACTGGAGTATGTTTCTCCGCAACATGTGAGCTTGAATACGCTCATCACTCTTCCCTTGGTAAAACAGGACAATGAGTATTTCGTGGGATTAGAGGTTAGAAATTTACCAGTTCCTCAAATTCTTTCGGGCAACAGCACCATTCTAACAGCTCCAGCACAGCGATTGCCAAAACAAATTTCGTCTTTTAAAGCCTTAGAGAATCACATATTGAACACCAGCATTTTTGGTTCCCAAATCACCAAGTTTTCAAAATTGGGCGAAAAGTTCTTCCCAAGCGTGGGAGTTACTCCCGAGCAAGCATATCCTTATGTTGTTGAATTGACTCACAACAATGATACTCTAAAATGGGTGAAGTTGACTGAACTGTACAAGAATATAGAGCTGATAAGAGATGGGCACTTGCTTATTTCTATTTTCAGGTTAGTAAATGCATTAGGATTGAGATAGTTGCTATCTCTTCAACTCTGAAATTCAATTTTATTACATAAGATTTAGTAAAATAAATAAAGCCCTGCAATGAGGGCTTTTATAATGGTTTGGTATGTATTGGTAGCTTTTTGTATCCTATTTGCCGATGCAGAAATTCTTAAAGATATTCCCTAGAACTTCATCAGTACTAATATCTCCAGTAATTTCACCTAGGAAATGAAGGCATTCACGAATGTCTTGAGCAAGGAAATCAGTAGGGATCTGGCCTTCTAAGCCAGTATTTACTCTATCAATACTTCCTAAGGCATTTTTAAGAGCTTCGAAATGGCGAATGTTGGTCACAATTACATCTTGCTCATTAATTGTACCCATATTTACTGTTTTTAGAAGTTCCTTGGTTAAGGAATCGATGTTTTGCTTTTGTTTTGCAGATATAAAAAGCAATTTATCATCTGTTTGTACACCGATTAAGCTTTTTGCAAATCCTTGAGGATCTGGAATCAAATCAATTTTATTAATGCATATAATCAAATGTTGTGCCTCACGATCAATAGCTTCGTTTACTTTAAGAATTGAATCATTTACATCTTCAATGTTACGGTCAGCATCAATTAGTAGAAGAACGATTTGAGCCTGTTTCATTTTGCTGTAAGTACGCTCAATTCCCATGCTCTCAATTTTATCAAGAGTTGTTCGAATACCCGCTGTATCGATAAATCGGAAGGTGATCCCGCCAAGGTTAATGGTATCTTCAATCACATCACGCGTAGTACCTGCAATATCGGAAACAATGGCGCGATCTTCATTCAAAAGAGCATTTAAAAGAGTTGACTTTCCTACATTAGTATTGCCGACAATAGCAACAGGAACACCATTCTTAATTACATTACCCAACTCAAAAGAATTAACCAATTTCTGGATTAATCCCTGAATTTCGTTCACTAAACTGGTTAATTGAGTACGATCTGCAAATTCAACATCTTCTTCACCAAAATCGAGTTCTAACTCAATTAAAGAAATGAAGTTTAGCAGGCGGCCGCGTAAATTGGCTATTTCGTTAGAGAAACCTCCCCGCATTTGCTGCAATGCGACTTTATGAGCAGCAGCTGAACTTGATGCTATTAAATCAGCGACAGCTTCGGCTTGTGAAAGGTCCATTTTGCCATTTAAAAAGGCACGTTGGGTATATTCTCCAGGATTAGCACTACGAGCACCATTTTTAAGTAATACCTGTAAAATACGGTATTGAATAAAAGGAGCACCATGGCAGGCAATTTCGATACTGTTTTCGCCCGTGTAGGAGTGCGGTGCTTTAAAAATAGTCACCAAAACCTCGTCGATAATATCTTCGCCATCTTGGATGGTTCCAAAATGAACGGTATTTGCTTTTTGTTCTGCAATAGATTTTTTGCTTGCAGCAACAAACACCTTATCGCAAATTGTTAGAGCATTTGCTCCAGAAAGGCGCACAATCGCAATGGCTCCGTTGCCAGGAGCTGTAGAAATCGCACATATAGTAGATTGATCAATCATATTCTTTATTGTTATAAACTTTTGCAAAGATAGAAGAGAATTATGAATGCTAGGTTTTTTCTTCATTAAATTTATGATTCAGTTACCATCACTTTTGTCATTTTATTACTTTTGTTCTAAAATTAAAAACAAGCCATGAAGAATATTACAGGTCGTTGGACTTTTAACGAAGATTTTGGTTTTGGTAAAGACGAAGGCTTTGCTGAATTTACACAAACAGGAGAAAGTATTACAGGAGTTGTTGTTTATACAGAGCGTATTGAAGGAGAAACTCCTTTTCGAGTGCAACAAGATGTCGAAGGAACGTTTGATGGCTGCAATTTGAAGGTTACAGGTACAAAAGTTGAATTATTGGATGTTGAAAAAGAGTTCGAGTACCATTTGGATACTTGGGAAGGTGTTTTGAATGCTAACAATCAGATTGTAGGACACAGTTACGATAACAAGGAATGCTTTGGCGTGTTTGTAATGTCGCCAATCGAATTGTAAAAAAAAATACATCATTAAGCTTAAAAAGATCGATACTTAACTTGTCGATCTTTTCTTGTTTTTACAGGTAATTATTCTCTCCAAAATAGCACAATGCAAAGCTATTTTAGTTCATGATATTGAAAATAGCAATAGCGAATAAAAAGAATCTTAAAAAGCGAAATAAGCCAAATAAAAGGTACTTCTTAAAGCTAAAATTGATAATCCCAGAAGCCATACTTACCATTGAAAATGGTAAAGGAAGTAGGGCTCCAACAACGATAAGAAAACCACCCCATTTTCTTAAATTAACAATATGCTTCTTCATTCTGTTCTCAACTACTTTTTTTACAGCAGGAATTGTTAATACTGTTTTTCCGATAAAATAGGATATGCACCCTCCAATGTAGGAGAGCAAGGCTAAAAGTGATAAATGGAGCGCAGGTTCAGGTAAAGTTTTTACCCAAGCAATGAATAATTCAGGTGGGATTAGCCCCAAAAACGATTCGGAAGCAAAAAAGAGCGAGAAAATACTAATAACAGAATAGTTTTTAGTTGTTTCTTCAAAGAGCGTATGGAAATCTAAAACGTAGTGCTCTAATAAAATAGCTCCTCCAATTAGTAAAACCAATGGTAGTATTGCTTTTTTGATATTTTGTCCTAAGAATTGATAAAAGCCAGTATACGAATAATACTGATGAAGAAGTTGAAATCTAGACTTCCTATTTTTTTGAGTAATTGGTGTTTTCATTTCTTACTTATTCTTATTTTATTGATATGCGCAACAGAATATACAATAGGCTATCATGTTCTAGACTATTATTCTTTTATTAGTGTGCACAAATACTCACCTTAGATATTATTGTCTGAAAAAAGTTTGATAATACTATTACTAGATTATCTAAGATCTAATTTGAAAGGAATTCTTGAAGTTTAAAAATTTACCGCTGTGGAGGCGGGGATACAATGTTTCTAGGATATTGAAAATGTTCTGAATAGCTATAATAGTAAAACGAAGTGCTTGCTAATAAATAACTTTGACTTGTTTCTGACATATTTAGTTCTTCTCCGTCTATATTCTCATTTTCTGATGAAATATCTTCAGCCTCAGGCATCAAATCAGCAAATGATTCGATACTATTTTCCTGATTTATTTTACTGATATGTTGCATGACCGGCACCATTACAAATAAAATAGCCAAGAGTAATAATAAAATAGACTGTTTTTTCATATTCCAATTTTCGAATAGCAAATGTATAAAAAATAACCATCGGTTAGATTGATTTTTAGTGTTCAAAATGTTAATGTTCGTTATAAATTCAAAATAAGTGTGGGTAAAAGCTAATGTTCACCTCTTTGCATGAAATCTTTATGAGAAAAAAAAGCAGAAGTAGGGATTCTCCCCATACGAAGTAGGTGTCATCCTGTTTCGATTCATTTCGCTGGGCTGTAGTTTTGTAAATAAAAAAGAAACATGCAAACCAAAAGAAATAATAAGCCAAACGAGAAGATTTTAATTCTTGCAGATTTTTCAGAAGGAAATTGGAGAGCAATTCAATTTGCCATGAAGCATCTATATCAGTCAGGTTCCGAAATTTGTATTGTACAAACGTGGCAAAAAGCAAATTTTGGATTTTCAATGGTAAGAGATCTTGCTCCAATTCTTCAAAACATTGCTGTAAACGAGTTAGAGGTAATAAAAACGAAGCTATTGAAGAATTATCCGCTTGACGATACTCAAATTAAGCTATATCCTTTTGAAGGTAATTTACCTTCATTTTTTTCAAGTGAAGTATTTCAAGATAAAAAGTGGCATGTTGTAATGGCTCCTGGTGAAAATTCTTGCAAACTGTCATCTAATCCAAGAATAGCGGAAATTATTGATGGAATAAAGCAACCGTTATACATTCTTACAGGAGAAAGTTCAAATACAGAAATAGATGATGTTAATGTCTTTGCTACAACCGTAAAACCATCTAAATCGGTTCTGTCTAGTTTAGCAAAAATGGCTTTAAATAAAGAGATTGAATTTAGAGTTTACCTCGATTCAAGTACTTTTTCTGTCTCAATAATAGAAGCATGTAAAAGAATGTTTTCAAAAGTATGCAAAAGTTCATCCTTGCAGTTTTATGAATCTGAAAATACTGACAATCAACTAGGATTGGAAAATTTGCCACAAGAGAATGGTCAAAGGCTTATCGTTTTTGATGAAAATTATCAACGAAAATACAACACTAAATTCAGATCATATATTGATTCGTGGTTTTTAAGAAGTAAAGGAATATGTGTAGGTAATTCATAAATCGTATGCTATGAAAGTTCGAATGTTAAAAAGGATTTTAGTTCCAATTAGTTTAGCTGGAGATGGAGAAAGTGCTTTCAGACAAGCCCTTTTTTTCCGAAGAAGATTATCATCTAGAATTACATTACTTCATGTAATCCCGCCAAGCTTGCGATTAACGAATGTGATTCAAACAGATATAGATAAAAATTTGCAGGCTAGAGCCATGGTTCGTTTGGTTAGGTTCGTAAAAATTCATTTTAAAGGCAAAGTGCCAGACAATATGGAATTAAGAGTCGAAATTGGCCAACATGTTTCAATAATAAATGAAATAGCAAAAGAAGAAAAGTTTGATTTGATAATCATTAATAAGAATGAGAAAAGACATGGTATTGCAGATAAGTTTCGAAGACACAGTGCTGAAAAAATAGTGGGTGAATCAATATGTCCCGTATTAACTGTAAAGCATCAGTGGACGAATAGGGGCGTCAGGGACATATTGGTTCCTATTGATATTGTAAGAAAATCAAGAGATTTACTGAAGTGGTCTATTTTTTTAGGTCAATTAATGAATGCCCGAATCCATATTCTTGCGGCTTTAACCGTAAAGATTGACTTGGAAAGAAGCCTTGCTTATAAAAAGGCGAATTTAATGAAAGAGATAATTGAAAAAGAGGGGCTAGAGTGTAAGGTTTCTATTGAAGTAAAAGAAGCAGAAAATCGTTTAGAAGCGCTTGTTATGGGTGCAAAAAATAAAGCAGCCGATCTCATTTTGGTACAGGGACATCAGGAAATGATATTTAGCGATGGACAGACTGAACGATTGCACATCGAACTTTTGCATAAATCCGTAAAGCCAGTAATGTTTTTAGGGGTGGGACAGGAAAATATTTTTACTGATTTACTTAGATCTGGTAATACAAATTCTGTGACGTGTGAAAAAGGAAATCTAACCAATGCTATTGAATTGAACAATTAAAACAAACAACAAATCAATAATAAAAAGTCAAAAAGGTATTGTCACAGTATTTATTAAAGGGAATGGGTTAGTGACCGATACCAAAGGAAAGCTTTACGAAAAATAATTATTATCGTGTAAACATAGTTAGATCGTTAGCTTTCCTTATTTGACTTTTCCTAAGATTATTGTTTGAATACTTTGTGGATTTTAAAATCAGTAGATTAAGCAAGCTTACCCTTAAAAAGATTAGCTATATTATTTGTAAATTTGTTCTTCATACAAAAATGGCACTTTTAACAAATGCATTAAAATATATGCGAATAAAGAAGAATTTTTTCATCAAACAAAAGATTGTAATTGTATTATTACTTTTCAGTTTTGTTGCATTCGCAGGAATTATTTACACATTTCAAACCAGTTCCAATCTAGATGCTCAACACATTCAATTGGTGGAATCTTCGGAGAAAATAGAAATTGAAGTTTTCAATGCAAGAATAATGCTGGATGAATTTCTGGATGGTGATACTTCCATTAAAAAAGGTTCCATTCTTGAATGTTATGGCAAAGCCAATAATTACATCAAAGGTATTGGTCTGATAACCACTAATTCAGACAGTTTAAAATTAGATCAAGGGAATAGATTCCTGTATCAGCTAACTAAATTGGATTCGTCTATTGTGGAGATAAAAAAGATAGTTCAGCTTAGCTTGAATAAGAGGCAGCAAGGAAATGATTCAAGTTTATTAAACTCCAACCGTAATTTTATTCTCATATTTAACGAATATGAGAAAAGCTTACATTCCTATATCAGCGAAAGCAATAACCTTTTAAAAAGGAAGATTTTTATTTTGCTTACTGCTGTTTTTATTATTCTAATAATTAGTCTGATTTTGATTGTTCGTTTAATGAATTCACTAATCAGGACAAACCGTGAATTATTGCGAAACACAATGAAGGTAGAGCAAAGTGAGCGGAAAAGGATTGCGATGGATCTTCACGATGGACTTGGTGCGATGTTATCGAGTGTTGGCTTGTATAGTAAGATATTAGAGAAAGAGTTTAAGGATAATAAGCAAGCAAGTAGTAATTTAAACCAAATTACACAATTGTCTAATCAAGCCTTACAGACAGTTTCAGAGGTTATTAATAATTTGAATCCATCAATTTTAAAACGTCATAACATTGTAGAATCACTTGATCGATTTTGCTCTAGAATTAATAAAGTTGGAAATTTAAAGCTGCAGTTTAACGCTGATGAATTTTTTGGCAAAATGGATAAAAGTAGGGAAGTAATTCTTTATCGAATTTGTAGTGAACTAATCAATAATACCATAAAACATGCTAATGCAACTAAAGCTTCTATTGTTTTAAGTCGGACAACTAAAGTCATGTTAAAATATCAGGATAATGGAATTGGGTTTAATCGTGACGAGCTTTTAGTCAGCGACATTAATGGGATGGGTTTGACCAATATTATTGATCGAGTTGAATCGATTGGTGGACAATGTCTTATTGATACATCGAAAGGGAATGGATTTGCAATAAGCATCGAAATAGGAATTGATAAACGACAGTAGTTATGGATACAATTAAAGTAATATTGGTTGACGATCATAAGATTTTTAGAGATGGGTTTCGTTTATTATTGCAGAGTTTTCCATACGTTGAAGTTGTCGATGAAGCATCAAATGGTTTAGAGCTATTGAAAGTCTTGGAAACAAAAGTTCCCGATATTATTTTTATGGATATAAACATGCCTAAACTGGATGGCGTAGAAGCAAGTAAAAGATCATTACAGGCTTATCCAGAGTTAAAAATAATTGCCTTAACAACCTTTCTTGATGATGATTACTTGGAGCAAATGCTAATGGCTGGCGTTGAGGGTTACATGCTTAAGAGTGCTGATTTAGAGGAGTTTGAAAAGGCTATTTTAAAAGTATACAGTGGAGGTAATTATTTTTCAGATGAAATTGTTTCTCTTCTTTCAGATAGATTGAGCATATTACGAAAACGGAAGGTGAAACAGCAAGAATTACCTGAGTTAACAGATAGAGAAAAAGAAGTTCTAGAATTAATTTGCAAAGGTTTTGGTAATAAACAAATAGCAGAACAAACCTTCTTGAGTCCCAAAACCATTGAGAAACACAAGAGTAGCTTGTTTCAAAAGACCGGAACCTATAACACGGTAAATTTGGTGATATATACTTTCAAACATCAGCTCGTAAAGTTCTAGTTTGTCTGTTTCACATCTACTGACTAAAATAACAGCACTTTAATGCAAGTATCATCTTTCAAAGTAGGGATTTCCCCCTTGTTAGCATGTTTTCGCAATATTATTTTTGTGAAGTAATCTTCAAAGATAATTTGATAAAGTAGTTTGTATTTCAGACCTTCTTGGTTGATTCGTTTACATAGAAAATTAAGATATGGTACGTTTTTTTAAGCAAAATAGAATATTTGATAGAATAAAGGATCCTTTGGTAGAATTTGTACGACTGGAAGCCTTTGGAGGCATTGTTTTAATGTTGTTTACTATTCTATCCTTGGTATTAGCCAATTCAGTAATTAGTGAGTCGTTCCTAGCCTATTGGGAACAATATATGGGATTCAAATTTGGTAGTTGGGAATTAAATAAGAGCTTTTTGCATTGGATCAATGATGGCTTAATGGCAATATTCTTTTTTGTGGTAGGATTAGAAATTAAAAGGGAATTACTTACTGGGGGCTTATCATCGATTAAAAAAGCCAGTTTGCCAATTTTTGGAGCCATTGGAGGTATGTTGGTACCTGCTTTAATTTATGTTGTTTTTAATCAAACGGGATCAGGTACGCATGGTTGGGGAGTTCCCATGGCTACAGATATCGCATTTGCCCTAGGAATCTTGATTCTTTTAGGAAAACGTATTCCGCTATCCTTAAAACTATTGTTAACCTCAATAGCAATTGTGGATGATATTGGAGCTGTACTTGTTATTGCACTATACTATACAAATGAAATTGATTGGATTTACCTCATTTATGGTGGTGGAATTTATATCCTATTGTGGAGTTTAAACCTTTTAAAAGTAAGAAGTATTCCAATATTTTTAGCTTTAGGTGTTTTGCTTTGGTACGTGCTTTTAAAGTCGGGAGTTCATGCTACTCTAGCTGGGATCTTGTTAGCATTTACGATACCTGCAAGAGCTAGCCGTAATGTTGTTGAATTTATAAGATCCAATACTGTTTTATTAAAACAATTGGTCAGCACACCTAGACAGGAAAAGCTTACCAACAAAGAAAAGCATATCCAGGCCTCGGTTAGTGCTATTGAAGGAAACTGTATTGAAGTAATTTCACCATTACAAAGACTTGAGCATTCTCTCCATCCTTGGGTAGCGTATCTTATAGTACCTTTGTTTGCTTTTGCCAATGCAGGAGTTTTGGTAAGTAGCGATTTAATAAGTCATATCTTTGACCCGATTTCAGTAGGGATTATTCTAGGTTTATTCATTGGGAAACCATTAGGAATCTTTTTATTCTCCTATATCGGTGTTTATTTTGGATTTGCTCAAAAACCATCAGAAATTTGTTGGTCGCAAATTATTGGAATTGGTTTTCTGGGAGGAATTGGATTCACAATGTCATTCTTTGTCTCTCAACTTGCCTTTACTGATCCTTCTGTTTTAAGCTTAGCTAAGATAGCAGTTCTAGTCGCATCAATAGGATCAGGAGTAGTAGGATTTGCAATTTTAAAATTGTTTTGTCGTAAATAAGCGTAATGCATATTTTTCATAGATTAGTTTTTTTTGAAGGCTGGAATGTATGTTCCAGCTTTCTTGCATTTATAAAGTCTGTTATTATTCATAAATATTAATTTTTTTTAATATTCAGATTGACTTGTATTTCAGATAGTTTAGTCCTGTGATGCCTATGGTTAAAGACGTGTAGTGATATTTTTCTTTCTAAATAATTTGGAGGGAAAGAAAAAATACCCATCTTTGCATCGCAATCAACAATAACGCGGATGTGGCGTAATTGGTAGCCGCGCTAGACTTAGGATCTAGTGCCGAGAGGCGTGGGGGTTCGAGTCCCTTCATCCGCACAAAAAGATCGATACGAAAGTGTCGATCTTTTTTTATTCTATAGAATATTTAACTTCTGATTTTCGACACATAAACAGGTCCGATAACCTTCGAAAACAATTGATAAAACACATTCCTTTTCTATGTTTTAACTACATATCAATTTGAATAAAAGATGTAACTCTAAAGATATTCGTCATGAGAAAGATGTGTCATTGACCACAAACTCGACTGTAGAAATGTAAAGCTGAATTTATTACTTACGTTAGTTTGTGTTTTATGCAAGGCATCTGTCTAGAGATGATAAGCTAATAATTTCTTTGTATCTTCTTTTTATAAATGATATTTATGAGAGAGAGGAAAAGATTAGACGAATTATTAGGGATTGAGCATCCTATTTTAATGGCTCCAATGTTTTTAATTAGCAATAGTAAAATGGTAATTGCAGCATTAGAAAGTGGTTGTACAGCCGCTTTTCCCGCATTAAACTACCGTACCAATCAAGAGCTTCGAAAAGCAATTTTAGAGATAAGAGAAGCATGCAATAAGCCATTTGGTGTTAATTTAATTGTTAATAAGTCTAACCTGAAATACAAATCACAGCTAAAAGTATTGCTCGATTTAGAGGTGGATTATATTATTACTTCTCTTGGAAATCCGAGGGATGTGATTAATGCCTGCAAACCGAAAGGAATAAAAGTGTTTTGCGATGTAACAGATGCAAAATATGCTAAGAAAGTAGAATTGCTTGGCGCAGATGCTTTAATAGCTGTCAATTCGGAAGCTGGTGGGCATTGTGGTGCTTTGTCGGCAAATGATATAATTCATCAATTGCTAAAGGAAACTTCATTGCCAATTATTTCTGCTGGAGGAGTTGCTAGCAAAAAAGACATTAATAAGATGCTAGAGTGGGGAGCTGCTGGTGTTTCAATTGGAAGCATATTTATTGCCACTAATGAATCTGATGTTTCCCTAGAATACAAAAATGCTGTAGTTCAGTATGGAAGCAAAGATATTGTAAAATCAACTAAACTAACTGGCTCTGCACTTACCGTAATTAACACTCCATTTGTTCAAAAAATAGGAACAAAACCTAATTTTTTGGAATGGTTAATAAACCACAGTCCAGTTCTTAAAAAATATGCTAAGTTGTTTCTTGCTTGGCGTGGAATAAATAAGGTGAAAAAATCAGCTTTTAAAGCAAGTTATAAGAGTGTTTGGTGTGCTGGCCCAAGCATTGAATTTGTGAATAGCATTCGCTCCGTAAAAGAGATAATTAGAGATCTGATTGACTAAATCATTTTAATTTGCTTTACAAAGCCTCTCCAATTCATCCAATTTTGTTCTGCCGCATCATCCGCGATTCTAATTAGTCGTTCCTGAAAATCTTTTCGAATTCTATTTTCATCAATATAAGCGATCGCTTCAGAAAAAGATTTCAGCATGCTTTTGTAAAATGATTCTTGCTTAACGAATTTATGCGATGTATAGGTTTGTGCTATTTCAATATGATAAAGCATTACATCAGCAATCAAATTTGGCTCTACACCTAGTTTTTTAAAATGTCGAATAAACTTTTGTGCAACTGAACGTCTCATCTTCGCTTTTCGGCTTGACACTGGAAAGTATTCCTTCGAAATTTTGAATTTACATTCTTCTAATAACTTATTCTCCTGGGGATCAAAAGCAAAGTCATAGAATTCCTTCACCTCCTTAAATCGGCTGTACAGGTCTGTAATTTGTTCTTTTAGTTGCTCTTTTGTTAGTTGCTGTATGTATTCTTTAAGATCTCTTTTGCTCATGACAATTGTAAATTATATGCTAAAGTTACATCTGAATTTTAATTTACCTAATAAAAATTCAAAATGAGTAGTGGTGTAAGGCTTGATTTGATTAGGATACTTAAACTTGGATATATTATTATTAGTTGCTAATGAATTATGATATTTCATAATAGTATTCAATGCTTGTTTAATTTTTATTAAAAAAAACTTTAAAAAAACAAGTGTTTTTATTTTTAATCAATAAAATAAGACTACTAATCACATTTTTAAGCATTTCCATGTAATACATATGATTCATTTGAAGAGACTTCCGTAAATTTATTTTGTTGAGTAATTGAAGAGTTGTTAAACAATTATGATATTTTATATTGAAATTAATGTTTAACCCTTATAGCCACAAGGTATCGACCAATTAATTTAACATTTACTTGTAACCTTAGAACATTAATTGTGAAAAACGTAATCGTTTTAATCATTATTTCGCTATTATCTTTTACTTATAAAATATTTCAATTTATAAGTGATTTGGTCTCCCGACCAATTAAAGGAATTGGTTCTAACCCGCCTAATTTTATCAGTTTAATTCTATTCCGAGGAACAAATGTGCTTAATTATTTCGTTAAGCTTATTCACTATAAATATAGTTCATTAGTAATTATTAATTCAAAAGTAAGAACTTATAAAATAATAATTTAAAAACGAATGAAGTAAAAGTGTCTTAAACCACAACCATATGTATTCACTTTTAAATCTTTATTCAAATATTCATTTAAACCTAAAAAATTCAACGATGAAAAAACTAATGTTAATTATGATGGCTGTTGTATTAACTGCAGGAGTCTCAATGGCACAGGTAAACCAATCTATGGTTGATCAAAATGGAAATGACCAAGAAGCAACAGTAGAGCAGGTTGGGTTATGGAATTATAGTACTATCAATCAATCAGGAGATTTAAATATTGCATCTGCAACACAGATTGGTGATTTAAATTTTTCTTTTATTAATCAAATTAATAGTGTTTGGGTAGAAGCTTACGTTGAGCAATACGGATTCTTTAATATGTCTTCTGTATATCAGAATAGTGTTTGGGATATCGCAAATGTACTTCAGAATGGTTGGTTCAATACTTCATATGTCCAGCAAGTAGATAACTTTTGGTCAGAAGCACTAATTAATCAATTTGGTGATGGTAATTGGGCGAAAGTTTCACAAATGGGTGGAATGGTTGATTTTGGAGCTATTCTTCAATTTGGATATTATAATCAAGCAAGAATTAGACAATATGACGGATATTCTAATTGGGCTGCAGTTATTCAAGATGGAACATTTAATTTAGCTGATGTATACCAAGAAGGTGGAATGTTTAATTCAACTTTAGTTGAGCAAACAGGTTATGACAATTGGGCATTCACAAATCAAATCGGTGGTGAAGGAAACAATATTGAAATAGAGCAATATCAGAATAGCAACACTGCATATGTTGATCAATATGATGGCATTATGAATAGAGCCTATGTAGGGCAACTAGGAAACTGGAATTATGCAGAAATTTATCAAAACGGTGGATCTTATAATTTTGCAGGTATAGCTCAAACAGGATATGCTAATGAAGCATATGCGACACAATTAGGTGGTGAAGGAAATTGGGCAGGATTAGTTCAGTACGGTGATTTCAATTTTGCTCAGTCTTATCAAGATGGTGGTATGAGTAATTCTGTTTATTCAGAGCAAGCTGGTATTGCTAATTGGGTAACAATGGTGCAAATTGGTGGCGAAGGTAATGCTGCAGAGGTATATCAGATTGGTGATGATAACATGGCTTATACAGAGCAAATTGGTGGTGTAAATAATGGAGCACTTATTGAGCAAGAAGGTAATTACAATATGGCTGAAACTTATCAAGTAAGAGGAGAAAATAATCTTGCAATGGTAGGTCAACTTGGTTACATGAATTATTCAGGAGTTTTACAGCAGGATGTTACAAATTCTATCGCAGATGTAATTCAAACTGGGAACTATAACTATTCGGAGATATATCAGTTCAATGGAGATAATAATAATGCAATTGTTACTCAAGACGGTGATTATAATTACTCTGGAATTTTACAAAATGGTTCTAATAACACTGCTGAAGTTTATCAAGTAGGATTAGAGCATTCAAGTGTTGTAATGCAAAATGGTAATGGAAATAGTGCTATTGTTGATCAAGCAAATTCTCTTAATCCATAATTAAAATATTTTAGCTGTCTTTAGAAATCTAGAGACAGCTAATTATAAATTGTAGGTTGATTTTATTAAAGGTTTAATCAACTTCAATTCAAATAAAATCTAAAAGGAAAACGTAATTTGTGTGGTTGTAAATTACGAAAGTGAATTAGGTTTTATTAAGAGCAAGATAAGGAATGTTCATTATGAACATTCCTTATTTGTTTTAAACAAAAAAAGAACCGATAGCTATCTTTGTCGAGATTAAACTATCGGTTCTTACCACTTAACTGCCTATGTTTAGTGTTTCCTTATTGCTTTTTAGTTATGCTCCTAAGTATTGATGAATAGCTAAAGCAGTTTTACGCCCGTGATCTAATGCGCGAACTACTAAGCTTGCACCTGAGGTTGCATCTCCAGAGCAAAAGATTTTTGAATTAGAAGTTTGGCCTTTTGTATCGGTTTTGATATTGCCTCTAGCGTCTAATTCAATCTCCAATTCTTTTACAAGACCTTCGTGCACAGGATGAACGAAACCCATTGCTAATAATACTAAATCAGCATCAATCGTTTCTTCAGAACCAGGAACTTCATTCATTTGAAATTTACCGTTATCATCTTTTGTCCATTCAATTTGACAAATAGTAAGCTTGTTTACATGTCCATCGTCACCACTTAGTTGTTTGGAGCTTAATGACCATCTTCTTTCACAACCTTCTAAATGCGAACTTGAAGTTCTCAATGTATCTGGCCAATAAGGCCAAGGATTTGTTTCTTTTCTTTCTTCTGTTGGCTTTGGCATCAATTCAATTTGCAAAACTGATTTTGCCTTCTGTCTTATTGAAGTTCCTACACAGTCGGATCCAGTGTCACCACCTCCAATAACAACAACATTTTTGCCTTTAGCTGATATTCTTTCTTGTTTTGTGAATTCGTCTCCTCTAATGACTTTATTTTGTTGTTTAAGAAAATCCATTGCAAAATGAACACCTTCTAATTCCCGACCTTTAATGTTTAAATCGCGAGGTTTCATTGCTCCAATTGCCAAACAAACAGCATCATATTCAGCTTCCAATTCCTTAAATGACACATCGCCACCAACATCTTGGCTTGTTTTGAATTCAATTCCTTCTTCAATAAAAATTTCTAGTCGTCGATCAATAACTCCTTTGTCGAGTTTAAAGTCAGGAATACCATAACGCAATAGTCCACCAATAGCATCGTCTTTTTCATAAACAGTCACATTATGACCAGCTTTATTTAAAAGATCAGCAACGGATAAACCTGCAGGTCCAGAACCAATTACTGCTATTTTTTTATCTGTACGTTTTTTTGGTGGCTTCGCCTTTATGTATCCATACTCAAAAGCTTTCTCGATAACAGACGCTTCGTTTTCGCGTATTGTTACTGGAGAATTGTGTAATGAAAGCACGCATGACTTTTCACAAGGCGCAGGACATACACGACCGGTAAATTCAGGAAAACTATTTGTCGAATGTAAAATTTGACTCGCTTCTTCCCAGTTTTCCCTGTAGATGGCATCTTGCCATTCTGGTATTTTACTGGCAGTAGGACAGGCCCAGTGACAGAAAGGAATACCACAGTCCATACATCTTGCAGCCTGATCGATTCTATCTTCTAAATTTAAAGTCTGTTCTACTTCTCCAAAATCACCAACTCTATCTCTTACCGGACGATATCCGGCTTCTTTTCTTTTTATTTCTAAAAAACCTTTCGGATTTCCCATAATCTTTTCAATTTACAGTTGTCTATCAACAGTTATCAGTTTGCAATTAATTTGAATCACAACCTGATAATTGTTCATAGTTTGTCGATTTATTCGTGTACTTCTGTTTGAGATTGTGCTTGCTTAAGCTTTTTACGAATCTTTTTCAGTTTTTTCTCCTCAAGTACTTTCTTGTACTCATATGGAATTACTTTCACAAAATGTGGCAGATACTCTTCCCAATGAGTTAGTATTTTTGAGGCTACACTACTTTGAGTCAATAACAAATGTTCGTGAATCATTCCTTGTAGCTCATGAACATCCTGTAAATGCTCCACAGGTTCAAGAGATACCAAACTTTTATTACAGAAATAATCCAATCGATCTTCCATATTAAGAACGTAGGCAATTCCTCCGCTCATACCAGCAGCAAAGTTTCTTCCAGTTGCTCCTAAAATTACAACTCGACCTCCTGTCATGTATTCACAACCGTGGTCACCAACACCTTCAACTACTGCGACTGCGCCTGAATTACGAACACAAAAACGTTCTCCAGCCATACCTCTAATATAGGCTGACCCGCTAGTTGCACCATAAAGAGCAGTATTACCAATAACAATTTGTTCTTCAGGCTTAAATTTGCTCTTAGTAGATGGGTAAACAACTATTTTCCCGCCTGATAAACCTTTTCCAAAGTAATCATTAGAGTCACCTACTAAACGAAATGTAATTCCCTTCTCTAGGAATGCTCCAAAACTTTGACCCGCAGAACCTCTGAATCGACAGTGAATTGTGTCATCTTCAAGAACACGTTTAGGTTTCATAAGTGCTACCTTACCCGATAACATTGCACCTGTGGTTCTATCTGTATTTGTAATCTTTTTATCAATCCAAACTTTTTCTCCATCATGAAGAGCCTTTTCTGATTGCTTAATTAAATCATGGTCCAAAACGGTTCCAATTGATTTGATTGTAGCATTTGCTCCACAAATAGTATGTCCATCAGTCTTTGGAAGATGAATTAAGTTATCAATCGAAACTGTTTTAGCTTTCCAGTTGGTTATATTTGCTTTCTTCTCCAATAAATCTGAGCGACCAACAAGGTCATCAAACTTACTAATTCCTAATTCAGCCATCAATTCTCTACACTCTTCTCCCAAGAATGTGAAATAATTTACTAGCCATTCAGAACGGCCTAAGAATTTTTCTCTTAATTCTTTATTCTGAGTTGCAATGCCAACAGGACAAGTGTTTAAGTGACACTTTCTCATCATCACACAACCTAATACAACCAACGCACTCGTAGCGAAACCAAATTCTTCAGCACCTAACAAAGCCATAGAAACAATATCCTTACCCGTTTTTAGCTGTCCATCGGTTTGTAATTTAATCCTTCCACGTAAATCATTCATTACTAGTGTTTGTTGTGCTTCTGCCAATCCAAGTTCCACAGGCAAACCTGTGTTCTTAATAGAACTTAGCGGACTTGCTCCTGTGCCACCTTCACTACCAGCAATTACAATAAGATCTGCATTCGCTTTTGCTACTCCAGCTGCTACGGTACCAACCCCACTTTCAGATACTAGCTTTACACTAACGCATGCTGTAGGATTTACATTTTTCAAATCGTAAATCAACTGAGCCAAATCTTCAATCGAATAGATATCATGATGTGGAGGAGGAGATATCAATGTAATACCTGGAGTTGAGTTTCTCAACTTAGCGATAATTTTATCTACCTTAAATCCTGGCAATTGACCACCTTCACCTGGTTTTGCTCCTTGTGCAACCTTTATTTGTAGCTCATCAGCATTAACCAAGTACTCTGTGTTTACACCAAACCTACCAGAAGCAATTTGTTTAATTGAACTTCTTGCGCTTGAGTAAAAACGTTTAGCACTTTCTCCACCTTCACCAGTATTGCTTCGTCCGCCAATCTTATTCATGGCAATAGCTAAAGCCTCATGAGCTTCTTTGGAAATAGAACCATATGACATGGCACCAGTACAAAAACGTTTCATGATATTTTCAACAGGTTCCACTTCACTAATGTCAATTGGATTCTTCTTATAGTTGAAGAAACCTCTTAAGAATGTAGGTGTCTCTGTTTCTTTATTTACAATAGTGCTATACTCTTTAAATTTGGCATAGCTATTTGTTCTTGTGGCCCATTGCAATAAACCAATTGATTCTGGATTCCAACTATGTGGTTCTCCATTTTTTCGGTAATGAATGGTTCCATTATTGTTTAAAAGATCCTGATTGTCAAAAGGATTTTCTTCCGAGTAAGCCTTTGTATGATGGCATAGCACTTCCTCTGATATTTCTTTTAAACCAATACCTTCTATTCTTGAAACGGTACCTGTGAAATACTTGTCAATTACCTCTTTACTTACACCTAAGCTTTCGTAAATTTGAGCTCCAAGATAACTTCCAATGGTAGAAATTCCCATTTTAGACATTACCTTTAATAGACCTTTATCTACAGCTTTTATGTAGTTTTTACGAGCCGTTTTGTATTCTAAACTAATTCGACCATCTTTCACTAATTTATCAATTACAGCATAACTCATGTATGGATTTATAACACTAGCACCAAATGCAATTAACAAAGCAAAATGATTTACTTCACGGGCTTCTCCTGTTTCTACAACAAGCCCAATTTGCATTCTTTTCCTTTTCTTAATTAAATGATGGTGAACAGCAGCAACAGCTAACAATACCGGAATTGGAGCCATTGATTCAGATACATTTCTATCCGTCAAAATGATATAATTCTTCTGTTCATCAACAGCTTTTTCTGCTAATTCACAGATATTGTCTAACGAATTTTCTAAACCCTGTCCATTTTGAGATGCTTTAAATAGTATATCAATAGACGTATGTCTAAATTCTTCGTGCTTTAATTTTTTAATCTTGCCGAGATCAGTATTTGTAATCAAAGGACTTTTAAAACGAATCAGCTTACAATGTTGAGGCGTTTCATCTAATAAATTCTTTTGAACAGCACCTATATAATTGGTTAAATCCATGACTAAATTTTCTCTGATCGAGTCAATTGGTGGATTCGTTACTTGAGCAAATAATTGTCTGAAATAGTTAAAAAACAATTGAGGCTTAGGTGATAATACAGGTATTGGCGCATCATTTCCCATGGATCCAACAGGTTCTTGTCCGCCTGTTGCCATTGGTAAAATAACCCTTTCAAAGTCTTCTTTACAGTAATTAAAAGTTTTCTGGCAAGTATCGAAATGATCCCCAATATCTGAAGGTACACGTTTTTCAACGGGAATAGCCTTCAAATCCAAACGGTTCTCTTTCAGCCAATTTTGATAAGGATTACGATAGGTTAGTTGAGACTTTACCTCTTGATCTGGAATGATAATTCCTAATTGAGTGTCTACCAAAAGTAACTTACCTGGCTTGAGTCTTCCTTTTTCTTTAATTTCCTCTGGTTTAAATTGTTGAATTCCTACTTCAGAACCCATTACGATCATATCGTCCTGTGTAATTACATAACGAGATGGTCTAAGACCATTTCTATCTAATGTTCCACCAATGTATCTTCCATCAGAAAAAACTAAAGATGCAGGACCATCCCATGGCTCCATAAAGGTAGAGTGGTATTCATAAAATGCTTTTAAACTGTCTGGAATTGGATTTTTTTCATTCCAAGATTCTGGAACCATCATGCTTAAGGCATGTGGCAGACTTCTTCCTGTCAAGAACAAAAATTCCAATACATTATCGAAAGATGCTGAATCACTTTTGTTTGGCTCTACAACAGGGAATAATTTCTTGATATCATCTCCATACATCTCTGATTTTAGCAAAGATTCACGAGCTTGCATCCACAATCGGTTTCCTTTAATCGTGTTGATTTCACCATTGTGAGCAACAATTCGAAACGGTTGGGCCAAATCCCATGAAGGAAAAGTATTTGTACTAAAACGGGAGTGAACCATTGCAATGGCACTTTCCATACGAGAATCTTGCAAATCTCCGTAATATTTTCCCAATTGATCACTGGCAAACATTCCTTTGTATACAAGAACTTTAGAAGAAAGACTTGGGAGATAAAACATCTCTTTTTCCTTCATTTTAGTTGCGCGAATATAGCTTTCAGCTTGTTTTCTTGCCAAATAGAGTCTTCTCTCCAAATCATCCTGTTCGTAATTACCGCCAACAAATATTTGCTTAATTACAGGTTCAGATTCTCTTGCAATTTCCCCAATTGCGCTAGTGTCAGTAGGCACGTCACGTAATTGAAGAAATTCCAATCCTTCTTCTTCAAGTATTTGAATCAATACTTCAATACAGAATTTTTCTTCGGTTTCGTCTGTTGGTAAGAAAATTAAACCAGTACCATATCTTCCAGGTAAGGGTAATTTAATTCCAATTTTCTTGTAGAAATTATGAGGCAACTGCATTAGAATACCAGCTCCGTCTCCACTAACATTATCAGCACCACGAGCTCCTCTGTGCTCCATATTGCATAGAACCTCCAGTCCGCGAGTAATAATCTCGAAAGATTTCTTTCCTTTAATGTTGGCTACAAAGCCAATTCCACAATTGTCATGTTCGTTCGCAGGGTCGTAAAGACCCTGTTGTTTTGGTCTAAGGTTTCGCATAGGCAATTTTTAGTGCGAAGCCAGAAGTGATTTTGTCTTTTGAATAAGGACATAAAAAATGTATAGAAATCCCCAGTTCTATATAAATCGTAACGACACAATAAAGAATCCGATTGTCGTTGTCCCATAAGAAACACCCAGAAAATGGAGGTGATATTTTTTTTGCTTGTCTAATCCGTTGCTACAAATATAAACGAAAAAAAACCAGACCTGCAAGTATTATTGTTAAGTTTAGTGTCGAAAACGTTTGTAATGTGAAAAAAACATGATAAAAATCATTGCAAAGGTTTTCGTGATATTCAGGCCTTTATAAAAATAGGACAATTATATCTGATTAAGAAATATGAAAATAGCTCTCGTTAAATTATGTTTAATATCAATATGAATGTAAGATGTCTACATTATTTGTTTTCTGCAATAGGTTGGACTTTTAAAAATTTCAATAAAGGTTTTTCTATCCAATTTGGTAAGTACTTGCTTACTTTAGAAATAAATTGCTTTCCTAAAATATAAATAGATGAATAAAAAAATACTTTGTTTAAAATGTAAACTGACGCTGTAAATAAAATGACTTTACTAGACCCAGAAAGAAGAAAAGGTAAGGAAAGATAAAGGAAGAAAGTAATTACTGCTAAGCCCAACAACACAAATCCAACAATTTTTTTTAGCTCCATGATAATTTAATTATAAATACTAATGACATTCTACGGCACAATCTCAAAATGGTTATTCATTTGTCTTCAATTAAATTGTTAAAAAACTATAATTGAGATGGTTTAGGATTTTGTAGTAGGAGGTGATTTCAAATTATGGACAACTTTGATTTATTCCTTTTAGTTATAAAATATAGCTTTTATAAGTTTGTTGGTGATATATTTAGGGGTATTACTGTCTTTGAATAAAAGAATTATTACGCAAAGGTTATAAATTTAAGTTGTGAGAAAATAATAATAGATTTATTAGGATTATTCCCTTTTTTGCATTTATCTTTGTAATCAACAAATCAGAATAAGCATGGAAATGGTACAAATAATTCGACGACGACGCAATAGATCTTTATCAAAACGATAAGGAGGAGCGTTGGTATCATTATTTTCCAAGCTTTCCATATCGGAAAGCCTTTTTTTTGATTAATAATTAACAATTCAGAACAAATGATTTTATTTCACAACATACGACGACGAAGATTTAGCTCTCCAATTGGAAAAGCGGTTGATGTCGTATTGTCGTGTAATCAATGATTAACAACAATATTTAAGGCTTACCGTTTTTATCGGTAAGCCTTTTTTTTGAATAAAATTTTAGCAATAGAAATGAAACAAATTATCCATACAGAGAGTCGACGCCATTTGCGAAGTAACTGTTACCCAGGAGGGACGGATGAGCTTGCTATTTCTATTATCGAAATATCATTTACTATATAGCTTACTGTTCTCGGACGGTAAGCTTTTTTTGTATCAACTAATTAAAAATAAAAAAAATGAATTTTTTCAACTCCTTAGGCTTCCGAAGACGCTGTTATCGGGAACACAACAATCAAACCGTAAGAGCGGATTTTGTGGTAGAATTAAATAACAAATGGTTGTGCTTAACTGCTGTAGCACTTTTCTGGGAAATTTAGTAATAGTTAGATTGAAATGATAGAAACATCAATGGAAATTGAACAAAAAATAAGTGTCATTGTAGCAAGCTTGAGGCATTACGAATATGCCCAGGAGATTTGTGATATGATTGAACGTGCTGCGAAAATACGTGGTACTGGAATTGCAAAAAGGAATCCTTTGTACATCGTACAAAAAATTCAGGAAGGAAAAGCAATCATTGCTTTTGATCAGAATAAAGTAATTGGCTTCTGTTATATAGAAACCTGGGAACATGGAAAGTACGTAGCTAATTCAGGATTAATTGTTGATCCGGAATATAGAGCTGTTGGTTTGGCTAAAATGATTAAAGCCAAAGCTTTTGAGTTATCTAGAAAGCGCTATCCAGAATCTAAAATATTCGGTCTTACCACAAGTCTTCCTGTAATGAAAATCAATTCTGATTTAGGATATAAACCAGTTACATTTTCGGAGTTAACCACAGACGAAACATTTTGGAAAGGTTGCAGCGGTTGCGTGAATTACGACATACTGACTAGAACCAAACAAAAAATGTGTTTGTGCACAGGAATGCTATTTGATCCCAATAAAAAGGATAAGAAATAGCAAAAGCAATTCAATCATCAAATTAAGAAGTAAAAAAACATTACAATGACATCAACAAAGAAAAAAGTAGTTTTAGCATATAGCGGAGGTTTAGATACAACATACTGTGCACTTTATTTGTCTAAGGAGTTAAACATGGATGTGTACACAGTGTTAGGTAATACAGGTGGTTTTTCGGATGAAGAGCTGCAGGATATTGAGGACAGAACCAAGCAGCTTGGGGTAATTCAGCATGCTGCTCTTGATATTACTGAAGAGTATTACGACAAATGTATCAAATACATGATTATGGGGAATGTATTGAAAAATAACACCTACCCATTATCAGTAAGTTCAGAGAGAGCTTTTCAAGCTATGGCAATTGCTCAATATGCACATTCCATTGATGCGGACTTTATTGCACACGGTAGTACTGGTGCTGGAAATGATCAAATTAGATTCGATTTGATCTTTAAAATAATGGCTCCTAATGCCGAGATTATTACTCCAACAAGAGATATGGAGTTGAGTAGAGAAACCGAAATCAACTACCTAAAAGAAAATGGTATTTCTGCTAATTTCGAGAAAATGCAGTATTCCATTAATGCTGGAATTTGGGGAACAAGTATTGGAGGAAAAGAAACCTTAAATTCTAGTGAGCCATTACCCGAAGAGGCTTATCCAAAACAAGTTGTTAAAACCGAATCAGAAAAGCTAAGCATTGGTTTCGAAGCAGGTGAATTGGTAAGTGTGAATGACGAAAAACTTTCACCTCTTGAAGCAATTAAGAAAATTGAAGCTATTGGTTCACAGTTTGGTATCGGTAGGGATATGCACATTGGTGATACAATAATCGGAACAAAAGGTAGAGTTGCATTCGAGGCTGCTGCCCCTTTGATGATTATTCAAGCACACCAAACCTTAGAGAAGCATACACTTACAAAATGGCAGATGCACTGGAAAGAGCAAATTGCGAATTTCTACGGAATGCTTTTACACGAAGCGCAATATTTGGAGCCTGTAATGAGAAACATGGAGACATTTCTTGTGGATACTCAAAAGAAGGTGACTGGAACTGCTACTTTAAAGTTAAGCCCGAAATATTTTCAGGTAGAAGGAATAACTTCTCCTAATGATTTAATGACTGACCTGTTTGGACAGTATGGCGAAACAAATATTGGTTGGACAGCTGATGATGTAAAAGGCTTTACCAATATTTTAGCGAATTCATTGAAGATTTATTACACCGTAAACCAAGAATAAGATGGTAAATGTTGGAATTATAGGTGGAGCAGGATATACTGCTGGTGAATTGTTGCGGATTTTAATTTGGCATCCTCAAGCGAATATTAGTTTCGTACAGAGTACGAGCCATATGGGACATCCTATAACGGATGTCCATAGAGATTTGCTAGGTGATACAGATCTTGAATTTTCCAAAGCTGATTATTCAAATACAGATGTTATTTTTATCTGTTCTGGTCATGGTAAAACGAAATTATTTCTAGAGGATAATGAATTACCTGAAGCTGTTAAAGTCATTGATTTAAGTACTGATTTTAGACCAAAGACAAATACAGAAGGTTTTGTTTACGGATTACCAGAATTGAATAAGGACGCAATTGTTAGTGCAAATAGAATTGCTAATCCTGGATGTTTTGCGACTTGTATAGAGCTAGGTTTGTTGCCATTGGCAAAGTCTAGCAAGTTAAAAGAAGAAATTCATGTTAATGCAATTACTGGTTCTACCGGAGCAGGTCAAAATCCTACAGTAACATCTCATTTTAGTTGGAAAAACAATAATGTGTCTGTCTACAAGGCATTTACTCATCAACACTTGGCAGAGATTACAGAAACAGTACTGCAATTACAGCCAAATTTTGAGAAGGAAATCAACTTTATTCCTGTAAGGGGAAACTTTAGTAGAGGAATTATGGCAACCATGTATACAGATTGTGATTGGTCATTAGAAGAAGCTGTAGAGAATTATAAAAAATATTATCAAGATCATCCATTTGTTACCATTTCAAATCAAACTCCTGATGTAAAACAAGTCGTTAACACAAATAAATGTGTGTTGTACTTTGAAAAACACGGAAGTAAACTGATGATTGTGTCAGTTATTGATAATTTATTGAAAGGTGCATCCGGACAAGCAGTACAAAATATGAACTTGCTTTTTGGGATGCCAGAAATTTTAGGTTTAGGCTTAAAGCCAATTGGATTTTAAAGAAGAAGAAATGAAATTATTCGACGTATATAATTGTTATAATATAAACCTTGTTAACGGAAAAGGTTCTAAAATTTCCGATGATAAAGGGAATAAATACCTGGATTTTTATGGTGGACATGGTGTGATCTCAATTGGTCACAGTCATCCACATTATATTTTCAGAATTGAACATCAGCTACACTGTTTAGGATTCTATTCAAACGCTGTAAAGAATGATATGCAGGAAAAATTAGCTTGCAAACTTGGAAAAATATCAGGTTACGATGACTATAATTTATTCTTGTGTAATTCAGGAGCTGAAGCCAATGAAAATGCTTTAAAAGTGGCCTCTTTTCATACTGGCAAATCAAAAGTAATTGCTCTAAAAGGTTCTTTTCATGGCAGAAGTAGTGGTGCTTTGGCGATAACTGATAATTCTAAATTGTCATCAGAATTTAATGCAAAACATGAAGTTGTTTTTGTTGATATGAATGATACTACTGCACTTGAGAAAGAATTAAGTAATCAGGATGTTGCAGCTGTGATTATCGAAGGAATTCAAGGAGTTAACGGTGTTGTTGAACCATCTGTTGAGTTTTTAAAGTCAGCGAAAAGCTTGTGTGAGAAGAACAATGCTCTTCTAATTTTAGATGAAATTCAATCTGGATATGGTAGGACAGGAAAATTCTTTGCGCATCAACATGCTGGTATTAAAGCTGACCTGATTACGGCTGCTAAAGGCATGGGAAATGGATTTCCGATTGCAGGAGTTCTAATTTCACCGGATGTAAAGGCTGAAAAAGGAATGCTTGGAACAACATTTGGAGGAAATCACTTGGCTTGTGCTGCAGGAATGGCTGTTCTTGAAACAATTGAAGAAGAACAGTTGATTGCAAACGCAGAAAAAATTGGAGCATATTTAATCTCTAAACTAGAAGATAATAAAGCTATAAACACAATAAGGGGGAAAGGATTGATGATTGGTATCGATTTGGAAAACATGCCTGTAATTCGAAAACAGCTTTTGGAGGATCATGGGATTTTTACTGGATCATCAGGTAATAAAACATTGCGATTGTTACCACCACTTTCAATTACAAAAAAGGAAGCAGACCAATTCATTGAGGCATTTCAAAAAATAACCCAAATTGTAGAAGTATGATAGATTTAACGGTAGTAAAAATTGGTGGTAATGTTATTGATAATCCAGAAGAACTGAATGAGTTTTTGGATGCTTTTTCGAACTTAAGCGGTAAAATCGTACTTGTGCATGGTGGTGGAAAATTGGCTTCGGATTTATCTGGCAAATTGGGTGTAAAAACCAAAATGATAGATGGTAGGCGAATAACAGATGCTGAAAATTTAAAATTGGTTAGTATGGTTTTTGCTGGCTTAATCAATAAGAATATTGTTGCAGCATTGCAAGCAAGAGGCGTTAATGCTTTAGGTTTGTGCGGTGCCGATTTAGATCTAATTAGAGCAGAAAAAAGACCTGTAGATGAAGTCGATTATGGTTTCGTTGGTGATATCACTAATGTTAATACATTGGCTTTGTGTAAGCAAATTGAATGTAATTCTGTTTTGGCTATTGCTCCCATAACTCATGACGGGCAAGGACAATTATTAAATACGAACGCAGACACTGTAGCAACAGAAGTTGCAGTAGCATTAAGTAGATTCTATAAAGTGAAACTGATATATAGTTTTGAAAAACTCGGAGTGTTAATGAGTGCAGAAGATGAAAGTAGTGTTATCCCTGTTTTGTCGAAAGAGAAATGTTCGGATATGGTTACTGCCGGAAAAATTAATACTGGGATGTTACCTAAAACCCAAAACGCATTTTATGCATTGGCAAAGGGTGTTGAAGAGGTTTATATTGGAAACTTCGTTTCAATGGAAAAACATCAATCATCAGGAACACAGGTAATTAATTCTTAAGCTGAAGATATGAATTTTGAAAAATATACAGAAATAGCTTTAAGTACACTCAAGGAATTAATTTCCATTCAATCTTTTAGTAAAGAGGAGGATCAGGTTGCTGATGTAATGGAAGGGAAATTGAATTCTTTCGGATATAAGGTTCATCGTAAAGGAAATAACGTTTGGGCTTATAATAAGGATTTTGATTCGAAAAAGCCTGTTCTATTGCTAAATTCTCATTTAGATACCGTTAAACCTTCCGAAAAATATACTAAAAACCCACTTGATCCATGTATTGAAGATGGAAAATTATATGGGCTTGGTAGTAATGATGCAGGAGGATGCTTAGTTTCTCTTTTTGCTTCTTTTTTAGCTTTAGAAGGCTCAGATCAAGCATACAATAGAGTTTTTGTTGCATCTGCAGAAGAAGAGATTTCAGGTACTGGAGGTTTTGAATTAATTCAGGATGAAATTGGTCGAATTGATGTGGGAATTGTTGGAGAACCTACTTTAATGGAGATGGCAATTGCTGAAAAAGGTTTGATGGTATTGGATTGCGATGCGATAGGGGTTCCTGGTCATGCAGCAAGAAATGAAGGTGTTAACGCAATTAATATCGCGATTAAAGATATTGAATGGCTTCATTCATACAAGTTTGCTTTAGAGTCGGAGGTATTAGGAGCAGTTAAAATGTCTGTAACTCAAATTAATGCAGGAACACAGCACAATGTTGTTCCATCATCGTGTAAGTTTGTTGTTGATGTACGTACAAACGAGTACTATACGAACGAAAAAGCATTCGCAATCATCAAAGAGAAATTGGAAAGTAAAGTTTCTGCTCGTTCTTTCAGAATGAATTCATCTGGGATTCCTATGGATCACCCATTAATACAGAATGGATTGAACTTAGGAATGAAATATTATGGATCACCAACAACTTCAGATCAGGCGATAATGAAAGGATTTCCAACAGTAAAATTAGGCCCTGGAGATTCTGCACGTTCTCATACTGCCGATGAGTTCATCTACATAAATGAAATTGGAGATGGAATCGAAAAATATTATAACTTGTTGGATGGTTTGAAACTCGATTAGATTTCTGATCGAAAAAGGCAAAACGGATTAAACAATAACATACACTAGCACCTATAAAAAGAAATACTATGAAACTTTGGGACAAAGGCGTAAAGGTTGATAAGAAAATTGAACAATTCACTGTCGGTATGGATAGAGAATTGGATTTGCAACTTGCAGCATTTGATGTTTTAGGTTCACTGGCACACATTGAAATGCTTGAATCTATTGGATTATTAGAGAAGAAAGAACTGAAAATGATTCAAGAAGAATTGCGCAAAATCTATTCTTCAATAAAAAATGATGCTTTCGTAATCGAAGATGGTATTGAAGATGTTCATTCTCAGATAGAATATCAACTTACAGAAACCTTAGGGGATATAGGAAAAAAGATACACAGTGGAAGATCTAGAAATGATCAAGTTCTTTTAGATTTGAAACTATTTACAAGAAATAAACTAGAAGAAATAGTACGAGAAGGAAGACTTCTATTTGATGAGTTGATCGCAAAAAGTAACAAAAATAAAAATGTTTTAATACCTGGCTATACACACCTTCAAGTAGCAATGCCATCTTCATTTGGTTTATGGTTTGGTTCTTATGCAGAAAGCTTATCGGATGATATGATGGTTCTTCAAGCAGCTTACAAGGTTGTTAATCAGAATCCTTTAGGGTCTGGAGCTGGTTATGGTTCTTCTTTTCCATTAGATAGACAAATGACAACCGACTTATTGGGCTTTAGAGATTTGAGCTATAATGTTGTTTATGCCCAAATGGGTCGTGGTAAAATGGAATTTACAGTTCTTTCGGCATTAGCAAATATGGCGATGACAATTGCCAAATTAGCTATGGATGCATGTTTGTACAACAGTCAAAACTTCAATTTCTTAAGCTTTCCTGATGAATTAACGACAGGTAGTAGCATTATGCCACATAAGAAGAATCCTGATGTTTTTGAATTGATTCGTGCTCATGCAAATGCATTGCAGATGTTGCCTGCTCAAATTCAAGCTGTAACATCTAACCTACCATCTGGATATCATAGAGATTATCAGTTGACAAAGGAATTTTTTATGCCAGCCTTTGATAAAATGATTGCTTGTATTGAAATGACTAGAGTCATGTTATCTAATGTGAAAATCAATAAAGAAGTTATTAAAGACGAGCGTTACAAATACATGTTTACTGTGGAAGAGGTAAACCAAATGGTACTTGATGGCATTCCTTTCCGAGATGCTTATAAGAAGATTGGGCAAATTGTTGAAGAAGGTAATTTTGAATACGATGGAAAAGTGAAACATGTTCATGAAGGAAGTATTGGGAACTTGTGTAACGATAAGATCGTTGATAAGATGAATGATATATTCATTGGTTTTAATTTCAACAAAACGAAAGAAGCCTACATGAATTTATTAAATAGAATATAAGAGCAGCCATTAATTCTGTTCTAATACAATATAAAAAACGAATTATAAACCATTTTATAGAACTTTTATGTCAGTGAAGACAAAAGCTAAATTGATTTTACAGGATGGATCGGAGTACACCGGTACATCTTTTGGTTATCAGGAATCCATTGCAGGGGAGATGGTATTTAACACCGCTATGACAGGTTATCCTGAAAGCTTAACTGATCCTTCTTACCGAGGACAGATTTTAGTGAGTACTTTCCCTTTGATTGGGAATTATGGCGTTCCAGGAACACTTCAAGAGGATGATTTGTTTCGTTTTTACGAGTCTGAAAAAATTCAAGTGTCGGCTTTTATTGTTTCTGATTACACCGAGGAATTTAGTCATTGGAATGCAAGCCTTAGTTTAGGTGATTGGATGAAAGAGCATAAAATACCAGGTATTTATGGTGTGGATACAAGAGCATTAACTAAGAAGCTTCGTGAACAAGGAAGTATGCTTGCAAAAATTGTTTTTGAAGATGTAGAGCCAGAATGGAAGGATCCAAATCTTGAAAACCTTGTTGCGCAGGTAAGCACATCAGAAAAGATTGTTTATGGAGATGGGAAACACAAAGTGTTGTTGCTTGATTGTGGTGTGAAAAACAACATTATTCGTTGTTTATTGAAGCGCGATACAACAGTAATTCGTGTTCCTCACGATTATGATTTCACGAACGAAGAATATGATGGGCTATTTATATCGAACGGTCCTGGAGATCCAAAGCAAAATGTGAAAGCGATCGCTAATCTTAAATCTGTTTTCGAAAAGGATACACCAATAATGGGTATTTGTTTGGGTACACAATTGATGGCTTTAGCAGCTGGGGCTGATACTTACAAATTGAAGTATGGCCACAGAAGTCACAACCAACCAGTTGTTTTGAAAGGCAGCAAGCGTTGTTTCATTACCTCACAAAATCATGGTTATGCAATTAATATGGACACATTGCCAAATGAATGGGAGCCATTATTTGTAAATGCAAATGATGATACTTGCGAAGGGATTAAGCATGCTAGCAAACCATTTTTTGCATCGCAGTTTCACCCTGAAGCATCTAGCGGACCAACAGACACAGAATTCTTATTCGATGATTTTATCGGAATGATGGAAGATTTTAAAAGCAATAAAAAATAGTTTAGCCCTTTAATTCGCATATAAAATGAAGCAAGATATTAAGAAAGTACTGGTATTAGGTTCTGGAGCACTTAAAATTGGTGAAGCAGGGGAATTTGACTATTCAGGTTCACAGGCGTTAAAAGCAATGAAGGAAGAAGGTATTCATACCGTTTTAATCAATCCAAATATTGCAACTGTACAAACTTCAAAAGGAATTGCCGATCAAATTTATTTTTTGCCTGTTACTCCTCATTTTGTAGAGCAGGTAATCTTAAAAGAAAAGCCTGATGGAATCCTTTTAGCTTTTGGAGGACAAACTGCATTAAACTGTGGTATTGAGTTATTCAATGCTGGATTACTAAAGAAATACAATCTTCAAGTTTTAGGTACTCCAATTGAGACCATTATTAAAACTGAAGACAGAGAGATATTCGCGAACGAACTTCGCACCATAGACGTAAAAACGCCACAGTCATTCGCTGTAGGATCGATTCCTGAAGCATTAAAAGCAGCTGAAAAACTTGGTTTCCCAATTATCGTTCGTGCTGCCTTTACTTTAGGTGGACAAGGAAGTGGATTCTGTTCGAATATGGATGAATTGGAGAAGTTAGCTGAAAATGCTTTATCCTATTCAAGTCAGATATTGGTTGAGGAATCTTTAAAGGGTTGGAAAGAGGTAGAATACGAGGTAGTTAGAGATGCATATGACAACTGTATTACAGTTTGTAATATGGAAAACTTTGACCCACTGGGGATTCATACAGGAGAGAGTATTGTAATTGCACCATCTCAAACACTTACAAACTCGGAGTACCACAAACTAAGGTCTTTAGCTATTAAGATTATTCGTCACTTTGGCGTTGTGGGTGAGTGTAACGTTCAGTACGCTCTTGATCCTAATTCAGAAGATTATCGTGTAATTGAGGTGAATGCTCGATTATCAAGATCATCAGCATTAGCTTCAAAAGCAACTGGTTATCCTTTGGCTTTTGTGGCTGCAAAACTTGGTTTGGGATATGCTTTACACGAACTTAAAAATACTGTTACACAAACAACAACAGCTTGTTTCGAACCTGCTTTAGACTATGTGGTTTGTAAAATTCCTCGTTGGGATTTAAACAAATTTGAGGGAGTAACCAAAGAGATTGGTTCAAGTATGAAAAGTGTTGGAGAAGTAATGGCAGTTGGTCGTAACTTCGAAGAAGCCGTTCAGAAAGGTTTGCGTATGATTGGCCAGGGAATGCACGGATTTGTCGGGAATGTTCACTCGCAATTTGAGGATGTTGACCAAGAGTTAACACATCCTACGGATATGCGTATTTTCTCTATCGCGCAAGCTTTCGAGAAAGGATATTCTATTGATAAAATACATGATCTTACGAAGATCGATAAGTGGTTTCTAAGCAAGCTAGAGCACATCACAAAATTGAAATGGGATCTTCAGAAATATAATAACTTACAGGAATTACCTGATTCATTACTTAAAGATTCAAAAGTCTACGGATTTTCTGATTTTCAGTTAGCACGCTTTGTGTTAAAGCCAGAGAGAACTGATATGGAAGATGAGCTTTTGGAGGTAAGAAGACACCGTAAAGCAAAAGGGATTGTTCCAGTTGTTAAACAAATTGATACACTTGCAGCGGAATATCCTGCACAAACGAACTACGTTTATTTAACTTACAGTGGTGATGAAAATGACATCACTTACGAGGATGACAATAAATCAGTAATTGTTTTGGGTTCTGGAGCTTACCGAATTGGTTCATCTGTTGAATTTGATTGGTGTAGTGTAAATGCCCTAAACGCTGTAAACAAAGAAGGTTTGAGGTCTGTAATGATCAATTACAATCCAGAAACAGTAAGTACTGATTACGATGTTTGTGATCGTTTATATTTTGATGAGCTTTCGTTCGAAAGAGTGTTGGATATCATCGATTTAGAATCTCCAAGAGGAGTAATTGTATCGGTTGGAGGACAGATTCCACAGAATTTATCTATGCGTTTGCACAAGGCAGATGTGAAGGTTCTAGGAACATCTCCAGAATCTATCGACAGAGCAGAGAATCGTCAGACATTCTCCGCTATGCTTGATGATTTGAAAGTTGATCAGCCTAGATGGAATGAATTAACTAGTAAGGAAGCGATTAATGACTTTATTGAAGAGGTAGGCTTTCCTGTCTTGATTAGACCAAGTTATGTGCTTTCAGGAGCTGCTATGAATGTAGTATCGAATCATGATGAACTAGGTCATTTCCTTGATTTGGCTGCGCAAATTTCAAAACAATATCCTGTTGTTGTTAGTGAGTTTATTCAAGAAGCAAAAGAGATTGAGTTCGATGGAGTAGCAAAAAATGGAGAGATTGTAATTGATGCCATTTCAGAGCACGTTGAATTTGCCGGAGTACACTCGGGTGATGCAACATTGGTGTTTCCTCCTCAGAAGTTGTATTTCGAAACAATTAGAAGAATCCGTAAAATTGCTGGTAAAATTGCAAAATCACTTGATATCACTGGTCCTTTTAACATGCAGTTGCTAGCTAAGGATAACGATATCAAAGTAATTGAGTGTAATCTTCGAGCAAGTAGAAGTTTTCCTTTTGTTTCAAAAGTTATGGACTTTAATTTTATCGAAACTGCGACTCAGGCAATGTTAGGAGTTAACATTCCAAATAATTTACCTTCTATGTTCGAATTGGAGCATATTGGAATAAAAGCTTCTCAATTCTCCTTTTCAAGGCTATCAAAAGCAGATCCAGTTTTGGGTGTAGATATGTCTTCAACAGGTGAAGTAGGCTGTTTAGGAGCTGATTATTACGATGCGATATTAAAGGCAATGTTGTCAGTTGGTTACCGCATACCGAAGGGTGCAATACTAATTAGTAGTGGGCCTATTCGTTCGAAAATAGAGCTTTTAAAAAGTGCAAAAATGCTTGAAGAAAGAGGGCATAAATTGTATGGAACTAGAGGTACTGCAAAATTCTTGGAAGAGAACGGTGTTACCATCGAAAGTGTAGGTTGGCCTGATGAAGATGTTGAAATTACAGCTCAAAGTTTGATAAAAGAACATAAAGTTGATTTGGTAATTAACATACCAAAGAACTTAAGCAAAACGGAGCTGAATAACGATTATTCAATCAGAAGAACTGCGATTGACTTAAACGTGCCATTGGTTACCAATGCTCGTTTGGCATCAGCCTTTATCTATTCATTCTGTAAAAAATCTATAGACGATTTAGGAATTGATAGCTTTAGCGATTATGTTGAGGGCAAAACAGATTTTTAAATTGTTCAAATTTATATTTACAGAGTCGGATTTATAATTCGGCTCTGTTTTTTCGTTTATAGATGGGGTCATTTTTCAAATAGTTTATAGCTTTACCATTGATTAAAATAAGAATATGAATAAATATATTTTCGAATTAAAATTCAAGGTTCGTGACTACGAATGCGATATTCAAGGCGTTGTTAACAATTCCGTGTATCAGAATTATTTAGAGCATGCTCGTCATGAGTTTTTAGAATCAATAGGGAATAATTTTAAAGCTCTTCACGAAGAAGGAATTGATGCTATGGTGTCTCGCATTGAGATTGACTATAAAACTTCTCTAACCTGTGGTGATGAGTTTGAAGTTCGACTAAACATCGAAAGAGAAGGTGTGAAGTTGGTTTTCAAGGAAGATATTTATCGTTTGTCAGACAATAAGTTATGTGCTAAAGGAAAGGTTTATACCATATGTTTGGTAAATGGGCGATTGTCGAAAGGGGAAGTTTTCGACGAGCTTTTTGCTCAGTATCTGGTTTAAAATATAATCCACGACCTTAGGTTGTGGATTTTTTTTGCATCAAACAATAGATTGCTTTGTGAGAATCGCGTTTCCCTGGAATATCAATGGTTTTCAATTCTAATATTTCAAATAAAGGAGAGCTTAATTGTCTGATTTCATTTTCGTTGGAAAAATATAATGTTGTTCCAAGTGGTGTTTTGCGAAATTTACCCTCTCCACCAAAACATTTATCATCCTCGCTAAAACAAACGGATAGATACATGCCATTGTCTGATAATAAATCAAAGACATTTTTAAAATATTGAACTCTATCTTTTGGAAAGATATGATGTAGTACTTCGTAGTCGAAAGCGAAATCAAAAACAGGTAAAATACGTTCTGTTTTTTGAGTCAGGTCAAGAGTGATAAATTCACCTTTCATCTGATTCAATTTAAAGATTTGTTTGGCCTTTTCTATGGCTACTTCAGAGTAATCAATACCAAATATATCAAAGCCAAGCCTAGCCAAGTATAAACTATAAGTTCCAATTCCACATCCTAAATCAGCTATTTTACAAGCTTTTATATCTTGCTTATTCAGCACCTCTAATAGACAGTTAGGAAGATGATCCATTACCCAAGGAATTTTATCCTCAGGGATTGTTTTGTAGATGTGGTTTAGTTGAGTAGCATCCATAAAGTAAAGGTATCATAGAATTTTGTACAAAAAAAATGGATCAGAAACCACCTGACCCATTACCCTAAAATTTAACCTTAATCTCAATCTACTATAAAAAACTACTTATTTATTCTACTTTATATTGTAAAGATAGTTTATAGCATGGTTAAGAGCTCCTAAGGAAAGTTAAATAAGATTAATTCTCAACTTGTTGAAAATCCCTTATTTAAGTTTTCATAAATAATAAAATCGATTAGTATTAAATGATTGAGCTCTTGATTTCTTAAAATTCTTTCTTTATATTGTAATTAGAAAACCCACCGCTATTATACCTTCCAAATTTTAGGATACCACAATTGTAACGTAAAGACTGCTTCGTGCGTCCTATACATTAGTTGTGTAATTCTAAATAAAACAGCATGTTTGATCTTGATAAGTGGCAAGAAATTTTTGAAACCATAAGGAAAAATAAACTTCGAACTATCCTTACCGGTTTTAGTGTATCATGGGGGATTTTCATGTTAATCATTTTATTAGGATCCGGAAATGGATTACAAAATGGTGTTTTGGATCAATTCAAAAGAGATGCCGTAAATAGTCTATGGATTTATAGTGGAAGAACGAGTCTTGCTTTTGATGGTATGCAGCCAGGCCGAAGAATCCAATTTACCAATGATGATTACGATAAAACTAAAGATTCAGGATTGGATGTAGATAAAATCAGTTCTCGTTTTTCATTATTTCGAAACAATTTGATTTCCTATAAGTCAGAATATGTAAATTATGAAATCATAGCGGTTCATCCCGATACCGAAACTCTTGAAAACACAACTGCAATTAAGGGCCGTTTCTTAAATGATATTGATGTTAGTAATTTTAGAAAAGTAGTTGCTATTAGCACAATTTTAGAAGATGCTCTCTTTAAAAGAGAAGAACCGGTAGGGAAATACGTCAAGATTAATGGTATTCCATTTCAAGTTATAGGAACGTTTACAGATCATAACGATAGGGATATGCAGCGAGTTTATGTGCCTATATCTACAGCTCAAAAAGTATTTAATGGAGCTAACCGAATTTCCAATATGTCCTTTACAACAAATACACATGATATTGAGGCTCTTAAAAAGATGGAAGAGCACATTAGAAATAGCTTTGCATCGCGCCATAAATTCGATTCATCCGATAAAAGAGCAATGTGGATTAATAATAATATGGAGGGCTATCAAAGAACAATGGCTTTGTTTTCAGGAATTCGAATTTTTGTATGGATTATTGGGGCGTTCACCATAATTGCTGGAATAGTAGGGGTTAGTAATATCATGATAATAGTTGTGCGAGAACGAACTCGCGAAATCGGAATTAGAAAAGCCTTGGGAGCAAGTCCTAGTTCAATAATTGGACTTGTTTTGTTTGAATCGGTGCTTATCACAAGTGTTGCTGGTTATTTGGGTTTGGTTATGGGAGTTGTTCTTCTAGAGGTCTTGGCCCCTCATACACAAATAGAGTTTTTCATGAACCCATCTGTGGATTTGGATGTTGGCTTAACTGCTACTGCAGTGCTCGTGTTTGCGGGTCTTTTGGCAGGTTTCTTTCCAGCATGGAAAGCAGCTAGCGTGAGGCCGATAGAAGCTTTGTCGGATGAATAATAGGTACTTGCTTTTTTGAAAATAATAAAAATATAATATCATGTTTGATCGAGATCGTTGGATGGAAGTGTATATGGCTTTAAAAAGTAATAAGCTAAGAACATTTTTAACGGCATTTGGTGTTTTTTGGGGCATATTCATGTTGATAATAATGTTGGGATCTGGTAAAGGCTTGGAGAATGGCGTTTATCATGGTATGGGCGATTTTGCTACAAATTCCGTCTTTATTTGGGCTCAACCAACCTCAAAACCATATAAAGGTTACAAGCAAGGCCGTAGGTATAATTTTACAAATCAAGATACCAAGGCGATATTAGATAATATTCCAGAGATTAAATTACTCGCACCACGAATTCAAGCTAGAGGTGGCGATGGGGATAATAATGTAGTTCGCGGTATTAAAACTGGAGCTTTTAGTATTCTGGGTGATGTTCCTGATGTTAATAAAATTGATCCAGTGACCATGATTAAAGGACGATTTTTAAATCAAGTGGATATAAATGAAAGTCGAAAAATTGCAGTAATAGGAAAACGCGTTGTAGAAGTTTTATTTGAAGAGGGCGAGGAACCAATAGGGGAATACATTAAAATTCACGGAGTATATTTTCAAGTTGTGGGAACTTATAAATCGATGCACAATCAAGGATGGGGTGAATGGCAGGATCAGTGCGTCTTTATACCATTTTCTACTTTGCAAAAAACATATAATTACGGAACTATTGTAGGGCATTATTCAATTACCTCAAAAGAAGAATACACAGCAACTTACGTTGAAGAAAAAGTTAAATCACTGCTAAGAAGGCGCCATACAATACACCCTGAAGATACGAGGGCTTTTGGGAGTAATAATGTGGAAAAAGAATTTATTCAGATTAACAATTTATTTATGGGAATATCTGGTCTAATTTGGATTGTAGGAATTGGCACCTTAATCGCAGGAATAATTGGAGTCAGTAATATCATGCTCTTTATCGTAAAAAAGAGAACAAAGGAAATTGGAATTCAACGGGCTTTAGGAGCATCTCCCTCTATTATTATTAGCTCAATATTAACTGAATCAGTAGTTTTAACAGCTATTGCTGGATGGTTTGGTTTAGTTTTCGGTGTGGTAATTCTTGAGCTGATCAATAAAGCAATAGAAAATGGTGGGGGAGATAATTCCATGTTTACCAATCCTGAAGTCGATTTCTCTATTGCCATGATTGCTTTAACTATTTTGATTTTTGCAGGTTTGTTTGCTGGAGTTATACCTGCAAAAAGAGCAATGGAAGTTCGTCCTATTGAGGCGATTAGGGATGAGTAAATGGATGCCCTTCTCAGGTAATTAGTTCAGAATAAAACGCTATAATTTAAAATCTCTTTTTTCATTGCAATTTATAACCTGCAAACTTTACCATTAGAGATCATTTAATAGCTTGTACTTCTCATTCTTTTCTTTATTTTTAATGATCAATTATTTTATCTGTAGAATATGCTATTTTTAGAAAGGAACAAAATTGTTCTTATCTCGTATTTATTATTCTACACTTAACTTATTCGGGTTGGGACTGTAAAATATATTGGATTGTAAATTGACCTTATTATTATAATAATGATAAGTGAAATCAAGGGTATTATGCATATCTTTGATTTTGCTTAATTATTATTTATAGTTACTTGTGATTAATTCAAATAATTAATTTATGAAAAGACATCTACTTTTAGTAGTTATTTTTTTATTATTTGCTGTTGGTATGATAGTGGGAATAGGTAAACTTTCTGCTCATGATACATCAATATTTGATACTTCAGCGCCATATATAGCCAGTTTTCCGGCACCTCCTTCGAACGATAATCCATGTAGTGCAACACCTATAACAACCAACTTAACCTGCACATATGCAACCTATTCTAATATAGATGCTAGTGATAGTGGAGTTGATGTTCCGTCTTGTGGCAGTTATTCAGGAGCAGATGTATGGTTTACAGCAATTGTTCCAAGTTCTGGAGAAATTACGATTGAAGCATTTACTTTAAGAACAACAGATTGGTTAAATAAAGTGAATTTTACCGTTTATCAGGGGACATGTGACAATTTAACAGAAATAGGCTGTTTTGAATCGGTAAATCCAGCTTTTGCATTAACATCTGGAAGCTTTACGGGTAGAACTGCTGGTGAAATCCTTTATATTAGAGTATATGATCAAGGAAATATAACAGGTGATTTTCAAATTTGTTCATCTGGCGCATGTGCTGATGTGATTGCTGATGCAGGAACTGGTGGCGATCAGTGTGGTTACGACTATCTTCTTTCTGCAGTAACCCCAAGTGTTGGTGCAGGTACATGGACTAAAACAGGAGGTTCTGGAAATGCAACATTTGCACCAGATGCAAATACACCTGGTGCCACAGTTTCTGTCGATGATACCGGTATTTATGAATTTACTTGGACAGTCACTAATGGAACTTGCGAGAGTTCAGATAAGATTAATGTTGATTTTTCAACTCCTACTTTCGCGTCGCCTGAAGATGATAAGGATATTTGTGGTCTCCTTACAACAATTTCGATTAAAAATCCTAGTGTTGGAGATCGTTTGTGGTCTATAAAATCGGGCCCAGGAATGGCAATAATAGCTTCTCCAACAGGATTTGTTTCTAATGTAGGAGTTTCCAGTTATGGAAGATATGTGTTTAATTTAGAGGTAACTAATGGCTCCTGTTATTCAATAGATACATTAGTTGTTAACTTTTTTGAAACGCCATCCGATGCAAGTGTTGGTTCTGCACAGAATTCATGCGGTACATTTGTTAGTGAAGCGCTTGGAGGTAATGTTCCAGATATAGGTATAGGAACTTGGTCACAAGTTTCAGGCCCGGGTACAACAATTTTTAGTGATGCAAATTTAGGAACATCAACCGCAACTGTTGATGCAGTAGGAGATTACGTGTACAGATGGACTATAAGCAACGGACCATGTATTGTTAAAACAGCTGATGTAAATGTAAGTTTCATTGCTGCACCTACTACCGCTACGGTTGGAGGAACACGTAATGTATGTGGAGGCCTTCTTAGTTCTGGTTTTGGTGGAAATACTCCTGTTGTAGGTGTTGGCACATGGAGTCAAATATCTGGTCCAGGTTCAACAATTTTTGGAGATGAAAATTCTGGTAGTTCTACTGCCACAGCTACCCAATATGGTTCATATGTATATCGATGGACTATAGTAAATGGAGCCTGCTCAAGTTTTGCTGATATTACAGTAAATTATTATGAAACTCCAGATGTTGCAAGCGTAGGACTAAATCAAGACAATTGTGACAAAATAAGTACTAGTCTAGGAGGAAATAATCCAAGCATAGGAACAGGAACTTGGACACAGTTCTCTGGAACGGGCACAAGTACTTTTAGTGCGCCTAATTCAGGTAGTTCGACCGCTACTGCTAGTGACTATGGCACTTACGTATACCGCTGGACAATAAGTAATGGAACCTGTGCATCAAGTTCGGCAGATGTTACTGTGAATTACGAAGAGCCACCTACAACAGCAAGTGTAGGAACAGATCAAGATAATTGCGGTGTTTTAACAAGTACGAGCCTAGATGGAAATACACCAAGCTCTGGAAGTGGATTGTGGACACAAGTATCTGGCTCTGGCACAACAATATTTAGTAATAGCATTTTAGGAACTTCAACAGCAACGGTAACTCAATATGGTACCTATGTTTATCGCTGGACAATAAGTAATGGAGTTTGTGCATCGACAACTGCTGATATTATCATAAATTTTTATGAATCTCCAATATCAGCAACAGTTGGTTCAGAACAAAATATTTGTGCTACGGATATTCTTACAATTCAAAGTACATCCTTAGGGGGAAATACGCCAACATTGCCAATGATAGGTACTTGGTCTCAGTTCTCTGGTCCAGGATCAACAACATTTAGCGATGTTAATCTAGGTAACGCAACAGCTAAACCAACTCAATTTGGAACTTATGTTTATCGCTGGACGATAAGTAATGGAACCTGTACACCAACTACTGCGGATGTTACAGTTAACTTTTTTGAATCACCAGTTCTCGCGACAGTTGGAGCAGATCAAGATATTTGTAGTTCTGATATTCTTACAGCGCAGAGCGCATCCTTAGGAGGTAATGATCCAACTTTGCCAATGATAGGTACTTGGTCTCAGGTTTCTGGACCAGGATCAACAACATTCAGTAATTCAAATTCAGGAAGTTCTACAGCTAAACCTGATCAATTTGGTGTGTATGTGTACAGGTGGACAATTAGTAATGGAACGTGTGCTTCAACTACTGCTGATGTAACTTTAAATTATTATCAAACACCATCGATAGCAAGTACTGGTGCTGATCAAGAATATTGCGCAGTATTAACAAGTGCCAGTTTAGGTGGAAATACACCAACAGTAGGCAGTGGAGTATGGTCACAAGTATCTGGTTCAGGAACAACGATATTTAGTAATGATCTTTTAGGAAATTCAACAGCTACCGTTACGCAGTATGGAAACTATGTATATCGTTGGACGATCAGTAATGGAACTTGTACATCTTCAACTGCGGATATAAGTGTTAACTTTTTAGAATCACCTGCTCCTGCAACGGTTGGAACAGATCAAAATATTTGTAGTTCTGATATCCTTACAACTCAGAGCGCATCCTTGGGAGGTAATGATCCAACTTCGCCAATGATAGGTACTTGGTCTCAGGTTTCTGGTCCAGGGTCAACAACATTTAGCGATGTGAATCTAGGTAACGCAACCGCTAAACCAACTCAATTTGGAATTTATGTATATCGTTGGACAATCAGTAATGGAACGTGTGCTTCAACTACTGCTGATGTAACTGTAAATTACTATGAAACCCCAACAGTAGCAAGTGTTGGAGCCGATCAAGATAGATGCGGGGTAAAAACAAGTCTTGCTTTAGGGGGAAATGTAGCTACAATTGGTGTTGGAACTTGGTCTCAAGAATCGGGCCCAGGATTAAGCACTTTTAGTGATGATAATTTAGCTAGTGCAATTGCTACTGTTTCTAATTATGGAACGTACGTTTACAGATGGACAATTACGAATGGAACTTGTACTTCATCAAGTGCCGATGTAACGATAACTTATTATGAGGACTCTGATGCTGCAACTGTTGGAAGTGATCAGGAAAGATGTGGAACGTTAACTAGTTTGATTCTTGGAGGAAATGCTCCAAGTGTTGGGATTGGAACTTGGTCACAATTATCAGGCCCAGGTTCAAGTGTATTTAGTGATGCAAATAATGGAAATTCAACGGTTACAGTTGATACCTATGGTAGCTATCAGTACAGATGGACATTAACAAATGGACCATGTGTGTCTTCTTCTGCGGAACTTACTATAGATTTTCAAGAACAGCCTATTGCTAATGCTGGCTTAGGAGGAGATGAGTGTGATTTAAATTTCACTTTATCTGCAACGCCAAGTGTTGGAATAGGAAACTGGACGAAAGTATCAGGTACAGGAAATCTTAGCTTTTCACCAAATGCAAATGATGCAAACGCTACCGTAACATCAGATACCTATGGTTCCTTCACGTTAAGATGGACGGAAGTAAATGGAACTTGCTCAGACCAAGATGAAATAACAGTTAATTTTTATGAGCAGCCGATCGCTAATGCTGGCTTAGGAGGAGATGAGTGTGATCTTGACTTTAATTTGTCAGCAATACAAAGCGTAGGAACGGGAACTTGGTCAAAAGTATCAGGCACAGGAAATCTTAGCTTTTCACCAAATGCAAATGATGCAAACGCTACCGTAACATCAGATACCTATGGTTCCTTCACGTTAAGATGGACGGAAGTAAATGGAACTTGCTCAGACCAAGATGAAATAACAGTTAATTTTTATGAGCAGCCGATCGCTAATGCTGGCTTAGGAGGAGATGAGTGTGATCTTGACTTTAATTTGTCAGCAATACAAAGCGTAGGAACGGGAACTTGGTCAAAAGTATCAGGCACAGGAAATCTTAGCTTTTCACCAAATGCAAATGATGCAAACGCTACCGTAACATCAGATACCTATGGTTCCTTCACGTTAAGATGGACGGAAGTAAATGGAACTTGCTCAGACCAGGATGAAATAACAGTTGATTTTTATGAGCAGCCTATTGCAAATGCTGGTTCTGGAGGTGATGAATGTGATTTAAATATTACTTTATCTGCAACGCCAAGTGTTGGAACAGGAACTTGGACAAAAATCTCAGGAACAGGAAATCTAAGCTTTTCACCTAATGCAAATGATGCAAACGCTACTATAACATCAGATACCTATGGATCTTTCACATTAAGATGGACAGAAGTAAATGGTACCTGCTCAGATCAGGATGAAATAGCAGTTGATTTTTATGAACAGCCTATTGCTAATGCTGGTTCTGGAGGTGATGAATGTGATTTAAATATTACTTTATCTGCAACTCCAAGCGTAGGAACAGGAGCTTGGACAAAAATATCAGGCACAGGAAATCTTAGCTTTTCGCCAAATGCTAATAATTCAAACGCTACCGTAACATCCGATACCTATGGATCCTTCACATTAAGATGGACAGAAGTAAATGGAACTTGCTCAGATCAGGATGAGATAACAGTTAATTTTTATGAGCAGCCAATCGCTAATGCTGGTTCTGGAGGTGATGAATGTGATTTTGACTTTAATTTGTCAGCAACACAAAGCGTAGGAACGGGAACTTGGACAAAAGTATCTGGAACAGGAAATCTAAGCTTTTCACCAAATGCTAATAACCCAAATGCTACCGTAACATCAGATACCTATGGATCTTTCACATTGAGATGGACGGAAGTAAATGGGACTTGCTCAGATCAGGATGAAATAACAGTTAATTTCTTTGAAACTCCAAGCATTGCTACTGTAGGAACTGACCAAGAGAGATGTGGAGTAAAAACAAGTTTACCTTTAGGAGGAAATACACCAACAGCTGGTATCGGAACTTGGTATCAAGAATCAGGTCCAGGCCTAAGTACTTTTAACAATAGCAATTTAGGAGATGCCATTGCTACAGTTTCTAATTATGGAACGTACGTTTATAGATGGACAATAACAAATGGAACCTGTACTTCATCAACAGCTGATGTTACAGTAACATACTACGATAATTCAGAAGTTGCTACAGTAGGAAGCAATCAGGAGAGATGTGGAACTTTAACAAGTTTAATTCTGGCGGGTAATTCGCCAAGCTTAGGTGATGGAACTTGGTCACAGGTTTCTGGACCTGGCTCTAGTGTTTTTAGCAATGAAAATGATGGTAATGCAACGGTTACAGCAGATACTTATGGAAGTTACACATACAGATGGACATTAACGAGTGGACCTTGTGTATCATCTACAGCAGAACTGATTGTTACTTTTTACGAACAACCTTCTGCGGCAAATGTTGGATTAAATCAAGATATTTGTGGTTTATCTTCTTCTAATGCTTTAGGAGGAAATACACCTTCAGTTGGAATTGGAACTTGGTCACAGGTTTCTGGACCTGGATCGACAGTTTTTAGTTCTGTTAACGATGGAAATTCTACTGCTACAGCAAATACTTACGGCACCTATATTTATCGTTGGTCAATCAGTAACGGAATCTGTTCTGCAAATTATGACGATATTTCTGTTACTTATTATGAAATACCGACAGTTGCAACTGTTGGAATGGATCAAGATTTATGTGAAACTTTCACAAGTAATAATTTAGGTGGTAATGCATCAGTTATTGGAATTGGAAATTGGTCACAAATATCAGGCCCAGGATCAACAACTTTTGCAGATGTTTCAAATGGGAATACAACTGCCTTAGTTGATTCTTACGGAACTTACATTTACCGATGGACCATTGCAAATGGAACATGTTCTACCTTTGAAGAAATAAGAGTTACATATAACGACAAGCCTACAATTGCATCAACTGGTACAAATCAATTTATTTGTGGTGTATTAAGTAGTGCGAGTTTGGGCGGAAATACTCCAACTATTGGTATTGGTAATTGGACGCAAGTTTCGGGTCCAGGGACAACAATTTTTAGTTTGCCAAATAATGGAAATTCAACTGCAAGCGCCGACACGTACGGAGTTTACGTATATCGTTGGTCAATTAGTAATGGCTCTTGCGTTCCGAGTTTTGACGATGTTACAATAGAATATAAAGAGGCTCCAAGCACGGCAACAGTTGGTCCTGATCAGAATCATTGTGAATTATTAAATAGCAATCCCTTAAATGGAAATATTCCTCTTATTGGGATTGGAGAATGGTCTCAATTATCAGGTCCTGGCACTAGCATTTTTAGTGCAGTTAATAATGGAAATTCTATAGCCACCGCCGATATTTATGGAACTTATGTGTATCGTTGGACAATTCGCAACGCTACGTGTTTAAGTACTGCTGATATCACTGTAAATTATAATACAGCACCATCTTCTAATGCTGGTTTAGATGATAAATTATGTGGCCCATCATATCAGATTATGGGCAGTACGTCAACAAATGGATCAATAGTTTGGTCTACTAGTGGAGATGGAAGTTTTAACGATAATTCGATTGAAAATCCGATTTATATACGTGGTATTAGTGATACCGGAGTAATAACTTTAACCAAAACGGTAAGTAATCCATCTTGTGTTGCAGCGGTCGATAATATGATACTTACCATATCTTCTGGTCCTGTTGTAAATGCAGGTTCTGGTGGTGATGAATGTGATCTTGACTTCACTTTGTCTGCGATTCCAAGTGTAGGGACAGGTATTTGGACTAAAGTTACTGGACCAGGGAATATAAATTTCACACCAAATGAAAATACTGCAAACGCAGTTGCCTCTGCTGATTCCTATGGAACTTACCAACTACAATGGTCGGAATCTAACGATGGTTGCGAGGATAGTGAAATAATTACTGTTAATTATTATGAGCAGCCAAATACTGATGCTGGTATTGGAGGTGATGAATGTGATTTGGATTATCAACTTACAGCAAAATCTAGTGTTGGTCTTGGAACTTGGACAAAAGTTTCTGGCCCAGGAAATTTGATTTTTTCACCTAATGAAAACGATCCGAACGCTATTGTTAGCGCTGATCTTTATGGATCTTATAAATTATCTTGGACAGAAACGAATGGAACATGTTCAGATACAGATGAAATCATAGTGAATCTTTATGAGCAACCTATTGCGAATGCAGGTTTGGGAGGTGATGAGTGCGATTTAGACTTTAATTTGACTGCGATTCCTAGTGTAGGAGTTGGGGAATGGATTCAAGTTGGAGGTGTTGGTTTAGCAACTTTTACTCCTAACAAAAGTGATCCTAATGCAATTGTTAATGTAGATCGATTTGACACTTATCAATTTGAATGGAAAGAAACAAATGGAGTATGCAGTGATTCAGATATTATCACAGTAAATTTTTATTTGCAACCGAATTCAGATGCTGGTTCAGGTAGTGATGTTTGTGGCTTAACTTATAATCTATCTGCGAATGCAAGTGCAGGAATAGGAACTTGGGCTATTTCTTCTGGAAATGGGAATGCTAGCTATACACCAAACTCAAATGATCCAAATGCACAGGTTGTGGTAGATACTTATGGTAGCTATACGTTTACATGGACTGAAAATAATGGAGTATGCTCTAATTCTGATGACATAACCATTAACTTTTATGAACAACCTAATGCAAATGCGGGAACTAATGGAGAGTCTTGTAGCTTAGAATTTCAATTGAATGCTATATCTAGTGCGGGTATAGGTAGTTGGAATAAAATTAACGGTCAAGGCAATGTAACTTTTGTACCTAACGAAAATGATCCCGATGCGAAAGTAATGGTTGATGAATATGGCACTTACCAGTTTTCATGGACAGAGTTGAATGGTATTTGCACGGATCAGGATAATATAACAGTTGAATTTGCAAAACAACCGATAGCCAATGCAGGCATTGATTTAAGTCTGGAATATGCTGAAAAAACAGAACTTAATGCTCAACTATCAACAATAGGAACAGGAGAATGGTTCCTTATTAAAGGAAATGCTACTATTTCTGACCGATTTTCACCAAGTACACATGTGACTGAATTAGGAATTGGTGAAAATATTTTAGAATGGATAGAAACGAATAGCTTTTGTGTTGATTCTGACGAAATTAAAATAGCAGTATCCAAGATATTTATACCGAATGTAATTACTCCAAATGGCGATCAGAATAATGAATTCTTTAAAATAAGAGGCCTGGAGAATCTGGAAAATATCAGTTTAACGATTCTTGATAGAAGAGGAATAGAAGTATATACCTCTACAGACTATCGAAATGATTGGAATGGTAAAGATCGAAATGGTACTGATTTGGTTGTTGACACCTATTTTTATGTTTTAGAATTAAATGATGGTAAAATTTACAAAGGTTACATTGTGATAAAGAGATAGAATGAGAAAAACATTAGTTATTATAATATGGCTTCTTGCTCCGTTCTATTTATTTGGACAGAATCCTCTTCTTACGAATCAGTTTATTTTTAATCCTTTGGCTCTTAATCCTGCAGTAGCCGGCACAGGTGATGCTCTAACAGCTAATCTAATGTACCGAAATCAGTGGGTTGGTTTTAGTGGAGCTCCTAAAACATTAACATTTTCGACTCATAGTCCTATGAGAAAGCAGAATATGGGCTTGGGATTATCAGTAATTAATAATCAAATAGGTGTAAGTAGTGAAACAAGTATAATTGGCGACTATTCCTTTAAAATAAAAATGAGGGAAGGAACTCTTAATCTTGGATTAGGAGGTGGATTTATCATGTTAAATTCGGCATGGGCAGAATTGCGTGCGAACGATCCTAACGATGATTTGATTCAAAACAACTCACCAACTTATTTAATACCAGAAGTTAGTTTAGGAGTGTATTATTCAACAAAGAAGTATCATGTAGGATTCTCATTGCCACATATGCTTTCTTACACATTTAACTCTACCAAAGACAAATACATGATCAAAAATGATTTCGCTAAGTATACTTATATTCTTACTGGTGATTATATTTTCGATTTAGAGCAACAATTTAAATACGTTCCTAGTATAATGTTGAAATATCAAAAATCGGATAACGCAGATTTTATTTTTATGAATAGATTGATTTATATGGATAAATATTCAGTTGGAATGGCGTTTGATAGCGAACAAAAGGTGTATAAAGGGATGTTTCAAATGCAGTTAAACAGACAGTTTAGTTTGGGTTATGTTCGAGATTTCAATTCAACAAAAATTAATCAATATCGAAAGGGCTCTCATGAGGTAATGCTACGTTATGATTTTAAATACACCATTAAAGTACACAGTCCAAGAAATCTATAGCTTGTAAAAAGAATTGATATGAATAGATTTTTACTCACATTGTTATTATATATTTTGGTTAAACCATTTTGTTTGGTTGGTCAGAATCTAAATTACAAAGTAGATATGGCATCATTTTGCAATACTGTAGATGATGAATATTCTGCCATATATTATAAGGAAGGTCTTGTTTTTTGCTCTAACCAAAGAACAGATCTGTTTGTTACTTTTTCTACGCCCGAAGATAAAGAGTTGTTCAATATGTTTTATGTTCCTACAAAAGGGGATAGCATAGGGAGTAAGCCTAAGCTTTTATCATTAGAATTAATGACCAATTTTAATGATGGTCCAGCGTGCTTTACAAATAATGATTCGACCATTATTTATTCAAGAAATAATGTGGTAAACAGCAAAAAAAGAGATGTTAAGGATGAAAGAAATAAGTTAGGCTTGTTCACTTCTAACTTTAAAGATGATTTATGGTCAGAGCCTGAAGCATTTAAATACAATGGAGTAGATTACCATATTACTATGCCTTCTATAAATAAGGAGGGTTCTCTTTTATTTTTTGCATCCGATATGCCAGGCGGCTATGGTGGATTAGATATTTATGTGTCTGAGTTAAACAATGGAGAATGGTCTAAACCAAAAAATTTGGGAGATAAGGTCAATACTTCGAAGAGTGAGAGTTTCCCTTTTATTTCAGATTCTGGGGAATTATATTTTGCATCCAATGGACATGATGGTCTTGGTGGACTTGATTTGTTTTCAGTTCAGCAAAAATATGGTAGATGGGAAGATGTTCTTCATTTAAATGCGCCAATCAATACAGAATTTGATGATTTTGCTCTTATAACCGATAAGAATTTTGAAAGTGGCTACCTTTCAAGTAATCGAAATGGTGGAGATAATATTTTTGAGTTTTCTACAATCATACCACAATTTGTAAACTGCGATACGATTAAAGAAAATGAATACTGTTTTCTTTTCTATGATGAATATTATACTCCTCTTGATACTTCTAAGACCTATTACGAATGGGTTTTTGGTGATGGTGTTAAGGTAAAGGGAAAAGAAGCTGAACATTGTTACGATGGTCCAGGAAATTACGTTGTAGAGCTAAATATAATAGATAAACAAACTGGGGAAGTTTTCTTGAAACAAACAAAATATGAATTTGAACTTCAAGATTATGAGCAAGCTTATATCTCAAGTAAGGACATAGAAGTATCAAGAAAAGAGATTCTTTTTGAAGCTACAAAAACAAATTTACCAAATATTAATATTGAGCAATATTTCTGGAATTATGGTGATGGTAATTTAGATCAAGGTATTGCGACCAATCATATATTTGAGAAAAAAGGAACATATAAAGTTATTTTAGGCCTATTAAGTGAGAAGGATGAAAATGGTCTTCGTAAGAAAATATGTGTGGAAAAAGAAGTTCAAATTGTTAAAAATACTTCTGCATTGATGGTACTAAAGGCGGAGAGAGGAGAAACCAATAAAGATACCGGTGAAAAAGCGTTTAAATTGGAACAATTAATTGAACTTTTTGTTGATCAAGCAATTTTAGTTCAATTGCCAAACAATCGAATTAAAATCCTCAAAAAATTAAATTTAACATTTTTTGAATCCTTTGTAAAGGAAAAAAGTTTTCCATTAATAGATGAAAATAAGGATGTTAAATCTGAGATTGATTTAAATAGTCATCCTGCAAAAGATCTTTTCCTTAAAAGTGAGAATAGAGAAAAACAGAAAAGTAATGAACAAATTCAACTTGTTGAGGAAGAATTAAAACTCTTATCCAAGCAGTTTGATTATAATTTCATTGATCAAAAAGCAAATCTTATAAAGGAAAAGGCAAATCCTATCTTAACTCGTTTATTACAAATCATAATGAAAAATCCTATGATAGAACTAAAAATAGGATTTCACGTAAGAGTTGCAAGTAGTAGTGATTTTGATATAGCAAGTGCTTCTGCCAATTTAATACAAGATTATTTAATTTCAGAGGGCGTTGAGAAATATAGATTGAGAACTGCAGTTTATGGAATTTCAGCAGAAGAAAAGAAATCTGTAAGCTCAGAAAGAGTCGAATTTATCGTTATCAAAGAATAACATACAAAATAAAATTAGATATGTCACCTATAAAATTAACCTCTTTTTATTGTCTATTACTATTAGGATTTGTGATTCCAAAATTAACAAATGGACAGTCTGCGCCTGCCGAGGAGGAAAATATTCCTTACTTAGTAACCTTTGGATCAGAAGCTGAAACCTCATGGGGAGATGATGATTTTTCACAAGTTTTCTTTTTCCTAATTCCTGAAAATCAAATGGAACCTGTTTACATTCGCGTATTCGATCCTGAAATCGGAGGAGCTCATGATGAACAAAAGATGGATTATAATACAACAGTTAATTTTTCTGTATATGGAGGTTTCGAATGTTGGTCCAATAAAGATGCACAAGAAGTCCAACCAGAGGGGAATTACAATAGTGGAAACCTACTAGCATCAATGAATTTTAAAAATGATGCAAAATATGATGATGGCTGGTATACTTTTGGACCATTTAATCCTTTTGAAGGTGAGATGGTCGAGAAGTTTGGAGGTCGTGTTTTTAAAGTTATTGTTACGGGTAAATCTGGTGACGATGGTAATTTATACAGGTTTTTTCTGAGCACAAATTCTAAAGAGAATAAAGAAGTTGAAGGGGGTAATATATTTACTTACGAATATGCTTTTCGTTTATCAAATGATATGAATGACATTTCTCAAATATATCCTTTCGTTGATGATCAAACCATTTCTGTTGAAGTAACAAATTTTGATTGGGATAATGATGGTTATATTCGAATTAACTCCATTGCTAAAAACGGAGCGTTGTGTGACTTGTCCAGTGAAAATCAATGGATTAGAAATGAATTTCCAATAATTGAAAGAGAAAAAAACACATCATTGGAGCTTCAGTTTATTAAGAAAAGATCAAGTTTGGTTAAAAATAATAATGTAGTAATATCAGTTAGAAACCAATATGGTAAAGCACTACCATTCTTTGTTATTCCTATTGGTGGCGTTCCTGTTTATACTCCAAAAATTAAAATGAGACCAATAGGTAAAAAGAGAAAAAATTAATGAAGAACTTACTATGAAACTAAATAAGACATGGTGTATATTCTTGATGCTTCTCTTATTTCCAGCATTAATTTTTGCACAGAAAAGTCGATTTATAAATTATAGTGTTGATGATGGATTAGCACAAGCATATGTCTATAATTTCACTCAAGATATGGAGGGGAATTTATGGATTGGGACGGGTAATGGTTTGTCCCGATTTGATGGGTATAACTTTAAAAATTTTACAGAACAAGATTCTTTAGGTGGTAATTTCATCACTTGTGGTTTAAAAACCGAAGAAGGATTGTGGTTTGGCCACTTCAATGGTAACTTGAGTTATTATGAAAACGGAATTTTTAAACCCATTCAAAATGCTAAAAAAGGTATTGGTAGCGTTGTAGATATCCAACAAGATTTTAATGGTAACGTTTGGTTTGCTAATCAAAATGATGGTTTTAAGAAATTAAATCTTAAAATGAAATCATCAAAAACTTTTAAATCTTTGTTTCACCAACCCATTTACACCTTTATTTTTACCTCTAAAGAACAAATGCTAGTAGGCACTTCTGAAGGTTTAAAATTATGTGAGTTAAATAAAAATGAACAAGTAGAAGAAAAATACAATTTCACCGAGCTTGGTGAAAATAAAATTGTGGATATCATTAAATCGTCAAAGTTAAATGTCTATTATATTTTAACCGAAGATGAAGGTGTATTTAGTTTGGAATTAGACAACGAAGGGCACAATTTAGAGTTACTGACAAAGAGTACCAATTGTTCTCGCGCTCAAAATATATTTGAAGACTCTAATGACAACTTATGGGTATCTTGCTTGGCAAGTGGCTTATTTAAGTTAAGCCTATCGGAAAATGGTTCACTTCAATCAATTAAGAATTACGGAGAAGATAATGGACTTCAAACAGACGCTATCAAAGCAGTATTTGAAGATCGTGAAGGAAATATTTGGGTGGGTAAATATGGCGGTGGCCTTAGTCGTTTAGTTCCTTCATCTAACTCTTTTATCAATTTTAACTCTAAATATTACAGTAATGATATTTATTCCATATGTATAAATCAAAACTTTAAATGGATTGGAACTAGTAAGGAATTATTAAAATGTGATTTAGCCACTAACAAGGTTTTAGCTTCTTATGATATTAATGGAATATTACCAAACGATAAAATCACAGCTCTTTGTGATAGAAATAATACCGAACTTTGGATTGGGACTGAAAAATCTGGTGTTTATCGCTTGAATTATCGAACAGGAAAAATACAGTCGCAATTTCTTCGCTTGGGTAATTTAGAAAAATCCATTAGTTCTATTGTATCCGACCACGAGCATGTTTGGATTGGAACACAGAAAGGTGTTTGTCGTTTTAATCCTGATACTGAAGATAAAAAATGGTATACCTTAAGAGAAGAAGGATTGCCTCACAATTCAGTAAATCATCTATTTAAGGATAAAGATAATAAAATCTGGGTCGGGACCTTAAGTAATACCTTATCCTATATCGAAAATAGTATTTTAACAAATTTAAATTTGTCGAGTGGGAGTAATCTATTAAATATTTCTTCTATTATAGAGGATAACAATGGAGCTATTTGGATTGGCACTCAAGGAAGTGGAGTATATGTAATTAATCAGGATTCAACCCTGAATGTTAACTTTCAACATGGTTTATTATCAGATTATTGTTATTCCCTTAACATCGATAAAGATAATATTTGGGTTACTCATCGGGGAGGGATTAGCCAAATTAGAGTTTCTGATTATCACATTAAAACGATACAGAAAAATGCGGGAATACACCAATCTGTAGAATTTAATAGAAATTCCACCGTTTCTAATGAAAATATTTTGTGGTTCGGATCCAATAAAGGAATTTACCAATATGATATTTCAAAAGAAGTACAACAATTAGTATCTCCAACTTTAAAAATTGGATCAATAAAAATTAATGGAGAAGAATATTCTTCAGAGAAAAAATTAGTACTTCCATCTGGCCATTATAAAATTGAATTAGGATTTAAAGGAATTAGTTTAAACGAACCTGAATTAATTAAATACAAGTATAAACTTGAGGGGTATGATCATGATTGGTCAAGGTTTGAAAATCAAAGAAAAGCGGAGTATAAACAGTTAGGTTCAGGAGATTATATTTTTAATTTAAAGGCACTTACTGCTAATGGAATAGAATCGAAAGAACCATTGCAATTTAAAATTAAAATTAGGTATCCACTTTGGCAGAAAACATGGTTTCAAATCGTAGCATTAATTTGCTTAATATTTGCTATCTATTTGTTTATAGTATTGAGAGAAAAGAATTTGAAAAGAATTCAAAGAAATTTAATTCAGAATCTTGATGATAAAACAAGAGAGGTTATTGCTAAGGAAGAGGTTATTAAAGAAAGAAAACGTACTGAGCAAGAATTAATAGTTGCTAAAGAAAAAGCAGAAGAGTCAGATCGATTAAAAACAGCTTTTTTATCAAATATGTCCCATGAAATAAGAACGCCATTGAATGCGATTGTTGGATTTTCAACCATGCTTCAGGAACCAAATGTAAATCCAAGCTCAAAGGGTAGATACATGTCTATTCTAAAATCAAACACCAATGATTTATTGTCTTTAATAGATGATATAATGGATATTTCAAGTATAGAAGCGGGGCAATTAAAGTTAAAGATTCAAGATTGCGAGGTTGATAAAATCTTATCAGAGTTAAACGATGTTCATAATAAGAAGTTAATTGACCTTAAATCTGAAGATCTTGAATTGGTATGTGTTTCTAATGCGACCAATATTACAATCCAATCAGATCCTTTAAGACTTAAACAGATATTATCCAATTTAATTGGTAATGCGATAAAGTTTACGGAAAAAGGGACCATTGAATTCGGTTATGAAATGACATCTCCAGATAAAATAAAGTTTTTTGTTAGAGATACCGGAATAGGAATAAATGCAGACCAAATAGAGGTGATTTTCGAACGATTTAGAAAGGAATATCGAAATGGATGGAATAAATTATACAGAGGTGCAGGATTAGGTCTAGCAATCTCTAAAAGTATGGTTCATTTGCTCGGTGGAGAGATCGGAGTCGAATCATTACAAGGAGTTGGGTCCTATTTTTATTTCACTTTACCAATTAAGAGTAAATAGTCGATTTTTTTGTTTTTACATTTAGATTTTTTAGTTAATAATGCATAGTCAACTTAAGGATATAAGATATACAAAGACATTGCCTAATGAACAGATAATTAGGGTAATGTTCGTGATGCTGATTGTTTTTATCAGCACCATAAATTTACTTGTGGCTCAAGAAAACAGATTTGTTAACTACGGTGTGGATCAGGGTCTTCCTCAAGCATATATCTATACGATTAGTCAAAATCCCGATGGGTACCTTTGGGTTGGAACAGCAAACGGATTGGCTAGTTTTGATGGACTTCAATTTACCAATTACAATTCTTCAGATTCCTTAGGAGGCGATTTTATAACTTGTACTTTAAATACCGAAAAAGGGGATTGGTTTGGTCATAACAACGGTAATTTAAGCTTTAAAAATAGCGATGGATTTTATAAAATAGTCCCTGGATTAAATACTAAAAGCACGATAACTGATATAGGGCAAGCATCTAATGGAAATATTTGGTTCTCTAATCAAACTGATGGTTTAGTAAGAATTGATCAGGAAAATAATGCTTTACCTCTAAAATTTGAACAGGAATCATTTCCAGTATTCTCATTTGAATTTATTGGGGATAATGAATTGTTAATTGGAACTGTTGGTGGCTTAAAATACTGTAGATACAATGAAAAGGACGAACTAAAGGTCATACGAAATATTCCTGGAATCGTATCTAACCGCGTGAAAAGTATTGAAAAGGCACGTACAAAAGAAGGGTATTTTATTTTAAGTGGAACCAGTTCTATTTATTATTTGACCATAACAAATGGAATATTTTCAACTCATTTAATTGGAGAAAATAGAGGGGTAGAATTTGAAGGTGTTCAGAGCGTGTTTGAAGATCAATATGCTAACCTTTGGATATCCACATTCGGTGAAGGAGTGCATGTGGTTAAATTGGATACTACTGGCTACTATATTTACAAAACCTATAATGAGTCTAATGGCTTGCAAAGTGATAATGTTAAGCTTGCCTTTGAAGATTCGGAAGGAAATATTTGGCTTAGTGTTTATGGAAAAGGCTTATCCCGATTGATTGATCCAGCATATACATTTTTTGTGCCGGATAATGATCGGTATGGTACATTAGTTTCAGCTTTATATGTAGACTCCAATTACAAATGGTTGGGTACTGAAAAAGGCCTGTTGCGACAGAGTATTGTCGATAAAGAATCTGTTCAATATTACGATAGCTATAAAGGATTACCATTCGATAAAATTACTGCGCTTTATAAAAAAGATAAAAATGATTTGTGGATTGGGACTGAGAAAAATGGAGTTTATCGATTAAATATCGAAACAGACAAGTTAACAAGACAATCCATTGGTAATGGGATTTTAGAAAATTCGATCAATTCTATTACCGGGAATACTAAATTCACATGGATTGCAACAAAAAAAGGCGCATGTTGTATCAACTCTAAAACAAATGAGCTAAAATGGTATACAATTAGCAAGGGTGGATTACCACACAATTGTGTCAATCATATTTTAATAGATTCTAAAAATAGAGTGTGGTTCGCAACCTTAAGTAGTTCAATTGCTTATCTCTCCAATGATAAAATTTTAAAATTTAATTTATCGTCCGATAAAGTTCGCTCCATTGAAGAAGATTCTAATGGGAATATTTGGGTTGGCACATTAGGAAGTGGAGTATTCTTGTATCAAGATAACAGTTTATTAAATATCACCAATGTTGATGGTCTTTTATCCGATTATTGTTATTCTTTGACATTTGATCACAAGGATAGAATGTGGATTACACATAGAGGAGGTTTAAGTAGATTAAATATAAATGATTTAAGTATAAAGCCTTTACAAGATAATGTAGGGATTAATAAGAGTGATGAATTTCAAGTTAATGCAGGTTTTGTTGATGGCAAAGATAATTTATGGTTTGGATTGAATCATGGGGTATTTAGCTTCAATCCAACAATTGAAAAGGCTGTATTAACTCCACCTTTATTAAAAATTAAGTCGGTTAGAGTAAATGATGAACCAATAAATTTTGAAAAGAAAATAGTTCTAAAACCAGGTAGATATAAGATCAAAATAGAGTATGTTGGTATCCATTTTAAGGACCCTTCACTTGTAAAATATAGACATATCTTAGATGGTTATGATGACAATTGGAGTGACTTTACTACGAATAGTGAGGTAACTTATCATGGTGTTAATGATGGACATTTTAATTTTCGTCTAGAAGCATCTAATAGTGATGGTTTAACAAATGAACAACCACTAAATTTACAAATTTATGTAAAAACGCCATTTTGGAAACAAGCTTGGTTTTATCTTGCTTTATCTTTCCTATCAATCGTCTTAATTATTATCTACATTAAACAAAGAGAGAAGAAGCTAAGACGAGAGAACCGGGTATTGGAAGAAAAAGTAAACGAAAGAACCATTGAGGTTGTAAAACAAAAGGAAGAAATTGAAAAACAACGTGATTTAATTACAATAGCAAATAAAGACATAACGGATAGTATTAAATACGCAAGTAAGATACAAGCAGCAATCGTTCCACCAACGAAATACTTAGAATCTATATTGGATGAAACATTTATTATTAACAAACCAAAAGCGATAGTTAGTGGAGATTTTTATTGGTTTACAAATGTAGATGGGAAAACGGTAGTTGCACTTGCCGATTGCACTGGACATGGTGTTCCAGGTGCTTTTATGAGTATGCTTGGCGTAACACTGTTAAATGAAATTGTAAATCATAAAAAGGAATTAACGGCAAATGTTATTTTGAATCAATTAAGGGAAAATGTAATCGTATCTCTTCGACAAAGCCATAAGGACAAAACAACGAGTGATGGAATGGATATCTCCTTAGTTGTGTTGGATCACGAAAAAAATGAGATGAGTTTTTCTGGTGCATTTAATCCGTTAATTATAGTTCGGGACAATAAATTAATTACGGTAAAAGCTGATCGAATGCCAATCGGAATATATCATCATAAGCTTGTTGATTTTACGAATCATAAAATAGAAATGCTTACAGGTGATATGCTTTATTTGTATACAGATGGTTATCCTGATCAATTTGGTGGTGAAAATGATCGAAAATTCACTTCCAAAAAATTTAAAAATATGTTGTTAGAAATCCACGAAAAGCCAATGATGGTGCAAAAAACCATTTTGGAAAACACAATGAAAAAATGGATGAATGGCACAGAACAAATAGATGATATTACAATTATGGGAATTCGAATTTAATCTTTTGTTATTGCATTGAATCTTGTGAGTTTGATTCTTAAAATTATAATTTATTCAAAATAAAAGGCCATCAATTTGATGGCCTTTTATATATTCTATTTTAAAACAATCCTTCTATAGAAAGATAACGTTCTCCTGTGTCATAATTAAATGTAAGAATTGTGGCATTTTTATCCAATTCAGCTATTTTTTTAGCTACAGCAGCTAGTGATGCTCCAGTCGAAATACCAGCTAGTATTCCTTCTTTATGTGCCAATTCCTTTACCTTTAAAAAGGCTTCATCTTTACCAACAGAGATAGCTCCATCAAGAAGTTCGGTATTTAGATTTTTTGGAATAAAACCGGCACCAATTCCTTGCAATGGGTGAGGACCTGGAGCTCCACCAGCAATTACAGGAGATGCTTCTGGTTCTACAGCAAAAACTTTTAGTTTAGGAAAATTGCTTTTTAATATTTCAGCAACTCCACTAATGTGACCACCTGTTCCAACACCTGTTATAAGATAGTCTAGACCATCAGGAAAATCAGCAATGATTTCCTTAGCAGTTGTTTTTCTGTGAATATCTACATTTGCGTCATTATCAAATTGTGATGGCATCCAAGAATTAGCATTCTCAGAAATCAATTCTTCAGCTTTTTGAATAGCCCCTTTCATTCCTTGCTCTCTAGGAGTTAAAACAAATTCAGCTCCATATGCAGCCATTAAACTTCTTCTTTCCACTGACATGGACTCTGGCATAACCAAAATTAGTTTATAGCCCTTTACTGCTGCTACCATAGCTAGACCAACGCCTGTATTTCCTGATGTTGGTTCAATAATTATTGAATTAGGATTTAGTAAGCCATCCTTTTCAGCTGTTTCAACCATTGATAGAGCGATACGATCTTTTATGCTTCCACCCGGATTAGATCTTTCCAATTTCATCCAGACATTTGAATTTTCTCCAAATAATTTATTCAATTTTACAACCGGAGTATTTCCAATTCCTTCTAATATATTACTTAATTTCATACGGCAATTTATATTTGAAAATTAATAATTTTACTTTCGTCAAGATTAGTTCTAACCTTGGTCTCATGTTTGTGATATACGATACTATTCGACTCTACACTCGAAGTCAGCCAAACATTACCACCAATAATGCTATTTCTTCCAATCACAGTTTCACCACCTAAAATGGTCGTGTTTGAATAAATAATTACATTGTCCTCAACAGTTGGATGTCTTTTCTTTTTAGCCAGGCTCTTTTTGACTTGCAAGGCACCGAGAGTAACACCTTGGTATATCTTAACATTATTTTTAATAATGGCAGATTCCCCAATAACAACCCCGGTTCCATGATCAATAAAGAATGATTCCCCAATCGTAGCACCAGGATGGATATCAATACCCGTTTTGGTATGTGAATATTCACTCATTAAACGTGGAATAATAGGGACGTTTAAGTGGTAAAGGACATTGCTTAATCGGTAAACCATAATTGCAAAAAAACCTGGGTAGGCTATAATTACCTCTCCAATATTTTGGGCTGCTGGATCAAATTTTTGTATGGCCTCCGCATCCTTTAGTAAAGCACGATATACAACAGGTAAACTTTTCATAAAATCATGCGTAACTTTTTCCAATGGTGCGTCTAACTCACTTTTCACTGGAAGAAGTAATAATTTTAATAGAGAATCTAACTGATATAGAAGAGCTTCTTGCTCACAACTACTTTTTGATCTTCTTGCATTAATTGGGAAAAGGGTATTCATAGCTTCTTCTACAAACCGATGTGCTAAATCTCTTCCTGGCATATCGAGTTCAGAATTTTTTCTGGAAGTTTGTAATTCTTCCATAACTTTAGTTAAGTAAGTCATTGCTAAATAAAATTTTATACAGGATTAAATATTGTTAATACTTGATCTATTCAAAATATTAACAAAGGCAAACGCTAATTATACTGTGGAGATGATAGATTTACTAACAACAACAGCAAGGCATAGAACAGCAACAACAAATTTGATTGTTGTTAAAGTTTATCGCAATAGATTTTTGGGAATAAATAGAGGTAGGAGACTTTTGATCACATACATGTAGCATATCCGATGAGAATCGAATCTGATTAGTTGTATTTTTATATGTGAATGTTCTTACCATTTAGAAGTTTCTTACCACAAATCTAAAAAAAAAAATCTAATTAGGAGTTATGGGTCTTATTATTTCTGTTAAAAAAATGTTATTTAATTCTTTCTGAAAAATGGCAGCAATAAATCTAATTTGTTATTTTTATTATATAAAGTAATCTAAAACAATAATTATGAATCAATCTGGATATAAATGCCCGAAGTGTGGAAATCAAAATTATGAAGCGGATGAATTTAGAGCAACAGGTGGTGTTTTTTCAAAGATATTTGATATTCAGAATAAAAAATTTACCACAGTTAGTTGCACAAGATGTTCATATACTGAAATTTATAAAGCAAGTAGTAGTCAGCTTGGAAATATATTTGATTTCTTTACAAACTAATAAAATGAATAGATATTTAACGATATAATTTATTCACTCATGAAAAAGAAATTGCTATTTGTTTGTTTAGGTAACATTTGTCGCTCTCCAAGTGCAGAAGCTGTAATGAATGCTTACCTTAGAATAAACCAATTAGATACCGAATTTGAATGTGATTCGGTAGGAACGGGTGGTTGGCATGCTGGTGACCCTGCAGATAGTCGAATGCAACGACATGCTATAAAAAGAGATTATAATTTAACGAGTATCGCAAGACAATTTAATCCAAAAAATGATTTTGATGAATTTGATTTGATTTTTGGGATGGATGAACAAAATGTAAGCGATCTTAAATCTTTTGCACGAAACTCAGATGATTTAAATAAGATGAAATCTATGACAGCCTATTGCTCTCGCTTTGTCAATTACAATTCAGTACCAGATCCATATTATGGAGGAGCAAATGGATTTGAACTAGTTTTAGATATCTTAGAAGATGCTTGTGAAGGTCTACTTAAAGAATTAACATGAGGATAGAAGGCGTTTTTTCCAAAATTGAAGATTTGATTGGCCAAAAAATTACTGGCTTTAAATCAATTTCTGGTGGGAGTATTGCAACTTCAAATCAAATACGATTTGAGGATGGAAAATATGCCTTTTTAAAAACAGATCCTTATGATGATACAATGTTCTTTAAGGAGGCAAATGGCTTAAAGGAAATTCATAAAACTGAATGCATTAGAGCCCCTAAGGTATTATTGGTAGACTCAGATTTATTACTTCTTGAGTTTATAGAAGAAGGGCGCAAAGACAAGGATTTTTTCAGTCGCTTTGGTTTTCAAATGGCAAACCTGCATAGGAAAACCTCTAGTAAATTTGGCTTTAAGGAGAATAATTTCATAGGTGCGACTCCTCAAACTAATATTGCCATAAAAACAGAGGCAACCAATTGGTGTGATTTTTATTATAACAAAAGGCTATTATATCAATATGAACTTGCAGAGAGTAATGGTCTGGTTGGAAATGAATTAAAAAATGGATTTCTAATTCTGGAAAGTCGTATTGAAGAAATATTAGAAGGAAGCGAGGAAAAACCGAGCTTATTGCATGGTGATTTATGGAGTGGAAATTTTTTATGTGACCAACAATCTAATCCATGTATTATGGATCCTGCAGTATATTATGGGCATCGAGAAGCCGATTTAGCAATGACTAAATTGTTTGGTGGTTTTCCAGATGAATTTTATCGTGCTTATCAAAAAGAGAATCCCTTGCCCCAAGGATTTGATTATCGTGAAAATATATATTTGTTATATCACGTACTAAACCATCTTAATTTATTTGGAAACAGTTATTATGGACAAGCTGTTAGATTAGTATGGTCCTATCTTCATTAGCTAAAATAAATCCATAATATTTCGCTCGCCCCAATAAAAGTGCACATAGGAGGCAATAACATTGTTCTTTCTAAATAAAATTGTGTCCATTTTTTTATTTCTTGCAGAATAAATCTCCCCAATAGAAAATTCATTCTCAGCTTCCATTAGGTTTGAGTAATGAAATTCATGCCCAAAATACTCTAGATTATCTACAATGACTCTGCGATAGCCCAGTTTTAATTTCATATTCTCCATGCTTGCTTTTTGTTTTAAAATTCCAAGCATTGGATACGAATCACCTTTTGAATCAATAATTTCATCGCATAAATACATCATTCCTCCACATTCAGCTAATACTTTGCCTCCATTTTCGCAATAAGTACTTATCGCCTCTCGCATTTTAACATTAGCACTCAATTGTTTCAGATAGAGTTCAGGATAACCGCCAGCTAAGTATAAAAAATCAGTTTCTGGTAATTCTTCATCCTGCAAAGGAGAAAAGTAGCTCACTTCTCCAAGCTGGTTTAGGGCAGATAAATTTTCATGGTAAGTGAAATTAAAAGCTTCATCTTTAGCCACCGTTATTTTCAGATTGCCTTTTGTTTTAGGGGTAGTTTGTAATTGTTTTTGAAATGGAGTAGAGCATATTTCTAACAATTTTTCAATATCTACAGTTTTAGAAATGTGCGATGCTATTTTTTCTATAATAGAATCGTATTGTGTTGCGTCTGTGATTTGCAATCCTAGATGTCTTGATGGTAAGTTTACTCCTTCATTTCTAGGAACATAACCTAGAGGTGTTACGCCAACATCTTCGCAAGCATCTTTTAAAAATTGATAATGAGATTCACTATTAACAAAATTGAAAATTACTCCCGCAATTTTAATTCCAGGATAGAAATTTTTAAATCCATAAAGTAATGGTGCAACAGAATAGGCAGTTGCCTTAGCATTCACGACTAATATTATTGGAATATCAAGTAATTCTGCAATTTGTGCAGAACTTCCTTCCATTTTCTTCGCGCCATCAAATAAGCCCATTACGCCCTCCACAACAGACGCTTCACTATCCGTGCTATATTTGTTGTAAATATTTGAAACGTGCTCTGAACTGCTCATAAACGTGTCCAAATTAATTGATACGTTGCCTGCAGCCCAAGCATGATGTTTTGTATCCAAATAATCAGGACCACATTTAAATGGCTGCACATGCATACCTTTATTTTTAAGATAACGTAACAGCCCCTGTGTGATAGTTGTCTTACCAGATCCACTCGATGGAGCGGCTATTAAAAATTGAGGTTTTTGATTCATTTCAATGAAAACTTATAACTTATCTGTATTGATACAGACAAATCACGATGAATATAGAAGTAATAAATTGTTTAAGGGAGAAAGAAATCTTGAGCAAGTGATTCAATAACTTTGTACGAAATAAGTTTGCCTTTCGAATGATATTCTTCCATTCTTACTAGGCCTACATTTATAGAATACCATTCATATACCTTGGTTTTCTTTTTCTTTATTCCACTATATGTAATTTTGTCAGTTGATATTTTATAGCAATTAAAAGTGCCAGCAGGAGTGCTAATGTTTTCGATAGCATCTACTTTGCGATTAACCAAAAGAACATTCATCGACATAAGTACTGATCCTGTTCCTCTCAAAATACTAGCTTCGCAAGTTGCTTCTGGTAACATCTGACCTATTTTTGGCTTTATTGGTATTGCTACACTATCCGAAGAAATTTTTATTACCATTCGTTGGTAAGAATCTAGTTCTATTGGATTTAAATAGCGTTCTGACCCAACGTAAAACACAGAATCCTTACTAACCAACCTAAAATATTGGTAAAATGTATTTTGTTTTCTTGTGGTGATTTCAGATTCTATATTGTACTGAATAAGTCTATTTTGTTTAGACTTACCTACCAACTGCCAAACCTCGGTGTATTCTCTTCTATCCTTCGCATCATACGAAACGTATTTTATCTTAAAATTCCTCTTGGATGGAAGATAGGTATTATCTCTTTGTGCAAAAGAAGAAAATGAAATGGATAATAATATAAGTATAGTGTAGAATATTCTCATAGACAGCTGTTAATGGCTTATATAGTCGTTTTCAGTACTTAAAATTACATATAATCCTTTAAGTTGGAAACAATATTTTACATATTTCGCCAGAAATTTAAAAATCAATATAAATAAGAGTTAGTGCTATCAAGAAAGATAGAATATTTTTATCTTTCGCAAACAACCAAAAATATACTCAACCTGCATTTCTAATCATCTTTAAATTATTCAAATGAATAGATTATTTTTTGCAGTAAGTTTACTAATACTATCAAACAGCTTTACCGCCTGCAGTAAAAGTGAAGAAGATCTTCCATCTACAATTGACGAGAACAAAGTAGAGCTACAGGAAATCTTAAAACTAGTAAATGAAATAAGGGCTTCAGGGACAAGCTGTGGTTCTACTTATTATCCTCCAGTAGATCCGTTATTATGGAATGAGAAACTTGAAAGAGCAGCATTAAAGCACAGTCAAGACATGTTTGATCAAAACTACTTTAGTCATACTTCTCTTAATGGTAATAGTTTTTCAGATAGAATTGAGCAGGAAGATTATCTTTATTTGTCAATAGGTGAAAATATTGCCAATGGTTATCCGAGTGAAGAAAGTGTAATAAATGGCTGGCTAAATAGTCAAGGACATTGTGCCAATATAATGAATCCGAAATATACAGAAATGGGAGTGGGGAGAGTTGGGAATTATTGGACTCAGGATTTTGGAAAGCCTAAGAAATAAAAAACCACCCCAAGCGTTAATCAGGGTGGTTTAATCTGTTTGTTTGAAAAGCTTTAAGTTTGTCTGTTATAAACTTAAATTAATTTATTATCGAAGCGATTATTCAGAAACAACGTCAAATTCGATATCAACTTTAACTTCTTTATGAAGTTTGATAGTTGCGGTATATTTACCGATCTCTTTAACAGCGTCTTTAATTGCAATCACTTTTCTGTCAATTTCGAATCCCTGAGCAGTTAATGCTTCAGCAATTTGAATGTTGTTAACAGAACCGAAAATCTTACCAGTAGTACTAGTTTTAGCACCAAGCGTTAAGGTAATACCTTCAAGTTTTTTAGCAACTTCTAAAGCTTCGTTCTTAATTTTTTCTTCTTTATGAGCTCTTTGTCTCATATTCTCAGCATTCATTTTCTTAGCTGATTCTGTTGCCAAAATAGCTATTCCCTTTGGGATCAAATAATTTCTTCCGTAACCGTTTTTTACAATTACGATGTCATTTTTATATCCTAGGCTATGAATATCTTGTTTTAAGATTACTTCCATTTCGTTTCCTCCTTTAAAGATTATTTCATCATGTCAGTTACGTATGGTAGCAATGCAATGTGACGAGCACGTTTAACAGCTGTAGCTACCTTTCTTTGATACTTCAAAGAAGTACCAGTGATACGACGAGGTAAAATTTTTCCTTGTTCGTTTAAGAATTTTTTCAAAAACTCAGGATCTTTATAATCGATGAATTTGATCTTGTTTTTCTTGAAACGACAATACTTTTTCTTTTTAATCTCAACTGACGGAGGTGTCAAATATCTGATTTCTGATTGATTCTGTGCCATAGCTTATTTCTCCTCTTTAGATTTAAGGTTTCCTTTTCTTTTAATAGAATACTCAAAAGCGTATTTATCAAGTTTGAAAGTTAAGAAACGGATGACTCTTTCATCACGTCTGTAGTTCAATTCCAATTTCTCGATAACGTCGCCTGGAGCATCAAATTGAAGCAATTGGTAAAAACCAGTGCTTTTCTTTTGAATAGGATAAGCCAGCTTGCGCAGTCCCCAGTTCTCCTCATTAACCATCTGGCCACCATTCTCGATGACAAGGGCTTTAAATTTTTCTACCGCCTCCTTTACCTGAGCCTCAGATAAAACGGGAGTTACAATGAAAACGGTTTCATAATGATTCAACATAACTTTAATTGTTTAATTAATTACTTAATAAGTAACTGTTTTTAATAAGCCGCAAAATTAACTAATCTTTTTTAATATTTCAAGAATACTAGGGGTTAATTGTATTCTGCTTTGCATTTGTGAATTTGAGTCTTCACAATAATAGACAGGTTTGAATCAAATTCTACCTTGTTAGCTATAACTTTTTTTTGTATCTTATAAATAAAGATGAACCAAACTCAGAGCTATGAAGGACAGGATGATAACATTAGCAACCTATAGCTACTCCAGAGCACAGTTGCTTAAAGCTAGATTAGAATCAGAAGGTATACAATGTTTTCTGAAAAATTTAAATTTAATTCAATCTGCAGTTGGAGGCGGAGTAAAGTTAAGAATTAAAGAGGAAGATTTACAAGCAGCCTTGCAAATTATAGAAGAATTAGATTTAAGCTATGCACAAGAAGAATTCGAGAAAGCATTTCCTCAACAAAAAATAGAAGTAAACAGAATCTTAGTGCCAGTTGATTTCTCTGATTTTTCGCCACGAATATGTGAGTATGCGATGGGAATTGCAAAGAAGTTTAATGCAGATATATTACTTTTCCATACCTATTTCGCATCAGCAATAGAAACCGTGCCATTCTCGGATAGTTATACATACAATGCAACAGTTGTTGAAGTTCTATCGGAAGTGGAAAAGAATGCAAAAGCAAGAATTAAAGAGCTTTACTATGATATTCGGAATAAATTAGAACTTGAAAAAATAGAAGGGATAGAAGTTGATTATGCACTTAGTGGTGGCACTGCATCATCCGAAATATTAAATATGTGCACAACATATAAACCGGATTTAGTGATCATGGGAAGCCGTGGTGAAACTGCAGGTACAACAAACTTGTTGGGTAGTGTTGTTTCAAATGTTATTGAAGAAGCGGAAGTTCCTATGCTAATTTTATCTGACCAGGGAGAAAATATCGATTTGGAGGATATTAATAATATCATGTATGCAACAGACTTTGATAAAGCAGATTTTAAAGCAATTGCCAATTTAAAGTACATTACCAAACCATACAATATGAAAATTCATTGTGTTCATTTTGAAGATCTTTCTGAAGATGATCCAATTGAAAAACATCAAATGGAATTGTTGAAAAAATACTTACAAAGAACTTTAGGTGAGTCTGATGTGCATTGTGAGATCAAGCATATGGAAGAAAAAATGAAAGGAATTGAACAATACATACAGGATAATGATATTGGAATGGTTGCTATTCTAGCCCGAAAACACAATTTACTAGAACGTTTGTTTTTCGGTCAAATGTCAAGAAAACTGTTTATTAAAACGCACATTCCAATTCTGGTATTTCATTAAAATAAAAAAGACGCATGAAAATGCGTCTTTTTTTTATACTATTAATTCCCCTTTTAAAACGGGTTCATTTCCATCTTCTAAACTGGTGATTTTCACCTTGTAAAAGACATTCTTTTGAATATTTCTCCCCGTAAATTCAACTGGAATATAATGTTCTCCATATCCCTTACCAATCTCGTCATTACACTTTTCAACTAAAACAGTTTGCTCTTTTCCGACAAAGCTTTTTCTGTATTCTAACTTCGTTGCTTCGGATAAATTACGAAGAATTTCGCTTCTTTTTGTTTTAATTCTTTCATCGATTTGATCAGGCATTCTCTCTGCTCTTGTACCTTTTCTAATTGAATATTTGAAGGTATGAACATGTCCAAAATTCATTTCTTTTATTGCAGAACATGTAGCACTAAAATCATCATCACTTTCATTTGGAAACCCAATAATAATATCCGTTGTGATATTAAAATCTGGTCTGTAACCTCTTACTTTATCAACGATTTCCTTAAATCTTTTTGCCGTGTACATTCTTCTCATTTGTAGTAGAACCGATTCAGATCCACTTTGCAAACACAAATGCAGGTGTGGTGTCATTTTAGGATGACTTAATAAACCTAAAAATTTATCGCCAAAACCATCTGGTTCAATTGATGATATTCGAAGCCGGAAATCACCATCTAAATTCAATATTTTTTCAATTAAATCATCAAACTTATAATCTTCAAAATCATATCGACCAATGTTAACACCAGTAATCACAATTTCTTTGGCCCCTTGTGCAATCACCTCTTTAATATTCGATAAAATATCTTCAACTGGTCTACTTGTTGCTCTACCTCTAACAGAAGGAATAATACAAAAAGTGCAAAAATTATCGCAGCCATCTTGAATTTTTATCATACTTCTCGTATGAAATCCTTTCTCTGTAGAGCCATAGGAGAAGAGGTCCGCATTTAATTTGGATGGATGAATAATTTCACCTTCGAAATGAGCTTCCACAAGAGAATAAACCGAAGTTTTCTGATCATTTTCAACTACATAGTTGATTTCCTCACGATTCTCTAGTTCCTCTTTTGCATTGTTTGCCATGCATCCAGTTACCACAAGAACTGAATCTGCGTTACGTTTATTGGCTTGATTAATAAAATTTCTTGACTTGTGATCGCTCTGATGAGTTACGGTACAAGAATTTATAACATACACATCTGCCGACTCGTCAAAGGGGACAAGATGATAGCCTTTTGTTTGAAATTGAGATGCTAATGCATCAGTTTCATATTGATTTAGTCTACAACCTAAGGTCTTAAACGCAACTTTTTTCACACTACACCTTCTTTAATAGTTATCATTTCTCCTTCAACTGAAAAATTAGCAGCTGAAGTAATCTTCACATCAACAAACTGACCAATAAGGCTTTCGTCTGTAGATAAGAACCGAACATTTATACGTCCTTCTGTTAATCCAGCTAAATATCCATCATGCTTAGCCGTTCCCTTAACCAGTACTTTAAATACCTTATCAAGCATTGTAGAATTGTAATTCTTCGAATGAATTTTCAGATCTTCGGTTAAAATATGATGCCTGCTTTTCTTTATATCCAAACTAACATCATCAAACCACCTGTGGCTTAAAGCACCAGGGCGAGGAGAGTACATCGCTATATAAGCCATATTGTACTTAAATTCCTCCATCGCTTTTCGAGTATTATCGAACTGCTCATCATTTTCACCTGTAAACCCTACAATAATATCAGTAAACAGTGTTGCTTCAGGTATTAATCGTTTAATGGTGTGAACAATTTGACGGTATTTTTCCATTCCATGCTTGCGATTCATATGAATCAGAACTTTATCATCTCCCGATTGAATTGGTAGATGAATTTGCTTTGCAAGACACTTGTATTCAGCTATTACTTCAATAACTTCATCAGTCATGTCCCGAGGATGTGGAGAGGTGAAATAGACCCAAAATTCTGTTTTCAAATCATCTCCTAAATTTCCAATTTGCCTTAATAATTCTGGAAAATCAATCTCATCTCCTTTTTTATCTAGGCCGTATGAATTTACATTTTGACCAAGTAGGGTAATTGATTTGAAGTCTTTTTCTACTAAATTTTTAACTTCCAAAACAATTTCACTTGATGGGCGAGAAACTTCTCGTCCTCTAGTATAAGGAACAGCACAAAATGAACAAAATTTATCACAGCCATTTTGAATAGGCACAAAAGCCTCAAATTCCGACGTATAACTTGGTTTTACATTCCAAAATTCCGAAATATTCTCATTCAAAGAGTCAAATCCTTGTTGAAGACCAACCGGAGTTGTAACCCCATATTGCTGAATCATTTCTGGTAATTTGGGAAGATCTTTCATTTGAAAGATAATATCAAATAGCTTAAGAAATTTATCTAAATCAGATGGAAGTATACATCCAGAAACAAAAGTGATTAAGTTTCTTTTGTTCTTCCAACGGTTCCATTTGTGTATTTTCGAATATACTTTATCAATTGCTTTTTGGCGCACAGAACAAGCAAGGATACCAATTAAATTAGCATCTTCTTCCTTATCTGTCCATTCATAACCCATTTTTTCGATTACAGAACGTACTCTTTCTCCATCAGAAGCATTCATCTGACACCCTAATGATACAAGATGGTATTTCATTTTTTATATCTCTTAAAAGTAAACTTCAGTATGTACAGGACCTAATGTAATTCCTTGTTTTTCAAGTATATCATAAGCCTCATAAATCATATGGCAATTGCCACACAAGTAGCAAACAGTATCAGAAGGAATAGGATTTTTGATTAGATATTCTGTAACTCTACCATGAAAATCACCGGTTTTTTCACGTGACGTGCACAAAATATACTTCCCATTTTCATAACTCTCTTTCTCGTAAGCTTCTTCTTCCAAACGAACTCCATGCAATACTTGGTAATTCATTTCTGGATGTGTTTCCACAAAACTATGAATAGGAGAGATGCCAGTACCTGTTGCTATAAATAAAAATTTCTTATTCTTAATTTCGGATTCCTCAAGAGAAAAATGACCAAATGGCCCATCAACATCAAGGTAATCTCCAACTTTACATCGTCTAAGTTTTTTTGAAACCAAACCTTTGTCCACTTCTTTAATTAGCACCTCCAAAAAATTACTATTTTCAGAACTGTATATCGAATATTCTCTGCGGTCAATACTTCCAGAAAATCCTAATGTAATGTATTGGCCTGTTTTAAATGAAAACTCATTCTTCTCCATTTTTATAATGTAAGTAGAAGAAGTTAGGTTTCGTACTTCAATGACTTTATGTGATCTCATTCTTTATTTTAAATTCTGTTTACGCTTCCACTATCAAACTGAAATAATCATGATGATTTCCTATGTGGAATGATTACAAATAAGCGAATACAAAAAAAGACAAAAACATCCGAATAAACAAGAGGATATGCTGCTTAAGCCTCCTTTTTATAAAAAATGATAGAGAAATGTGTTTTTTCATCGAAAAACAGTCTATTTTCTCTAGATTAAAACAGATCTTAACCTTAAATATCATAAGCTTAATGCATGATTATGCGGTAATTAAGCTGTACTTTAAGGATAGTTAAATGCTTGAGAATTTAATATTTTATTTGTGTCTGTGCTATGGTAGGCAATACTTTACGTATATCGCTTAAAGTTTGAAATTCAATTTTGTGAGTTTGATCACATTCTGGAATTAAGCAAAAAACAGTTCTCCAAAATTAACATTTGGATTTTCATTTTTCGAAAATTCAGGAATTTCAATTATTGGACAATCAAATCCATATTTATCCAAATACGATCTAAACACCTTAATTGAATCTTCTAAGATAAATTTACTGTTAGCAGGATAGCGATTATAAATTAATCCTTTGATTGGAATATTTCTCTGCTTCGCCACTTCAAGACTGAGAAGGGTATGATTAATACTTCCCAATTTTGAAGATGTAATTAAAATGGTAGGATATTTTTTTTCCTCTAAAAAATCAAGAAGAGAATAATCCATGGTAATCGGCACATGCATTCCACCAACTCCTTCTAGCAATAAATAATCATATTGACTTTCAAGTATTTTAGTGGATTTATTTATTTTTTCCACTTCAATTACTTGATTTTGCATTTGTGCAGCCAAATGTGGAGAAGCTGGATAATCAAATACATATGGACAAGTAATTCCCTTTTTATCAACTTCTTGAATTTCAATTCCCATTATTTCACGGTGCATTAGAATGTCTTCTGATATTCCTTTGCAACCTGTTTGTGCAAATTTTTGGGTAATTACTGATTTTTCTAGTTCTAATAAATATTTAGCCATCAATCCGGTAGCAAATGTTTTTCCTGTATCGGTATCGATTCCCGCAATAAAATATGTTGGCATTTTTATTTCAACTTTTTTGGTTTAGCAATAAAATATAATGGTTGATAGGTGAGTGGAACACCCAAATCCATACCAAATAAATCCTGATAATCTTCTTCAAATTTTCTTAAATCGCTTTTTGTCCATGCTTTACCAGGTATTCCATTTACACCTGTTTGTTTCATATGACTAAGAACTCCAAGCGGGGTAGCAAAATATCTAGTAATATTCTCGCGATCGCTCCAAAGAATATCAAACTTATCGGATAACAATTTTTCATGCTTTCCAAAGGACAAATAATTTAAGCCTTTACCATTAACCTCTCTAATTTCTCTATAATTATCTGGACCAAAGGTGCTGAACACCAAATATCCATTTGGATTCAGGATATTATGGATTTTGCCTAGAAATTCATCTAAATTATTGAACCATTGAAATGTAGAGCTGGAGATAACTAAATCTACAGCCTTTGGTAATTGCAATGACTCAATATCACCAGGTAGAAAATTGATATTCGGACTAATATCATTTAAAATTGAAGCATATTCTTCAACAATATCATTCGCATAATAAGTTTCAGCATTAAAATGTTGAAAATATTTCTCAGTTAAAACTGCTGGGCCACAGCCAATTTCAAGTACTTTCGAAAATTTAACTGCAGGTTGATGCGACAGCTCATTTATTAATCTGGATGCAATAGCCTCCTGAACAATAGCGTGTTTTCGGTAGGTTTCGATACTCTTCACAAAACCTTTTTGAACCTGATCTTTATTAATTTGCTGATGTTTCACCTTTACTCTCTCTCATTAAATCATCCCACGAATCCCATTCGTAAAAACAAAAGTGTGGCATACCATCTTTTTGTATAAGGTTCTTATGCTCACCCCAACTATTCATTAAATTTTCAAATGGAAATATTAAATCTTTATTTCCCAAAATAACTGTTTGGTATACATTCCATTCAATGAAATGATTTTGGATAACCTCCTGTAATATAATTAGTTCTTCTTTTTGCTCATCAATATTTCGTTTTGGCATTCGGTTTTTAAAGAGGTCAAAATTATCTTTCCCTCCACACATGCGAAGCCAAAATTTCTCTATGCTTTTTTCGTTCAATCCATCAATAGTTCCCTGAAATATCGCTGGAGGAATACCTTTTAAATTATCTATTGGATGTAAACTACCATTAATAGCTATTGTGCTAGTAAAAAGCTCTTTCCACTGATTATAGACTAAGTTTCCAACGAAAACACCTAGTGACCATGAAATTAAATGTACTTCCTGATAATTCTCAAAAAGTCTTTCAATTTCTTTCGGCAATAGAATATCTCTATAGTCATAACACATCAAAACATCATAATCGTTTGATTGCATGGACTGAAATGGATTAGCATCACATCCCCAACCATTCATAAATACGATACACTTATCTTTAGTTGATTTATGTAACCATTCAATTTTCATCACAATAGGTTTTTATCAAATTTGGTAAATCTTTTAACTCATCCCAATCCATATCCGCACACACAGATATCCTTAACCTAGCAGAATTTACAGGAACTGCAGGTGGTCTAATTGGAAATGTTAAAAAACCTTTTTTTTGCAAATATTCAGCTAAATTAACGCATTTTTGACTGTCTCCAACAAGAACAGGAATAATATTTGAACTTCCCATTGTTTGTATATTCAACTCTTTTAATGCATTTCTTAATTGAGTTGATATGCCTTGTAAATGTTCTCGTTCCATTCGCATTTTCACGATGGTCCTTAACATGATATGATTCCAATTCACGACAATAGGAGGTAAAGATGTTGTGAAAATAAGAGAGCGCATTTTATTGATCAAATAATCTTTAAGTACTTCATGGCAAACGACATATGCACCAATAGAGTTCATAGCTTTACCAAAAGTTCCAACTAGCAAATCGATTTCATCGAGACAATTTTTCTCTTCAGATAAGCCAAGACCTTTATCTCCTCTAACACCAAGTGCATGAGCTTCATCAATGTATAAAAAACAATCAAACTGTTTTTTAATTTCAATCAGTTTTTCAAGATCTGCAAGGTCACCATCCATACTAAATACAGATTCACTAACAATAAAAACACGATTGTAGTCTTTGCGTTTTTTTTCAAGAATCTGAGTTAGATGTTGATAATCAGCATGTCTAAAACGCATACATTCAGCACTGCACAATCGCATTCCATCTATAATACTTGCATGATTAAGCTTATCTGATAAAATTAAATCATCCTTCTCTGTTAAAGCAGGTAAAATTCCAATATTGGCATGATAACCCGAATTGAAAAATAGGGAAGGGCGACCATATAATTTTTCTAATTCAGATTCAAGCAACTCATATTCAACAAAATTACCAGTAAGTAGTCGAGAAGAACCAGAGCCAAATGCATTTCCTTTTGGTCTCGGAATATTCTTTTTGCTGATACCTAAATAATCATTTGAAGATAAATTCACATGATAATCACTCGAAGAAATCCTCTTCAAAGAGCGAAGATTACCTGAATTCTTCAGTACGCCTAATTCGTTACTATATTTGCTTAATTTTTGATCCATTTTCATTTATTGCAATGATACGACTTTAACCAAAGCTTCGCAAAGTTCGGTCAAATCCTTTTCTGAAATTACAAACGGAGGCATAATGTAAACCAATTTACCGAAAGGTCTAACCCAAACTCCATGATCTACAAATTGTCTCTGAATCGAGGCCATTTTTACTGGCTTATTCATTTCGATAACTCCAATAGCACCAAGAATTCTAACATCCTTGACCTGTTTTAATTCTTTTGCCTTAGAAAGATGAGTAATTAACTGTTTTTCAATTGCATTTACTTTTTCTTTCCATCCTGAATCTAACAATAAGTTTAAACTTGCCACACCAACAGAACATGCTAAAGGATTTCCCATAAAAGTAGGTCCATGCATAAAACAACCAGGACTACCTTCTGAAATACCATCAGCAATTTTCTTTGAAGCAAGTGTTGCCGCAAAGCTAAGGTAGCCTCCTGTAATTGCTTTTCCAACACACATTATATCAGGATTAATGTTGGCATGTTCACAAGCGAAAAATTTGCCTGTTCTACCAAAACCAGTCGCGATTTCGTCGAGAATAAGCAGAACCTCATACTCATCACAAGCCCTTCGCAGTTCGAGTAGGTATTGAGGGTGATAGAATTTCATTCCTCCAGCGCCTTGAACAATAGGCTCTAAGATAACTGCAGCCAGTTCTTCATGGTGCTTTTTAAGCATATTTTGCATCGAGTCAAAATCTGAAGAGTTCCAAGCCTCATGAAAGCTGCCTTTTGGTGAGTCTGCAAAATAATTTACCGGTAAAACACCTTTAAATATCTCATGCATTCCAGTTACAGGATCACAAACCGACATGGCATTAAATGTGTCTCCATGATATCCAGAACGGATGCTTAAGAATTTATTCTTTTTCTTTTCTCCTGTTGTAAACCAATATTGAAGTGCCATTTTCATTGCTACTTCAACAGAAACAGATCCAGAATCACTAAAAAAGACTTTTTCCATATTTTTTGGACTTAAGTCGATTAATAATTTGGCTAAATCAATTGCTGGTTGATGTGTTATGCCACCAAACATTACGTGCGACATATTCTGCAACTGATCCTGAATGGCTTTATTCAATACAGGATGATTATATCCATGTACAGCACACCACCACGAAGACATACCATCAATAATTTCGGTATCATTATCAAGTTTTAATCTAACACCATTCGCTGATTTTACAGGAAATACAGGAAGAGGATCGTGCATAGATGTATATGGATGCCAAATGTGTTCTTTATCAAAAAGAAGATCGCTTGGCTTAAATTGTTCCGACATAAGTCAAATTTCAAATTAATTCTTGGTAAAACTAGGATTAATCCGTTGAAAGAAGCCAATTACGGGGTATTTTTACAACATATATAACACAAAACGGATTGTTACCAATTCGTTAAAAATAGCTGTACCCCTTGTTTTTATTGCAATTTAATATAAATTGCTGCAAACTTAGAAACAAGAACATGAAAACAAAGCAAATTGCCATTTTAGTGAGTTTTATACTTGCTTTTAGCGTCAATACATTGGCGCAAAAAATTTATAATCCTTCGGCTAATGCAAAAAATGATATTGCAAAAGCATTACTTCAGGCGAAGCAGGAAGGAAAACATGTAATGCTACAAGTAGGAGGGAATTGGTGTCCATGGTGCATTAAATTGCATAAATACCTTAATTCAAATCCAGAAATAAATACCTTATTAAAAGATAACTATATATTTCTGGAGGTTAATTACAGTAAGGAAAATAAAAATTTAGATGCGCTCGCCGAACTTGATTATCCTCAACGCTTTGGTTTTCCAGTAATGGTTATTTTAAATGGAGATGGAGAAAGAATTCATACGCAAAACACGGGAAATCTGGAGGAATCAAAAGCATATGATTTCAAAAAAGTGAAATCATTCCTTTACAATTGGCGCCCTGATGCCTTAAATCCCGATCATTACAAATAAATAATAAAGGTAAAAAGTTGAATTTTAGACTAAGAACTCCGTTTTTATTTGAATAAAGGAATAATTGTACTTTCTTTGTACAGAATTTCATCATTTCAGGTGAAAAACGAAGGATATAATAAAATAAAAAAGAAAATATTATGACGATTTCAAAAGATAAGGTTGTTTCAGTTATTTATGAATTAAAAACTGATCTTTCCGGAGAGATTATTGAGAAAGCAGTAGCAGAAACTCCACTTACATTTTTATGTGGTGCAGGTCAAATGTTAGAAAAATTTGAAGCTAACCTTATGGGTTTAAAAACTGGCGATGCTTTTGATTTTAAATTAGCTACAGAAGAAGCTTACGGTGCAGCTTCAGAAGAAGCAGTAATCGATCTTCCAAAAAATATTTTTGAAGTAAACGGTGAATTTGATGCTGAAGTTATTAAAGTAGGTAATGTTGTTCCTATGCAAGATAACTCTGGTCGTAGAATGAATGGTATCGTTCTTGAATTAACTGATGCTACTATTAAAATGGATTTTAATCATCCTTTAGCTGGTGATGATCTTTTCTTTAAAGGAGAAGTTTTAGAAGTAAGAGATGCTACTGAAGAAGAAATGAAAGAAGCTTATGCTCCTCAAGGTGGATGCGATAGCGGAAGCTGTGATACTGGCGGATGCGGTAGCGGATGTGGATGCTAATTCTTTTATAAAAAAGATATACAGCCCGAAAGCCTTTGGTTTTCGGGCTTTGTTTTTTTATGATGAAAACTTACCTTTAAGCTCAATATAAAATTGATTCGATATGTGGAAAAGAATGCCTCTTTACGTTAAAATTTTGGTTGGAATGTTATTTGGAATGATTGCTGGTTTGTTGGCAGTATATTTTAATTTAGGAGAATTCACTAATGATTGGATCAAACCTTGGGGAAGTATATTCCTTAACCTACTAAAACTCATAGCAGTTCCTTTAATTTTTGTATCCTTGGTAAAGGGAATCTCAAGTCTATCGAATATTTCTAAATTATCGAGAATTGGAATTAAAACCATTTCACTTTATGTAATTTCTACTGTAATTGCTGTAAGTTTCGGATTACTTCTGGTAAACACCATACAACCGGGAAATACCTTTCCAGACCACAAAAAGATAGAATTACAAGAAAAATACAATGCAACAATCGATCTAAAGAAAGATCAAGCCAGTGAATTAAAAGAGGAATCTCCGCTTAAATTTCTTGTTGATGTTGTCCCTTCTAATTTTTTCAAAGCCGCAACGGACAATTCTAAAATGCTTCAAATCATATTCTTTGCCATTTTGTTTGGTGTAGCCATGGTAATATTAGAAGAGAAGAAGGTTAAAGTTGTTCGCGATTTTTTCGAAGGAATAGATGCGATAATTCTTAAAATAATAGACATCATCATGCTTTTTGCGCCTTATGGTGTATTCGCATTAATAGCTGGATTAATTGTTGATTTTTCTGGCGATATTGATCTATTTGCAGCTCTTGGTCTCTATGCAATAACCGTTGTATTGGGCTTGTTGGTTATGATTTTTATCATTTATCCACTCTTCTTAAAATTTTTCACACCTGTAAAATACACCAACTTCTACAAATCGATCTCTCCAGCTCAATTATTGGCTTTTTCTACAAGTTCTAGTGCAGCCACACTGCCAGTAACAATGGAATGTGTTGAGAATGAACTTGGCGTTTCCAACGAAGTAGCAAGTTTTGTTCTCCCTGTAGGTGTTACCATTAATATGGATGGAACTAGCTGCTATCAAGCTATTGCGGCAGTCTTTATAGCACAAGTTTTTGGTGTTGATTTGGATATCTACGATCAGTTAATAATCGTTGTAACAGCCACATTAGCGTCTATTGGTACTCCTGGAGTACCAGGTGGAAGTATTGTAATGCTAATTATTGTATTAACTTCTGTAGGAATCCCAATTGAAGGGCTTGCTTTAATTTTAGGAATCGATAGACCATTGGATATGCTAAGAACTGTTGTAAATGTTACAGGAGATGCTACAGTTTCAACAATTGTTGCTCAAACCGAGGGACAATTAAATTATCAGCCAACAGTTATCACAAAAAAAGTGGAAATCTAAAAGCCTTATTATCAAGATATTTATTTGTTTTGTTTATTTTTTTTGATTTTTTCATGAACAAAAGTGATCGTACTTTTGTTTCTTGTTTGAACCATTAAAAATAATGATATGAAATTCAAGAATAACAAATTTAGCTTAGGAGTACTTTTCCTATTTACATTATTAGCTTTTACAGTAGCTTGTAGTGATGACGATGATAAAAAAATGCAACCAGAGCCAATGGAGCAAACCATTGTAGATATAGCTGTTGGTAATGCAGATTTCTCTATTTTAGTTGATGCACTTAGCAAAGCCGGTTTAGTCGACGCACTTAATGGAACAGGATCATTTACGGTTTTCGCTCCAACAAATGCAGCTTTTGAAAATTTATTTACAGATCTCGGCGTAACTGGTATAGAAGATTTAAGCGCTGAAGCACTGACACCTATCTTATTGTATCATGTAATAGGGTCAGAGGTAAAGTCAACTCAGCTTTCCAACGGCTATGTTGAAACACTAAGTGCCTTTACGCCAGGCGACCATGCCATTAAGTTACTAGTTGATTTAGAATCAGGAGTACAAATAAATGGCATGTCAAATGTTACTTCAGCAGATATCATGGCATCAAATGGTGTAATTCATATAATCGATGAAGTCTTACTTCCTCCAACCGTAGTTGATATCGCGATTGCAAATCCATCATTTACACATTTAGTTGCAGCTGTTGTTAAAGCGGATTTAGTAAATGCTCTAATGGCAGACGGACCATTTACCGTTTTTGCACCAACAGATGCAGCATTTGAAGCACTTTTCACAGAATTAGGAGTTACAGGAATTGAAGATTTGAGTGCGGAAACCTTAACACCAATTTTACTGTACCATGTTGTTTCAGGCAATGTTAGAGCAGCAGATGTAAGTACAGGAATGGTGCCAACGCTTAATACAGAAGCAGAGCTTGATATTAATGCAGATGGATCAGGAGTAATGATTAACGGTAGCACAAATGTTATTGTAACGGATGTACAAGGAAAAAATGGAGTAGTGCATGTTATTGATAAAGTATTGCTTCCAAATGCAGAAGAAGAACCTCAATCCATTGCTGATATTGCTGGAGCAAATGAAGATTTCACAAGTCTTGTAGCAGCATTAAGCAAGGCAGATTTGGTTGAAACACTTGACTCAGAAGGTACATTTACAGTGTTTGCACCGACAAATGCGGCCTTTGAAGCTTTATTTACTGACTTAGGTATAACTAGCATTGACGAGGTATCAGCGGAAGCTTTAACTCAAATATTACTTTATCATGTTTTGACAACTAAAAAGATGTCAACAGACTTAACAACAGGGTATTTAGAAACACTAAGCACAGATAGTCCAGATGCAGATCCTGTAGTTTTACGTGCAGATGTTGATGGAGGAGTAATGCTTAACAAAGAAACATCAGTTACAACTGCTGACATTGAAGCGTTTAACGGTGTTATTCATATCATTGACAAAGTATTACTTCCTCCTAACGTCGTGGATATTGCGATTGCGGATTCAACATTTGAGCATTTAGTAGCAGCAGTTGTAAAAGCTGATCTAGCAGGCACATTAAGCGGCGATGGTCCATTTACAATCTTTGCACCTACCGATGCAGCATTCGAGGCTCTATTTACTGAATTAGGAGTTTCAGGGATAGATGACTTAAGTGCTGAGACATTAACACCAATTTTACTTTATCATGTTGTTTCAGGAAATGTTAGAGCAGCGGCAGTAACAACAGGAATGGTGCCAACCTTAAATGATTCAAATTCATTGGATATTGATACGAGCTCAGGTGTTGTTATAAATGAAGACACCAATGTAATAGCAACTGATGTTCAGGGAACAAACGGAGTTATTCATGCAATAGACAAAGTATTGCTTCCAGAATAAAACCTCTTAAAAAACCTGTAGGCTTCTACAGGTTTTACTTTTTTTTATTAGATTTACTATGATCCAGAGAGTTTTCACTCTTTTTACTTCTAACAATATGAGCATGAGCAAATATTCAATTAAAGACCTTGAGCAAATTACAGGTATAAAAGCGCATACCATTCGTATTTGGGAAAAAAGGTATTCAATAATTCAGCCAGAACGTACCAAAACAAACATTCGAACATACTCAGACGAGGATCTTAAAAAATTATTGAATATTTCCATGTTAAATGCTTCAGGTATTAAGATATCCAGACTCGCAGAAATGGATGTTGTAGACTTGGAAGCTAATGTTTTGAAGCTATCAAAAGTCAATAAACTCGAGGATACAAGTATTGAAAAATTAATTTTGGCAACCTTAAATTTCGATGAAGATTTATTCGAGTCTACACTATCTAGAAGTGTGATTGAAAAAGGGATGGAAGAAACTACTGCACAAATATTATTTCCATTTTTTCATCGCGTTGGAATTCTCTGGCAAGTTGGATCCATTAGTCCAGCTCAAGAGCATTTTATATCGAATTTAATACGTCAAAAATTATTTGCAGCTATTGATTCCGTTTCCGGCTTTAAAAAGGAGGGCGCGCATAAAATTATCTTTTATCTTCCGGAAGGTGAACTGCACGAAATTAGTATTTTATTTTACACATACATTGCGAAGAAAAATGGCATGCAAACCTTATATTTAGGGCAAGATCTACCATTTTCTGAATTGGAAAAGGTAATTAAAGATTATCAGCCCGATAGCATTTTCACTTCTTTCATTACACCAACAACCGTCGATCAATTGAATCAATATTTACAAAACTTAAAATCTAGCTTTGCGAAAGTTGATCTTTATATTACTGGAATGCAATTGCAGCAACAAGGAGTTATTTTTCCTAAGGGAATGAAAACAATTACCTCAATGAAAGACTTTAAACAAGCCATATTAGTATAAGCTTTAAAAATAAAAGACTTGCATGTCTTATTTTTAGTTCGCAATCAAAACCCTATGAATCTTCCATAAAGAAAGAGGAGTAGGGTTTTCTTATTTAGAACAGGCACAATGATTTTGATTTTTGACTAACAGTCAATTGCTTTTTGTTTAATCTTTTATTATATTAGTTAAACGATTAAAAGGAGAAATCATGACAACAATTGAATTTAATAGCCATATCGTAAGTTTAGATAAGCATCTTAAAAGTTATGCATATAGATTAACAACTAATCATGACGAGTCTCTAGATCTGTTTCAAGATACAATGCTTAAAGCATTGACTTATAAAAATAAATTTACTCATACTAATCTAAAAGCATGGCTACTAACCATCATGAAAAACATTTTCATTAACGGTTATAGAAGAAAGGTGGTTCAGAGAGATTGGATGGCACAGGAAACAAAATCGAATCGTAATTTGTCGAATATTAGTTATGACAATCCTACTTCAATACAAAATTATAAAGATATTATGCATGAGCTAGAAAAGCTAGAAGTGCAAATTAAAGAGCCTTTCAGAATGTTCCTTGCAGGTTTTAAATATAGGGAAATCGCAGAAGAAATGAGCTTGCCAATTGGCACTATTAAAAGTCGAATATTTCAAGGGCGTAAAGAACTAATGGTGAATCTTAAAGAATTTTCATCTTATAATTAAGAAGCTTACATTAATATGAATTATTTGTTTTAAGTTTGAATTTGTGTTTAAAAAAAAACTGGAAAGTATTACGTCGATAATTATTTCCGGTTTTTGCATATAAAAGAATACACATTTCTTGATATGATTATTAACAAGTGTTTACTATCTTTGTTCCTAAGTTACATTATCGGTGACCGACTTAATAAATAAAACGTAAAGATATGGCAAGTAGAAGACGCTTAAAAAAAGATATCGATTTCCTAAGTTTTGAGGTTATCTCTGACTGTTACAACTACAACTATTTACATCCAGGAAAAGGAGAGCAAGTTACAGAGATTGTAAAGGATACAATTGTTTCTCGTAATCAATTAATTGCTCGAGTAAACCATCCTGATGGAAAAGATAATCCAAATTTAGTAAAAGCTTATTACAAATCTGTTTATACAGAATTGTTCGCTAATGTGGATGAATCTTTCAAAAAATTGAGCGCTTTAATTAAAGAGAAATAATTTCTTTAAAAAGATTTTTCTGATAGCTTTGCATAATTGCAAAGCTTTTTTTATGCCCGAAGAAAAGATCCTAATCTTAGAAGATGTAGGAAAAATACTACTTAAGAAAAACAGAAGATTTAAACGTTTATCTGTTCGATTGGCTCCAATTAAAGGAGTTTGGATCAACGTACCATATAATATAAGTTATCAGGAAGCAATTTCGTTTGCTAAAGAAAATAAGGCCTGGATTATTGACAATCTAAAAAAGACAGAAAAGAAAGAAAAGAAGCAAACGATTTTTACTGATTCAACCGATTTTAAGACTCATTACCATATTCTGCAATTAAAAGCAGGTAAGGTCACCAAGTATTCAGCAAAACTGCATAATGGTTTGCTTGAAGTGGTATATCCTATACATACAGATATCCTTAATCAAGCTCTACAAAATTTCATTAGGAAATCAATAATTGAAACACTTCATAGAGAAGCTAGTTATTATTTGCCTAAACGAATAGATGAATTAGCACAAAAGTGTAGCTTTTCGTACACTTCTGTTCACATTAAGAACACAAAAAGTCGCTGGGGATCTTGTACACACGATAATAAAATAAATTTATGCATTCATTTAATGCGCTTGCCCAAGGAGTTGTGTGATATGGTTATTCTTCATGAATTATGCCATACCTTAGTGAAAAATCATTCCAAAGACTTTTATGATTTACTGGGAATGCACTGTTCAGACCTAGTTAGAAAAAGAAAAGAGATTAAAAATTACTCAACAACAATTTTTTAGCATGAATACCCAGATTTACATTCTTATTGGAATAAGTTTATTTGCATTTCTAATTGGGCATAAGCTCAAACAGCATTACAAGAAGTCAAAGACAAAAGGAAACAACAAAAAGAAACCCAAAGGGAAAGAACAGTCTGGAAAGCAATTAAGCACTTCTAAGAGAAAAGAAAAAGTGAAGACGGTATTTCTATACATTCAATTATTTATAGTTTTTGGTTTGCTTATTTTTATGATTCCAGCCTTATCTAGAGATATATTATCCAATCAGACTGGTTACGATGAGAAATTGATTCTTCGAATACTAATTGTTGTATTTGCAGCTTACATTCTTTTTATGGGATTCTTAAAACTAATGAAATCTCGTAAAAACAACGATCAGTAACTTACAAGAGTTTATTTAGGTGAAAATATTACTTCAATCTACATTTAGATACCTCATTTCCTATTTTATCCTATTTCTGGATATTGTATAATAATCCTACAAGCCATTAAATAAAGGCAATTACACCGATTTAATAACAATTTAACCCCCTGAGAGTTTAATTTTTGTAAACTCATGGGGGAATGTTTACAAATTACATTCAGATTTACGCTAGTTCCGTAAATTTTCTCTCCAAATTCCACAAAGCAGTTTACACTTCTCTACACTTTTATAGTTACAAAAGTAATTTAACGAATGAAATAAATTTTCACCTTTGTAAACTGACCTAGATAATAAACTTCACGATTAGTTACCAATGTAATTTACAAATGTACTTATCCTTTAATTGCGAGAGTTTACATCAGATCATCATTAAACTACTTGAATACAAATCTGCACAGTAATGATGAATGCTTATTTATGCGAGCACTATATTCTAATAATCAGCACCTTATGAATCCTAAAGTAACCATTACTTTAAGTGATTGGTTACATATGTATAATATCTTTAGTAAAACACCTATTTTCCTGTAAACTATAATTTATAACTAGCTAATAATCTGCCTAATAATTAGATTATATAAACCATTAATAAATGATGTTTACTACTAAAAACCATAGATTATAGTGTGATATTGTAAATAAGAGCCAATATTCAATTGTAAACACCCTAAATGTCTTTATTAACAAGTGTTTTAGGATATGTTGGATACACAACTGGCAAAATATCTATTAGATCAATATTATAAAGCCATAATAGATATATAGCAATCTATACATTAGTTAAGCTGCAATCCTTACTAAACTAGGCTCATCTGTGTTTACAAGAGTAATTTACAATTGGAATTACAATACGCAATTAGTCTTTTGCTATTAAGTACAAATGTAAACCACAAATGTGAATATTAAACTCTTTTAGATTTTGACTTTTGTAAAATTTATTCTATTTTTGTTACAGAAATGAAATTAACATCTGTAAATTTCACATTTAAACACTTTTAGTATGAAAAATAGAATTGTCCAGCTGATTAATAATGAAGGATTAACCTCTTCCAAATTCGCAGATACCATTGGTGTTCAGCGATCTAGTATATCTCATATCCTTTCTGGAAGGAATAAGCCTAGCTTAGACTTCATTCAAAAGATTATGGCTGCATTTCCATCTATTAATATTAACTGGCTAATAGCTGGAGAAGGTGAAATGTATGGATCTAAGGAATCAGACACGTTATTTACTGAGATAGATACGGATCATTCTCCTATTGAAAATCAAGTTAATCAGCCTCCTAAATTAAATCGTGAACCAACCCCTGATCGCAGCTTAAAATCTGAGCCTGTGCTTGAGATGAACGCGTTTGTGCCTGGTAAACAGATTGAAAAAGTAGTTGTGTTTTATACAGACAAAACTTTTAAGGAATACAATCCTTCATAAGCATATTTCCCTTATCTTTGCCTGGGTTTTTACTTAACAGTTTAAAATACAACTAGGCACCATGAAAAAATTAGTACAGGACTTTGAAGTACTGCACAAAAAAGAACTTAATAAAGACAACTTTGTCTTGGAAATAAAGGCATCTGAAGCTTTGCCTGATATTAAACCAGGACAATTTGTTAATGTTCTTGTAGAAAATGCAACGAATACCTTCCTTAGAAGACCTTTATCAATCCATTTTGTTGATTACGACAAAAATATCATCAAATTATACATTAAAAGGATCGGCGAAGGAACAAACAAACTTGGAGAGTTAGAGATTGGCGATAAATTGAACCTTATTTACCCATTAGGAAACCAATATTCTATACCTAAAAACTCTAAAACATTACTTGTAGGTGGCGGTTGCGGCGTTGCTCCTCTATTATACTTAGCTAAACATTTAAAGGAAGCTGGAAACGAAGTAACTACAATTCTAGGGATTCGTTCTGCTGAAGATGCTATTGAGCTTGATCAGTACAAGGAGTATGGACGTGTATTCATTACTACTGAAGATGGTACAATGGGCGAAAAAGGCTATCCTACGCAACATTCTGTCCTTAAAGAAGACTTCGACTACTCCTTTACTTGTGGTCCAGATCCAATGATGAAAGCTGTTGCTGCCTTTTCTAAGAGCAAAGATATTCCTTGTGAAGTTTCACTTGAAAATACGATGGCTTGCGGTATTGGAGCTTGTTTATGCTGCGTAACAGACACAAAAAGAGGTAATATATGTACATGCACTGAAGGTCCAGTGTTCAATATAAATGAATTGAAATGGTAAATTTGGAAGTAAAACTTAAGGATCTAGTTCTTAAGAATCCGGTAATGACTGCTTCCGGAACCTTTGGTTATGGTGAAGAATTCGAAGATTTTATCGATATAGATCAATTAGGAGGTATTTTAGTTAAAGGTACCACTAGACATCACCGTGAAGGAAACCCTTATCCTAGAATGGCTGAAACACCTTCAGGGATGTTAAATGCTGTAGGATTACAGAATAAAGGTGTAGAATACTTTTGCGATAAAATATATCCTAAAATTAATCACTACGATACAAATATTGTAGTTAATGTTTCTGGTTCTGTAATAGAAGATTACGTAGAAACTGCGGCTATGATTAACGAATTGGATAAAATACCAGCAATTGAGCTTAATATCTCTTGTCCGAATGTTAAAGAAGGTGGAATGGCCTTTGGAACTAGCTGTTCTTCCGCTGCAGAGGTTGTCAAGGCGGTTCGTAAGGTTTATAAAAAGCATTTAATGGTAAAGCTTTCGCCTAATGTTACCGATATTACAGAAATTGCAAAGGCTGCTGAAGCTGAAGGTGCTGATTCTGTTTCTTTGATTAATACCCTATTGGGCATGGCAATTGATGCAGAAACCAGAAAGCCGCTCTTATCAACAGTTACAGGAGGTTTATCTGGACCAGCTGTAAAACCAGTAGCTTTACGAATGGTTTGGCAAGTTTTTAATGCTGTAAATATTCCTATTGTAGGTTTAGGAGGCATTATGAATGCTAAAGATGCAATCGAATTTATATTAGCTGGTTCTTCAGCAATACAAATTGGAACTGCGAATTTTATTGATCCTTGTGTAACAGAAAAAGTTGTAAAAGGAATTGAAGAATATATGATCAGACATCAAGTTGACAAGGTCACTGATTTAATAGGTGCACTTAACCAGCAGTAAATCAACAGTTTAAATTAAAGAAATATTTCTTTAATGATGATTCCGAGAGTTTACATTTGTAATTACATTTGTAAACTTTCCTTTTTTAATCAATAATATACCTAATATTCCATTGATTAAAGAAGACAAATAAACGCATAGATAACAAGCTTAAACACTATAATACAGTATGTTACACGGACACGGTGATGATGGATACCAATATGATCAAGAGATTGTTGCTAATTTTAGCAGCAATGTTTGGTTTGGAGGAAAGTCTGATAAACTAAAAGAACACTTATTTTCTAATTGGGATAAGATTCATTCCTATCCCGAAGCAGCTGCTGAAAGTTTGGTATCTGCCATATCGGCAGACTTAAATATCAATACGAATCAAATTATTACAACTAATGGTGCTACCGAAGCCTTTTATTTAATAGCACAAACCTTTTCTAAGTCTAAATCCAGCATTGTAATCCCTACCTTCTCCGAGTATGAAGATGCTTGCAAAGTCAATGAACACGAGCTTTTATATTTAAACTGGGCTGACTTAAGCAAGGAATACAAATTTGAAGAAGGATTGGTTTGGATATGCAACCCTAATAATCCAACTGGCGATATCCTATCAAAATCAGATTTAGATATTTTATTAAAAAGCAATGTAAAATCTACTTTTGTTATTGATGAAGCCTATATCGACTTTACAGATGAAATTGATTCTTATATCGATTTACTCGATAATCATGAAAATTTGATTTTAGTTAAATCCTTAACGAAAAACTTTTCAATTCCGGGCTTGAGATTGGGATATTTGATTTCAAACAAGGCTATGGTACAGAATATTCAATTCTACAAGGCTCCTTGGACGGTAAATTCATTGGCAATTGAGGCTGGAAAATTCCTACTAAGAGAAAAAACTGATTTTTTACCTCCCGTAAATTACTATAAATCAGAAACTAAAAAATTCATTAAAAAACTTGAAAAAATTCCAAGTTTTAAAATTCACCCTTCAAAAACTTCTTTCTTTTTAGTTGAACTAGAAGAAAACACAGCATTTGAGCTAAAAAAGTATCTTATTTCGAATTTTGGAATCTTAATTCGCGATGCTGCTAATTTTCGAGGGTTAAATTCTTCTTACTTTAGATTGGCTACTCAAACTGAAGAAAAAAATCAATTACTAATCGATGCATTAATTCAATGGAGCAAATTAAACTCATAATACTCCCTCTTCTTTTCGGATATATTTTGGATCTGCTTTTTGGTGATCCAAGAAAATTACCACACCCAATTGTTTTATTCGGTAATACAATCTCTTTTTTCACAAAAAAACTTAACAAAGGGAAATTACAATTAGTAAAAGGTGGCATAATGGCATTTGCATTAGCCATACTAGTATACTCTATATTCTACCTTCTCGGAGATCTATTGCTTGTATGGAATGAAATTGCCTTTATAACATTCACATCTATTTTTGTTTTTTATGGCCTTGCAAACAAGAGCTTATTGCAAGAAGGACGCGAGGTGTTTAAACACCTTAACGAAAAAGGGATTGTTGCCGGCAGAAAGCGACTTTCATGGATTGTAGGCCGAGACACAAGTAATTTATCAGAGCAAGAAATAAGGTTAGCTGTTCTAGAAACTTTATCCGAAAATTTATCAGATGGAGTAATTGCTCCCTTGTTTTATTATGCTATTGGCGGAGTTCCGGGAATGATGTGTTACAAAATGATCAACACCATGGACTCCATGATTGGTTATAAAAATGAGAAATACATATTGTTTGGAAGGATCGCAGCCAGATTAGATGATGTTGTTAACTATATACCTGCAAGAATTACTGCACTATTAATGGTACTTGTAAGTTTTAGTGGAAGAGGATTTATATATCTTTTTAAATATGGAAATGCACACATAAGTCCAAATGCAGGATATCCAGAATCTGCTTTAGCAGGAATACTTGATTGCCAATTTGGTGGTCCTCATGATTATGGCGGGAAAAATGTAGACAAACCATACATTGGTGAAAATAACAGACCAATAAATAACGAAGAAATTAACAAAGTCGCATACGTTAACCATTCGGTATGTTTGTTAACTGTTTTGATTATTATCACACTTTATTTTCCTTTTCAAACACTGTTATAAAAAAGGGTTTATTAGTTCTTGCTAGAACCATTAATTTGTAACTTCACATCATTATTAATTGAAACTTATTGTTTCAAAAGAAATTTGCGATGATTCATTTGATTACAGGAGGACAAAGATCTGGGAAAAGCTTATTTGCAGAAAAATTAGTTCTTTCCTTAAGTGAAAACCCCTTTTACCTTGCAACCTCCAGAGTTTGGGATGAAACTCATAGAGAGCGAATAGAGATACATAAAAAACGACGAGGAGATCAATGGACAACTATTGAAGAAGAAAAAAAATTAAGCCTGCATGATTTTACAGGAAAAGTAGTTCTTCTAGATTGTATAACTCTATGGATCAACAACTTCTTTTTTGACAATGCCGAAGATGATAAAGAATCTTTACGTCAGGCTAAAGAAGAATTAGACAAAATTTTAAAGCAAAATTGCGATTGGATTATTGTCACAAATGAATTAGGTCTTGGAGGACATCCTGGGAATAAAATTGCGATGCGCTTTAATGATTTGCAAGGAGCAATCAATCAGTATATTGCCCAAAAAGCTGATTGTGTTACCTTAATTGTATCTGGATTACCTCTTGAACTAAAAAACACACTACCTAAACAATAAAACAACAAGAAATATGAACAAGCTACTAACCATCCTAATCTTTAGTTCACTCATTCTATCTAGCTGTAAAAGAGTAGATAGACAAGTCGATATCAAAATAATTAAAGTTGGCGTTTTCGATAAAAATGGTGATAGTCCATGGTGCATAACCGATGCCCTTGAAGCATTAAAAATAGATCCTGCAATTGATTGTGAAGTAATTCGCGCTAGTCAAATAGTATCTGATGAAATAAATGAATTTGATGCAATTGTATTTCCTGGAGGAAGCGGAAGAGGTGAAACTCAAAGCTTGGGAGAAACTGGTATGCATAAAGTAATGCAACTAGTAAAGGAAAAAGGATTGGCTGTTGTTGGAATATGTGCAGGGGCATATATTATGACCGAGACTCCTGATTATCCGAGTTTAAATTTGAATGGCTTCGAAGCTATTGATATTGAACATGATCATAGAGGTCATGGATTAGCAGAATTTACGCTAAGCGAAAAAGGAGAAGAAATCTTCCCTGAATTAAAAGATCGTAAAATATCATTCTGCCAATATTACGAGGGGCCGGTTTTAATTCCAGCAAAAAATACTGTGGGCAATAGCTTAGCAGTAATGCTATCAGATGTTCATACAGTTGATGGCAGTCCAGCTAATATGACAAATAACAAACCTTTTATTGTTAGCGCATCAGTTGGAAAAGGAAAAGTAGCTTCTTTTGTTGGTCATCCTGAATGTACTCCTGGTATGAGATGGATGTTGCCTCGAATTGTTCGATGGACCACTAATAATGAAATGATTAAATATTCGGAAAGTGTAGTTCGTCCAAATTTCTTTACCAAAGAAATAATCTATACCAAAGAAGTTCAAGATCTTCAATCTAAATATCAAACAATGCTTTCTGGTACAAAAGAAGAAAAACTGCTTGCTATTGATAAGGTAATCGAGTTAGCATGTTGGTCTTCTAAAAAATGGATACCTGGAATGCTAAGAGATAAGGATGTTGATATTAGAGAAAAAGCATCTTTTGCTTTGGTTGAATTGGAGCGAACAGATGCAATTCCTGATTTAGTTTCAGCAATTAGAAATGAAGAAAATTCAAATTGTAAAAAATCAATGATGCTGAATTTGAACAAGTTAAAAGAAATCAGTAATCAATTATAAGAACTTATTAGAAATCTTTTATTAAGCATGATAGAATTTAAGATTGATCCTGTATCCGAAAAATTGGATCAGGAGTTGTGGAATAAAATCAATGGGAAAACAAAGCCCCTTGGTTCTTTGGGAATGCTTGAGGAAATTGCATTTAAGATTGGAAAAATACAGAATAGCTTAACGCCAAAAATTGAAAATCCGAATGTTGTCGTTTTTGCAGGAGATCATGGAATTGCTGATGATGGAGTTAGTTTTTACCCGAAATCAGTAAGCTACCAAATGCTTTATAATTACATGCAAGGTGGTGCTGCTATCAATGTTTTTTCAAATCAACATGGTATCGATTTTAAAGTTGTTGATGCAGGTATAGATCATGATTTTGATCCAAGCCTAAGCATCATTAATAAAAAGATTGCTCATGGAACGAAAAATTATCGTTTTGGGCCAGCAATGACCAAAGAACAATGTTTGGAAGCAATTCAACGAGGTACCGAAGTAGTCTCAGATATCCATAAAGAAGGTTGTAATTTTATTACATTTGGGGAAAAAGGAATTGGAAACACATCATCAGGAGCACTAATACTTAGTCTTTTAGCTGATATTTCTCTCGAGGAATGCGTAGGAAGAGGTACTGGACTCGATAAAGATGGCGTTAAATCTAAATTTGACTTGCTAAATGAGGCTCTATCGATATACGATGGAAGTAATAATCCGATTGATGTACTTAGTCAATTTGGTGGTTTTGAGGTTGTAATGATTGCTGGGGCAATGCTAAAAGCCGCAGAGTTAAAAATGACTTTATTTATTGATGGATTTATTATTACATCAGCTTTATTAGCAGCCTCAAAAATAAACCCTAAAGTATTGGACTATTGTATATTTGCTCATAAATCTAATGAACAAGCACACATAAAAATGCTAAACCACCTTAATGCTACGCCTATTTTAGATATTGGAATGCGTTTAGGAGAAGCGACTGGTGCAATGGTGTGTTATCCACTGGTGAAAAGTGCGGTTCAATTCATTAACGAAATGGCTTCTTTTCAGGAAGCAGGAGTCAGTGAATCTGAAGAAACTAAAACAATCAGTTAATTGTTTTATATTTAGTTTTTAATTAAAAATTGATTGAATGAATTTCAACATAAATAAATCAAATACTGAAATTAGAGAACAACTTCAGCATAAAATTGATTTAAAAACCAAACCAATTGGTTCTTTGGGTGTTTTGGAAAAATTAGCTGTGAAAATTGGTTGTATTCAAAATACACTAGTTCCAGAATTAAAGCAACCAACCATAATAGTATTTGCAGCAGATCATGGAATTGCTCTAGATGGAGTGAGCCCATATCCACAGGAAGTTACCTGGCAGATGGTTGCTAACTTTATTAATGGAGGTGCCGCTATAAATGTTTTTAGTCGACAAAATGGTATCGATATTAAAATTGTTGACGCTGGTGTAAATTACGATTTTGATAAAAATACAGACGTAATTAATGCTAAAGTTGATTACGGAACAAAAAGCTACCTAAATGGTGCAGCTATGACAGCCGATCAATTTGAAATTGCTTTAAAAAGAGGTGCTGATCTATGCGATAAAGTACACAGAGAAGGATGCAATATTATCGGTTTTGGTGAAATGGGGATAGCGAATACCTCTTCTGCAGCTATATTACTTCATCTTCTTGGTAATGTTGACTTAAAAGAATGTGTTGGTCGTGGAACAGGTTGGGATGATGAAGGTCTGAAAAAGAAATATGAAACTCTAGCAACAGCAGTCTTAAATTACAAAGGAGACAATAAAGTTGAAAGTATTCTAGCACATTTTGGAGGTTTTGAGATCATTATGATTCTTGGGGCAATGCTTAAAGCTGCAGAGTTAAAAATGGTGATTATGGTTGATGGTTTTATTATTTCATCGGCATTATTAGCTGCGAGTAAAATAGACCCTAATATGCTAGATTACTGCATCTTTACGCATAAATCGAATGAGAATGGACATCAATTTATGCTTAAGCATTTAAATGCAGAACCAATCTTAGACCTAGGAATGAGATTAGGTGAAGGAACGGGTGCTGCGGTGGCTTATCCAATAATCGAGTCGGCGGTTAATTTTCTTAACCAAATGGCAAGTTTTGAGGATGCTGGAGTGAGTAATAGTGATAAAATCGTTGAAGCATAAATGAGAAGAGAAATCGATATATTTTTCACTGCTTTGTCTTTTTTTACTAGAATTCCATTTCCAAAATGGGCTCGATTTGAAAAGGAATATCAGCATGAAGCAATAAAATTTTTTCCAATTTCAGGAATCATTATCGGAGGATTAACAGCTTTGGTTTTCTATCTGTCTAATCTAGTCCTTCCATTCAATGTTTCCATAATACTCTGCATGGGTTTCACTGTTTTATTAACAGGAGCCTTGCACGAGGATGGTTTCATGGATGTTTGTGATGGTTTTGGCGGAGGTTGGACAAAAGATCGTATCCTTGAAATAATGAAGGATTCCTTAATTGGAGCTTTCGGAGTGACGGGAATTGTATTTTTAGTTTTAACTAAATTTTTCTGCTTGTTTTCCATCTCAGCAAATCAATTGGTTATGGTTTTGATAGCATCTCATTCAGTATCAAGAATGTTTGCTGCAACATTAGTAAATACCCACCAATATGCTAGAGTAGATAGTTCTAAAGCAAAAGATTATTCTCAGAAATTATCAATTGGCAACTATATCTTTACAATTTTAACTGGTATTTTACCTATTTTATTACTTGGGAATTATAAATTCTTCTTGATTCTTATTCCTGTATATTTATCTAAAATATTACTTGCTAGGTACTTTAACAAATGGATAGGCGGTTTCACTGGAGATTGTATTGGAGCCACACAACAAGTGTGCGAAATTGTATTTTATTTATCTTATATGATAATTGTAAATCAGATATTATAATATGGAAATTTATTTAATTAGACATACAAAAGTAGATGTAGGTCAGGGAGTTTGCTACGGGCAAAAAGATGTTGATTTAGCGGAAAGTTACCCTGAAGAACTAGAGACTGTAAAAGAAAAATTAAAAAATATTAATTTCGATGCTGTTTTCACAAGTCCTTTAAGTAGAGCAAAAAAATTAGCAACAGATATATGTGGAGACAATCCTGTAACCGATGATCGCTTAATGGAATTGAATTTCGGTGACTGGGAAGGAAAAGTTTGGGATGAGATTAAAGATCCATTACTACCTGCATGGATGGAAGATTTTGTAAATAAAAAATGTTCTAACGGAGAATCATTTATTATGCTTCGCGACCGAGTTCTAGAATTTTGGAATGAGGTAAAATCGATGGATTGCTCAAATGTTGCTATTTTTACGCATGGAGGTGTAATTCGTACCATCAATGCGATTCATAAAAATATTAAGCTAGAAGATTCTTTTAATGAACCTGCTGCAGACTATGGAGATGTAAATGTTATTACCATCGAAAAGTAATTTCATATTTATATGATGAAAAATCAGGAACACGAGTTTCTGATTTTTTTTTATCCATTTCGATCTTGCTCATTTCGGATGTGAAATATATAGTAATGACAAAGAAATTGTTACTTTAGCCACTGAAAATTAACAATAATTTGTAATGCGATCGATTTTTATTTTAATTCTTGGACTAACGACTCTATTAGTATCTTGCGAAAAACCAATTACTTACAAGGAAAGTTCTGTTTTGTCTCAATATGCTACCATTAATCAGAAAGAAGATATTTTCTCTTTTACAGATACTTGTATCACACCATATGTTTACACAAAAGTTATCTCTTTAAGAGACCTACCTGTAATAGAGAAAAAGCAGAAATTTGTAGAAATGTTATTACCATCTATATTGGTTGCAAAGCACGATTTATTCGAAAAAATCAAAAGAGTAGAGCATATCCAACTATGGCAAGAAACAAATCCTATCTTATTAGAAAAAGACAGTTTATTTTTATCGGACTTATTTGAAACCTATAAATGTAATGAATTACCAGTGCTTAAACGTAGGTTAAAACCACATCCTGCAAGTATTGTTTTGGGACAAGCTGCTTTAGAGTCAGGTTGGGGATCGTCACGCTTTTTTAAAGAAGGTAATAATGTATTTGGTATATGGTCTTATCATGCAGGAGAAAATAGAATTAAAGCTCTTGTTGGCAGAGATTCTACTAGCATTTATGTAAGAAGCTATGAATCAATTGAAAATTCAGTAGAAGACTATTTTAAAACGATAGCTAGGGTAAACGCTTACAAAGAATTTCGTATTGAGCGTTACAATTGCGAAGAACCGTTAAAATTGGTATCATTTTTGAGCCGTTATTCAGAAGTAGGGGAAATCTACACAAATAAATTAAAGCAACTAATTGAAAGTAACGACTTAACAAAATACGATACATATGTAATAAAAGAAGAATTCTTACTTGAAAAAGAAATTCTCCTTTCTGAGGCTATTTAATTTGAATTCAAAAAAGAAATTGAAGATTATTTTTTCGCTATTTTCATTTGAATTTTCTTTGAAATCATTATTTTTAGGCTTGTTTAGAAAAAAATAAATAATTTAATTAATCATAAAAGTAACTTAGTATGAAAAAATTTATTCTGATTCTTGCGGTTTGTTTTAGCGCAGTTGGAGTGTTTGCACAATCGGCAGCACAATTTAAAAATGAAGGTAATGCCGCTTTAAAATCTAAAGATTATAAAACAGCTCTTGCGAAATATGAGCAATTTTTAGCTGCGGAAGATACAGTTGACGATTTCGCATTAGTTTTCAATGCTGGGTATTGTGCACGAAAAATTAAAGATTATGCAAAAGCAGAACAACTTTTTGCTCAATCTGTAAAGAACAATTACAAGGCATCTTCTTCTTATTTGTATTTAGCTACCGTACAAAAAAGCCAAAAGAAATATACTGATATGGTTGGCACATTAGATGCTGGTATCAAGGCTTGTCCAACTAAAAAGTCTAAAATGGTTTCTATGTTGGCAAAACATTACCTATTAGAAGGACAGAAAGCACAAAAGGCTAATAAATTTGAAGATGCTGAAGGTTTATACCAAAAAGCTGGTAATGTAAAATCTAAATTGCAGGCTGATGCTTTATTGAGCTTAGGTAATTTATACTATAATAAAGGTGCAAAAATTATGCAAGCAGCTACTCCTGTTGCTAATACTGAGCCAGAAAAATATAAAGCTGAATCAGTTAAAGCTAAATCATATTTTAAGAAATCTCTTACTGAACTAACTAAAGCTAAGGTGATTGCTCCAGCTAGAGAAGATATTTCTACTACTATGGCAACGGTTAAAGGATTGTTGAAATAATAGCTTAGACAAAATATAAATTGATTAGGGATGCCTTTTTTAGGTATCCCTTTTTATTTGCCATCGTATAAAAGTTTGTATTTTGAATGAAATACTAAGCGATGCAAGAATACCAACATACTTCATGTTTTCTTAAAACAGTTAGATCTATAATCTTTCTGTTATTTTGTTGTATCAGTGTAACAGGATTCAGTTCAAATTATAGCTCAAGCGGGGAAACCAAATCGGAATTAAGATTTATCAATTTTGTACAAAATACAATTGATGTGTCCCATTCAAATCAAACCGTTTATTTTTCCTTAAGAGCATGTTCTCAAGAAATATTATCAAAAGCTGTGATCTATTTCGAATCTCCATCGGGGAAAGAACAAATTCAAACCTCTTGTGTTAACAAGAAAAAAACAAAACTAGGATTCTTCATAGGTAGAGTTCTATTTAAAAAGAAATCTGAGATTGGTATCTGGAAGATTAGTCAAATAATAATAGAAGATTCCCAAGGGCAAAAAACATCATTCGACAAGAATTATTTAATTGATAAGAATCTTTCATACTCTCTCCGAATCACAAATAATTCATCAAAGTAAATACGATGTCACAGTTCTCCTAAAACTTGTATCAATTCAAGAAATATTCCGTTATTCTTTTTTATTCTTAATTAATAGAGTTTCAGCTAAATACTAACACAGTGCTTGTTTTTGAGCTATTTAGCATTTATTACTGTTACAATAATTCCCATCTTTACCTTGAATAAGCATATTTATGGATTACAATTCATAAAAAACAACAAAACACTTACAACAATGTCAAAAGTTAGCATTTCAGATGCATTAAAGTATCACTCAGAAGGCCGTCCAGGTAAAATTGAGGTGATACCAACAAAACCGTATAGAACTCAACGAGATTTAGCATTGGCTTATAGCCCAGGAGTCGCTGAACCATGTCTAGAAATTGAAAAAAACCCAGAAGACGCGTATAAATATACTGGAAAAGGAAACTTGGTCGCTGTTATTTCTAATGGAACTGCAGTACTAGGGCTTGGGAATATAGGTGCCTTAGCAGGTAAACCCGTAATGGAAGGGAAAGGCCTTCTTTTTAAGATTTTTGCAGATATTGATGTTTTCGATATTGAAGTAGATGCAACTGATGTAGATAAATTTATTGAAACAGTTAAAGCAATTGCGCCAACATTTGGAGGAATTAACCTAGAAGATATTAAAGCTCCAGAATGCTTTGAGATTGAAGAGCGCTTGAAAAAGGAGCTTGATATTCCAGTTATGCATGATGATCAGCATGGTACTGCAATAATTTCTGCAGCAGGATTATTAAATGCCCTTGAAATAAACAATAAAAAGATTGAGAATGTTAATGTTGTAGTTAATGGTGCTGGAGCTGCAGCCGTTTCTTGTACAAAATTATATATTGCATTGGGTGTAAAACCTGAGAATGTAATTATGTGCGATAGTCGCGGTGTTATTAACGCCAAACGTACCGACTTAAACAAACAAAAGAAGCAATTTATAACCAAGAGAGATGTTAATACTTTAGCCGAAGCTATTGTTGGTGCAGATGTATTTTTAGGCTTATCTGTTGGTGGAATCATGAGTAAGGAAATGGTTTGTAGCATGGCCAACAACCCAGTTGTTTTTGCATTAGCGAACCCAGATCCAGAAATTGCTTACAACGATGCAATTGAAGCCAAAGATGGTGTAATTGTAGCTACAGGTCGTTCCGATTATCCTAATCAGATCAACAATGTATTGGGATTCCCATATATTTTTAGAGGTGCTTTAGATGTTAGAGCAACAGGAATTAATGAAGAAATGAAAATTGCTTCGGTTCATGCGATTGCTAAATTAGCTAAAGAAGCAGTTCCTGAATCAGTGCATGCTGCTTATAATGAACCAAACATTGTTTTTGGACGTCATTATATCATTCCTAAGGCAATGGATCCTCGCTTGGTGTCAAATGTTGCAGTAGCAGTTGCTAAAGCAGCAGTAGACTCAGGAATTGCTCGTAAAAAAATTACAGATTGGGATGCGTATGCTGAAGAATTAAAGCAACGTTTGGGTACTGAAAATGAGTTAATAAGAACAATTTTCGACAAAGCAAAATGCAGTCCTAAGCGAGTTGTGTTTGCAGAAGGAAATAACTTTAATGTACTAAAAGCAGCTCAAATTGCTCTTCATGAAGGTATTGCAAAGCCAATTATACTTGGTAACCCTGAGAATATTAAGCGTATTATTTCTGAGAATGAATTAGATTTAGATGGAGCTGAAATCATTGATATTAGATGTCAATCAGAAGCAGGAAGAAGAAATCACTATGCAAACATTCTAAGCGAAAAAAGAGGACGTAAAGGACTAACTCATAAAGAAGCAGTTGAAAAAATGTACGACCGTAACTATTTTGGAGCTATGATGGTTGAAAATGGCGATGCTGATGCTTTTATTTCAGGTTATGCCACCAGATATTTTGAAGCTCTGAAAATTGCGAGTAAAGTAATTGGTATTGAGGAAGGTATGAAAACCTTAGTTGGAATGAACATTATCATGACCAAAAAGGGACCCCTTTTCTTTGCTGATACTACTGTTAATTCAGAACCAACAGCCGATTCCTTGGTAGATACAACTTTAAGCACTGCAAGAGCATTAAAATCCTTCAATATGGAACCTGTTATGGCAATGGTTTCCTATTCTAATTTTGGATCTGTTAGAAAGGGAAGTCCTGTTAAGGTTAATAAAGCAATTACAAAGTTGCATGAAGAACATCCAGAATTATCTGTTGATGGAGAAATGCAGTTGAACTTTGCTCTTGACAAGAACTTAAGAGACAAAACATTTGCATTCAATAAAATAAAAGGAAAAGATGTTAATACCATTATTTTCCCCAACCTAAGTTCTGGAAATATTGCCTATAAATTAATGCAAGATTTGGGTGGTTCAGAAAACATTGGTCCAATTTTACTTGGAACAGCTAAACCATTCCACATCATCCCAATGGGATGTTCGGTACGAGAAATAATTAACATGACAGCAATTGCTGTTGTGGATGCTCAAGGCTAAAAACCTAAAATTTACTATAAAAGGATGGTTTTGTTAAAATTCCATCCTTTTATTTTATCCAATTCATTTTTTTTACTGATTTTTGTCCTCTTAAAATAAAGACATGAGCATATTATACATCCTAGATTTACTTGGTACCCTAGTATTCGCTATCAGTGGAACCATGTCTGCTGCAAATAAGAAACTAGATCTTTTTGGAGCTTACTTTACTGGTTTTATTACTGCCATTGGTGGTGGAACATTAAGAGATGTGATACTTGGTAATTTTCCTGTAGGATGGATTACAGACCTCAACTACATTATTGTTATTACCATGGGAGTTGCACTCACCTTCTTATTTAAAGAGTATATTATGGGTTTGAAAAGAACCTTATTTTTATTCGATACAATAGGTATTGGAGTTTTTACAATAATTGGAATTGAAAAATCTTTAGCCCTTAACATTCACCCAATGCTAGCAATAATCATGGGATTGTTTTCGGCAGTAATGGGAGGTGTTATCCGAGATACACTGTGTAATGATATTCCTTTAATTTTCCGTAAAGAGATTTATGCAACAGCTTGTTTAGTAGGAGGTGTTTTGTTTATTTTTCTTGGATTTTTAGGAGTTAGTTCATCAGTAAATCAATTTATTACAATATCCTGTATTATAGCTATTAGAATAATTTGTATTCGATTTAAAATATCTTTACCCGTATTAAAATACTAAGAACAAGTCATTTCCTATTTCTTTTCATTGGTGAATTTCGTATATTTAAAAGAATAGCACCTTATTAAAATAGGATGACAAATAGGATTCTTCCAATAGCAGTAAAAAAGCAATTACTTCATTTCACACCAGATGATTCAAGGGTTGTTGCGCGATTTTTCACTCCTGGAAACTTGAAACGAATTGAGAGTATTTTTGATAGAATTTTAATTCTTCCAAATGATGAAGTGAAAAGAATTTTAGGTATTACCCTAAAAAGTTTTTCAAAGAGACACCGAAACATTAAACGTATTTTCAAAGATAATTTCGATCAAATTAGTAAATCAATAAATTTAGATATTGATTATAGTTTAGAGCAAAAATTGTTAATTGGCTCTTACTTTACCATGGAATATTCTATCGAATCCGCGGCCTTATTTAATCCTTCAATTGTTATTCATCCTGAACAATTTGAGTCGGATTCCAACCGTCTCAAAGTTATTTTAAGCTTTCGTGCTGTTGGCGAAGGTCACATTTCATCGATTGTGTTCAGAAGAGGAATCCTAAAAAATAATGGTGATTTAGTTGTTCAAAAAAAAAGTGCTTTAGTCGAAAAGGTCGACCGAATTCCAAATCCTAGTTACCATAAGAGTGATTTCATTCTTAAATTAAAGGAATTGGATTCTTTTGATGCCTTAAAGAAGATTATGGATAATCTTTTAGATGAATTTTCATTTCAAGAACTAAAAGAGGCGATTGAATTATTCAGGAAAATAAAAAAATCGAAAAATAAGAAGATTAGCGATAAAGTTGAAAATGCGATTGAAACGTTAACCTGGCTAGCAAATGCAAATTATGAGATTAAATTTTCACCAGATTTAGACATTAGCGCAAGGGTCATATTTCCAGTATCAAACAATGAAATTAAAGGACTTGAAGATGCACGATTCGTATTTTTCAAGAATGGAAATGGAAAAGGAAAGCACATTTACTATGCAACTTACACAGCCTATAATGGCTTTACAGCTTTACCGCAGTTGATACAAACAACTGATTTTTGCCACTTCAAGGTGTCTGTTCTTCTTGGTGAAGGATCAAAAGGAAAAGGAATGGCCTTGTTCCCACGAAAAGTAAACGACAAATTTGTAACCATCTCTCGTAATGACAATGAAAATTTGTACATCATGTTTTCCGACAATATTAAATTTTGGGAGAAACCAATATTGTTAAAGCCACCAGCATTTTATTGGGAATTTTTCCAAATTGGAAACTGTGGATCACCAATTGAAACAGACAAAGGTTGGCTACTGCTTATACATGGCGTTGGGCCAGTGCGTACGTACACAATTAGTGCAATTTTACTTGATCTAAATGACCCAACTAAAGTAATTGGATTGTTGAAAGAACCTTTTTTAATTCCCGATGAAAATGAACGTAACGGATATGTTCCAAATGTGGTTTATTCATGCGGAGCAATTGCGCACAGCAATCAATTAATAATACCATATGCAATGGCAGACTCCCGTTCAGGCATTGCCAGTCTAGAATTAGATGATCTCTTTCAGAAAATGACTTACTATTAAGTGATCAAATTAACTTTATGCTGTTTGGTTGATTCAACATGGAAAAACTCAGCTTTCGAAGTTGGTGATTTTATTACTTTTTTATACAGAAGTATATGTCTATCCGCAATTGTATTCCAATTTCGTTCGAGGTTACTTTGTTTAATATTGTCCATAAAATCATAACGCAATTCATCATCTTTTAACAATCTGCTTATGTGCGAAACGTATTCATCATCCGATTCTGCATACAAACCTCCATTAACTTCAAATATCCAATTCTTAAAACTTTGTAAATCTGATGTAATCACAGGTAAATTAAAAGCAGACGCTTGCGCTAAAACACCGCTTTGAGCTCCTTTAGTATAGGGCAGAGCTAATAAATCGGAAGCACTTAAAATGGTATCAAGTGTGTGTTGAGGAAATTTACCATGCAAGACCTTAATATGCTCCTGATATTGAGATTCTTCAATTAACTGATAAAGTTCTTCTCCATATTTTGAATGTTCGTTAATGCGACTCCTAGTGGCAATCAACAACATAAAATTGGGAATGTTTTTAACTAAACTTGGTAGTAAGCTTATTATTTTCTCAAAATTTTTGGTTGAGCGCATGTATCCAGCTAACAACAATACTTTTTTACCTTCCAGATATAGTAATTCCTTTGCATTCTCTAAAGTTTCTACAATTCTTACTCCATGAGGAATAACCTCAATTGGATTTGGGCAATCGTAAGTTGAAAGGAGAATTTCTTTTTGAAAATATTCATGAACAACAACCGTAGAACTACAATTTAAGATATGCTGAACAATTATTCTTTCCTCATATTTCAAATCTTCAAAAACAGTATGTAAGGTTGTTATTACAGGTGTATCTGCTAAATTACAGCGTATTAGAAATTCTACAATTTGAACACCTCTTTGATCGCCAAACAAACCAAATTCATGCTCTATGTGCACCACATCTGGTGATAGTCTTTCAATATAAAAGAAAAGTTTAGCAGCAATGTCTTTATCTGTAGGTGCAAATACTTCAAACACATTCTCCCCATCAGCCCCTAATTGACCTAAAATTCTGATTTCTTTACCTTTCCTCTCAACAGATTCACTTAAATATTGGGTATAAGTTGCTATCCCACATTCGTTTGGTGGGTATGTTGATACGTATGCTATTCTCATGACTTACTATTTATTTAGTCGTAATAATAATTCAAAAACTGATGTTTTAAACAAACAAACAGTTTCATCACAAGCTCCATAATATATCCATAATTCTCCATTATCTTTTTCGATTGTTCCATTCGTAAAAACAACATTTGGAAAAAATCCATCCTTCTCATAAGTTTCTTGAGGAGACAAAATTGGTGTCTTTCCAATACTTATTATTCTTGAAGGATCATCAATATCAAGCAGCAATAATTTGAGAGTATAAACACTGTCATCACCTTTCGCATGGTAAATAACTAGCCAGCCAGAATCCGTTTTAATTGGAGAGGATCCGCCTCCAATTTTCTGACTTTCTTCCTTAGATCCATTTGGTCGTAATAAGCATTTGTGATTTCCCCAATTTATTAAATCAGGAGAACTTGCTAACCAAATAGAAGGCAAACCAAAACCTTTATTATCTGGACGGTGTAAGGCCATATATTGACCTTTTATTTTCTCAGGAAAAAGAGCCACGTCTTTATTTAAAGGAGGGAAAATGATCCCTATTTTTTGAACTGAAATAAAATCTTCGGTAGAGGCAAGTAGTGTCACATATCCATCACCAGAAACAGCTGTGTAATTGATATAATAGAGGTCTTTTATTTTTACAATTCTAGCATCTTCAACACCAAAACATTCTTCCGGTAAAGTAGGGTATATAAAAGGAGTATTATCTACTAAAAAGTTAACTCCATCCAAACTTCTCGCTATTCGCAAATGACTTATTGTCGATAAATAATCTTTCCCTTTGTAAAAATAGCCACGAGTATCTTTAAAAGTTAAATCCTTGTCATCCTTTCTTATTCGGATGGTATTTGCACCATTTACATCATAAAAAGGAATTGTGACAAAGTCTTTTTCTGGAACACAATTCTCCGCAATCCGTAGTAAGAGGATTGTCTCCTTTTTAAAGCTTGTTGCAGCAGGATTAAAGGCACCTAATACTTGGTAAGCAGCATTTGAAGCTTTTACGTCTTTTGGAACAATTAACGGGTTCGCTTTGTGTCGTTCCATAATATTTACGACATATTAATCAGATTGGTATAATTCAGATACTTGCCTGCATCATCACCAAATGTATTTACTTTTTCTTCACTTATTTGATAAGTGCACCTCTCACCATAAATCCCTGAGAATAGAATTTCATACTCCTGATCTTCTTCATCTTGCATGATTACCTTGTAAATGTTTTCGTGAACTTTTGGGTGTTTTAAACTTTTATGACAACAAGGACAAAACATGCTAATGATTTCATTTTCTTCAATATCAAACCATGAATGTTTTTGAATTTCATAGTCTCCTAAATGAATACTAAAGAGAAGAATTCCTTTATCTCCTTTATGATTTTTTGCAGAAATAACAATTCGATCTCCAACGTTAAGGTACGTTCTGCAATTCGGACAGATATAATTTGCCTTCATATCGATATATTTTAGTTCAACAATTCGCTAAATAAAATATAAGACATTCAGAGAAGAATGTCAATTTAAATACACTAATTATCAGACTTATAAAACAAGTTGCACTAAGATAATTGAAGTGAATGTATGTTTTTATCTCCACTCTTCATTTTCAATTAAATATTAAAACATCTATATTTGATAAAAGGCAAGTTTATTTTAATTTGTCTAACCGTTAAATTAGAATTCAAATTGAAACTAGCCGTAACCATAATTCGTTGGATTGCACGATTCTTAGGGATATTCTTATTCCTATTTTTTATTTGGTTTGCTATTCAAATTGGCTCCCCTGATTTTGATCTAATGTCTGAACAAGAAGTAAGGTTATTCGCAGCAAATGTGATCATGTTAATGGGACTAATTGCTGTTTGGAAATATGAATTCTTAGGTAGTTTACTGCTTATAGGTGGGTATTCTTTCTTTGCAGTAGCCAATTATGCATTTTGGAATGGTCCAATTTTCCCTACTTTTTTACTTTTAGGCTTATTACACCTTTTTTGTTGGATAATTAGCATTCTAATTTTAGAAAAAAGAAAAAAAACATTACTGATATTCCTTAGATGAAATTGTTTAAAAATTACTTAATTTAAAGATCAATTAAACATACTTAAACACAAAAAATAAAAACTGATACATGTTAAACATTGCGCTTTTTGGCCCTCCAGGAGCAGGGAAAGGTACTCAATCTAAAATGCTTGTTGAAAAATATAACTTGGCATATATTTCTACAGGAGATATTCTGAGACAAGAAATTGCTGAAGGAACGGAATTAGGACTTCAGGCAAAAGATATTATTAAAAAGGGGGGATTGGTACCCGATGAAATCGTTGTTCAGATTATTGAAGAAAGAATTCAAACCAATACTGAAGTTAATGGATTTTTATTCGATGGATTTCCTAGAACAACGGTACAAGCATACATTTTGGAAGGCTTACTTCTAAAAATGAATACAAAATTAGATTGTATGCTAAGTCTAGAGGTTCCTACTGACCAACTTCGTAGTCGTTTACTGGATCGAGCAAAAAAAGAAAATAGAGCAGACGATACTGAAGAAGTAATTAGTGTAAGGTTACAAGAATATGATACGAAAACAGCTCCTGTAGCTAACTTTTACAAAGAAAAGGAAATCTATCATGGCATTGAAGGATTAGGTGGCATAGATCAAATCTTTGAGCGTTTAACTGCAGTTGTTGATCAAACCCTAGAAAGATCTTGGATTAACCTTGTACTACTAGGGCCTCCTGGCTCTGGAAAAGGTACGCAAGGAAGAAAATTAGCAGAGAAATTCAATTTGGTATACATTTCTACTGGGCATTTAATGCGCCAAGAAATCAAGAAAAATACTGAAATGGGTAAGAGCGCCAGAACCTACATGGAAAAAGGAGATATTGTACCTGACGAAATTGCCATTCGATTAATTGAAAGACAAATAAGAAAACATCCTGATGCGAATGGATTTATTTTTAAAGGTTTTCCAAGAACAATTGTTCAGGCTTATATCTTAGATGGTTTGCTTCGTAAACTAGAATCGACTGTTACATCATCTATAAGCCTTGATGTTTCAACGCTTGAATCAATAAAACGATTAACAGCAAGAGGTAAGACTCAAGGAAAAAGAAAATATGATATTGATACAGATATAATTATTCACCGATTGGAGCAATATGAGAAAAGAAGTTCCAAGGTAAGTAGTTACTACACCAAACAGAATAAGTTTGAAGGCGTAAATGGAGTTGGAAACGAAGAAGAAATATTCCAAAGGCTTACGGATGTTGTTAATAACTCATTTAAGAAAATCCGATAATGATTTAAAAACTGACTTTACGATACGTAAAGTCAGTTTTTTTTTATTTTTTACTCTTGTAGTACAATGCTGCTCCTTGACAGCCTGAAATTCATCTTTAATCAAAACCAATCGATTAAAGCTTATAATTTCGCTAAAATTGTACTTGAATAATTCGTGAGCAGAGACTATGTATATAGAAAATCCAAGTGTAAATATTATCGTAGATTCCGTAGAAAAGTTAACACTTTCTAATCGTTATTCTGTTCTTATTCTTCTTGGAGAGAAAACACGAATCGATCTCACACAACTAGTTAATATCCTAAACAGCAAAAACATAAAATTTGCAGGTGGGATTTTCCCTAAAGTGATTAACAATGACAATGTTTCTACATCAGGAGCAATAATAAAATTGATTTCGGATGAAAATGTATCCATTTACTTTGATACAACAGAAACATTCAACACACAATTTGCGGAATTCACCGAATCAACATTTACTACAGCTTATGTTCTTACTTCTGGACTATCGTCAAAAAGTTCTGATCATTTACGCACATTGTACACTAATTTAGGCAATGATGTGAATTTTTTAGGTGGAGGTGCAGGACGCACTATAGAAAATAGTGAAGGAATTCTGTTTTGTAAGGATGGTGTTTTTTCTCATGGCACAATTGTTACCTTAACTAAAAAAAGAACGACTACAGGGTCCTTACATGGCTGGTCGAAGATATTTGGACCCTTTATAGCAACAAAAACGAATCAAAATTTCATCGAAGAGTTAAACTGGGAGAATGCCTTTGTTGTATATCAGCGTTTCTTAAAAGAACATTTAGACATCCTTATAGATCATGAAAATTTTGAATTAAATTCAATACATTATCCATTTGGAATTTATAAAGAAAACAAAGAATACATTGTTCGTGATCCTATGAAAGTCTCTCGTGAAGGATTTTTACAATGCGTTGGAAACATTCCTGAAAACTCACTCATTGATTTAATGTCTGTAGATAAAAATGATTTACATGCACTTCCGAAAAAAATAGTATCTCAAAGTATAGATAAGAACTCTACCGTGAACGATGTTTTAATTTTTGACTGTATTTCAAGAGCAATTCATTTAAAGGACGGTTTTTATACAGAATTAATTAACTTGACTGAACAAATTAAAAAGAATCAAATAAATATAAATTTAGAAGGTGTATTGTCCATTGGTGAAATTTATTCTAGCGGAGAAGGTTACCCTGAATTATTAAACAAATCTATTGTTTTAGGATTTTCATATACAGAATAAATGCAAACAAACGACCTCATTAAAGACATTTCATTTTTATATGAGCTAGCCTTATCAGTAGGTCGCTCATTAGATAAAAAGGAAAATTGCAAACAGTTTTTACATACACTCATGTCCTTTAAAAACATTGAGTTTGGTTGTGTTTGGATTAAAAATTACAACATACCTTATTCTAATGTTTCTTCAGGTTATAAGGCCATCTACTCGCATCCTATAATAAAACTAAAGACTGTTGACATTGATGATTCTTTATTTTTAGATCATTGCTTCAATGACCGTGCTTCATTTTCATGTATACTAACAAAGGAAATAAGTGAACAGATTGGTTTTAAGGTAAAAGAGGGGGGAGCTGTTACTTTTTTCCAACTGCAAAATCTTGGTTTTATCATGCTATATTCCTCTTCAGAAAAGAGAATCTGGAATGATATCGACTTAACCAAATTACGTAATGTGGTTGATAAGTTTTCTATTTCTATTAAAGCTTGCTTATTTCATGAAAAATCGATTCAGGATTTAATTACAATTACAGAAACTAAAAAACTTCTTGAAAAGGCAAAAAAAGAAGCGGAGGAGTCTGAAAAATTAAAATCAGCCTTTCTTTCTAATATTAGCCATGAAATAAGAACTCCGATCAATGCGATTGTTGGATTCTCCAATTTATTATCAGATAAAGATATAGATGCTGAGTTACACAAAGGATTTATTGAGCATATCTCTAACAATAGTGAGAAACTGTTAAAGCTGATAAACAATCTTATTGATGTTTCGAAAATGGAGACAAATCAACTCGCTGTAAGCAAAGATGAATTTGTTTTAAATCCAGTGATTATGGATATATTCAAGGCTTATACGAGCAATTCCAATATCAATCCGAACTTAGATTTACGTTTAGAACTTCCACCTAACAGCGAAAACATTTCAATCTTTTCGGATAAGAATAAGATAATACAAGTTCTTGATAATCTAATTGATAACGCTATAAAATTTACTGCTAATGGCATTATTGAAATAGGATATTTCATTGAGAATGATATTGATCCTGTATTTTTCATAAAAGATACAGGTGTCGGAATTTGTACGGAAAAACAACATTCAATTTTCGACATATTCAGGCAGGGAGAAAACAGTTCAACAAGAAAATTTGAAGGTTCTGGAATTGGCTTAACGCTTTGCCAAAAGCTAGTTCATCTTTTAGATGGTGAAATTTGGTTTGATTCAAAAATTGAGGTTGGTTCAAATTTTTACTTTAAACTACATGATTCTATAAAGTCAAATCTTCAATTATTAAATCATTCTAAAGATTCAGCAAGTTCAGAGAATGATTCTTCAGAAGTTAAATTAATTGATTTTTCGAATCGCAGGGTTCTTATTGCTGAGGATGTAAAATCCAATTTTAAATACTTAAATGCAATAATTGAATTAACAGACGCAGAGGTAATCTGGGCTAAAAATGGTGCCGATGCTATTGATATCTGTAAATCTAACGATAGTATTGATTTGGTTTTAATGGATATTAGAATGCCAGAAATTGGTGGCTTAGATGCGATTAAACAGATAAAGGAAATTGATTCAACAATTCCTGTTGTTGTGCAAACTGCTTTTGCATTAAATAATGAAAAAGAGGAATGCTTAGCTGCCGGTGCTGATGACTTTATTACGAAGCCTATTGATCCACATAAGCTTATTGAAATTCTACAAAAATTCTTATAATTATCATCTTTCTAAAAAATGACTTGAATTTCCTGAAATATCTAAAAGTCCTATAATCAACATTACGTTAAATAGGATATGTTAAATAAAAGGAAGCTAAAAAACTTCCTTTTATTTTTATGGTATTTTATGAATTACTCCAAACCTTCTAATTGAGCCTTAACCTCATTATATTTTTCAAGGTATTCTGGCTTTTCATTTCTTAGCTTGAAATATAACTCTTTCAAAGTAATTAAAGAATTTTTCTCACCTGGTTGCAATTCAAGTACTTTTACGAAGTAAGGAATTACGCCTTCATACTCTGTATAAACAGTTTTAATAGCTGCATTATACTTCTTTGCATCCATAATCTCGTTAGCTGCCTTATGGTTTGTAATCGCTGCATTAAGCTTAAGTAAACCAAGGTTGTACTGAGATGTGAAATCTTTAGGATCTAGATCTAAAGCTTTAACATACATCTCTTCAGCTTTTGCAAACTCTTCAGTTTTCTCGTACAAAGTTCCTTTTGCTCTGTAGAAAGATCCGTTTGTTGGATCTAATGCAATTGCTTTGTCAAGATAATCTGCAGCTTTTTGAGGTTCTCCACCTAACATGTAATGGTTAATCAACTCAACCAACATCCATGAATCATTTGGAAACAACTCAAATCCTTTGTGAAGATACTTAACACCTTCTTCTTTTTTATCAGAATCAGTTAATACCTTAGAAAGGTTTGCATAAGACTTAGCACCTCCGTAATTGTATTCTATAGATTGCTTGTAATATTTAGCTGCCTTATCAAGCTCATTTGCTTTCTGTGCAGTCATACCAGCATTAAAGATAACAGCAGTATCAATAACTGGATTATCCTTAAACATATCCATACCTTCAATTTCCAATACTCTTTCAAAAGCTTTCAACGCTCCTGAAAAGTCACCTTTATTATAAAGATTAACAGCTTCATTGGTATAATCAGGGATCATATTCGTCATTTGAGCCTTTACAGGCTTCATCATTTTACCTTTTTGATCCAACTCTAAAGCTTTCATATAAGCATCAAAGGCAACATCAAGTGCATTATCAGAAAGCCCTTTATATGCTGGAAGTGGACTTTCAAAAATACCTTGGTAAACTTTACCTTTTACAAGATAAGCTTTAGCATATGCTACGCATTTTTCATTTTGAATTCCTTCATCAATAGCTTCTTTAGCTTTATCTAACTTTCCTGAAGTAAGATAATTCTGTGCTCCAGTAACCTTGCTTTTTTGTGCGCTAACACTTGCAACACACATAAGCATAACTAGAATGAATGATAATTTTCTCATAATCAATGTTTAGTTTTAATAACAATCTTGGACAAAAATAATTTTTTATTTAATATTTAGTACAAGATTGTTTTCTTTATAATCAGTCTAAGTATCTATTATTTAACTCTCTCCTTCCGTAGCCTCTTCTGTATTAGTCTCGGTATCATCTTCATTCGAAGAATTTACTTTTGCTACTGCGGCAATGGAATCATTTTTCTTACTCAAGTTAATCAAACGAACACCTTGTGTTGCACGTCCCATAACTCTTAAATCAGAAACTGACATTCTAATGGTAATACCTGATTTATTAATAATCATCAGATCATCGTTATCAGTTACATTCTTAATTGAAATCAAATTACCAGTCTTATCGGTAATGCTAATGGTTTTAACACCTTTACCACCTCTATTGGTAATTCTGTAATCGTCAATTTTAGAACGTTTTCCAAAACCATTTTCTGATACTACAAGGATATCCTCTTCTTTGTTCTCAACACATATCATGCCAACAACTTCGTCAGCTTCGTCTTTCAGTGTAATTCCTCGTACTCCAGAAGCTGTTCTACCCATCGGACGAACCTGACCTTCAGCGAATCGTATCGCTTTACCAGAACGTCCAGCAATAACGATTTCATTTTCGCCATTTGTTAACTTAGCCTCTAGTAATTGATCTCCTTCACGAATTGTAATGGCATTTACACCATTTACTCTTGGGCGTGAATATGCTTCTAATGAAGTCTTTTTAACAATACCTTTCTTAGTACAAAGAACAATATTATTACTATTGATATATTCTTCTTCTTTTAAATTAAGAACGTTGATGTAAGCCTTCACTTTATCATCCTGCTCTATGTTTAATAGATTCTGAATAGCTCTACCTTTCGATTGTTTAGTTCCTTCAGGAATTTCGTATACTTTCAACCAGAAACATTTCCCTTTTTCGGTAAAGAACAACATGGTATTGTGCATTGTAGCCATAATCATGTGCTCTAAGAAATCTTCTTCACGAGTAATACTTCCTTTAGAACCTACTCCTCCTCTATTCTGAGTTTTAAATTCAGCAAGTGGCGTACGTTTAATATAGCCCATTCTTGAAATAGTAATTACCATTTCTTCATCAGCATAAAAATCTTCAGGATTAAACTCTTCAGATGCGTATACAATGTCAGTCCTTCTCTCATCACCATATTTGGCTTTCACATCAAGAAGTTCTTCTTTAATGATATCCATTCGCATTTGCTCATCGTTAAGAATCGCATTCAAATGATTAATCAATTTCATCAATTCCTCATACTCAGCATGTAGCTTATCTCGTTCTAGACCAGTAAGCTTTTGCAAACGCATATCCAAAATTGCTTTCGCTTGGATTTCATCTAATTCAAAATTAGACATTAAACCAAGTCTTGCTTCTTCTGGCGTTTTCGAACCTCTAATTAAAGCAATAACCTGATCGATATTATCCAAAGCAATAATCAATCCTTTTAGGATGTGAGCTTTTGCTTCTGCTTGTCTTAATTCAAATTGCGTTCTTCGAACAACTACATCATGTCTATGTTCAACAAAATACTTGATTAGATCTTTAAGATTTAACATCTTAGGACGACCTTTTACCAATGCAATATTGTTTACACTAAATGATGTTTGCATCTGTGTGTATTTAAACAATTTGTTTAAGACCACATTTGCAATAGCATCTCTTTTCAAATCAAAAACGATACGCATACCTGTACGGTCAGACTCATCATTTACATTCGAAATGCCTTCTATTTTTTTATCATTGATTAAATCAGCGGCCTTCATAATTAATTCAGCCTTATTAACCATATACGGAATCTCTGTCACGATAATTTTCTCACGACCAGCATCCGTTGTCTCTATATTTGTTTTTGAACGAACAACAACTCTACCTCTACCCGTTTCAAAAGCCTCTTTTACGCCTTGATAACCATAAATTGTGCCACCAGTAGGAAAATCAGGTGCTTTCACAATTTTAATCAAGTCATCCATTTCAACCTCGTTATCATCTATATAAGCGATGGTTGCGTCAATGGTATCTGAAAGGTTATGAGGAGGCATATTTGTAGCCATACCAACTGCAATTCCTGATGCTCCATTTACAAGAAGATTAGGAATACGAGTAGGAAGGACTGTTGGCTCTTTTAAAGACTCATCAAAGTTAGGAGACATATCTACAGTATCCTTTTCAAGATCAGCTAGAGTTTCTTCAGCAATTTTATTCATTCTTGCTTCCGTATAACGCATAGCAGCAGGGCTATCACCATCAACAGAACCAAAATTACCTTGACCATCAACTAGAGGATAACGGAGAGACCAATGTTGTGCCATACGAACCATGGTCATGTATACTGAACTATCACCATGTGGATGATACTTACCTAATACTTCTCCAACAATTCTGGCTGATTTCTTATAAGGTTTGCTGGCGGTAATTCCCAATTCCGACATTCCAAATAATACTCTACGATGAACAGGTTTTAAACCATCCCTAACATCTGGTAAAGCTCTGGAAACAATAACCGACATTGAATAATCAATGTAAGCGGATTTCATTTCCTCTTCTATATTAATGCGTATAATTCTCTCTCCCGTAGTCATTATATTTATTTTAAAATTCTAAACATTTCTCGGAAATACAAAAGTAACAAAATATGTAGATTCTGCGTAACAAAAGAAGCGATATTTATACATGAATTAAGATAAATATTTAACCTATTTTCTATTAGAGCTTGATTATTAGTTTAAAACCGATATTTGATATCATTTCGATAAAAAATAGATCATCAATTTAGGCTTGTATCTAAATAATTTTCGTTATTTTAATGCTACGATTCAAAATTTGGAAGAAAAAATTCCAAATTAATTAATATTATTTATGAAATTTTAAAGACCTACTATATGGATTCAAAATTTTCACCTCGTATAAAAGATGTTCTTTCATACAGCAAAGAAGAAGCTGAAAGGCTTGGGAACAATGCTATTGGAACCGAACATTTGTTTTTAGGAATTCTTCGTGAAGGTGAAGGTGTTGCTGTCGACATCCTCATTTCTTTGGGTGTTGATCTTTACGACATTCGAAAAAACATAGAAAAAAATCTTAAGTCTGATGCTATTTCAGAATTGGACCAAAACAATATTCCATTACAAAGATCTGCTGAGCGGGTTCTTAAATTAATCTATCTTGAAGCTAAAGCTTTAAAAAACAATACAATTGACACTAGTCATTTATTGTTAGCCATTTTGAAAGATGAAAAAAGCTTGGTTACGCAGGTATTGGAAGACAACACCATAGATTACAACAAAGTAAAAGGGAATTTAAAAACTCTTTTCCCAAAAGCACAGGCAGATTATCCTCCAGAAGATCGCGAAGATAAAGGTGGTATTTCAGGTGGAGACTCTAAAAGAACTGCAGCAAGGGGAAAATCAGAGACACCCGTGTTGGATAATTTTGGGATTGACATTACAAAATCGGCTGAAGAAGGTACGCTCGATCCAATTGTTGGTAGAGAGAAGGAAATTGAACGATTAGCTCAGATTCTTAGTCGTAGAAAAAAGAACAACCCTATTCTTATTGGAGAACCTGGTGTCGGTAAATCTGCAATTGCAGAAGGTCTGGCACTTCGCATTATTCAAAAGAAGGTTTCAAGAGTTCTTTTTGGAAAAAGAGTTGTGACTCTTGATCTTGCATCTATAGTAGCGGGAACAAAATATCGTGGACAGTTTGAAGAGCGAATGAAGGCAATTTTAAATGAGCTTTCAAAAACAACAGATATTATTTTATTTATTGATGAAATTCACACAATTGTAGGTGCTGGAGGAGCAACAGGCTCTCTTGATGCCGCCAACATGTTAAAGCCAGCTTTAGCAAGAGGTGAAATTCAATGTATTGGTGCAACAACGCTTGATGAATACCGTCAGAACATTGAAAAAGATGGCGCTTTAGAACGTCGTTTTCAGAAAGTTATGGTAGAACCTACCTCCCCAGAGGAAACGGTTGAAATCTTAAACAATATTAAAGAGCGATACGAAGATCACCATAATGTGTTTTATACTAAGGAAGCGATTGAGGCTTGCGTTAAGCTAACGTCAAGATACATAAGTGACAGACATCTGCCTGATAAAGCGATTGATGCTCTTGATGAATCTGGCTCACGTGTTCATATCTCGAACATCAATGTTCCTGTTATCATTGAGGAGCTTGAAAAGAAAATTGAGGAGACTCGTCAGAATAAAATAAAAGCCGTTAAAGCTCAAAAATTTGAACTCGCCGCTAGCTTTAGAGATAAAGAAAAGAACTTCTCTGAAGATTTAGAACGTGAAAAGGATAAGTGGGAACAAGAATTAAACCTTAAAAAAGAAAAGGTTTCTGAAGATGACATTGCTGAAGTTGTTGCTATGATGACTGGTGTTCCAGTTAAGAGAATTGCACAAGCAGAAGGCTCTAGATTACTGCAAATGGCTACTGAGCTTCAAGGCAAAGTAATTGGACAAGAAGATGCCATTAGTAAAATCGTTAAGGCTATTCAAAGGAATAGAGCTGGTTTGAAAGATCCAAACAAGCCTATTGGAACATTTATATTCCTTGGGCCAACAGGCGTCGGAAAAACGCAGCTAGCCAAGGTATTATCGAATTATCTATTCGATAGCAATGATGCACTTATTCGTATTGACATGAGTGAGTACATGGAGAAATTTGCTGTTTCCAGATTAGTTGGAGCGCCTCCAGGCTATGTTGGGTACGAAGAAGGTGGTCAATTAACCGAAAAAGTTAGACGTAAACCTTACTCTGTAGTCCTTTTGGATGAAATTGAAAAGGCTCATCCAGACGTGTTTAATATTTTATTACAATTACTTGATGATGGCCAGTTAACGGATAGTTTAGGTCGTAGAGTTGATTTTAAGAATAGCATTATCATCATGACATCTAATATTGGTAGTCGTGAATTAAAGGATTTTGGAAAAGGTATTGGATTCCAAACAGGAGCTTCTGAATCAAATGATTATACAAATAGCATTATTCAAAAGGCTTTAAAGAAAGCTTTCGCTCCTGAATTTTTGAATCGTATTGATGATTTAATCATGTTTAATTCTCTTACTCAAAAGGATATTCACAAAATTATTGATATCGAACTTGATGGCCTTTACAAGAGAGTTAATGACTTAGGATTTAAAATTAAAATATCTACAGCCGCGAAAGATTTTATCGCTGAAAAAGGATATGATGTGCAATTTGGAGCTCGTCCTCTAAAACGTGCAATACAAAAATATCTTGAAGATGAAATGGCTGAGGTAATTATAAAGGCAAGCATAACAGAAGGTGATACCATTTCGGTTGGTTTTGAAAAAACGAAACAGAAAATCACCACAAAAATTCTAAAAAACCAAAAGGAAGTTGAATAAATAAAAGCCGGAAGTAATTTCCGGCTTTTATTTATTTCTATTTGTTATTTTTATTTAGACAAAATTGAAAACAATTATTATCTTTGGTTTAAACAACAATAAATTAAAATTATGAATAAAAATAGTAATAAAATTGCCTTTGCAGGTAACCCAATGACTCTAGTAGGATCAGAAGTAAAAGTAGGTGTTAAAGCAGATAATTTCGCAGCTTTAGATCAAGGATTAGCTCCTGTTCAGTTGTCAGATTTCGATGGCAAAGTAAAAATATTATCGATATTTCCTTCAATTGATACAGGTGTTTGTTCAGCACAAACTCATCGTTTCAACAAGGAAGCTGCTTCTCTTGACAAAAACATTCAAATTATCACGTTATCAAATGATCTACCTTTTGCTTTAGGTCGCTTTTGTGGTGCTGAAGGCATCACTAACTTGGTAACTTTATCTGATCACAAAGAACTTGATTTTGGTTTAAAATATGGATTCGTGGTTGAAGAATTACGTCTTCTTGCTCGTGGTGTTGTTGTTATCGACAAAGATAACACAGTAAAACATGTAGAATATGTTGCTGAAATGACTGACGAACCAAATTACGAAGCTGCATTAGAAGTCGCTAAGAAATTGGTTTAATAATCATTAATGATATGAACTTAAAAAGCTCCATTATGGGGCTTTTTTTAAATACACAATATGTACTTATTTTTTGATACGGAAACAACAGGTCTTCCCAAGCGTTGGAATGCCCCAGTTACTGATTTAGACAATTGGCCTAGGCTTGTTCAGCTAGCATGGCTGCTTTACGACAGTAGGAATCAGGAAATTAAACGAGCAAATAGAATAATTATTCCAGAAGGATTTATTATTCCGACAGAAGCCTCGAATGTGCATGGAATTTCTACGGAAAGAGCCATCGAAGAAGGAGTTGATCTATCTGAAGCTTTAAACGAATTCAGCCAAGTTTTAAACGAAGCAGATTTTCTTATTGCCCACAACATTAGTTTTGATGAAGTAATAATGGGTGCTGAATTTTTAAGAAAAGACACAAATAGCAGGTTGATTGACATTCCTAAAATATGCACCATGAAAACCACCACCAACATTTGCCAAATTCCGGGTAAATATGGTTATAAATGGCCTAACTTAACAGAACTTCATCAGCATTTATTCCAGAAAGGATTCGATGGCGCTCACGATGCACTTGCTGATGTTAAGGCATGTGCCGATTGTTTCTTTGAACTAAAAAAAACAGGTATGTACCAAGAACAGGGAAGTTTATTTTAATAAAAAAGGCAGATCAAACGATCTGCCTTTCCTTTTTATATTATCTCTGCAAAGAGATCGTAATCTTCAAAATCATTAATTTTAACAGTATAAAATTCACCAATATTTAATTGATTTCCATCAACAGGAATCAAAACCTCTGGATCTACCTCGTAAGAGTCAAATTCCGTTCTTCCGTAATAATAATCTCCTTCCTTACGATCAATTACAATTTTCAACTCTTCCCCTACTCTTTTCTCGTTTACATCATACGAAATACCTTGCTGTAAAAGCATGATCTCCTCTTTTCTACTTTCTTTAAGCTCCAAAGGTATATTATCTTCGTAATTTATGGCGGCGTAAGTATCTTCCTCTTCCGAATATGGAAATACACCCAAACGTTCAAATTTCATTTCAGAAACAAAACTTTTTAAATTATCCATATCCTCTTCGGTTTCACCAGGATGACCAACAATCATTGTTGTTCTAATTGTAATGCCAGGAACTTCTTCTCTTATGGTATTGATAAGCTTTACGGTTTTCTCACGATTAATACCTCTTCTCATTAAACCAAGTACATTATCACTAGAATGTTGAAGTGCAATATCCAAATACCTACAAACTTTTGGATTCTCACGCATTAATTTCAAAATCCCGTAAGGAAATTGAGTTGGATAAGCATAATGCAATTTGATCCATTCCAAGCCATCAATTTGAGACAGCAAATTTACTAATTCTGCCAATTTCGATTCGTTATACAAATCATGCCCATAATAAGACAAGTCTTGAGCTATTACTAATAGTTCTTTAACTCCGCCTTCAACCAAATTTCTAGCTTCTTCAACAATATCCTCCATTGGTCGAGAAATGTGTTTTCCAGTAATAATAGGAATTGCACAGTACGAACATGAACGATTGCAACCTTCTGAAATTTTTAGGTAGGCAAAATGTTTAGGCGTGGTTATCATTCGTAAATTCGTAAAATCTGGTTTGTAGTCCTTTTTTAATTCCTTTACAATTGATAACCAGTCAAATTTTCCAAAGAAATGATCAACTTCTGGAATTTCACTAATTAACTGATCGCGATAACGCTCAGATAAACAACCCATCACAAACAACTTATCTATTCTGTCCGCTTTTTTTTCTTCTACATATTGAAGAATCATATCAATAGATTCTTCCTTAGCATCGCCAATAAACCCGCAAGTATTAATAATGATAGTTCTTGCTTCACTATTCTCTTCATCACAAGCAACCTCAAACTGGTTGGCATCTAGTTGTTTCATCAATAATTCAGTATCAACTAAATTCTTAGAACAACCTAAACTAACAATATTTATTTTTGTCTGATTCATATATCGTTTTCCTTTTGTAGACTTTATTTTTGGCAAAAATAAGAGAAAAAACTCTTTTTCCCATTTGAATTTGAGATATTAAATCTCTGGAATAAAAAAGGCTGCCTTTTAAGACAGCCTAGATGCTATATTATTTATGAAATTCTCTAATTAAATAAAGAATCAACAAATTCATTTCTATTAAACACTTGAAGATCTTCCATTCCTTCGCCAATTCCGATGTATTTTACTGGCACTTTAAACTGATCCGAAACACCAATTACCACACCACCTTTTGCGGTTCCATCTAATTTAGTGATTGCTAAAGCATTCACTTCTGTAGCTAAAGTAAACTGTTTTGCTTGTTCGAAAGCATTTTGCCCAGTAGATCCATCCAAAACCAAAAGTATTTCATGAGGAGCGTTAGGAATAACTTTATCCATTACTCTTTTGATCTTACTCAACTCATTCATTAAGTTGATTTTATTATGCAAACGTCCTGCAGTATCAATAATAACCACGTCAGAACCTGCTTTCTTTGCTTGGGTTAACGTTTCAAATGCAACAGATGCTGGATCTGCACCCATTCCTTGATTTACAATAGGCACTCCAACTCTATCAGCCCAAATAATTAGCTGATCAACAGCTGCAGCACGAAATGTATCGGCTGCTCCCAGCATTACATTTTTACCTGCTTTTTTAAATTGGTGAGCTAATTTTCCAATTGTTGTTGTTTTACCAACTCCATTTACTCCAACAACCATTATTACATAAGGATAATCTGAATTAGGAAGTTGAAATGCTTCATAGTCTCCTTTATCATTCTCTTCTAAAAGACCAGCAATTTCCTCTTTTAATATTCGGTTTAACTCCGAAGTTCCCAAAAATTTATCTTCCTCTACACGCTTTTCAATTCGCTCAATAACCTTAAGTGTTGTGTCAACCCCAACATCAGAAGAAATCAACACCTCTTCTAATTCATCAAGAACATCATCATCAACAGAGGTTTTACCTACAACAGCTCTAGTCAGCTTCTTAAAAACACTGTCTTTTGTCTTAGCAAGTCCTTTATTAAGATTTTCTTTTTTTGATTTTGAAAAACTACCAAATAATCCCATTTCAAATTAAATTTTAGGCTGCTAAAGTACAAAAAAATGAACTGACAAGCAATTAACAATAAATGAATTAAACTGAAAGATTAAAGTAATACCTTAAGATACTAAAAAAGCTTCCTAATCAAATTAGGAAGCTTTTAAAATTCAGTGATATATGAATTGTCTTTACTTATTTAGCAAAGAAATCCTTTACCTTTTCGTTCGGTACAATTTCCTCTTTGAAAGAATATGAACCGGTCTTAGGTGATTTTACCATTTTGATTACTTTTGCGTAACCACGGCCTTCACCTTTCTGTAGGGATGCTACTACTTTCTTAGCCATATCTTAATTATTTAATTTCTCTGTGAACAGTTACTTTCTTCAAAATAGAATTGTACTTCTTCAACTCCATACGATCTGGAGTGTTTTTCTTATTCTTAGTAGTGATGTATCTTGAAGTTCCAGGCATACCGCTATCTTTATGCTCGGTACACTCAAGAATTACTTGCACTCTATTACCTTTTTTAGCCATTTTCTATGCCTTTTTAGTATTTTTTAATAAATCCTTTTTCTTGAGCTTTTGTAAGTGCACCTTTAACTCCTAATTTGTTAATTAGTCGTACTCCTGCAGCAGAAATTCTTAGCTCAATCCAGCGATCCTCTTCAGGAAGATAGAACTTCTTATCGAAAAGATTTGGATAGAATCTTCTCTTAGTTCTTCTTTTTGAGTGAGAAACATTGTTCCCAACCATTACGCTCTTTCCAGTAATTTGACAAACTCTTGACATAGTCCAGATTATTTTTTTCCTTAAACGCTTTTCAAACAGGTCGCAAAATACGTAATAATTTTCTGAAAAATCAAATTATTTCACAACTTTTTACAGATATATTTTAATGTGCTCATATTTGCGATAAGCATTACAAACACAACAGCTGTCATATTTACAATATGCCTTTTCTTACAAACAATAAGATCATTTATTTTACAGACTTTTAAATGAACTCAATAAGCGGGTACAAAAATAAAAAAATCCCTCTAATAATAGAGGGATTTTGATCTAAAAACAATAAATATCTTTATTCTTCATTTAAAGACTTAAAACCTTCGCCAATAATCTCATTTGCTTCGGTTACATTAACAAAGGCATTTGGGTCAACCTCACGCACATAGAGCTTTAGAATTTCCAATTCTCTACGACTCATTACCGAGTAAACCATTTTTTTGTTTTCTCCTGAATATGCTCCTATACCAGAGAAAATTGTTGCTCCTCGTTTCAAATCGTTGTTTATTTTCTTAGAAATAGTCTCAAATTGATCAGAAACAATCATTACTGTTTTGTGGTAATTTGCTCCACTAACCACCATATCAATAATTTTACCTTCTATATAGATAATAATTAGAGAATAAATTACAAATTCCCATCCGATAGCTCCTGTTTCTGTAGGCTGAATTAAGGCGAACAAAACAATTATTCCATCAACTATCATTACAAGTTTACCCAATGATAGCTTCGTGAATTTTGCTAAAATCATAGCTATAATATCTGATCCTCCAGATGTTGCTCTTGATTTAAATATAAATCCGATTGAAATACCATAAAACACTCCGGCAACAATTGTGTTCAGCATTGGATCTAAAATAACCTTCGCTAAATCAGGAGATACGTATGTTTCCATAATCCAAACTGTTATTAAAATAATTGTAATACTTACAATTGTCTTAATTCCGAATCGAGGTCCAAGAATAATGGTTCCAAGAATAACCAATGGAATTTCCATTGCAAATGTGCAATAACTAATTTTCCAGCTAAACATGGTGTTTAGTACTGTTGCTATACCATAAACTCCTCCTGGAGCTAATTTGTAAGGCACAACAAATAAAATATCAGAAACTGCAAAAATAATACTACCTAGTATTAGGTAAAAATAGGCGGAAAGCCACTCGTTTGACAAGAACTTTTCTTTGGTTACAAAAGCCATTTTTTAATCGTTAGTTTAAGTGTTTAAAATTTCGCCGACAAAAATAGATTCACGCATTGTAATTACAAGAAAAATCATGAAAAATCGTACGCTCGCAACACGCTGTATTTCAAGACTAAAGTTGAATTGGGGTTATTTTTTTTAACATGTTTTCCAAAAAAAGAAAAAAAAAGCGTCAATTTTTCACTTATGAAAATGCTTCGATGATCATTCCTCCTGAAACAGATGTACATAAATACGATCCAAAACAAGATTTATTTATTGTCTTATGATAATCGTGATTAAAATTTGGCACAAAAAATAGCTGTTCTATAAAAGAACAGCTATTGTATGATTGTATTAAAATCTATTTTAGTCCACTTCTTTTTAATAATGGATCAATTGATGGTTCTTTACCTCTAAATTTCAAATATAAATTCATAGGATGATCACTCCCTCCTCTTTCTAAAACATTCTCTTTAAAAGAGTTGGCGGTTTCCTTGTCGAAAACACCTTGTTCTTTGAAAGCTTCAAATGCATCTGCATCTAATACTTCGGCCCATTTGTAGCCATAATATCCTGCACCATAACCACCAGCAAAGATATGTGAGAAAGCGGTGCTCATACAGCTACTCTCAACCTTATCAAACAATTCTGTAGATGACATTGCCTTATCTTCAAATTCGGCAACAGATGACACAACCGGCTCTGTAACACTATGCCAAGACATATCATTCAAACCAAAACTTATCTGACGTACAAAAGAATATCCACTTAAAAAGTTTTCACTATCGATAATCTTCTCAACCAATTCAGCAGGGATCGTCTCTCCTGTCTCATAATGTTCAGCTACATCGTCTAACCATTCCTTTTGTGTTGCAAAATTTTCCATAAACTGAGATGGTAATTCCACAAAATCTCGATAAACATTCGTCCCAGAAAGGCTACTATAAGTACATTTTGATAATATTCCGTGCAATGCATGCCCAAACTCATGTAGGAAGGTCGTCACCTCATTAAAAGTTAACAAAGAAGGCTTAGTCTCGGTTGGACGAGTAAAATTGCAAACAATAGATATGTGTGGTCGATGATCTTTACCATCTTTTTTATATTGATCTACAAATGAAGTCATCCAGGCACCACCTTGTTTTGAATTTCGAGGATGAAAATCAGTATATAATAGTGAAATGAATTCGCCATTAGCATCAAACACTTCAAAAACTTCAACTTCCTTATGATATTTCGACAAATTAGAATTTACTTTAAATTCAAGGCCATAAAGACGAGTCGCTAAATCAAAAATACCAACCTTCACTTTTTCAAGTTCAAAATATGGACGGGTAATCTCATCATTAATATCGAATTTCTCAGTCTTTAATTTCTCAGCATAATAAGCCCAATCCCATCTTTCCAATTTAAATTCAGCACCCAGTTTCTTTGCATATTCTTCTAATTCTTGAAATTCCTCTTTTGCTTTTGGCATTGAAGCTTCTAATAATTCATTAAGAAAATCCAACACATTGCTTGCTTTCTTTGCCATTCTTTCCTCTAAAACAAAGTCCGCATAAGATGCATAACCAAATAGCTTCACTTTTTTAAGTCGTAATTCAACAATACGCTTCACAATTTTTTGATTGTCGTGTTGATCATTGAAACAGCGTGAAGAGTAAGCATTAAACATTTCCTTTCGCAATGATCGAACATCTGAATATTGCATAAAAGGAACATAACTAGGAAACTGAAGGGTAAATACCCATCCATCTAATTCTTTTTCTTTTGCAGCAGCTTTTGCTGCTTCTACTATTCCATCAGGAAGTCCTGACAACTCTTCTTTGTTGGTAATGTGAAGTTTAAAATCATTCGTTGCAGCTAATACATTTTCTCCAAACTCAAGACTTAATTTTGATAATTCTTTGGAAATTTCACGAATTTGCTCCTTTTGGTCTTTATTCAAATTGGCCCCAGACCTAACAAATGATTTGTACCTATCCGTTAATAGCTTTTCTTCTTCTATGGTAAGACCAAGCTCTTCTTTTTGTCTGTAAACTACTTTAACCCTTTCAAAAAGCTTTTCGTTCATGATAATATCATTCGAAAACTCTGTTAGCATAGGAGATACTTCTCGTGCTAATGCTTGCATTTCATCGTTGGTATGAGCATGATTCAGATTGAAAAATACAGAAGCAACACGATCTAATTGATGTCCTGTATATTCTAGAGCTTCTATTGTATTTTTAAATGTTGCTTTATCTAAATTTTCAGCGATCTGATCGATTTCAAATCTAGCATTTTCAATACCCTTTGTAAAAGCTGGTAAAAAATGCTCCTGCTTAATTAATTCAAAAGGTGCCGATCCATAAGGTGTTTTAAATTCTTCTAATAATGGATTTGTATGTATAGTCATATTTGTTTTTATTTAGATTAAGAACAAAGATATAAAATTGAAGATTCAATCAATCCTGAAAAAAATGGAATCTTTTGAAAAAATGATCAAAACACTCCTCAAAAGTCGTATAAGTTCTGAATATCAATTAATTAACACTAATGTACCATTCAACATTTAGTTAAAATGAAGTCTATGCAAACCTTTCCATTGTCGCCACAACAATCACAATATCAAGGCGCAAGGCTATTTCTCATGAATATTCATTATATTTGAATTAGTTTAAACAGGGGGATTAGTAATAATCTAGCGTTACAGAAATGAGAAACAAAAATTTCCATATCAAAAAGAATTACCAAACAGAAGCAAGAATGTATTTCTATGCATCTAATTTGTCGTATTCTCCTCTACGTCTACCATCCCATCCCATGGGGTATTTCCCTATGCGCTAATAGAGTATCCAAATACTCTTGTCTTTCCTTTAGAACAAGGAAGGCATTTCAATTTAATTACTTTTAATTATATAAAAAGCTCGAGAACTCACCTCTTGCTTAGCGATGCTATATATTATTATATCATGAAAAGAATTTGCATTAAAATAGGCTCTAATGTTCTCACAAAAGAAAATGGAGAATTAAACACTTCCAGAATTAAAAATATTGTATTTCAGATTTCAGAATTACATAAAAAGGGGTTCCAATGTATTCTAGTATCTTCAGGTGCTGTGGCTGCAGGAAAAAGCAAGCTTAGTTTGCCTGAAAAACTAGATACTGTTGCTGCTAGACAAATTTGGTCTTCTGTTGGACAAGTGGAACTTTTAAATATGTACTCTTCATTTTTAAAGGAATTTAAAATAGAGTGTGCTCAAGTTTTGGTTACCAAGCAAGATTTTAGAACAAGGGAACATTATTTAAACATGAAAAATTGTTTAAATTCCCTTTTAACCAACAGCATACTCCCAATTGTAAATGAAAATGATGCTGTTTCGGTTACTGCTCTAATGTTTACTGATAATGACGAACTATCTGGTTTAATTGCATCGATGATGGATGTTGAAGCACTGTATTTATTGAGTAATATTAATGGAATCTACACAGGAAATCCAGAAGATGATGATTCAGAATTACTATCTACTGTAAATGGAGATATTAATCGTTTAAAACAATTCATTACAACAAAAAAATCCAATTTTGGAAGAGGTGGAATGCTCACAAAATGCAGCATTGCAGGAAGAGTAGCGAAATCTGGTATTCCAGTTCATATTGCAAATGGTGGCGTAGATAATATTTTGTTGAATTTAATCAACTCTCCAAATGAGGTAATGCACACAAGCTTTACCGCTAGCAAAAAAGCATCAACAGTAAAACAATGGCTTGCAGGCTCTGATGGATTTGAAAAAGCGAGGCTAATTATTAACAAAGGAGCTGAAGATGCCTTATTATCTGCCGAGGCGACTAGCTTATTACCAATAGGCTTAATTGAAATACTAGGTGAATTTGAAAAAGGTGATATTATTAAAATCGTTGGACAATCGGGAAAGGTTATTGGTCTTGGAAAAACACAATACAACAAAGAAAAAGCAAGTAATTATATTGGTAAATCAGGAGCTAAACCTTTAGTACACTACGATTATCTTTTCCTATACTAAATTTTCAATAGATATTGTTGAATCTCTTAAATCAAAATAAAATGAATTGCACAGAACAACTATATAAGGTAAAGGAAGCTTCTAGAAGCATGTGTTTACTTGAATCTGATAAAATTAATACAGTATTACAACAACTTGCTCTATCGCTACGAGAAGCCAAGAATCTTATCATTGTAGAAAATAAGAAAGATTTAGCCAAAATGTCGATACAAGATCCAAAATACGACAGACTTTTACTTAATGGAGAAAGAATTGATGGAATTGCGAATGATATTGAAAACACATTACAGCTTCCTTCACCATTAGGGAAAGAATTATCTAATAAAACGCTTGGCAATCAACTTGAAATAAAAAAGATAAGTGTTCCATTAGGTACAATTGGGGTTATTTACGAAGCACGTCCTAATGTAACACTTGATGTATTCGCCTTGTGCTTTAAGTCAGGTAATGCTTGTGTACTTAAAGGAGGTAGCGATGCTGAACATTCGAATAAGGCTTTGGTATCTTTAATAAAAGCTACACTCGATCGTTTTGAAATAAATTCAGATATTATTCAATTGCTACCTCCAGAAAGAGAAGCAGCCAAAGAACTAATGAACGCTGTTGGCTTTGTTGATGTGTTAATTCCTAGAGGCTCACAAAATCTGATTAATTCTGTACGTCAGAATTCTAAAGTACCCGTAATTGAAACTGGAGCCGGAATTGTCCATACCTATTTTGATAAAGATGGAGATTTAAACAAAGGAATTGACGTCATATTTAATGCAAAAACAAGGCGTGTTAGTGTTTGTAATGCTCTTGACTGCTTAATTATTCACAAAGATAGGATAGCTGACTTACCTAGTTTAACAAATAAGTTGCAAGATAAGCAGGTTGAAATATTTGCAGATGAAATAGCATATGCTGCAATTAAAGAATCCTATCCTAAGTCATTACTTAACAAAACAGATGAAAATTCGTTTGGTACTGAATTTTTGAGCCATAAAATGTCGATTAAAACGGTTGATAATTTTGAGGACGCAATCAATCACATTTATCGTTACAGTTCAAAACACAGTGAAGCTATCATTAGCGAAAATAGTAAGACTATTAATATCTTCACTTCTGTTGTTGATGCTGCAGCAATTTATTCAAATACATCCACAGCTTTTACAGATGGAGCTCAATTTGGTTTAGGTGCAGAGATTGGAATCAGCACTCAAAAATTACATGCGAGAGGGCCAATGGCTTTAGAGGAATTAACATCCTACAAATGGATCATTACTGGAGATGGACAAATTAGAGAGTAGACTTTAATTAAAGAAATAGACTAATCCAATCAATTTAAATTGATTGGATTTTTCATATCTCTTTACAGCATTTCATAAGTTTTTCTATGATCTGTGCTGACATTATCATTTATTCGAATGAAAAATCACAAAATCTTACGCTAGTAAAAAACTACCATAGATTAGATTTAATAAACAGCTACAATTTTAAATTGTTACTAATATTCAAACGGCGCTATTTTAATGATTAAAAACATCATTATATACACAAAAGAATCAAATCCTTACATGAGATACCTCTGCGTAATTTATTAGAACTATATGAATATTAAGTAAACAGAGGATCAACTTCATTATTTTGCACTGTTCACTAAGAGTGCGAATGGCATGAATTATACTTTCAATAAATACTTCGCAGGCATAATCCGTTATTATTGATATAAAATCAGTAAATCTCTTTACCGATCTACTTTTAGAAAAATAGTTAGGCCTCTCACAATATTTTCCATTCAGATTCAATTAGAACGCCTTACGCCCTATCATTAAATCATCTTTTTACTTACATTTGGTGACCCAAATATTAAAGCAAAATAATGGAACAAAAACTTTCCTTTTATATAGATCGAGTTAATGCATTTACAAATCAAATCTCTGATCTAAGAAAACAGAATAGAATACTGTCATTCTTTCGTCTTACCAGTGCTGTAGGAGCATTTGTATTGTTTTATGTATTTCTATCCTATTCTGTTGCAATTGCAAGTGCTATTGCGATAACATTAGCTGCTATGCTGGTTTATTTTGTAAGAAAATACAACCGAAACAGTAAAAACATAAAAAGGTTAAAAACCTTACTAACGATTAACGAGAATGAAATTTCTTGTTTAAAGACTCGACATAGTGATCTTTTTTACGATGGAGAAGAATACGCAGACCAAAACCACTCCTACTCTTCCGATCTGGATATTTTTGGACAACATTCCTTATTTCAATTAATGAATCGTAGTGTCACTAAAATTGGTAATAACATTTTAGCTAACTGGCTTTCTAAGCAATCAACAAATGAGGAAATTAAAATAAGACAAAATGCAGTAAAGGAATTATCTGATAAAATTGATTGGAGACAAGATATCACTCAATATGGGCTAACCAGTAATCTAAAAAATGATGACCCTAACTTTGTTATTAGCTGGGGAAAGAAAGCATCCCCATTTCACGGAAATAAATTACTCTTCATCACAATAATAGTAATGCCTTTGCTATCCTTAGGAGCCTTAATTTATTCTTTTATTGGATCTCAGGCGCCAATCATTATCATGGTGCTTGTTAGTATCGTAATTCACTACTTTAATTATAGCAAAGTTAATCTGGCTCATGAACAAACAGCCAAAAGAGGTAAAATGCTTAAGACCTACTCTTATATCATTAAAACATTCGAAAAAGAGAATTGGAGTTCTGACAAACTGAGTGCTTTAAAAAATCAATTTGCGAGCAAAGGTCGGGCTACATCAAAAAAAATAGATCAGTTAACAAAGCTAATAGAGTTACTTGACCAACGTTTAAACATTGCTGTTCAAATCATGATTAACCTTTTGTTCTTTTATGAGCTACATCTTCTATTTAGAATAGATCGTTGGAAACAAAAGCATGGAAGTGAAACAGAGCAATGGTTTTCTGCAATTGGAGAAATTGAAGCTTTATCTAGCATCGCGAACCTTAGTTTTAATCACGAAGATTGGTGCTTTCCCTCTATTTCTGAAAAACATTTTGAATTAGATTTAAAAGAAGCTGGACACCCTATGATTGATCAGCAAAAAAGAGTTAACAATGATTACTCATTAATTGGCCCAGGATGCGTTCACATTGTTACTGGATCTAATATGGCTGGCAAAAGCACATTTTTAAGAACTGTTGGTGTAAATATCGTAATGGCTCTTACAGGCGCACCAGTTTGTGCAAATAAAATGATTGTTTCGAATGTAGAAGTAAATACTTCCATGAGAATAAAAGACTCAATTGAAGATAATGAATCATCGTTTTACGCCGAATTAAAAAGAATACAGCAAGTTATTGAGAAAGTAAATAAAAAAGAAAATACATTACTTCTATTGGATGAGATTTTAAGAGGAACGAACTCGAAAGACAAGTCTACTGGATCGAGAGCACTTATTAAGCAGCTTATTAAATATGACGCGGTTGCCATGGTTGCAACGCATGATCTTGAGTTATCTGACTTAGAAGAACAACTTCCTGGGCAGATTGAAAATAAATTCTTCGACATACAAATTGATGGAGAACAACTTTATTTTGATTACAAGGTGAGAAATGGTGTTTGCAAAACCTTTAATGCTCCAATTTTAATGAGAAAAATGGGAATAGATATGGATATCTTACTAGAAAAATAAGACAGATAGGCACTGAAAAAAAGAAAAGCCGAATCTTTACAGATTCGGCTTTTTCTATATTTTAAATTTTTTAAGCTTCTGGCTTTATTTTGAAAGATCGTATAAAAAAGAACAAACCAATTAAAACAAATGGTATACTTAACAACTGTCCCATATTTAAGGCCATACCTTCTTCAAAAGCTTCTTGATTTTCTTTAATAAACTCAATAAAGAAACGAGCTGTGAAAATCATTATGAAAAAAGCTCCGAATAGCCTTCCACTATATTGTTTTGCATTTGTTTTCCAATACATAAAGAACAAAACAACAAAGGAGATAAGATAGCAAATTGCTTCGTACAATTGCGCTGGATGTCTTGGTGCCAGAGGTTCAAATATTGAAGCTCTTACGAATTGAAATCCCCACTCAGAGTGAGTTTGTGTTCCGATAATCTCAGAATTCATCAAATTTCCCAAACGAATAAAGCATCCTGCTATAGCTACTGGAATTACAACGTAATCTAAAATCCAAAGAATCGATTTTTTACTGACTTTTTTAGAATAGAACCACAAAGCAATCATGATCCCAATTGTTGCTCCATGTGAAGCCAATCCTCCGCGCCATACTTTAATAATTTCGGCTGGATGCTGAGAATAAAACTCCCATCCATAGAAAAATACGTGCCCAAGCCTTGCTCCAACAACTGTTGCAATCATGGTATACAAAAACAGCTTATCAAGCCATTCCAATTGAATACCATCTTTCTTAAACATTTTTTCTACTAAATAATAACCCAGCAAAAAGCCTAAAGCGAATAATAATCCATACCAACGAACCGCAATTGGTCCAAGTCTGAATATTTCTGGGTCAATATCCCAAAGGATTGAAAGTAACATAGTTGTTATTTTAAGTGTGCATTACTAAAACAGTAAATGGATTGTTCTTATTACAGAACAATCCATGTGAATTTAGTATGTTTTTTTTATTTATGAAAATTAAGCGGGAACACCTTTACCGTGGCATTGCTTGAATTTTTTACCACTACCACAAGGGCAAGGCTCATTTCTACCAACTTTTTGAGCAGCACGAACTGGTTCCATCTTTTTAGGTTCAGCTTTTTCACCACCACGACCCATTTCTTCTTTGGTCGTTTTCAAATTGCTCATATCTGTCCTTTTACGCTCTTCAGCTTGTCTTACTTCTTCAGGATCAGACAATGGAATGTGTCCTTTCATTAAGCTACTGATAACGCTTTTGTTTACACCTTCGACCATCGACTTGAACAAGTTAAATGATTCGAATTTATAAATCAACAACGGATCTTTTTGCTCGTAAGATGCATTCTGTACAGATTGCTTCAAGTCATCCATCTCACGCAAGTGCTCCTTCCATGAATCATCAATTGTAGCCAAAATAGATACTTTCTCGAAAGAACGAACCAAATCTTCAGCTTTACTTTCGTATGCTTTTTTCAAATTGGTAACTACCTGGAACATTTTTAAACCATCAGTGAAAGGAACGACAATGTTTTCATAACTTTCAGCTTTAGACTCATAAACGTTCTTGATAACTGGATAAGCCTGCTTGCTAATTCCTTCAACCTTACGTTTGTAATTTTCTAGAACCACATCGTAAATTTTTTCGGAGATTTGCTCTGGCTTCTCTTTCATGAATTCTTCTTCACTAATTGGAGACTCCATTGAGAAAGTACGGATCAACTCCATCTTAAACTCTTCAAAATCACCACCATGATGTTCATTCGCAATCACTTCAGACAAGTCAAACATCATGTTTGCGATATCAACCTGAATACGCTCTCCGAATAAAGCATGTCGACGACGCTTGTAAATTACTTCACGTTGTGAGTTCATTACATCATCATACTCCAATAATCTTTTACGAATACCAAAGTTATTTTCTTCCACTTTTTTCTGAGCTCTTTCAATTGACTTAGAAATCATGCTATGCTGAATCACTTCACCTTCCTTAAGCCCCATTCTATCCATCAACTTCACAATACGATCCGAGCTAAATAAACGCATCAAATCATCTTCCAAAGACACAAAGAACTGAGAAGAACCAACATCTCCCTGACGACCAGCACGACCACGTAACTGACGATCGACACGACGAGAATCATGACGTTCAGTACCAATAATTGCCAAACCACCAGCAGCTTTCACTTCTTCGCTTAGCTTAATATCCGTACCACGACCAGCCATATTGGTTGCAATTGTAACTGTTCCAGCTTGACCTGCTTCAGCTACAATATCAGCCTCACGTTGGTGTAATTTTGCATTCAATACATTGTGCTTAATTCCTTTAATCTTAAGCATACGTCCTAATAATTCTGAAATCTCAACAGAAGTAGTACCTACCAATACTGGTCGTCCGGCTTTTACCAATTCTACAATTTCATCAATTACCGCACTATACTTTTCACGCTTGGTTTTATAAACCAAATCCTCACGGTCATCACGTGTAATTGGGCGATTGGTTGGAATTACAACCACTTCTAATTTATAAATATCCCAAAGTTCTCCTGCTTCCGTTTCCGCTGTACCTGTCATACCCGACAGTTTATTGTACATTCTAAAGTAATTCTGAAGCGTAATGGTTGCAAATGTTTGAGTTGCAGCTTCAATTTTTACATTTTCTTTAGCCTCAATTGCCTGATGTAATCCATCTGAATAACGACGGCCTTCCATAATACGACCTGTCTGCTCATCTACAATTTTAACCTTACCATCCATCAATACATATTCAACATCCTTTTCGAAAAGCGAATAAGCTTTTAGTAGCTGATTTACGGTATGAACGCGTTCCGTTTTAACAGAGTAAGACTGAATCATCTCATCCTTCTTCTGAATTTTATCTTCATCAGAAAGGGTCGATTTTTCAATGTCGTTAACTTCCGATCCGATATCTGGCAAAACAAAGAAGTTTGCATCGTCAGTATCGGCGCTAAGCAAATCGATACCTTTATCTGTTAATTCAATAGAATTTTGTTTCTCATCAATAACAAAATACAATTCATCGGTAACGATGTGCATATTTTTGTTATTCTCTTGCATGTAGAAGTTTTCGGTCTTCAACAATGTCGCTTTATTACCTTGTTCACTTAGGTATTTAATTAAAGGCTTCATTTTTGGCAAACCCTTAAAAGTTCTAAGTAACAACATTGCACCTTCTTCCTTCTCCTTCTTATCTTCGCTATTTAGCATCTTCTTCGATTCAGTAAAAATTTTCATTACTAAATCGCTTTGTGCTTTAACTAACTTCTGAACTTGAGGTTTTAAAGAATCAAACTGCTGATTATCTCCTTTTGGAATTGGACCAGAAATAATCAATGGCGTACGAGCATCATCAACCAATACTGAATCGACTTCATCGACAATTGAATAGTTGTGACGACGTTGAACCAAATCCTTAGGATTTGTTGCCATATTATCTCTCAAATAATCAAAACCAAATTCATTATTCGTTCCAAAAGTAATATCTGAAGCGTAAGCTTTTCTTCGCTCATCTGAGTTTGGAGAGTGCTTATCGATACAATCTACTGATAAACCGTGGAATTGATAAAGAGGTCCCATCCACTCCGAGTCACGTTTTGCTAGGTAATCATTCACTGTAATTACATGAACACCTCTACCAGTAAGAGCATTAAGAAATACAGGTAAGGTTGCAACCAATGTTTTACCTTCTCCTGTTGCCATCTCGGCAATTTTACCTTGATGCAATACGGTACCACCAATTAACTGAACATCGTAATGAACCATGTTCCATGTTATTTCTGTACCACCTGCTAGCCATGAATTGAAATACACCGCTTTTTCTCCGTCAATTTGCACATTATCGTAATGTGGCGCTAAATCTCTGTCAAACTGAGAAGCAGTAACTTCCAATTCATCATTCTCAGTAAATCTACGAGCAGTATCCTTAACAATAGCAAAAGCCGTTGGAAGAATTTGATCTAAAACTTCTTCAATCTTATCATCAATATCCGACTCAATCTTATCTATTTTATCGTATATTTCTTCCTTTTCATTAACAGAAAGCTTACCATTTTCAATCTTCTCTTTCAAGCTTGAAACTTCATCTTTTTCAGCTTGAATATGATCTTGTATTTTTTGCTTTAACTTATCTGATTCTCCACGAAGTTCATCAGTTGTAAGTTGCGTAATTCTATCGTATTCTAATTTAATTTGCCCTAAATATGGACTCAACTCTTTAAGGTCTCTATCTGCCTTATTGCCAAATAGTTTACCTAATGCACTATCTATAAAACCCATTTTGTGTTTATTGATTTCAATATGAATAAACGCCCTCGATGCAATGCGTCGAAAACTCAATATATTTATGATGTAATAATTTCTTGTCTGAACGACAAATTGGTAAGAATTAGCTTAATACAGGTGCTCTAACCCGAAAATCACCATTCAGAATAGTCGAGATGTAAACTTCTGGTGCAAGTTTGAAGCATTGAAAATCTTCCAAAATTGGCACACTTTCTACATCAATGTCTTGATTTAAAGGTGGAAATTTTGGTAAGTTTTGAAGTAAAGAAACTTCATTCGTAGTATGAATAGAAGATCCAGTAAAATGATCCTGTTCAACTTGAACAAGAATTGGTGATGAATAAGCTTCATCAATATTATCAACATGATCGGCATACCATTCGGCAAACAGTTGCTGATCAATAGCAAACTCCTGACCATTGGCCGTTGGAACTGCTGCCGCACAACCTGTGAGCACACAAAAAACTACTATGAGATACCTGTTCATGTCCATTGAGACCAAAAGTAGAAATTTTTATTGATTTAACACCTTTACATCATAAAAAAAAGCCCCACTATGTGAGGCTTTCAAATATTGAATGGTTTAAAATCCTTATGCGTTAGTTGGAGCAACAAAAGTTCTTGCTTTAAATTCTTTGTCCATCATGTATAAACCATGACCTTCTCCGTTGAACATTTTCAATTGATCTATGATCTCACTCACGCCAGCTTCTTCTTCAACTTGCTCATCAACAAACCATTGTAGGAAATTAACCGTTGCATGATCTTTCTCTTCAATAGCAACATTCATACATCCATTGATTAAACTAGTCACTTTTTCCTCGTGCTTTAAAGTTTCTTCAAAAATGTTAAGAACACCTTCCCACTCCGAAGGCACTTCAGTAATAGGTTCAAGAATAACTCTACCACTACGTTCATTTATGTAATCTAACATTTTCATCGCATGAAAAGTTTCCTCTTCGAATTGAACCTTCATCCAATTTGCAAATCCTGGCATTCCAGTTGCGTTAAAATAGTTAGACATTGAAAGATAAAAATATGCTGACCAAAATTCGGCATTGATTTGCTCATTCAAAATCTTCTCTACATTCTTATTTATTGCCATAACGTATAATGTTTTTAGTGTATTCTAAATTTACCTCAAAAATAAGAAGAATTAAGTGAATGCAGCAGTAATGCTAATGTAGATTGATTCTATTTTACAATTAGCCTTATAACACTATTTAAATAACAATACAATGAAAATTTGAAGCTATTCTAACCTATTCTGTTATTTTTTATCTCTATTTTTAATATTCTCAAAAAAGGATGATAAATAATAAAAAAGTATCTCTATGGATCCAGTATGGCTAGCAATTGCATTTGCATTAGGACTTCTTGTTAAATTGATTGGATTACCACCATTGGTTGGCTATTTAATTGCTGGTTTTACACTTAAATATTTTGGCGCCGAGTCCGATGATTTAATCAAAACCATATCAGAAATGGGAATCACCCTACTTCTCTTTACCATTGGGCTAAAGCTTAGGATTAAAGACCTCTTACATACTGAGGTTTGGGGAGGAGCATCAATACACATGCTATTGGTGACTATTTTAATGGCATTAATATTATTTGGCTTAAGTTACACCTCTCTGCAAATTTTCACCGATTTCACATGGCAACAAGCGTTAATAATAGGATTTGCATTAAGCTTTTCGAGTACAATTTATGCCGTGAAAATGTTGGAAGAAAAAAGTGAACTAAAATCGGCTTATGGTGTTCTTTCAATTGGAATCCTGATCATACAAGACATATTCGCAGTTTTCTATATTGTACTTGTTGCAGGTAAATTGCCAACGATATGGGCTATAGGCTTACCAGTACTTTTTGTTGTTATCCGTCCACTATTACTTCTAATTTTAGATAAAATAGGACATGGTGAGATTCTGGTGCTTTATGGTTTTTTTCTGGCGTTTGTTGTAGGTGCTGAACTGTTCAAATTTGTTGGCTTAAAAGCCGATTTAGGGGCTTTAGTTATTGGTATACTTATCTCTAACCATAAGAAAGCAAAAGAGTTGGCAGACTCTCTAATGAATTTTAAAGACATCTTTTTGATCGGATTCTTTTTGTCAATTGGATTAATCGGTTTCCCAAGTGTTCAAATGCTAACATTGGCAATTGTTTTAGCCATTGCCATCAATTTTAAAGTCATTCTTTATTTTTTGGTATTAACCCGATTTAGAGTGCGTGCCAGAACCTCTTTATTCACCTCATTAACTCTTGCTAATTTTAGTGAATTTGGATTAATTGTTGCTTCCATTGCTGTTGCGAAAGGCTTGATTCCTTCTGATTGGTTAGTCTCAATTGCAATTGCGGTAGCTACTACTTTTATTATTTCATCTCCTCTTAATGCAAAAGCGCACAAAATATACTATTCACTCAAGAATCATTTACGCAAATACGAAACACAAAAACGTTTGATTTACGATAAAGCTTTCGATATTGGGAATAGCGAAATTCTTGTGTTTGGAATGGGAAAGCTAGGTGTTTCGGTTTACGAACAACTGAACAAAACCTATGGACGTAAAGTACTCGGATTAGATTACAACTACGATGTGGTTCAAAGACTCAAAAAAGAAGGAAAAAATATTCAACAAGATGATGCTGCAGATAGTGAGTTTTGGGAAAATATTTTCGAAAAATCAGATAATCAAAAAGTTAGTTTGGTTATGCTTTGTATGAACGACCACAAATCGAATATTTATTCTGTTGAACGTTTGAAAGCAACTAGTTATAAAGGAAATATTGCAGTCATTGCACGATACGAAGATGAACGCAAGCAGTTGGAAAAGATGAATGTAGATGCCGTATACGATGTTTATTCAGAAGCTGGATATGGTTTTGCCAACCACGTTTGTCACCAAATAGATATTGGATGTGCTCCAAGAAATCCAATTCAATAATTTTTTTCCATTTCCGAAAATAAAAATAATACTACTGACATACTGCTGTCACCTCTACCCTTTAGTTTTGAAGTATTATTCATTCAAAAAATAAAGTTATGGAGAAAAAAACAGCCCCAGCAATGACAGTATTGTCTAAAGTAGTGAGAACAACTCTTGAAGACTTAATTAAGAATATCGAAGATTTCCCAAGAGAAATTGTACAAGAAGCAGTTAAGGCCGGATTGCATCCTTCAGGTCCACAATATTGGATTTACAAATGGGAAACTTGTGTTACGGTAGAAGAATTTGAGTTGAAAATTTGTTTGCCCGTTGCAACTTTTGACAATTCATTTGCCAGTGATAAATTCCAATTGGAAAAGTTAGACGAATATGTACATGTTAAAAAAACACATCTGGGTTCATGGGATAATCTTAAAGAATCTTACGAGGTTATAGTGGAAGAAATGAAAACGGGAAATATTGAACCTGGAAAATCTTGTCGTGAATTGTACATCAATTGTGATTTTGAAACTCCAGAAAATAACATTACGGAAATTCAATTTCAGACGAATTAAATAGTATTGCTCAAATTATCCTGGAATGTTTTAATTTCATATAGAAATTAGGATTCCAGGATTACCTTTTTAGTAGTAAACTTATAACAAGTAAGCATTTTGAACAGAATTGACAGATTACAGGCAATTTTAACGCAATTACAGACCAAAAAGGTTGTAAAGGCACAAGAAATAGCTGATCGATTTGAAATAAGTTTAAGGACAGTTTATCGCGATATACGAGCCTTGGAAGAAGGAGGAATACCTATTGGAGCTGAGGCCGGAGTAGGATATTTCCTAGATGATGATTATTCACTACCACCTATCATGTTTACAACAGAAGAAGCATCTGCGATTTTGATGGCTGGCAAATTAGTGCCTTTCATATCCGATAAAAATGTCGATTCTAGCTTCCAAAACGCATTGTATAAAATCAAATCGGTAATGAAGCCGGAAGACAAAGAGTTTCTGGAAAAATTGGATGGCTCGGTTAAGGTATTTTCTGGCATTTCCGAAATTCCCCAAAGAGATTCAATTTATCTTCATGATATTCAGCAAGCTTTAGTGAATAAAAGAGTGCTGAAGATAGCTTATTTTGCGAAATACAATCAAAAACTCTCTACACGTGATGTTGAACCCATTGGCTTGTTATACTATGCCTTAAACTGGCATTTAATAGCTTACTGCAAATTACGACAAGCTTATCGCGATTTTAGGTTAGATAGAATAAGGGAGCTAGAGATAAGTAATGAAACCTACAATAAAAAATTAGACAAAGCATTCGAAGAATATTTGGAAAGAGAAAAAGAGCAGCATCAGTATTTTGAAATTGAAATAAAAATAAGTGAATCATTATCCCTTGAAATACAGGAGTCAAAATATTGGTATGGCTTTTTGAATGAAGAAAAAAAGGGAAGCAAAATTACTATGAAATTCCTAAATCCAGATTTAAATGGATTTGCAAAGTGGATTTTAACGATGTCGGCAAAGGTTGAAATAGTTTTCCCAATTGGCTTAAATACCATTTTGCGTGAAATGGTTCAAAATATTTGCGAGAAATACCAAAAAATCTAATCCTACATATACTTGAAATGAATTCTGTTTCTCTTTAACTTTAATAGAAATTCATATTAGAATGAAATCCTTTTAACCGAATTAACAATTAACTAAATACCCAATTATATGCCTAAAACTCATGTTGAAAAATCAATAACCATTGCAGCCAGTGCTGATAAGGTAAAAAGCATAATTACCGACTTTAACAAGTGGAAACCTTGGTCTCCGTGGTTTATTCTGGAACCTGAAACTAAAGAATCTGTTTCTGCTGATGGAAAAAGCCACAAATGGGATGGAAAACGTATTGGATCTGGAATTATTACAATTATTTCGGAAAGTGATACTTTAATTAGATATGATCTTAAATTTTTAAAACCATGGAAATCGGAATCTAAGACTGATTTCATTCTTGAGAAAGTAGATGAAAATACAACCTATTTGACATGGACTATGGATGACTCTCTCCCATTTTTCATGTTTTGGATGAAAAGCATGATGGAACGTTTGATTGGTATGGATTACGACCGTGGGCTATTAATGCTTAAAGAATATATTGAAAAAGGTCATGTTGATGCCAAGCTTGAATTTCTTGGAGAATCACAATTTGAAGGTATCAATTTCGTTGGTATTAAAAGTGAATGTACAATTGACACAATTGATGAATCTATGACAAAAGATTTCAAAAAAATTGCAGAATTTGCCAAAGAAAATGAAGATATCGTAACCTGTGATTGGTTCTCGGTTTATCATAAATTTGATTTCAATAAAAACCAAGTAATTTATACTAGTGGTGTTGGCATAAAATCTGAAGTTTTAAAAATACCTGCCAGAATGTTCGAAGGAAGCATTCCTGCTACAAAAATTCATACTGTTCGTCACATTGGGCCATACGAATTATCAGGCAATGGCTGGAGCGCCATTATGGCCATGGAAAGAGCCAAAGAATTCAAACAGAACAAGAAAATTCCGCCAATGGAATTTTACAGAAACAGCCCTATAAAAACCGAGCCTAAAGATTTGATTTCTGATATTTGTATGGCCGTTAAGTAATAATCACATTTGTATTACACTTATAAAATACCTACCATAAAAAAAGGTACTGTTGTAAATTCCAAATTATTCTACAAAAAGCGTAACTTGCCTAATACGAAGGAGAACTTCGG
>JAEINT010000001.1 GCA_016342745.1 Labilibaculum sp.
GTAGTCCGTAGGGGAATCGAACCCCTGTTACCAGGATGAAAACCTGGCGTCCTAACCCCTAGACGAACGGACCATTAATTTTAAAGAGCTGCAAAGATAAATCAAGTAATTTAATTTCGCAATACATTTCTGTATTTTTTTTCTTTAAATGCTATTGAAAAAAGAGAGTAATGATGTGCTCTAGTTTTTTTCTTTAGCGCTGCAAAGTAAGAGATAATTCTTTAAACCGACAATACTTTTTTTAAAAAAAATCATACTTTTTTTTACAGCTTAAACTAACTGCTTCAAACTTAGATTGAAATAGGGTTAGCGCCATTCAACAATTGTTCCTTTAGAACTATTTAAAAGATCGTTTGGGATGACATTTTGAATACTTTTAGCAAGTAAGTCGAGAAGTTTGTGTTTCGAATAATGTCGAGAATAAATTAAACTTACCTCACGTAAAGGATGCAAATTGGTGAATCTTTTCACTTGACACATCTTTTCTTTGGGTAAATATTGGGTTGCTAATTCCGGAATCAATGTAAAACCACCTTCCTTATCAACAATTTTCATTAGAGTTTCAAGAGAATTACTTTCAAATTCGAAAGGCAATTCTTGATGTTGAAGATCGTGCATTTCACACAAATTGACAACTTGGTTTCTAAAACAGTGTCCATCACCTAGCATCCAAATTTCTGGAGTTGCTATGTCTTTTACCTCAATTATTGCTTTTTTGAGTAACTCATGATCTTTATGTGCATAGATCATCATTTCTTCATAAAACAATGGTCTTTCATTTATCTTGTCTTCTTTGGCTGGAGTCACAAAGATTCCAACATCAATTTTGTCTTTTTTTAGGCTCTTTACGATTTCCTCAGAAACCATTTCTTCTACTTCAACTTTAATTGCAGGATAATTTCTAATATAGTCTCCAATAAACATTGGAAGTAGAAAAGGAGCTAGAGTTGGAATAATACCAATTTTCAAACTTCCCTCAACAGTGTTTTTATGATCCTTTATTATTTCATCTATTTTTTTTGTGTCCCCTAAAATGATCCGGGCCTGTTCTATAATTGAGATTCCAACATCAGTTGGAATAATTGGTTGTTTGCTTCGATCAAAAATTGTAACATCCAGATACTCCTCTAACTTTTTAATTTGCATGCTAAGAGTAGGCTGGGTTATAAAACATTTTTCCGCGGCCGTAGCAAAATGGCGATAAGTATCTACAGCTACAATATATTCCAATTGGGTAATGGTGATCATTTGTTTTGTTTTTTTTTGATTTAGATCCAAATATAAACAAAATCGATGATACTATAAACATTATTGATTTGATTGATGATGGAAAGTAAAGTATATTTGAAGTACAGAATAAGAACAACAATTATTTTCTTATTTGGTAACAGCTATAACATGCTAATATAGTAAATGTTACCTAATAATAGGGTTGCAAAATAATAGTTTGATAGTTTTTGTTATTTAAGTTTTATTAGATGTTTGGGTTTTGCAGCCGGGGTAGTTCCCGGCTTCTTTTTTGCCCAAACTTTAAAAGCGAATAAGGAGTTTTTCATCCTATATATTGGCTCCTCAATTTGTATTCATTCTCTTCTATTTCCTTTAATTTTTATTTCTTCGATTGTTTGATGCGCAATGTCTTAATTATGAATCGATAGCACATATATGTTGTGTAGCACTCATGCTGAATAGCAGAAATTTCACTTGAAAATTATACTACTTTAGTCGGCGAATTAGAAATTATAAACCACATCATAAAAACCGAATAAAAAGATGCAAAAAGAGATCAAAACAGTTTCTTTTGAGGAAGCAGCGAAGGTGATTAAATCCGGTGATAGAGTGCACTTACACTCAGTAGCATTAACACCTCATAAATTCATTAACGCAATGTGCGAGCGTGGTCGTAACGGTGAGATTTACGATGTAACAATCCAGCATATTCATACTGAAGGTCCAGCACCATATGCAGATGCTGAATTCGAAGGTATTTTTAACCTTGAGTCTTTATTTGTTGGAGCAAATGTAAGAAAACAAACTCAAGCAGGTTATGCAGATTACATCCCAGTATTCTTAGGCGAGACACAGTTGTTAATTCGCGAAGGAGTTTTAAAAGTAAATGTTACAGTTGTACAAGTAAGTACTCCAGATAAGCATGGTTTTGTATCTTTAGGTACTTCGGTTGAGGCTAGTAGAGCTGCAGTAGAAGAAGCTGATACTGTTGTTGCAATTATCAATCCAAATGTACCTCGTGCTTTTGGAGATGCAATGATGCCATTGTCTTCTTTTGATGTTTTCTGTGAAGATAACTCTCCACTTATTGAGCATCACAATGCACCTTTATCTGATCTTGATATTCAGATTGGTAAAAATGTTGCAGGTTTAATTCCTGATGGAGCTTGTCTTCAAATGGGAATTGGTGGTATTCCAAATGCTGTTTTAGCACAGTTAGGAAACCATAAAGATCTTGGTGTTCATACTGAGATGTTTGCAGACGGACTTCTTCCATTGGTAGAAAGTGGTGTTGTAAACGGAAGAAACAAAAAATTAGATCCAGGTAAAATTGTTGCTGGTTTCTTAATGGGAACAAAAGAGCTTTACAATTTTGTTGATGATAACCCAGGAGTATTAATGATGGATGTTGCTTATACGAACGGTGTAGGTATCATCAAGCAAAATCCTAAGGTATGTGCAATCAACTCTGCTTTATCAATTGATATTACAGGTCAAGTTTGTGCTGACTCAATCGGAACAAGACATTATTCTGGTGTAGGTGGACAGATTGACTTTACACGTGGTGCTTCGGCTTCAGAAGGTGGAGTTCCAATCATTGCGATGCCTTCTGTAACAGGAAAAGGCGTTTCTAAGATCACTCCAACTCTAATGCAGGGTTCAGGTGTCGTAACTACTCGTAACAACATGAGATGGTTCGTAACTGAGCATGGAGCAGTTAATTTGTTTGGTAAGTCTTTACAGCAAAGAGCAAAAGCAATTATTTCAGTTGCACATCCAGATTTCAGAGAAGAATTGGATCAAGCAGCTTTTGAAAGATTCGGTAGTCACTACCACTTCGTTGCTAAAAAATACTAATATCGATAGTTTATCGATCAAAATAAAAAAGGCCTCATTCGAGGCCTTTTTTTATGAAGTATTTTTGATGTTTAATGATTAGCTTGAGGAACAGAGCCCATTAATTTATCTGATTTAGGAATGGTAATAAAAAAACTACTTCCTTTTCCTTCTTCACTATCAGCCCAAATCTTCCCGCCATTTTTTTCTACATACTCCTTGCAAAGAAGTAGACCGATACCAGCACCTTTTTCTTGTGCAGTTCCTAAAGCAAGATAGTCATTGTCCAATCGGAATATTTTATGAAGATTTGTTTTGCTCATACCAACACCTTCATCGGTTATTTCTAGCTCAACTAAATACTTTTTTTCTCTTGCCGAAATGGTGATTTTGCCTTCACGATATGAGAATTTAATAGCATTTGACAGTAAGTTTTTAAAGGTTTCGGTCATTGATGCAGTATCTGCGAAGGCTTTTATTGTACTGTCTAAATTGAAAATGATTTTTACATTTTTTTCTATTTGTTGTTCTGACAATTTTGATAAAGAGTAATCTAATAGTTCTTTTAGATTAAAAGCACGAGCAGCAAATTTTGTTTTCCCAGATTGTGAAGCTGACCAAGAAAGGAGCTTTTCGACTAAATCGGAAGTATGAAAAGATAAGTCGCGAATATTCTGGGAAAGATCCTTTTGAGATCCTATCTCTGGTTGCTCAAAGCTTTGAATCAATTTTGAACTCATTACCTTCATGTCATTGAAGGGAGTTCGTAAATCATTCGAAATTATATTGAATATTTTATCTTTAGTAAGGTTTAAGTCTCGTAAGCTAACTTCAGTTTCCTTTAAGCGAGAATTGATTTCCTCTAATTCGGTATTTTTCTCAGTAAGTGCCTGAGTTGCTTCTTTTCTTATTTTGATGTTTTTATTAGCAATGTATCCGATTCCACCAGCTAAAATAATTAAGGCTATAAAAAGGTAAATTACAATAGTCTGCTGACGGCTATAGGCTTTTAAACTCTTAATTTCATTTTTATTTTTTGAGATTTCGTAATTAGCTTCAAACTCTGCAATCTTGCCTTTGTCAATTTGATCAACAATACTATCATATTGCGTACTCGAAAATTCTCTAAAATATTCTAGCGCTTTTTTGTAATCACCTTGATTTGAAAAATATTCAAATAAATTTTCTGATGTGATTTTTTGCAAACTTCGGTCCTTGCATTGATTGGCATGTTCAAAAGCTGAAAGTAGATAAGTCTTAGCTTCTTCGCTAATGAAATATTTCATTAGAATTTCACCTATGCTATTGGAAGAGTAGGCTATTCCTTTTGTATTTCCAATTTGGCGATGCAAATTCAAAGCTATTTTGTGATATTCCAGACTCTTGTCGAAATTATTATAGCTTTCGTACAGTTTCCCAATGGATGAAAAGACATTTGCTTGTTCCTTTAAATCGTTTAATTCATCATATATCTTTAAGGATTCATTATAACTTTTCAAAGAGTAATCTAACTCATTTAGGTCTTTGTATACAGTTCCAATATTTTTTAGAGTTGCTGCAATGTATCTCTTGTTTCCAATCTCTTTTCGTAAGGCTAAAGATTTATTGTAGTAGGAAAGTGATTCATTGTAGTTGTTTAATCGCCAGTAGATGCCGCCTATGTCATTCATGCTGAATGCAATCAGCGTTTTGTCTCCAATTTCTTGTCGTATTTCTAATGCTTTTGCATAATAGTCAAGAGCTTTGTTATACTTGCCAAGGTTTTTGTAAACATTACCAAGGTTGTTTAAAGATGAAGAAATATCAGATTTATCGCCTAGTTTAGATCTAATTTCGAGTGATTTCAGGTAAAATTCCAACGAGCTTGCGTAATCTTTCTTTAGCCAATAAGTACTTCCAATATTATTCAAAGTGTAGGCAACTTCTTTGGGGCTGCCTTCCTTTTGTCTAATTTTTAGGGACTGGTTAAAGTAATTGAGTGCTTCTTCGTGTTTGTTAAGTATTTTATAGATTTCACCAATGTTATTTAAGCAACTAGCAGTGCCCTTGATATCATTAATCTGCCTACGTATTTCAAGCGCTTGAGTTTGACAATCCAAGGCCAATCTATAATTATTAACTCTTCGATAAAGGTTTCCTAGATTATATAAATTAGATGATTTCTTTATGGGGTCATCTGCAGTAAGTATTACGATTTCTTTTGTGTATTCAACGCTTTTATCTGGATCTATATCGATATATAGACGTGAAAGCTCATTAAGCAAAGCGACTCTTTCTTTACCTGAAGTGCTTATTAGTAATTCTTCGGCCTTTAGAATTTGATCCTGATTTTGTCCGATCAATAAATTGGTCGGAGTTAACAGAAGAATAAATAAAATATATCTAAAGAGTTGAAGCATAGTATTCCTTGGTTTTAGGACTAATCATAGTGTAAAAATAGTATTAATTTAACCATCAGCAACATTGCGTTTCTCAAGGTGCTGAAAGTCAACTTAGTCCTTTTTTTTAGTGATTTTGCTAGCCAGTAGCTTTAGATCTACTCCAGTAAAGTTACCTGAACTCATTAAAAGTACATTTGTGTTGGTAAAGTTCATGGCTAGCAAATCAGAAATTAACAGATCGGAATCTGTATAAACCTTAAGATTATCGCCTCCAAATGCCTCAGCAACCTGTTCTTTAGTAATTGGCTCTAATTTTTTATGAGCGATTGTTTTTGGATCAAAATAAACGAATGCCTGATCAGCGGTACACATGGTATCCTTGTAATGAGGCAGGAATTCCTTTTTTAAACTACTAAATGTATGCAATTCCATACAGGCTATTAGTTTTCTGTTTTGATATTGTTTTTTTACAGCTTGCGTTGTTGCTTGTAATTTTGATGGCGAGTGTGCAAAATCTTGAAAAACACTACAGGTATCATTTTCGTCTAATTTTTGAAGACGGCGAGCTGCTCCAGAAAAATTCTGAATAGAGGAATAAAAATCAAGATCTGAAACACCAATGCTTTTGCAGATGTGGTATGCACCCATTAAATTTTGCAGGTTGTGTTCCCCAAAAATCTCAAGAGCATATTCTTCCGATTTTCCTTTTAGTATGGAAAGGTTGTTTTCTACTCTAAAAGGATGAGTATTATAAGGAATATAAGTAATATCTTCTCTTTTGTTCTTTAAGATTGTTTGAATGTGCTCATCCTTCTCAAAATAAATCAGACTTCCATCTTTTTGAATTAAATCCGTAAAGATTTCAAATTGTTCTACGTAATTATCAAATGTTGGAAATACATTGATGTGATCCCAAGCAATTCCTGTTAGTAAAGCAATATGAGGATGATACAAATGAAACTTTGGTCTACGATCAATAGGAGAGGATAAGTATTCATCTCCTTCAAAAATGGCAATTTTGGCTTCCTTTGTTAATTTCACCATGGTTTCAAATCCCTCAATTTGAGCTCCAACCATATAATCAAAGTCAATGCTGTTTTCTTTTAATACATGCATCACCATCGAAGTTGTAGTGGTTTTCCCATGACTACCACCAATCACAACTCTAGTTTTATCTTTTGTTTGTTCGTATATGTATTCAGGATAAGAGTAGATTTTTAAACCTAATTCTTGAGCTCTTAAAAGTTCAGGATTATCAATTCGCGCATGCATTCCGAGAATAATTGCATCTAGACTTGCATTAATTTTATCAGGAAACCATCCCCAGGCTTCAGGTAAAATATTGTGCTTTTCCAATCGTGATTTCGATGGATCAAAAATTTCATCATCAGAACCAGATACAGAAAAACCTTTTAAATGTAATGCGATTGCTAAATTGTGCATGGCGCTACCGCCAATTGCTATAAAATGTACTCTCATGGAATTTCGTTTTTAAAATCGTATTTTTGACTTGCGTTGAGAAGTCGCCTCTGTAAACTCTGAATTTACAGGAAAAAATAATTTTAAAGATAACATATTTAAGTTAAAATAATGAAAATATATAATATCGAAACGGGTAATTTTAAGTGTGATGGAGGAGCTATGTTTAGCGTTGTACCTAAACTTTATTGGAGCCGAAAATACCCAAGTGATGACGATAATTTATGCAATTGCGCCATGAGAAGTATGCTTGTGGTAGATGGTGAGCGTAAAATATTAATTGATAATGGTACTGGTGATAAGCAAGATGCAGCCTTTTTTGAACATCAACATTTGAATGGTGATGCTAGACTTATTTCTTCTTTAGCAAACGTAGGCTATTCTCCTACAGATATTACCGATGTTGTGTTGACGCACTTGCATTTTGATCATTGTGGTGGAGCTGTAAAGCATAATGAAAATAGGGATGGTTACGAATTGGTATTTCCAAATGCTACACATTGGGTAAGTAGAGCACAGTGGGAAAATTACTTAAATCCTAATATCCGAGAAGCTGACGCTTATTTTAAGGAGAACGTAATGCCCATAAAAGAAGTTGGGAAGCTGCAAATTGTAGAAGAGGAGGGAGAGTTGTTTCCAAATTTTGAGGTGCGATTTGTAAATGGTCACACGCCGGGTTTAATGATATCATTAATTAAGAATGAAGATCGTACTTTGGTTTTTGCTGGTGATTTTATTCCAACAGCGGCTAATGTTCCTGTAAAATGGTTGGCTAGTTACGATTTAAATCCAACTGTATCACTGAGTGAAAAGCAGATCTTTTTAAAAGAGGCTGTAGAAAATAATTACACCTTGTTTTTTCAACATGATATTACCACTGAATGTTGTAGTTTAAAACAAACAGAACGTGGCGTTAAGGTAGATAAATGTTTTGCCTTAGACGAGCTTAAATAAGACTTAGATCACTCTGGTATCCATAATTTATCAGAGTGTTTTCTATGGAATCAATTCTTTCGGTAACAGTCTTTTTTCTGCCAAAATCATTATAGTTAGAATCAAGAGAATGCAAATAATATTCAATTACTCTAAGCTGGGTTGGGAAAGTTGATATTTCAAATTTCTTTTCCACATCAAGATGATTAATCCCTTTTTGATCCAATAATTCTTGCACAAAATATCCTGCCTTGTTTATCCTTTTAGATAAATTGAGCTCATTAAACACATGTAGAACCATTAAACTGGTCAGCAGTGTTATGCAAAAAATCACAAGTAGTACTGACATAATGTAAGATTTAGTTTAAGAATATTTAACTTACATGTATTCTACGAGAGATTCTTTAAAAAGTTTAATGGTAAACGAAATTAATGGTCTGAAGGCTAGGTAAAAGCCGAAAATTGAGATAAGGATATCTGCGGTAATATAAGGTTTTAGATAGCTGTTTGGAATCTTTATAAAAAAGCTTGAACTTATTCTAAAGCAAAACTGAATCACAAAAAAAAGAAAAATTTGCAATCCATTTGGGTTAAAGTTATTTGCAAGATCAAAATCGCCTCTAACGATAGCCGAAAAGCTTCTGGAAAGTCCGGTTGATGGACTTTCGTAACCTGTTAATTGTGTATAAAAAGAGGGAACTGGATGCTTACCTCCTTCAGGGGAAAAAAGAGCAGAATAAAGAAAAATACATAGGATTATTCCTGCTAGAATATAGTTAACAATTTTATAGTTGTGTTTTGCAGAAATATGAGAACTAGTCATTCTCTATTTTGATTTCAATATTAATGCTATCGGTTTTGATGTGAATTGAGTCAACACAAACTTCGTCTAATTGTTCTTCTAGTTCGTGCAATGCATCTTGTAAATCTGGGTTGTGAACAGATTCTTCAATTACTTCTTCGATAACATCTTCTACAAAATCTTCAATTTCATCTTCGTTTAAACTTGCAATTCCAACTACAAAAACCAACCACAAAGAGGCAGCTAAAACACCAATTACTGATACGATTAATGCACCAATATTAATTCCGCGTGCACCATTACTTTTATTCGCTTGAGCTAGGCCAATACTGCTTAATACAATTGCAATAACACCAGGGATGATTGCAATAACACCTACACAAGGAATAAATCCCAACATAAAAGTTAAAATACCAAGTATTAATCCAATAATACCAAGTGTTTGTCCAGCATTTGTTCTCTCTTGTTCCATGATTAAGTAGATTGATCCAATAGGGTAAAGGTACTAATTTTTAGAGATAATATTGAAAAGATCTTCCTCAAGTGTTAATTCTGGACTTTCAATTATTCTCCCGATTTCTGTTTTACCTTTATAAATAATCATTGTTGGAACAAACTCAACTTGGTTTGCTTTTGCATCATAACTAGGTGATTTTTTATAAGTGTCAAGAGCATGCATTTTAAGTTGAGGAAAGGGGAAGTTTATTTCTTCTAAAATTTTTATGAATCTAGGAACTTCTCGGTGGCTATCGTGGCACCAGGATCCAAAAATTAAATTAATAGAAATGTTTGCTAGTTTTTGATCCGTTAGTTGTTTTAGTGTTTCTTCTTTTATTTGGTAGGATTTATATTCCGGAGCATACCAATCTTTACAGAGGTCCATTTGGAAAGCTTCAAGGTTAACTTGTCCGTAAAGAATTTGTTTTTCTATTCGAGAATCTTCTATCGTTTTATTTTGCGCTTGAAGGCTAATCGTAAGTATAGAAAGTAAAATTAGTAAGCTTAGTTTTTTCATTGCACTCATATTTAATTGAGGTAGAAATATAGCACAAAAAAAAGACAGGAACATTGTTCCTGTCTTTAAATATAGTGTAATAAAAGAACTAGTCTTTGTATTGCTCAATTAGGATGTCAAGCATTTGCATTGCACATTTTGATACTTTGGTACCAGGACCAAATACACCAACAACACCAGCTTCGTATAAGAAATCGTAATCCTGAGCTGGAATAACACCACCTGCAGTAACCATGATATCTTCACGACCTAATTTCTTTAATTCCTCGATAATTGCAGGAACCAAAGTTTTGTGACCAGCAGCCAATGAAGAAACACCTACGATGTGTACATCATTTTCTACAGCTTGCTTAGCAGATTCTTCTGGAGTTTGGAACAATGGTCCCATATCAACGTCAAATCCTATATCAGCAAAACCAGTAGCAACAACTTTACCACCACGGTCATGACCATCTTGTCCCATTTTTGCTACCATGATACGAGGACGACGTCCTGTCATTTCAGCAAATTTATCTGCTAATTCTTTCGCGTTTGCGAAATCAGCATCTTGTCCTGATTCTGATGAATATACTCCTGACACAGTTCTAATTACGGCTTTATATCTTCCACAAATTTTCTCACATGCATCTGAAATCTCACCTAATGAAGCACGTAATTGTGCAGCTTTAACAGCAAGATCCAATAAGTTACCTTCACCTCCGTTTGCACAAGCAGTGATGGCTTCAAGAGCAGCTTGAACAGCTTTCTCGTCACGGTTAGCACGTAGCTTGTTCAATCTTTCGATTTGAGCAGTACGTACAGCAGTGTTATCTACTTCTAAAATATCCAATGGATCTTCTTTCTCCAAACGATATTTGTTAGTACCTACAATAGTTTGAGTGTTCGCATCAATTTTAGCTTGAGTACGAGCAGCAGCTTCTTCGATACGAAGTTTTGGAATACCAGACTCGATCGCTTTCGCCATACCACCTAATTTCTCAACTTCTTCGATGTGAGCCCAAGCTTTGTCTACTAGGTCTTGAGTTAATGACTCAACGTAGTATGAACCAGCCCATGGATCAACAGCTTTACAGATTGTAGTTTCATCTTGAATGTAAATCTGAGTATTACGAGCAATACGTGCAGAGAAGTCAGTTGGTAATGCAATCGCTTCATCCAAAGCATTGGTGTGAAGAGACTGAGTGTGACCTAATGCAGCAGCCATTGCTTCGATACAAGTACGTCCAACATTGTTGAAAGGATCTTGCTCAGTTAATGACCAACCAGAAGTTTGCGAGTGAGTACGCAATGCCATTGACTTAGGATTCTTAGGATCGAATTGTTTTACAATCTTAGACCATAGTAAACGACCAGCACGCATCTTAGCAATCTCCATGAAGTGATTCATTCCAATCGCCCAAAAGAATGACAAACGAGGTGCGAATGTATCAACATCCATACCTGCAGCAACACCTTTCTTCAAGTACTCAAGACCATCAGCAAGTGTGTAAGCTAACTCGATATCTGCTGTAGCACCTGCTTCTTGCATGTGGTAACCAGAGATAGAAATAGAGTTAAACTTAGGCATCTTCTGCGAAGTAAATTCGAAGATATCAGCAATAATTTTCATTGAGAAATCTGGTGGGTAAATGTAAGTGTTACGCACCATAAATTCTTTTAGGATATCATTCTGGATTGTTCCAGAAAGTTGATCCAAACGAGCACCTTGCTCTAAACCTGCAACGATGTAGAATGCTAATACTGGAAGTACAGCACCGTTCATTGTCATAGATACTGACATCTGATCCAATGGAATTTGATCGAAAAGGATCTCCATATCAAGAATAGAGTCAATAGCAACCCCAGCTTTACCTACATCACCAATTACACGAGGATGATCTGAATCATATCCACGGTGAGTAGCCAAGTCAAATGCTACAGAAAGACCTTTCTGACCAGCAGCAAGGTTACGACGGTAAAATGCATTTGATTCTTCAGCAGTAGAGAAACCTGCGTACTGACGAACAGTCCAAGGACGCAAAGGATACATAGCTGAGTAAGGTCCACGTAGGAATGGAGGTAAACCAGAAACAAAGTTCAAGTGCTCCATACCTTCTAAATCTTCCTTGTTAAAAGCTGTTTTAACCGGAATTTGTTCTGGTGTCATCCAAGATTTTTCAATGCCGTTTTCTTTTTCCCATTCCTGAGAAGTAGCTGCAGCTCTTTGAGATGACTTGATATTTATATCTTTAAAATTTGGCTTCATTTTTTTCTTTTTTTGCAATTAGCTTTTCGATAATTTTTCAATTATAAATCACCAATTAAATTCCTAACTCTGCTTGATATGCTCCTAAAGTTTCAAGAACGTTAGACTTCACGTTAACGAAGTTCTTAATGCCCTTAGCTTTTAACTCGTCAGCACATGCTGGAGCACCTGCTACAACAAGAGTTGCACTTCCTTTAAGCGCTTCGAAAAGCTCAGGAGCGATAGTTGCGTACTCATCATCTGATGAACAAATCACAACAATCTTAGCATTCTTCTCTGTTACGAATTTCACACCTTCTTCAACTGAAGTAAAACCATTGTGGTCTTCAACATCGAATCCAGCACAAGCGAAGAAGTTACATGCAAATTGTGCACGAGCCTTACGCATGTTCAAGTTACCGATAGGGAACATCATCACTTTTGGACGACCATTTCCTTTAGCGTAAATATCAGTTTTGTTACGAAGAGCTTCGAAAGCTTGAGCACCACGGTATGGTTTCAATGTTTCGCAAACTGCATCGGCAGCTGTTTTATCAACAGGAGCAAGAACAGCTTCTGGAAGAGTTTCTAAAACTTCACCGAAGTTAGGGAACTGATTAGTTCCTAGGAAATTCTCTTTACGAGTAGCAATTGCTAAATCTCTTTTCTGAGCAGTAGCTTTAATAGTGTCTTGAACGAATCCAGCTTTGAAAGCAGCAAGGTATCCACCTTTGTCTTCAACAGCTAAGAATAATTTCCAAGCTTCTTCAGCAATCGACTCAGTTAATGACTCAATATAGTATGAACCAGCAGCAGGGTCAGCAATCTTACCCAAGTGCGATTCTTCTTTTAATAATAATTGTTGGTTACGAGCAATTCTTTCAGAGAATACTGAAGACTCAGCATAAACAGAATCGAAAGGCTTAACTGTGAATGAATCCAAACCACCTAAAACAGCAGACATAGACTCAGTTTGAGTACGTAACATGTTTACATATGGATCATATACAGATTTGTTCCACTCTGAAGTTTCACCATGAACAAACATTTTGCAAACTTCTTCGTTCGAAGCACCAAATGCTTTTACGATGTTAGCCCATAACATACGTCCAGCTCTTAGCTTAGCAATCTCCATGAAATATTTAGAGCTTGTTGCAAAGTTGAAACGGATTTTTGGAGCTACTTCATCAACAGAAAGTCCAGCTTCAATCATTTTGCCTAGGTACTCAGCACCTGAAGCTAAAGAGAAACCTAATTCTTCAACAATTGAAGATCCAGAGTTGTTGAATAAGCTACCACCAACTGCAATAACCTTGAAGTTTGGAAGTGCTTTCGCAGCTTCTACAGCTTCTTTTACAAACTTGTAAGAATTTTCTTCTGATCCACAAAAGTTACCAACAGTACTGAATCCAGAATTGATATCGATAGAAACCCCGCCATTTAATCTATCTAAAGCGATACCTTTTTCAGTTGCAATTGCCTGTAGGTTTTTGATTAATTCAACAGAACCGTGAGATTTTTCGAAGTTAATCTCAACACAATCCAAGAAAACACCTTCTAACAAAGTAGATAATTCTTCTTTGCTTAGGTCTTTCCAATTCAATACGAATCCGATTGAATCAACACCTTTGTTCATGATGTCAAGAGCTGTTGCATTAGCTACTTTTACATCTTTTACAATAATATCTTGACGAACTAACCAGTCGTTGTTGTCTTTTTTATTACCACGAACATAAGGGAAATCTCCAGGATAAGTATTCATGAAGGCTTTGTCATCCATGTTCTCCAGTCTGTAGAAAGGCTGCACATTGAATCCTTCATTAGTTCTCCAAACCAACTTTCTATCAAAGTCAGCACCTTTTAGATCTTTAGTGATTTTGTCAATCCACTCTTGGGTCGATTGAGGAGCAAAGTCACTAAAAAGTTTATTATCTGCCATAACTGTAACTGTTTAAAAATTAGAGTCTAAAAATAAGACCTTTTTATCATTTACGGAAAGTTTAAAAAATGTTCTTAATCATACTTTTAGAACATGAAAAACTCTATTGTTTTGTGTTAAATTCTACTATAATCGGAGCATGGTCAGACACTTGCATCCACTGTTGGAGTGTTGTGCCACTGTTTGGAATAAATGCTCCATTGGTAAAAAGGAAATCTAACTTGCGATTCCAGTACCCATTTTTGTCTGTTGTATGCGTAAAGTGCTTCGAATTGTCATTTTTATAATCCTCTAATAATATCGCCGGATTATAATCTTCATAAAATGGGATCATCCAATCGGTTTCTTCTGTATAATTATCTGCTTCAAAATCCCCATCGGTACAAGCCGAATCATCAAATTGGCTAGTATGTTTGCTGTAAGGCGGAAGGGAATTAAAGTCTCCACCAAATATGAATCGTTCACCATTTTGTTTTAGAGAATCGATATGTGACTTAATAATATCCAGTTGTTTTTTCTTTGTATCATCTTTTGCATAAGCAGATGCGTGAGTTGTAAGCAGGTGTACGGTCTTACCTTCATGCTCTAGCTTAATTCCCAAGATATTCCTTTTTAGATAAAAGTAACGAACGATAAAATTTTGCGATTTAATTAAAGGAAGTGTTATGCGTTTTGCATCGGTAAACTTCCATTTCGATAAAATAGCATTTCCCGAATCCATTTTACCGATTCCATCGCTAGGAATGTGTTTGGCTTTCCATTGCGAAGCGTAGGCTGCAAAATTAAAATCAGTATTGTCAAGCAAATATTGAACTTGATCTACAAAGGCACTTCGTTTTGCATTTACATCTGCCTCCTGTATCATTAAAATGTCAGGATTTACTTCACGGATTTTTTCAGCCACAGCTGACATGTTTTCCAAAACTTCAGATTCTTCCATAATCACCCTTTCTCCGTGGCAATCGAAGAAGAAATCGATTCGACCCCCTCCAAATTTAATGTTCCATGTCATTACTTTTAATGTGTCAGGAAAAGCAAATTCTTTCTGTTCTATACTTTCATATAGCGATACTTCATCTCCTATTTTAGTTGCAAAAGGATCACAAGCTGCGAAAAGTAAGATTAATAATACGAGATATATTTTTCCAAATTTATTCATGTCATTATATTACAATGAGTAAATCCATAAACATAGAAAATCAAATATGATTGTGATAATTGGTTGATAGAGAGTATTTCTTAGAGAATTTCTTCCATTGTTTCAGCAGGAACAGCAAATATTGCTCTGTGATCATTAACCACAATTGGTCTTTGAATTAGATTTGGGAATTCGATTAGAATTTTAATCCATTCATCGTCGTTAAAATTTTTACCCTTAAAGTCTGTTTTGTAGATTTTTTCATGAGTTCGAATGATTTCAACAGGTTTCTTTGCCATTCTCATCAATACGTCGGCAAGTTCTGCTTCTGTATATTCTTCTTTCAGGTACAAACGGATTTCAGGCTCTAAGCCTTTGTCTTGTAGGTATTTTAATCCAGCTCTACTTTTAGAACAACGAGGATTGTGATATATTTTTAACATGTTTAATTCTGGTTTATAGTTTAAAGTGATACAAATATACGTCTTTCAGCTTTATCGAGGAGAATTGAATTTGTGTTTTGTAAATTAAAAAAAAGCTTGAAAAATTAATTTAGGAAAGAATTGTCAGTCGTAAGACAAAATTATTCATTATTCTTTACTAAGTTTGAATTATATAAATAGATATATAACTACAGTATGGTAAAGCAATTCATATCAAATAGGAAATTTGAATTAATTGGTGGTCTAGTAGGCCTTTTAGGAGGATTTCTTTATTGGAAATATGTTGGATGTGTAAGTGGAACTTGCGTAATACAGGCCAATTGGTATACAATGGTTCCTTACGGGGTGTTGTTCGGAGTTTTAATTGGAGGGATGTTTAAACCCAAAAAAACAAAAGTGTAGAGACGTTGCAGGTAACGTCCCTACGGTATTTTATTTTTTTTCGTCATTACTAAATTCCATTAGGAATGCTTTAATGAATCCATCCAAATCACCATCTAAAACGGCTTGAACATTGGATGTTTCGTGGCCTGTTCTCACATCCTTAACTAGCTTGTAAGGTTGCATTACATAGGACCGAATTTGCGATCCCCATTCAATTTTCTTTTTAGAACCTTCAATTTTATCAGTCTCTTCCTGACGTTTTCTTAGTTCCAATTCATACAACTGCGATTTTAGCAATCGAAGTGCATTTTCACGATTTCCGTGTTGTGAACGGGTTTCGGTATTTTCAATAATAATGCCAGTAGGAGCATGTCGTAATCGCACACCAGTTTCTACCTTGTTCACATTCTGTCCACCTGCACCACCTGAACGAAATGTGTCCCAAGAAATATCAGCAGGATTAATTTCGATTTCGATTGTATCATCAATAGCAGGATATACATAGACCGATGCAAAAGTGGTCATTCGTTTGTTGGCAGAATTAAACGGAGAAAGGCGAACCAAACGGTGTACACCATTTTCCGATTTCAAATATCCGTAAGCAAAATCACCTTCAATTTCGATAGTTGCCGACTTTATTCCAGCTTCGTCACCTTCCTGATATTCTAAGGAAGTCACCTTATAGCCATGAGCTTCTCCATATCTTAAATACATTCGATAAAGCATTTCGCACCAATCGCAACTCTCAGTACCACCAGCACCCGAATTTATTTTCAGAATAGCACCTAGCTTATCCTCATCTTTCCCGAGCATATTTTTAAGCTCTAAAGCTTCAATTAATGTTTCGCTTGCAGCAAATTGCTCATCAACTTCTTCAGGAGATGCTTCATTTTCTTTGGCGAAATCAAACAAAATCTGAAGGTCATCAATGGCTTCTTTTATCTCATTGTATGATTCTACCCAAGATTTTATTCCACGAAGCTTTTTCATTTGAACTTCGGCCTCTTTTGGATTGTCCCAAAAACCTGGAGCCTGAGTTCTCATTTCATCTTCTTGTATCTGTATTAATTTGGCATCAATGTCAAAGATACCTCCTTAACGCTGCCGTGCGTTCCGCTAAATCTTTTAGCTGGTCTATTGTTATCATTTTAATATTTTCTGATTTGTGAATTTCAAGCAAAGGTAATAAAAAACGCCGCCTGAAGAACTTCCTCAGACGGCGTAAAATATTTATTTTTCTCTTAGAACCCTCTTTGCTGAGCTTCTAATTTCTGCATTTCAGTATTAAAAGTTTCTTTGAATTTTTCGTAGTCATAATCAACTTTTAGTTTATCATCTTGCGATAATTTTTGGTTGATTGCTTCTTCTAAATCTTTCGAGCTCATTTCAAGAGCAATGTAAGTTTTGTATTTGTTCTCACCAGTTCTGGTTTGTTTTTCACAAATCACTTTAATGTTATTCAATTGCTGGTTAATTACCTCACGAGTTAAACCTTCAAAACGTTCTTCAACTTGTTCAACATTGTTCAATTCTGTTGAATTCACATAGTTGTCGATTGTTCCTTTAATTGTCGATTGAATTAGAGTAGCTAATTCAGCACGAGCATTGGTTCCCGCTTTTTTCTTCGATACCATTTGGTCTAGACTTTCGCCAATAGCTGAAGCTCTAAAGTTGTTCTTGTCACTTTGGTAATCAGGACCAGTACAGTAAACTTCAATTAATTCTTCGCCTTGAGCTTTTGTTGAAACAGCTTTTTCAGCAGATCCGCATGAACTAAGTCCAGCAGCTACTAAAATTCCTAATCCAAGGAATAATGATTGTAATTTTCTTGTTTTCATGTGTGTTGAATTTAAAACGCTATTATTTTTCTTGATATTTTTATTTTAAAATTAGTTCCGATTATAAGTCCAGTTGATTCAATTTAGGAACAATCGTATTGTTTATTTCCTCAACAGCTTGTTCGTAAGCTTCTTTAACAGCATAATCGTAACTTATTGGTTTCATTCCCTTTACTTCATAAATAGCATCGTTAAATATCTCCATGCCAGTTTTGGTATCCGTAAGGGAAAAGAAGCAATCAAGATAAACGATATATACTTTGTAGTTTCGGCCTTCTTTAATCTCACCTTTTATTACATTGGTATTGATATCCAGAATTACTTTAGCCTGTTTTTTATCATTGGTAAACGAGAAGAAGTTTTCCGATAATTCTTTTTTCAAATTATTCTTTAAAATACCTCGTTTTGAATCTTCGCCAAAAATCTTTTCACTAAAGTTCAAGTAGGCTTTTAACCTTTCTACAGTAAGAATGATATTGCTTTTTGGAGCAGATTCAGGAGTAAAAAAAAGTTTATTCAATTCATAGTTCTCATTTGTTTCATCCAAAATGGATGAAAGATCCAGAGATACTTCAATTTCTTGCAGTTTTTGTCGAGAAGTAACTTTTGACAATTGAGAGGCTGCGTAACCAAATTGGTCTGTTGCCACATTCTGGTTTAAAACACCTTCACCTTTTACGAATTTAAATTGCAAAGGCAATTGTTTTATAATTTGCGTTCCATCATCATCTAACCAATCGGCTTTTACCAAAATTGGTTCTTTCTGAGATGTTGAAATTTGAAGGTTTATACCTTTTTTCTCAGGGATTAGTTGAGTGCGATTAAAAATATTCTGAATAGAATTGTAAATGTCAGTACCCAAGTTTACATTTCCATCAAAAGTCATAACAGATAAATCTTCATCTAAATGGTTTTTAATTGCATCTAAAGATTTGGCATAATAGTTTAAAGCCTGAAACAGATCCAGCTGTTTCTCAAGTTGTTTACCTTCTTCTAAATAGCTTTGAGAAAGTTTTTTTGCTTTGTTAAGTTTTATTCTCTTCAGCAAAGCATATTGATTCTTTGACAATCGGTAGTAGACCCAATATTCCTTTGCTTTTTTATTTGTCCACGACGAAATCATTTCATAACCTTCCAATTCCTGAACAATAGATGTTCTAACGTCAGCCTCAAATTCTTCTTTAAAACTGGTGTTGTTTTCAAATTGATGCAAAACAGAATTAGAAGATATGTTGATGGATATTTCAGAAGCTAAATCCTGTAAAGCCTGATTTTTTGCCAATTGCATGTAGCTGGTTTGATTGGCATCTTTATTTACCACAGCTATGCCAATGTAATATTCCGAAGAAATAGGACGCTCTTTAACCCAATTTGGCGGTCTGCGCTTAGCTGAAGATGAATAAGGAGAGCAGCTAACCATGATTAAAAGAATGGTAAAATAATTAAAAAGGGTGCGTAAAGATTTAACCATAGGAATGATTTCTATTTTAAGTGAATTTTAAAGATAATGATTTGTTAACAATAAGCTTGCCAAAGGAGCTTAGAAATGTTATTCTAATTCCGAAATGAGTTTGTCGATAAAGTTGAGTGCTAAGTGAGACTCGAAACCTCTGCCTTGTGCAAAGCGGTATAGTTTCGCTCTAAGCTGATAGGGATCATCTTCTTTTATGCTTTTTATTTTGTGGGATAAAATATCGCCTAAGCTTTCTTTATAGTCTTTCTCATTTATTTGCTCAAGAGCATTTTCAATAAGATTATCAGGGATTTGCTTCTGTTTTAAATGATGCGAAATCTTTATTTTCCCCCATTTGTTAAAACGAAATTTATCGCGCACATAAAAATTGGTGTAGCGCTCTTCATTTAGAAATTTTTCTTCAATTAAAGTTTGAATAATTTCATCCTGATCATCGTAAGAAAGGTTCCAATCACGAAGTTTTTTTCTGATGTCAAAACAGCATTTTTCTTGCCTACTGCAAATAAACATGACTTTCGATAGAGCAGATTGCGCGCTGATTTCTTTTTTCTGTTTTTTCTCGTAATCCATTACTTGCTTTTTATCGCTGAAATCATTCTGTCTTTGCCGTTAATATCCTTTTGCAAACGAATAGTGGTAAAGTTATTTCCTTCTAAAAGTTCAATCATATCTTTTCCTAAACTTTCGTTGATTTCAAAATACAATTTTCCGTCTGTATTCAAATATTTACTTGCCAAATTTGCAATGGTTCTATAAAAAATAAGAGGATCATGGTCGGTCACAAAAAGTGCTGTGTGAGGTTCGTGATCCAAAACATTGTCATCCATTTTTTCTTTTTCAGATTCGGTAACGTAAGGTGGATTGCTTACAATGATATCATAGTTTTCCCATTCAAAATCTTCCCATCTTAAGATATCTCTGTTGTAGAAAGCAATGTCAACATCATTTAAGAGAGCGTTTTCTTTTGCTTTCTCAATTGCTCCTGAAGAAATATCTGCGGAAGCTACTTTGGCTTTTTTTAGATTTTTAGCCAATGAAATTGGAATGCAACCACTACCAGTGCCAATATCAAGAATATTTAATCCAGAAATAGGGTTTTCATTCAAAATGGTATGAACCAATTCCTCTGTTTCGGGTCTTGGAATTAAGGTGTGCTCATTTACCTTAAAAATTAAACCGTAGAATTCAGTTTCTCCAATAATGTATTGAAGTGGCTTTTTTGTTTTTAACTCTTTTGTGTAATTAATTATATGGCTAACAGAAAGCTTATCAAGCTTTTCATCTTTGTTTAGTTGGATGTGTATTCTGCTATATTGGAGCACAAACTCAAGTAAAATATAGGCCATGCTCTCTGTTTCTCTGGCAGGATATATTTCCTTAAGTTCATTTTTTATGTAATTTATTGTAGATTGTATAGTGTTTACTGTTTCCATTTGTTTTGATAAAGGAATTGGATCAATTGTGTTCTCAATTCAGATTTGAAAACAAAGATACAAATCTTCTGAAAGAGTTAATTAGATATGCTATTAACAATTAATTGGCCGGTTTTTTGGATGCACTTTTTTCAAGTGTTGGCAGTGCTGTATGTTATAACCATTATATCTACAGTAATTATAGTTGTACTTGAAAATAGGAGTCCGCAAAAAACCATTTCGTGGATGTTTGTTTTGGTTTTGTTACCTGTTTTTGGCTTGCTTTCTTATTTGGTTTTTGGCCAGAGTTTCCGAAAGCAAAAAATGTTCAATCATAAAGAGTTAGGAGATTTAAAATGGCTACAGGTTATGAGTCACGATCAAAGCTTGCGTTTGGAAAAAAGCAGATTGATTAAAGACGAACGCATTCATGAGAAAAAGAATGTAATGACCTTGCTTTTAAATAATTCTAAGGCATTGCTTACCGGATACAATCGGGTAAAAGTATTAAATGATGGAAAGGAAACTTTTACGTCTATTTTTAAGGCACTTCGAAAGGCAAAGGATCATATTCATTTGGAATATTACATTATTGAGGATGGTGAGTTGGCATCAGAATTACTTGAGATATTAGTGCAAAAAGCAAAAGAAGGAGTTGAAGTTCGCGTTATTTATGATGGAGTAGGAAGTTGGAAATTAAGTAATAAATATGTGGAAGAACTTAAGAGCGCGGGTGCACAAGTTTATGCTTTCCTTCCTGTAAGGTTTCCAATTTTAACCAGTCGTGTAAATTATCGAAATCATAGAAAAATAATTGTGATAGATGGGAAGGCTGCTTTTGTGGGAGGTCTTAATTTTGCCGATCGGTATTTGCATGGAATTCCGGAAATAGGAGATTGGCGCGATACACATTTAAAAATAGTTGGAGAGGCTGCTTCTAGTTTGCAAATTGTGTTTTTAATCGATTGGTATTTTGTTCGTCAGGAAGTGTTGTTAGATAAAAAATACTTACCCTATAAGAAGGTTAAGGAAAAATGTTTGCTACAAATCACAGCATCGGGAGCTGATTCTGATTGGGCAAGTATTATGCAAGCCTATTTTTCTGCAATTACATCTGCTAAGAGCAATGTTTACATTTCATCGCCATACTTTATGCCCAATGGTAGTATTTTAATGGCACTAAAAACCGTTGCAATGAGCGGTGTAGATGTTCGTGTACTGATTCCTCAAAAATCGGATTCTTTTATGACTTATTGGGGAACCTTATCTTATGTAGAAGAATTGCTGGAAGCAGGAGTTCGCATTTATTTTTATCGAGCAGGTTTTAATCATAGTAAAATAATGATGGTTGATGGCATAATGTCAACAGTGGGAACCGCCAATATGGACGTTCGTAGTTTTGAGCAGAACTTTGAGGTGAATGCTTTGATTTATGATGAGGAAGCTACAATGGCATTAAGAACTCGATTTTTAACAGATCTAGAAGCTAGTGAAGAACTTCATTTATCTGATTGGCAAAAACGCTCTAAAGGACAAAAATTAAAAGAATCAATGGCCAGAGTTTTTACTCCTCTTTTGTAAGTTTCTCTTTGTATTTTTCGAACCAAAATAGGATCTGCTTCATTACAGAATAATCTGAAGTGTTTGCCGTCACATTAATATGAGATCCACTAAACTCCATAAAGGCTAATAATTCATCCCCTTTTAAACCTGTGGCATCAGATACTATTTCTGCATTGTACTTCGCACTTATTTTTTTCAAATTTCCTTCGTTACGGATTATTTTTGATAGTTTTTTCTTCGATTTCTCAGATTTACTCAATTTATTGTGTAAGAAATCTGTTGGTGCAAAAATTGCTGAAACTACACCCATTTTACCTTCTCGTTTAGGTCTGTATTGTGCAGGAACTACATTTGGTTTTTTGGTATTGTAAGGAGCTAGCTGATTCGTTATGTTTTTACTGATCGGGTTTTTATCCGTAAGTTTTGTTTTGAGAAATTCATCCTTAAATTCATCCCAAGTACCTAAGGCATAAATTTCAACTTCATCTAACAAGTAGGAAATGTCTTCTAATTTGATCTGAAAAAAAGGTGGGAATTCAGGATTGATAATGAGCGGGATTGCCCATTCTATTTTTTTATAACCGAGCGCACTAATTCGGAGTGTGTCGTATTGCTGAACTTGCAAATGAAAAATGCCCAAACTATCGCAAATAATCCCTTTTTTTGTGCGTTTAATGCTAACTGTAGCTAAAGGAATAGGACTTAGACTATCAGCATGAATTATTTGACCAGTAATACTAATTATGGAATCGAGTTCCGTAGGTTTTGAGAAAGAATCAAAGCTTGATGTGAGAAATAGAAAAAATGAAATGAAAATTAGTTTATTTAATTTCATAGGTTCATTTGTTCAGTTTTTAAGGTCGTAAGTGGTTGTTTATTGGGCCAATAGAATCTAAAAGGGTCAAGTTTTTTTCAAATTGAGGCCTTTCTTCTAAGAATCTCTTATGCAGCTGCTTAACTTTAACGCCTATATACATTTCACTCGTGTTGTGTGTAAAATTAGAATATGTATTGATGTATTCCATTAATACTTCCAGTGTTAATCCAGATTCATGCGTAAGTTCAGCAACAACTTTTTTATTAAATTTAGATTGAAGAATTCGCAGTTGCCAATCGGCCATGCTTGGTTTTGCATTTCTAGCTCTTCTTTTTTTGCGAATTTTTTTAATAAAGTCAATCCCATCCATAAGATTAACACCAAAGCCACCTCTTTGCAAAGTGCTAGCTTCTTTTTGTGCTAAGTTAAGGTTTCCAAAATCAAAGGTAGATGCAACATTTTCTTCTACTGGTACGTCTGCATTTACAAAGTTTTCCTTGAAATCTTCCCAAGAGCCAAGAGAATAAATATCAACCTCCTCAAGTAAATAACTTTGCCTAACCATTAGAATATCCTGAAATACTTCATCTTCTTCGGTAGGAGGCGTTATCTCAACAATCTGTTCTTGAAAACCAAGAGCTGTTACTTTCAGCTTTTGACCGTGATTTACTCTTAGGCGGAAAAATCCAAGGCTATCACAAATAATTCCCAAGTAGCTATCGTGAATTTTCACATGAGCAAAGGAAATACCTTTCAAGGTCTCAGGATTGATAATTTTTCCTGAAACAATAAAACTGCTGTCTTGAACTTCTTCTTGACTTTCTGTTTGAGCAAAAGAGCTTGTTACTAAAAGTAAAGAGAAAAATATAAGGAGTAAACTTTTTTTCAAAATGGTCAATTTTCTTAGTAATGCATAAAGATAATTTTTCCTTTTGAATCTCAGGACTATTAATTACATTTTTTAACACACTTTAACCCAAATTAATGCGCTTGTAGTATGCTATTTACCTGTCCAGTTAACAAGATTTGTTGTTTCTAAGAACGGATTAATGTGCCCAAATAGGATGTCATTATCTCTCTGGAAACACATCATTGGGTGGGCAGTTTCTATTTTGTTGCTTATGTTTATTCCTTCAACAATTTGCTGTGCATTTTTACCCCACAAAAACCAAATGGTATTTTTATTCGCATGTGCTATGTATTCTAGTAAAGCATGCGTAAAAGGAGCCCAGATTTTACTGTGCGAATTTGGTTTGCCAATTTCGCAGGTGAATGCGGTATTTAAAAGCAATACATTTTCCTGTTCCCACCAGTATTTAAAAAGTTGATTCGGCGGTAGAATTGAAAAATCATCATCCATTGGTAAACGATCTCCTTCGTTTAGTTTGGCCAAAATTTCAGAGTATTTTAATTCCTCGTTCCGTTCAGATTTATAAATACTCCGTAAAATATTTTTTAAAGAAACATTTCGATATTTATCATGCCAGGAATTTAAACCATTTACTTCAAAGGCTCTTCCTGTAGCAACACCTTTTTGAGGATAAGGATCTTGACCTAGAATAGCGACTGGAATTTTGTTCAAGTCCATTTCTAGAAATCGTAATATGAGATGAACTGCTGGTGTAGCGGCTGAAATGGTAATTGATTCTTCAATTTTTTCCAACAACAGAAGAATGTCATTAGATAAAAAAGAATTCCAACTAGGATGTGTGTTGATTTGAGCTAAAAATTTCGATTTTTGCATGAACCTTTTGATTAAATTCAGTCAAAAGTAAAAAGAATTGATTGAAGATTTCAATTCGAATAAATAAAAAGCAATAACTGGTGAGATTGAGTTTTTTACTGTTAATTATTTGATTTTTTGAATCTTCGAATTGTTAATTTCTAAACCTTTTTCAACTTTTTTAAGTAGTTTTGTTACCTAATTAACCAGAATTGAATTGATACAATTGATTATGTCCGAAAATTTGAAAGAAAGCATTGAGGCTGCTTGGGAAGATCGTTCTCTTTTAAGCAAGCCAGAAGTGCAAAAAAACATAGAAGAAGTTATTGAGCTATTAGATAAAGGAAGTCTGCGCACAGCAGAACCAGTAGGCGATGGGTGGCAAGTTAACGAGTGGGTAAAAAAGGCTGTAATTCTTTATTTCCCAATTCGTAAAATGGAAACTATAGAAGTAGGTCCATTTGAATTCCATGATAAAATGGCATTGAAAACCAACTATGCTGAATTAGGAGTTCGTGTTGTTCCTCATGCTGTAGCAAGATACGGAGCTTATATCTCAAGGGATGTGGTAATGATGCCATCTTATGTGAATATTGGAGCCTACGTAGGTGAAGGTACCATGGTTGACACTTGGGCAACTGTTGGTTCATGTGCACAAATTGGGAAACATGTACACCTTAGTGGTGGAGTAGGTATTGGTGGTGTTTTGGAACCAATTCAAGCTGCACCAGTAATTATTGAAGACAACTGTTTTATTGGTTCACGTTGTATTGTTGTAGAAGGTGTTCATTTGGAGAAAGAGGTTGTTTTGGGTGCTAATGTTGTACTTACCGGATCAACAAGAATTATCGATGTAACAGGAGACGAACCTATCGAATTTACAGGTCATATTCCTGCACGTTCAGTTGTTATTCCAGGTACAAGAACAAAGAAATTTCCAGCAGGAGATTATCAGGTGCCATGTGCTTTAATCATTGGAAAGCGCAAGCCTTCTACCGACTTAAAAACATCATTGAACGACGCATTGCGTGAATACAATGTAGCTGTTTAATCAGTAAAAAAGTGAATGAGTCCATTCTTAAAGTACTTATTCACTTATTTATTTTTTTCTAAATAATATGCACAACGACATTAAAAAAGCTCTAGATATTCTTCATTCTGGAGGTGTTATTTTATATCCAACCGATACCATTTGGGGAATAGGTTGTGATGCAACAAATCCCGAAGCTGTTAAACGGGTATATGAAATTAAAAAGCGAGAAGATTCAAAAGCCATGTTGGTTTTAATGGAGAATCCGAATCGTTTAAATTCCTATGTTGATGAGGTGCCGGAAATTGCTTGGGATTTGATTGATACGAACGATCAACCAATGACTTTGATTTATCCTGGAGCGAAAAATTTAGCACCAAATCTGATAAATACAGATGGTACGATTGGAATTCGAATCACAAAAGAGGAATTTACGCAAAACTTGATTCAACGCTTTAAAAAGCCGATCGTTTCCACTTCAGCAAATCAAAGTGGTGAGTCATCACCTGCAAATTTTGATGAAATTGATGAGGAAATAAAAGAAGCCGTAGATTATATTGTAGAGTACAGACAAGATGATTTATCTGAAAATAAAGCTTCAAGTATTATTAAATTGGGCTTAGGAGGAGAAATTGATATTCTTCGATCGTAAAAAATTATAGATAATAATGAGAAAGGACGTTGATAACAACGTCCTTTTTTATTTCATTTATTTTCCAATTGATCTAATCTTGCCAGATCCTGCCGATTTTGAATCGATAGATTGAGGCTTTCCGCGATAGTAAATATCGCCACTACCAGCAACTCTTGCATTTAAATTTTTAGTTGCATATACCTTGCAATCACCTGATCCGGAAACTCTAACACTTACGTCTTCAGCTTTTAGATAGGCTGCATCAACATCACCCGATCCGCTAATGTGAATCTCAAAATCATCTGTAACTTCTCCCTTTAGATTCATATCACCTGAACCAGAAATATGGCATTCAAGAGTTTCAGCGCTTAGGTCATCAACAATAATGTTCCCACTACCACTTATGGCATAAGTAGCATTATTAGTTTTAATCGAACTTTTTGCAATTATATTTCCAGAACCAGAAATTCTTAGGTTTCTCACGTCAGGAGTGGTGATGTAAATTTCCACATTTTTAAAAGAGTTGTTCCAACCCCAACTTCTGTTCTTTTTGCGTTTGATTTTTAAACTGCCATTTTCCACTTCTGTGATGATTTCTTTTAAATCATCAGAATCTCCCTTGATTTTGACTGATGTAGAATTGTCCTGCGTTAGATATACTTTGGCATGAATCGATAAACTGATTGATTCAAAATCGCGAACTTCTCTGTTTTCTTTGCTTTGAGCAAAAACCATGCTTCCGCTTAAAATAAAAGCGAAAAGGGCAAATATGGATACAACTTTTCTTGTTTTCATTTGTGTTCGATTTAAGTGAAAAAATGTAGTACTCTTATAATGACGAACAAGTAGGTGAAAAGTTGCACAGAAAATGATTTTTGATATTATAAACCGGATTAAAATATCAATGATTGCTTAAAAAAATATAAATGTCAGGTTTAGATTTATTCCTTTCGTAATTTGTCTATACATTCGCATAAAATTTTACACGATGGAATTCAAGCATACAAAGAAAATACAAATCCGTTTCGGCGATATCGATTTAATGGGACATGCCAATAATGGTGTGCAGTTGAGCTATTTGGACTTGGCGCGAATGGAGTATTTCCAAAAGGTATATGGGGAAGTAATCGATTGGAAGGATGCAGCTTTAATTGTAGCGCATTTAGAAATAGATTATTTATCACCAATCATGCTTGATGATAAAATTGAAGTACACACAAAAATTTATAAAATAGGAAATAAAAGTGTGTCTTTGCATCAAGACATTGTCGATTCTATTTCTGGGGAAATAAAAACCAAAACATCACAGGTTATGGTTGCTTTTAGTTCAAAGTTAGGAAAAAGTATTCTAGTGCCGGAAACTTTAAAAATTAGAATCCGCGAGTTCGAAGACAAAGTTATTGGATAGATTAAGTACAGTTGTATAATAAACAGTTACTTAAAAATAAAATCAGTTAAAGAATTTGTTTTTTACTACTTGATTAAAGGTACATGTCAAGCAAGCCATCCGGAGTTTTCATCGTGATGGTTTTATTTTCTTCATCAAGGTCGATGAAGTTTTCGTCAGCATAAGAAATAAGTACTTCTTGGTCATTCACAGTAAGTACAAGTAAAATATTACCAGAGTAATCCTGAATGTCTTCAATTTCTCCTAATTCACCTTTTTCTTCATCGATATAAACGAATCCAATAAGTACGTTAGGGTCAATGTCTTCTTCTTCCTCAATAAAATCAGGAACATCTTTCATCAGAATGTAGATGTCACAGCCAATGAAACGCTGTGCTTTGGCTTCTGAATCCAAATCTTCCAATTGAATCCTCACACTTGAGTGGTTGCGAGTTGTAATTCCTTTTTTAGGAATAAAAAAAGGAACCAGTCCTCCGTCGATATCGACAAGAACTGATTCCAATTTATTTTTTTCAAGAAGCTCACTTATTTTCTTGGCTACTAGTTCACCTTTAACTCCATGAGTTTTAGTAAATGTTCCGGCAAGATAGCAATCTTCTATTCTAAGCATACAATAACTATTAAGCTTCAGTTTCTTCTGAACCTTCAGCAGCAGGAGCTTCTTTAGCAGCAGCTTCAGCTTTAGCAGCTTCTTCAGCGTCAACAAGTCTCTTCGCGATAGCTTCAGCTCTGTCAGCACTAATTTTAACTTCTGCATCAAAACGAGCTTTAGCAGCTTCGTCAGCAGTTTTAGTAAGACCTTCTTTCTTAGCGTTGATTTTTGCGTCTTTTTCTTTCTTCCAAGCTTCGTATTTTACTTCAGCAGCTGCTTCATCAAAAGCACCTTTTTTCACACCGTCTAACAAGTGCTTCTTCATCATTACACCTTCGTAAGATAAAATTGCTCTTGCAGTGTCAGTAGGCTGAGCACCGTTACCAAGCCAGTTGATAGCTTTGTCAAAATCCAAGTTAATTGTAGCAGGATTGGTGTTTGGATTGTAAGATCCAATACGCTCAATGTATTTACCATCACGTGGTGCTCTGCTATCTGCTACCACAATGTGGTAGAATGCGTTTCTTTTACGACCGTGTCTAGCTAGTCTAATTTTTACTGGCATAACTTTATTTTTTTATTAAGTTGTGGTATACATACCACGATTTATAAGCGCGACAAAGATACAACTTATTTTCTGAATAAAAATAGCTTAGATGCAATAATTTTATTGACTGAAAATCATGTAGGTAGAGCTGTTGTTTTACTAGTCTTTACATGCATAACTCACTTGTTGATAACTTAGAGAAGTGCGTTCGTGATATTTACTATTTCGCCTTACTTGAATCCCTTTTTTATTCCTTATCTTCGCAATCCGCCTACGAATAATAAGGGATAAATATATAATTCTGATACTGAGATGTTTTTAATATTTGACACTGAAACCACAGGCTTACCCAAGAAATGGAAAGCACCATTAAGTGATTTTGAGAACTGGCCACGAATGGTACAACTCGCATGGCAATGTCACGATATCGAGGGTAATTTCCTGTTTGCAAAAAACCATGTTATTACACCCGATGGATATACCATTCCTGAAGATGTGGTAGCGGTGCATGGCATAACAACAGAAATAGCTCAGGAAAAAGGGATTCCCCTTAAAGATGCTCTACTTGATTTTATGGAGGATGTAAAGAAATCAAACTTTATAATCGGACATAATGTGTCATTCGATATTAATATAGCAGGTTGTGAATTATTGCGCTGTGAAATGGAGGAGCAGGAGCTTGTAAATGCATCTTCTCTTGATACCATGACAGGCAGTAAGGAGTATTGTGATCTTAAACGCAAAGGCCAACTTAAAAACCCTACGCTTACCGAGCTTCACATGAAGCTTTTTGGTGTTCCTTTTGCAGAAGCTCATAATGCTGCCGCAGATGTGGAAGCAACTTCTCGTTGTTTCTTGGAGTTGATTAGGGTGGATGGTTTAAGTGCTGAGTTGTTGAGGTTTTCGATGGAGCAGATTCAGGCGTTTAAACTTAATAACCCAAAGCCAATTGAATTGGTGGGTATTAAGTATGAGTCTTTTAAGATCAACACCGCTTTTGACGATATTTCTATTGAAAAGGAAGAACGAAAAAGGAAAGAGGCTGCAAAAAATATTACACCGCAACCTTTTGTTCATTTGCATGTTCATACGCAATATTCTATTCTCGATGGAGCTGCTAAAACTGCTCAAGTTGCAGCAAAAGCAAAAGAAGATGGTATGGCAGCTGTAGCTATTACCGATCACGGTAGCATGTTCGGCGTAAAAGAGTTTCATGTTGCTTGCGGCAAAGCAGGTATCAAACCGATTATCGGTGTTGAAGCCTATGTAGCTAGGCGAGGGCATTTAATAAAAGAAAATAAAGGGGATGGGTCAGGTCATCACATTATTTTGCTAGCTAAAAATTACAAAGGGTATCAAAATCTCTTGAGGTTAACATCTATTGCCCATACAGATGGTATGTATTACAAACCTCGTATTGACAAGGATTTACTAGAAGAATATAACGAAGGGCTTATTGTAAGTAGTGCTTGCCTTGGAGGTGAAGTGTCGCAACACATCATGAATGGTAATATTAATAAGGCCAAAGAAACGATTCTCTGGTTTAAAGATGTATTTGGAGAAGATTATTATTTGGAGATTATGCGTCATCCAAATAACGATCCTCGTTTGAAGGGCGATGTTTGGGAAAAACAGGTGAGAGTGAATAAGGTAATTCGTGGATTAGGTGCTGAACTTGGTGTTAAAGTAATTGCGACTAATGATTCACATTTTGTGAACCCTGAAGATGCAGAAGCGCACGATGTTTTGGTATGCTTAAATACAGGCCGTGATTACGACGATCCAACACGAATGCGTTACACCAAGCAAGAGTGGTTTAAGACTACAGAAGAGATGAATGAACTCTTCGCTGATGTACCTGATGCACTTGCGAACACCATGGAGATCGCTGAAAAAGTTGAGGCTTTTGAACTCAATGCCAATCCTATTATGCCTCCTTTTGATATACCAGAAGAATTTGGAACTTTAGAAATTTATAAAGAGAAATTCAACGAAGCTGCACTTATAGAGGAGTTTAAAGATGAACGTTATGAAAAGTTAGGTGGTTACGATAAAGTGTTGCCAATTAAATTAGAGGCTGATTATCTTGAATATCTTGCATTTGAAGGCGCTAAGGTTCGTTACGGTGAAGTTTTAGAGGATCATGTTGTTGAACGTCTTAATTTCGAGTTGGATACAATTAAGACCATGGGTTTTCCTGGTTATTTCCTGATTACACAGGATTTTATTAATTGGGCTAAGGACAACGGAGTTATTGTTGGTCCTGGTCGAGGTTCAGCTGCAGGTTCAGTTGTAGCTTATAGTATTTCAATTACTGATGTAGATCCGATTAAATATGACTTACTGTTTGAGCGTTTCCTAAATCCTGATCGTGTTTCAATGCCCGATGTGGATATTGATTTTGATGATGATGGTCGACAGGATGTATTGGATTATGTAACTGAGAAATATGGACAAGATAAAGTGGCTCATATTTGCACCTTTGGAACCATGGCTACAAAAAGTTCCATTAAGGATGTTGCACGTGTATTGCGTTTGGATTTGTCTGAAGCTATTCGCCTTACCAAATTGGTGCCTGAAGCACCAAAGATGAGTTTTAAAAAAGCATATGAAGAAGAGCCTGCTCTGCTCGAAGAAAAGAATTCTTCTAATCCGCTCATAGCACAAACCATTAAATTTGCCGAATCTCTTGAAGGATCGGTAAGACAAACAGGAGTGCATGCTTGTGGTGTTTTGATTGGTAAAAATCCTTTAGTAGAGCATTTGCCAGTGATGCCAACCAAAGGAGAGGAATTATTAACAACGCAGTACGATGGCCGTTACGTTGAGGATATCGGTTTGTTAAAAATGGATTTTCTTGGACTTAAAACATTATCCATTATTAAAGAAGTGTTGGCCAATGTTAAGTTGTCGAAGGGTATTGATGTTGATATTAACAATGTCGATCTGGAGAATGAGGAGACTTTTCAACTGTTTAGTAAAGGTGAAACAACCGCTATTTTCCAGTTTGAGTCGCCAGGAATGAAGAAGCACTTGCGTGCTCTAAAACCAAATCGTTTTGAGGATTTGGTTGCTATGAATGCCTTGTATCGTCCAGGACCAATGGAATATATTCCTTCTTTTACTAGAAGAAAAAATGGCGAAGAGGAGATTGAATACGATCACCCAATAATGGAAGAATACCTTAAGGACACTTATGGTATTACTGTGTATCAGGAACAGGTGATGCTTCAGTCTCGTGCGTTAGGACAGTTTACTCGTGGTATGTCCGATTCCTTGCGTAAAGCAATGGGTAAGAAGATTATTTCCATGATGGATCAGCTAAAGGTTGAGTTCATTAATGGATGTCACGATAACCCTAAGTTTATGGAGGGTGTTAATGGTGATAATGCTAAAGCAGATAAACTGATTGAAAAAATATGGTCCGATTGGGAAGCATTTGCCAAGTACGCCTTTAATAAATCTCACTCGGTGTGTTATGCCTATATCGCGTATCAAACCGGATTCTTAAAGGCGCATTACCCAGCTGAATTTATGGCTGCAGTACTAAGTCGCAACTTATCTGATATCACGAAAGTGACCATTTTTATGGATGAGTGTAAGCGAATGGGAATGCCAGTTTTAGGACCTGATGTGAATGAATCGTATTCTCGTTTTACGGTGAATAAAGAAGGTGCTATTCGATTTGGAATGGCCGGAGTAAAAGGAGTTGGAGAACAGGCCGTTGATGATATTATTGAAGAAAGAAATAATGGTCCATTCAAAGATATTTTTGATTTCGTAGAGCGTGTAAATTTAAGATCTGTAAACAAGAGAACTCTTGAGAACCTTGCTATGTCTGGAGGTTTCGATGGCTTTGGCTTAAAACGAAGTCAATATTTCCAACCTGATGAAACCGATGTTACATTTATGGAATATTTGGTGAAGTATGGAAATAAAATGCAGGCAGAGAAAAACAATTCGCAACAAACTTTGTTTGGAGGAGTGGAAGATTATGTGGTTACGCCACCCAAAGTTCCTGAATGTGCGGAGTGGAATAAGCTGGAGCGTTTGAATAAGGAGAAAGAGTTAATTGGTATTTATCTTTCAGCACATCCTCTTGATGATTATAAATTAGAAATAGACTCATTTTGTAATGCTACTTTGACACAATTGTCGTCGGAGGTGGAAAGTTTTAAGGATAAGGATGTAAATATTGCAGGGATGGTAACTGCCATTCGTCGAGGAACTACAAAAAATGGTAATCCTTTTGCAATTGTTAGCATTGAAGATTTTACAGATTCGTATGAAATGGCTTTCTTTGCCAAAGATTTTGTGGAATACAATAACTATTTTATAGAAGGCTTATCCGTTTTTATTAACGGTAGGGTGCAGACTCGATCGTGGCCTAGAGATTCAACAGAATTAGAATTTAAAGTTAAAAATATTAGTTTACTTACTGATGTTTTGGAGCAGAGAGTAAAAGAGCTTACTGTTGAAATTCCCTTAGGAAGTATTACTAACGAACTGGTTACAGAAATGACCAATTGCATGGAAGAAAATCAAGGTAACTTAAAGTTGAACTTTGTTATATTTGATGAAAGGAATGTTAGGGTTAAGATGTTCTCAAGAACATGTAAGGTAAATCTTTCTACTGAATTGATTGAATATTTTAAAAATAATTCTGATATTCAATTCAAAATTAATTAAATTGCACGAGATTTTATATAAAATACAAAACACTTAAAAAATAGATTACCATGACAATTGAAGTAAACGATACTAATTTCGAAGAAGTTGTGTTGAATTCAGATAAACCTGTATTGGTTGACTTCTGGGCAGAATGGTGTGGTCCATGTAGAATGGTTGGCCCAATCGTAGATGAGCTTTCTAATGATTATGACGGTAAAATCGTTGTTACAAAAATGGATGTTGACAGCAGTCCAGCGACTTCTGCAAAATTCGGAATCAGAAATATTCCTACAATTCTTTTCTTTAAAGGTGGAGAAATTGTTGACAAACAAGTAGGAGCTGTTCCAAAATCAAGTCTTGCAGAAAAGATTGACGCTTTATTGTAAGCAGAAATCACAAAAATATTTTAGGGCATGGAGATCTTTTTTCTATGCCCTTTTTTGTTCTTTTTAATTAGCATAGATTCTTTTGAAACAGTTAGCAGATATAGTAAAATTTGAAGAATTCGATAATTTGGAGCTGTTGGCGAAGCAAATTGTTGAAGGCTTTTTAATTGGTCTACATCGGAGTCCATATCATGGATTTTCTGTGGAATTTGCAGAGCATCGCTTGTACAATAAGGGAGAATCAACCAAGCACATCGATTGGAAATTATTTGCTCGTAGCGATAAGTTATTTGTTAAGCAATTTGAAGAGGAGACCAATCTTAGAGCACATATTGTATTGGATACATCTTCATCTATGCTTTTTCCGTATCAACAAAAACATCAGAATAAATTAAGCTATTCGGTACTTTGTGCCTCGGCTTTAATTCATTTGCTTCGCAAACAACGCGATGCAGTTGGGTTGTGTACTTTTTCAGATAAAATTGAGCTTCTTACTCCAGCGAAATTATCGACTTCGCATTCTCAATTAATGTATGCTAGCTTAAATAAAGTGTACCATCAGGAGGAAATAGGGAAAAATCGCCAAACCAAAATTTCAGATACCTTACATCAATTGGCCGAAGGCCTTCACAAAAGATCTCTTGTGATTATTTTTTCTGATTTTACAGGAGAGGAAACTCCAAAAGAAATATTAGAATCTTTACAGCATTTGCGCTTTAATAAGCATGAAGTTTTATTGTTCTCAGTCCGCGATAAGCAATTCGAAAATGAATTTGATTTTGCAAATAGACCTAGTCAGTTTATCGATTTGGAGACTGGGGAAAGCATAAAATTAAACCCATCCGAAATACGTGATCTGTATCGCAAAAAGCAAGAAGAATTTTTTACGGAACTCGAATTGTTATGTGGACAATTCTCAATAGATTATGCTGAGGCTGATATCCGTGAAGATTTTAGTCGTGTGCTCCAAGCTTATTTACTAAAACGTAAAAAAATGATGTAGTCAGGATATTCTTGAACATCAAAATCCAATAAAAATTTCTATTCCTCTTAATTAACTTTATTTAATAGATGAATAATTTTCATCTTACAGTCCTTTACGCTATTTTTAAGGAAGACCAAATCTTTGTTGTGCAATTAATTGTTCTGTTATAATCAATTCTTTAGATACACCTTTAAATGAAAAAATATATTCATCTCATATTGATTGTCTTTCTTTTTGCATGCGAGCAAAAGGATGGAAAGCAGGTGAGTTCCGATGATTCTTTTGTGGAGAATGGTGTGGTAAAGCAATACGATGATCAAAATCGTCTTTCGGCAGAAATAACTTTTAAAAATGGCGTTCGTCATGGCCTTACCCGAATATACTATTCTTCTGGTGCAATAAGCGATGAAATTATGTACGTCGAGGATATGAGGAGTGGTTTTGCAAAGAAATTTCATAAAAATGGACAGTTGTACAGCTTAACTCCATATCACGAGGATGAAAGGCAAGGAATTCAAAAAAAGTATTACGCCAACGGAAAATTATGGGCAGAGACTCCTTACTTGAGGGGACAGCCAGGGGTTGGTCTAAAAGAGTATCGAAAAGATGGTAGTTTACGCAGCAATTTTCCTGGAATAGAAGTTCAGAAAATTATCAAGGAGGATCGGATTGTTTTGAGCTTGTTTTTAACCAATTACTCGAAGAATGTGGTTTTCTATGTTTCTGATTTTATGAAGGAAAAATACATTCCTGTCGTGGCAAAGCCTATTTATGCTAAAAGTGGATCAGGACGATACGAAATTCCTTATGCTCGTGGAACAGCTTTGGATACAACCATTAGCATCATCGCTAAATACCAAACGCAAGATTACAACATTAACGTAAGTCAGCGCAAATACAGAATTATAATTAAGTAATTATTTCTTTGCAAAAGATAGTTCGGAAAGAATTGGGAAATGGTCAGAATATTCTTTCTTAATTCTGCTGTATTTGTTGCAGATCATGTTTTTATCGTGCAATATGTAATCAATCCTAAAGGAAGGAAAATCGCCAGAATAGGTTGTGCTAATTCCACTCCCTTTTTCTTTAAAACAATCCTTAAAATCATCTCTTAAAGTGCTATACGTAAAAGATTGTGGTGTGTCGTTGAAATCGCCACAAACAAGTGTTGGATGAGGAGATTTATCGATGTGCGAACGTACGATTTGAGCTTGTTTAGCCCTTCGAATGAAGGCATACCGCAAACGGAAAGAAATGTCTCTTAATTCATCTAGTTCTTGTTCGTCTCCCTTAAATTCTTTTTTGTTTATAAACTTGTAGTTTTTTCTAACAAAACGGTTCGATTCCAAATGAAGATTGTAAACCCGTAGCGTTTTCTTGCCAATTTTTAGATCAGCAAAAATAGCGCTTCCAAAATTTCCTTTTTCAAACGAGATTTCACCTTGATGAGTGATTGGGTATTTGGAAAAGATGGCAACATCGGTACCTTTTTTACTTTTAATTGCATGTTTAATACCTAACTCTTTTTTGATGTTGTACATGCTGAGTAAGCCTTTCTCAGTACTTCTAAATTCCTGAAAACAAACAATATCTGCCTTGCTATTTTTTGAGAAGTGAAGGATGTTTTTTGGCGTTTTAGGATCATTCGTCCATTTGTAAATGTCGAAGGAGCGAATGTTGTAAGAAAGAACCTGAAACGAATTTTCTTTAGGTTCTGCATCTCTGTTGATTCGAATTTGAATGAAATTCCCAAATGACTGATAGCCAATTAAAATTGCCGTAAGCGGAATTAGAAAACTCCACTTTCTTCGAAGCATCCAGTAAATTACAAAAAGAATATTGCTTGCTAGCAGATAGGGATAAGCTAAGCCCCAAAATGCTGGTAGCCAAAAGTTTTCAGGGTTAATATGCGCTGCCAAATAAGAAATAAGGAGTGAGCCTGAAAAAATCAGACTAAAAATAACTAAGAATTTGTGCAGAAATTTTTTCACCGGCTTATTTCTGATTACTTGATTTAAAAAGAATTTCTTTCTCTTCTTTGCTCAGGCTATCGTATCCTGATTTTGCTATTTTCTCAAGGATTTTATCCAATTGTTCTTGGTTTGTCTTTTTCGATTTATTGTACTCCTTATCATCCATGGTTTTAGTGTTTTTATAGCTCACCTGCATTTTTTTGCGTTTAAAAAGACCAAAAAATGAATCCATCATAGAATTAAAGCCAGAAGAAATATCTTTTCCTTTGCGAAGTTGAGAAATAAATAACCAGCCATAAAAAGCACCACCCAAGTGTGCCAAATGGCCACCTGCATTTCCATTCGGAATGCTTAAAATATCAGTAACAATAAAGAATATTGCAATGTGCTTAATCTTAACCGAACCGATAAACATGAGGCGGATGATATGATTAGGAGCATACACAACAGTTGCAATAACAACTGCCATAACCGAAGCAGAAGCACCTAAAGCATAAGAGCCAAAGCGGACATCTTCGAAAACCGGAAATAGATTGTATGCAAAGATATAAGTTGCAGCTCCAGTTAATCCACCAATAATATAGATACTTAATAGTTTCTTTTGATCGAGATAGCTTAAGAAGATTCTGCCAAACCAAAATAACCAGAGCATGTTCATTAAAATATGAAGAAAACCTTCATGCAAAAACATGTAGCTGAATACGGTCCAAGGTCTTCCTAAAAGAGCGCTTGTTTCGGCAGGTACTGATAGCCAATAAACCAAAAATGGAACTTGTGATATTTCCAAATTGAATAGGTAGGTAAATAGGCCAACAATTTTCACAATTAAAAATACACCAAAGTTGATGTAGATTAGTTTGGTAAGGTGACTTCCTTCTTTAAACGAATCTTTAATCCCATCCCAAATGTTTTGATGGGAATAAGACTGATATGGATTATTAAAATTCATGCTCATGAAATAGCAATCTTTAGCTGTTAATAAAAGTTTTTTGAGTTTTTCTGCCAAATCTTAATTAAGACAAAGCCAAATAGCATTCCTCCCAAATGGGCAAAATGGGCAATGTTGTCACCTGATTGATTTTGAACACCCATGAATAATTCTAGAACACCGTATCCAATAACAAAATATTTTGCTTTAATTGGAATAGGAGGAAAAAGAAGCATTAGTTCCGTATTTGGGAATAGCATACCAAATGCCAAAAGAATACCAAATACCGCTCCTGATGCACCAACAGTAGGAACATTAATGTTCTCTGTAATCATTTGGTTCACCATTGCGATGGCTTTCTGTGTATCGTAGGCGTTGCTTGGGTTTTCAGCCCAAGAGTTCACAAAATCAGTAACCCAAGGTTGAACTCGGCCCATGTGTTCACGAATAAAATTCAACATTAAATCAGGCGTTGGAGTATTAGCAAAAGCATTGGCAGCAGCTTTCATCGAAGAATAATCGAGCCATCCCACGAAAGTGTGAAGAGCAGCAGCTCCAAGCCCTGTTACCATATAGTAAATTAAGAATCTCTTTGGTCCCCACACACTCTCCAATACTCGCCCAAACATAAAAAGAGCAAACATATTGAAAAACAAATGGCCAATACCACCATGCATAAACATATGCGTTACGAATTGGTGCGGTCGAAAATATTCCGATAGTGGAAAATGAAGTGCTAAAAGACGATCAATATTAAAGCCAAATCGGTCACCAACAACACTAGTGACTAATAACATAAGAACGTTAATTATTAACAGGTTTTTTACAACCGGAGGCAGATTCATTAATGAAGATCTAAATTGACTCATTCGAAATTGTTTTATTATTTACTGATATCTAACAATAGTTAGACCATTTTATTGTGTGTGTATTTTATTAACAAATATGCGACATAATGTCACTTTATTTGAATCGGCTTTCTAATTCTTGCGACTCCAGCACAGAAATAATTGCTTTTCCGTCAGGAGTAAAGTTTGGTGTTGTACAAGCAAAAAGTTGATCAAGAATCGAGCTCATTTCTTCGTTAGAAAGCGTTTTACCATAGTTAAGGGCAGAAGCTTTTGCTAATGATTTAGCCAGATTTTCACGAACTTTTAGTTTCACATCCATTTGGTTCGACTTGTAATTTGCCAATAGGTTTTCAACCAATTCTTTTGGTTCGCAATTTTGAATATCGGCTGGCGTACCATTAATTACAAAAGTTTTCTTTCCAAATTCACGAATGTCAAAGCCCAAGGCTCTAACGTCTTCAATTATTACCTGCAATAGGGTATAATCCGAAGCATTTAATTCTATGGTTTGTGGAAAAAGTGTTTGCTGCGCAATTCCCTGATGATTTTCCAATGAATTAATAAACTTTTCGAACAGAATTCGCTCATGAGCTTTGCGCTGATCAATAATCATTAAACCGGAACGAATTGGCGTAAGAATGTATTTGTTTTTCAGCTGGAAAAAGTTCTTTGCCTTTTGAATTTGCTCTTTAGGTTGTAAGGTTTTTTGAGTAAACTCGGGCATTGCTTGTTGAGGCTGAAAATAATCTGGAATATTTTCCCGATCAATTGCTGCTTGGCTTAATTTTTCTTCTTTCTCTTTCTTAGCAGGCTCTTCGTAAAGTGTTTCCCATTTTTCAGGAACCTCTTTTTTAGTTGGAGTGCTTGAAGGAGGAGGCGTTTTGGCTTTAAATTCTTGATAAAACTGATTGGACTCAAAAGACTTGCGTTCCTCGTCGAAAGGATTGTAGCTTTTTTCTCCATCGAAAGGATTGTAGTTTGAATCTGCTTCGAAAGGATTAAACTCCGGATTTACCTTAATCATGGGAGCTTCAATTTCCGAATTTTGCCCAGCCACCGGAATTTCCAAACTGTTGTCTTCATCAAAATCGATAGAAGGAACAATATTAAATTTCCCTAGTGCCTCTCGAATAGAAGCTTGAATAATCTGATAAATTGCTCTTTCATCCTCAAACTTAATTTCGGTTTTTGTCGGATGAATATTAATATCAATAATTTGAGGATCTACCTCAAAGAATATGAAATAGGGTGGCACCGTTTCTGGTGGTAAAATTTTGTCGTAGGCTTGAATTACCGCTTTGTAAAAATACGGATGGCGCATAAAGCGATTGTTCACAAAAAAGAACTGCTCTCCTAAATTCTTTTTCGCATTTTTTGGTTTCCCAATAAAACCTGTCAGCTTTACAATACTTGTTTTGGTATCGATGCTGATTAAGCGCTGGTTCATGCTCTTGCCAAAAATATTGATAATTCGTTGGCGAACATGGCTAGCAGGAAGATTGTATATCTCTGTGTCGTTATGGAGTAATTGAAATGAAATTTCAGGGTGAGCCAAAGTAATTCGGTGAAATTCGGTAATGATATTACGAAGTTCAGTTGAGTTGGCTTTTAAAAACTTTCGACGAGCAGGAACATTAAAAAATAGGTTTTTAACGATAAAGTTACTGCCATCGCTACATGCTACTGCTTCTTGCGAAATCACTTCCGAACCATCTATCGAAATATGTGTTCCCAATTCATCTTCGGTACGTTTTGTTTTTAGCTCTACATTTGCAATTGCTGCAATAGATGCCAAGGCTTCTCCACGAAATCCCATTGTTCGAATGGCAAATAGATCATTTGCTTTTCGAATTTTAGAAGTTGCATGTCGCTCAAAAGCTAGGCGTGCATCTGTATCAGACATACCACACCCATTATCAATTACTTGAATAAGGGTTTTTCCTGCATCTTTTAAGTTGATTTTTATCGCATTACCGCCCGCATCAATTGCATTCTCGACTAGTTCTTTTACAACTGAAGCTGGTCTTTGAACTACCTCACCTGCAGCAATTTGATTGGCTACATTGTCAGGTAGAATCTGTATCAAATCCGACATATAAATTTCTACTTCTAAGGTTTAATTTTAAAGGGATTACTTGTTGGTTAAATGTGTTTTAAGAAGGAAGAAATTTACATGACTCCATCCCATCCGTAAAGGTAAATGTAAGCTGCAAAACAAAGTACAACAAAAATGACTAACATTCGAATGTTTGATTTGTTACGTTCGTTGCTTGAGCCCGAGTGACCATGACGAAGTTCACTTTTCATTCGGCCTTTTATGTTGGGAATGTATTGATCATTTTCATCCTTTATACCTAACTCACCTTTAATTCTTCTTTCTCGCTCTTCTCTTTCCTCTTTAGCAGGATCCCAATATCTAGGTTGAATATTGAATTTTTTATGTTCTGGTTTATTGAAAAAACTAGCAAATCCCATGATAAAATGTTTTGTACCAATTAATAAGTGAAGCCAGTAATGTTTAAAGAATCTACTGTATTCCTTTTATAAATTACTTTCTAAGGAATTCTTAAGAATCGAAACGGGCAACCCTTTTTGTCTAAAAAAGACCTACAAATATACCGATAAATTATGACTTTTTTTTCAGAAGAACCTATAGTTTGATCGTTAAAATATCCTAAAAAACAGTTTTTTTGAAGGTGGATAATTTTTCACTTTAAATTGTAGTTGAGAAAGGCTTGTTAATTTAGTTTTTTACCGCATTTATTACAATAAATAGAGTCTTCGGAGTGTTCATCGGCCATGCAATTCGGACAAACTTGTGTTGATTGTGGCTTAGAAGAGTTTTTGCTAAGTTCTGCTGTTACAATTCCAGTAGGAACAGCAATTATGGCATAACCCATTATCATGACAATGCTCGCAAAGAATTGTCCCAATGATGTGCTAGGAGAAATGTCTCCATATCCGACTGTTGTTAGGGTCACAACTGCCCAATAAATACCACGGGGAATACTTGTGAATCCATTTACGCCGCCTTCAATTAAATACATGATGGTTCCAATAATGATCACCAGAGTAACAACAGCAAAGAGAAATACAGAAATTTTTATTCTACTATTGCGCAAAGCTCGTATGATAATTGTACCCTCTTTGGTGTATCGATTTAATTTTAAGATACGGAAAACGCGAAGCAATCGGAGAGCTCTAATAACCATGAAACCATGAGTTCCTGTAACGATAAGAGCCAAATAGGTTGGCAATACCGATAGTAGATCGATTATGCCGTAAAAACTAAAAATATACGCCTTTGGTTTTTTTACAATCCAAATTCTCATAATGTATTCAAGAGAGAAAATACCGGTTATCACCCATTCTGATATTTTTAGTAAATAGTGGTATTCAGCCTCAATTGATGGAACACTTTCGAGCATTACCAAGAGTATGCTTAGAAGGATGACAATTAGGAGAGAAACATCAAATATTTTTCCCGTTTTTGTATCGGCTTCAAAGATGATTTCGTAGAGACGACTTTTGGTAGTGATCATGATCTGTTTAGTATGGGTTTTACAACATAAACTTACTAAAAAACTTGAAAGAGTAGAAAAAACTTTCGTTTTGGATTCTAAGAAGTGAGTTGTGAGGGAGTAAAGTATCCAAGAACTTAAAACTCATTGGTCTTTTTTTTATACTTTTGAATAAAATTTGAATACGATGATTCTAAACGATATAAAGGAAAGCTTTTTGGATGCGCAAAAAGTATTGAATGAATTTGTTGCCGATGAGGCAAACTTTTTGGCGATTGAAAAGGCAGGTGATGCAATGGTTCAATCCTTAAAAAAAAATGGCAAGGTTATTTCGTGTGGTAATGGTGGTTCTATGTGTGATGCCATGCATTTTGCGGAAGAATTAACAGGCCGTTTTAGAGCCGACAGACCATCTATGGCAGCAGTTGCAATATCAGATCCAAGTCACATTACTTGTGTTGCCAATGACTATGGCTTCGATTATATTTTTTCTAGATATGTTGAAGGAATGGGGCAATCAGGAGATGTATTTTTAGGAATTAGCACCTCGGGAAATTCTGCTAATATTATTAACGCAATTAAAGCAGCTAAAGAGAAGGGGATGTTTGTTGTTGGTTTAACGGGTAAAACTGGTGGCGAAATGGCAGAACTTTGCGATGTTGAAATTAGAGTGCCTTGGAAGCAATATTCCGATCGAGTTCAAGAAATTCACATTAAAGTTATTCATTGCTTAATTCAATATATCGAAGCAAAAATGAAATGATTTTTTGATCATATAAAGTTGAAGGGATGCAGAATAGGCATCCCTTTTTTATTTTATAGGATGTCACAAAAGCTCCATAATATGAATTATGTATTTGTGCGGTGAAATATTATTGTTATCTTCAAGAGTTGATATTGTTAATTAGTAAGATTTCGTAATATGCTTGTTAAAACTTATGGAAGTGCGGTTTATGGTATTCATGCCACTACAATTACAATAGAAGTGAATGTTTTTCCAGGAGTGCGCTTTTCCTTGGTAGGATTGCCCGATAATGCCGTAAAAGAAAGTCAGCAAAGAATTGATTCTGCCTTGCGGGAGGTTGGTTACAAGATTCCAGGTAAAAAAATCATTATCAATATGGCTCCTGCCGATATTCGAAAAGAAGGTTCGGCTTATGATTTACCTTTAGCGATAGGGATTTTAACTGCAACCGAGCAAATTCATTGCGAAGTTTTGGGAAAGTACCTTATTATGGGAGAATTGTCGTTAGATGGTAGTTTGGTGCCCATTAAAGGTGTTTTGCCAATGGCAATACAAGCACGCGAAGAAGGTTTTGAAGGTTTGATTTTACCAAAAGCAAATGCTCGAGAAGCTGCTGTGGTAAACAAATTAAGAGTAATTGGTGCTGATAACATTAAGGAAGTGATTGAATTTTTGAAAGGCGATTTGGAGATTCTACCTACTGAGGTAGATACGCGAGCTGAGTTTTATGCGCACCTAAATAATTTCCCTCATGATTTTGCCGATGTAAAAGGTCAGGAGAATGTGAAGCGAGCACTGGAAATTGCAGCCGCTGGCGGACACAATATCATTATGATTGGACCTCCTGGAGCGGGGAAGACCATGTTAGCAAAGCGAATTTCGGGAATTTTGCCTCCTCTCACTCTTCAAGAAGCATTAGAAACAACCAAAATTCATTCGGTGGCTGGTACTTTAGAAAAAAACAGCTCTTTAATGACCCAAAGGCCATTTCGATCGCCTCACCACACAATTTCTGATGTTGCATTGGTTGGTGGTGGAACATTTCCACAGCCTGGAGAGATAAGTTTATCCCATAACGGTGTGTTGTTTTTAGATGAATTACCAGAATTTAAACGTACCGTTTTAGAGGTAATGCGACAACCTTTAGAGGACAGAACCATTACCATTTCTCGCGCTAAATTTACGGTGGAATATCCAGCCAGTACCATGCTGATTGCTTCCATGAATCCTTGTCCGTGTGGCTATTACAATCATCCCGATAAAGACTGTTTGTGTGGACCTGGAATGGTACAAAAATATTTGAGTAAAATTAGCGGCCCTTTATTGGATCGCATTGACATACACATAGAAGTTGTTCCAGTTTCATTCGATAAGATATCAGAAAAACGGCTTTCGGAAAAAAGTGAGGTAATTCGCGAGAGGGTTGAGAAATCTCGACAAATACAAGAAAAACGTTTCGAGGAACAAGATGGTGTGCATTGCAATGCACAAATGAGTTCAAAATTACTGCGCCAACACTGTCAACCAAATGAAGCTGGTAACCAATTACTAAAAGTTGCCATGGAAAAAGTTGGCCTTTCTGCACGTGCTTATGACAGAATCTTAAAAGTCTCTAGAACGATCGCTGATCTGGAAGGCTCAGAAAATATTGAAACCGATCATTTGGCCGAAGCCATTCAGTACAGAAGTTTGGATCGTGATGGTTGGGGAGGGTAAAATAATGATTAATTAAGAATTATAAATGAATAATTTTATTTCTCTCTCAATTAAAGTAATCTTCCATTTTAGGGGAGATGTTCGACAGGACAGAGGGATGTTTAAACAAAAATATAAATGAGACAACTTTTAATCTTGTTTTTGATAGCACAATGCTCTTTGTGCTATTCCCAAAATGCAGAATTTGGCAAATTAAGTAAGAGAGGTAGTTTTACTGAATACCTTAGTAAGAATGGAAACCAAATTAAAGTTGGAGATACATTGGTTGTAGGATTGCCTTCTGCAAATACAGGTTTTAATTATATTTCGGAAAATGGAGAAATGCTTAGCCCTGATATATCCGGAACTTCTGTTGTAATTAAGAAGCTAAAAGCATACGGCGAAAAATGGAAAGGCTTTAAAATTTACGTTCAGGTAAAAGGTTCGGGTTTATCATCTGTATTAATAGATTATGAATCGGCTTTGGTAACTGGAGAAATTAAAAATCCGAAGGCAAAATTAACCAGAACAGAAGCGATCAATAAGCTAAAGGAAGCAAAAGAACTTTTAGACCTTGAAGTTATTGGTCGTGAGAAATACAATACAATTAAGAATGATTTAACTCCTTTGATTTTGAAGTAGAAATTGTTGAATGTTTGTAGGGTCATGCTATGGTGTGACTTTTTTTGTTTGATGTTTTTGGGTTGGTAGAATGTCCTATCCCTATGGTATTGTGAAAGTTCGATGTTTAACTTCTTGTTATTTTATTATTTGTAGTTTAGAATTTCCTCGAAGCCTTTTATTTACCTGCAATCAGTGGATTTATTATCTTAAAAATGTTTATTTTCGATAAAATAAATATTAAGCTATTGCAAATGCTCGAATTCGACTCATATCAATTAATTATAGCAGGATGTTTAATCATTTTGCTCTCTTTTATTTTTACTAAAATTGCATATAAAACGCATGTTCCATCCGTTTTAATGCTTATTGGTTTGGGTATTTTAATTCAGTATGCATTAAAGATAATGCATGTTCCTGAAATTAATTTTTTTCCAATACTCGAAGTGATCGGAATTATAGGTTTAATAATGATTGTGTTAGAGGCAGCTCTTGACCTGGAATTGAAGAAAGACAAGATTAGTGTTATTGTGAAATCTTTACTCGTTGCGACCTTAGGTTTGGCGGTATCTTTGCTTGTTGCTTCAGCCATTATTTATTATATGATTCCTAATATGGACTGGATTACATCTGTTTTGTATGCAACGCCATTATCTATCTTATCGAGTGCTATTATCATTCCAAGTGTTGGAAAATTAAGTGAAGAGAAAAAGGAATTTCATGTTTACGAAAGTACTTTTTCTGATATTATTGGGATCATGCTATTCTATTTTGTTTTGAATGTTATCGAGTTTCAGAATCCAGATCCTTTGAGTACATCACAAATTATGCATCCGATATTAAGTTTTGGGATAAGCACTGTCGTTTCTTGTATAGTCGCATTTGTTGCTAGCTACTTACTTCTATATGCCTTCCAGTTTGTTAAAGATGGAGCGCATTTATTTCTGTTGATTTCTATATTGGTTTTACTTTATGCTGTTGGCAAAATATTACATTTATCACCACTCATTATCATTCTTGTATTTGGAATAATTGCTCAGAATAATGAATTGTTTTATCGTGGTCCTTTGCGAAAATATCTTCATAAAGAGAGGTTCGATGTTTTAAAAAGAGAGCTGCATGTGATAACAATGGAATCTGCTTTTGTTGTTAGGACCTTCTTTTTTGTAATATTTGGCTTGAGTATTATTGTTTCAAATCTGCTCAATTATAGTGTTTTGGAGGTCAGTTTAATGCTCTTGCTTAGTATTTATGCCATACGCTGGTTATTGCTTCGTATTTTTATAGGTGTTGATATTTTTCCACAAATTTGGATCGCACCTCGAGGCTTGATTACCGTTTTGTTGTATTATGCAATTCCTCAAGAATATGCTAACGAGTCCTTTGATCCTGGTATCCTTTTGTTCATTATTATTTCGACCAGCCTAATCATGTCTTGGGGACTAATTCATTCTGCTATTGTGAGCGACATTCCTTTACTCATCAACCCAATAGTTGAAGAGGAAAATATAATTAATCAGGAAGAAGAAACTAGTGAAGAGATGGAGTAGAGTAATTGACAAGTAAGAATGAATCCATAGGATTCAAATATTTATAGCAAAAAAGCTAACCCACATGATTCGACTCCGAAGGAGTCGTACCAATCTTTTCGTATTGTTTTTTATAAACATGAAATCTCTCTGGGATATTCTGTATTCGAATTATCGCCATATCATACAATAAGCATGTTTGCATTGGTTGGTGGAATTTTCGTAGTTAATTGATAATGTGCAGAGATCTTGGGTTAGGGATAGAAGCGGAAACCCCATAGCTTGGCGTTGGGATGTGAGTGGGAAGGCGAGGAGTTATAGCGAATAGCCCGACCGACTGAAAGGAGGGAACCCCAATAAAAATGGCGGAAATCACTCAATTTTGAGAATAAAGAGAAAAGAAAAAGACGATTGGGTTGTTTTTTATATTGTTTTGCTAAATTTGTTTAACTAAAGAATTAAGATCGTTGTGCTAAAAACGAAGCTTTAAAAGAAACACTTACTATGGGAAACAAATTGAATGATCCTATTGCAAGATTAATGGGATTGCGTTACAAGTCTCATCCTTGGCATGGGCTGGATGTTGGAGACAATGCGCCGGAATCGGTAATGGCTTTTATTGAAATGGTTCCTACTGATACCGTTAAATATGAGGTTGATAAAACGAGTGGTTATTTAAAGATTGATCGCCCTCAGAAATTTTCGAATGTAGTTCCTGCTTTGTATGGATTTTTACCACAGACTTATTGTGGAAGATCGGTTGGTGAATACTGTAGCGAAAAATCTGGAAAAGAAGGTATTGAAGGAGATTTGGATCCTTTAGATATTTGTATTTTAACGGAAAAATCAATTTCTCATGGGGATATTATTGCTGAAGTTCGCCCAATTGGTGGCTTTAGAATGATTGATGGAAATGAGGCGGATGATAAGATAATTGCTGTTTTAATAAACGATGCTACGTATGGTGGTTTTACCGATATAAAATGTGTACCAGCTGTAATTACTGATCGTTTAAAGCATTATTTCTTAACTTATAAGGACATGCCAGGTTTGGAGAGTGAGGCTGAAATTACTCACATTTATGGGGTTGAAGAGGCTCATGAAGTAATTGTTCGTTCGATGAATGATTACAAAACCAAATTTGAGAATTTGGAAGATATTTTGAGACACGTTTAAGCAATTAATAATTGTGAAAAGATATAAAGCAATGGTTCGAAAGAGCTGTTGCTTTTTTTTTGTGCTAATAAAGGCTAAAATGAGTAATCTGTTAATCTATAGTTAAATATTCTGGTAATTTAATCTAAATAAGAATTTTAAGGCTGAAAAATTTGCACAATTGACGGATATGTGCGAGATTAAAATATTGATTTTTAAAATGAAAAGAAGGAAGGCTTAGAATGAAAATATTGTTTGAAACAGAAAGATTATATCTACGAGAAATATTAGCTAGTGATGATGAATTCATGTTTGAGATGGATTCTGACCCCGAAGTGTATAAGTTTTTAGGGCGAAAACCGATTCGTGACATTGGTCAGAGTCAAAAAATGATTGAATCGATACAGGAGCAATACCAAAAGAATGGAATTGGCAGGTGGGCGATTGTTGAGAAAGAATCGGATCGTTTTATTGGCTGGACAGGGTTTAAGTTGGAAAAGGAAAGCTATAACGGGCACATTGATTTTTATGACCTGCGTTTTCGTTTGTTGCGTAAATATTGGGGGAAAGGATTAATTACTGAAGCCACAAAGGCTGCGATTGAATATGCTTTTTCAGAATTAAAGCTACCTGAAATTTGCAGCATGACTTTGGTGAGCAATAAGAAATCACAACGAGTTTTGGAGAAATTAGGTTTTAAATTGGAAGAAAAATTCAAATATCAAGGAGATGAAATTACTTGGTATAAACGAGTAAATAAATAATGAATAAGCCTCAGGTTTTAACCTGAGGCTTATTCATTATTCCTTAAAAGGGTACGATTCTTTAAAATCCTTTTATTTTTCTTGTGGCAAGGCGTGATAAGTTTTGCTGATTATTCTCCATCCTGATTCAAATTTCAATAAGGACAGGTAATCGACAAATTTTAATTCTTCACCTTCGTAAAAATCTATTTTAGCTACAGCCGCTTTGCCAGTAACATCAATAAATTGATATTTTATGGTGGTATACTCATTTTGGAAAGTATATTTATTACCCTTGGCTTTGCCCATTTTTGCATATTCGATCCAATTGTGTATTGTGGTTTTTCTCAGGATATTTCCTTGTCCCGATCCAAATAAAACAAAACCTGGATGGATCCCCTCGTGTATCGAATCAAGTTCAAAATTATTGCACAAGCCATCAACATATGCACTTTGAATTATATTTTTAATAAGCTCTTTCTCTTTTTCGACATCATTTTGTTGTGCCAAAAGAAGTGTAATAGAAGAGAACAGGAAAATTGTGAATAATAGTGTTTTTTTCATACTGTGTTATTGTTAGTTAAATTATTTATTGTTTTTTAAATTAAGATTTGATCTATTCATATCTCAAACTCTCCACAGGATTTCTTGTAGCCGCTCTCCACGATTGAAATGAAACGGTAAGCAGTGCTATTACCATAGTTATGATTCCAGCTAAAACGAATATCCACCAAGAGAGTTCTATTTGGTAGGCAAAGTTTTCGAGCCATTTGTTTATCATGTAGTAGGCAATTGGACAAGCAATAACGAAGGCAATAATCATCCATTTGAGATAATCTTTATTGAGCATTCTAATAATTTCATGGGTTTTTGCCCCATTTACCTTTCTGATGCTTATTTCTTTTTTTCTGGCTTGTATCATTGAAATGGAAATTGCAATCAATCCGATGCAAGCTATTAGAATGGATAGGATTGACAACACACTCAGAAAATTCCGTTGATTGATGTATTGTTTGTATTGTTGCAGATACAAATCATCGATGAAATGATATTCCAATGCATAATCAGGAAATAATTGCTCCCATGTAGATTGAATTTCAGGTAAAACACCAAGCAGAGCTTCAGGAGTAAAACGTATGCTTATGCAGGAATTAACCATGTTTTGATAATGTAAAGCAATGGGTTTTTCCTTCTCATCCATGCTTGTTAAATGCAAGTCGTCACAAATACCAACAATTTTCCCTTTTGACAGAAGTTCGTTATAATTATAATTGAATTCAAAATCCCGATTAATAAATTCTTCAGCGGGAAGTTCCGCTTTAATGTATTTTAATGCTGTTTTGTTTAGGATGTATTGCTTTTTATCTGGATCGGGAGTGAAGTTGCTACCAGCTAGCATTTTTACGTTGTAAAAATCTAGATAATTGTGATCGCAAGGGAATACATTAAGGCGATTGCTTGAGAATTCTTCTTTGGTTATACCATCCAAATGGTAGAGAAAAGCATCCATGATTTCGCCTCCTGGTTCTTCCATAGCACCCGTTACATTTTCAACTCCAGGTATTTTTAATAATTTGCTTTTAAATATATCATATTTGTCAAGTAAGGAGCGCGATACATTTGTGATGTTAATAATGTTTTTGTCGTTTCCGCCTAGCCTATTTGCCATTAAAAGATCTATCTGACTTTGGATAACGAAAGTTGTAATTAATAGACCAACTACGATGGCAAACTGCAAGGATAATAATATACCACTCGATATTTTTCCTGATTTAGCTTTAAGATCTTGTCCTGAACTATTAACTATATCTGGCTTTAGTTTGTATCTCAGAATGGGTAAGATTCCGATAAAGGATCCACACAGGAGTAGCAGAAATATTGTAATTAGTAAAACTTTATAGGTAGACAGAGAAATGGCAAAATCAGGCAGAGAAAATAGGTGCTGAAAACCTGGATATGCCAAACGAGCTAAAATAAATCCAATAAGGACAGAAAGACCAATGATGATAAGATTTTGCCAGAAACCAACTATTACAATGTGATGTAGTTTTCCACCAAGAAAATGGTTTACCAATATATTTTTTGATCGCTCCTTTATGGCCACAAGATTTAAATTTGTAAAGTTGATAAAGGCCACTACAATAATAAGTATCGCCAATAGAATTAATATTCTTACATTTTTTATATCTCCATTAATTTCTATTTCTCTATCCTTGTGACTATGCAAGTGGATATCCTGAACAGCTTGTAGATGAAATGTATAAAGAGGGGCTGATACTTCATCTAAGTGTTTTTTCTTGAATTCATCAAACTGATTTTTTACCCGATTGATACTTTCGGGTTTATCCAAAAGCAAATAGGTGTAATTCCATGCTGAATAATTGTCTTGTTTATCCAGAGAGGTAAGGATTTCTGGATGAAAATGGGTTTGAGAAGGAACATCTTTCATAACACCAACAATTGTATACTCAACAAATTGAGGATTAAATTGATGTTCCAGAGAGATTTGTTTGCCTATTGGATTCTCTGAGGAAAAGAATTTTTTACTAATAGACTCTGATATAACAGCTTGATTTTTTGAATTTAAGATCTCATTTGGATTTCCCAGTAATAAGGTGTCGTTGAATACCTTAAAATAATTTGAGTCTGTTGCATAGGCACCCTTGCTATAGAATTTATCCTCTCCAATCTTAACGGCACATTGCCTAAAAGGAGAAAGACGAGCCATGCATTCTATTTCCGAGATATCTTCATCAAGATATTGAATGCCTGAATATTTAACACGAGCAAAATGGTTACTGTAATCACCTTTTTGATATTCCATGGTAAAACGAGCTACCCGTGTACTATTGGAGTAATGTTGATCAAAACCAGTCTCAAATTGGATGTAATACAGGATTAAGAAAATAGCAGCAAGGGATATGGATAAACCAATAATATTGGTAATTCCATAGGATTTTTGTCGCAGGGTACTTCTTATTGCATATTTGATATGATACCAAAGCATATATTTTTTGTTTTAGATTTATTCGTAGCGTAAACTTTCCACAGGATTTCTTGTAGCTGCTCTCCACGATTGAAAAGAAACGGTAAGCAGGGTAATTCCCATAGCTATGAGTCCCGCCAAGGCAAAAATCCACCAGCTAAGTTCTGTTTTATAGGCAAAGTTTTCGAGCCATTTTTGCATTGCCAAATAAGCAATAGGACATGCGATTACAAATGCAATAGTTACCCATTTCGCAAATCCTTTGTTCAGCATTGTTATTATTTCTTTGGTTTTTGCTCCGTTTGCTTTACGGATACCAATTTCTTTGGTTCTTTGTTCGGAGGTAAAATAGGAGAGTGCACTAATTCCGAGAATTCCGATGATAATTCCAAGAATAGAGAAACTCATTAGAATTCGTTGTAGAATGTTTTCTGATTTGTACTGCTGTGCAATTTTATCATCCATAAAGAAGTAATCTATTTTCTGGTTGGGATAATGATTTTCCCACTCTTTCTTAATACTCGTCATTGCTGTTTTTGTATTCCCTGGCGATACACGAATATGAATAAATCTGCCTCTGTTATGAGATTCATTGATGATGAAAATATAGTCCCCAATTTGATCGTGTGCAGAACTGTAATTGAAATCCTCCACAACGCCAATAATATCAACTCTTCTCTGATCAGATTCTAAAGGGATTCCCGATCGGTAGGCGTTCAAATTCTCAAGCGTCTTGTGTTTTTCCATCAACCTTTTGTACAAATGTTTGTTGATCACCATTCCCTCAATGGTATCCTTTGAAGTATTGATGTAGTTGTGAATAAAAGGAATGTTCATGGTTTTTAAAAAATCATAATTAGCCATAGACAATTCCGCAGTTCCTTCAATTCCAAATCCCTCTAAGGAAAGGGTTTGTGTTGGATAACCAAAATGTTGCATCGTGAAACCAATCGATTCAATGGATGATTTTTTTCTTAATTCATTCGCAAAAACATTGGGGTCTTTCGAAAAATCAGTCAGTTTAAGCACAACAATATTATTTTTTGTAAAGCCAAGAGGTTTATCTAGCAGGTAGGAGATTTGTTTGTTGACCAAAATGGCAGATGAAATAAGTACAATTACAATCATGATTTGAAAGATCATTAATGGTTGTAAAATACGTCTGCCAGTTAAAGGTGTTTGACCCTTTATGATATCACTGGTTGAGTTGTTGTTTAAAATAAAAAAGCGCACAAAAAGGACACTTAAAATTCCACTAAAGAGCAGAACGGTCAATGCTGCCAGATAAATGATCGGCTCTAAATAGAAGATGTCGAATTGAATTTCGTAGAAGTTATTAATGTAAGGTGTTATTATTTCAATCAGAAATAAGGAGATGATGACTGATAAAGAACAAAGGAGAAGCACTTCAATAAGAACTTGAGTTAGCAAATGTTTTTTGTGAGCGCCAATTGAAGATTTTAGTCCAAATTCTTTTGATCTTTTGAAGAGGTTAACGGTGATTAAGCTAACAAAATTGATTAAGGAAATTAGTAATATAACAAGGGCAACGATTGTGAATAAATTGATATTTATTTTTGAATTGCTTTCTTTTAATTCAAATCTACAATTTGATTTTAAATGAATATCGGTAAGATTCGCGAGTTTGAATTTGTAATCTTTAGGCCCTCGGGTCTGTCTTAAGCTTGAATTATTGAAGTTTTTGAGAAGTTTTTCTTCAATAATGGAAGGCGAGACTCCTTTTTTTAATTTTAGATAGTTGTAAACCCATTGAATTTTTCTTTCGGATAAAGCAGCATAAGCTGCTTCTAGTGAACCTTTTTGCGAGAGCAGAATTTCGCAATTGAAATGAGTTTTGATAGGCGTGTTTTTAACGACGCCAATAATTTCATATTTCCCAAGAACTCTTCTGTATTGCAAGCGCTCAACATCAATGTATTGTCCAATTGGGTTTTCATTTTCAAAATGTTTTTTTGCAAAACGCTCAGAAATGAAAGCAACATTGGGTTTTGTAATATCAGACAATTTACCAATAAGACTTTCAACGCCAAATAGGTTCATGAAATTGGTGTCGACCGATAAAATATCCGTTTGCGATACGCTTTGTTCATTTATTTTAATGGTTCCTAACGGGCAATGTGAAAATTGTGTTGCGTTTTCGACTTCTGGAAAATTTAAGGACGCTTCTTTTATGAATCCTAAACTTCTAGCCCATGGATCATCAATATGCGAAGGTGTTGAAACGACTCTGTAGATATTTTGATGATCTTTAATATGCCTATCGTAACTTCGTTCGTTTTGCACATGAATGAACAGAACGAAAAAGGATGCAATTCCAATACTGAGACCCAATATATTGGTTACCGAAAAAGCTCTATTTTTAAGCAGACGTAAAACCGATAATTTTAAATGATACCAAAGCATAATTTTCAATTTTATTTATTCGTAACGCAAACTTTCCACAGGATTTCTGGTAGCTGCTCTCCATGATTGAAACGAAACCGTAAGCAATGCAATGCCCATAGTGATGATTCCTGCCAAGGCAAAAATCCACCAGCTAAGTTCTGTTCGGTAGGCGAAATTCTCGAGCCATTTATTCATTGCCAGATATGCTAAGGGGCAAGCAATTAAATAGGCAATAGCGATCCATTTTAGGAAGTCTATATTGAGCATTTTAATAATTTCGTGGGTTTTAGCTCCGTTTACTTTTCTAATACCGATTTCTTTTGTTTTATCATAGCCGATAAAGAAGCTAAGTCCAAGTATTCCAAACATGGCAAGTATTACACACCATAGTGTAATGAATTCGATAAAGCGAGCGATCTTTTCTTCTTTTGTGTATAATGCATTCAATTGATCATCAAGGAATTTAACGTCAATTTGATTCGTTGAATCAAATTTTTGTGCAATATTTTTTATGTACGTAACTGTTTGTTGATATTTTTGAGGTTGTACACGTAACATTAAAACGTATTTTCTTTTATTCGTAAGCCAGAATTGCATAGGCATTATTTCATCTTGTAGTCTGGAAAAATTGAAATTTTCAGCAACACCTATAATATCTCCCAAGAAATCGAAGCCTCCCATTTGATGTTCGAGAGGATTTTCCCATCCAAATTCTTCTGCAGCTTTACGATTAATAATAAAGGTATTGATATCAGCTTGAGAATTTGGATTAAAGCTTCTTCCTTCCGCTATTTTTATTTTGAAAAAGTCAAGAAAATGATGATCAATAGGCCAACATTTAATATTTACATATTGTCCATCAATTTCACGTCCCCAACCCATTCCTACTTGACCTGGAATAAAATTAGAATATGTATAATCGAGAATTTCTCTTGATTTCATCAATTCATCTGCGAAAGCTTGATGATGTTCTCTAAGGTCTTTTGTCGTGCGGATGCAAACAACATGTTCTTTGTCAATTCCGATATCAAAATTTTTCCAAAAATGGAGCTGTTTCTCAATAATTAGTGTTGAAATAATTAGTCCAATTGCAAAAACAAACTGGATTATTATTAATGCATTTCTAAATGCTTTCCCCTTTTTAACGAAGAAAATTTTTCCTTTTATAACTTCTGATATCGGAGCTGAATTAAAATAATTTGAAGGATATAGACTCGCCAAAACACCAAAGGAGATGGATAAGATAAAAAACCAGATTAGATATATAGGTCTGGATTCAAATGAAAGCCCTTTTATCTCAAAGAACGATTCAATTGTTGGGTAAATTAGAAAATGAATAGCGATGGCAACTATAATTGAGATGAGGGATAATATAATAGACTCAAGAATTACTTGAATTCGAGCCATCTGTTTTTTTCCTCCTAAAACTTGTTGAATTGAAAGAGCTTTGGCACGATTTGAAGCTTGAGAAGTGGAGAAATTGATAAAGTTTACAAATCCCATGCACATAATCATAAAACCTAATATGCTTAGAATATTTAAAATTAGTTTGTTTGATTTTCCCCAATAGGATGATGCATAATGCAATTCCTTTAAAGGTCTTAGGCTAAGAGGTTCCTTGTTTGGATTACGTTCTTTTATTCCTTCTAACTTTTTATCAAATTGATCGATTTGTGATATTTTTTGAACCAATTTTTTTGGTTTGATACCCTTGCGAGCTTGGATGAAAACATTATAACTCCATTCGGACCAAGATTTCGTGGCTTTTATTTTACCGCGAGCATCTCGAGTTAAAGTAGAAAAAGAGATTAAGCAATCTGATTGGATGGTTGAGTTGTTAGGGAGATCATGCATAATACCGCTTACCATGAATTCGGCTTTATTTATGGTAATCGTTTTTCCATATGCGTTTTCTTTACCAAATAGTTTTTTGCTGAGGGATTCGGTAATGACAACATTTCCAGGCTCAATGAGCACTGTATTTTTATCGCCAATAATTAATGGAAAACTAAACATTCTTAGAAATTCATCACTTGCATATAAGGCATCTGTGGAAACAAATTCGTCTGACAAATTCATTTTTTCTGTTGCAAATTTAGATTTCCCCCTATTCCAAATAGAAGTTACATTTACCACTTCTGGAATATTCTCTTTGATTACATCTGCTGCGATTGCTGGAATCCAAGCCGAATAACTAGTTTCAACTCTATAAATTGAACTATTGTTTGTGTGAAATTGATCAAAACTCTTTTCGAATGATACGTAGAGTGTAATTATAATAATGCATAAAAATGCCGTAACTAAACTGAAAATTGAGAATAGAGAAGCCATTCTAAATTTCAATATACTTCGAAAAATCTGTTTGATTAAATGCATAGTTTATGGTTTGTATTATGTGCAATTATTATTCATATCTTAAACTTTCCACCGGATTTCTAGTAGCCGCTCTCCATGATTGAAAAGAAACGGTAAGCAATGCAATTCCCATAGCAAATAGTCCAGCCAAGGCAAAAATCCACCAAGAGAGCTCAGTTTTGTAGGCAAAGTTTTCTAACCATTTATTCATAACAAACCAGGCGATAGGACAGGCTAATGTAAAGGCGATAACAACCCATTTAAGAAAATCTTTATTTAGCATAGAGACGATTTCGTAGGTTTTTGCTCCATTTACTTTACGGATACCAATTTCTTTTCTTTTTAAGAATATGGCATTTAGCACCATACCTAATAAGCCCATAATTGATAATACAATAGCAAGTAAAGAGAAGGCGCTTATGATTTTCACCTGTTGTTCTTCTTTATGATAAAATTGATTGATTTGATCTTGTAAAGAATAGGTTTTGACGATTTTATCAGGAGCAATTTTTTTGAAAAATTGATTCAATTTCTTTTGAACGGCCACATGGCTATTCTCTGTAGTTTTTACTGCTAAAAGGTATAATTTTTTAGGATCCTGTTGCAGAATTACCATCGGACGAATTTTTTCATGAAAGGAGTGTGCGTTAAAATCTTTTACGATGCCTCTTACCAAAAAAGCGCCATTAAATATAGAACCAACTTTAAGATTGTGCTCTTTTGCGGCCGATTCATTAAAAACCATTTCGTTCCTATTGTCATGGAAATCACCTAGACCTTCTCCATCTATAAGCTTTAAGCCCAAGAGATCAATCATGCCTTTACCCATAATCAAACCATCGAAACGAACTTGATCATCACCACATGCCATATTAACAGGAAGGAAATTTTTAAAAGGAGGAATAAAGGATGATCCAGCAACTTTTGTTACACCTGGTATTTTTCTTATCTCACTATCAATCATCTGGAATTGTTGGCTCAACTCTTCAGAATTTAGTTCACAGACAATGATGTTTTGGGTATCGATATTTTTAGATCCTGTTTGAGCGAAATCCAATTGTTTTTTGATGCTAATTACGCCAACAATTAATAAAACGAATATTGTAAAATGTACAATTAAGAATGAATTTCCCCATTGCTTTCTTTTTATAGATTTCACTAATTTGCCTTTAATCAGTAGTACCGAGGAGATTTTTGAAACACGAAATCCAATTAGCAGTCCAGCAAAGCTGCCAGTAATAAGTACCACAAGAATAAGAGCAATATAGCTCTGCCAAAGTGTAAAAACATCAATGCTTAGTGTTCTGTTGAGCGTTTCTTTTAAATAGGGAATTCCAAGTATGACAATTAGTGATGCTGGTATAAGACTGATGATTGCCAAGAGATTTGATTCCAATAATACTTGCTTGAAAATATGCATACTGGAAGCACCCATTGCCTTTTGTACTCCTAAATCTTTAATGCGAATTTCAATCTTGGCCTTTGTCAGAAAAACATAGTTTACGATTGCAATAATTAAAATTAAAGAAGATATGATCAAAAAGTAGATCAACTCGCTCGGGTTTCCTTTTCGAGTATAAAAATTACGATTCAAGTTGTTCGAATGGAGATATATATCAGAAACTGGCTGTAAATGATAATCTAGAACCATTATTTTCTCATCAGATGTGCGATTTTTATATGCTTGTAAACTTTGTTCGACCATAGCAGGTTTTGCTTTTGAAGTCAAACGAACATAGGTTTGCAAATCAAAATGATTCCAGTCTCTAAAATTATTTTTTGATGATGTGTAATGTCCCCATTTTTTTCTTTTGTGAGATGAGAACTTATCCATTAGATGAATGTGCCCAATGAAATTAGGATGTAGACTTGAATAAGCGGGAAAATCCTTGTAAACACCGCAAACACTTAAATCACAAAACTGTTCACCTATTTTAATCTTTAACAATTGATTAATCGGATCTTCCTTCGCAAAATATTTATCTGCAATGGATGAAGAAATACAAATTTCGTTAACAGATCTTGGGACGCTACCATTCCGAATTTTAATTCCTAAATTCTTATATATACTGCTATCTGCACAAGCAAAATTATCATCTTTGAGCAAAACATTATTGGCGTTTTTTAATTCTACTTGGCTTACCTGATGAATTCTAAAAAAGCTATTTACCTGAGGAATTTCCGCTTGTATCGTACTTCCCAATGGGTAGGTAGTATTGCAATCTTCTCCACGAATAATTCGATATAAATTTTCCTTTTGAGGAATGAATTTATCGAAAGAATTTTCATGTATATACAGCAAAAGCAGTAAAAACACACAACCCAAACCAATTCCCAAACCCAATATGCTAATAACGGATTGAACTTTGTTTTTCAGGATGCTACGAATAGATAATTTAAGACTAATAGGTAATTTCATAATATGTTGTAATCTGATAAGGATTTATGGTTGATTCTTAATCTGCCATTTCTTCTACAGGAACATTTTCAGTCACCACTTTACCATCAAATAAGTTGATTACGCGATGAGCATAGGCAGAATCTCTCATAGAGTGGGTAACCATTACAATTGTAGTTCCTTCACGGTTTAGCTCCATAAGTAAGTTCATTACTTCTTTTCCATTTTTTGAATCCAGATTACCTGTTGGCTCATCGGCTAAAATTAAATCAGGATTCGAAACAACAGCTCTGGCAATTGCTACGCGTTGCTGTTGCCCACCAGAAAGTTGTTGTGGGTAATGCTTTGCACGATGACCAATGTTCATTCTTTCCAAAACTTTATTCACCATTTCCTTGCGTTCTTTGCTACTAATTCGCTGATAAACCAATGGCATTTCAACGTTCTCAAATACATTCAACTCATCAATTAGATTAAAGCTTTGAAATACAAATCCGATGGCACCTTTTCGTAAATCGGTACGCTTGTTTTCTTTGTACTGGGCAACATTGGTTCCTTTGAAATGAAACTCTCCTTCTGATGGATTATCTAGCAAACCAAGGATATTCATTAAGGTAGATTTACCACAGCCAGAAGGTCCCATTATGGCTACAAATTCTCCTTTTTTGATGTTTAGGTTTACATTATTTAGTGCCAGCGTTTCAATTTCGTCTGTCCTAAATATTTTCTTAAGATTTACCGTGTTAATCATATGTTTTGATTTTAGGATTTACAATTATATATAATGTCTAATTTAGTAATTCGTCTTTGTAGGATACTTATGTTTTACTTATTTAAATTCAATCCGCTCATTATTGCCGAACGATTCGTAGCTGGAAGTGATCACTTTTTCTCCTTCTTGTAAGCCTTCTAGTACTTCGAAATATTGTGAATTTTGTCGTCCAATGTTTATTTTTCTCTTTGTAGCAAATTGGCCCGATTCATCTAGAATAAATACCCATTGTCCGCCGGTACTTTGAAAAAAACCTCCACGCGGAAGCAGCTTGGCTTGAACTGCTTGTCCCAATTCCAGTTTGATATGATAAGTTTGCCCAGTCCGCAAGTTTTCAGGCGATTCTCCATTAAAAATTAAATCAAGTTCAAAACGCCCCTGTCTAACTTCTGGGTATACTTTTTTAGTTTTTAGCTTGAATTGTTGCTCGTTTCTTGTAAATGTGGCTGAAAGATTTCTTCGAACCCGATCAATATAATGCTCATCGACTTCTGCAACAACCTTAAAGCTTTCAAGCATGTGAAGTTGTCCAATTCGTTCCCCTCTGTTTATCGATTGACCAATTTCAATATTTAAGCTACCCAATTGACCATCAGCAGGAGCTTTAATATTTAAGTTTTCCAGACGTTGACGAACCATTGCTAAGTTTTGTTCCATATTTTGGAGACTACTATTCATCTGTATTTTCTGATTTTCTCGGAAAATAGAATCCTGCACCATTCGTTGGTAACGTAATTCTCGATCCTGAACAGAAAGATCATAATCTTCTTTGGATCTTAAATATGTCTCTTTAGAAACAAATCCTTTCTCGAAAAGCATTAAGTTTTGTTCATAATTTCTTTTCAGTCTTATGATATCGCTATCGATGCTCAAGATTTGTTGTTTGTTGCTAATTTTTTGTTGCTCCATTGCAATTAGGGTATTTCGCAACTCATTGGCCTGATATGCAAGAGAGGATTCTGTATTTAAAATTTGAAGTTTTAAATCACTGTTTATCATTTTCAGGATGATATCACCTTTTTTAACGGTTTCTCCTTCATCGATTAATTTTTCGATTACTTTTCCGCCTTCTTCAACATCCAGGTAAATTGTTGTTTTCGGTTCTACCGTCCCAATAATGGATATGTAATCTTTAAATTCACCCATTTTTACTACCGAAATATTTAATTTCTCTTCTTCTGCGCGGAATGTTGATGTTGAACTGCTCAACATTAACCATATCAAAATGCCAAGTACACTTATGGCAATAATCATGTAAACATGCTTGGCTTTAATTCCTTTACCTTTTTCTATTTTTCGATCCATCGTCATCTTAAGACTTTTACTCATTACCTCTTGCAAGTGAAAAAAATGCAATTCGTCATTATCTAAGCTAAACTTGTGCCATGAAATGTAATTGTCATTGTATTAGTTGTTTATGTGGCGGCGCTTAAATTGCAGTGTAAAAAAAATGGACAATCATTGTCTAATTTTTTTAAAAGCTCTTTACATTAGTTCTAAAATTATGAACATTTGAATGTGATTCTTAAAAATGAAAGAAGCCAAAATTTTAATTGTAGATGATAACAAAAGCATTCTAAGTGCACTAGACTTGCTGCTTACCGGGAACTGTAAAAAGGTGAAATGTTTGTCGAACCCAAATGTTTTGCTTGCAGAATTGATTGAGGATAGTTATGATGTTGTGCTTTTAGACATGAACTTTAAAGCAGGAATCAACAATGGCAATGAAGGAATTTACTGGCTGAATCAAATTTTGAAATATCATACCGGAATTAGTGTGGTGATGATTACTGCCTATGGAGATGTTGAATTAGCGGTAAAAGCAGTGCGTTCTGGAGCTGTTGATTTTGTTTTGAAACCTTGGGAAAACGAGAAGATGTTAGCCACTATCGAAATGGCTGTGAAATTGAGTAACTCCCGAAAAGAAGTCAGAAAATTGCGTTTAAAGGAAGATGAATTGATTGCAGAAATCAATAAAAGCAAGAATGACTTGATTGGTTCGTCGCCAGAATGGGAAACTGTGATGGCCATGGTTCGTAAAGTTGCTGCAACTGATGCTAATGTTTTAATTACTGGAGAGAATGGGACAGGGAAGGAGTTGATTGCCAGAGAAATTCACAATTTGTCGAACCGACGAAATAAGGTAATGGTAACAGTGGATATGGGTTCAATTGCCGATAATTTATTTGAAAGTGAACTCTTTGGTCACAAAAAAGGTTCTTTCACCGATGCACAAAAAGATCGTATGGGGAAAATGGAAGCAGCCAATAAGGGAACTCTATTTCTCGATGAGATTGGAAACCTATCTTTGCCGATGCAAGCCAAATTGTTATCGGTTTTGCAAAATAGAAAGTTAACCCGATTGGGTGAGAATTTACCAGTAGATATTGATGTAAGAATAGTATGTGCAACCAATTGTGATTTATCTAAAATGGTGAATGATGGCAATTTTAGGGAGGATCTACTTTATCGAATTAATACCATACAAATTGAACTTCCTGCTTTACGAGATCGAAAAATGGATATTCCTGCCTTAGCGGAATTCTTTTTACAGTTGTATACAGATAAATACAATAAGAAGGGTTTGGCTATTTCATCAGATGCGATTTCCAAATTGAAAGCTTATCATTGGCCTGGAAATGTTCGAGAATTACAACATGCCATCGAAAAAGTGGTTATTTTAAGTGATCGTCATGTAATTAAATCTGCTGATTTTGTGTTTAAATCTGTAGAACTTTCAAGCGGTGAAGCGTACGGAGGAACCTTGGAAGAAATGGAAAAACAATTGATTTACACAGCCATTAAAAAACAAGCTGGAAACTTGTCCGCAGTATCCACACAATTGGGAATATCAAGACAAACCTTGTACAATAAAATCAAGAAATATGGCTTATAGACACTACAATATTGTTTTATTTATTCGTCTAATTTTTGTGATTTTCATTGCGGGAGCAATTGGTTTCTGCGTGTCCATCCAAAACTATTATCTACTGTCAGTATTTCTTTTAATAGAGCTTCTACTTGTATGGCGATTGTTATTCTTTTTGCGCAAAACACACAAGCAAATTAATTATTTTGTTCAGGCAATAAAAAATGAAGATACTACGCTGCGATTTCCCGAAAAGACTGGCAATAGGATCATTGATGAATTGCATCAAAGTTTGAATGAGCTGAATGGAATTTTGCAGGATGTTCAGGTGAAAAGTAAAATTAAAGAAAAGTACTTTGGTGAGATTCTTCAGAACATTGCCACCGGTGTTGTGGTCTTAACTGAAGATGGTTTTGTGACCGATGTTAATTCATCAGCATTGGAGTTGACAAGTCTACAAACCTTCACCCATATTAAGCAATTGGAACATATCGATGCAAAATTTTCAAAAGGCCTAATCGAGTTAAAAAATAAGGAGAAGAAAGTGCTTGACCTTCTTTTGCAAAAGGAGAAAGTACAAGTGATAACTCGCTGTACGGTTATCCGATTGGAGAATGAGGATGTAAAATTAATAACGCTTCAGGATATTAGAGGTGAGTTGGAAAGAAAAGAGGTAGATGCTTGGGTAAAGTTAATTCGTGTTTTAAGTCATGAAATTATGAATTCATTGGCTCCAGTAACGTCAATATCCCAATCATTAAAAGGAATTTGGGAGCAAAAACTAGAGCTTGCAGAAAATCAACCAATAGATATTCATGTTGAGAAGACGATTAATGGATTAGGTGTAATTACAGAAATGAGTGAAGGCTTAATTCGTTTTGTTCAATCGTACCGAATTCTATCTAAAGCTCCTGAACCTCGCTTAAGTAGTATTGGTATTTACAGCTTTTTCGATCGCTTGAATATCTTACTATCTCCTATAAAGGAGGGTTTCTCAGGGAATTTAAACTTACTTCCACCAGCTAAAAATTTCCATTTTATTGCCGACGAACAAATGATGGTTCAGGTTATTATCAATTTGGTAAAGAATGCTTCTGAGGCAATCAACGGACAAGGATTAGAAAATGGTAATGGCTCGGAGATTAGGGTTACGGCTATTAAATCAGGAGAAATTACTTCGATTAAAGTAAGTGATAATGGCCCTGGAATAACAGATGAAATTGCCGATGAAATTTTCATACCATTTTTCACAACAAAGGATAATGGTTCAGGAATTGGTTTAAGTTATTCTCGTCAGATAATAAGAGCACATGGAGGAAGTTTAAATTGCAGATCGAAAGAGGGTGAGACGGTATTTACATTGAGATGGTAATTTGATTTAAGATTAAAAAAAACATTATTGTTAATTGATTTTTATTAAATTGCTTTATCAATAACGATATAAACCACTTCAGATGTCATCAGCAGGTCATGTTTTCGATATGATTCGAAGAATTAGAGGAAATAAAGAAGGTTTAACTTCTAATAAAGCAGGTTTCCGCGATAATATTGAAATCAGAGAGAAAAGAAGAACATTTCTACGTTTTAAAAAAGTCTCTGAGCCGGAATTAAAAAGTATTAAGAACAAGATTCGCTACAAGGCCAAATTAGAAAAAAGAAGAATCTTCCTAATTACGATTGTTGTGACTATAGTATTTGTTTTAGCATATGTTTGGGTATTGTTTTTCTAAACTTGTTGTAATAACTAAGTAAATCTTAAGATAAATTACACCTCCCTTTTGTTCTGCAGAAGGGAGTTTTTAATTAACTTTCGTTTTTATAAAATAGATTAATATGACAGGCTTTGTAGGGCACATGAAGAATTGCATCAAGCAGAATCGAAGTCAATTGAACTCTAAAAATGCAAAGTTTAGAGATAATGTTGATTTAGGCTTTATTGAAAGAAACGAGATGCAATTCAAAGAAGTCTCTGAAGAAAAACTTAAATCGATAAAAGAAGATATTCGTATAAAAGCGGAAATGGATCAAAAACGTATTCTTCTTATTTCATTATCAATATTTCTTGTGTTGATTATTGCTTGTCTGTACTTTTTGTAAATAAAATTCATGATAACACTTCGCCCTTTAACAATAGAAAATTTACCTTCTTTTTACAATTGGATCCGAGATGAGGAAGCCATTTTTTATTCTTTATCCATTTTTCAGAAGATGAAAACCGATCAACAGATTGAGGATTGGTTTATAAATACGATCAATAACAAAAAGAATAGCAATCATGGCATTTTTGTCGATGATGTTTTTGTTGGTTATGCTGGTATTTGTGGAATTTCTACCACCAATAAATCGGGAGAATACTTCATATTTATTGGCGACAAAGACTATTGGGGAAAAGGTGTAGGAACCGAAGTAACCAAGCAAATTGTTAAAATAGGTTTTGAAGAATTGAATTTGAATCGAATTATGCTCACGGTTTCGGTTCCCAATAAAGGAGGCGTAAAAGCATACGAACGAGCAGGATTTGTTTTGGAAGGAAGGTTTCGAGAGGCGGCGTTTCGAAATGGCCAATACCATGACAAGTTGGTGATGTCTATTCTAAAATCAGAATATACGTAGGGACACACCATGACGTGTCCAAAAAACGATCCATTAAAAAAAGACCCCCCGAGCCATTACAGCACGAGGGATAGCCAACAAGTTTATTTCATAACCATATCCAAATAGGATAGAGAATTTTCATTTTTGTTTTAACCAGCAAGAAATACCAGTTGCCACTTTGTCTCTTTCGCTAAGTATAATCTAAATTTAGCTTTTCCTTACTCTAAAAATATTGATTTGTTGCGCTTTATTAGAGCCAGTAATAAATATTTAATTAAATAAGTTGATGCGAATCTACAAAAAGATTATTAAACCATAAGCAAATATTATGAAAATTTAATTTATTGTGAGTTGGCACATTTGACACTTGTAAATAGTAAATAGATAATCTATCTTGAACAGTTTTTCAAAAAAATAAACGCCTCCTTAAATCAAGTGTTTTTCTTTCTATATAAGAGCTTCCTTCAGAAATATTGCAAAATCTTACTAAAACATTCCTCTACATTTTTTAACTTGAACATAGTAGTAGTTAAAAAAGATGTAATAATAGATGGAGGAGAAGCAATGAGTGAATTGAGAAAAGTAGATTTAAAGAAGAAATACAAAACTTTCTATTCGGAACGCAAAGGCAATATATCCATTATAGAAGTTCCAGAATTTAAATACCTAATGTGCAGCGGAAATGGTGGTCCTTGCTCAGATGGATACAAAAATGCCCTTGAAGCTCTTTTCCCTTTAGCCGACCATATTAATTTTTCGATGAGAACAGCTCGAGAAGTAGATTATGGGGTAATGCCATTGGAAAGTTTGTGGTGGATGGATGACATGACCCAGTTTTCGAAAAATCGAATGAATGAATGGGAATGGTCGGCCATGATTATGCAACCCAATTTTATCACCAAAGAAATAGTCGCAGCTTCTATTGAAGAGGTCGGCAAAAAGAAAAACCTGCCATTTTTGAAGCAAATTGAATTGGTCGATTTTTGCGATGGATTATCAGCACAAATTATGCACATTGGACCTTATGCCGATGAGGGACCAACAATCGAAAAACTGCATGCCCATATCCACGAAAGTGGATACGAAATAAGTGGTAAGCATCGAGAGATCTACCTAAATGACCCTCGACGAACTGCACCCGAAAATTTAAAAACATTAATTAGGCAGCCTGTTGTTAAGCTTAAATAGATGCTATTGGCAAAAATTTAATATCATTAAATTCTAGATAATACATCCTTTAGCTTATAAAATATATTCTATTATTTACAAAGCCTCTCAAATGGCGAGGCTTTTTTGTATTCTGGTCATAAAGATTCAAAAACTCCATCGGATTCTGGCGAAGGCCAATTGACCAATGTCGCCAAACTCTGTTCTTTCTTTTCCAAAAAATAGTTGTGTGGTGATCATTAATTCGATATTCTCATGAATGGAATACCTGCAAGAAGGGCTTAAATACCAAGAGTTATCGGAAGGATTTAGAATAGCAGCTATGCCTGCATTAAAAAGTGGATTTATTGGGATAGATGCTTGAGCAAACAAGGAGTATTTTGCCAATGATAGCTGTTTTGCTGATAAATTTTGAGTGAGTAAAAGGTTCGACCCACCGGCATCTCCCGTTGTTCCCTTGCTGTTGTATAATCCTTCTATCGATAGGTATAAATTATTTTTTAAAGTATAGTCGTAGGAGATTGAGGCGACAGTTGATTCTTGTGAATTAGTTTGATTTGTGCGAGGGAAGAAATGGGTGATTTCTCCTCTAAATCCTCCTCCTTTAATACTTCCGGTATATCCGCCACCAATCATGTAATCATCACCAACCCAGCCCGAAATAAATTGGTAATCGTAATTATTATAAGAGAAACGATACATAGCAGCAAGGGCCATTTCGTTGGTGCTCTTAGCTATTTTGTAAACAATTTCGACCGATGAGGTTGCCCCGATATAGTGTCGGATGTTAATTGCATCGCTGCCTGGACGTTCTTCATAATCAAAATCGAAATAGGAAAAACTATTAAAAACATCATTAGGATTCCAAACTAGATTAATGCCCCAGTTGATTCTCTGTCTGCCCAATCTTATTTGCCAATTGCCGGTAGAATAATCGATGTAGGCCCTGTCAAATATCGAATGCAGAAAAGAATTGTTTCCCTCGGTCGTAATCCACGATAAATCTAAAAAGCCATTGTCAAAATCCACCGATGATTTGTAATTGGGGATATCGCTCACTGCATTTCCAGAAATGAAACGGTTGCGCATGCCCAGTGTAAAAGTCATTTTATCGTTGGCAAACCAGTTTAAGTTAAGACGATTATGGATGGTGTTGATATTGAAATCGTGTAATTCTGGTCCTACTGATAGTTGTTCTGGGTGATAGTACATGTGGAGATCCTTTAGATAACCATCAAGTGTAAGTTTCTGATCTTGCGAGAAAGAAAAGAAAGGAATGAGGAATAATATAAACAGCGATTTAAATTTCATTTTATTAGATTGATTTGCGAACATCGCTTATGATTTTACCATCTTCCAGCGTGATTACTCTATGCGCCTTTTTCACAACGCGCTGATCGTGAGTCGAGAATATAAATGTAATGTTCTCTTTTTGGTTCAGTTCTTCCATAATATCCAACAGGTTTTCTGTCGATTTCGTATCGAGATTTGCTGTTGGTTCATCGGCCAAAACAAATTTTGGTTTGGAGGCTAATGCGCGGGCAACAGCAACTCGCTGTTGCTGTCCTCCTGATAATTTGGCCGGACGGCTGTTCTCTCTGCCTTCCAATCCTACTTCTTTAAGTAAGTCCATTGTTCTTTTTTCGCGTTCCTGCTTCGAACGATTCTGCAATTGCATAATAAACTCTACATTCTCTTTTGCTGTTAAAACGGGGATTAAGTTGTAAGCCTGGAAAACAAAACCAATATTTTGCATTCTAAATTTAATCAGGTCCGATGATTTTAGTTGGCTCAAATCGGTTTTGTCGATTAGGATTTTTCCATTGGTAGGCACATCTAACCCTCCAAGAATATTTAGAAGTGTTGATTTTCCAGAGCCTGAAGGGCCAACAATTGCAGCAAATTCACCTTCTTTAAAAGTAAGACTAACGTCGTTTACTGCATGTACATTTACTTCCGAATCTTTGTATATTTTATGCAGGTTTGTGATTTCGATGATGTTCATTTTCTTGCTCGTTTGCTATGTGTACTAGTTTCTTGACTTTTTACTCTGTTCTTATCGCATCAGCTGGATTGTATTTTAAAGCTTTTTTTGCTGGATAAATCGATGCGAGAATTCCTGTAATAATTACCAGAATGGCAATTACATATATGGTTTCAAATTCTACCACAGGATAAATATGTGAACTGTAGCCCATGTCTTCAAAACCAGCATTATAACCCGAAAGGTTAATTCCATTTTTCATTGTAGCATAGGTGGCACCCAAGCCAATCAGAATGCCGGTAAATCCACCTGTAAAAGTTAAGAGAACGGTTTCCAGCATAAGCATACCAAAGATTCTTGCCTTGCTCATTCCTACAGCCATAAGCATACCCAATTCTTTTACTCTTTCGAGGATAACCATTAACATGGTGTTTACAATTCCGAAACCCAGTGCCAATAGAATAATAATAACGAAAATATAGGTATACAGATTGCCAATTTCGTTGAGATATCCCAACTCTGGCATAGCTTCCTTCCAACTTTGTACCAAAAGGTCTTGATGTTGCTCTTTCAGCATGGCTGCATATTGATCTATTTGTTCAGTATCATCCAAATGAATGACAATTTCGTGAGAGGTGTTTTTATCTAGACCGAGTAAACGAGCCAAATCACTTTTGCGCACAAATACGTTCATCTCTTCAAAAATTCCACTGCTTATGTCGAAAATTCCACATACTCTAAAAGCACCTCCAGTAATATTTCCCGATGCATCATGAACGGTGATTACTACTTTTGAGCGCATTTTCACTTTAAGTTTTTTTGCAAGCTTGGCTCCAATTACGATCGGATTTCTTTTCATTCCCTCGAAATATTTTCCTTCCGATAGTTTAGTGTGTAAATTGGTAACGGTTTTTTCCTTTTCCGGATCAACACCAATTATTCTAACTCCTGTTCCTGTTTCGGCCGATGCAATCATCGATTGAATTACGATTCTTGGGCTAATGCCGTCAATATGGTCCAATTTAGTAATCTCATTCACTAAAGACCTACTGTTTGGAATTGACTCTTTTAAGTCGTAATTCTCATTGAATTTTGGTTGCTGAATACGCATATGCGAAGCTTCGGTTTCTACACCAGCTTCCAAACGCTGATTCATCCATCCTTTCGTGAATGTTGCGGTGAAAACACCTGCCGACATGCCTACGCTTATCGCAGCAATAATAATTCCCGAACGAAGCGGGCTGCGCCAAATATTTCTCCATGCTATCGATTTGATCATATTTTTTGCTAACTTTTTGATTCGTTACTCTTCGTTAATTGTTTCTTGTTATTGGATTTTATTCTTTCGTTTATCTACTTTTTTGCACTCCAGATTAAGCCTTTAAAGCATTGATTTCTTTTAATCTCAATACTGATATTACAGGATAAATAGCAATAATCAGTATGATAATCGACACACTAATGGCCTGTTGGCTAAATACGGTCCAGTCAACAGAGAAAAACATGTAAGGTTCAAAACCAAATTCTTCCATCATTTGTGCAGCCTGGCCAGTTAGCGGAATGGGGTTAGCACTTTGTAAATGCAGCAGAGGATAGCTGACTATCAAACCTGAAAGAATGCCTAACAAACCAATAAATAAAGTTTCAAAGAATATCACACTGGCAAGTTTTCCCTTGCTCATGCCAATGGCTACCATCACGCCAAATTCTCTGCGTCGTTCCATTATCATCATCATAATCGTTCCCAAAATACCAAAGGCAATTACGATATAGAGAATTGCTTTCATAATTACACCGCCAGCGCGGTCACCTTCTATTTGCTGTACTACTTCTGGTTGCATTTCCTCCCAACTCATAATAGAGTAGGGAGCTTTCATTTTCTTTTTCAGATCACGAAAAGTTCTTCTCATTACTTCATTGTCGGCCACATTTATCACTAATGAGCTTAGGCGATTTTCAGCACTAAAAAAATCCTGACATTTCGAAAGACTCATGTAAACAATGGTTTTGTTTAACTCAGGTGATACATGTTTAATAATTCCGCGAACGGGAAATTTTTCAGCAGCACTAACGCCGTGGTATCCTTGACTAATCATCACTAAAGTGTCATTAATTCCAAGATGTAAATAGTTTGCCAATCCATCGCCGAGTAAAACACCATTGTCATTGGCTTCCAAATATTTCCCTTTCCTTACTTTATCGGCAATTTTGGTGAGTTGATTTTCACCTAAAGGGTCAATGCCGAATATCATGGCACCTTTTGTTAGTTCTTTTGATGAGGCCAAACCAAAGGACTCTAGCCTTGGAAAAACAAATTCTACATCCTTATTAGCAAGTAGTTCGTCTACTAATTCCTGACTGTATTCGAAGGTGGTGTTAAGGCTTTTGTTTTCCCAGTAGTCCTCGTGATGCACTTGCATGTATCCTGAGTAGAACTTCACCACAATATCAACCATTTTGGTATAGGAACCTTCCTGCATCGAAGTCATGTATGCGGAAAAAACAACTCCAAAAAAGATCGAGGCGACCGTTATGAATGTTCGTCGTTTGTTTCTCCACAAATTACGCCAGGCCAATTTTAGGTTTGTAAGCATATCTTTAGGCGTTTCGGTTGTTATTCTAAATTGCAAGATTCATTTTGTTCCTTATCGTACTCTTTTCATGTTCTGAATCGAGAAAAAGGATTCTTTAATTGAAATATTAAACTGGGTGTCACCATAAATGAGTATGGTTTTTTTATTTTCCTCATCGGCAGGAATCATTTCCAGTCGCGTGGGCATCATTCTGTCATCCACCATTTTAATATCCGACAAGACTTCATATTTCACCAGGTAATTATCTTCGTCGAAATATTCTGCTCTAAGCCAATGCTTTTCTTTTTTACTGATCCACATGTAAATTTTACCCCAGACTACGGGAGCTTCTTCGTTAGGAATTAATTCAATTTTATAGCATTCATATCCTTGTATTTTTTCTTCTCCAGCAAGCTTGTGAGTGTAGTCTTTTGCCAATGATGATTCCTTTACCAAATCATCGTTTGTGAAATCTGAGCCCATCCAGGATTGCATCATCATTGAAGGAGGAATTTTTACCATACGCTCAATACTTGGAATCCAGTTCCACATTTCATTAGCACGTTTCAAAAAAACTTGCCCTTTTTCTTTGGCAGGAGAGGTGATGTACATTAATGAGAATTTGTTCCCGATGGTCCAGCTTTTCATTTTAACCGTGCGTGACCAACCTGGGCGTTCAATAGTCATGCTGAAATTGCTTTTGCTCGACGTGCCTCTCATTTTTTCATCAGCCTCTTGTACCCATTTTTTCACATCCAGTTCTTGGGTGAAGCCAGATAAGGAAACCAAACAAATAATTACTATGCTTATGATCTTATACATTTTTGGAAGAGTTATTTGCATATAAGTTACTATTAATGCGGCAAATATGATCACAAAACAATTGAAAAATGAAGTGATTATTTAATTTGTACATCAAAGTGATGTGCTTTTAGGAAAAAATAATTATCTGAATTTATTCTAAATATAAACTGTATAAAACGATCATCTTATCTGTTTATCTTATTATTGTGAAAACGTTTGTGATTAGTGGGTATTCAGAGCTTTTTGTCTTTTATCTTGATGGATCTAGATATCTGGATAATAAACATAACGCTGGCTATAAGTGCTTATATTTCATATATTTATTCAGCAGTCAAGACTGTGAATGAAACAATAATCTATGAAATTCCCTGTGCAAGTAATTGAATTCAGGGAACATCTGGTAAAATCCATAAAAACTAATTAACAGATGAACCAAGCTAATAAAACCGACAAATCGAGAAGGAGTTTCCTGCAAAAATTGGGCATGGCAGGAGCGAGTGCCGTTGCAGGTTCGGCTTTGCTATTGCAAGGTTGTACCGAATCCAAAAAAGCCAGCGGTAACAAGGTAAAAGTGCTTACTGCCGACAACAAACTGGTAGAAGTTGATGTTGCCGACCTAAAAGAAGGCGACAAAATTCAAGATCTAAGCTATCTGCAAGACAGAGGGAGAGAAGGAATTCCTGGAAAGAAATTTGTAATGGTAGTTGATTTGGCAAAATGCAAAAATGCTCGCAAGTGTATGAAAGCATGCCAATCTGCACACCAGTTAAAACCCGAAATGCACCACATTAATGTATTAGAGATGGACGACCCAGTTCGCAACAGCTCTTATTACATGCCAAAAACTTGCCAGCATTGCGATAACCCACCATGTGTGTCGGTTTGCCCAGTAGATGCAACTTTTAAGCGTCAAGATGGAATTGTACTGATCGATAACGAGCGTTGCATCGGATGTCGTTTCTGTGTTGCAGCATGTCCTTACTCGGCACGTACCTTTAACTGGACCGAACCTAAAAATTCAGATCAGTTTGCCGAAGTTACCTACGATATGGAGCTAAACGTACCTCAAAAGAAGGGAACCGTTACCAAATGCGCTTTTTCTGCCGATCGATTACGAGTTGGCAAATTGCCTTATTGTGTATCGGCTTGCCCTAATGGGGTGTACTATTTTGGTGATCAAAACGAAGATTTGGTTACCAATGGTACTACAAAGAAAACAGTTCGCTTAAGCGCCTTATTAGATGATAATGCAGCTTATACCCTAATGCCTGAACTGGGAACCAAACCTAGCGTTTACTACTTGCCTCCACGCGAAAGCGAAGGGTAATAATTACCATTCCGATAGCTGTCGGGAAGTAATTACAAATTATCAATTACAGTTAAAGATTTACAAAAGCTGTATTGATTACTTTTTCCTTTAACCTTTTTACTTGGAACTTAATCATATGAATGAAACGATAACAAAAGAACTGAACGAAGAGCAAATCGATCAGGATCTTTTAAAAAATGTGAACTGGGGAGGTAAATCTAAGCTATGGCTTTCATTTCTTTCTGTCTCACTTATTATTTGTTTGTACTATTATTATCAGCAATTGCAAAACGGATTGGGCGTAACGGGGCTTCACGACTATGTATCGTGGGGAATCTATATTTCCAATTTTGTATTTTTTGTAGCTACCTCTTTAATTGGTATGCTCATATCATCGGTGCTTGGCCTCATGAATGTAAAGTGGGTAAAACCATTGGCACGAATTGCCGAGTTGGTTGCGGTAGCCTTTGCCATGGTGGCAGGTTTAATCATTATTACCGATATGGGTCGTCCCGATCGTTTGCTAAATGTATTTATGCACGGTAGGGTACAATCGCCAATTGTTTGGGATATCGCTGTAGTTGTTACCTATGTGGCCATAAGTGTATTGTTGCTTTACATACCTATGTTACCAGATATTGCTCTTTGTCGCGATAAGCTGAAAAATGTACCAAAGTGGCAACAAAAAATGTATAAAGTATTGGCCTTGGGTTGGAGCGGAAAAGCAAAGCAATTCAAGATCATGCACAATTATACACGTATTTTATTAGTTCTGATTATCCCAATTGCCTTATCCATTCACACCGTAACTTCTTGGTTGTTTGCTATGACACTTCGTTCTGGATGGGATTCTCCAATATTTGGACCTTACTTCGTATCAGGAGCTTTTGTAGCAGGTTGTGCGGCGGTAATTATTGCCATGTACTTCTTCCAAAAAAGCTACCAACTGAAAGATTACATCACTACCGATCATTTCGATCGCATGGGGAAATTATTGGTTTTGGTTGCCTTGGTTTATGTGTATTTCAATATCAATGAAATTATCGTGCCCGGATACAAGGCAAATACTGCCGATGCCAAGCACGTTCACGAAATGCTATATGGACATGAATCTTTAATGTTCTGGTTGGTACAATTGGGTGGATTGGTAATCCCTTTCCTACTGATTTTATTCAAACCAATGAGAAAGCCATTGCCGCTAACCATCATTTCGATTGTTGTTTTAGCAGGAGCCTGGTTTAAGAGAGTTCTAATTGTAGTTCCCACTCAGTTGGCTCCTTACTTTCCAATCCAAAACGAACCTGAACATTGGACAACTTATTCGCCAACGGTTCCAGAAATAGCCATAACTGTAGCTTCTTTTATTTTGGTACTGCTTATTATGACTGTTTTGGCAAAGTTATTCCCAATTATACCTATTTGGGAAGTTAAAGAAGATATTAACCACAATAACAAATAGCACAATGAAGAATATGAAACGATATAGATTGATCATTCTGTTCTGCCTTTGCTTTTTGGCTGTGGCAAATGTGAATGCACAAAGCGATTGGCAAGTTCCTGCCAAAGAAAACGAAAATTTGAGTCCTTTTCTTTTCGATGATGATATGGTTTTGGAAGGAAGAATCTCTTATGAAAACTCTTGTACATCTTGTCATGGTACGCCTGGTCAGGATGATTTTACGCCTATGGCTCCGCCTCCTGGTGATCCAGCATCAGATCAGTTCCAATTGCAAACTGATGGTGCTTTGTTCCATAAAATTAAAATGGGACGTGGTACCATGCCTAAATTCGAAGAAGCTTTCGCTGATGACGAATTGTGGAACATGATTGCTTACATTCGAAGTTTTAACAAGGATTACAAGCAAGAATTGCCAAATATGGAAGGTGTTGAAATTCCAGAATACAGTATGAAACTAAGCTTCGACGATAATATTGATAAGCTGGTAGTAAAGGTGTTCGCTAAAGAGGAAGCACAAACAGAAGTTGGTGTTGCGGCTTATGTAATGGGTACGTTTGGTAAGTTTCTCTTGGGAAAAACACAAACTAACGAATTGGGAATTGCTTATTTGGATGTCGATCCAACCATGCCTGGCGATGAGGAAGGAAAACTGAACATCATGGTTAAGGCAACCAAAGGTTTTGCAAGAGCTAAAATGGAATCGAAAATGACAATGGTAGAACCTACCATTCGAAAATCGGCCATTGAAGGACGTCACATTTGGAGTACCGATAAAATGGCTCCTGTTTGGTTGAAGGTAAGTTTCTTCATTACCGTATTTGGTGTATGGATAGTCTTATTTTTTATTGTAATTGGCTTGCGAGGAATCAACAAAGCCAATAAAGAGGATGTGTAGAGAAGTCCTTTTTACTTTAACCTTTATACTTTGAACTTAATATCTTAAAATATATGAAACTAGCAAGGCGTGATTTTTTAAAGAGTTCGGCAGCCATAGCAGCTGCTACTGCTGTTGGTGTTTCCATCCCAGCGACTCTTAAAGCAGAAGCTCGCGAAGCCGAAAAAGGTTGGTCGTGGGACAAGGCCGTTTGTCGATTTTGTGGTACCGGTTGTGGTATCATGATTGCCACCAAAGATGATAAAATACTTGCTGTAAAAGGAGATCCATTGGCGCCTGTAAACCGTGGATTGAATTGTATTAAAGGCTATTTTAATGCCAAAATAATGTACGGTGCCGACCGTCTGAAAAAACCATTGCTTCGTGTCGATGAAAATGGAAATTTCAGTAAACAAGGAAAATTCAAGACCGTTTCCTGGGAGCGTGCTTTCGACGAAATGGAGAAGCAAATGAAGACGACCATGAAAGAATTAGGGCCAACAGGTATTGGTATCTTTAGTTCTGGTCAGTATACCATCATGGAAGGATATGCAGCATCAAAATTGATGAAGGCCGGTTTCCGTTCTCATAATATCGATCCAAATGCGCGTCATTGTATGGCATCGGCGGTAGTTGCTTTTATTCAGGCTTTTGGTATTGATGAGCCAGCAGGAAACTACGACGATATGGAATTGACCGATACGATTGTTACATGGGGAGCCAATATGGCCGAAATGCATCCAATTCTTTGGTCGAGAATTACCGAGAACAAACTAAGTCATCCGGAAAGAACCAAGGTTATCAATTTATCAACTTATACCAACCGTACTTCCGATTTAGCTGATATTGAAATTATTTTCAAACCAAATACCGATTTGGCAATTTGGAATTACATAGCGCACGAGATTGTTTACAATCAACCAGAGGCTATTGATTGGGATTTCGTGAAAAAATATACTGTGTTCGCAACAGGTTTTGTTGATATCGGATACGGAATGCGTACACCAGATCATCCAAAATTTTCCGACAAGGAAAAAGAAACCGTTAAGCATGAGGTAGCTAAAAAACTAAATGCGGATGAAGGAAAAGCATTGGCTTACCTAGGTTATAAAGAAGGTGATATCATGGAAATGAAACACCGCGATAAGGCAGTGAATCATTGGATCATTCAGTACGAAGAATTTAAGAAAGCATTAAAGCCTTACGATCTTGACTATGTTGCTCAAGTTGCAAAAGGTGATCCTGAAGAGTCAATAGAAGATTTCAAGAAGAAGTTGAAAGCTATGGCTGATTTATATGTTGAAAAAGGCCGTAAAGTTTGTTCTTACTGGACTATGGGTTTCAATCAGCATACAAGAGGTTCATGGGTAAATGAACAAGCTTATATGGTGCACCTACTTTTAGGAAAGCAGTCTAAGCCAGGTGATGGAGCTTTCAGTTTAACTGGACAGCCATCCGCTTGTGGTACTGCTCGAGAGGTAGGAACTTTCTCCCATCGATTGCCATCGGATATGGTAGTTGCCAATCCAAAACATCGTGCAATTTCAGAAAAATTTTGGAAGGTGCCTGCGGGAACAATAAATCCTAAGCCAGGTAGTCACTTAATGAAAATCCATCGCGATATAGAGGATGGTAAGATAAAATTTGCATGGATTAATGTTTGTAATCCTTACCAGAATTCGGCGAATGCCAATCACTGGATTAAGGCTGCGCGTACCATGGATAATTTCATAGTTTGTTCAGACGGATATCCAGGTATTTCAGCTAAAGTTTCCGATTTGATACTGCCTTCGGCAATGATTTACGAGAAGTGGGGAGCTTATGGTAATGCAGAACGCAGGACGCAGCATTGGAAACAGCAGGTTACTCCTGTTGGAGATGCAATGCCTGATGTTTGGCAATTTGTTGAATTGGCCAAGCGATTTAAGTTAAGCGAAGTTTGGGGAGCTCAAAAAGTACCTGGACTTAAGGATGGACTTCCTGATGTTTTGGAAGGAGCAAAGGCGATGGGTTACTCTCCTGATGATACGCTTTACGATGTACTATTTGCTAACGAGGATGCGAAGAAATATGCTTGGCCTGATCCAATCGGAGAAGGTAAAATCAATACCGAATCTGGTGGCGATAAGCGTAATGTTATAGGATCTGATGGTAAACCATTTAAAGGCTACGGATTCTTTATGCACAAATACATTTGGGAAGAGTATCGTAAGTTTGGTATTGGTAATGGACACGATTTGGCTGATTTTGATACTTATCACAAGTGCCGCGGTTTAAAGTGGCCAGTTGTAGATGGAAAAGAAACGCTATGGCGATTCAATTCTGAATACGATGTGTATGCCAAGAAAGCCAATGTTGGACCTTTTGCATTCTACGGAAAAGCATTGAAGAATATGCCTCAGGGATCTATTTCGAAACCAGATATGTCTAAGCCTAAAGTTAATTTAGCGAACAAGGCAAAAATCTTCTTCCGTCCATACATGGAAGCACCAGAGGTTCCAAATAAGGAATATCCATATTGGATGTGTACTGGTCGTGTGTTAGAACACTGGCATTCGGGAACCATGACAATGCGTGTGCCTGAATTGTATCGTGCAGTACCAGAGGCTTTATGCTACATTCATCCGAAAGATGCGGCAGCGCAAGGCTTGGTTGAAGGCGAATTGGTTTGGATTGAATCAAGACGTGGTCGTGTAAAAGCCCATATCGAAACACGAGGAAGGAATCGTGTGCCAAGAGGCTTAATATACGTGCCATGGTTCGACGAGAAAGTATTCATCAACAAACTTTGTTTGGATGCAACTTGTCCAATGTCGAAAGAGACAGACTTTAAAAAGTGTGCAGTTAAAATAACCAAAGCATAACACTGATATGAGAGGTGAGATACTAATTAAATCTCTTATCTCACTTCTATTATCTCATATCTATGAAAGAAAAAGCTATGGCGACAAGAAGAAAAGTAATTCAAAGAATGTTTGAAGGTGCTGTTTTTATGGGCACTGGTGGTTTGATATGGGGAAAAGCCGTACAAGCAAACACCAAGGCCGATTATGTGCTTCGACCTCCAGGCGCCTTGAAAGAGAAAAATTTTCTGAAAGCTTGCATAAAATGTGGTCAATGTGTTGAGGCTTGTCCTTACGATACATTAAAATTGGCTGAGCCAGGTGATGGTATTGCCAATGGTACACCTTATTTTGAGCCGAGGAAAATACCTTGTTATTTGTGTACTGATATGCCTTGTACGGATTCCTGTCCTTCGGGAGCTTTGGATTTAAAGCTTTTGTCAGATGAGGAAAAACCAGCTGATATCAACAATTCAAAAATGGGATTGGCTGTCATTCATAAGGAATCTTGCCTTGCTTATTGGGGAATCCGATGTGAGGCTTGTTATCGTGCTTGTCCATTAGTGGGTAAAGCCATTACCTTAGATTATGAAGTGAACGAACGAACAGGCATGCACGCAAAATTATTGCCAATTGTTCATTCCGATGTCTGCACAGGTTGTGGTGTTTGCGAGCAATCTTGTATTGCAGAGAAAGCTGCAATTTTTGTTTTGCCTATTGATAAATCAACTGGTGAAGTGGGCGACCATTACATTAAAAGTTGGGAGAAAGGTGACGAGAAGCGAATTAATGAGAAAGTGAAAGCTACAGATGATGATAAGGATATTGAATCCGCGATTGATTATTTAAATGATGATGATCTAATTAATGATTAATGTATGGTGATTAATGGTTAATGATGATAACCAATTACTGTTCATTGTTTGCTGTTCACTGTTAACTGAAAAATGAATGAAAAAATATAAGTTTTTAATTCTAAGGCGAATCATTCAGCTATCCATATTGCTTCTTTTTATTGGAGGAAATTATTTTGGATGGGAATTGCTTCGAGGCAATTACAGTTCTGCCATCATTGTTGACTCTTTGCATTTAAGTGATCCTTATGCTGTATTGCAAATATTAGCATCTGGTTTTTTGGCTTCGAGTTCTGTTTTAATAGGTGCTTTACTAATCTTACTCATCTATGTTTTAATAGGTGGTAGAATGTTTTGCTCTTGGATTTGTCCAATGAATATCATTACTGATTTGGCCTTTCGCCTTCGCAGGATATTTAAAATTGAAACGGAAGTAAAATTTGCTGTTTCCAGAAATTTGAGATACTATATTTTGGTTTTAAGCCTGATTGTATCAGCAATATTTGGTTTGGCAGCTTTTGAAATTATTAGTCCAATTTCAATGCTTCATAGAGCTGTTGTTTTTGGTTCGGGAGCAGGATGGGCAATTGTTATAGTAATCTTTTTAGTCGATCTGTTTATTTTAAAAGCAGGTTGGTGCGGACATATTTGTCCCTTGGGCGGATTTTATTCCCTTGTTGGCAAGCAGGCTGTAATAAAGGTGAAGCACAACAAAGACAATTGTACCAATTGCATGGCATGCTACGATGTTTGTATCGAAGAACCAGTTTTGTCTATTGTTGGTAAAAAGAGCGATTTTATTCGTTCAGGCGCTTGTACCAATTGTGGACGATGCATAGAAGTTTGTAATGATAATGCGTTGAAGTTTGCAATGAAATTTGATTTAAAAAAATAAAACCCTGCATGGATGAACCCATGTACTAAAATGAAAATAAAATCAAAAGAATATGAAATACCTAGCCCTAATTAGTCTGTTTTTTATTGTGGCTTGTAACCAGCCTAAAGAAAACAAAATTGATGAAGATCAATTGGGTTTTATCGATGCGGATCTAAATTCTGATGAAACCAATTTTAAAATGAAGGCCAATTTTAATGAGGATAAACCTGAAGTAGGAATAACTATTGAGCGCGCATTCGAAAATGCACCTCCAATGATTCCCCATACAACAGCAGGCTTTTTCCCAATTAAAATGGATAATAATATCTGTTTAAGCTGCCACATGCCCGATAAGGTTGAGGAGTCTGGAGCTCGTGAGATATCGAAAACGCACTTCCAGTCTTGGCGACCACAATTGGTTTTGGTTGATGGAAAATATGTGAATCCTGAAGATAAGGAAGTGTTTGTTGAAGATATGACAAAGCTAAATAATGCTTATTTTAGTTGTTCACAATGTCACGTTCCTCAAGCCGATGTAACTATCGATATTGAGAATTTATTCACCGTTGAGTTTCGTGAAACATTCGGTATCAAAGAATCAAATCTAAAAGATAATGTTGCCGAAGGCGTAGCCAATTAACCATAGAGACGCAATGCCTTGCGTCTGTACATTTAATAAATATTGATAATATGAACATATCAAGTATAGTGATTCGAACTTTACCAGAGCATTCGGAAAATTTGGTTTCGGAGCTTACGAAAAGTGAGATTTGTGATTATTATTTGCACGATGAAACAAAAATCATCGTGACAATAGAGGGAGAAGGAATTAGTGAGGAGATCGCTAAGCTAAAGCAGATTCAAAAAATGGATCATGTGATTGCTGCTGATATGATGTATTCCTATTCCGAAGCCGAATTAGATCGAGAAAAAGATAAAATTGAGAAATCAGATGGAATTAAACCTTGGCTAAACGATAACAGTGATGAAGCCGGTTTAATCAGTTACGCTGGAGATCTCAAGAAGAAAATTTAATTATTAAATCCCCCAGCTAAGGCAGGGGGCAATTAAAACAATTTATGATTTTGCCTCGGGTTAAAACCCGAGGTTTTTAAATTTCCATCCATAGGGTATTAATATAATTGTTTTGTTCGATAAAAAGATGTAAGTTTTTTCTCAAAACAAAACAGCACGCATATGCCACATGCTAGAGTGTATATTCATTTTGTATGGAGTACAAAATATCGGGAACCATTTCTAAAATCAAGTTTGCTAAGAAAAAAAGTTTGGAAACACATCAAGGAAAATGCTGAAGAAAAAGGTATTTATATCGATTTTATAAATGGATATCACGATCATTGTCATTGTTTAGTAAGGCTTCAGTCAGATCAGACCATAAGTCAGCTTATGCAAATGATTAAAGGAGAATCTTCCTTTTAAATTAATAAAAATAAGCTGTGTAAAGATAATTTCGAGTGGCAGAACGATTATTATGCGGTATCGGTGAGTGAATCAGCGCTACAACGAGTTCGCAATTACATCAAAAACCAAGAGTCTCATCACCAACTTAAATCATTTGAGCAAGAGGAATTGGTTGAGAAATATGGATTTCTTAAAATGGATGCCTCAGCTAAAGCAGGGGACATCTGATTCAATTTAGTTATAGATTTATCCTTTACCTTGGGTTTCAACCCGAGGATTTTAGTAAAGTATGGCATTCCATTCATTGCCTCTTGCTTTAGCTAGAGGATCCTTATTTTTTACAAATCGTACCCAATCTTATCCGAAGAAGATATCACAAAAGTACTGTTGAATCGAGTTAGGTATTCGAATTTCGATAGTTTTTCCTGAATGAAGAATTGAAATTCATTCATATCCTTCACCATTAATTTTAGCATGGCATCAAAATTTCCCGAGGTGTAATAAAACTCCATGACCTCTGGTAAGGCCAACGCTTGTTCGCGAAAAGAATCTACTACATCTCGTGTGTGCTTGGTGAGCAAAATAGAAATAAAAACAACCATGCTTCTATCGATTTTCTCAGGATCGAGAACGGCCACATAGTTTTTAATAATTCCACTTCTTTCCAGTTTTTTTACCCGTTCGTAAACAGGCGTATTGCTCAAATGTAGCTTCTCTGCTAACTCTTTGATTGTGATACGGCAATCTTGTTGTAATAACTCCAAAATCTTACGATCCGTTCGATCTAAATTTTCCATGGAAGAATATTTTTCTAGTGATATTGCTGAATTATGCTTTTGTAAAGATATAAATTCTGCAATAAAGGCAATATGATAGATGAGTTTTCTGTAATTCATTAATTTACTAGTAAATAAATTGGCTTAAGTGTATTTTTACAAGTGAAAAGATCTCGTAAAGAGTTTGATTCAAAACACACTTTCGCCTATCGGCTCCCGAAAGCTTTCGGGATTACCTGAGAGGAGGAAGACTTTTAAGTAAAGGCGTATTGCAATACGCCTCAACAAAATAACAAAACAACAAACAAAATAGAATACGATGAAAGAAATTAGATGGCATGGAAGAGGAGGACAAGGTGGTTTTACCGCTTCTCGTTTGCTAGGTATTGCTGCAAGTGTTCACGGAGGTAAACATGCTTTGGCATTTCCATCTTTCGGACCAGAAAGAAGAGGAGCTCCAGTTTTGGCTTTCACTAAAATTGATGATACAAAAATTCACGATAGAAGCGAAGTTCAGAATAGCGACTATGTTGTTGTAATGGATGAAACTTTAGTGACTCCTGGATTCGAAAAAGGAATTAGAGCAGGTGCTACCATTCTTATCAACACCGAAAATGTAGAGAAATACAGAGAAGCTTTGAAAGGATTTCTAGTAATGGGTATTGATGCTTCATCTTTAGCGATGGAGATTTTGGGTCGTCCAATTACTAACACAGCAATGTATGGAGCTTTGGCTGCAGCATCTGGATTGGTAAGTAAAGAAGCGGCTATTGCAAGTATCAGAACTGAGATGAAACCTAAGTTGGCTGAGTTAAATGTTAAGATTGTAGAGAAAGCATTTGAATTAATGAACAATTATTCTGGCTTATAGGTTAGGGATTGGTAATTATTAATTGATAATTCTTAATTAAAGAGAAATGAATCGTCCAAAGAAAACGGAATTTAAATTCCCAACACATATAGATGAATACCCAACTGGCCCTCAATATTCGGCAGGTTACTTACCAGAAACCAATGCGGGCTGGAGATCAGTTCGTCCTGTAGTTGATCACGATGCTTGTGTTTTCTGTTTGCGTTGCTATCTACTTTGTCCAGATGGCACCATTATGAAAGAAAACGGCAAAATTGAATTCGACATGGATTATTGCAAAGGCTGTGGAGTTTGTGCTCACGAATGCCCAAAGGATGCAATTCAAATGGTAAAAGAGTAGGGACGCGAAATATAGTGTCCAAAATTTACAGTTATCTGTTTTTTTCACCCTTTCGCCTGTCGGCACTTTCCCTTAAAAGGGAAAGAAATTGAAATCAAGTTTCTCCCTTTTTAAGGGGAGATGTCCAAAGGACAGAGGGGTGTTTTTATAACTAATGGCTAATAAACAAAACAATGAAATCAAATAAAATATTCATATCAGGTGATGAGGCAGTAGCTCAGGGCGTGAGATTATCTCGTCCCCATGTAGTAGCTGCTTACCCAATCACCCCGCAAACCATAACCGTTGAACGCCTATCAGAAATGTGCGAAGCAGGTGAAATGGATGGCGAATACATGCACGTAGAGTCTGAGCATTCTGCAATTTCAGCAACAATGGGAGCAAGCGCAGTTGGCGCCAGAACATTTACGGCATCTTCTTCACAAGGTTTATTGTATATGGCCGAAGGTCTGCATTACTGTAGTGGTGGTCGCTGGCCAGTTGTGATGATGAACGCAAATCGCTCGGTGGCTTTACCATGGAGTATCTATGGCGATCAGCGTGATTCACTATCTCTTTTGGATTGTGGATGGATTCAGGTTTATGTGGAAGATGCACAGGAAGCTTTGGACATGATTATTCAGGCATATAAAATTGCTGAGCATAAAGATGTATTAACACCAATGATGGTGAACTTGGATGGTTTTATTCTGACTCACACTTACGAGTTGGTCGATATTCCTGAGCAAAAAATGGTAGATGAATTTCTTCCTGCTTTCGAAACACCAAACAAAATGTCTTTCGCAGAACCAAAGAACTTAGGTTTTAGCTCTAAACCAGATGACAATACAGAATTCAAATATCAGCAAAACGAAGCCATGTTCAACTCGATACAAGTTCTTAAGGATGTAGATCAGGAATTTGCTGATACATTCGGAAGAAAGTACGAGGGAATGGTGGAAGAATACCGTTGCGAAGATGCAGATGTAGTATTGACTGCTTTGGGTAGTGTTTGTGGAACCATTCGTGTAGTGGTTGATAAGATGCGCGCTGAAGGCAAAAAAGTTGGTTTGTTGAAGATTCGTTACATGCGTCCTTTCCCAGAAGCAGAAGTGAAAGATTTAGCACGTCGTGTTAATGCAATCGGTGTGATTGATAAGGATATTTCTTTCGGATACGAAGGAACTGTTTACACCAATGTAAACTCAGCAATTTCTAAAATCGACAAGTACGTTTACAAGAGCAATTTTGTTGGCGGATTAGGCGGACGTGATATCACGAAAGATGAGATCGAAGAGATGTTCAACAAGCTATTTAGCGGAGTTGAGAATAAGAGTGAAGAAAAAGTAGAATTTTTTAGCCTTAACGTAGAAACCAATGACTAATCTAGTAGATATCCCAAAAGTGAATGCCAAAAACATGACCGAGAAGGAATTTTTCTATGGTCATAAAGCTTGCGCCGGATGTGGTGGAAGTATTGCAGTACGATTGGCACTTAAAGTATTGGGCGAGCGCACCTATACAGCGCTACCAGCAGGATGTATGTCGGCAGTAGGATTTATATTTCCTCAAATGGCATTCAATACCAATGCAATTATTACAACTTTCCCAGGATCGGCAAGTATGGCAGCAGGAATTGCAGCTGGAGCCAAAGCTTTGGGTCAGAAAGATTTTAAAACTGTAGTATTCGCTGGCGACGGTGGAACTGCTGATATCGGATTCCAGGCTTTATCAGGAATGATTGATCGTAACGATGACGTTTTGTACATCTGCTACGACAACGAAGCTTATATGAATACTGGTATTCAGAAGAGTGGATTAACGCCTTATGGAACCAAAACAACAACAACACCTGCAGGTGAGAATCTTCCAGGAACAATAACTCACAAAAAGAATTTGTTCGAGATTATTGCTGCTCACGATATCGCTTATGCTGCAACGGCAAGTATTGGTTATCCTCAAGATTTCTTGAATAAAGTGAACAAAGCCAAGCACATTAAAGGCGCAACTTTTATTCATGTGTATGCCTCTTGTCCAACAGGATGGGGAACACCAACCGAAACATCTGTGGAAATTGCAAAAGATGCAGTAGACTGTGGTCTTATTTTCCTTGCAGAATATGAAGATGGCGAGTACAAATTGAATCGTAACCCTAAAGAATTTAAATCGGTTGAGTCTTATTTGAAGAAGCAAGGTCGATTCAAGCATATGGGCGATGCCGATATTAAGTGCGTAATGGAAAACCGCGATAAGAAGTGGTCTCGTATGCGCAAAAATTGGCTGTAACGGTAATGGCGTATTGCAATACGCCCCAACAATAACAATATAAAACAGTAAAGACGCAATGCATTGCGTCTCAATAAAAAAATAAACAATCATGATCAGCGATTTAAAAGGAACTTTTTCCCAAATCAGCAATAACAATAAGCGATCAGCAATTCGTGAAATCCTGAAATTGACTCAAAATCCTGAGATTATTTCATTTGCAGGAGGTTTGCCAGCTCCAGAATCTTTTCCGGTAGATGCATTGGATAGCATTGTGTCGGATATGTTGCGCGAAGAAGGTGCAGCCGTTTTACAATACGATGCAACCGAAGGTGTTACTGAGCTTAGAGAACTGCTTGTTAAAAAGTACCAAGATGAAGGCATAGAATGTTCTTTGGATAATATGATTGTAACAACAGGATCGCAGCAAGGGCTTGACTTGGTAGGAAAAGTTTTTGTGAACCAAGATGATGTTGTGATTTGCGGTTTGCCATCCTACTTAGGTGGAATTAGTGCTTTTCAGGCTTATGGAGCTAAAATGGAAGGTGTTCCAATGGATGAGCAAGGAATGAGTGCTGAGCTTTTAGAAGCAAAATTGCTTGCATTACAAGAGCAAGGAATCAAGCCAAAGTTCATTTATGTTATTCCTGATTTTCAAAACCCAACAGGGATTACCATGCCTGAATCTCGTCGTTTGGAGATTATCGCATTGGCGCACAAATTTGATGTGTTGATCGTTGAAGATTGTCCTTATCGTGAAGTGCGATTCGATGGCGAGCCTCAACGAATGATGTATGATTTGGATAATGATAATCATGTGATGACTTTGGGAACTTTCTCGAAGATTTTTGCACCAGGATTTCGCATTGGTTGGATCTTAGGACCAAAAGATGTCAATGAAAAGATCGTTGTTGCGAAGCAGTCTGCTGACTTGTGTACACCAACGTTCGTGCAAAAAATTGCTGTTCGTTACATGAATTCAGGGGTGTTCGAAACTAACTTGCAAAAGACGATTGATTTGTATCATCAGCGTCGTGATGTGATGTTGGCAGAATTGGAGAAACGCATGCCAGATTGTGTGAAATGGACTCGTCCTGAAGGAGGAATGTTCCTATTCATTACCTTACCAGAACACATGGATGCTTTGGATTTGTTCCATAAAGCAATTGATAAGAAAGTTGCTTTTGTAACGGGAAATGTATTCTATTGCGATGGTGGTGGAAGAAATACAATTCGTTTGAATTTCTCTTACGTGAACAACGAAAAAGCAATTGCTGGAGTAACACGTTTAGCAGAAATTATCGAAGCAGAAGTTATGGTGGAAGCATAAATAATCACCAGCTTTAGCTAGGGATAAGAGATATGTTTTTAATAAAACATTATTTTCATCCTTTGCCTCGGGTTTCAACCCGAGGTTGATGATTTTAATGGATAAATAATTTATTGAAGGGAGTGCGTACACGATTTTACTCGTGTATTTACTCCCTTTTAATTTTTTTGAGTAATTTTTCGAAAAATTTAGTTTCCTAACAATGAAAGAATTCTCATCAGCTTGTCCTCGAAATTGCTACAGCACTTGTAGCATTAAGGTTCGTGTGGAAAATGAAAAGGTAATTGGAATTGATCCACACCCTGAAAATCTGGCAACTCCGGAAGGTCCTTGCATAAAAGGTTTGGCTTATGTGGAACGTGCCAATTCAAAGGATCGAATTTTATATCCGCAAAAGCGAATTGTCGATGGAAAATATGTGCGCATTAGCTGGGATGAGGCTTTGGATACCATTGTTGAAAAGCTGAACCATTGCAAAGAAAGTTTTGGTCCACATTCGGTTTTGTATTTTGCAGCCAGTGGCATGTCGGGCTTGATTAATGGAGTGAGTACAAATTTCTGGAAGCTTTTTGGCGGAGCAACAACAACTTATGGCAACTTGTGTTGGCCTGCTGGTTTGGAAGCAACTCGATTGACCTTAGGTGCAAACAAACACAATGCTCCTTGGGATTTAGAGCATGCAAAACTCATTGTGTTGTGGGGGAAAAATCCTGCTGAAACAAACATTCAGGAGATGATTCCTTTAGAGAAAGCACAAGAGAAAGGAGCCAAATTGGTGGTAATCGATCCACGAAGAACACCATCAAGCGAACGGGCAAACTCTTTGTTTCAGATTAAATCTGGAACCGATGGCGCTTTGGCTTTAGGCTTGGCTCGTGAGATCATTTATAACAATTGGATCGATAAAGAATTCATAGAAAAATATGTTCTTGGTTTTGAGCAATTCAAAGATCGAGTAGAAGAATATAGCTTAGAGAAAGTTTCGGAGATCTGTAGAATATCAGTTGATGCGATTAAAGAACTAGCCAAGCAAATTGGAACAACAGAGGCCATGACTTTATTGCCTGGCTATGGACTGCAGCGATACGAAAATGGCGGTCAAACCACGCGTTGTATTTTGGCACTTTCCGTGATAACAGGAAATATTGGTAGATCGGGAGCTTGTTGGCATTATGCCAATTTGCAGTCTTATGTGTTCGATGATTTAAAAGAGCCAGAATCTTACTTTCCAGGATGTGAGCATCCAAGTTTTAGAAGAGAGATTTCTGTAGCGAAATTGGGTGAGGATTTATTGAATTTAAAAGATCCGGAAGTGAAATTTATTTGGGTAGAAAGGGGAAATCCTTTGTCGCAAAATCCAGATACCAATAAGATTCGAAAGGCTTTTCGAAAAGCAGATTTTAGGGTTGTTGTAGATCAGTTCATGACGGATACAACACTGGAAGCTGATATTATTTTGCCAGCGAAAAATATGTTTGAGCAATCGGATATTATTGGTTCGTATTGGAATCCTTACGTGCAGTTAAAACAGAAAGTGATGGAGCCTGCTGGTGAGGTGAAGCCTGAAACAGAAATTTATTACCTACTGGCAAAAAAGCTAGGCTTTAATGAAATTGAAATTAGTAAAAATATACCAGAGCCAACTGATGAGGCTATTGAAGAATATTTGGAAGGATTTTTGAAAGACTTCCCAGAATTGAGTTTGAAAGAACTGAAAAAAGGCCCACAATTGGCAAATTCATTTGAGGAGATTCCTTTTGCTGATTTTCAATTTCCTACAGCATCAGGAAAAATTGAATTGTATAACGGGCAAGCGAAAGAACTTTGGGGCGTTGATCCTTTGCCAGATTACGTGCCTTTACCAGAGCAAAAAGAATTTCCATTGCAGTTAATATCACCAAATTCGAAGAATAGAATTCATTCTCAATTTGGAAATTTAAATGTGATCAAGCAATTTGAACCAGAGGCTTTCTTATTTGTTCATCCGTTGGATGCAGAAGAAAAAGAGATTGTAAATGGAGAGAAGGTTGACTTGTTTAATCATCAGGGAAAAGCAGAAGTAAAGGTGCAATATGATTTAGGATTGAGAAGAGGAAATGTGGTTTTAACCAACGGACATCAATCTCATTTAGGAGCTGCACCAAATTTGTTCACTAAAGGATGCGAGACAGACATGGGACATGGAACTGCCTTTCACAATACTTGGGTTGACATTAAGAAAATTAACAATTAGTAATTATCAATTAATATTACATTTAAAGATTATTGGTAATGTAGTGGAATTATAGCGGGATTATAGCGGGATTTGCCGATCGGGCGCGATTCGGGCTAGCCCGTTGCAATGGAATGGCGAGCAGTATCCGAGAGGCTTGATTCTTTTGCTTACTTTTCTCATCTAAGGAGAAAAGTAAGAGCCAATCCGGCTTGAGGATAATGACATATTATAAGATTGATTTATAAATCATCTTTAAGTACTAAATTTAAGTGATTGTGAATAAAAACTCTTTCATATTTAACACAAATCGATGCGTTGGCTGTAATGCTTGCGCAGCGGGTTGCAGCATAGAAAACGGTACCGATTTAATGATGAATTGGCGTGAAGTAAATACACACAATAAAATCAAACATCCAGGATTACCAGTTTTCCATTTTTCGTTGGCATGTAACCATTGTGAAGATGCACCGTGCATGAAAAATTGCCCTGCATTGGCCTATACGCGCGATGAGAAAACAGGAGCCATTATTCATCATGCCGAAGCTTGCATTGGTTGTACTTATTGTACTTGGGCTTGTCCGTACGATGCACCTAAATTCAATCCGGCAACGAATATTGTGGAGAAGTGTAATTTTTGTGTAGATCGTATTTCTGATGGCAAAAAACCTGCTTGTGTAGATGCTTGTCCGGTAGGAGCTTTGGATTTTGGACAGCTATCATTAAGCGATGAAGATAGAGTAATGCCCGGTTTTGTAGATATGGGAATAAAACCATCCATACAATTGGTGCCATTACGCGAAGAACATGCGAGTCCAACTATCGAAAATTTAGATGAGGAGAAAATCGATCCGGAAAGAATAAAAGAGTGGCTGCCAAAAAGCAAAGACAAAGTATCGCTGGAGAAAGAGTGGACATTGGTTTTATTTACGATAGCCGTCGCCGGACTGGTAAGTTGGCAAGCAGCACATTTGTTTGGAAAAGTAGAAATGCCAGTGATTCCTTTTGCTGTAATGTCAGTATTGGCAATCGCCTTAACCTCTTTGCACATTGGAAAAAAATTGAGAATGTGGCGATTCATCCTAAACTTAAAAGGCTCTTGGTTGAGTAGAGAAATCTTTTCCTTTTCTGCGTTTCTTGGATTAACAGGCTTACACTTAATCACCGAAATTCAGCTATTTGGCTATGCGGCTTTAGTTTTTGGAATCTTTTGTTTGATTTCGGTAGACATGGTCTACAAATTCTTGACTCGAAAAGATGGTCTTTCAGTGCATTCAGGAATGGTGAGTACAACAGCGATCTTGTTTTTCGCATGGATTGCTGATATCCACATCCTAATCGAATTAATAATTCTTGCAAAAGGAAGTTTATATATCTGGAGAAAAGGAATGCTAAAGAAAATAGGAGCCAGTTATTTTCCAGTGCTTTCCATTATAAGAATTCTATTTCTGTTCGTGCCATACTTTTTTTACGATATACAATGGGAATTGGCCTTGCCAATAGTTTTAGTCATCACCTTTATTGGAGAAATTATAGGCAGAGCAGAATTTTATTACGAATCGGATGTTCCAACGCCAGAAAAAGAATTACAAATTATTAAATGACGCAATATCGTAAAGATGCAATGCATTGGGTCTCTATCAAAAAAACATACATACTAAAACATTGCATCTCTACTAAAATATAATGACCATGAAAAAAATCAATGCCAACCATATGCCGCTATATCGTGAAGCTGGCTTTAATTTGCAAAATTCAAAGCGAACCAAGGAAGCTTTTGCAGCCGAATTAGATCATGCTCACGAACCAGATGATTACATCTATTCAAGGTATCGCAACCCGACTGTTGTAGCGGTCGAGAAGCAAATTATGGAATTGGAAGATTGCAAATGGGCTTTGTTGGTGGAAACAGGAATGGCGGCTATTGATGTTGCTGTATCTGTTTTTCAGAAAGGTGCGGAAACGCGTCCGTGGTTGTTTTTCCATGAAATTTATGGTGGAACCAATTCCTTTATCGATACGGTATTGATAAAAAGAAGAAATTTGGATGTACACCGCTTTTATGCCAAAGAAGGCTTGTACGATTTTGTGGAATTGGAGCGAATGCTAAAAGAAATTCAGCCAGAATTTTTGTATTTCGAAGCCGTTTCGAACCCTATGCTGATTGTGGCAGATGTAAAACGAATTATGGCTTTGGCAAAGCAATACAATGCGAAAATTATTGTTGACAATACTTTTGGAACACCCTATTTGTGGAAGCCATTAGTTGATGGAGCAGATTTGGTAATTCATTCTGCAACCAAATACATGAGTGGACATGGAAACATTACTGCTGGTGTTATTTGTGGTAACGATGAGGAGTTGATGAAAGAGGCCATTGAGTATCGCAAGTGGGCTGGTCATTTTTTAAGTCCAGATGATGCGTATCGTTTGGGTTCTCAATTAAAAAGTTTTGATCTTCGTTTCAAACAGCATTGCGATAATGCTATGGAATTGGCTGAATACTTAGAAAATCATCCGCAAATTGAAGAGGTTCTGTATCCAGGATTGGAATCGCACCCAACCAGAAAAGAGGCGGTAGATTTATTTGGGGATAAAGGTTTCGGTGGAATGCTTACTTTCGATATCAAGGGGAATTCTGATGAGGATAAAAGAGAGAAGTGCAATCGCTTTATTGCAGCTTTAGAAGATACCATTCCATTGGTGCCAACATTGGGCGAAGTAGATACCATTTTACTGCCCGTAGAGCCTGTGTGGGGTGCTAAATATCCTTTGCCAGGAGTTATCCGCTTATCGGTAGGTATCGAAAGTATAGAAAAGTTAAAAGCTTTGATTGGTGATGCCTTAGGAAAAATGTAAGTTAATGTTAGGAGTGTTCTTTTTGGGAACATTCCTTTTTTATAGAATCTTAATATTGTGTAAGGATATTATTTGTTCTGTGTACGTTGCGCAGAGTCAAACTCGCAAAATACTATTTAATAAATCTGTAAACCGTTTTTCATTAAAACTGAATAATCGTGTTGCCCCAAAGACAAATAATGGATATTCTTTATCATCTTTTGTTTCAATTATTAGTATACTTCTTCTATTTCTAGAGTAATATTTATCAGCTGAATTAACAATACGGGTTCTAAATTTTCTAATTTCATAGAAATCAAAATTTACATTTTCATAGAAAGATTTTCCTAATGGATCTAAATTAACAAGGGTTAGCAATTTTTTATCGAAATTGAAAACAAGCTTATTTGTATACTTTGCATTGGCAATTCTTAAGTAGGCAATTGAAGCTAATCCAATTGTAACAAGACCTAATATAATTAGTTTTGATATGAATGGATTATTTATTTCAAATATATTCAAGTTCATATCTGTAAAAAGTATGAGGTAAGATGAAATAAGAAATACTAAAAGGAAAAAAATATCCAGTAGTATAGAAATAAATGAAGAATAGGTTTTTCCAATTTCTAAAAGGTTTTTTTCATTATCATATTCGGAAATAACAACAAATAAATTTGAAAGATTTTCAAGTTCAGTAATATCTTCCTCTCGGTTAAAACCAATGTATTTACTATCAGTATAATCCATCATTTGCATTTTGTTTTGCGACCTGTTAAGTTGTTGATAGTTAATTAGTAATATACGTTATTTTGTCCCCTGTTAGTGTAGGCAGCAATTTATTTCCAAATTTTGGTATTCAGATCCAAATCATCCACTAAGCCAGTTAAAAGTTGAAAATAATCAAAGCTGGACCTTATGAATTCTTTATTATTTATAGGTTTTGTAACACTGGCTTCAAATCGGTTTTTCTTTGTAGGAATTGACACATACAACCAATTATTTACTAAGGAGAAGGCTACCTTTTTATTTATTTTTCTTTTGTAGTCAAGCATTCGTTGCATTAAACTAGTTGTTAGCTTATACCTCGATTCCACCTGATCTTCACCTATTACTCTAAACTCTTTGTTAAATATGATATCTTCTAGATTTATGGTTGAAGCATTTTTCATTTCACCTCTTAAATTCATTTTAATTCTTTTGTAAAAAGAGGTTCTAGATCTGGGAATAACGATTGTTTTGGCGGTAAAGCTTTTGTTGAATTTAATTGCAATAAAAATGCCGTTAAAAAAAAGAATGCTACTTGGATCATACGCTTGAACTTCAGAGAAGTGGATGTATGTGTTTTCGATTCGACATTCGGTATAGTCGTCGCCTGTGGTTTTCCGAATTGATTTTTCAAACAACAAACTATTACGCAATAACTTTGCACTTACTCTTTGCCTTGGTACATATCTTACATCATCGTAAAAATAAGTAAGTAGCTGACCGATTACTTCCTTTTTAAAAGTAGGTGTAAGTTCTTTTGATATTTTACCTGCTCGTTCATTAAATAATCCGCAAAAAAACAGAACAAAAATAATTAACAAGTAAATAAAATAGGCTTTAAGGATTGTTAGAATAAGCAATATTACAAAACCAATTATACCAATTTTATATAAAACATTCAGTTTTTTTGCTCCTTTTAATCTTTTTGCCTCAAGCTCTTCTAATTTGGGATATATTTGATTAAAAAAATTATCAAAAGATTTTCTGTTGCTACTCATTAATTTTAGGAGTTAAAAAGTTCTGATGCTTTTATTTTTTTGCGTTCAATTTCATTTGCTTCAAATACTTTCTTTTCCCTGTAGCCAAACATTTTTGCCATAATATTTGAAGGAAACATTTGAATGTAATTATTGTATTCGGTAACGGCTGTATTGTAATATCTTCTCGAAGCGGATATATGTTCTTCTGAAGATGTCCAATTTGCCTGAAGGGCTAAAAAACTACTGTCAGCTTTTAAATCTGGATAATTCTCTACATTCATTAGCAAATCATTTACTTTTCGATGAATTTCATTGTGAGTTTTAACTTTTTGTTCATCTGATTTTTCTTCTACAACCTGCGTACGCAACGTAGTGATTTCAACAAAAACGGTTCGTTCATGTTCCATATAACGTTTGGTGACTTCAACTAGATTTGGAATCAAATCATATCGTTTCTTTAGCATTACATCTACCGAAGCAAATGCATTGTTAACCTCATTTTTTCGTTTTACTAGTACGTTATAAATTATAATCAATACGATGATAAAAACGAATATAAATGCCAGTATTCCTATTTCTGTAAAATCCATATGTTTATTTTTGTTTATTGTGTTCTAGTTGTATCAATTGTTATGCTGGTTCAGACTTGTCAACGGTCATGATAATGTAGTTTTTGTTGGCAATTCGTAATTTATTTTACTTCATATAGGTCTTTAAACGCACTATATTTTTTAACCCAACCACTTTCTGTGAATATTTCGCCATGCAAACCATCACTTAAATCAGCTACATTTTCATTCTCCACATTCATTTGAATATTTTCGTCTAAGTCAGTTTGCTCTTGAATTGCAAAAAGAAAATCATGAGTTGAACTAGTCATGATTTCGATTATTAGTTCCTGAATTATTTCAATTTCGTTTTTATTAAATGTTCTTAGGTTTTGTTGCAAAGTCAAGAGTGAAGGTGTTTTTATCTCTTCATTTGATAGCCGTTGAAATTTTCTTATTCCTTGATCGAACAGATTCTCAATTATAAATCTCCCAAAAGTATCAAGTGGTTTTTTCATAGTTAATTTTCTAATTTAGTTAGGGATTTCAAGACTGCTAATGTGTGTAATATATTCACTAACATGCTTTGCAAGCTGAATTAGTATAAGTGTCTTTTTCTTTAATGGATCATTTGAGCGTCAAAATAGGCACGAACCTCTTGTGTGTTATTTTCTTACTTCAACAAGATTCCAATTTTAAAGCCTGCAGTAAGCGTTATAGGTGTGACTGAATCAGCACCTAAAAAGCCGTAATGATAAACACTGTCGTCATTATTATTCTCGCTATAGCCGTATCCAAGACCAAAGTAGATATCTAAAAGAAATGTGTCATTAAAAACGTACTGCTTTCCAACAATGATATTAATGGCCATCGCCCAATTTGTTTCCCTGTCATCACCATCATAAGAATAACCAATACCAAAATCATAATAGTTCCATCTGTCATAAGAATAAGCAGATAATGCTATTTCTGGTTTCACGTATGTCCCCTTTAAAACATGAGCATAGCGCATGCCTTTCAAATAAAAATCCGGATTTTTAATGAATTTCATTCCAAACTTAGCAAAAGCTCCACGCGGATCTTCATCATTTCCATCTACTCCTAAGCCAATAATACCTAGGCTTACTTCCCAACTTCTCGATGGTCGAATGAGCTTTTCATATGCAAATGTTGTGTTTCCGGTTAAAGGAGCCAGAAAATCTACCTTAAGAGCATGTTTTTTCTGATTCTCATAGGTTTCCTTTCCATAAAGAGAATGTGAAAAGGATAGCTCTTTTCCATTGCCTAAAATAATCTTGATGATGTCATTTTTATCGATCCCAAATAGAATATCGTTTGACATTTCGGGCAAGATATATTTGACTTCATCAGTTAATACCTCTTTTATCTTACAAGAAATGGTATCCTTGCTTGTTTTTATAATTCGATCTTGAGCAGTAAGCTGATAAGATGAAAAAAGGAGAATAGGCAGTAGGTATTTGAAAAATTTCATTCTTTATGTGTTAAGTTGGAAATGTGTCATTATAATGATGTAATTAACATGTGAATTTAACAAAAAAATAATTTAGAATGTAGTTTAATTACTCATTATAGGATACAAAAAAAGGCCACGATTACTCGTGGCCTTTCTGCATAAATTATATTGTGTTTGCAATCGCGACCTAAACATTCTATAGAATAGCTTTTACCTTATTCATTTAAATGGTATTATAGTGGCTGATTTCATTAAAAGGTATTGTTATAAGTTACCCATAAACTGGCATCTATTTTAAAGAGTTTTTGTTTTGCTTCTAAGATTTACTAAGACCGGGAAGCTTCGCCCCGATAGCTATCTGGGGTGTTCGAAGATCACGCGGCCGCACTTAAGCTTGAGGAAAATAAGGAAGCTTTTTAAAATGTAGCCTTGATTTTTTTTGCTTCCGTTTTTTGTATTCAAGACAAAAAATGAAGTCGGGTTTGGGCGGATAGCCCATTACAAAAAAATAAATAGAATAATATTGTTGTGTTTGTTATTGTTGCAATGCATCTGTATCGTTCATTCTGTCGATTAAAGTTTGTGGCAATTTCTTTTTCACTTTCGCACCCAGTTCCCTAATGTTCTCAGCTCTTCTTACCAAGTTTCCACTACCATCATACAATTTCTTCATAGCATCTTGATAGGAGTTCTTAGAAGTATCCATTTGCTTGCCCAGTTTGATCATGTCATCAACAAAACCAACAAATTTGTCGTAAAGTAAACCTCCTTGCTTGGCAATTTCCAAAACGTTTCGGTTTTGTTGTTCTTGCTTCCAAATAGATGCAATGGTACGCAAAGTTGCTAAAAGGGTAGAAGGACTAACAATCACAATTTTATTGTCCCAAGCGAAGTTAAACAACTCCTGATCGTATTGTACCGCCATTGCAAAAGACGATTCAATAGGCATAAACATCAGCACAAAGTCTGGTGAGTTTATCGATTCAGAACTTTGATAATGTTTGTCGGCCAATTCTTTTACATGAGATTTCATCGAAACAATGTGGTCTTTTTGGAATTTTTCCGCATCCACATCACCAATAGAATTTACAAATCGCTCATAAGCAACTAGCGATACTTTCGAATCTACAATTACATGTTTCTCATCCGGAAGGTGAATGATCACATCAGGACGAATGGTTTGTCCTTCGCTGTTTTGCATTACCACTTCACGATCGTATTCTTCACCTTTGGTTAAGCCCGAACGTTCCAAAATTCTTTCCAAAACAACTTCGCCCCAATTTCCCTGTTTTTTCACATCACCTTTTAAGGCTTTGGTTAGGTTATTGGCTTCGTCACTAATTTTAGAGTTTAATTCGTAAAGCTTTTTAACCTCTTCCTTTAAACTGATTTTATCACGAAGTTCACGATCGTAAGTTTCTTCCACCTTCTTTTCAAATGACATCAATTTCTCCTTAATCGGCCCCATGATATCACTCATGTTCTTTTGGTTCGAAGAAGTAAATTCCTTCGTGTTTTCTTTAAGGATTTTAGTTGCGATATTCTCAAATTCAGTAGTGAATTTTTTCTGAAGTTCTTCTAATTCCTGCTTTTGGCTTGTTAGTCTTTCTTCCAAATTTTTTCGCTCGGTGGCAGATATAGAAACAGAACGAGTTAGTTTATCATTTTTTTCACGTTCCAAGCTCAAAACTTCATTCAATTCAACCTTCTCGCGTTGTAGGTTAAGCGCTCGCTCTTCCAAAATGGATTGTTGGTGAGAAAGTTCGCTTTTTTCTTTTATATAGGTATTCTCTTGCTTCAATAAATCTTCACGATAGGCTGCTGCTTTTTGAGATGCTTTCTTGCGCATTATTAGCCAGCCAATAATGATTCCCTTAACAATCCCAATTCCGATATATAAATATTCCATTTTGCTTTTAATTTTCCACAAATATCATAAACCAAGAATTGCAAAGCAATCTAAGTTTATCGAAGATAAACACATCTGTGTTAATTTGTGTAATTGGTGATTTGCATAATGCTTGCAAATTTGTGCTTTCTTATTTTGTGAAAAACTTTGTTTTCCTTAGTGGTTAATAAATAGGCTTTTCAAATTGCTTTAGTTCCATGTTTTCTCCATCGAAAACAGCATAAGTAAAGTTCGTTACCCAATCGCCAGTATTAATGTATCGGCTTTTACCATTTAAATCAATGTCGCACGGCCAGTGTCGATGTCCAAAAACAAAGAAGTCGAAATGTTCCTTTGTCAGTTCATCTTTTGCATACAAAACCAACCATTCTTTATCAACACCTCTAAAATTATCGGCCTCTACCATTCCATTGCTTAACCTACTTTTCCCCGACCATTTAAGAGCCAGCCAAATTCCAAAGTTAGGATGAATACGAGCAAAAGACCATTGTAAAAAAGGACTTGTGAAAATTTTCTTTAGCAGCTTATAACTTTTGTCATATGGGCCAAGTCCATCTCCATGTCCTAAGAAAAATTTCTTTCCTTTTAGTTCTGTTTTTACGATATCTCTGTGCACAATCACACCAACTTCAGTTGGTAAATAATCAAATACCCAAATGTCGTGATTTCCGGTAAAGAAATGAACAGGAATGCCAGAGTCAGTAATTTCGGCAAGCTTGCCAAATACTCTTGTAAAACCTCTCGGGACAGCTCTTTTGTATTCAAACCAGAAATCAAAAATATCGCCCATTAAGTAGATTTCTTCAGCATCAACTTTAACCTGATCGAGCCACTTTACAAATAATTTTTCGCGTTCACGATTGTTCGCCATAGCAGGAGCTCCCAGGTGAACATCAGATGCAAAGTATATTTTTTTGTTTTCCATAAATAGTACTTATAAGTGCCTAAAAGTTACAGTACTTAAAGTTGAAAAAATGTTTGTTTATTATATGTAGATATAGAATGCCTTAAGTTAAAAATATTCATTGATAACTTAAGGCACTCCTAAATACTTTAAGTATTCTAATACTTACTTTACGTATTCAGCAACTTTTTCTTCCAAAGCCAATCCGTAAAGATTTTTCCCAACAATTTCTCCACGCTTGTCAATAAGGTAGTTTGCAGGTACTTGTTGGATGTTGTAAATTCGTGTTGCTGTTAGACTACCTGTTTTTACATCGCAAACATTGGTCCAAGTCAATTGATCTTCTTCAATTGCTTTTTTCCACAATTTTTCATCCTGATCAACAGAGATTTGATAGATTGTTAAACCTTTATTTTTGTATTTTTTATAGATCTTTTTAAGTGTTTGGTTGTGCTTTCTTGAATTAAGATCTTGCGATGCCCAGTAACTTAAAATGACGAATTTTCCGTCGAATGAGCTAAGGCTAACCTCTTTATTTTTTGTGTTTGGAAGTGTTATATCTGGGAAGCTAGCTCCTTTTTCTTGTATTAATTGTTTAATTTTTAAATTGGACAAGTTATTCTCCAAGGTTTTGTAGTTGTGTAAAATTGCTTTTGTAAACTCATGCTCAGGGTACAATGCTTTCATCGAAGAAGCCACAATTTTCACATATTGGATATCGTCATTTTCGTTAAGCGTGAAGGTCTTATCATCTAATTTCTGATAAAGAGCCATATAACTAGATAAAGATGTCGCATTCTTCATCACAAAATCGACTGAGAATTTCCTTTGATTTTGAAGAGTTTCAACATATTCAGCTAATAAGTTTTGAGAAATACTAGAGTAATTAGGATCGCTTTTTTTCTCGTTTAATTCTTTACGAATGCTAGCTAATTTAGCTTTAGTGTTATTTAAGGTGTCCGTGATTTGTTTTACCAATTTAGAACCTTTTGAACCTTCTACAATATAGTCTTTCGACATTTCAGGCCCTTTAATATGCATTAAAACATCTTCTTTTGGCTCTAATAAAAGCGTGATTAATTTCCCGTTCGATAAACGCAGTAAATAAAAATCAGGCTGAGTTACTTCTACCTCTAGTTTAAATCTTCCATTATCACCTATCACAACAGAATCCATCAATTCAGTACTTGAAGTATGCAACTTGTCCAGATACAAAACTTTACCATTGGCATTTACAATTTCACCTTCAATTTCAACAACTTCTTTCTGGCTACAAGCCCAGAATAAAAGGAATGGTAGAGCTAATAATAATTTTTTCATATGAATCGTTTTCTTTGTTTAGGATTTACAATTTCAAAAAAACTTCCGAATCGCTTATAAAGAGCTTTTATTTCATGATCTTCATTCACTTACGAATAGGAATGACTTAGAAATCAATTTTCTTAGTTACAATTCAGAATATTAGGCGGAAATTTACTAATAATTTCCTGTATAATCATTATTATTTCACCTGTCAGTTTAATTTGATATTGGTAAAATAGAACTTTTAAGAACATTCGATTTTTTAATTTATGAAGTGAAAATACAATCGCTTTTGGCAAGTCGGGCTTAGTTCCACAAATTTTCATATTTTTGCTGCTAGAAATCGAGCTTTTATTTTTTGTGCAAAGGAGTTGTTGAATTGTGAGTGGTTGTGTACAGAGGATATTTTAACTTGGTTAATAATTTAGCTTTCACATGAAAATATATACGGATTTAAAAGATTTTTCTGCAACCAATCCGGTTGTAACCATTGGTACATTTGATGGTGTGCACTTGGGGCATCGTAAGGTGATTCGACGTTTGCAGGAATTGGCTCAAAAGGTGAATGGGGAAACCGTTATTTTTACTTTTTATCCACATCCAAGATTGGTTTTGAATGCCGATAATAATGGTTTGCGCTTAATTAATACCTTAGAGGAGAAAAAGGTATTGTTGGAAGCTGCAGGAATTGATCACTTGGTTATTTATCCGTTTACAAAAGAATTTTCTCAACTTACCTATATCGAATTTGTTGAACAGATATTGGTAAAACAATTGGGCATGAAATTCTTAGTTGTTGGCTACGATCACCGGTTTGGTCACAATCGCGAAGGAACATACGAGGATTTGAAAGTATTTGCTGATCAATTAGATTTTAAAATTGAACGACAGGATGTACTCAATATGGATACGATAAATGTTAGTTCTACTAAAGTTCGTAAAGCAATATCCGAAGGAGATATAAAAACAGCAAACAAATATTTAGGCTATCGTTTTTTTATAAAAGGAGATGTGGTAAATGGGAAGAAGTTAGGTCGTAAAATTGGTTTTCCAACTGCTAATATCGATCCTCAAGAAAGCTATAAATTGGTCCCTAAAGATGGTGTTTACGCCGTTAAGGTTGACGTAGATGACAAACGTTATTTGGGAATGCTAAACATTGGTGTTCGACCTACCGTTAACAATCAATTGGACAATCGATCCATCGAAGTTCACATTCTTGATTTTGATCAGGACATCTACTTTAAAAATATTACCATTCATTTTTACCAACGCATTCGTAACGAACAGTTCTTTGGGTCAATAGACGAATTAACGGCTCAGCTGGCTAAAGATAAAAAAGAGGTAGAGAATTTGTTAGGGGAATAATGGTGATTGTGGGAATTCGTAATTCCCAATCATTAACTGCTCATTATTAAAAAAGTAAGCCCGAAGAAATCTCTCCGGGGCTTTACCTGAAATGTATTTATTTCGTTTTTAATTCCTTTGCCGGAATTCTCATTCCGTAGAAAGAGCGATACACGAAGAATAAACCAATAAGCAAGAAAACAACTCCGATGTATGGAGCAATGCTCGATTCTCCTGCTTTATCAGCCTGAACAATCAGCTCAATTGCAATTTCGGCAGCTAATAGTCCAAATAAAGTTGAGAATTTAATGATTGGATTTAGTGCTACAGACGAAGTATCTTTGTAAGGATCTCCAACTGTATCACCAATAATTGTTGCATCGTGTAAAGGCGTGTTTTTCTCTTTCAAATCAACCTCAACAACTTTTTTCGCATTATCCCATGCACCACCAGCATTGGCCATATACATTGCTTGGAACAAGCCAAAAATGGCAATGGAAATAAGATAGGCTACAAAGAAATTCGGGCTAAAAAATGCGAATGCCAATGTCAAACTAAGAATTACTGCGAAAATGTTCCACATACCAGTTTGAGCATATTGCGTACAAATTTTCACAACATTTTTCGAATCTTCAATATCAGCTTCTGTTTTATCCAGATCGATATTTTCTTTAATGTATTCAACTGCTCGATAGGCACCAGTTGTAACAGCTTGCATCGATGCTCCCGAGAACCAGAAAATCACAGCACCACCAGTAATTAAACCAAGAATAACAGATGGATCGGTCAATTGAATTTGCAATAAGGATTCACCATTAGAGAGAATCGTTCCCTTAAGCAGGAGAATAATTGCAAAGATCATGGTAGTTGCACCAATTACAGCGGTTCCAATTAATACAGGCTTTGCGGTAGCTTTAAAAGTATTTCCTGCCGAATCGTTTTCTTCCAAATTGTGCTTCCCAGTTTCAAAATTAGGTTCAAAACCAAAATCCTTAAGAATCTCTTCTTTAATATTCGGAATTTTTTCGATTTGAGATAGTTCGAAAACCGATTGAGCATTGTCTGTTACCGGTCCATAACTGTCAACCGCTATCGTAACGGGCCCCATGCCTAAGAAACCAAATGCAACCAAACCAAATGCAAAAATACCAGGGTATTCTCCAAAAATGGCAATGTCTTGAACAGTATAGAATGCAACAGCCATTAAAGCCATCATTACCATGCCTTTCCAGAATGCTGAAAAATTACCAGCTACCATTCCCGAAAGAATTGTTAAGGAAGCTCCACCTTCTCTCGAAGCGGTTACAACTTCTTGTACATGTCTCGAATTTGAACTGGTAAAAGCTTTTGTCAGTTCAGGAATAACAGCAGCGGCTAATGTTCCACAAGAGATAATTGTTGATAGTTTCCACCACAATTCTTCTGGTAGATCATGAATAAGGATATAGCTTAAAACATAGGTTACAATTATAGAAATAATAGATGTAATCCAAACCAATGAAGTTAAAGGTGCCTCAAAATTGAAACGATCAACTTGACTAAATCTTGCTTTAGCAATGACTTGATTTACCAAATAGGCAAATACAGAAGTGAAAATCATTAGAACACGCATCGCAAAAATCCAAACGATTAATGTTGAAGCAAATCCTACATTCGGCATCAAGCCAGTTTCTCCAAACATTAATATGATAAAAGTGATTAAAGCAACACCGGTTACACCATAAGTCTCAAACCCATCAGCAGTAGGGCCAACACTATCTCCTGCATTATCACCAGTACAATCGGCAATTACACCAGGATTTCTAGGATCATCTTCTCCAATTTTGAAAACAAGTTTCATTAAATCGGCACCAATATCAGCAATCTTGGTAAAGATACCACCAGCAATACGTAAAGCGGCAGCACCTAATGATTCACCAATGGCAAATCCTACGAAACAAGCTCCAGCGCTTTCGCCAGGAATAAACAGAAGAATAGCGATCATCATGATCAATTCAACGCATATTAAAAGTAGTCCTACACTCATTCCCGCTTGCAAAGGAATAGACATAACATCGAAAGGCTTTTGCTTAAGAGCAGCAAAAGACGTACGACTGTTTGCATAGGTATTTATCCTGATTCCAAACCAAGCAACACCATACGAGCCCAAAATACCAAGAACCGTCCAAAGAAGAATTAACATGGTTTTTGGAATGGAAACATGCGCCAAACCAATAAAATAGTAGGAAATTGCAGTGCCAATAATAAGAAAAAGAATAATTAAAAATTTACCTTGCTGCAACAGGTAGATTTTACAGGTTTCGTAAATAATATTGGAAACCTTTGCCATCGAGTGATGTACTGGCAATTTTTTGATGCGATTGAATTGAACAAGCCCAAATAGTAAGCCAAGGACAATTACAATAATACCATAAAACAATAAATCCCAACCGTTCACACCCCCAAGACCGGTAAAAACACTTTGTTTTAAATCCGGAACAACCAAATCTGCTTCACTGGCAACGCTTGAAAAAGGGGTTAACAATACCCCGAACACTAGTAGTAATAATGCTTTTTTCATAGGATAACAATTAATTTAATTAGGTGAATTCCCTTTCAAATTATGCATTATTGAACAGTGAAACAAGGCTTTAGTTTATTACTTTTTTGAAAAGTAAACTTTATTTTGTTTTGATTGTATCCTGATTTTCTTATTTTTAACCTGTCGAAGTTAGTTCTTTAATTAAAGGGCTAACTTTTTTTATGGGAATGAATTTAGTTGAAAATTCGAAGTGTATTACTTGAAGAAGAATAGCGAGCATTGTATTTTTTGAGAGGATATCGGGCAACGGATCCTTCGAAAGGATATCCACCATCAAGAATATTGAATTTACTTTCGCAAACTGGACATTCTGCAAAAACACCATCAAGTTCTACATTTTCTTCAGCTTCAACATCATGAGTACAAGTGGCATCATAAGCAGCAAAACCTGTATTTAATTTTACGACTATAATGCCATGGTTCATATAGCCCACGGGTTCTCCACCTATATCAGAAAAATAAAGTGCATTGTTAACTGAACCTAGTTCGCTATGGTAATCTAAATATAGTGTTGAGTTGATATGCCAATTGGGAACAATATCTTTGTTCTTATTATCGGAACTACACGAACAAAAAATCGTGTTTAACAGAAGGAAAAGAAAAAAATATAGTAAATTTGATTTGTTGATGCTCATTCTTGTGTTTATTTACTTTTAATAACGCTTGTATTGTTGTTTTTAGTGTTACGCAGAAGCAAAACTAAGCTTTTTATTCAATTTTAATCGTATTCGTATGGATGGTGATTGGGGAAATATAATTTATTTGATTGCTGTAGTGCTCTTTGGTATCATTAGTATGCTGAAGAAAAAGAAGCCACCTGTAGCTGTCGCCCCTCCAGAAGATGGTGAAGTTGAGCAGCAAGAATTCGAACCTAAAGAGGGTTTGGAATCAGTTTTGGAGGCATTCTTAGGAGGAGCAATACCCAAATCTCAAGTCCAAGCTGTTGAAGAACCAGAACCAGTGCGTCAGGAAAGCATGATGGAGGAATACAATCGAAGGGAAAGGGAAAAAGCTGAAGAGCGCGTGGAGACAAAAAAATCTACTTTTGGGGGCTTAGATTCCATTTCTATAGATCGTATAGATGAAATAGAAGAGGAAGAGGTCGAAAGTGAAGAAATTGATTGGCGTCAGGCAATTATTTACAAGGAAATATTAGATAGAAAGTACAATTAATGTAAAAAAATTATACTTTTATAGGTTCCTGTTAATCAATACAGGAATGGATGCATTTTGCGAAATTTTACTATTCGCATCCGGAAGAGTTTCGAAGTGTCGAGATTCTTTTTGTTTTTTATAGATCGCTAGCGATCAAATCGTTTTGAATTAAGAGAATTTTAAATAGGAGGATATTATGTCTGGTTATTCATATGTAACAGCCGAAGGACTAAAAAAGTTAAGAGCAGAATTGGAACAACTTGAGACCATCGAGCGTCCAAACATATCTAAGCAAATTGGAGAAGCAATCGACAAAGGTGATTTGTCGGAAAATGCAGAATACGATGCCGCAAAAGAAGCTCAAGGATTATTAGAGGCAAAAATTGCACAATTAAGAGGTATTGTTGCAAATAGTAGGGTTATTGATGAGACTAAAATTGATACATCGAAAGTTCAGATGATGAATAAAGTTACCATTAAGAACCAAAAGAATGGAGCTGTTATGACCTATACTTTAGTATCTGAAACAGAAGCAGATTTTAAGCAAGGAAAACTTTCTATCAATACACCAATTGCAAAAGGTTTAATTGGTAAGGTTGTTGGTGATATTGTTGAAATTCAGGTTCCAAATGGTCTAATACCATTCGAAATTGTTGATATTTCTATCTAATTAAGCTTTAAAATCATAAAATAAATAAACATGGCTTCAATTTTCACAAAAATAATTAATGGCGAGATTCCTTGTCATAAAATTGCAGAAGATGAAAACTATTTTGCCTTTTTGGATATTAGTCCACTGGCATTAGGTCATACCTTGGTTATACCAAAACAAGAGGTAGATTATATTTTTGATTTAGAAGATGATGTCTTAAGTGGCTTACATATTTTTGCAAAAAAAGTAGCTAAAGCGGTTGAGAAAACAATGCCATGCAAGCGAATAGGTGTTGCGGTTATTGGAATTGAAGTTCCACACACGCACATTCATTTAGTGCCATTAAATAAGATTGGTGATTTAAATTTTGCAAACCAAAAATTGGAAGTTTCTGCTGAGCAGTTAGCTGAGATTGCCGATAAGATTCGAAAGAATTTTTAATGAATTAAAATATAGAATACGAAAGCCGCTTCATTTGGAGCGGCTTTTTTTATGCTTATTTCTTTATTCTATCTGGATTTTTTTTCGCAAAGTCGGCCCAAGAAGTTGGTTTTGCTTTTGCCAAAGGATTATTCCCTTGAAAGAAGTGACACATGGCTATTGCGATGGCATCCGTTTCATCTGAGTTTTGCGGAAAATCTTTCATCTTAAAAAATCGCTGAAGAATGGTTGCCATTTGTTCCTTTGAGGCAAGCCCAGTACCTGTAATCGCCAATTTTATTTTTTTTGGAGCATACTCAAAAATAGGAATGTTGCGATGCAGGGCAGCAGATATTGCAACCCCCTGAGCTCTTCCCAATTTCAACATTGATTGTACATTTTTGCCGAAAAACTGTGACTCAATAGCCAGTTCATCAGGATGGTATTCATCGATAACCTGCAAAGTTCGCTGGAATATTTTTTGAAGCTTAATATATGGGTCCGTGATTTTTTTCATGTCTACGACTCCAGAAACTAAGATTTGTGGTTTTTTATCAACAACTCTTATGAGTCCGTAACCCATTAAATTGGTCCCTGGGTCAATGCCCATTATAATTCTGTCGTTACTCAATTGAATTGGCTTTTTTTACGAATTTTTGTAGAACAATTCCCAAGATTATTAAACCCAGTCCCACAAGAGTACTAATATAGATAGATTCTCCGATAATCAGATAAAGAAAGAACATGGAAATAAATGGGCTTAAAAATACCAGATTACTTATTTTATCAGTGGAACTTGTACTCTTCATAGCTTTAAGCCAAAAAAGATAAGCCAAGCCACACTCTACCAATCCAATGTAAATTGTAGCAAGAATGCTCTTCGTGTTTGGAAGTTGAAATTCACCAAAAAAAGAAATGAATAGTAAAGTGTATCCAAATCCAAAAACAAAATTTAGAAAAAGCTTTTCTTTTTCCTCTCGCTGATCACGAACATTAAAGATCCAGTAGAGAGCCCAAAAAATGGAGCTAACTAAAGCCAGTAAAACACCTAGGTTATTTGGTGTTTCTATCGATGTAAAAGACCCTTTGTTTGCAATTACAAGAACACCGGAAAAGCTTAGTAAAATGCATAAAATACTTTTATACCCAATTCGCTGTTTCAGAAGAGGAATCGAAAGCAAGACAAGTGTAATTGGCCAAATGTAATTAAGACTTAAAGCAAATTGTGCTGGAATAATCGAGTAAGCTTTTAGGAGCACTAAATAGTATAAAAAAGGATTTAGGAAACCCAAACTTGCCGATCGTAAGTAATCTTTTTTAGTTCCAGAGAATGCTTTTTTAAATTGAGATGAAAACAAAAGTAAGCTTCCCAAAAAAAGCATTGCAACTGCAGATGAAATTAACAGAAGATGCATAAAATCCATACCTGCTAAAGCAATTTTAAAGGCTGTAGCAACTGTCGACCAGCAAAGAATTGCGGATAGGGCGTAGATGTATGCTTTGCTCTGTAATTTCAAAATATTCGATTTAGACCTCTTCTAAAAGAGATGAGAAAGTCATTACCTGATTTCGAAATTTGGCATCGAAAACTGCTTTTGTTTTAGGTTCAAAGCTAGTGTGATACTTGTTGAACAATTCTCGAGACTTAAAAAGTAATTGCAAAGAAAAGGTCAATCCTCCATCTTCAGTTGCAACCATTACTTTACAAAAATAACTCGACGAGAAAGTTCCTGTTTCTTTTAGCAAAGGGATAAATTTAGTTTTCATCCATTCACAAAAACTTTCTTCCATTGTATCCTCAATCAAGAAGCTTGTATTGTATATTATCATTAGTTGTTTTTTTATTTTGTGCAAAGATATCTTAAATATTACTTTCTAAAGGCTTCTAGTCGTTTTCTTGCATCAACCGAGAAAATACTATCAGGATATTCAGTTACAATTGTTTTGTAGTTTTCTTTTGCTTTTTCGGGCTTTTGCAGCTTTTCAAATAATTCAGCTTGAACGAATAAGGCCTTTGCGGCTATGGATTCATATGGATGTTCATTAACAATGGCATCTAAAGCTTCATTGGCCAAATCCATTTTGTTTGCCTTATGATAAATTTCGTAGAGCTTAAAATAGGCTTCATCGCTAAGAGAATGTCCTGTGTGATTTTTAAGAAGATCTTCAAATTTTAAAATGGCTAAAGAATCTTTGCGTTGATAGATTAAAAAATCAGCAGCAGCATATAATTTTATTGCTGTATAGCTCGTGTCCAAGGTGGTGTTATCGCTTATCAATTGCGATAGTGAAATGGCATCGTTGGCAATTAATTTCGAAGTACTGCCTTTTAATGCATCAAGCTGTGCTTTCGCCCAAATTACTTCCCCCATATAATAGGAAACCTTTGCCTTTTTAAATTTAGCATCGAAACCAAGCTCATTGTTTCTGTTCGATTTTTCAATTTGGGAGTAAAGTAAAATCGCATCCCATTTATCATCTGCGAATAATTTTGTGTCTGCTAATTCTAATTTTAACCTTGATTTATTCAAGCTATTAATTCCTTTTTTTGCCAATGTTCTCTCTAATAATTCGATTGATTTATCAGGATTTAGTAAATAGAAAGAATTGATATGTGCATATTGAATTACGCTAGATATTGCTTTTAAATAATTCGCTTCTGTCTCAAAGAATTTTTGATACCGTTCTGATAATTCGATCCAAACATCCTTAGAATAGGAATTTTGCTCTTCCAGAGTTTGGTACCTGGTTTCCAAATCGCCCATTTGAGCAGATAAGTATTTTGGTGCTGATTCACCTTTATCAATCACCAATTGAAAGCACTTAAGGGCTGTTTCATAATCGTGATTAGTTCTGGCTGCATTTGCTAAAGCTAGTAAGCGTGTGCCATCTTCATTCTTCAATAAATCTAAGGATCTGGCTTGGGTAAAGGCAGCTTTAAATTGCTTTTTCTGCATAAAATACCAAAGTAACAGTTCTTTAAAAGCTAGATTGTCAGATTGGGTTTGGATTTTTTGTAAGAGTTGATTTTTTAGAATTGGATCAAGACTTGAATTAATATCCTGCAAAAGGGCCGATTGAAGTCGGTTTTGAATTTGTTTGTTTAGGTTTGGATCGATCGTTAATGCCAATAGGTATTCCGAAACCATTTTCTCGAAATCTCTTTGCGAAAGAAATACATTGGCCAATTCAAGATGAAAAACGTGATCCTGCTTAAGGATTTCGCGCCCTTTCAAATAAGTTTTTATGGCATAATCATATTCTCGTTTACTGATAAAAGAATTTGCTATGCTTGTAATTTGGCTTTTTACCGGAATTAATTTATCCAGTACTTTGTTGTATTGGTTTAGGTGTTTTTCATTTTCTCCAGCCTTTTTATACAGAAAGCCCAAGGCAATTAAAAAACTTCGGTCGTCCGGATTTTTCTTAATCTCCTTTTTAATTGCTTTTTCTGCCTCTTGAAAATTTTCCAATTGAATTAAGCAATCAATATAGTAGTTGAAATAAGTTTTGGAGCGAGTTGCTTTGTGCAAATTAAAAAACAAAGAAGCTGCTGGCTGATATTCCTTATCTCTGAAGTAACCAAAGGCCAATTGACTATCGGTTTGAATACGATTTTGAGAAAAGGCATGTTCTGATCCCAAGAAGGAGATAAGGAGCAGGAAGCTAATTAAGAATTTTTTCAAAGCAGGATTTTTAATGATACAATAATCAAAAATATAAAAAAAGCCCGGTTGTTTAGAACCGGGCTTCAAAATTAAGTAAATATCCTTTAGTCAATTAAGTCAAATCCTGTATATGGAACCAATACTTTAGGAATTTTAATTCCTTCAGGTGTTTGGTTGTTTTCCAATAGGGCAGCTAAAATACGTGGTAAAGCAAGTGCACTACCGTTTAGCGTATGAGCCAATTGAGGTTTTTTCATTTCTTTTCCTTTGAATCGTAATTTTAAGCGATTCGACTGGTAAGCTTCGAAATTAGAAACAGAACTAACTTCTAACCATTTGTCTTGTGCTGCTGAGAATACTTCAAAGTCGAAGGTAAGAGCAGCAGTAAAACTTGTGTCTCCACCACATAGGCGAAGCTGACGGTATGGTAATTCTAATTTCTGTATAATGCTCTCAACATGTTCAACCATGCCTGTAAGAGCTTCATATGATTTATCTGGATGTTGCAATTGAACGATTTCAACTTTATCGAATTGGTGTAAGCGATTTAAACCACGAACATCTTTTCCATACGATCCAGCTTCTCTTCTAAAACATGCAGAGTAAGCTGTGTTTTTAACTGGGAAATCTTCTTCCTTAAGAATAACATCACGATAGATATTTGTAACAGGAACTTCTGCAGTTGGAATCAAATACAAATTGTCTTCTGTTACGTGGTACATCTGACCTTCTTTATCAGGTAACTGACCTGTACCATATCCTGATGCTTCATTTACCAACAATGGAGGAGTTACTTCTTCGTAACCAGCTTTTCGATTCTCATCCAAAAAGAAATTGATTAAAGCTCTTTGAAGAATAGCGCCTTTTCCTCGGAATAATGGAAAACCTGCTCCTGTGATTTTGTTACCCAATTCAAAATCAATGATGTTGTATTTTTTTGCTAATTCCCAATGAGGAATAGCCTTTTCGTGAAGCTTAGGCATTTCTCCACAAGTTTTTTCTATTACATTTTCTTCTTCACCTTTACCTGCAGGAACAGATGGGTGAGGAATATTTGGAATTTGAAGCAAAAGATCGCTCAATTCTTGAAGGATAGCATTCTGAATTGAATTTAATTCAGCAATCGCCTCTTTTAATTCACCTGTTTTAGCCTTAGCAGTATTAGCTTCTTCAACTTTACCACTTTTAAAAAGCATTCCGATTTCTTTCGATAAAGCATTCATTTCAGCCGAATTAGCATCTAGCTTAATTTGGTTTGCTTTTCTTTTTTCGTCAAGAATAGTGATTTTATCAAAGATTTCTTTCGCATCGAAATTCTTGATTTTAAGGGCTTCAATAGCTTCCTCTTTGTTTTCCTGTATGTATTTAAGACTTAGCATCGGTAACTTTTGTAAATGATTATATCTAAAACTTCAAGGTGTAAAAATAAAAAAATCTCCTGTCTTTACATTAAATAAAGCAGGAGATTCTAATATTTTAAAGCTAAATAAACTATTCAGCTAATGGTTCAATAGAAACGAAAGATTTGTTATCTCTCTTTTTTCTGAAAACTACAGTTCCATTAGTTAATGCAAATAGAGTGTGATCTTTACCCATACCTACGTTTTCACCTGGATTGTGTTTTGTTCCTCTCTGACGAACAAGGATGTTTCCTGATTGAGCAACTTGCCCACCGAAAATCTTAACTCCCAATCGCTTACTTTCCGATTCTCTACCGTTTCTAGAACTACCGGCTCCTTTTTTATGTGCCATAATGTTATATTTTTAAGGATTAAGCAACTATTTCTTCAATTTGAATTTGTGTAAGGTCCTGACGGTGTCCGTTCAGTTTTCTGTATCCTTTTCTTCTTTTCTTCTTGAATACTTTTACCTTATCACCTCTTAAGTGAGATAAAACCTTTACAGTTACTTTTGCTCCTTCAACTGTTGGAGCACCAACTACAACCTCACCATCATTATCCACTAAAAGGACTTTAGGGAATTCAACTTGTCCACCTTCTTCAGCAGCAAGTCTGTGAACGAAAATCTTTTGGTCTTTCTCAACTTTGAATTGCTGACCTGCGATTTCTACAATTACGTACATTATTTCTAATTTTACGGTTTGTTCCAGGGGGTGGGCCATTTAAACGCTAAATCTACCTCTTGGTGAACCCCCGAAGAAATTTATTTCGGATTGCAAAAATAAAAAAGATTAATAGATAAACAAAGTTTTAGGTCTATAAATGAACAGTTTGCTCTTCTTTTTTATTTTTTTAATTTCTTTGACCAAAATATTTTTCAAATATAAACTATAAAAATAAACTTTACCTATATAGTTTTGGCTTTGTTTCGCTTTAATATGTATCTTCATATAAAACATTTTAAGCACAATATAGGAGGGCTATTTTTATAAAAAAATATACTTTTAAAAATTAGATGAATAATTTCCTGCTAAATATTAGTTGTTAATTTAAAGGAAATCAGTTTTCTATTTATGCAAAGAGGTAAGTTGAAGATTTAGGCTTCACTAATTTTTAAAACAATTCTTATATTTGTTAAATTGATAGCTGATTAATTTTAGGAGTTTTTATGGGTAAGATAAAGCTTAATGTATTAGGATTGTCATACAGTCAGACTCAAACAGGAGCCTATGCACTGGTACTGTCTGAAGAGGATGGAGATCGGAGAATTCCTATAATAATAGGTGGTGTTGAAGCACAATCTATTGCCATTCAGTTAGAAGAATTAGCACCACCAAGACCATTAACACACGATTTGTTTAAGAGTTTTGCCGAAGCATTTACTGTAAATGTGGTAGAGGTAAATATTTATCGTCTTGAAGAGGGAATCTTTTATTCAGAATTGATTTGTGAAAAGGGAGCTAATCGAATTCGTATCGATTCAAGAACATCAGATGCGGTAGCTATAGCTTTAAGATTTAAGTGTCCGATTTACACAACCGATGAAATTATTGAGAAGGCGGGAATTGTACTAAGTATTGAAGGCGAAGCACAAGAACCATCAATTGCAGCACCAAAAGAATCAGAATCAGAAATCGTGATGCCTTCGACTTCTGCAGGAAATCAATTTTCGGATTACTCTTTAGCTCAACTTACTGGAATGTTAGATGATGCCATTAAGGATGAAGATTACGAGAAGGCATCATTATTAAGGGATGAAATTGGAAGAAGAGGAGAGAAAAGTTAATGATATACAAGATAACATCATAAAAAAACGGCAAGCTTTAAGCTTGCCGTTTTTTGTATCTACAATCTAGTGTTTTATATCAACCAGTTCTTTTGGATCATGTTTGTGTTTAAATAGTATGGCAAAGAAAATAGCAATTACCAATGAGTAGATGGCGAATGAATTCCAGATATCCATCCAAACAAAGTTTCCTTCTGCATTGGTAAAGAATGCTCCAATAATTATTCCACTAATCCATGAACCGAAAATAGCTCCAAATCCATTGGTCATCATCATAAATAAACCTTGTGCACTAGAGCGCATGCTTGAGTCGCACTGAGTTTCTACAAAAAGAGATCCTGAAATATTGAAAAAATCGAATGCCATTCCATAAATAATACAAGAAAGAATAATCATCCAAAGCCCACCTTCTGGATCTCCATAAGCGAATAATCCAAAACGAAGAACCCACGCAATCATCGATATCAACATAACTTTTTTAATTCCAAATCGCTTTAAGAAGAAAGGGATGGCTAAAATGAAAAGAGTTTCTGATATTTGTGAGATTGACATGATAATCGTTGAGTATTCTACAACAAAAGAATCGGCATATTGAGGAATTTTTTCGAATTCAGTTAAGAATCGATCTCCATACATATTAGTTAATTGCAAGGCAGCACCTAGGAACATCGAGAATATAAAGAACAATGCCATTTTGTAATTCTTAAATAATTTAAAGGCATTTAATCCTAATGTTTCTGTTAAAGAAGCTCCGCTTGTACCTTGATTTTGCGGTTTGCATTGCGGCATTGTAAAGGAATATACCGCTAGAACAGCTGCGGCAATTGCAGCAATGTAAAACTGGTGATGTGTTGCTTTAAAACCACTTAAGTTGGTAACCCACATCGCAGCAATAAAACCGATGGTTCCCCAAACTCTAATCGGAGGAAATACCTTAATTACATCGTAATCGTTATTCTTTAGTATGGTATAAGAAATAGAATTCATTAAGGCAATTGTTGGCATGTAACAGATCATTGCTACCAAAACAACCGAAATAAATACAGTAGAATCATCAATAAATGGTAATACAGCTAGTGCAATACCGCCAAACAAATGAAGAATACCGTATAATTTTTCTGCATTAATCCATCGGTCGGCAATAATTCCGGTAAGTGTTGGCATAAATAAGGACGAAATTCCCATTGTTGAGAAGACAGCACCAAATTCTGCTGGTGACCATTGTTTCGTTCCAAACCAATAATTCGCAATTGTTATTAACCAAGCTCCCCAAACAAAAAATTGAAGGAAGTTCATTAATATCAGACGATTTTTTATACCCATAACGTAGTTTTAAAAATAGGTTAGTAATTTAATATGTCTTAATAGCTTATTGGTTGTTCTTGTAGTAGCATTGATTTTTGTAGAATCGAAATGATCAAAATAGGATTATTTGAATCATTTTGAAATCAAAGCTCTCAAAACTAAGTAAAAAAATAGATTCATAAAACAGTAGGAATGTCTTTTTATGACAATTAAAAGTGATCTGAAACGATTCTATATAATTAAGTCTATAAAAAATCAATATAAATTTAAAGAGTGGATTGGAATTGCATGCGAATAAATTGAGGATAAAAAGTACTTTTGCAATTCACATATGACCAATAAAATGATTCAAGGAAATTCCTTACATGCTAATAATCAATCAGCGAAAGCGAAACTGATGGGAGCCGTTCGAGAATCAATACCAAAGGCATTTGCAACAACAAAATGGCTTTTGAGTATTATGATTCCTGTCTCTTTTGCAGTTTTGTTACTGAATTATACAGGTGTTTTAGCTGTTATCTCGGGCTATTTAGCTCCAGTATTTGAGTTGATGGGCTTACCAGGAGAGTCGGCTTTTGTTTTGCTCACAAGTATTTTTACAAATATCTATACCGCTATAGCCGTTATAACAAGTTTGGAACTGGAAGGAAGAGTGGTAACTATTTTAGCCGCGATGTGTTTGGTTTCTCATGGATTTATTGTTGAGACAGCAGTGCTGAAAAAAACAGGATCATCGGCCATTAGAATGCTTTTGGTTCGTTTGCTGGGAAGTTTTGCGATTGGGGTTTTTCTTAATTGGGCTTTGCCTACAGACCTAATTCATGCGCAAACACAAGTTTTGGTGCAAAATGAAAGTTTTCAAGTAATGTTTTTGGATTGGGCTTGGTCTTCTATTTTGCTAAGCGTAAAAGTGGTTGTTTTGATTACTCTGTTAATGATATTGCAGCGAATTTTGGAAGTTTTTGGTGTAATTAAATTATTGTCCAAGATTCTAGCTCCCTTGCAAATTGTAATGGGCTTACCAGAGTCTACTTCTTTCTCATGGATTGTTGCAAATACCTTAGGATTAGCTTATGGATCAGCAATAATGATTGAACAGGTAGAGAAGGGACAAATGGCCAAATCAGATGCAGATTTATTAAATCATCATGTAGCCGTTTCGCATTCGCAATTGGAAGATCCTTTGCTGTTTGCAGCAATTGGTGCTCCTTTAGGATGGCTAATTATACCTAGATTTTTGTTAGGAGTTTTAGTTGTTTGGATCTGTAGGTTAGAGAGAGGTTTGAAAAAAGGATTGAACTTTAATTCAAAAAAATCAGGCGACTAAAAAAAATCATTATCTGATATCTTGATACTATTGTCTAATGATGTATCTTTAAAAATTAAATTTTGACACATAATTATGCAACAATATCTTCACTTATTAGAAAGAGTTCTCGAAGAAGGGAATAAAAAAGAAGACCGTACAGGCACTGGTACAGTAAGTGTTTTCGGACATCAGATGCGTTTTGATTTATCGAAAGGATTTCCTCTTTTAACCACGAAGAAACTTCATTTAAAATCAATCATTCATGAATTGTTATGGTTTTTGAATGGTGATACTAACGTAAAATATCTTCAAGATAATGGCGTACGTATTTGGAATGAGTGGGCTGATGAAAATGGAGATTTAGGACATGTGTATGGTTACCAATGGAGATCTTGGCCTAGAGAGAATGGTGAATCTATTGATCAGATTAAGCAGGTCGTTCATGATATTAAAAATAATTCTGATTCACGTCGATTAATTGTGAGTGCTTGGAATCCTGCTGATATTGAAAATATGGCTTTGCCACCATGTCACGCTTTATTTCAATTCTACGTTTCAAATGGGAAACTTTCTTGTCAATTGTATCAACGTAGTGCTGACATATTCTTGGGCGTACCTTTCAATATTGCCTCTTATGCAATTCTAACAATGATGATGGCTCAGGTTTGTGATTTAGAACCAGGTGAGTTTGTTCATACTTTGGGGGATGCTCATATTTATACGAATCATTTAGACCAAGTAAAACTTCAATTGAGTCGTGAGCCAAAAGAACTTCCTAATTTTAAGATTAATCCTGAGGTAAAGAGTATCTTCGATTTCAAGTTTGAAGATTTTAGCCTAGAAAACTATGATCCGCATCCCCATATTAAAGGAGCTATTGCCATTTAAAAAATAATTAGGAATTATTAGTTATTCATGATTAGCAGTACAATTTTGTACTTCTAATTCATAACTAATAATTCATAACTTATAATTATATAATCATGACATTATCAATCATTGTTGCTGTTTCTCGTAATCAGGTAATTGGAAAAGATAATCAGTTGATTTGGAAACTTTCAGCCGATTTAAAAAGATTTAAAGCCTTAACAACAGGGCATGCTATTATTATGGGGCGTAAAACTTTCGATTCTATTGGTAAACCGCTGCCAAATAGAACTTCGATCGTAATAACTCGTCAGCAAGATTATAAAATTGAAGGTTGTATCGTTGTAAATTCGCTAGAAGAAGCCATTGAGAAAGCTGCAGATCAAGAAGAGGTTTTCATTATTGGTGGTGGTACAATTTACAAGGAAGCATTGTCTAAGGCCGATAAGCTTTATTATACAAAAGTTCACAAAGATTTCGAAGGGGATACTTTTTTTCCAGTTGTAAATTTTCAAGAATGGGAATCGGTAAGTAGAGAAGATTGTATGCCCGATGAGAAGAATGAATATGCTTATTCATTTATTGATTACAAAAGAAAATAGTTTAGTTATGAATAAAATTCTTGCAGGTTTATTTTTAAGCCTCGTCCTATTATCTGGGAATTCCTGTTCTACCGGATCCGATCCGGAGCCAGAGGTTTTGGATGTATTTACTGTGCCTGCACAAATTGCAATACAAATTCACAATATCGTTAACGATTTAGCTATGGAAGTTAATGGTATTGCGATGCATAATTTGAATTTTGAAGAAGATACAATTAAAGTGGATGTAAGTGATTGTCTTGATGCATTAGTATACAGAGATGCATCAACTTCAGTTTTGGATTCAATTGTATTGGATTATGGAACTACTAGTTGTGTTTCTAACGGTGCTAGTTTTCAAGGAAAGATAGTTGTCGATCCTAAAAATGAAGCGTTAAGTAAATTTGATATTCGTTTAAGAGATTTTTCTTCTTCGAGTTATGATATTACAGGTACAATCGAATTTGAATCAACTACTATTGTTAGTGGGAGTGATTTTTTATTAGACGTGAAAAATGCTAATTTCTCCATATTGGGTAGCGATGAGATTACCTATGTTTTTCCAATCTCATCCGTAATTAATGAATATACTCTAATTGAGAATGATGACAATACTACCTATACAGATGATATTTTTGAATTTACATCAACTCTTTCAGGCGGAACACCCGATGGAATGTTCTTTAATTTGGAAAGTGTAGACGTTTTAACCTATGACTACTCTTGCAAGAATATAAATGGAGGTGATGCTGATTTTTCAATTGTTGATTTAGGAGATGGAACAATCGACTATGGTGACCCAGACAGTGATTGTGATACCAATGCAACATTAAGGGTTTCAGGAAAAAATATTACAATAGCATTATAAAGAAAAAGGCCGGATATTATCCGGCCTTTTCTATGCGACTTTTAAACGCTTGAGGTTTATTTTTTCAAGTTTTTCACTTGCGTATTTTCTACCTACGGATATTTTCTTTTCGTCACTAGTTGGCATTTCAAACATGGCATCCATCATAATTCCTTCACAGATGGAACGCAAGCCACGAGCTCCTAATTTAAATTCCAAGGCCTTATCAACAATATATTCCAAAGCATCATCTTCGAACTCTAATTCGATATCGTCGATTTTAAATAGCTTAGTGTATTGCTTGATAATTGCATTTTTAGGCTCTGTTAAGATATTTCTTAATGCTTCTCTGTCCAGAGGCTCTAAATAAGTTAAAACTGGTAAACGACCAATGATTTCAGGAATCAAGCCAAAAGATTTCAAATCCTGAGGAGCAATATATTGCAATAGATTTCCTTGGTCAATTTGTTCTTTCTCTTTGCTAGCGTTAAATCCAACGATTTGTGTATTTAAACGTTGTGCAATCTTTCTTTGAATTCCATCAAAAGCTCCACCACAAATAAATAAGATATTTTTGGTGTTAACAGGAATCATTTTCTGATCAGGATGTTTTCTTCCTCCTTGAGGTGGAACATTTACTACTGATCCTTCTAAAAGTTTCAATAAACCCTGCTGAACACCTTCTCCAGAAACATCTCTAGTGATTGATGGGTTATCGCTTTTTCTAGCAATCTTATCAATTTCATCGATGAAAACAATTCCTTTTTCTGCTGCCTCAATATCGTAATCAGATGCTTGAAGAAGTCTTGTTAGAATTGATTCAATATCTTCACCAACATAACCTGCTTCAGTAAGTACTGTAGCATCTACAATGGTAAAAGGTACATGAAGCATTTTAGCAATTGTTCTTGCTAGTAATGTTTTTCCAGTTCCCGTTTCTCCAACAAGAATGATATTCGATTTTTCAATCTCAATATCTTCATCATCCTTTTCTTGAAGTAATCTTTTGTAGTGATTGTAAACGGCTACTGCAAGATATTTTTTAGCTGCATCTTGTCCAATTACATATTGGTCTAGAAAGCTTTTAATTTCTGTTGGTTTTAAAAGTTGGACCTCTTTTAAATTAAGATCCGTGCGATTCTTCAGCTCTTCCTGAACAATAGTATACGCCTGTTCTATACAGCTGTCGCAGATGTGACCACTAATACCAGCAATCAGAAGATTCGTATCCTTCTTCTCTCTCCCACAAAATGAGCATTTATCCATGATTCTTATTTTATAACACTAAAAATGCAAAGTTAAGAATTTTACGCTTAACTCTGCATTTAGTTATTTCGATTTAAATGTGATTGCCTATTTCTCTCGTAAAAGAACTTCGTCAATCATTCCATATTCCTTTGCTTCAGCTGCGGTCATCCAGTAATCACGATCAGAATTTTTTTCAATTTGCTCGAAAGTATTTCCAGAGTGATCAGCAATAATTGTATAAAGCTCTTTCTTTAATTTCATGATTTCGCGAGCTGTAATTTCAATATCAGAAGCCTGTCCTTGAGCACCACCCATTGGTTGGTGAATCATGACACGTGAGTGTTTCAACGCAGAACGTTTTCCTTCTGTTCCAGCAGTTAGTAGAACAGCTCCCATAGAAGCAGCCATACCAGTACAGATCGTTGCAACATCACACTTGATGTATTGCATTGTATCGTAAATTCCTAATCCAGCATGAACAGAGCCACCAGGAGTGTTAAAGTAAATCTGGATATCTTTTGTAGGATCAGTAGACTCTAAGAATAGCAATTGAGCCATAATGATATTAGCTACATAATCATCAATTGGAATACCAAGGAAGATAATGCGATCCATCATAAGACGGGAAAATACGTCCATAGAAGCAACATTTAGTTGTCTTTCCTCAATAATAGTAGGAGAGATGTAGCTGTTACTTATCGATGTGTATTTATCTAAGTTTAGGCTGCTTATGCCCATGTGCTTTGTAGCAAATTTCTGAAATTCGTCTTTTGGTACCATAGTGATATGATTTTATATTTCGTAGACCTAAATTAGTCAAATTTTCTCCATTTGAAAAGAATGGCTTAACAAAATCAATAGTTTAATTCAAAAAGAAAACCACGCTTTATACAAAGCGTGGTTTAATGTATTATTTCGGTATACCGACTTATTCAAACATTTTGTTGAATTCTTCAGTAGTTAACTCTTTTTCTTCAACTTTAACAGCTGTTTTCAAGTACTCAACAACTTTTTCGTCAATCTTACGCTCATAGATTTTTCTCTGCTCGTCTTTGTTTTGCATCATTTGCTGTGCGTAGTTGTTCAAGTAATCTTCAGGAACATCCATCATTCCGTACTGTTGGAATTGCATCAAAGCTTGTTTCTTAGCAAACTCTAAAACTTCTTCTTCAGTAACTTTCAACTCATTCTCTTCAGTCAATCTGTTTTTGATCAACTGCCATTTGAATTCGTCAGTATAGTTAGCGAAATCAGTTTCAACTTGTTCAGCAGTCATTTCTTTGTTGGTTGCAATAATCCAACGCTTCAAGAATGCTTCTGGAAGAGTAATTTTAGCTTTCTTCACTAATTTTTCCTTAGCGTCGATTAAGAATTTGTAGTCGCTATCGTTAATCAATTGCTTCTCGATATCTTCTTTAATCTTAGCTTTGAATTCTTCTATTGAAGATACAGTTCCTTCGCCAAATACTTTGTCGAATAATTCCTGATTCAATTCAGCGTTAACAAATTTGTTAACTTCTGTAATTGTAAATTGGAAGTCTGCATCTAAAACTTCAGCTTCTTCTTTAGAGATGTTTAGCATAGAAGCTAAATCAGATTTGTTTTCGAATGCTTTAGCAGGGCTGAAAACAATCACATCTTCTTTCTTAGCGCCAATGAATTTCTTTTTAGAATCTTCATCTTTCATGTATTCCAATGAGATGGCTACATTTTCGCTAACAATACCTTCTTCAACTAACTTGCCTTCAGCATCAACTTGAGCATAGTTACCTTTCAAAAGTTCTTTTTCTTCAACAACTTCAGCTTCGTTGTTAGTTCCGAAACGACGAGCATGCATATCAACACCATTCTCGATCATTTTCTCGTCTACGATGATTTTGTAGAAGCTGATTTTATCTCTTTTGCTTAAGTTAAGCGTGTATTCTGGAGATAAAGCAATGTCGAATACAAATTCGAATTCTGTATCTTTTTCCCAGTTGATTTCTTTCTGGTCAGTTTCGTTAGGAAGTGGCTCGCCCATGATGTTTAAATCATTTTCGCGAATGTACTTCATTAACTCTTGACTCATCAATTTGTTAATTTCTTCAGCTAAAACAGGAGTACCATACATCTTTTTAATTACACCCATAGGCACTTTACCTGCACGGAAGCCATTGATATTTGCTTTTTTACGATAGTCTTTCAACACATCGCTTACACGACTCTCATAGTCTTCTTTAACGATCTGTAATTTGATTACAGCGTTTAAATCATCAATGTTGGTTTTTGTAATATTCATTTTCTAGCTATTATAGATAAAACCTTTTTAATTGAAAAAAAACCGCCTCACCATCGATACATTTGTATCGTAAAGTACGGGCGGTTTAAAGCTATTCTTTTTGTTGTGCGGATGAAGGGACTCGAACCCCCACGCCTCTCGGCACTAGATCCTAAGTCTAGCGCGGCTACCAATTACGCCACATCCGCGGGTTAATTGCGGTGCAAATATAGAGCTGTTTTTTATAATTTGCAATACCTATTCGAAAAAAAATAAAGTTTTTTTTAAGAATGATAAATCCCGCACATTAATTCCGTTTTTGAATTAATTTATTGATTGCGCTAAAGCTTTATTTTACTGGCTTTCTAAGCTCAAAATTCTTTCCTAAGTAAACTCGTCTTACATCTTCGTCAGCAGCTAATTCTTCTGCTGTTCCCGATTTAAGAATGTTTCCTTCGAATAAAAGGTAAGCTCTTTCAGTAATCGATAAAGTTTCTTGTACATTATGGTCGGTAATTAAAATACCGATATTTTTATCTTTTAAATGGCGAACAATGTCTTGGATATCTTCAACCGCAATAGGATCAACACCCGCAAAAGGTTCATCTAAAAGAATAAATTTTGGTTTTATAGAAAGTGCTCTGGCAATTTCGGTTCTTCGTCTTTCTCCACCTGAAAGTTGAATTCCTAAGCTTTTTCTAATTTTTTGTAAACTGAATTCATTCAACATCTCTTCCAAGCGAACTTTCTGATATTCTTTTGAAAAATCAGACATTTCCAAAACAGCTTTAATGTTGTCTTCAACGCTAAGTTTTCGAAATACCGAAGCTTCCTGAGCAAGGTAACCAACACCTAATTGCGCTCTTTTGTAGACAGGTTCGTCGGTAATTTCTCTTTCATCTAAAAAGATTTTCCCTCCATTTGGTTGAATTAACCCAACAATCATGTAAAAGGAAGTTGTTTTTCCAGCACCATTAGGGCCAAGTAATCCTACGATTTCTCCTTGTTTCACTTCAACGGAAACACCCTTTACAACGGTTCTGGTTTTGTATCTTTTTACTAAGTTTTCAGCTCTTAAAATCATCGTGATTCAATATGTTTAACGATCGGAATGGTGCAAATATAAAAAAGATCTATGAGAATAAAGTGCTGTGCACTAATCCTAGTGATCTCAATAAATTGTAAATTTTGTTAAAAAGTAAATTGGAACATAGCCCTAATCCCAAATTCTTCGAAATCCTGATATGGATTATCATCTAAATGGTTTAGTCGCCACATTGCATCTATTCTAATAAACTTGAAAATATTTTCGATTCCAACACTTGCTTCAAAATAAGGTTTGCTTACATCAGATAAGCCTAGTGGGAATAGCATTTTGGCATCAGAGTTGGCAAGAGCTCCATTGTTTTTACCACTTAAGCTACCAATTAAACCTTTTCCAGAAATAACAGTTCTCCATTTTAGTTTCCTAAACAATGGAATCCGATTTAGAATTAAGCCATTAAAATGATGTTCCACAAACAGACTCACATATTGATCACTGGTGAATTCGTAATAGTTCATCATGTTAAAAGCATACGGATCGAACGCATAGGTTTCATTTCCTTCGTGTAAATGAAGTAGTGGATATGGAACTTTCCCAAATAGTTTTCCAGCATTAAGTAAATAGTAAAAATTACCTATAGGTGGAATTTCAACAGTATGCTCAATACTAAGATCTACTTTGTAATATTCGTTATCAGCGCCAAGCGCATCTTTCATTCCCATGGTAAGGTAAAGGTTAAAAATAGGGAAGGGGCCACCTAAATGCACTCTTTCGAATTCTCCCATTACCATTTTTTCATTTTGGGTAAATCGCGTTCTTAATTCTAGTTCGGTTGAAGTAATTCCAGATATTGGAGCCGCCCCGTTAGCTAATGTGTTACCAAAAGGGACAAATTTAGTTGGACTAATGTCTCTGTATCGAAATTTTAAAGTGTTGGAAAATCCTTGGAACCACTCTTTTTCGTAATGAGCCTCCAATTGATTGACCATTGTTAGTTTGTTGTTTGGATTTCTTTTTAAAAGGGAGGAAAGAATATTTCCTTCGGTAAATGCATTTGGGCTTTTACCCAATTGTTGTATGTCATGTTTGTATTGAACGCCAAAAGTCTCTCTTGGCAATTTATTGATCATGTAGAGAAATCCCAATCCGTATTTGAATGCATTATCCTTGTCACCATAAGCCAAGTGGCCATTCAACATTATTTTCGTGCTAAAATCATTAGATGTTCTACCACCAAACATGAAACGATTTCCTTCAATTTCATTAAAGCTATAAAGCTTATAATAAGGTCCATATTCAAATTTTCCATGCACGTAATAACCAGTCACGAATGTTTGAATTACATCAATAATGTTTCGGTAGAGCGGAACATTCTGTATGGAATCAACCATAGAGTATATGCCTGATTCTCTTTCCGAAAGTTTAAATGGTCGGGCATTATCCCAATATTCTTTAGATTGCGAAAGTGCGGTTTCTTTAACAATCACATTGTTATCGAGTTTTACAATTTCTTCTTTAATTGGAGGATTGATTTTCACATCTCGATAAGAAATGGTTTTTCTGCCAAAAAAGCCCATCTGTTTGGTGGAATCTTTTTCGGTAAGCATGAAATCGACAAATAGATTCTGCTTTTTAAGAAACCACGTGCTGTCATTTAGCTTTTGAAATTCGTTGTTGCTAACAAGATCTTTAACCCAATTTAAATTGACATCCTTGGCAATTCTCATTTGCATGTTTTGAATCGCAAAAGTTGTGTCGGCCACCCAAAAATCCCCAACAAAAGTTGGTTCTTGTTTTCGTTTTGGCTTAAAAGACATATGGTAACACCAATTACCATCTCGGTATGCACTATCGGTAAGGTAATATTTGTAATAACGCAATCCGCCATCTGCAATCGGACTTACAAAACCCATGTTAAAAAGATCGATGTAGTTGTCGTAAACATTAACATTCTGATGCAATTGTCCAGTGAACTGTGCTAAGCTAGCGTTGTCATTAATTCCAGACATCTGAGAAGCTTTGATAACTTCTCTTTCAACTCTTGGTTTTTTTTGAAAGTGATAATCAGATAAAGACTCTGTGATGAAAACAGGTAGATAGGGTTTCCCTGTTATTACAGATGTATCCACATAGTCGAAAACAAACTGAAATTGGCGCATGATTTTTTTATTCTTAAAATCATCACCGATATTATTCAAGTCCATTTCCATCTTTGTATAACTCTCATATTCGTAAGAGTCAAAACGAGAAGGATTATTTTTATCTTTTTTCGCTATTATTTTTCGAAGAAGAATATGAGCTGGATTTTCTCCAGGTACAACTTTTATCTCTTGCAAATTAAATGCTTCTGATTTTAACTCTACATTTAATGTTTGAAAATTGGCCTTTTGAATTTTGAATAGTTGTTCTTTATAACCTACAAATGAAACGTGCAGAGAATCACCCGGAGTTCTTGTTTCTAGAAAATACACCCCATCAAAATCAGAAGTGGTTCCAATTGTTGTTCCCTTAAAGGCAATATTTACAAAAGGAAGCGGTTGCTTTGTTTCTGAATCGATAATTCGACCACGAATTTTCGTTGATTGTGCCAATACTACTTGGCTAAATCCAGAAAATACCAATATCGTTAATAACAGAAACCCTGTTTTTAAAATCTTCATCATATATAAATAATCGTAATTGCCAGAGCTATAGGTATAGTTCAGGCATTAGTTAAATGAAAAATACAAATAAATAGAGTAGTTATTTATTCAAAGGCTGCTTGTTGTTTCTTCTGAACGTTTTTCGAGATTTTAATTCCAATTTCATAAAGCAACATTAATGGTAAGCATACCAATACCTGACTGAAAATATCAGGAGGAGTAATAATTGCAGAAAGAATAAGAATTAAAACTACAGAATGTTTTCTGTATGTCTTTAAAAATTCAGGAGATACCAAACCTATTTTACTTAGAAAGAAAATAAGAACAGGCAGCTCAAAGATCACGCCAGCTGCGATAACAATTGATGTGATTGATGAGATGTAGGATTTTAGGTTTATTTGATTCATTACTTGTTCACTTACGCTGTATGAGCCAAGGAAATGAACCGATAGTGGTGTTATTACATAGTAGCCAAAAAGAACACCAAGTGCGAATAAAAAAGTGGTGTAAAAAATTGATCCGCGTGCGTGTTTTTTTTCATTATCGTATAGTGCTGGTTTTAAAAAGCACCAGAATTCGTAAAAAATATAGGGAAAACTGGCAATTAGTCCAACTACAAGGGATACACTTATATGCGTAGCAAACTGACCAGCCATATTAATATTAATTACCTGAAAAGGTTTTGTATTGATTTTTAATGCTTCAACACCTGTATAGTCAGATAGTAAAGAGAACATTCTATTGGTGAAAAACTCTGGGTTTTTTGGAGCTAGAATAAGAACATTGAAAATGAAATCATAAAAAATAAAAGCTACGACTGCAAAAGCCATAACTGCTATAACCGAGCGCATTAAGTGCCATCTGAGTTCCTCTAAGTGTTCTAGGAAACTCATCTGATTTTCTTCTTTTACTTCCTCTTTATCTGACATATGTATTGTTTTGCGAAGTAGCTAAGTTAAACAATTCCTTCTTTCAAAATATCATGTAAGTGCACCATTCCAACATATTTTTCATCTTGAATAACCGCAAGTTGAGTAATGTTGTTGCTTTCCATTAGATGAAAGGCATTGATAGCCAGCGCATCGGAATCAATTGTTTTTGGATTTTTACTCATGATATCTTTTGCAAGAAGATGACTTACATCCTTATTTTGTTCCAACATTCTACGAAGGTCACCATCTGTAATAATTCCAATTAACTTATCGTTTTCGTTAACCACAGCAGTAGCTCCCATTCTTTTAGAAGATATTTCTAGAATTATTGGGCGAATAGTTTCCTGTTCAGATACTTTTGGCGGAAGATCTTTTCCATAAAGATCGCTAACTCGCAAGTATAATTTTTTTCCAAGGGCTCCTCCTGGATGATATTTGGCAAAATCCTGACTGGTGAACTGTCTGCATTCTAATAATGAAACAGCCAGTGCATCACCAATAACAAGCTGTGCAGTAGTTGAATTTGTTGGTGCAAGATTATTCGGATCTGCTTCTTTTTCAACAACAGCTTTAAGTACGTAGTCCGATTCTTTTGCTAAAAAAGAGTCCAATCCAGACACCATTGCAATAAGGGTATTTCCCATGTTTTTGATGAGTGGTACTAAAACTTTGATTTCTGGTGTGCTTCCACTTTTCGATATGCAAATTATGATGTCATTCGGACGAATCATTCCTAAGTCACCATGAATAGCATCTGCAGCATGCATGAATAGAGCAGGGGTACCGGTAGAATTAAGTGTAGCAACAATCTTGTTTGCGATGTTTGCACTCTTGCCAATCCCAGTAATTACAACTCTTCCCTTGCTTTTTAGAATTAATTCTACTGTGTTGACGAAATCTCCATCAATATACTTTTTAAGTTGACTAATGGTTTTTTCCTCTTCTGCAATCGTTTTAATCGCAATTTCTTTAATATTGTATGTAGGCTCCAAATCTTTTGAATTTTATGGTCTGCACAAAGCTAAACAAAGTCCGACAAATCAATCTTTAATTCTCAGTTAAAAACTGTTAATTGATGATTACGTTTTGAATTGTACAAGTGTTTATCTAAATTTAAAATACAAAAGTATCGAAATTTGTAATACGGGAATGAATGGTGATGTAAATATTACCATTTAAAATTTTAGGTTGGTAATAAAATATTAATTTAGCCGACCGCATATATTTTTGGGAAAAAGCATATCAATAGTAAGTATGGGACAGAACTTTGAATTATCAACTAATTTAAAGAAGTATTTTGGATTCGAGAATTTTAAGGGAAATCAAGAACCAGTAATTCAAAATATCTTAAGTGGTAACGACACGTTTGTGTTAATGCCCACAGGTGGAGGAAAATCTTTGTGTTATCAGTTGCCTTCAATGATGTTGGAGGGAACAGCAATTGTTATATCTCCGTTAATTGCCTTGATGAAAAATCAGGTGGACGCCATGAGGAATTTTGGGGACGATGATGGGGTGGCCCATTTTTTAAATTCATCTCTTTCAAAATCTGCAACATTAAAGGTGAAAGAAGATGTTCTGGAAGGCAGAACAAAACTTTTGTATGTTGCTCCGGAATCGTTAACAAAGGAAAGTAATATAGAGTTTTTAAAACAGGTGAAAATTTCATTTTATGCTGTTGACGAAGCTCATTGCATTTCCGAGTGGGGACATGACTTCCGGCCTGAGTATCGAAAAATAAGGCCAATCGTGAATGAAATTGGAAGTGCGCCTATAATTGCGCTTACAGCTACTGCTACTCCAAAAGTTCAGCACGATATCCAAAAGAATTTAGGAATGTTAGATGCCTTGGTTTTTAAATCATCATTTAATAGGCCAAATTTATACTACGAAGTACTTCCTAAGGTAAATGCCACCAAAGAAATTATAAAATTCATTCGTGCTAATACAGGTAAATCTGGTATTATTTACTGCTTAAGTAGAAAAAAAGTCGAGGAATTGGCTGAAACTCTGCAGGTAAATGGTATTAAGGCTGTGCCATATCATGCGGGAATGGATTCATCAACCAGATCGGGAAATCAGGATAAATTTTTGATGGAAGATGTGGATGTTGTAGTTGCTACGATTGCTTTTGGAATGGGGATCGATAAGCCAGATGTGCGATTTGTAATTCATTACGATATACCTAAGAGTTTGGAAGGTTATTACCAGGAAACAGGTAGAGCTGGACGAGATGGAGGAGAAGGAAAGTGTCTAACTTTCTATAGCTATAAGGACATTCAAAAGCTTGAGAAGTTTATGCAGGGCAAGCCAGTTGCTGAACAAGAAATTGGTAAGCAACTCTTGTTAGAAACGGTTTCTTTTGCTGAATCGGCTGTTTGTCGTAGAACAATATTATTGCATTACTTCGGAGAGAAGCATATGGAAGAGGATTGCGGTAGTTGCGACAATTGCCTGCATCCGAAGAAAGAATTCCAAGGAGAAGAATATGTTTTAAAGGCTTTGGAATTGGTGAAAGTTGTAAAGGAGAGATTTAAGATTGATCATCTGGTAAATATTTTAACAGGTGAATCAAATTCATCAATAAAATCATACAAACACGACGAATTGGAAATGTATGGTTGTGGTAGCGATCGCGATCAGCATTTTTGGAATATGGTATTTAGACGTGCTTTAATACATTCTTTTATTGAAAAGGACATTGAGCAATATGGTGTTATAAAAATAAGACCAGAAGGGCATCAGTTCATAGAGAAGCCTGTGCCATTTATGCTTACTGATGATCATGACTTTAATGGAATTGACACAGAAGCCACTAAAGCTGCAGGAACTGCTGCTGTTGATGATGCATTGCTTTCAATGTTGAAAGATTTGAGAAGAAAAGTAGCTAAGACAAAGGAGGTGCCACCATATGTGGTTTTTCAAGATCCATCTTTGGAGGAAATGGCGATTCATTACCCAATAAATATTGAGGAATTATCCCATATTCAGGGTGTAGGAGCAGGGAAGGCTAAGCGATTTGGAAAAGATTTTGTGAGCCTAATTGGGAAGCATGTTGAAGAAAATGGAATTGAAAGGCCTCAGGATATGGTAGTTCGTTCTGTTGTTGATAAGTCAAAATTTAAGGTTTATATCATCCAGAGTATCGATCGAAAGATGGATTTGGAAGACATTGCCGAAGCAAAAGGAATGGAATTTTCTGATCTGTTAAGAGAGATGGAGGCAATTGTTTATTCTGGTACTAAGTTGAGTTTAGAGTATTATGTCGAAGAAAAAATAGACGAGGATCGTCAGGATGAAATTTTGGAATATTTCGATGAGGCTGAAACAGATAGTATTGAAGAAGCTCTTGATGAATTAGGAGAGGAAGACTATACTGAAGGAGATATTCGTTTGATGCGGATTTTGTATCATTCAGAAAATGGATTGTAGATTAATCAGATCATATAAATAACAAAGGCTACTCATTTGAGTAGCCTTTGTTATTTTATAATTACAGAGCGTTTGAACTCTTTGGTATCATCGAAAAGTTTACGATAGGTGTGATGAGTTTTGTATATTTTGGCTCCAACGTGTTCCATTAAATGGCTCATTCTAGGGTTGAAATCACCAATCCAGTTCATTTCTAGGTTCAAGAATGGAAAACTTGCCTTTCTGCCAGATTTTGAAAATTCATAAATCATGGCTGCCTCAATTCCTCTTTTTTGAAATTCAGGAACAACACCGAAAATTAATCCAATTGCATTTTTATTTTTCTGAATGTGTTTGTAGTATAAGAAGCGCATTTTAGCGTATAAATTCATTTTCCCATTCAGATGTTGTAATAGCTCATTTAAGTCTGGTAACATGATGAAAAAACCAATTGCTTGTTCTTTATAGTAAGCAAACCACATTAGCTGTTCATGCATAATTGGCTTTAAAGAATCGAAGAGCTCTTTGGTTTGTTCGATTGTTATGCCTTCGATACCTGGAATTTCCTTAACCCAAGCTTCGTTGTAAATTTGCACAAAATCTTTAACTAGCTTGTCCGAATTATTTTTGTTGAAATGAACAACCTTGTAATCTGGGTTGTTTAAAAGACGATTTGCTTTCCACTGAATAATTTCGCTTAAACTTTCTATTTCAAATTTAGCACGATAGGTGTATTGTTTAAAATAGATTTGAAAACCATACGATTCAAAAAACTCTTGATAATAATCAAGGTGGTATGGCATGCAATACAAAGGCTTGTGATCACCATCAACATGAAGTCCCCACCATTGGTGTCGCTCTCCAAAGTTGATTGGTCCATCCATTGCCTCAATATTTTTCTTCTCGAGCCATTGCTTGCAGGTATCGAAGAGTAGATATGCCGCTTTTTTATCGTTAATGCATTCAAAAAATCCTAACCCACCAGTAGGCTGTTCGTTTACATTTTTTGATTTGTGATCAATAAAGGCTGCAATACGTCCAATGGTTTGTTTGTTTTTATCTTGAAGAATCCATCTGGTGCATTCTCCATGTTCAAACATTTTATTTTTCTTAGGATCAAACACTTTTTCAATGTCAGAATCCAATGGGCGAATCCAGTTTTTTTTCTTCTGGTAAAGTCTTACGGGAAGTTCAATGAACTCCTTAACTGTTTGGGCATCGCAAACCTCTATTATTTTAAATTCGATACTCATAACAATCTTAAGCCTTAGCTGGTTTTGTGTATTTTCTGTTGGCAATTGGAAGTGCAATTATTGAAAGTGCACCTAATATGAGAATCATTCCTGTTTGTGCGCCATGAACTACTAATGCGAAACTTTTCGACATTGTTTCAATGTTTGCAACTTCAGGAAGGTATACCAATAAGGTTCCGATTACCATAAAATGCCAAGCTCCAATTCCACCTTGAACAGGTGCAACCATTCCAAAACTTCCCATCACGAAAACCGTTAGTCCTGCAATTGCCGGAAGGTTAGAGGTAAAACCAAAGCTGAAAAAACAGATGTAGGTCATCAGGTAATACATGATCCATATGAACACAGTATGCCAAACAAAGGCCCATTTGTTTTCAAGCTTTTTAATTGCTCTAAATCCATCGGCGAAGTTTTTTAGTGTTGCGTCGATTTTTTTAAATACAATTGTGTCTCTAAATTTCTTTCTGAGTATCCAGATAATTAAGGAAACTGAAATGATGAAATAAAGAGTATAGGAAGAAGCAAAAACGTTTGATAGGTTTTCGCTTACACGCGGATTTTGAGTAAAGAAATCAGCAATGATAGAAAATTGGGTTGATAAGGCAATGAGAAGAAATATCAATAACATGATAATATCTAAAACACGTTCTAAAACAACTGTTCCGACTAGTTTAGAGAAGGAAATATCTTCGTATTTGCTAATTAAGCCACATCTTGATATTTCTCCCATCCGAGGAAGAAATAAGTTTGCGAAATATCCGATCATTACAGCCAGAAAAGTGTTTACAGTTCTGGGTTTTTTGCCAAGAGATTCAATCAGTAAATTCCATCGAATAGTTCTGCTGATATGACTTAATAATCCAAAAAATAAGGATAGTAAAATCCAATAATAATTAACTTGTGTTTTCAGAGTTGTTAGTAGTTCTGAAAAGTTTTGTCCTTTATAGGTCCACCAAAATAAAAACGAACTAATCGAAAAGAAGATTAAAAATTTTATGATATGAACGAGCTTTTTCTTCAATTTTAATATTTTTAAAGTTAGAAATTGGAACTAATTTCTAACGAAGTTTAAATTTTTCGGCAGCGAAACGATAGGTTTCAAGTATTAAGTTCTAAATTTGCCGAGCGATAATGAGCTACAAAAATAAGTAAATGTTTGAAATCTCCTTTGAAAAGCTTCTGTTTTTAATGTTTGTTAACTTGAGGTGCTAGTAAAAGAAGTAATAATATAGAAGGATATGGGATACGTCAGGGCGAAAAAGAACTTAGGACAACATTTTTTAAAAGACCTTAATATTGCTAAGAAAATAGTTACTAGCATGAAGGCTGATGGTGTTACTAAGGTTTTGGAAATAGGTCCAGGAATGGGCGTTTTAACACAGTACTTATTAAAAGAAGAGCAATACGAAACTCATGTAGTGGAGATTGATCGTGAATCGGTTGTTTATTTAAAGGAGAATTATCCAGAGTTATCGGATCGTATAATTGGTGAAGATTTTCTTAAATATGATTTGTCGAGATTATTTGATGAACCTTTTGCGATAATTGGTAATTTCCCATACAATATTTCTTCACAAATATTTTTCAAGGTACTAGACTATCGAGACCAGATACCAGAAGTTGTTGGTATGATTCAAAAGGAAGTTGCTGAGAGAATGGCTGCTGTTCCTGGAAATAAAACATACGGAATTTTAAGCGTGCTTATGCAAGCTTTTTATAATATTGAATATTTATTCACGGTAAGTGAAACTGTATTCGACCCTCCTCCGAAAGTCAAATCTGCTGTTATTCGTATGGTGCGAAATACAACAAGTGATTTGGCTTGTGATGAAAAACTCTTTTTTCGAGTCGTTAAGTCCGGGTTCAATCAACGCCGGAAAACCTTACGAAATTCTTTAAAATCAGTATTGGGAGATCATAAAATTGATGATGAATTGATGGCGCAAAGACCAGAGCAATTATCTGTAGAGCAATTTGTTTATCTAACCAATAAAGTTGAAGAATTGATTAATTCAGAATTAAGAGAATAAACCACACAAAAAATACTGTTATGCATTTTGAATTGACTCGCGAATACATTGATAATTTAAAACAAATTATTGAGGAACAAAATGAAGCGGAGGCAATTGCTTTAATGGATGAATTACATCCGGCCGATATTGCGGAAATTTACGATGAACTTGGCATTGAAGAAGCTAAATTTCTGTATTTACTTTTAGATGGAGATATTGCGGCTGATGTTTTAGCAGAACTGGAAGATGATGATCGAGACAGATTTTTAAAAGCTCTTCCGGTTGAGGTTATTGCTAAGAAATTTATCGATAAGATGGATTCTGATGATGCTGCCGATGTAATCGGAGGATTGTCGGATGAGCAGCAAGAGGAAATTCTTTCCCACATAGATGATATTGAACAAGCGGGTGATATTGTAGATCTTCTTCATTATGATGAAGATACTGCAGGGGGATTGATGGCCAAGGAGTTGGTTATGGTAAATGAAAATTGGACTGTCCTTACCTGTTTACGTGAATTAAGTCGTCAAGCCGAAGATATAGATGAGATTTACTACGTATATGTAGTTGATGACGATGGAATATTAAAAGGGACACTCTCTTTGAAAGAAATGGTTCTTAGCTCTACGTCAGCTAAAATCATTAATATATATCAGCCCGATGCCATGTCGGTTCATACCGATGAAAATGATGAGGAAGTTGCTCGTATCATGGAAAAGTATGACTTGGTAGCTTTGCCTGTTATTGATAGTATTGGGCGAATAATGGGAAGAATTACCATTGATGATGTTGTAGATGTAATTCGAGAGGAAGCCGAGAAAGATTATCAGATGGCTTCTGGTATTAGTGAAGATGTGGAAGCGAATGACTCTGTTTGGCTACAGACTAGAGCTCGCCTTCCTTGGCTATTAATTGGTTTGATTGGCGGTATTTTTGCAGCCTTAGTCATTTCTACTCATGAACATGAACTTGGTATGACTCCAGCTCTAGCCTTCTTTATTCCTTTAATAACGGCAATGGCAGGAAATGTTGGTGTACAATCATCGGCGATAATTGTGCAAGGTATTGCGAGTAACTCCCTTGGTTTTGAAAGTACTTTTAGCCGTTTATTAAGAGAACTTGGAGGTGCACTTATAAATGGATTAACTTGTTCGTCATTATTATTTTTCTGGAACTATTTTTTCGAGGACTCATTCGCATTAACTATGACTGTTTCGATAGCATTGTTTGCAGTGATTATTTTTGCTGCAATTGCGGGAACAATTATTCCTTTAATGTTGAACAAAGCAAAAGTAGATCCGGCTCTTGCAACTGGTCCGTTTATTACAACTTTAAACGATATTGTTGGTTTGTTTATTTATCTTGCAATAGGTGGGTATTTTTATAGTGTATTGTAAGTGCTAATTATTTTTCTCTATTTATTTGAATGCGTTCAATGTAGGATAATTGAAGAAGCCAAATATCAATAAACAAATCTTGTTATTATGATTCGAAAAAAAAGATCAATAAAAATCTTTTTTTGACGACGTATTTTTTTAGGTTTTTCTTAACTTTGCATGAGGTTTTTAAGATTGATGTAAGTTGTTGTAATTGAATTATTTGCAAGATTGAGGAACCGAGATTATTTTTCGAAGGAAAAATTAATTGATACCATTTTATAAAAATACCTCCAAAAAGAAAGAATCATGAAGAGAGCGCTTATCAGTGTGTTTGATAAAACAAACGTTGTTGAATTTGCTAGAGAATTAACCAATTTAGGATGGGAGATTATCTCTACAGGTGGGACTTCGGCTAAGTTTAAGGCAGAAGGAATACCAGTTATGGATATTTCCGATTTAACTCAATTTCCAGAGTGTTTCGATGGTCGTTTAAAAACGATACATCCTAATGTAGAAGGCGGGATTTTGGCGATTCGTGATAATGAAATGCACCAAAAGCAAATGGCTGAATTGGGTATCGATCCAATAGATATTGTTGTTTGTAATTTGTATCCTTTTAAGGAAACGGTCTTGAATCCGGAATCAAGTCATGAAGACATCGTTGAAAATATTGATATAGGCGGTCCAACAATGTTGAGAGCTGCTGCAAAGAATTACAAATTTGTAAATGTTATTACTGATCCTGAAGATTACACGAAAGTAGTTGAAGAGTTAAAAGCTGATGGCGATACAAGTTTTGATACAAAAGAATATTTAGCCGCTAAAGTTTTTGAGCATACAGCACATTACGATGCATTAATTTCTGGTTATTTTAACAAGAAATTGAAAATTACATCGCCAAAAACATTAACGCTAACATACGAAAAGAAGCAGGATTTACGTTACGGAGAAAACCCTCACCAGAATGCGACTTTTTACAGTCAAATTCAGGAAACGGAAGGAACTTTAACTGCAGCAACGAAAATCCATGGTAAAGAACTATCTTACAACAATATTGGAGATACAGATGGAGCTCTTGAGGCATTAAAAGAATTTGAAGAGCCAACAATTGTTGCAACCAAGCATGCTAATCCTTGTGGAATTGGTAGTGGTGATACAATTTCGGAAGCTTTCCAGAGAGCTTATGATGCAGATCCAGTTTCGATTTTTGGTGGTATTGTTGCTGCTAATAGAGAAATTGACAAGGCAACTGCTGAAATTATGAGCGGTATTTTCTTAGAAGTAATTGTTGCTCCTTCTTTCAGTAAAGAAGCATTAGAGGTATTAACAAAGAAAAAGAACTTAAGATTACTGGAATTACCAGAGATTTTAAAATCAGATTATACATCCTTTAAAGGAAAAACTGTTTTAGGAGGATTCTTGATTCAGGAAATGGATAAGGAATTGATTGGTGAGAAACTTGAGGTAGTAACCGAAAGACAACCATCAAAAACTGAAATGGACGATTTGATGTTTGCCTGGAAAACAGTAAAACATGCAAAATCGAACGGAATTGCGATAGCTAAGGACAAAACATCAACAGGTGTTGGTCCAGGACAAGTAAGTAGAATTTGGGCATTGGAAAATGCGATCCGCCAAGGAGGTGATAGAATCAAAGGAAGTGTTTTAGCTTCTGATGCATTTTTTCCGTTCTCGGATTGTGTTGAAGCAGCTCATGAAGCAGGAATTACAGCGATTATTCAACCAGGTGGTTCAATAAGAGATGAGGATTCTATTAAGGCTGCTAACAAGTTTGGAATTGCTATGGTATTCACAGGAATGAGACATTTTAAGCATTAAAATAAGATAACAGAGAAATATAACTACCATATGGGATTTTTTTCATTTTTAACTCAGGAGATTGCGATTGACTTGGGAACGGCCAATACAATTATTATCAGCAATGATAAAATTGTAGTTGACGAACCATCAATTGTGGCTCTCGATCGTCGCACCGAAAAAATGGTTGCGATTGGCGAAAAAGCTCGCCAGATGCAGGGAAAAACTCACGACAATCTGAAAACAATTCGACCGCTAAGAGATGGTGTAATTGCCGACTTTAACGCAGCCGAACAGATGATTCGTGGGATGATCAAGATGATCAACAAAAAACCTCGTCTGTTTCCACCATCATTGCGTATGGTGATCTGTATACCTTCGGGGAGTACAGAAGTAGAAATGCGTGCGGTTCGTGACTCATCGGAGCATGCCGGAGGTAGAGATGTTTACATGATATACGAACCAATGGCTGCCGCTATCGGTATCGGTATTGATGTAGAAGCTCCTGAAGGAAATATGGTAGTTGATATAGGAGGTGGTACAACTGAAATTGCAGTGATTTCGCTAGGTGGTATCGTTACCAATAAATCAATTCGTATTGCAGGTGATGATTTAACTTCTGATATTCAGGAGTATATGCGTCATCAGCACAACATTAAAATTGGAGAACGTACAGCTGAAGAAATTAAGATTCATGTTGGATCGGCATTGTCGGAATTGGAAGAACCTCCAACAGATTTTAAAGTACAGGGACCAAACCAGATGACAGCACTTCCAATTGAAGTACCTGTTTCGTATCAGGAAATTGCTCACTGTCTTGAGAAATCAATCTCAAAAATTGAAATCGCAATTTTAAGTGCTTTGGAACAAACTCCTCCAGAATTGTATGCCGATATCGTTAATAGAGGTATTTATCTTGCTGGTGGTGGTGCCTTGCTTAGAGGTTTAGATAAGCGATTAACAGATAAAATAAATATTCCTTTCCATATTGCTGAAGATCCTTTGAGAGCTGTAGCACGTGGTACTGGAATTGCATTAAAAAATGTAGATAAGTTTTCATTCCTGATGAGATAATCAGGAATGAAACTTATTTTGGTTTAACAGGGATTCGAATTTTTGAATGAAGAATTTATTACATTTCATCGTAAGATTTCATTTTACGATCTTATTTGTTGTAATTGAAATTTTTTGCTTGTTATTGTTGGTTAGCTACAATAATTATCAAAAAACAGAATTCCTGAACTCTAGTAATGTTGTTACTGGGTCCATTTATGATCGGGTTTCTTCTACAACCGATTATTTGGCTTTGGCGGAAACCAATGAACAATTAAATAGAGAAAATACAAAATTGAAAAATATTTTGGCTGAATCGTTTAAGGTTTCAGTCGATTCTTCACATCTCTATAATGATTCACTGTATCAGCAACAGTACATCTATCGTACAGCTAAAATCATCAATAACTCCGTTAATAAGCAGCTAAATTACATTACGCTTAACAAAGGGAAAATACATGGTATTAAGCCCGAAATGGCTGTTGTTACCGATAATGGAGTTGTAGGGGTAATCAATAGTGTTTCTGACAATTTTTCAACAGCAATTTCTTTGTTAAACAGTCGAATTAGAGTATCAGCTAAAATTAAGAAGAACAATTATTTTGGTTCTCTTACCTGGGATGGTAAAAACTATAAAACGGCTCGCTTATATGAAATTCCATTTCACGTGCAAATTCAGGTAGGTGATACCATTGTAACAAGTGGTTATTCGTCTATTTTTCCTGAAGGGATATTGTTGGGAACAGTTCAAGAGGTTTTACCGGAATCTGGCGGAAATTTCCATGATGTAGTTATTAATCTTTCCAATGATTTTAAAGGAATATCTTACGTTAAAGTGATTGGTGACTTGATGAAAACAGAACGTATTCAATTGGAGAAAGGAGAAGTCGAATGAATCAAATCTTAAAAAATACATTGCGATTTGTGATACTTGTCTTTATTCAAGTAGCGATTTTAAACAATATTCAAATAAGTGGTTTTATTAACCCTTATGTATATGTTCTTTTTATTCTTTTGCTACCTTTCGAAACACCGAACTGGGTTTTATTGGTGCTGTCTTTTTTCTTGGGTTTAAGCGTCGATATTTTTTCGAATACATTAGGAATGCATGCATCTGCAAGTGTTTTTATGGCTTATTTACGTCCTTATGTCTTAAACTATTTATCGGTAAGGGATGGATACGAGCAGGGAACAAGGCCAGGTGTTTTTCATTATGGATTTACTTGGTTCTTTAAATATTGCATTGCCCTGGTTTTAGCACATCATAGTTTTTTGTTTTTTATTGAGGTATTTTCTTTCTCGAATTTAAGTGAAACTATTATTAGAATCATTTTTAGTGCCTTTTTTACCTTAACTTTATTGGTGACATCTCAGTTCTTAATGTTCAAGAAATAGATTAATAACATCCTAAAATGAATAATTTTTCAAACCGAAAGTATATTATTGGGGGAATATTCATTCTTGTAGTTCTCATCTTTATTATTCGTCTGTTTAATCTTCAAATATCAGATGATACTTACAAACAATCAGCCGAAAACAATTCTCAAAGGCATGTTACCCAATATCCTGCTCGCGGATTGATCTATGATCGAAATGGCAAATTAATAGTTTACAATCAAGCTGCTTACGATTTGATGCTAATTCCTCGTCAATTAAGTGATTTTGACACTCTAGATTTTTGTTCTTTATTGGATATTGAAAAGAAAGATTTAATTAAAAAAATAGAGAAAGCTAAAAATTATTCTAGCCGGAAAGCTTCTATTTTTTTAAAGCAATTGTCCTCGGAACGATATGCCGTTCTTCAAGAGAAATTATACAAGTTTCCTGGTTTTTTCGTTCAGACAAGAACTTTACGAAAATATCCAATGAAAAATGCAGCTCATGCATTAGGTTATCTTGGAGAAGTAAATAATCAAGAAATTAAAAGAGATAAATATTTTCGCCAAGGAGATTACATTGGGAAAAGTGGAATTGAGGGAACATTTGAAAGAGATCTTAGAGGAGAAAAAGGCGTAAAAATTAATTGGGTTGATGTTTACAACCGTTCTCAAGGTTCGTATAAAAGAGGAAAGTTTGATAAGAAGCCTGTTTCTGGAAAAAATATTTACACAACTTTAGATATTGATTTGCAAGAGTATGGTGAGCAATTAATGCAAAATAAAAAAGGTGGAATTGTTGCAATTGAACCTGCTAGCGGAGAAATTTTAGCAAAAATATCAAGTCCGACCTACGATCCTAGTATGTTTGTTGGTAGAGCCATGAATAAGAATTACAGAAGCTTGGTTCAAAACGATTCATTAAAGCCTCTTTACGATAGGGCAATGCAGGCAAGTTATCCTCCAGGTTCAATTTTTAAGCTTGTAAATGCCTTAATAGGATTGCAAGAAAAAGTGATTAGTCCATCTACAAAATTCGAATGCTATAGTGGTTATCACATCGGAAATTTCACAATGGGCTGTCATGCTCACAAATCACCATTAGATCTTCGTAATTCCATTATGCATTCGTGTAATGCCTACTATGCAAATGTGTTTAGATATATATTAGAGAGTCCAAAGTTTGGTTCCGTTCAGAATGGTTATGAAGCTTGGAGAAAACATGTAACCTCATTTGGTTTAGGAAGTGTTTTGGGTACAGATTTGCCCTATGAAAGATCGGGTGATGTTCCTACCAACGAGACTTATCAAGAAAAATACAAAAGAAAAAATTGGCGTGCTTTAAATGTAATTTCGTTGGCTATTGGGCAAGGGGAATTGATGATAACTCCAATGCAAATGGCGAATATGGTTGCAGCAATAGCCAATCGCGGCTATTATTACGTTCCCCATATCGTAAAATCAGTTGGTAATGATGGAGCCATAGATGAAAAGTATTTAGAAAAGAAGCATACTAGTATCGATTCAGTAAATTTTATTCCTGTGATTGATGGGATGGATATGGTTGTTTCGGGGGGAGAAGGTAGTACGGGAGGTTTAGCTGCCATTAAGGGTATTCGTGTTTGTGGTAAAACAGGAACAGTTCAAAATCCACATGGTGATGATCACTCTGTTTTTGTTGCTTTTGCACCAAGAGAAAACCCTAAAATAGCAATTATCGTATATGTTGAGAATGGAGTTTGGGGATCTCGTTATGGAGCACCAATTGCAGGCTTAATGATCGAGAAATATCTAAATGGAGAAATTGCAGAGAATAAAAAATGGATTGAACAAAGAATGTTTGATGCTGATTTAATCAGTGCAAAGAAACCCAAGAAAAATACTGCAAACTAGAAAACGGAATATAGAATGACCAGAAGAGTAAGCTTAATAAAGAATTTAGATTGGTGGACAATATTCATGTATGTTCTGCTGGTTTTTCTTGGATGGGTAAATATTTACGCTGCAGTTTACAACGAAGATCATCAAAGTATTTTTGATGTAACTCAGCGGTATGGAAAGCAGTTAATGTGGATTGGAGCTGCATTTTTTTTGGCTATTGTTATTCTGATTATTGAAGGAAAGTTTTTTTCAGCTTTTGCTTATCCCACTTATCTCACCATGATTTTCCTCTTAATTGCCGTTTTACTATTTGGTAGAGAGGTAAATGGTGCTCGATCTTGGTTTCAGTTAGGACCAGTTCGCTTTCAGCCTGCTGAATTCGCAAAGTTTGCAACCTGTTTAGCTATATCTCGTTACATAAGTCAGTTTAATTTCAAAATTCACAAGTTTAAATCGCTTGTGATTTCGGGAATCATATTGTTTACGCCGGCAGTTTTAATTATATTTCAAAATGATGCTGGATCTGCTCTGGTTTATACCGTTTTCATACTAGTTTTATACCGAGAAGGTTTATCTGGAATTGTTTTATTTCTTGGGTTTTTGGCTATTGTTTTGTTTGTTTTTACACTAGTAATGGCTAAGTTGTATGTGCTGCTTTTCATGATTGGCGGCTCTTTTTTATGCCTAAAATTTATGGGGGTAAGTTGGAGAAATGTTCTTTTTGGATTGGCTACAATATCTATTGGTTTTGGACTTGTATGGGGGATTTCCTACTTGTTTAAAATGGAATTATCAGCCTATATTATTTTGTTAATGTCTATCGTTTTAAATACAATTCCATTTTTATACTACATCTATAAAAATCGCCTTAAGAATGCAATTTGGGTTTTTGCAATTGCAATTGGAAGTATCTTTTATACTTTCTCTGTAAGCTATATTTTTGATAATATTTTGGAGGCTCATCAGAGAACACGAATAAATGAATTGTTGGGTGTCGAATCGGATCCTTATGGTGCAGGATATAATGTAGCTCAATCAAAAATAGCGATTGGTTCTGGTGGTATTGCGGGGAAAGGATTCTTGAATGGTACGCAAACAAAATTTAAATTCGTACCTGAACAAAGTACAGATTTTATTTTCTGTACGGTAGGTGAGGAATGGGGATTTATAGGCTCTAGTGTTGTTTTATTTCTTCTGCTCTTGTTAATAGTTAGACTTTTGTTTTTAGCAGAACGACAGCGTTCACCCTTTAGTAGAATTTACGGATATGGTGTTGCCTGTATTTTATTTTTCCATCTGGCTATAAATGTTGGTATGACCATTGGTTTAGCGCCTGTAATTGGAATTCCATTGCCATTCTTTAGTTATGGTGGATCTTCTTTATGGTCTTTTACAATTTTGTTGTTTATTTTCCTTCGTTTAGATGCCAACCGTATGGAGTTGCTACGTTAATTAAGTGTTCGTTACGAACGTATTCAATTAAATCCTTCATGAAGAGATTAAATTCGTTTTCAAATTCATCATATTCATTTGTTAGCGTTTCAATTGCGTAATCCGATTCGTTTGGAAGGCTTGTGTGTTTGGCCATTATTTGCAATGCGGTTTGCAATCCATCAAGACTTGCATAACTTTCCATTCTTCTGCTCTGAATCATGAATGGTAGAAAAAGTTTTACTCGATTAGGGAGTGTTAAGTAATTTCTGATTAACACTTCATGAGATAAATTAACAAAACTCGAAATTGTTTCGGTGTGGTAAGAATTCCAGTTTTTTGCCAAGAAATGATCATAAATCATATCAACAACAACTCCAGAATATCTCCTGTACCCTTTTTTAAGCCTTTTTGAGCTATTTAATGTAACTGGATGATGATCTGTGAAATGATCTATGTTTCGATGAAGTAAAATACCTTTTTGAACTTCCGAGTGGTAGTTTTGGTACTTACGACCTTTTATATAGTCTCCAATAAAATTCCCCAACTTTATTTTCTCCGACTCTCCAGAAAGATATTGATGTGCTAAAAAGTTCATGTTTCATTTTCTATTTTATCGAAAGTAGCCAATATATCAGAATTGTAAACTGTGTTTTGTTTCTTTTTTGTTGATGTCTTTACGAATGAAGTTTAATTAATTGGCATAACTAAATAAGTTAAGACTCTTTTCTGAGAATGTCAATTTTTAAAGTCGTGTTAAGCAACAGTCAGTATTTGAGTGATTTATATGTTTAAAAATTAGCTGTTTTGTGTTAATGTTCATAATTTATGTAATCATACCTAATACTAATTTTTAACTAAAGAAAAAGAAGTTATGACTAAAAGGAATGTCATTATTATTGGTGCTGCAGGTCGTGATTTTCACAATTTCAACACCTTTTTCAGAGACAACTCAGATTACAATGTAGTTGCATTTACTGCTGCTCAAATTCCAGACATTGATGGACGAAAATATCCAGCAGAATTAGCGGGAGCGATGTATCCAAAAGGAATTCCAATTTATGCTGAGCAAGATTTAATAAAACTGATAAAAGAGCATTGTATTGATGATTGTATCTTTTCTTATTCAGATGTATCGTATACGAAAGTGATGCATATGAGTGCAATTGTAAATGCAGCAGGTTCAAATTTTAAGTTATTAGGTCCTGGTGATACAATGATAAAAAGTCAAAAGCCTACCATCGCAGTTGTTGCTACGAGAACGGGATGTGGAAAATCTCAAACATCACGAAAAGTGATTGAAGAGCTAATGGCAAAGGGTTTAAAAGTAATTGCAATTCGTCATCCGATGCCTTACGGTGATTTGGTAGCCCAAAAAGTTCAGCGATTTGCGACAGTTGAGGACTTGAAAAAACACAAATGTACCATTGAGGAAATGGAGGAGTATGAACCACACGTAATTCGGGGGAATGTGATTTATGCAGGAGTTGACTACGAGGCTATTGTTCGTGCAGCAGAAGAGGATCCAGATGGTTGTGATGTAATTCTTTGGGATGGTGGAAATAATGATTTCTCCTTTTACAAGCCTGATTTAACCATTACAGTTGCTGATCCACATCGAGCAGGTGCTGAATTAAATTACTATCCTGGTGAAGTTAATCTTCGTTTGGCTGATGTTGTTGTAATTAATAAAATGGATTCAGCTGCTCCAGAAGGAATTCAGACCGTAAGGGAGAACATAGCTAAAGCAAATCCAAACGCGATTGTAGTTGATGGAGCTTCACCTATATCTGTTGATAAGCCTGAATTGATTCGTGGAAAACGGGTTCTAATAGTTGAGGATGGTCCAACTTTGACGCATGGTGAAATGAAAATTGGTGCGGGAACAATTGCAGCACGTAAATTCGGGGCTGCCGAGGAAATTGATGCTCGTCCATATCTTGTTGGAAAGTTGAAAGAAACCTATGAGATCTATCCAAACATTGGTAATATCTTGCCTGCAATGGGTTATTCAGAACAACAATTAAAAGATTTAGAAACGACAATTAATTCTAGTGATTGCGACTCAGTAATTATTGGAACACCAATAGATTTGAATCGAATTATAAATATTAAGAAGCCTAATACGCGAGTGTATTACGATTTAGAAGAGATTGGTTTTCCAAAATTATCACATATAATTAATCAATTTACGAAAAAGCATCATCTTACTGAAGAGATGGCTTAAATAGGTGAATTTTAATGAGAAGTGAAAAGAGCAGATTATTCTGCTCTTTTTTTTGTTCTCTATTTTTAAGACTCAATATAAACGCTGAAAAAGTGGATTGTGAACACAACCTTATACCGAAAAATAAGTATAACTAGCATGATTAAAGAGAATGCGTTCTCTAAAATTTAGATTAACTGCTATTGTAAACTAGGACTACTGTTTTATTTATGACCGATTCTATTTTTTTAAGTTTAATTCAGAATATGGCAATGTTATTGTCATTCAGTATATTATACGAATATTTATGGGTTAAGAAAAGGAGCGCAATAACAATTTGGAATAAATTGGTTAGTGGTATTATAATCGGTTTTATTGCAATTGTATTGATGTTATCCTCATGGGAGTATGAACCAGGAATGGTATTTGATACAAGATCAGTGGTTCTTTCCATTTCTGGATTGTTTTTTGGTGCAATTCCAACCATTGTTGCCATGTTGGTGGCAGGAATTTACAGGTTTTCATTAGGTGGAGATGGTGTTGTAATGGGAATCGCAGTAATTGTTAGTTCTGGAAGTATTGGAATTTACTGGAACAAAACATGGAAATATTTTCCTAAGGTGAATCAATGGGTAAAGTACTTGTTAATGGGGTTTGTTGTTCACATTGGAATGCTTGCTTGTTCTATTTTTCTACCCTCCGATATCATATGGTCTACCTTATCATATCTGATCATACCATTATTAACTGTTTATCCTCTTGCAAACCTATTGTTGGGCTTATTTATGAGTCGACAAATGCAAAATTGGAAGAACAAGCATGCCTTAAATCATAGTGAAGAGAAATATTCTCACTTATATGAGAATATGAATGATGCGTTTGTTGTTCTTGATATGCATGGAAAAGTTGTTGAGTGTAACAATGCCTATCGAGAAATGTTAGGTTATTCAAATGAAGAAATTTTATGCTTGACTTGCCATGATTTAACACCCTCTAATTGGGTAGCTGTGGATAATAAAATCATGGAAGAGGAGGTTTTGATTTATGGTAATTCGAAAATTTATGAAAAAGAGTGTACCAGAAAAGATGGGAGTTTAATTCCAATTGAAGTTCGAATCCATTTGTTGAAGGATGAAAATGGAAATCCTGATGGTTTTTGGGCAATGGTAAGGGATATCTCTCAAAGAAAACAGGCGGAATTAGAGGTTGAAAATGAAAAATCTCAATTGAAAATATTGATAGAAACTGTACCAGAAATGATATGGTTAAAGAATCCTGAAGGCGTTTATCTTTCGTGTAATCGACTTTTTGAACAGTTTAATGGATTGGAAAATAATGAATTGATCGGAAAGACAGATTTTGATTTTTATCCTGAAGAGCTCGCAGAATTTTATTGGCAAAAGGATTTGGCTGTTCTGTCAAGTTCGGAGAGTGTTCGTTTTGTTAGTTGGGCAGTTTCTGCAAAAGAAGGTAAACGTATATTAACAGAAACGATAAAAACACCAATGCATGATGTTGATGGCAAGTTGCTAGGGGTTTTAGGAGTTTCTAGAGACATAACAGAAATAAAGAAGACAGAGGAGGAGCTCGTAAAAGCAAAGGAAAAAGCGGAGGAAAGTGATAAATTGAAATCAATATTTTTAGCAAACATGAGTCATGAAATTCGTACTCCTATGAATGCAATAATGGGGTTCTCAGAATTGCTAGTAACTCCAGAGATAGACGACGATGAAAAATCTCAATATATCAACATAATACAAAGTTCGGGTAATAGATTACTTCAATTAATCGATGATATTGTGGATGTTTCAAAATTGGAGTTAGATCAATTGTCAATTAATAAATCAGAATCGAATTTGTACGAGTTATTCACACATTGTATTAATGTCTTTAAAAATGGATCCTTACTTTCAGAAAAAGTAAATGTTAATCTAAATCTAAATTTTGAAGAAAAATACCGCAATCTTTTTTTAAGCACAGATGTGAATCGATTCCAACAGATTTTAGATAATTTAATAAGTAATGCCATTCGGTTTTCAGATTCAGGAACCATTGAACTTGGATTTTCTATTAAAAAATCAGCAAAAGAGAGCTTTATTGAAGTTTATATTAAAGACGAAGGTATTGGAATACCTAAAGATAAACAAGAATTAATATTTGAACGTTTTAGACAAGGAGACGAAGATCAATTTAATGATGGAACAGGGCTTGGGTTAAGCATTTCTAAAGGACTTGTAGAACGATTGGGAGGAGAAATAAGATGTGAGTCTGAGCTTGGAAAAGGTAGTACGTTCTTTTTTACGCTTCCGTTTTCACAAACAGACTTGGCTGAAGAAATTGAAGTAAACGAAAAGATTTCAAACAGTAGTTTACAGGAGAAGAATATTTTAATAGCTGAAGATGATTACAATTCATTTTTGTATTTGAAAAAGTTATTCGATGGTGAAAATGTTAATATTTCGCATGCTCATCATGGTAGTATGATTTTAAATATGATCGATCAGTGGGCGCCCGATTTATTAATTCTTGATGTGGACATTCCTGGTAATAATTCTATGGATTATTTGGCTGAAATGAAGAGTCGCAATCTAAAAACCAAAATAATAGCTCAATCTCCATTTGGAAAAAAAGGAGAAGAAGAGAAGTTTCTTAATGCAGGTTGTCACGGTTACATTGCAATGCCAATAGAAAAAGAGGCATTCTTAGGCGAAGTGAAGAGAGTATTAGTTTAGGATTTTTTCTTTATATCTTCCATTGTGATAAGCAGGATTCCAATTATGGTTAAAAGTCCACCTAGTAATTGATTGGTAGTAGGTAATATGCTCATAAATAGAAAAGCACCTAGAACAATAAAAAAACTTCTAGAGGTTCCTATTAATGTGGTTATTGAAGCATCAACGTATTTTAAGGAAGCAAAAGTTAAAGATATTCCCATAAACGGTCCTAGTATCGATCCGATTCCGATATAAAAAAGTGAGTTGAGAGAATATTGCGGTATCTGCCACGATGCAATATTGTATAGGCCAAATCCAATAAACAGAAAAAAAGTTCTACAAACCGTTACCATAGCTGGCGGTAATGACTTTATTTGATGCCTAGCAAGCAGTAAGCTAATTCCATAAAACAAAGCAAATACCAAAGCTGCAATACTCGAAGGTTGAAGAAAGTTATTCAAATTAAAGCCTGAGCTAGTATAATTGATAAGTAAAACACCACTCAAGGTGATAACTATGCCTATTACCGCCAACAAATTGTATCTCGTTTTCAAAAAGAAAAATCCAAGTATGATTACAAAAATAGGACTTGTATTGGCAAGAAAAGATACGATAGAAGGGTTTTCGGTTAATTGAATAGATAAAAAGAAGGCAGAAATAGAAATGAGCTCTGATAAACCAATAAAAATAAGCGTTAATTTCGATTTTTTAGGAAGTTGACTAATTTTCTTTTTCTCACTAAAAAAAGTATAATACAAGAGATTGTAAAAAAGAGCCAATCCAAACCACAGCAATCCAAATGAAGGTAAACTGATATCCTTCATGGCTAATTTGCTGAAAATATAAACATTTGAAAAACTGATGGTGGCTAAAAGTGCCAATAGACTTCCTTTCAGTTTTGATGGTTTAATCATGTTTGTAGGTATTTTCTGATGGAAGCAAATGTAGATAAATTTGTTTGCTTTTATAAAGAAGGATGTGCTCTGTTTTTATAGATATTATTAATATATTCGTCTCTATGGAATTAAATTTACTCTTTGCTGCATTGGCAACCTTCTTTTTGAATATCCCTTTTGGTTACATTCGGCAAGGCTACAAGAAACTTTCCTTTAAATGGTTTTTAGCCATTCATGCGCCTATTCCATTTGTAATTTTATTTCGACATTTGTTTGGATTAGGTTTCCAGTTGTATACTTATCCAATAATGGTGAGTGCCTTTTTTCTTGGACAGTTTGCAGGCAAGAAGTTAAGAATTTACATAGATGAAAAGAAGGAAATTACGGACATAAAAAAAGACCAGCAATAAGCTGGTCTTTTGTATTGTAAAGAAAATTATCTTATAATTTCTCTTTTATTTTTTTAGTTTCTTCTTCGAAACCAGGTTTTTCTAGCAAAGCGAACATATTGCTTTTGTATGCTTCAACACCTGGTTGGTCAAATGGATTTACATCTAAAATGTAACCACTAACACCACAAGCAATTTCGAAGAAATACAATAATTCTCCCAAGTAGAATTCGTTTAATAATGGCATTTCAATCTGAAGATTTGGTACGCCACCATCAACGTGAGCCAATTGAGTTCCCAACTCAGCCATTTTATTCACCGCATCAACACGACGACCAGCTAAATAGTTCAATTTGTCAAGGTTGTCCTTGTCTTCAGGAATATAAACCGTATGATTAGGCTGCGCAATAGAGATTACTGTCTCAAAAATATTACGCTGACCTTCTTGAATGTATTGTCCCATTGAGTGCAAGTCACTAGTAAAATCTACGCTTGCAGGAAAAATACCTTTGTTTTCTTTTCCTTCACTCTCACCGTAAAGTTGCTTCCACCACTCAGCTACATAGTGCAATTTAGGATTGTAGTTCGCAAGAATTTCAATTCCTTTTCCTTTTTGGTAAAGAGCATTTCTTGTAGCAGCATAAAGTAATGCAGGATTTTCTTCAAAAGAAGTTGCTACAGTATACTCTTGCATCGATTTAGCACCTTTTACCAATTCTTTGATATCGTGACCAGCTACAGCAATTGGTAACAATCCAACTGGAGTTAACACAGAGAAACGACCACCAACATCATCAGGAATTACAAATGTTTTGTATCCTTCTTGAACAGCAAGAGCTCTTAATGCCCCTTTAGATTCGTCGGTAATTGCAACAATTCTGTCTTTAGCTTCTTCTTTTCCAACATTCTCTTCCAACATTTCTTTCAACAAACGGAAAGCAAGTGCAGGTTCAGTTGTTGTTCCTGATTTAGAAATCACACAGATACCAAAATCAAGGCTTTTAAGAATATCTAATAATTCAAAAAGATAATCTTCACTAATGTTTTGACCGGCATACAATACAAGAGGATTTTCATTCCCTGCATTTAGTTGATCGAAACTATGAGCCAAAGCATCATTTACAGCTTTTGCACCTAGGTATGATCCACCAATACCGATAACAACTAGTACTTCTACCTTTTCTTTTAAGGACTTTGCAGTGGCTTCAATATCATTCAAATCAGCTTCTGTGATCTGTGATGGTAATTCTACCCAACCTACGTAGTCATTTCCTTTACCGGTTCCATTCTGAAGAGCAGCTAAGTGTTGTTTGCTCTCTTTTTCAAATTTGAAAATCTCCTCTTTGCTTACAAAATCAAGAGATTTATCAAAGCTCAACTTGATGTGTTCCATTTTGTTCAAATTAAGTTGTAAAATCCATAGCTGTCAGAACCGATACCCCCTCAGAGCGAAAAGACAGAAATGGCTTTACTTTATAAATAATAAATATGTTTCTAAGTTCATTGTGAATGCTCAATAACCGATTAAATCACATTCATTTATGATGCAAAAATACAATTGCAAAATTACTTTATCGTAAATCTTCCGTTAACAATTTAATTTCAATTGACGGAGCAATTTTCTCGAATAGAATATTGTATACAGCCATTGTAATTGGCATGTGTACTTTGTATTCATCATTAATTTCTTTAATACAGCTAACTGCGTAATATCCTTCAGCAATCATGTGCATTTCTAATTGTGCTGATTTTACCGTATAGCCTTTACCAATCATTGTTCCAAAGGTTCTGTTTCTACTAAATTGAGAATAACAGGTTACCAACAAATCACCCAAATAAGCAGAACTTTTAATATCTCTTGTAATTGGATGTACGGTATCAACAAATCGTTTAATTTCCTGGATTGCATTGGAAATTAAAACCGCTTGAAAGTTGTCTCCATATCTTAAGCCGTGGCAAATACCAGCAGCAATGGCAATAACGTTTTTAAGTACAGCAGAATATTCCGTACCGTAAATGTCATCAGAAATTGTTGTTTTGATATAAGCACATTCAAGATTTAGAGCTAAAACTCTAGCTTTTTTAGTGTCCTGACAAGCTATTGTAAGATAAGAAAGTCGTTCCATAGCCACTTCCTCTGCATGACAAGGTCCCGAAATAACACCAATATTTCCAAAAGGAACATTGTATTTTGCATTAAAGAACTCACCAATAATCATGTTCTCATCAGGAACAATTCCTTTAATTGCTGATACAATAAATTTATCTTCTAAACTTACTATAAGCTTTTTTAGCGCATTTTTTAAGAAAGCAGATGGAATTGCAAATATGATCACATCTGAGTTTGAAACAACTTCATCTATATTATCCGAAAAGTTGATTTTATCGATATCAAATTCAGCACCGGTAATATATCGAGGATTGTGACTCAATTGCTTAAATTGACTAATGGTGTCTGGGTTACGCATGTACCAGTTAATCCCTTGCACATTCTCCATAAGGATTTTTGCAATGGCTGTAGCCCAACTACCACCACCAATAATGGCAATTTTCGATGATTTGTTCATATACAATTTAATAGGTCAAGTGTTAATAGAGAAAGTTTTCGTTAACGATCAGATCTCTAATTTACTAAAAATCGGAGTCGGGAAAAATTCCCGGCCTCCGATAAGGATATATTTTTTGAATTGCTAACTACGAAAGCCAAGCAAGAACTTCATCTTGTGATGGGTTTTTCAATCCCATTTTTAATTTTTTATTCCAACCACAAATGTCTTGATGCAGCTTTGTTGATTTTTCTTCCTTAAGAGCAGCAACTGTCTGGAATCCTGCCTTGCGAATAATTGGCATCCACTCTTGAGCAATACCTAAATCAATAAATTTTTCATCACCATCAATCTGAGCTTTTTTCTCTGGTCTCATTTGAGGGAAGAACAATACATCTTGAATTGACTGAGAGTTGGTCATTAACATGGTTAAACGATCAATTCCAATTCCCATTCCTGATGTAGGAGGCATACCATATTCAAGAGCACGAACAAAGTCCATATCAATAAACATCGCTTCGTCGTCACCCTTTTCACTTAATTTATTCTGATCTTGGAAACGTTCAAGCTGATCAATAGGATCATTCAACTCAGAATAAGCATTACAAAGTTCTTTTCCATTTACCATTAACTCGAAACGCTCGGTTAATTCAGGATTGTCTCTGTGTTTCTTACAAAGAGGAGACATTTCAACAGGGTAATCAGTAATGAAAGTTGGTTGAATGTAATTTCCTTCACATTTCTCACCAAAAATCTCATCGATTAATTTTCCTTTACCCATCGTTTCATCCGCTTCGATATTCAGTTTTTTACAAACTTCTCGAAGTTGAACATCATCCATTCCATTGATATCAATTCCTGTAAATTCAAGAATAGAATCCATCATAGAAATACGCTTGTAAGGACGCTTGAAATCAATCTCCTTGTCGCCAACCGTTAATTTGGTTTTGCCATGAAGATCCATTGCAACCTTTTCAATCATTTCTTCAGTAAAGTCCATCATCCAGTTGTAGTCCTTATAGGCAACATAGATTTCCATTACTGTAAATTCTGGGTTGTGCGTACGATCCATTCCTTCGTTACGGAAGTCTTTGGCAAATTCGTAAACGCCGTCAAAACCACCAACAATAAGACGTTTTAGATACAACTCGTTTGCAATACGCATGTACAAAGGAATATCCAATGCATTGTGATGTGTTTCGAACGGGCGAGCAGATGCTCCACCAGGAATTGCTTGCAAGATTGGTGTTTCCACCTCTAAATAATCTTTGCTGTTGAACAATTCGCGCATTGAGTTGATGATCTTAGTTCTCTTTAAGAAAACTTCTTTCACACCTGGATTTACAATCAAATCAACGTAACGTTGACGGTAACGTAATTCAGGATCACTAAAAGAATCATATATTTTTCCATCTTTTTCCTTAACAATTGGAAGCGGACGAACAGATTTCGAAAGAACAGTTAATTCAGAAGTATGAACAGATGTTTCTCCTACCTTAGTTACAAATACGTAGCCTTTGATTCCAATAAAATCACCGATATCCAAAAGCTTTTTGAAAACAGTATTGTAAAGCGTTTTATCCTCACCCGGACAAATATCATCTCTTGAAATATATACTTGTATTCTTCCTTTTGAATCTTGAATTTCAAGAAAAGAAGCCTTACCCATAATTCTTCTGCTCATTATTCTACCAGCAATACAAACCTCTTGAAGGTTTTTCTTTTCTGGGTCGAAATCTTTTAGGATATCTGCCGAAAAGGTATTTACATGATATTGTGCTGCAGGGAATGGGTTGATACCCAATTTCTGCATTTCCTTAAGGGAGTTTCTTCTAATGATCTCTTGTTCACTAAGTTCTAAAGCATTCATCTTATTCTCAATAAAGTTTATTCGGGTGCAAAGATATAATAATCTATGCAAATAATTAATATCAATGGCTTTACTTATTGCTCTTCATTCTTTTAACCAGTTTTTAGGAGTTTGTTGGTGTGTGTTAATTGCTTAAAAAACAACTTAGTATGGAGGGTGTGCTTTGTTTGTTAATGCATTCTGTTTGTGTCTTTTTGTTTGTTCGAAATAAGATCTTTAAAAGAGAGAATGAAAAGACTATTGAAAAGCAAAATTTATTTGCTTAATATTGCATCAGATTAATAGTATTTAGATTTAATAAGAATAATAATTTCTATTAAACTAGCTTAAATATTAATTGAGTTTCGGTAAAATATTAATTGTTTCGAATACCTTTGCGTAATTGATATTTTATCTCTAAGATTTATTTTATTGTGACGTTTCCTGATGAGGTTCAGGTGTTTATTGAAGTGAGTTTTCTCAGTGGAGAGAACTTGATAATAAGATGCCAAATTGAGAGTCAAAAACCTCGTTCAGGAAAGTAATAAGCATTAAGAAGATGAAGACAAGAAGAAAACCAGATTGGTTAAAAATACAGTTACCAAAAGGTGACGATTATGCATATGTAAATGGCATTGTAAAAGAGCATGGTTTGCATACGATTTGTTCAAGTGGAAAATGTCCTAATGTTGGCGAGTGCTGGGGAAATGGTACAGCTACATTCATGATTTTAGGGAATATTTGTACGCGAGCATGTAAGTTTTGCAATGTACCAACAGGGAAGCCATTAGCTGCCGATTGGAAAGAGCCAAAAAGATTAGCTCGATCAATCAAGTTAATGAGTTTGAAGCATGCCGTTATCACTTCGGTAGATCGTGATGATTTGGAAGATGGTGGTTCTGGTATTTGGGCCGAAACAATCAAATGCATTAAAGAGGTATCTCCTGAAACTACTTTAGAGGTATTAATTCCTGATTTTAATGGGAAAGAAGAAGATATTCAAAGAGTAATTGATATGAACCCAGAAGTGATATCTCACAATATGGAAACGGTTCGTAGACTATCTCGCGAAGTTAGAAGCAAGGCAAAATATGATTTGAGTCTTCAAGTATTAAAGCAAATTGCTGATGCTGGGATTGTTTCAAAATCAGGAATTATGCTTGGTTTGGGCGAAACTGAAGAGGAGATTTATCAGGTAATGGATGATTTGATTGCTGTAGGCGTTCGCGTGATGACAATTGGGCAGTATTTACAACCTACAAAAAATCACCTGGAAGTTCAGGAATACATTACTCCTGAGGTTTTCAAAAAATATGAGACAGTAGGCTTGGAAAAGGGATTTACTTTTGTGGAAAGTACTCCACTAGTGCGTTCTTCTTATCATGCAGAGCGACATGTAAATGCGTTGAATTTAAAACAGACTTTGAAAAATGACTAAGACTATTTTTCGCGATCTTGGATCAATTGATTATAAAGAAGCATGGGATTATCAGGAAAATTTGTTTAATGAGGTTTTAGCTTCAAAACAAGCAAATGCAGATCTTCCAGCTGATCAGAAAAACTTATCAGATAATTACTTGTTGTTTTGTGAACACCCGCATGTTTATACCCTTGGTAAAAGTGGTAAAGAGCAGAATATGCTTTTGAATATGTTGCAGTTGCAAGCAAAAGAAGCAAGTTTTCATAAAATAAACCGTGGTGGCGATATTACTTATCACGGGCCAGGACAAATTGTAGGCTATCCAATTTTAAATTTGGAAACTTACGATATGGGCATAAAAAAATACATTGAAACTTTAGAGCAAGCCATAATTAACTGTATTGCTGATTACGGAATTGTGGGAACACGTTTAGATGGAGCTACTGGTGTTTGGTTAGATGTTGGAACGCGAAAGGTTCGTAAGGTTGCTGCCATTGGTGTTCGCATAAGTCGTTGGGTAAGTATGCATGGTTTTGCCTTCAATGTAAATACCGATTTAAAGTATTTCGAATACATTAATCCATGTGGATTTGTTGATAAAGGAGTAACTTCCTTAAAAAAAGAATTGGGCAAAGAGCTTGATATAGAAGAAGTAAAACATAATTTAAAGAATCATATCTCAAAACTGTTTGATATGACGCTTGAAATTAACTAATTTAGCTAGCCAAATTCTAGAATATGGAAAAGAGATGGGTAATCAATGAGCCGGGAGACGAAGAAACGGTTTCAACACTGATGGATTCATTAGGTGTAGATCGTTTAGTCGCAAACTTGCTGGTGCAGCGAGGGATTACCTCATTCGATTCTGCAAAGAAATTTTTTCGTCCAAGCTTGGATGATTTGCACGATCCTTTTCTAATGAAAGATATGGATAAGGCTGTTGATAGAATTATTACAGCCATCCAAAATCAAGAACGAGTGATGGTTTACGGAGATTATGACGTAGACGGAACTACTTCAGTATCTCTTGTTTATACCTATTTAAAAAAGCATTTCGATTTTATAGATTATTACATTCCAGATCGTTATTCTGAAGGATATGGAATTTCAAAAACGGGGATCGATTACGCAGCTGAGAATAAATTTAGTCTTGTTATCGCGCTAGATTGTGGAATAAAGGCAGTTGAGAAAATTGCTTATGCAAAAGAAAAAGGCCTAGATTTTATTGTTTGCGATCATCACACTCCAGCTGATACTTTACCTGAAGCAGTTGCTGTTTTAGACCCTAAGAGATTGGATTGTGATTATCCAAGTGATGTGCTTTCTGGATGTGGAGTTGGCTTTAAGCTGATGCAAGGTTTGGCAAAACAAATGGAATTACCCTTCGAGGATTTAATTCCATTATTGGATTTAGTTGCCGTAAGTATTGCTTCTGATATTGTGCCAATGACAGGAGAAAATAGGGTACTTGCTCATTTTGGACTAATTCAATTAAATAACACACCACGATTAGGCTTAAAAACAATTTTAAATTTAGCTGGTGTCGAAAAAGACTTGACAATTAATGATGTTGTCTTTAAGGTTGGACCGAGAATTAATGCAGCAGGTCGTATTCAATCTGGAAATAGAGCAGTTCAATTGTTGATTGCTGATACAATGGATTCGGCTAAATTAATTGGCGATACCATTAATGTAATGAATGAGGATCGCAAAGAGCTAGATCATACAATAACTGATGAGGCTCTAGATCGAGTTGCTAAAAGTCAAACTTTGTTAGCCAAAAAAAGTACCGTTCTTTTCGATCGTAACTGGCACAAAGGTGTTATTGGAATTGTAGCTTCTCGAATGATTGAGACGTACTATAAGCCAACTGTCATTTTAACAGAATCGAATGGATTCGCAACGGGTAGTGCTCGTTCGGTGGATGGTTTTGATTTGTACAATGCAATTTCGGATTGTAGCGATCTATTGGAAAATTTTGGCGGTCACAAATATGCTGCAGGTTTAACCATGAAGATTGAGAATGTTGGCGAATTCCAAAAACGTTTTGAGGATTACGTAGTGAATAACATCTCGGAAGACATGTTGGTTCCTCAAGTAAAAATAGATGCTAGCATTAAACTTTCTGATATTACGCCTAAATTTTTTAGAATTATTAAGCAGTTCGAACCGTTCGGACCTAAAAATATGACTCCTGTATTTGTTAGTGAACAGGTATTGGATTATGGCTACAGCCGCCCGGTTGGTAGAAATAAAGAGCATTTAAAACTTTCGGTAGTTGATGATATCCGTGAAGGAGACGTAAAGGCGGGAATTGCTTTTTCTATGGGGAAATTGTATCCGCGTATATCAAGTGGAGCTCCTTTTGATGTATGCTACTCATTGCAAGAAAATGAATACATGGGGAAAGTGGAAACACAGTTAATGGTTCGAGATATTAAATTATAAGAATTAGCTAATTGGAGTTTTGTACTAACTAATCGGAGTGCTGTTCTAGCTCTTCGGAGTCTTGCACTAACTAATCGGAGTGCTGTTCTAGCTCTTCGGAGTCATGCACTAACTAATCGGAGTGCTGTTCTAACACTTCGGAGTCTTGCACTAACTAATCGGAATGCTATTCTAACTCTTCGGACTGTCTTCTCCTGAAATAGCTTGACAGATTATTTGAATCAAAGCTTCATTCAAAAGAGATGTAATTCGGATTTGATCTTAGGTACTTCATTATTATCTTTGCGCCAATTTGTGAAATCTTAAACCTATTTTATGATCCTATCTCAAGAAAATGGGGCTCCGAACTTCGACAGCCCAGCAAAAAGAATTATTGTCGGGATACAGTTTTTATTTGTTGCTTTTGGCGCAACTGTACTCGTCCCTTTACTAGTTGGTATTGACCCAGCAGTCGCATTATTTACAGCAGGAATTGGAACCTTGATTTTTCATTTAATCACAAAAGGTAAAGTTCCTGTTTTTTTAGGCAGTAGTTTTGCATTTATTGCACCAATTGTTGCCGCTACAGAACTTTACGGTTTACCAGGAACCCTATCTGGCTTAATCGCTGTTGGTTTGGTATATGGTATTGTATCTGGAATAATTAAAATTTGGGGATTGAGAGTAATCGAAAAGATTTTCCCTGCAATTGTGGTTGGTCCAGTAATCATGATTATTGGTCTTTCTTTAGCACCAGTTGCCGTGAATATGGCAAAAACCAATTGGATTATTTCTTCAGTGGCCTTGTTGACAGCAGTTTTAATTGTTGTTTATACCAAAGGAATGCTAAAATTAATTCCTGTATTTATGGGAATCGTTGTTGGTTATGTTCTTTCGGTAATTTTAGGTGAAGTTGATTTTACCGTTATTAAAGAAGCCGATTGGATTGCATTGCCTGAATTTGTTCGTCCAGAATTAAATTGGAGTGCTATTTTATATATGATTCCGGTTGCGTTTGCTCCAATTATTGAGCACGTAGGTGATATGTATGCTATTGGTGGCGTTGCGAACAAGAAGTTTGTAAAAGATCCAGGTTTGCACCGTACACTTCTTGGTGATGGTGTTGCAACTGCTTTTGCAGGATTTTTCGGTGGACCGCCAAATACTACTTATTCTGAGGTAACAGGAGCAATTGCTTTAACAAAAGTAACAGATCCTCGCGTTTTGAGAATAGCAGCGGTTACAGCAATTGTATTTTCGGTTATAGGAAAAGTTAGTGCCTTCCTTAAAACAATCCCTCAGGCTGTTTTAGGTGGTATCATGTTGTTGTTATTCGGTATGATTGCAGGTATTGGTATCAAGACATTGATTGAAGCAAAAACAGATTTTACGAAGACAAGAAACCAAGTGATTATTTCAATTGTATTGACAGTTGGAATTGGTGGAGCTCAGGTTTCATATGGAAACTTCTCTTTGGCAGGTATTGGTCTTGCTTCTTTAGTTGGAGTTATTTTAAATCTGATTTTACCAGATTCATCAAAACCGATTAAAGGAAGTAAAGAGAGCTAAAATTATTTCTTTTTATAGATATAAAAAAGGCCCCAATTTGGGGCCTTTTCTTGTCTAACTAATTACCATTATGCACTAAGATTTATTGGGCTAATGTTTTTGTCTAAATGTATATCTTCCAAATTCGAATTGGTGTTTTTCGTCTTCACGGATATAAGATCCTTTATTGTCGCAAAGTCCGTCGCCAAAACTGTAGATTACGGCTTCATCTTCTATTGTAAATTCTGTTTCTCCCGATAGAATAAACTCACAAGCTCTACTTATTAACAATGGTGTTAATATCTTCGATTTGTATTCCCTATTTTCAGAATTTGTACCGTAAGTGTCACCAGAAATTAAGAATTGATCATCCCAAGGATTTTCTGGCGTTTCAAATCCCTCTACCCATTCTTTGATTTTATTACCAGCTATACTATAGCTTAAGCCACTATTGCATGTGAAAACAAGGCTGTCGTAAGATATTGTGAAACTGGGCTGATCGTAATTATTATAGCCTATAGATTTTATACTGATAGAACCATCAACTTTCATTTTATTGATATAGAAATTGTTGAATTGTATTTCTTGTTCCGATTGGTTTTGGCTAAAGCGTCCTTTTATTTGGGTTATTATTTCGCCTCGTTTTAATCTTCCTAAATGATCTGTTTGGTCTGTGTTTCCATAATTTATACTAAGCGTAGTGAGGCTGTTTTCAGATGCTTCTTGCTGTATTTTAACAAGAGGAATTGAATCTCTTTTGGTATTGTCCTTTATGTTGGTACCGTAATCAGCTTGAATTACGTTTTTTTCAATTTCGCAAAGTAGATCTTCTAATATGCAATTGACCATTGCATTCTCTTCAATATTTAAAGGGTTGGTAATTTGAATTTCCATGTCCATTACTTCTTCATCAGTAGAACATGCAACACCTATTAATAAAAATATCCAAATAAATAATCTTGTCGTCCTCATATCGCTCTCCTTATCTGTCTAACTACAAGTTCTTAAACGAGACAAAACGAATAAAGTTTGGATGAATCGATATAAATTAATGACCAACAATCATAATGTCCATGTTAATCCTTGTGGGTTGTTTTTTCGGAATTTTCAATAGTTAACTACTTTGCCTAAATTTTAAGTGCACAAAAAAAAGTCCTTTTCGCAATTGCGAAAAGGACTTTTAAATATGAGAAATTGCGAAATTATTCGCCGATGTTATAAACGTATTTCAATACAAATAGAATTGCAATAATAAGCATTGCAATATTAACATCCTTGTATCTTCCTGTAAGTACTTTCAAGATTACATATGATAACATACCAAATGCGATACCTTCAGCAATACTGTAGGTAAGTGGCATCATGATCATAGTCAAGAAAGCTGGAATAAATTCCGTGTAATCTTCAAAATCAATTTTAGTAATTGGACTCATCATGAAAATACCAATAATTACCAATACTGAAGAACTAGCTGCAGCAGGAATCATGGTAAATAATGGAGTGAAGAACAATGCTAAAAAGAACATTACAGCAACAGTTAATGAAGTCATACCTGTTTTACCACCTTCGGCAACACCAGCAGCACTTTCTACATAAGTAGTAACTGTTGAAGTTCCTAAGATAGCACCAGCAGTTGTACCAACAGCATCAGCTAAAAGAGCTTGCTTAGCGCGAGGTACTTTTCCATCTTCTGTTAAGATATCAGCTTTAGAAGCTACACCTACAAGTGTTCCTACAGTATCGAACATATCAACAAAAAGGAATACAAATAGTATCGTTACAAATTTCCAAGTTAAGATTTCATCCCAACCTACAAATTTAAAGAAGATAGGCTCAAGAGAAGGAGGAAGACTCATGATTCCGCCATCCTTAGGTAAGTTCGTAATGTCTAAGCCTGGGATTAAACCAATAACAGTAACTGCTAATAATCCGATTAGGATAGCACCTTTAACCTTGCGAACCAAAAGAACACCAATAATGATGATACCAGCAATACATAGTAATGCACCTGGAGCATGTAGGTTACCTAAGTGAACAGGAATACCTTGTCCTTGTACAATAATTGCAACATCTTGGTGAGCTAATCCGATAAAGGCAATAAAAAGACCAATACCTACCGAAATAGCGTGCTTGATATTTTTAGGAATCGAATTGATAATTGCTTCACGAACATTAAAGAAGGTTAGTAATAAAAAGATGATACCTTCAGCAAGAACAGCTGTTAGAGCTAATTGCCAGCTACATCCCATTACACCGCAAACAGTAAATGCGAAAAATGCATTTAATCCCATTCCTGGAGCCAAAGCAAAAGGAAGTTTTGCAACTAAAGCCATAACTAAAGTTGCGATTACTGCTGATAAAGCAGTAGCAGTCATAACCGCACCGTAATCCATTCCTGCAACAGAAAGGAAATAAGGGTTAACGGCTAAAATATATGCCATTGTAGCAAATGTTGTTAAACCAGCGACAATTTCTGTCTTCATGGTTGAACCTTGCCCAGTAATATTAAAAAACTTATCTAACATGATTGTTTGTTTTTAATTTGGTTTGGATTAGAAATTCCATTTTACAGCAAGAGTAGGACGAACTTCGAAATCGTCACCTGCAAAGTTGTTAGAGATTTCAATCTCAGTACCAAGAGATAAATTTTTAGTAGCGTTGTACCATAACTGAGGTTCAGTTAGGAATACTGTATCATCAGATAAGCCATTTTCTGTCCAAAGATCAGCAAAACCAGAGAATGTCATTTTTCCATCGAAAAAGTTAACATACCAAGTACCTGTAACTTGGAAGTTTGCTTCACCAGCATCTTTAATGGCTTTGTAACCAGCATAAGTAGAGAATCCTGATTTAGCACCACCTTTAGCATAGTTTAAACCGAAAATCCATGCGTTGTTAATTGTGTAACCTAATGTACCTACTTCAGGAATTGAAAAGTTACCAACACCACCATTGTACTCAATGTGAATTCCAAGAGGCATTTTTTCAGTTTTCAATACACGAGCAATCTCGAAATAACCTTGGTTGATTCCATTTTCTGCATCGTAATCAAAATCTACGAAAGTAAAAGTGTTACCCCATTTGTCCATTTTAAACATTTCGAAGGTAGTCGTAAAATGCTCTCTGTCGAAATCACGGTGTAATTGGAAGTTTTGTGCGCTAGCAGCGAATGAAACAAGAACAGCGAAAATTACAATTAGTTTTTTCATCTTTAAAAGATTGTTTTAGTAAATAAAATAGGTTGTTTAAAAAATAAAATGGTTGTTAATTCTTTATAATATCGTTTAGATGATTGACCACATTAGGGCAACCTGTCTGTTTTAATTTTTCTATGGATTGATGTCCTGCTGCAATTAATATGCATTGACAACCCAGTTCCTGTGAAACTTCATAGTCATGAACCGTATCACCTAACAAACAAACCTCATTTGCTGCTAGCTGATGTTTTTCAATCATTTTTTTTCCATTCTCAATTTTAGAACTTGCATAAATGTTATCAATTCCGGATACTTCGGAGAAAAAAGTGCTAATATTTTCGGTTTTAACCGATTTGTTAAGCATGTTTTGCTCCATTGCTGAAAGGATAAATTGTTTTTTACCCAAGCTTTTGAATTGAGAAAGAAGCTGAATTGCTTCAGGAAATATATTTGAGTCAGGTAAAAGAGAAGTGTACAAAGAAATAAATTCCTTTGCAGTGATATCCCAATCTTCTTTATTGAAGTTGAACCCAACAGTTTCGTAGTATTTTTTTACAGGAAAAGTAAATACCTCACGGTATTGATCTTTGCTTAAAAGAGGAAGTTCTCTTTTTGTTAGCATTGTATTGATGCACTGCACACCAATAGATAAATCATCTAAAAGTGTTCCGTTGTAATCCCAAATTATAGCTTTGCTGTCTATCATGCCAATTGGGATTTAGGAGTTGATATTGCACCAGTTGCTGCACTAGTTACTTTTTGAATGTCTTGAGGAGTTACTTTTAGTTGTTTGCCCCTTAGTCCAGCACTAATTAAAATGTGATCTAGTTCAAATGCACTATCATCGATGAAAAGAGGAAAATCTTTTTTCATGCCTAGTGGAGAACAACCACCGCGAACGTAACCAGTTAGTTCCAAGATATCTTTCATTGGAACCATGGCACATTTTTTATTACCACTAAGATTTGCGAATGCTTTAAGATCTAATTCGGAAGCTCCAGGAATGCAAGCAAGGATAAGGCCTGTTTTATCACCCGAAAGGACAAGAGTTTTATAGACAAATCGAATATTCTGACCTGTTTTCTCAGCTACGCGTGCAGCACCCAATTCTATTGGATCAACATCGTAGTCGATAATCTCATATTCTATTTTTGCTCGATCTAGTATGCGAGCTGCATTTGTCTTCTTCATCCTTTTGTTTTTTGGCCAATTTAGATAACTATTGTAATCTTAATTGGAAACTACCAGTTTCCCAGATGATTCTTATAATGAAGCCGCAAAAGTAGTAAATTTTTTATATTTCAAAACTTTCTACAAAAATTGAAATTCTGTGAAATGCTGATAATTGTCACATACAAAGGATTGCGTAAATGAAAAAAGGTGTAGTTTTAATTTATTAAGAATTAAAATTAGGATGAGAAATGATACAAAATCAGACAATTAAGTATTGTATTCAGAAAATATGATCTTTTTTTTCAGAAATATGAATTTTTAGATTGAAAGTTGAAGCAGATTTTGTTTTACCTTTCAGATCGGTAAATTAATATAAAAAGCGTGAGAGTACTTGAGTTTCATATTGTCCCAGCTGGTATTGAAGATATTCGTTTGCAGGATTATGCACCAAAAATTTTCAATTCAATTTCGTCTTATCAAGGGATGAAAAAGGCCATAAAAAGAAAAAAGGTTTATGTTGATGGCGAACCTGCACCAACTGGTTTGTGGGTGAAAGAAGGACAGCGAATAGAGTTGTTGGATTTGGAATTGCCGCCAGCTAAGGTTTTTGAAATGGAGTTGGAAATTGTATATGAAGACGATCATATTGCTGTTATTAATAAGCCTGCAGGAGTTTCGGTGAGCGGAAATTTGTTTCGAACTATTCAAAACATGTTGCCTTTCAATTTAAAGGAATCTTCTTGCCAGGATGCTTTACCAGTTTTTCGTCCTGTTCATCGACTTGATAATCCAACTTGCGGTTTGTTATTGGTTGCAAAAACTTCTCAAGCAATTGGAGCTTTAGGGGCACAATTCGAAAATAGAACCATAAAAAAGAGATATACAGCTGTTGTTATCGGAGATTTGCCCGATAAAGGCAGAGTTGAAATGGAAGTAGACGGAAAAGAAGCCGTTAGTACATTTCGAGTGGTTAAAAAAGTTCCATCAATTAGAAACAAATCTTTATGCATGGTTCATTTATTCCCAGAAACAGGGCGAACGCATCAATTAAGGATTCATATGGCAGGATTGGGAACTCCTATTTTGGGAGATAAGCTTTACGGTACGGAAGGAGAGATCTTACAGAAAAAAGGATTGTTTTTGTGTGCTGCAGGCCTTCATTTCGAGCATCCATTCACAAATGAAAAGATGGACCTTTCGATTGATCCACCTTATAAATTCGGTCGTTTTATGGAAATGGAAGAAAAGCGTTATGATAAACACAATCCAAATATGGAAGAGTAAATTTTTATTCAAAAAATGCTTCGACGCCGGGATATCCAAATTTTTTCTTGGCCATTTCGGTAGGGAAAATCATGTATTTAACTTCTGCTTCGGAACAAACTTTACCATTGCAGTCTAATATTTCTGCATGAATATTCGCAAATTTCTTTTCTTGAGAAATTAATCGAGCTCTCACTGTAAGCAAACCATTGTCTGTTAAAGCAGCTCCTCTAAATTTAGCGTTCAAGGCAGTTGTAACTCCACTGGTTTGGCATTTTGTAAATACAACCCAACAGGCTATTTCGTCAAGAATTGTAGTTTGAATTCCGCCATGTAATACATTTTTGAATCCTGCCAAATGGGCTTTAGGATCCCAATTGGAAACAATGTAATCTCCATCTTCGAAAAATTCCATTTGCAAACCTTGCTCGTTATGAGGAGAGCAACCAAAACAATGTCCATTTTCTGTATGGATATAAGGATTTAATATTTTCTTCATGATTTTCTAATTTTCGAATCCGAAAGTAAGAAAGGATTTTTGATTTAAGAAATTCTCGCGGTAATCTATAAGCGTAATTTTAAGAGAAGTTTAATTTCAGATTTTTTATTTCCATCGATTTCAGAATTTCCAGAGCCAATTTTCGTAAGGTTAGCATATTTAGTTTGTGCGTATTTCAGGTAGATTTTACAATTTCGATTGATCTTCCAGTTAAAATTGAAGTAAAAACGACTGCCTTGTAAATAATAGGCAGGAACAGAATAAGCGTATAAAATGTCATTTTCGTAGGCATAAATTCTCGAATTGAAAGAGTCGGTGTCGAATAGGGCAAAACGAAGATTCATAGAAATGGGTTTTTGAGAGAATTGATATCGAATATCTTGATAAAGTAAATAACCAGATTCTTTAATTCCAGCTTTTTTGTATTGTGCGATTTCAATTCGATTTCTTATTTCCCAATTATCATCTAAGCGTGCAGATAAATGCAATCGATATTGATTTTTCTTTTGAATTGTTAGTCCTTTTATTATTTCAGAACTGTTGTTAACTGGTTTATTTTCTTGCTTGTATCTAAAATAAATGGAAGTAGAACTGTTTGGCGTGAATTCTAATTGAGAAAAATATTCGTGCCCGTTACTTGGCGCATTCGCAGTATATTTTAACCATGGGAATTGAAATTGGTCGTAATAAGCTTTTATCGTCCATTTCGGAATGGGATGAAATTCCGCTCCAAAATAAAAACCTTCTTCATTTTGATTTGAACTTTGTTCAGAAAAAGCACTGGAAAAAAAGGCATGGTAATCTGGATCGTATTTTCGATAAATTAGTTCAAGGTTTAATCTTGAATGAGCTTGTATGTTGGCCCCTTGTATAAAAGCCCTTCCGCCTGATTTGCTTTGTGCTACTTCTCCAAATAAATGAATCGATTGATATTGTGTTTGGTAAGTAAGACTAATGTTCTGATTTTTTGTTCCCTTAAAGCGATATTGATTGTAAGCCTTGTTTTCCGGAAGAATTTGTAGAGAATATTCCGATTGTAAATAGGAGATTCCTAATTCTACCTTTTTAAGATTTAAATAAAAATAGGAGCCCAAAACTCGTTCATTTAGTTGCTGTTTTTTATCAAATTCATTTAGATTTCGATGAAAACCAGTATTTACAATTGAAGAAACAGATGTTTCGATTGAATCGGAATTTAGGCTTGCATCTTTATTTAAATAGGAGGCAAATACGGCCAATTCTGAATTTTTAATTGGTGTGAGAAGCAAAGATGCACCTCTAAAGAATTGATTTTCGTTTGTCGATTTATAGCTTTTAATCCCTTGTGACTTGTTTGCATTTTGAGTTGTTAATGAGGATTTCCCTGAAGATAATCCAGACCAAAGATTTAAGCCTTGTCCAAATTTTACTTGGTAATCTCCAATGTTTATTTGTTTAATAATTCCTTTGAGCTTGTATTGGAAAAATCCAGAATAGTAATCAAATCCGGAGGAGTTCTCTCCTTTAAAGAAAGGTTCCCCTTTGTCTTTTTCAGAGGTGAATCCGAAAGTCATTTTCTTTTTAGGAGACAAGTATTGATATCGGGTATAATATTTCCAAGGACTCCCAAGAAACTTGGAGTTTGGGTTTGTACTTGTATAAGCCTTTTCCTCCTCTAAGGTTTTCTCTGTTTTTAAAAGTAACTGATGTTGAGCTTTCGGATTGCTATCAAATTCTCGTTCTGCATTTTGGGTCAGAGAAATAAAAGGTTTAATCATTCGAATTAGCTCTTCTGAAAAACCAGGAATTAACTGTAGTTCGTACAGACTGAAAATGGTCCCTGTTCCTTCTCTATATTTAATAAAGCTAGCAATCTGATTTTGATTAAGAATGAATAATTTTTTGAGCTCTTTTTCATCAGCAGTATTTAAACTAATAGGATTTGTGATTAGCATATTCATTTCTTCCAATAAATTAGAATAGTCGAGTTCTTCATCACTTTGTTCTGCAATGTTTTCAATTATTTTCTCGATTAAATCGTTATTTGCATTCGTGTTTTGAGAAAAGGTAACAATAGAACCAAATAGAATTAGACCAATGCTTAGGCTGATTTTTTTAATGTATAACATAGCAGAAATCTAAAATGAAATGTTTACATCTGCTGTTGGAGAATAGCCCAAAACAGGATGGCGTGAAAATGAGATGTTAGTTTGTAGTAGTTTGAAAGTAAATCCCATTCCCAAACTAATCGTGTTAGGATGATTATTAACACCTGCTCTTAGTAATAGACGATCAGTAATTTTATATTCCATGCCAATTTTAGTTCGCATATCCTTATCCAAGTCTTTTTCAATTTCTGAACTTATAATGGTTTGATCAGATAGTTTCCATGAAAAGCCAAACCGTGCAATTGAAGGAATTTTGTCATTGTAATCAAGCATAGTAAATTCAGCTTGAATCGGATTGAAAATGTGAAAGCCAAGATGAAAGTCTGGAAATACTTCAGCTAATAAACCAGCTTCAAAAGTGTACTGACTTTGGGAGCCATATTCTGAATTGAGTTGTTTCGTTATTTGATCGAATTGTAAACCAGCCCAAAAATGTTTGCCTAAAGCTCGCGAATAGGCGACACCAATTTTAGATTCTTTATATAGATTAAAACCAAATTGGGAATAAGTAACAGCGAAAGTTCCAAGTTTGGTGGGGTTGTTAAAATGAAATGCTTTTGTACTTAATTCTTTTGTTGCAAACCGATTTTCATAGTAAGCTCCGAATGATCGTTTATTGAGTTTCGCAAGTGTAGCTTGATTGTGATAGGCTCCCCAAATATCGACAAGAGCAACCGATGAATTCCCCATAGATTTGGAGCGAGCACCTGCAATATGATTTTCGGACAAGGCATTAAGGCTGTTGCAAGCGATAAGGAGGAGTAAATAAAATTGTTTCATTCTATAATGTTATTTCTATCATAGAATGGATGAGTAATGTGTTAATTGAAACTGATTGGTTGGCGATTCAGTTTTAATTAAATATTACCTTACGATCTATGAGTGAATCTATTTATGATACTATTCATAGCTATTTTATTGTTTGTAGTGGTTATTTAGTAATTCTATTCATTAATATTAGATGAACAAAATTATTTGATTGTTAAATATAATAAAAAAACTGCAAATCAGTATTATGATTTGCAGTTTTAATTTGAATAGAGTGATTCTATTTAGTTCGTTTTAAAATCGTATTGGATAGAAGATAATTCTTCGTTCGCTTTAACGATTTTTTCTTTTAAGCTTTCTTTGAATGCAATTACATTCTTTTGCAATTCTGCATCGCCAATTGCTAGAATTTGACCAGCAAGAATACCTGCGTTCATGGCTCCGTTTATTCCAACAGTTGCAACAGGAATTCCAGGAGGCATTTGAGCAATGCTTAAAAGGGCATCCATTCCATCTAATGATGCATTGATAGGTACACCAATAACTGGTACTGGAGTCATGGCAGCAATTACACCTGGTAGGTGAGCAGCCATTCCTGCACCTGCAATAATTGCCTTAATGCCTCTGTCGAAGGCTCCTTTTGCAAATTTTTCTACCTGCTCAGGAGTTCTGTGAGCAGATAATGCATTGATTTCAAAAGGAATTTTAAAATCATTTAAAACTTTTGCAGCTTTTTCCATCACCGGAAGGTCCGATGTGCTGCCCATTATGATACTTACTTTTGCTTTCATATGGTTTTATTCGTGGATTTGGTAAATAAAATGACAAAAAATTGTACTTTTGCAGCAAAAATTTGGGAATTGTTTTGATTCCGAGTTGTGCATGCAATGGTTGTTGTTTTTCAAGTGTAAAATTGAAAAAAAAATACGTATGTTACACAGTGGATTCGAAACATTTTTTATTCCAAGTTCAAAAAAAGTACATATTTTAATTACGATACTTTAGGGCATTGCCTTAAACGCCCGATATTTCAAGGGAATCTTGAAGGGGGAAAATCGGACAACTAAGACAAAAATTGAATCAATGAAAACTGTAAAACTTCTGGATCGAGAATTTAAAGTGTCTATTCCTGCTGAGGATATTGACAAGATTATTGCCCAAATGGCTGAAAAAATGAATAAAGACCTTGCAGGTAAAGATCCTTTGTTTATTTGTATATTAAACGGTTCATTCATGTTTGCTTCCGATTTAATGAAACTAATTACTGTTGATAACGCACAAATTACATTCATGAGATTGTCATCTTACGATGGAATGGGTACAACAGGAAAAGTAAAAAAATTGATGGGTTTTACAGAAGACCTTAAGGACAGAACAGTTGTATTACTTGAAGATATTGTTGATACGGGAATTACAATCACCAATACTTTAGATCAGATTAAAGATTTTGAAGCGAAAGAAGTTTTGATTGCAACGATGTTGTTTAAGCCAGATGCTTTGATTCGTGATGTGAAATTGAACTATGTAGGTATGGACATTCCAAATGACTTTATTGTAGGTCGTGGATTGGATTATGACGGAATGGGTAGAAACCTTCCTGATGTTTACACTGTAATTGATAAATAAATGTTGAACATTATTTTGATTGGACCTCCAGGTTCTGGAAAAGGAACACAGTCCAAGATGCTTCAGGAAAAATATGGGTTGATTCACCTTTCAACTGGTGATGTATGCAGAGAAGAAATTAAGCTAGCAACACCAGAAGGTTTAGAGGCGAAAAGATTGATTGATGGAGGAAATTTTTTTCCAGATAAACTTGCCTATCGTATTGTTGAGAAATTTTTAGATTCTAACAATACAGCAAAGGGTTTTGTGTATGATGGAATGCCTCGTCACGAAGGCCAAATTGAGGTTTTCGATGAAATGCTTTCCAAGCGAAATGGTGTTGTTGATATAGTTATAGAATTAAAAGTTGAAGAAGAAGAATTGATTCAACGACTTTTGAAAAGAGGAGAATCATCGGGAAGACTTGATGATAGTGGTCGAGAGGTGATTGAAAAACGCCTTAGAATTTACGAAGACGTTACTGCTCCAATTGCAAAACGATATAAAGAGAGAGGTGTTTACCACTCAATCGATGCAATAGGATCATTAAATAATGTACTTGATAGAATCAGTCTTTTGCTGGAAGAATATTTGGCAGTAGAAATGATTCCAGTTGAGGTACAGAGATAAAAAATAAAAATATGGCTGGGTCTAATTTTGTTGATTACGTAAAAGTATTTTGTCGTTCCGGTGCCGGAGGTAGTGGTTCTACTCACTTGCATAGAGATAAGTTGACTATGAAAGGAGGACCTGATGGTGGAGATGGAGGTCGAGGAGGACATGTTATTATACGTGCCAACAAGCAACTTTGGACTTTAATTCACTTGAAGTTTAGTCGTCACGTTTTTGCTGGCGATGGTGGTTCTGGTAGTCAGAGTCGAAGTACAGGTTACGATGGTCAAGATAATGTAATTGAAGTTCCTTTGGGAACGGTTGCTCGTGATGGTGAAACTGGCGAAGTAATCTTTGATGTTTCGGAAGATGGTGAAGAGAAGGTTTTAGTAAAAGGAGGCCGTGGTGGTCTTGGTAACTGGAATTTTAGATCATCGACCAATCAAACTCCTCGTTATGCACAAACTGGTGAGGATCGTGTAGAGCGTTCTGTGATTTTGGAGCTAAAAGTTCTTGCTGATGTTGGTTTGGTAGGTTTTCCAAGTGTTGGAAAGTCAACTTTACTTTCTGTAGTGTCGGAAGCAAAGCCAAAAATTGCCGATTATCCTTTTACAACATTGGTTCCTAATTTAGGAATTGTGGGATACCGAGATAATCGATCATTTGTAATGGCTGATATTCCTGGTATTATAGAAGGAGCGCACGAAGGTCGAGGACTAGGCTTGCGATTCTTGCGTCATATCGAACGAAACTCAGTCCTACTTTTTATGGTTGCTGCTGATAGTGATGATATTCATAAGGAATACAATATTCTATTGAATGAATTGAAGCAGTTTAATCCTGAATTGCTAGACAAACAGCGTTTGTTAGCAATTACTAAATCGGATATGTTAGATCAGGAATTGATCGAGGAAATTGAGTTAGATTTGCCAGAAATTCCACGTGTGTTTATTTCTTCCGTAGCCCAAAAGGGACTTATGGAGCTAAAGGATATGATTTGGAGAGCTATTAACAGCTAAAAAATACGCTTGATATTTTAGATAAAATTGACGAAGCCTCTTCTCCAAATTTGATTGGATAAGAGGCTTCTTTTTATTGAAGAAATTGTAAAATTTAAAGTCAAACACATATTAATGTTAAGTAAAATTGCTTTTTTTCATTTAGTATTATTTGACTTTATTCTAATTTATTTTTTTTAATTGTTCCTCTTTTTGTTGATTTTTAAAGGGATAGGTGTTCTGAGATTCCATCCAGATTGCATTTTTTGACTATTTTCAACAGCCTGTTGATAAACAACTTTCTAACGAATCGTTCTTTTAGCTATATTTGTAAAAACGCGATTTTTCATGACTGCACAATATTCTGAAGATTCAATTCGTACATTAGATTGGAAAGAACACATCCGTAAACGTCCTGGTATGTATATCGGGAAGTTAGGAGACGGATCTTCTCACGACGATGGAATCTATATTCTACTTAAAGAAGTTATTGACAATTCTATTGATGAGTTCGCCATGGGAGTGGGGAAATCAATAGAGGTTAGCATTGCCGATAGGATGGTAACGGTTCGAGATTACGGACGTGGTATACCTTTGGGGAAGCTGATTGATGTAACTTCAAAAATGAATACTGGAGCCAAGTATGATTCCGAAGTATTTAAAAAATCAGTTGGACTGAATGGAGTTGGTATAAAAGCTGTAAATGCTTTATCAGATCAATTTATTGTTGAGTCTTTTCGTGAAGGAGAAGTTAAGAAAGTAGTTTTCTCACGAGGAGTTTTGGTTGAGGACGCTGAAATTCAAGCTACAGAGGAAAAAAATGGTGTTAAAATCGTTTTTCATCCCGATGAAGAATTGTTTTCGAATTACCGATACATTTCGGAGTACATTGAGACCTTACTGAAAAATTACGTTTATCTAAATGCCGGTCTTTCTATTTATTTCAATGGTCAAAGATTCTATTCTAAGAATGGATTGCTTGATTTATTGAATGAAAACATGAATTCGGAAGGATTATACGATATCATTCACCTGAAGGGAGAAGATATTGAAGTTGCCATGACTCATGGTCGACAGTATGGAGAGGAATATTATTCATTTGTAAATGGTCAGCATACAACGCAAGGAGGAACACATTTGGTTGCGTTTCGAGAAGCATTGGTTAAGGCTGTTCGCGATTTCTTTAAAAAGGATTTCGATACTTCGGATATCAGAACGTCTATCATCTCGGCAATTAGTATAAAAGTTCAGGAACCAGTTTTTGAATCTCAAACAAAAACCAAATTAGGTTCTAAAGATATTGGCCCTGAAGGTCCTTCAGTACGAAATTTCATTATGGATTTCGTAACTTCAAATCTGGATAATTATCTGCATAAAAATCCAAGTGTTGCAGAGTCTATACACCAGAAAATTATAGAATCAGAAAAGGAAAGAAAGGCCATTTCAGGTATTAAGAAAATGGCTAAAGATCGTGCTAAAAAAGCCAATTTACACAATAAAAAGCTTCGCGATTGTAGAGTTCATTTCAATACAAAACACGAAGATAAATCAGCATCTTCCATTTTTATAACGGAGGGAGATTCGGCAAGTGGATCAATCACGAAATCGAGAAGTGTAAATACGCAGGCTGTATTTAGTTTGAAAGGAAAGCCATTAAATACCTATGGCTTAACCAAAAAGATTGTTTATGAAAACGAAGAATTTAATCTTTTACAAGCTGCCTTAAATATTGAAGACGGACTGGAAGGATTACGTTACAACAATGTTATTATTGCTACCGATGCCGATGTTGATGGAATGCACATTCGACTTTTGCTGATCACTTTTTTCTTGCAGTTTTTTCCTGATATTGTAAGGAGTGGGCACTTGTACATCTTGCAAACTCCTTTGTTTAGAGTAAGAAATAAAAAGAAAACGAAATATTGTTATTCTGATGAAGAGAAAGAGAAAGCGATGAAATCTTTAGGAGCTAATCCAGAGATTACTCGATTTAAAGGACTGGGAGAGATTTCTCCTGATGAGTTCAAGCACTTTATCGGAAAAGAAATAAGGTTAGATCCTGTGGTGATGAAGAAAGATGATTCTGTATCTGGAATGTTGGAGTTTTACATGGGAAAAAATACTCCTAAGCGCCAGGAATTCATCATCGAGAACTTGAATGTTGAGCGAGATGAGGTGTAAACCTGCAGTAAGTAATCCATTTTGAATTAAAAAAACCGAAATACCTCTATGAATAACGACGAGACAAACGATATGGAAAACCCGGAGGAAATTGAACCTAGTGTAAATGGGGAGCAATCCGAAGCGATGAGGAATGTAACCTATCTTTCCGGCATGTATCAAAATTGGTTTCTGGATTATGCATCCTATGTAATTTTAGAAAGAGCTGTGCCTTATGTGAACGATGGTTTAAAGCCAGTTCAAAGAAGGATTTTGCATGCAATGAAGCAATTGGATGATGGAAGATACAATAAGGTTGCCAATATCATTGGTAATACCATGCAATATCACCCTCATGGAGATGCTTCTATTGGAGATGCTTTAGTTCAACTTGGACAGAAGGATCTGCTAATTGATATGCAAGGAAACTGGGGAAATATCCTTACTGGAGATTCTGCAGCAGCACCTCGTTATATTGAGGCTAGACTTTCAAAATTTGCACTAGAGGTTTTATTTAATCCGAAAACAACCAATTGGAAACAATCTTACGATGGACGTAACAAGGAGCCCATTACATTACCGGTAAAGTTTCCATTGTTATTGGCACAAGGAGTTGAAGGTATTGCTGTAGGTTTAGCATCTAAAATACTACCTCATAATTTTATTGAGCTAATTGATGCTTGTGTTGCTTATTTAAGCGAGAAGGATTTTGAATTGTATCCAGACTTCCCAACAGCTGGAATGGTTGAAGTAAGTCGCTATAACGATGGTTTAAGAGGTGGAGCAGTTAAAGTAAGAGCTCGAATTGAAAAATTCGATAACAGAACTTTAAAAATTACCGAAGTTCCTTATGGAAAAACAACTTCGAGTTTGATCGATTCCATTATCAAAGCAAATGATAAGGGGAAGATTAAGATTAAAAAGATTGACGATAATACTGCTGCTGATGTTGAAATTTTAATTCATTTAGCAAGTGGAATTTCTTCGGATAAAACAATAGATGCTTTATATGCATTTACGGATTGTGAGATTTCGATTTCTCCAAATGCATGTATTGTTGAAGATGATAAGCCAAAGTTTATTGGCATAAAAGAAATGCTTAAAAGAGCGGCAGACAATACGGTCGCACTTCTAAAATTAGAGTTGGAGATTCGTAAGCAAGAGTTGCAAGATGCTTGGCATTATGCATCATTGGAACGAATTTTTATCGAAAATAGAATTTATCGAGACATTGAGGAGTGTGAAACGTGGGAAGCAGTTATTTCTACTATTGATGAAGGGTTAAAACCTTATATTGCACATTTAGCGCGTGCGGTTATTCATGATGATATTGTTCGATTAACAGAAATTAAAATTAAGAGAATCTCGAAATTTGATATTGATAAAGCGAAGAATTTTATTCAATCGCTGGAAGATGAGATTGCAGAGATTGAAGTACACATCGCTAATATCATACCCTTTACGATCAGGTATTTTAAAGCCATTAAAAAGAAGTATGGTAAAGGTCGTGAGCGTAAAACCGAAATCAGAAATTTTGAAAATATTGTTGCAACGAAGGTAGTTGTGGCCAATCAAAAGTTATATGTAAATCGTGATGAAGGATTTATTGGCACAAGTCTGAAAAAGGATGAATACTTGTGTGATTGTTCCGATATTGATGATATTATCATCATTCGAAAAGATGGTACCTATTTCGTAACAAAGGTTGCAGATAAATCATTTGTTGGAAAGAATTTACGTCACATTGCTGTTTTCCGTAAAAACGATAAACGAACCATCTACAATGTTGCTTATCGCGATGGAAGAGAGGGGAATAACTACGTTAAGCGTTTTTCAGTAACGAGTATTACAAGAGATAAGGAATACAATATAACCAAAGGAACTGTTGGTTCTAGAATTCTATATTTTAGTGCTAATCCCAATGGTGAGGCAGAAGTTATTCGTGTAGCACTAAAACCAAAAGCTCGTTTAAAGAAAACTGTTTTTGAGTTCGATTTTGCCGAATTAGCTGTAAAAGGGCGTGCTTCCATGGGGAATATTCTAACCCGAAACGACGTTCATAAAGTAACCTTAAAGCATGAAGGAGTTTCTACGCTTGGCGGTCGTAAAATTTGGTTCGATACAGATGTGTTAAGATTAAATACGGATCAAAGAGGTGACTTTATTGGTGAATTTTCTGCTGATGAAAAAATCCTTGTTGTTACTCGTCCAAACTCATTTCATTTTACAAGTTTCGATTTGAGTAATCACTATTCTGATGATATCAGTATCATTGAAAAATATGAAGTTGAAAAAATATGGTCTGCGATATTTTATGATGCCGATCAGGAATATTACTATCTGAAGCGTTTTAACATGGAAGGAAATGGCAAGGCCGTAAATTTCTTAGGTGAAAATGCTGAAAATAAATTGCTTTGCTTAACCGATGAGCAATATCCTCGATTCGAAATTTCGTATGGTGGTAAAAATGCCGATCGTCCAAACGACATCATCGATGGAGAAGAATTTATAGGTGTGAAATCGTATAAAGCAAGAGGAAAAAGATTGTCGATTTATGATATTGCAGAAATAAAGGAGATTGAGCCATTGCCACGTGAGGAAGAATTTGATGTAAATGGGATTGAGAACAAAGTGGATGTCGATGTCGTAGAGGATAATGAGAATAATCAATAATGCTTATTCTTTAAAAGATAATTGAATGAGGATATTTTTGATTGGATATATGGGGTGTGGTAAGTCGAGATGGGGCAAAATTATAGCCGAGCATTATGGCTTTCGTTTTATTGACTTGGATACTCATATTGAAGAGAGAGAAAATGCTACAATTCCTGAGATTTTTAGTCAGCATGAAGAGTCGGGCTTTCGTTTAATTGAACATGAGGCCCTCGAATCTATTCGTGAAGAAGAGAATGTAATTATTGCAACAGGTGGTGGAGCGCCATGTTTTCACAACAATATGGAAACAATGAATAGTTTGGGCACCACTTTATTTGTAGCGTGCAGTCCTCAGCTTTTACAAGAAAGAATTTCCAATTCAGATAATGAGCGCCCTTTGGTCATGCACCTATCTGAAGATGAATTGTTGAAATACATCATCAGGCATTTGAATAATAGAATACCATTTTATGAGCAGGCGCAGTACAAGTTGGTTTCTGGAAATTTAGAAATCGAAAATTTCACCGCTATACTAGATCCGATTATAAAGTCTTAAGCAAGCCAAGTTCAAATTCGTTTAATGTACCAAGTGTTTTATTGGCGATTATGAATTTATTAAGATTGGTCGCTTCTTTTTCAGGAATGGCAATGCATTTCATGCCTGCTGCCAATGCTGAAATTACACCATTCAAGGAATCTTCAAATACAAGACATTCATCAGCTTGAACGCCAAGCATTTTTGCTGTTGAAATGAAAGTTTGAGGATGAGGTTTGCCATATTCTTCGTATTCGGCAGAATGAACAACTTCAAAATAATCTTGAATTTGTAATTTTTTCAATACTGCAGAAATAATTTTCATCTTTGATGATGAGGCCAATCCTATCTTGTATGGTGAATTTTTAAGGTTTGAAAGTGTTTCATAAACGCCACTAAGAGCTTCTCCTTTTTCAATTACCAATCGAATTACATTCTCAACAATGTCTTCAACAACTTGTTCTTTTGGGACATGATTCCAAGGAGTTATTTTATGCATGGTATCAACAACTTCATCAATTCTCTTTCCCATAAACTGTTCAAACATTTTCTTGTTGACATCTAATCCTAAGGAGGAGAAAACTTTGGTTTCACTTTCTTGCCAAAATGGTTCTGAATTAATCAGTAAACCATCCATATCAAAAATTACTGCTTTAATCATATTGCTTCCTGTATTTGAGTGGCAAATGTAGCCTTTTTCGATAAAAGAGAAGATTAAATAATTGTTAAACTGTTAATATTTGTTAAAACTACAAGAGCTAGGTTAGATAGGTAGCCTTTTTTTTAAATTTGTTAGAAACCAATACGAAATTCTTTCTTTATGGATATTGTAGTTGAACATTTAACTAAAAGATACGGCCCTCAAAAGGCTGTTGATAATGTTTCATTTCGTGTTAAAGCTGGTGAAGTGTTGGGTTTTCTGGGTCCTAATGGAGCTGGCAAGACGACGACAATGAAGGCAATTTCTTGTTTTATAAAGCCAGAAGAAGGAGATGTTTTAGTTGGAGGTTATTCGATCCATGAACACCCTGAAATGATCAAAAGAAATATTGGTTATTTGCCAGAAAACAATCCTCTTTATCAGGAGATGAATATTATTGATTTTTTGGAGTTTATTGCGAGAATTCATGGTATCCCGAAGTATTTAATTCCAGAACGAATTTTAGATATGGTTCGTACTTGTGGTTTAGAGGGAGAGAAGCATAAATTAATAGGTGAACTTTCTAAAGGGTATCAACAAAGGGTTGGCTTGGCACAAGCCTTAATTCACGATCCTGAAATATTAATTCTTGATGAGCCAACTACAGGTTTGGATCCAAATCAGATTGTTGAAATCCGTGAATTAATAAAACGAATTGGGAAAGAAAAAACAGTTATTTTAAGTTCTCACATCTTAGCAGAGGTGGAAGCTACATGCGATCGAATTTTAATCATTAACAATGGTAGAATCGTTGTTGATGGAACTGCTGCAGAACTTAGGAAACAAGCTCAAGGAAGTGAGATTTTAAAATTGGGTGTTAGCGGAGGAGAGATAAAAGATATATTTGATCAATTATTGGAAATTGAGACGATTGATTCAATCGATCTGATTGATGAGGAAAAGCAATTGTTCGAAATTCAGTCGGTTCCGAATGAATCATCTATAAAAGCGATATTTGATACTTGCGTTAAGAATGATTATTACATCACGGAGTTAACACCAACAGAAACAAAGTTGGAAGATATTTTCAGAGAACTAACCCTTCATTAAATTTTTATGAAGCAAATTATACACATTGCTAGTCGCGAGTTGAGTACTTTTTTCGATTCATTAACTGCTTATGTTTTAATCGTTATCTTTTTAGGATTTAGCGGTTTCTTCACATGGGTTTATGGTGCCGATGTGTTTTTTGTCGGTCAGGCCAACTTGAATACATTTTTCACTGTTGCCTACTGGAGTTTGTTTATTTTTATTCCTGCTTTAACCATGCGTTCTATTGCAGGGGAGCTAAAAGCGGGAACTTTAGAATTATTGCTAACAAAGCCAGTAAGTGATTGGCAATTGATTTTTGGAAAATTTTTATCAACCTTAATGCTGATTGTTATTGCATTAGCACCTACCGTAATTTATTATTTTACTTTGTGGGCAATTGGTCCAGTCGATCATTCTGCAATTTTGTTAGGATACGTGGGCTTGCTGTTAATGAGTATGGTTTACATTAGCATCGGTTTGTTGACTTCATGCATTGCATCTAATCCAATAATAGCTTTTTTATCTGCTCTTTCTATCGGAGTGTTTTTTCATATTATTTTTGATGTGCTAGCTTCTAATTTTGTTGGTTTTCTAGGTGGTGTGTTTAGTTACCTAAGTTTGTCAACTCATTTTCAATCCATCTCTAAAGGTGTTGTAGATACTAAAGATTTGGTTTATTTCTTTTCAATTATTTTCTTCTGTTTGTTTACCTCAAAAATGATTTTGTCGAATCGTAATTTATAAGCTCAGATTTATGACCAAGAGAAAAAATATAATTTATAGCAGTTTAGTTGTAGCAGGATTATTGATAATTCTGAATTTTATTGCTTCTGTATTTTTTTTACGGGCAGATTTTACTGAGGATAAACGTTATACTCTTGATCGGTCTACAAAAAGAATATTAAGGGAGGTCGAAAAGCCTATAATTATGACCCTTTATGTATCGGAAAATTTACCGCCCGATGTGAATAGAACGGTTCAAGATTTAAAGAGTTTGCTGACCGAATACAACCATTACAGTAAAAGAAAAATTAACTTTGAATATGTAAATCCGAATGCAAACGAAGAGTTGGAAAAAGAAGCTATTGAAGCTGGAATTAATCCAGTTCCTTTAGAAGTTCGAGAAAAAGATCAAATCAAAGTACAAAGAGTCTTTTTAGGAATGTCAATTCAAGTTGGCGATCAGTCCGAGATAATACCATTAATTAAACCTGGTATTGTTATGGAGTACACATTGTCAACCTTAATCAAAAGACTGACCATTAAAAATAAACCCAAAGTTGGATACATCATTGGTCATGGTGAACCAGAATTGGCGAAGATGGAGCAAGCAATCAAAGAGTTGTCCATTTTATACGATATAGAGCCAGTTAGTTTGTTATCTCAATCAAATCTCACAGATTACAAATCATTGCTTCTAATAGGACCAATGGCTACAATATCGACTTCTCAATTTAGGCGCTTGGATAATTATTTAGCTCAAGGAGGAAATCTATTTATTGCGATTGAGCGAGTAAATGGAATGTTGAATGATGGAATTGGTGTGTCTGTTGATACAGGTCTAGAAAAATGGCTTCTTTTAAAAGGAATTCATGTTGATGATTCTTTTATTGTTGATAAAAAGTGTGGTACGGTAACCGTTCATCAACAGGGATATTTTTCTTTCCCTCAACAAATTAATTTTCCCTTTTTACCTGTCATATCTAATTTTTCAAATCATAGCATAACAGATGGCTTAGAGACAGTTGTTCTTCAATTCGCTAGTCCAATTAGTTATCTTGGCGATACTCTTCTGGAATACAAACCATTGGCATATACATCTAGTATATCAGGCAAATTAAAGGCACCTATTAGTTTTAATATTGGAAGAGTGTGGCGAACACATGATTTTCTATTTCCAGAGTTAACTGTAGCTGCAACGCTAAAAGGAAAAATGGGAGGAGAGAAGGAAGCTCGGATTTGTGTAATTGGGGACGGTAATTTTATTGTGAATGGAACTGGTGCAAATAAAATTGCTATTCAGCAAGATAATATCAACTTCATGGCTAATTCTATTGATTGGCTAAGTGATGACTCTGGTTTAATGAGTTTGCGTACGAAAGGGATTTCATCTCGCCCTTTAAATCAAATTACAGATGGGAAGGTATTTATGCTTAAATACTTGAATTTTCTATTGCCTTTGGTGCTGTTAATAACTTATGGATTAATAAGATTTAGAAGAAGGAGTTTAAGGCGTTCAAAACGAATGAAACCTGGTTTTATTAAGTAAATTAGAAAAGGGAAATGAAAAAGAAGTTGGGAGTTTATCCCCGGCTTCTGGCAATCCCGGGAAAGAATGTACCAGAAGCTTATTAGCATATCAATAAATCGGGACAAATAAAACCAAAACAAGTCTGATTTTATTTACTTGAGAGCAATTTAAAACTATATTATTATCCAATCAAAATTATTTGATTAATGAAAATATAATGAGGCTATAAAGCTTTTTTAAATTCAATAGTTATAGGGCTTACAGCGTTTTTGACCAAGTGTTATTTAGATGTGATAAAAATAACCATTTGTATAAATTGTTGAAAAAAGAACATATATTGTTAATAAAAGGCAAAAAAAAACCGAAGTTTTCACTTCGGTTTTCTTATGGGTGTATTTTAGATTAACTCTTTGGTCTGATTTTTAATTTTTGTCCAACTTTTAAACTTCCTGCATCTTTAATATTATTAATTTTCATGATATCGAAATTAGAGATGCCCGGGAATTTCTTGGCAATCGTCCAAAAGTTGTCTCCTCTTCTAACCGTGTAGTATTCGTATGAGCCATTATTGCTTACAGGTGCTGGGCTTGCAACCGTTTTGCTGGTTGAAATTGTTTTTCCTAAAGTAGCTTGCTTCTGAGCATAACTCATCGTATTAAAGCTTTCGTAATAAGATGCTTTTTCTTTTGGAACATAAACCACAAGTTTTTGTCCTACTTTAATTAAGTTTCTTCTTACATTATTCCAGTACCTAAGGTCTGATGTTCTTACATGAAACCAAGATGCAATTAATCCTATTGCATCACCAGATTTTACTTTGTAATAGGTTTTTGCTTTCCCTTTTGGAGTTGCATGAGCAAATTTTTGGTAGCGATCACGAGGATTAACTACCTTATCTTTCATGCTGAAATAGTAGTCTTTTTTATAGGCAAAAATAGAATCTTGATTATCTATAAATTTTGCAGTGTATTCCATTGGAATTTTTAAAGCGTAAGCTTTGTTTGCAGGAATAATATCTGCTCTGTATTGTGGGTTTAAACTTCTTAGTTGATCTTTTGAAATGTTGATAACTTTCGAAATTTGATCGAAATGAACTTGTTCGCTAATTAATAAAGTATCGCAAGCAACTGGTAGGTTCGATGGTTTTGGATACAACTGATGCTCTTTGTGATAATTAAAAGTATACAAGGCTGCAATAAATGCAGGAACATAACCTCTTGTTTCCTTAGGGAGACGGTAATAAATATCCCAATAATTCTTCTTGCCACCACTTCGTCGAATTGCTTTGTTTACATTTCCAGGGCCACAATTGTAGGCAGCAATAACCAAATGCCAATTGCCATATACTTTGTACATATCTTTTAGATACTTAACAGCAGCATAACTAGCTTTTACAGGATCTCTTCTTTCATCAACGAAAGTGTTAATGTCTAACTTGTACATTCTACCTGTTCCGTACATAAATTGCCATAAACCACTTGCTCCAGCACGTGAAAGTGCTTTTGGATTTAATGCAGATTCAATAATAGGCAAGTATTTTAACTCTTGAGGTAATCCTTCTTTATCTAAGATTTCTTCAAAAATAGGAAAGTAGTATTCCGACATACCCATCATCATCTCAACTTGAGATCTTCTTCTTTTTGAATACAATTCAATATAGTTTCGAACAATCTTATTGTAAGAAAGGTCGATTAATGAAGGAATTTGTTCCAGTCTTTTAATGTAAACTGAATCTGGAACTTTTGCAGAATTATAGACTTCTCTATTTTGTTCGTAGGTAGTTGTTTTAGCAGAATTCTTGGCGTACCAAGAATGAATTAAACCTTCTAAGTTGTTAGAGAATGTGGTATTGATACTATCATTTAAATCCCAACGTACATCAACAGGATTAATTTTTAAAAAAGCCAAAGAGTCTTTTTCGACAATAGTTTCGATTGTTTCTTCAACTTTAGAAATAGTGTCTATTTCTGAAAGTGTTACTTGTTCAATTGCTGTTTCATCGCTTGCAACTTGTTCCGATTGATTTGGCTTAATTGTGCTGCAAGCCAGTGTTGTACCCAGTATAATAATGGGTAAAATATATTTACTTTTTTTCATTCTTGTTTTCTTAAAAGGTAATTTGGCATTTAAAGCCAACAGAATTTCCCGTAAAAGCTGAGTAACTTACAGCTGGTTGTACATTAATCGTTAAGTTATCATCCACACTAAAATTGGTAAAATGGGCATCAACTGCCGCATCAACAATATTTAGTACGTAAACTCCGAGCAAAATGATATAGCTAAGATCGCGATCGTGTTTAAAAGAGTCTTTTTTATTCTGCAATTGAGTTTGGAACCAATTATCAAAACTTTGATCAGTATCACTAAAATCTCTATCGATTAGGTCTTCATAACTTTTAGAGCTCGGCTCAACAATAGGTGTTTCCAATCCTTCATCTTGATATTTATAATCGTAGAATTGAGAGAAATCACGAAAACCAGATTTGTATTTTTTGTAATTTTTAGAATTCCAGTTAATGGCATAAATTGTAGCTCCAATTCCTGCATATAGGATTGGAATCTTCCAGTACTTTTTGTTGTAAGCTTGTCCCAAACCCGGAAACATCACCGAGTACATGGTTGCTTTGTGTGGCGAATGAACTTTTACAATCGATTCTACCGCTACTGTGTCTGCTTCTACTAATTGCTGAGAAATGGCATTGTTTGAGTTGCCAAAAAGCAATAGAAAGATCAGCCCAAGAAAAAATATCAGGCGCAAATTGTTCAATGTAATTTCTTTTAAATGTTTCTACTAAGCTATGATTTCATTTGATCCAAAACAGCAAGGATACGTTCCAAATCATCATCAGATTTAAATGGAATAATAATTTTCCCTTTACCATTTTTGGTTCGTTTAAGATCTACTTTAGCGCTAAAATGATTTGCTAAATGATCTTTTAAAGATTCATACTCCTCAGGAAGAGAAACAGCTTTTTCAGGAGCCGGTCTCTTTTCATCTCCTTTGTTGAAGGTACGTACTAATTCCTCAACTTTTCGAACAGAAAAATCATGTTCAACAGTTAGTTGAAAAATATCAAGTTGAGCTCTAGGATCATCGACGTTAACCAATGCTCTAGCATGGCCCATCAATAATTTTTTCTCACGAATTCCTTTCTGGATTTCGGCTGGTAGTCTTAGTAGTCTTAGGTAGTTAGATATGGTAGAGCGCTTTTTGCCAACACGATCAGATAAACTTTCTTGTGTTAATTTACACTCATCAATTAATCTCTGGTAACTAATGGCAACTTCGATAGAATCTAAATCTTCGCGTTGAATATTTTCAACCAAAGCAAGTTCTAACATTTTATCATCTTCTGCCAAGCGAACATAGGCAGGGATTTTAGTTAGACCTACTAATTTAGCAGCTCTAAAACGTCTTTCCCCAGCAATAAGCTGATAGCTGTTACTGTTGATTTTTCGAACCGTAATTGGCTGAACAATACCTAATTCTTTAATCGATTGGGCAAGTTCATTTAAAGCTTCTTCATCAAATTTAGTTCTAGGCTGATAAGGATTGGCTTCAATTTTTGAGATGTCAATTTCGTTACTCAAGTCTCTTTCGGGTCTTGCCTGAATTTCATCAACATCATTAATTAATGCTCCTAATCCTCTTCCTAATGCGCTCTTTTTTGCCATGTTACTGTTTCAATATTATTCGCTAATTAGTTTTTTTTTGTTGCTTGCTTTGCTCATGTCATTATTTTTCAATAATTCACGAGCCAAATTTAAGTAATTAACAGCACCTGCCGAATCTGCATCATAAAGAATTGCAGGTTTTCCATAACTTGGAGCTTCGCCAAGTTTAGTATTACGCTGAATAATGGTTTCAAAAACCATATCTTGAAAATGCTTTTTCACTTCGCTAACCACTTGGTTCGATAATCTTAAACGGCTATCGTACATGGTTAAAAGAAATCCTTCAATTTCTAATTCTGTATTTAAACGGTTCTGAATGATTTTAATTGTATTCAATAGTTTTCCTAATCCTTCTAGTGCAAAATATTCGCACTGAACAGGAATGATTAGCGAATTTGCAGCAGTAAGTGCATTTACTGTAATCAATCCAAGTGATGGAGAACAATCAATTAGAATAAAATCATAATCAGGACTCAATTTTTCAAGAACTTTCGATAAAATCTGTTCCCTGTTTGCAAGGTTAAGCATTTCAATTTCAGCTCCTACTAAATCAATATGTGAAGGAAGAAGATCAAATCCTTCTATTTCACTATTTAGTATTGCTTCTTTTGGTTCAATACCATCGACAATACATTCGTATATGCTTTTTTCAATATTACGAACATCGTAACCAATGCCCGAAGTTGAATTTGCCTGTGGATCAGCATCAACGAGTAAAACCTTATACTCCAAAACGGCAAGACTTGATGCAAGATTTATTGCCGATGTTGTTTTACCAACTCCTCCCTTTTGGTTTGCCAGAGCAATTATTTTAGCCATAAACAATTCGAATTATAAGGTTTTAGTTTTATTAAATTGATGTTGATTCAAAGATACTATTTTAATGGACATTTAAAATTTTGAACCAGTCTAAAATAGTAACAATAGGATGTAAATTATCAACATATTTATTACTGATAATTTGGATCTGCCATGAATAAAACTCCTTGTTGATGAGTGTTTTTCATAATAAGAAGAATCCAAAGGATGCATATTTAGACCATTGCAAATATTTTTTTGCTTTCCGTTAAAAGTTGATCTTTATCAATAGGAACCACAACCGGAATTTCACAAACAATACCACCAGCTAAATTCGAAATGGCTGCAATTTCTTTTGCATTCATTCCAGCTGCAAGGCAAAGGGTTGCAACACTTATTACAGTATCTCCAGCACCCGATACATCCGCAATTTGTCTAACGACTGCAGGAATGTGTTCGTATGTTTTTTCATTACTGATGAAAACTCCTAGCTCCGAAAGTGTGATCAGAAGCTTTTCAATTCCCATTTCATTCTGGAATTTCTTAGCTTCTTCAAATAAACCTTCAATATCTCCTTTTTCAAGAAGAAGATTAGAGCCTTCTACAAACTCTTTAAAGTTAGGTTTGAAAAGGGTAACGTTTTTATAATCGGTATAATGACGTTTTTTAGGATCAACAAGAATTGGAATATTTTTCTGGTTCGCAAAATCTGTTATTTCTTCAATCAGATTTTTTGTGATCACTCCCTTGTCATAGTCTTCAAAAACCACAGCATGAATTTCATGTTTCTCAAGCAAACTCTTGATGTGATCGATGAACTCTAATTCGATTTCATCGGCAAGTTCATGAGTATCTTCCTCGTCAACACGAATTAAGTGTTGATTATCGCTAATGAAGCGAGTTTTTACAGTTGTTCTTCGCTTGTCGCTAACTACAATACCATATTGTTCATCTTGAATTTCGGTAAGTAGATTTAAGAATTCTTTCCCTTTTTCATCATTACCAATAACAGAGCATAAAATTGGATTTGCACCCAATGATTTGATGTTTAAGGCAACATTAGCAGCACCACCCAATCTACTTTCACGGTTTACACATGAAACGATAGGTACGGGAGCTTCTGGTGATATTCTGTCTACTTTTCCCCAAACGTAGGCGTCAACCATTACATCGCCAATGATAAGTACATTGAAATTGGAGAACGACTCGAAGATTTGTTCTAATTCAACTTTATTCACTATCTCTTGATTTTTGAATTATGCTAGCAAAGATAAACAAATTCATGTGTTCTTGAATTTTTCCTCACTTCTTATGCATTTTTAACATTTTCGGGAAGCTATACTTTTTGTCTTTGGCAGTCTGTTTTACATGGGATCAACATCAAAATTAATTTGAATAGATTTAAATTGTTCCATGTTTTTTAGATGATTAGCATGTTGGTTTAGAATCCATTTTGCTTTTGCCGGTGAACTTTTCTTTTCAATTTTTAAAAGAATGTTGATGATGTAATAATTTTGAATTCGATTTATTACTGGTGATTGTGGCCCAAAAATACGAGCACCAAATACTTTGCGTAGCGATTTTGCCAATAGATTAGCAGCTTGGTCAAGTTTCGTTTGGTTCTTGTCTTTTAAGCAAATATTTATCAAACGATAATAGGGTGGATAAATGAATTCTTGCCTTTCCGATAATTGAGAAGAATACATTGAAACATAATCGTTTTCAATTACATTTTTAATAATTGGATGCTCAGGTGTAAAAGTTTGAATTAAAACTTTTCCTCTTTTTTTCTTTCTTCCGGCTCGTCCAGAAACTTGAGCCATCATTTGATAACTGCGCTCATAGGCGCGGTAATCGGGATAATTTAACATCGAATCGGCGTTTAGTACGCCAACTAAACTTACATTATCGAAATCGAGACCTTTCGAAACCATTTGGGTTCCAACAAGGATATCAAGTTCATGGTTCTCAAACTTGTAAATCAAGTTCTCATAGGCCATTTTTTTACGAGTTGTATCCAAGTCCATTCTCCCAATTCGGGCTTCAGGAAAAAAGCTATGCAATTCGTCTTCTATTTTTTCGGTGCCAAAACCTCTGTCTTCAATTTCGGAAGAAGAACATTGATCGCAATTGTTTGGTGGTTGAATGCTATGTGCACAATAATGGCAAACCAATTGGTTGTTGTATTGATGATAAGTAAGGCTAACAGAACAGTTTGGGCAATGAGGAACCCATCCACACGATTTGCATTCCAGATAAGGGGAATATCCTCTTCTGTTTTGAAAAAGAATAATCTGTTCCTTGTTTTCAAGACTTGTTGTCATCATTTCCATTAACTCAGGAGAGAAAATGGATTTCATTCTTTTTTTTCTTCGTGCTTCCTTTATATCAGCAATTATAATTTCGGGCATTTCGATATTCTGATGCCTTTGAAATAATTCTACCAAACCATATTTGCCTGTTTTTGCGTTGTAATAGGTTTCAATAGCTGGTGTAGCTGTTCCGAGTAAGGTTTTTGCTTTGTGCAGATGTGCCAAATAAAGAGCTGCATCGCGAGCGTGATACCTTGGTGCAGGATCGAATTGTTTATAGGTATTTTCGTGTTCTTCATCAACAATTATAAGTCCTAGGTTTTTAAAAGGAAGAAAAACAGAGGAGCGCACGCCAAGAATTACTTGATAAGCATTTTCAGGATCATTCTGATTGACGTTATTGTAGATTTCTACTCGTTCGGCATCGTTAAATTTGGAATGGTAAATACCAACTTTATTGCCAAATACAGTTCGAAGTCTTGTGATGATTTGAGTCGTTAAAGCAATTTCGGGTAGCAAGTAAAGAACTTGTTTTCCTTGTTGCAATTGCTCTTGAATCAGGTGAATGTAAATTTCAGTCTTACCGCTTGAAGTTACTCCATGAAGCAATACACAGTTTTTCTCTTGAAAATGTTTTCTAGTTTCTGCAATGGCTTTTTCTTGATATTCGTTTAATGTTTTTAAACCAGAAGTCTCTGTATGTGATAGATCTATACGATCTAATTTTTCATGATAAATTTCAAGAATTTGTTTTTCGACCAAGCTTTTTAAAACAGCTCGTGAAAAATCTCCTGATTTTAGAAATTCTGTAAGGGATACTTTTTGAGCAGTTTCTTCAAAATAGTATTTTGATAAATTCAAATAGGAGAGTAGGATCTCTTGCTGCTTTTTCGCTCTTTTTAAACCAATAATAAGATCTCCCATTTCTGATTCACTAAAATCAGATGCCAATCGAACAAACTGCTTTGTTTTTTCTTTGTAAGCGTTAATAATTTGCTCTTCGACTGTGATAGCACCTTTTTCTAGTAGGGACTTGATCTGCGGAAGCGTATTTTTTAAACCTGTAGCTTGATTTAAAGTTGAGATGTTAACGTCTTTTGAATGCTTTAATACATTCAAAATTTGTTCTTCTGTTTTACTGAGTAGTTCCTGCGTTTGAAATTCTTCGTTTGCAGTTATTTTGGTTTGACTTTCTAGCTTTAAGCCAGAAGGAATAGCAGCTTTAAATACATCGCCAAGAACACACTGATAGTATTGTGAAATCCAATCCCAAAATTGAAATTGAAAATTGTTGATGATTGGAGAATCATCCAAGCAAGCTAATATTTCTTTTGTGGAATAATCTTTTGGCGGATTCCCGTGAATGTTTTTTACAATTCCGGTATAGAATTTTTTATTGCCAAAAGGAACAACCACCCTTTTTCCAATGGCCACATCAACTTTTAGCTCTTCAGGAATTGAATAGGTAAAAAGTTGGGCCAATGGAAGTGGCAGTATAATATCTGCGAATTCGGTAGTCTTGTTCATTTATTAGGCATTTTTCTCAAAGTTATGAGTTCTAACCAGAATCTCAACACTTGGGCATTAAATCCTGAAAGGAAAAATTGCATGAACAATAACCACCGGAATGAGATTTCTTAGATAGAAAGAATATCGTTGATGCTCATCAAGGATTCCTTTACTTTCTTTTTGTTCTTAATTGCTTTGTTGAATGAAATATGTGAAACTTCACCATGCACCATTCCAACCATTACACTCTTCTGATCGTCAAGTAATGCATCAACAGCAGCAACGCCTAATGTAGAGGCTGTTACGCGGTCGAAAGCTGATGGAGAACCACCTCTTTGCATGTGACCCAATACAGAAACACGGATATCGTATTCAGGATGATCTTTTCCGATTTCCTGAGCAATTGTATAAGCACCACCAGATTTATCACCTTCGGCAACAATTACAATACCACTCGATTTGTGTTCTTTGTATCCTTTTGCAAGGTATGTTTGCAATTCTTGAGTATGAGTTTCTTTTTCAGGAATTAAAATTGCTTCTGCTCCTGTTGCAATACCGCTTCGTAGCGCAATAAAACCAGCATCACGTCCCATTACTTCAATAAAGAATAAACGGTTGTGAGCGCTCGCAGTATCGCGAATTTTATCAACAGCATCAATTACTGTATTAATAGCAGTGTCGTATCCAATTGTATAATCTGTTCCGTAAAGGTCATTGTCAATTGTACCAGGAATACCTACAACAGGAATATCATATTCTTGTGTGAAAATTCTTGCTCCAGAAAATGTTCCATCACCACCAATTACCACAAGAGCATCAATTTTGTTGGCAAGCATTTGCTCATGAGCCTTTTTTCTTCCTTCTACACTTCTAAATTCTTCACTTCTAGCCGAACAAAGAATTGTTCCACCTTTTTGGATAATGTTACTTACATCGTGAGATTTCATATTCTTGAAATCACCATTAATAAGTCCTTCGTAACCTTGTTTTACACCAACTACATCAATTTTGTTGTAGATTGCAGTACGTACAACAGCTCTAATGGCAGCGTTCATTCCTGGCGCGTCACCTCCTGATGTAAGGACTCCAATTTTTTTAATTCTTGACATGTTTAACTCCTCTTTATAATTCAATTTTATTTTTTCAATCGTTTCGTTCATCAGCCATGTAGGAGTAGATGTGGCACCACTTACTCCAACTGATTTCGAATTTGCAAACCAGTTTAGTTTCAATTCATCAGGGCAAGTGATGAAATGACTATTCGGGTTCGATTTTTTACAAATGTCGAATAGCAATTTTCCATTCGAACTTTTTTCGCCACTAACAAAAATGATCAGATCGTGTTTTTTCGCAAATTCTTTAATTAGCGGAACACGATTTGCTACTTTTCTGCAAATGGTATCATGGATTTTGAGTTCGTTTTGGCAGCTGCTTTTTAAAGCTTCTGAAACTTTTTCAAATCCAGAAATGGTCTTTGTTGTTTGGGAAAACAAAACAACAGGTAGATTTCTGTCAATCAGTTTTAGATCATCAATGTTTTCAACTACAATGGCTTTCCCTTCTGTTTGACCAACCAAGCCGTTTACTTCGGCATGGCCTTTTTTACCGTAAATTACGATTTGACCATTCGATTTTTCAATCTCGTGGTATGCTTTTTTTATTCTTTTCTGAAGATTTAAAACTACTGGGCAAGAAGCATCTATTATTTCAATGTTTTTCTTTTTTGCTGTTTCGTAAGAAAGTGGCGGTTCGCCATGTGCTCTAAACAAAACTTTTTTTCCTGATAGTTTTGAAAATTCGTCGTGATCAATTGATTTTAATCCTGCTTGTTTTAGTCGATCAACCTCTAAATTGTTGTGAACGATATCGCCAATGCAGTAGAGATGATTCTCTTCCTTTAAAATTTCTTCTGCTTTGTTAATGGCATTTACCACACCAAAACAGAAGCCAGCATTAGGATCAATTTCAATTTTCATGATTAATTTATTTTCCTAACGATTAATTACCCAACTTTATTCATTTGATCAACAATCCAATCTAGCTGTTCTGCTGGCGTTAGATGACTGTTGTTTAAAATAATCGCATCTTCGGCTTTTCTAAGTGGGCTTTCATCACGATTTTCATCGATGAAATCTCTCTTTTTTACATTCTCCCTTATTTCATCAAGTGAAATATCCTCTCCTTTTTCTTTTAATTCCTTAAATCGACGAATTGCTCTAATCTCAACATCGGCAGTCATGAATATTTTTAGTTCGGCATTTGGAAAAACAACCGTTCCAATGTCTCTACCATCCATTATTACACCACCTTCTTTGCTTAGTTCACGCTGAAAAGCAACCATTTTATCACGAACAAATTTTATTTTAGCAATTACGCTAACATTGTTCGAAACACTCATATTGCGAATTTCATCTTCTACCAACTCACCATTTAGGTAGGTTTCGTGACGTTGTTTCTCATTGTTGTACTGAAAAGAAATAGCAACTTCACTGATTAAGTGAGCCAATTTATTTTCATCAACTTGATCTTCAGAGATTAAATTGTGTCTCATGGCAAATAAGGTAACCACGCGATACATAGCTCCACTATCAATATAAGTGTATCCTATTTTTTTTGCTAAATCTTTAGCAACAGTACTCTTGCCACACGACGAATGTCCGTCGATTGCTATAATTAGTTTCTTTTCAGGTATATCCATTCTCTTTATTGCTCGATTTTTTTGTGCAATTGGGTACAAAAGTAAGAAGAAAATACATCAAAATGGGAGATTTTACACTAAAAATAGGGGGTAGGAAGTATTATAGTCACCTGTAAACGATTGCAATGCGCAAAAGTGGATCGTTTTTTTTTAGAAATTGAAGTCACTCAATCGGGTACTGATTGAAAAATGATTGCTTGTACCTGCCAGATGATATTTAGCACTGGCAAAATTGATTCTAAATCGAGATACTTTCACGCCAAATCCCCAAGTGAAACCAACCGTGGAACTTTTTTCTTCTACTTTAAGTTCCTGTCTTCTTTGAAAGTTATAGCCCAAACGAACTGTGAAATTCTTTGAAGGAATGAATTCTGTTCCGACAATAAGATGCTTAAATGCTTTGTCAGAAAAGCTGTCTTCGTTGGTGTTCGACAAGTTTTCATCCGTTTTGTTTAGATCTGATGCATAGCTCATATCAAATTCTTCCAGATGTCTATAGCTTAGTGCAAAACGAAAAGGGGCATGTTGTAATTTGGTACTCATGCCAATCAATATTTCATTGGGAAGATCTTCTCGATGAGATCCATAATATGCTTTAAGTTGATAACCAAAATTTCGAGCTACAATTGATGCGCGAAATAGTTTATTTGAACTATCGTAGATAAAGGCTAAATCCGCAGCCAATCCAAAGGAATTGTAATTTTCGAGTGATGAATATATTGGCTTAATAGAGGCTCCAACTCGTAAATTTTCATTTAGTTGTCGACCATAACTAAGGATAAAAGCATAGTCAGAGGCTTTAAAGGTTCCATTTTTTTCTCCAAATTCATTTGCTTTGATGAATTTCCCATAATTCACATAGTGCATGGCAATGGAAAAGGTCCCGATTTTATCAAAATGTTTATTGTAGGCAGCGTAACCGTAATTAATATCTGAAATATAATTGACGTAATTAAGAGCGATTTTTTGGTCTAAATCAGTAGTAAGAGCTGCCGGATTGTAGAACGAGTAATCAGCATCGGCATCTTGAAGCGCAACTTGGTTTCCACCCAGTGCAGCCACACGGGCCGAACTGCCCAAGTTCAGGAATTCATAGATGTTTTCACCTCCACTTTGGGCTTTTCCCAAAAAAGAAATAAAAATTAGTACAAGAATAAGAACCGTTTTTTTATTCATGAATTTAATCGTTAACAAGCACTAAAGATAGAAATCAGATTGAAAAGAAATGGATTTACAATTGATCTTTTTTCTTTTTTAAACGATCAACCACTTCGTAAACTGCCGGACAGTAATGTGTATTTTTAAGTGTGAGATTTAAAATCTGATAGAATCGTTTACGGTCTGTATGTGGATATTCTCTGCAAGCACGAGGTCTGTTTTCGTATACCATGCAATAATTGTCGGGCATTAAAAATGGGCAAGGAGTTTCCTTAAATACATAATCATTTTCATTGTCCATATATAAATATTGGTCAATAAAATCGGATGGTTTCATACGAAGCTGTTTCGCCAGACGTTCAACATCTTTGTCGATAACAACAGGGCTAATGCTTTTGCAACAATTGGCACACTCCAAACAGTCCAGATCTTCAAATACTTCATTGTGCAAACCATGAACAATCGTATCTAGCTGTTTTGGTTTTTTCTTTTTCAGCTTGTTGAATAAATCTTTCGTTTCGCTTTCAGTGTTTTTCGCTTGTTGTTTTAATCGTTCTAAGTCAATTTCTATCTTTCCCATCTTATCTGTCTTGTTTGTTAAAATTGAGTTTGATTTGTGATAAAAACAAACCGCTTATCACAATTGTTATTCCAACCATTTTTTGGAAGTTTAAAAGTTCGTCTAGCACGAAATATGCAAATATGGCTGTGAAAACAGGAATGGCGTTAATGAAAATATTGCTTTTGGTAATGCCTAAATGATTCAAACCATAGGTGAAAAATATGAAGGCTAATGATGAAGCGAATATGGCTAATTCCAATATTGAAATCATTACTTCGGTAGTTGGTTTTGCCGCAATAAAGTGTTGGTAATCAAATGTGAAAAATAAGGGCAGAAAGAAAAAGATTCCCAAAAGGTTTTGATAAGATATAAGACTTACAGGATTATATTTTGCGGCCAGTTTCTTCAGTACTATAGAATAGCCCACTGCAGCTCCAACAGCCAGAAACATTAATGCGATGCCAAGTGGGGAAGCAATTAGGTTAAAATTTTTATTGAAGATGATGACAGATACACCAATAATGGATATGATAATACCAACAACACCCATAATTCCAATTTTTTCCCGATGAAAGAAATAGGCGGCTACGGGCGAGAACAAAGGGATTGTTGAAATGATTACAGCACCCAAAGTGGATGAAACCAATTTTAAGCCAAAACTTTCGCCCATAAAATAAAGGAATGGTTCGAAAAAGGCGAGTAGCAGGAGTTGCATTCGATCTTTTTTCTCAATCTTTTCGATGCGCTTAAATCCTTTGCCTATCACAAACAATAGAATCGTTGAGATAATTAAGCGTAAAATAACCGTTGTTATGGGATTGTATACTGTGTAAACAATTTTCACCCATACAAAGGAAAAGCTCCAAAATAGCATAGCTAAAATGATGCTGCCATAAATTAAAAGGGACTTTTTATTCATATTTCGCTTCAGAATTTTGTGCGAAAATACAGATAATAATTGAGGTGATGAGGAAAAGTATAATGTTTCCTTAAACTGCTATCGGCCCGTTGACTTATATTTGTTGTTGATGGTAGTTTTAAGTGTAAAATATCAATTGTGTAACTTTACCAACCAATCTCCTGGTTCGGTGATTTCAAATTCAAAAATGGCTTGATATCTCAATGTGTTGAGTTTGTTCATGGTCGCATAACTCACTCTTATGATGACTGGAAATTTAACAAATTCATAACCAATTGAATTCCCCAAGTTTGTTTCTTCTCCACTTGTAGCATTTATTGAAAGATTTGTAATAGTGTTATTTGTTCCGCCGCTTTGTAGGAAGTTAATGAGTACTCGATTGTGGATTTTTCCTAGCTTTTGGAAACTATGTCTCTCAATACTGGTTTTAGTAATCACACTAGGCGCTTTGGGTTTAGGGCCCAGATATATATCCTCTTTCCATAGTCCATCCAATATACTATCGCGATCTGCTAATTTTAGAGTTAATTTGCCATTTCCATTTCGTTTACCTTCTATCCAACCTCCGGTATAGATATCTCCATTGGCCCAAGTGTAGGTACCTTTGCCGTTTGGCCATCCTTTTGTAAATTTACCTGTAAATGAATCTTTCCCAATGGCTGTTCCTTTGCCGTGAGCATAGCCTTTTTTACATTTCCCAATGTAAATACTATCTATTTCGTGCAGCAATACCTTGCAGTTTTCTTGCGCGCTAATAAATTGTGATAAACTTAGGAAGAGGATAAATGGTAAAATGAATTTCATGTGATACTTTTTATGTGATAATGATAATTTGCACAGTGCCATTCTTGTTTTCAAAATAAATTGTAATCCATGCGTATTGTGATGAATTATTAATGAATAACCATTAGTAGCTTTTTTCTTATGATATTCCAATTATTTAGAAATTTGTGCTAAAAGGTTTTCATGTTTTTAAAATCTATACTGTAAACTGTTGGGAATGAACTAAAGTACAAAAATGACAAGGTAAAACCAAACATAAGAAAGTTTTCGAAATTAATTAACTTAGATGCAGTTAAAAAAAATGCATCTAAGTTATTTAGTGTTATATTACAAATAATATATATATGAGGGGTATTAAACAACTTATTTTTATCTTAACAATATTCATACTGTCTTCAATAGTATTAAAACTACTATTAACTTCTTTACCATTTTATTTAGAGGAATCCTTAAAAGTCTTATCAAAATTATTTTTCTCGATAATTGTTATGATTCTAATTATGAAAAGAGGAATCTCCATAGGCAATAATCAATCTATTCCCTATTCTATAATTTCTCTTGCAATCATATTGTTTTCCTATTTTCATATTGAAGGTCAAGTTTTGCTTTTAGGAAGTGACAATATTGAGAATGAAAATTGGATTTTTTTGACAAGTTGTCTTTCTGTGGCACTATTTGAGGAGTTGCTTTTTAGGGTTTTTGTGTTTGAAATTCTTTTTAATGCATTAAAGGATAAAATGAATTTATTTAAAATTATTATAATATCTTCTGCTGTATTTGGTCTTGCACATGTCACTAATTTTTTCAATCCTAACTATGTAAATTTATCTGTAATCAATCAAATTGTTATGACCTTTGGGGCTGGTGTGTTGTTGCAATCCATTTATATTAGACTAAATAGTATTACATGTGTAATACTGTTACATACATTAATAAATTATTTTGGAATGTATAAAAGTAAACTTCTTCCTTCTAAAGAAATAGATAATATAGTTGCGACGGAAGTTCATTATTCATTAAGTGAGTTTTTTTCAACATTTTTAACACTTTCAATAATGATAGTTATTTTAGTACTCCCAATAAGCATTTTATTAATAAGGAGAAATCATAGAAATAAAGTATGCTAAAAATGTGACGATTATATTTTGGATATGAAATTTTATTTTAAATAGCTTCCAGTAATTTAGGAGGGGTGGAATGTACGCAGATTAAACCCTTTATATATCTAAAATTTGCCACGAAATATGAGATGCCTTCTGGCTAAGTATTTTCTTTTGTCAACTACTGCTAGATTTCACAACTTTTTGACTTGATCCCTAATAATGGTATCAGAGCGGTATCAAACAAATAACAAAAAAAAACGCAAACGACAGATAATCTGTAATTTGCGTTTTGTTTAGGGTGAAAGACCGGGTTCGAACCGGCGACCTCTGGTACCACAAACCAGCGTTCTAACCAACTGAACTACATTCACCATTTTTCTGTAGTGCGGTGCAAATATAGAGAATTCTTTAGTTATTCTCCAAATTTATTTTGAAAAAAATATGAAATAATATTCCGAAAAGATTATAAACTCTACCTTTGCAGATAGTTAACTAATTTAAAAAAAATGGATTTTTTTATCGACAACAATGAGACAGAGGAATTGTTTCAGGAAATTTTCAAAAAAATTCAAATTCTTCGTAATGGTGAGACTCATCATGAAATGAAAAAATTTGGATTGAATTATCAAAAAGCATTAGGAGCGACTATCGTTAATCTGCGAGAAATTGGAAAAGAATATCAGCAAAACCATTTGTTGGCACATAAACTTTGGACCAAAGGATTTCGTGAATCGAAAATCTTGGCAAGCATGCTAGAAGAGCCAGATAAGGTTACCGAAGAACAATTGGAGCGCTGGTTTGAAGAAATGGATTCTAATGAATTATTAGAACAAGCTAGTATGAATCTTTTCCAGCATTTACCAAATATTCAAGATTTGGTTTTTGATTGGATGAAAAGTACTAATCCTTCGAAGCAAGTTTGTGCAGTTATGACAGTGGGACGAATTGCGATGAGAGATTTAGAAGAGCAGGATGAAATGTATTCTAAATTTATTGATTTGTTGCCGCAAAAATTTACGGATAACTACCTTATGAATCAGGTGAAAAGAACTCTTGGTAAAATGGTTAGAAAAGGAGAGCCACTGGTTACACGAGTTGTAGCATTGGTGGATGAAAGGAAGAAGAATGATACTGACTGGAGTGATATTTGGGACGATCTAAAATATGAAATCGAATTGTAGTCGTTTTTTTAAGAATTTTTAAGATCTGATATGACTTTTTAATCTAGGAAAAGAAGATTAAAGAAAGTAAATTTGAATCATTATTTAAGAATAGATTTAAAGAGAAATATACATATGAGGTTTACTAAAAGTTCAAATCCTGTTTTAGGCGATAAAATATTTTCCAGTTTAAGAAACGAAGACTACAGCGAGTCGATGACCGTTAATGGAACGATTAATAAAATTGGATTGTCATTATTTTTTTTGGTAGCTGCAGCAAGTTACACATGGGGTTTATTTGCTAACTCGGGCAATTCAGCAGTTATTATGCCTTGGTTAATTGGTGGTGCCATTGGTGGGTTAATTTTTGCTTTGATAACTTCATTTAAACCTGTTTGGGCTCCTTATACAACTCCAATTTATGCATTATTGGAAGGTTTAATGTTGGGTGGTTTATCAGCATTAATGAATTCGTATTATCCAGGAATAGTAGTGCAAGCAGTGGGTTTAACCTTTGCAACTTTATTTGCGATGTTGTTTGCCTATAAATCGGGATTGATTAAAGTAACGCAAAAGTTTAAAGCAGGAGTTGTTGCTGCAACAGGTGGTATTTTTATTTTTTACATGCTGAACTGGATTTTAGGAATGTTTGGATTTGGATTACACTTTGCCAACGATTATAGTTTAATGAGTATTGGTATTAGTTTATTTGTGGTTGTAATTGCAGCTCTCAATTTGGTACTAGATTTTGATTTTATTGAAAAAGGTGCGCAGTCGGGAGCCCCGAAATACATGGAATGGTATGGTGCATTTGGGCTAATGGTAACATTGGTTTGGTTGTATGTAGAATTGTTGCGATTACTTGCAAAGTTGGCAGGTCGCGATTAATTTTGTAATATAGTAAGACCCAAATAACTAAACTACTTAAATAAACGACTCGAGTGAATATAGTTGAAGTTTTAGATCAAAAACAACGAGTGAAATTTTTAGACATAGCCAGAATCATCTATAAGAATGATACGAACTATGCATGTCCTTTAGATCCTGAAATTGAAGGGATATTCGATCCTGAAGAGAATTCATTTTTTAAACATGGCGAAGCAATTCGGTGGATATTAGAAGATGAAAACGGGAATGTAATTGGTCGAATTGCTGCATTCATTAACAAAAACAAAGCATTTTCATTCGATCAGCCAACTGGTGGATGCGGATTCTTTGAATGTATAAATGACAAAAAGGCAGCTTTCATTTTGTTTGATAGGGCAAAAGAATGGTTAAGCACTCGTGGCATGGAAGCCATGGATGGACCTATTAATTTTGGCGAGAATGATAATCATTGGGGCTTGCTGGTTGATGGTTTTATGCCACAAGCTTATGGAATGCCTTATCATCAGAAATATTACCAGAAATTTTTCGAAGAATACGGTTTTAAAGTTTTTTTCGAACAGTATAGCTATCATTTAGATAGAACTAAACCATTTCCAGAACGTTTTTGGAAAATTGCTGAATGGATTGCCAAAAAACCAGGATTTACTTTTGAGCATTTTTCGTACGAAAATTTAGAAAAATACATTCAAGATATCATTACAATCTATAATGAAGCTTGGAAATTTCATGATAATTTTTCTCCTATCGATCCTGAAGATATCAGGAAAATGGCAAAAGATGGCAAGGGAGTGATTGATGAAGAGTTTATTTGGTTTGCATACCACGATGGGGAACCAATTGGCTTTTTTGTGTGTATGCCTGATATTAACCAGATATTGACAAAAATGAATGGGAAGTTCAATTTTTGGAGCAAACTGAAGTTTTTATACCATTTAAAAAAGAAAACGATTAATCGTGCGCGAATCACAATAATGGGTGTTGTTCCTAAATATCAAAGATTTGGAATTGAGTCTGCGATTTTTTGGCACATGGATAAAGCCATAAAAGCAAAGCCACAGTATACGGAAGTGGAACTTTCTTGGGTTGGGGATTTTAATCCTAAAATGGTGTCGATTTACGAGTCGGTTGGAGGAGTGAAAATGAAGACACATTATACCTATCGACTGCTTTTTGACCCAAATAAGCCATTTAAAAGAACACCTATCATCCCTCTGGAAAACAGAGGAAATAAGGCAAAGAAGAAAAATGTAAAGGAAAGTGCAGAATAGTTTATTTATTTTTTTGCAAAACGAATAACAATATTTACCTTTGCAGCCTATTGGAAGTAGATTATAAGAAACTTAAAGGATATTAAAATGAGACAAGGAATTCATCCAGAAAATTATCGTCTGGTAGCATTTAAAGACATGTCGAACGAAACTGTTTTTATTGCTAAGTCGACAGCAAACTCAAAAGAAACTCTTGAGTACGAAGGAATTGAGTACCCATTGATTAAGCTAGAGATCTCTAATACATCTCACCCTTTCTACACTGGTAAGATGACATTAGTTGATACTGCTGGACGTGTTGATAAGTTCATGAACCGTTACAAGAAGTTCAAAAAGTAAGATCAAAAAAAATTACTATACAAGAAAAGCCTCGAATATTCGAGGCTTTTTTTTATTTTTGGTCGTACATAGAATCTACAGAGGATACCTTTTTAGATTAAAATCACTACTACAATGAATTATATTCTTTTTGATGATGAGGCGTGGAATGATTTACGTCCATTAACTTTTACTCGTCCTGTTGCGGAAATTCGTGTTGGAATTCTTACGATTCGTGAAAAATGGGAAAAGCGTTTAAATGCAGGTTTTGGCTTTCTTACTCAAAAATACTTATCTGTAAAATACCAAAAGGTAGTTGAGGATGAAAATGTGATAATTAATGGATCAATTCTTCCTAATTCGGATTTGATTTCAGCAATCCAAAATTTAAAGCTTGGAGAATATCTTGCAAAAGAGAATTTGATTATAGCGGCTAAGCTTTCTGATACTGATGTTAATCTGGTTAAAGAAGAAGCTATATCTGAAAAAATAAAGATAGAATACAATAAGGAGATTGTTAGAATTGCAATGCCTTACGATATATTTGGTTTAAATGATTTCGCTTTAAGAGAGGATTTTGAATTCTTGACTAAAGGGAGAAGTTCACAAGCCTTAAGTGATACCGTTAATGTTCTTGGGAAAGAAAATGTTTTTCTTGAGGAAGGAGCTAAGGTTGAGTTTGCTACATTAAATGCAAGCAAAGGACCGATTTATATCGGTAAGAATGCTGAAATAATGGAAGGTGTTTTGGTACGCGGACCTTTAGCAATGTGCGAAAGTTCAGTACTTAATTTAGGAGCAAAGATTTATGGCGCTACAACTCTTGGGCCTTACTGCAAATGTGGTGGAGAAGTAAATAATGTTGTTCTGTTTGGCTATTCGAATAAAGGGCATGATGGATTTTTAGGAAATGCGGTTTTAGGAGAGTGGTGTAATATAGGAGCAGATACCAACAATTCAAATCTAAAGAACAATTACTCGGAAGTTAAGCTTTGGAGTTACTCGAGCGAAAGCTTCGCAAAAACAGGATTGCAATTTTGTGGAACTATTATGGGAGATCATGCTAAATGTGGAATTAATACCATGTTGAATACAGGTACTGTAATAGGTGTAAGTGCAAATGTTTTTGGAGCTGGATTTCCTCGAAATTTTATTCCATCATTTGCGATGGGTGGAAATCATGGATTTAAAGAATACAGATTAAAAGCAGCTTACGAAGTTGCAGAATTGGTAATGCAACGCCGAGGAAAGAAGTTTGATGTAGCTGAAAAAGATATCATGACAAATGTGTTTGAGATGACAAAAGATTTCAGAAAGTCATTTTAAATCATAATAAAATAACATGAAATGAGTCTTATCTGTGAATGATGAGACTCATTTTTTATTTTGGCATAGCAATTGCCAACTTAAGACTAGCCAATTATTTTTGGTCGGAACGGACATTTTGTCATTTTAATGCGATGAAATACTTGTTTCCAAGAGAAGATAGTAAACAGAATATGACAAGCGAAATAATGAGTAATAAAATAGAATTCAATATAAGTGATATAGTTTTGTCGAATATGATGGATGAAGAATCAGATTTTATTCCAATTATAACGGATGAGGATGAAAGTGCTTTGGACGAATTGCAGGTTCCTGACAATTTGCCAATTTTACCTCTTCGTAACACCGTTTTATTTCCAGGTGTAGTAATTCCTATTTCGGTAGGAAGAGAAAAATCTTTAAAATTAGTGCGAGAAGTATACAACAACAAAGGCATGTTAGGTGCTGTTTCTCAAATTGACTTGAGTGTTGAAGAGCCACATTTTGAAGATGTATATAAAATTGGAACAGTAGCGCAAATTATTAAGATCCTAGAAATGCCTGATGGTTCTACCACAGTTATTTTACAGGGAAAGAAGAGATTTGAGTTAGAGGAAATGATTACTGAAGATCCTTATCATATCGGAAAAATAAAGACCTTAAAAGACATTCGTCCTGAGGTGGAAGACAATGAGTTTAAGGCATTGGTTTCTTCAGTTAAGGATATGGCGGTTAAGGTCATTAAATTATCTCCACACATTCCTAATGAGGCAAGTTTTGCCATCAAAAATATCGAGGGTTCTTCCTTTCTAATTAATTTTATATCAAGTAATTCTGAGATAAAACACACTCAGAAGCAAAAATTACTTGAGATTGATGAGATTGGTAATAGAGCCATGAAGCTTTTGGAGTTATTGGTTCGTGAGGTGCAGGTTTTGGAATTGAAAGATGATATTCAAACCAAGGTGAAAACCGATATGGATCAGCAACAAAGAGAATATTTGTTGCAACAACAAATGAAGACCATTCAAGATGAGTTGGGTGGAAGTCCTAACGAACAGGATGTAATTGAATTGGAAGAAAAGGCAAAAGATAAAAAGTGGACCGAAGAGGTTGGCGAAATTTTTGCAAAAGAGTTAAAGAAATTGCAACGTTTAAATCCTGCAGCAGCAGAATACTCTGTTCAATTAAACTACTTGCAAGAATTGCTTGATTTGCCTTGGAGCGAATATACCGAAGATAATTTTGATTTGAAGCGAGCTCAAAAAGTTTTGGATGAAGATCATTTTGGACTTGAGAAAGTAAAGGATCGTATTATTGAACACCTTGCTGTTTTAAAATTAAAGGGTGATTTAAAATCTCCAATTCTGTGTTTATATGGCCCTCCTGGTGTTGGTAAAACTTCTTTAGGAAAGTCGATTGCCAGGGCATTAGATCGTAAATATGTCAGAATGTCTTTAGGTGGATTGCACGATGAATCTGAAATCCGTGGACATAGAAAAACATATATTGGTGCAATGCCAGGTCGAATTATTCAGGGAATGAAAAAAGCAGGATCATCGAATCCAGTTTTCATTTTAGATGAGATCGACAAGGTAGGTAGCGATTTTAGAGGAGATCCTTCTTCTGCTTTATTAGAGGTTTTGGATCCAGAGCAAAATAATGCATTCCACGATAATTTCTTGGAAGTTGATTATGATCTATCGAAAGTGATGTTTGTTGCAACAGCTAATAATGTTGGCTCAATATCAGCACCACTTCGCGATCGTATGGAAATGATTGATGTAAGTGGATACATTCAAGAGGAGAAAGTAGAAATTGCAAAACGTCACTTGATTCCAAAACAAATGGAAAATCATGGAATTACTTCGAAAGATGTGAAAATATCTAAAGAGGTTATTTCTGAGGTGATCGATAAATATACTCGTGAATCGGGGGTTAGATCTTTGGATCAACGATTGGCTAAAATCATGAGAAGAATTGCCCGTAAGGTTGCAATGGACGATAAATATGAGGTTTCTATTAGCGTAGAAGACTTAAAAGAATTGTTGGGAGCTAAGATGTTTAGCCGTGAGAAATATCAAGGTAACGAGTTTGCTGGTGTGGTTACAGGTTTAGCTTGGACATCGGTAGGTGGAGAAATCTTGTTTATTGAGTCTAGTTTATCAGCAGGAAAAGGAAAATTAACCTTGACTGGTAATTTAGGTGACGTGATGAAAGAATCTGCTTTGCTTGCTCAGGAATATTTAAGAGCACATTGCGATGATTTAGGTATTCGAAAGGAAGCATTTGATGAGTGGAATTTACATGTTCACGTTCCAGAGGGAGCCATTCCAAAAGATGGACCTTCGGCTGGTGTAACAATGGTTACTGCTATGGCTTCAATTTTTACCCAGCGTAAAGTGAAGAAAAATTTAGCCATGACTGGTGAAATCACTCTTCGAGGTAAAGTATTGCCTGTAGGTGGAATCAAGGAAAAAATCCTTGCCGCTAAGAGAGCTGGTATTAAGGAGATTATTCTTTGTAATCAGAACCAAAAAGACATTGAGGAGATTAAAGATATTTACATTAAAGGCTTGAAATTCCATTTTGTTAATGACATTATGGAGGTGCTAGATATTGCTTTGATGAAGCAAAAAGTAAATGCTCCTTTAAAAATATAATGGATTGAAAAATTAAGGAAAGGCTTTCGAAAGAAAGCCTTTTTTTATTTTGGTTTATTGATACCGTAAAATTTCTTACTTTTAAACAGAATCTACATTTTACAAACAAAATTGTTTGCCTAATTATGAATGAAAAAGGAAAATATTTTATTGTCGCCCTTGGTTTAATCTTATTGGGGCTTCTGTTTTGGTATTTCAGTAATATTGTAGCTTATGTTTTAATTTCGGTCGTTCTCTCCTTTATTGGGCGTCCGGTTGTTAATTTTCTGAATGGATTGAAAATTAAAAAATGGCAGGTTCCGTCTGCTTTGTCGGCAGGTGTAACCTTACTTTTGTTATGGTTTATAATGATCATGTTCTTCAGAACATTTATACCAATGGTAGCCTCTCAGGCACAGGATTTATCCAATATTGATGTAAATGCTGCTGCTCAAAGTTTAGAAGAGCCAATTCAGAAATTAGAAAGCTTAGTTGTAAAATATTCTGCCGATGGCGAAGCCTTTAATTTAAAAGCTGTCTTAGTCGAAAATATCACATCATTTGTGAAGATATCTGATGTTTCTTCTATTTTTGGTTCGCTTGCAGGTACGCTTGGAAATATATTTATTGCCCTGTTTTCGATCTCTTTCATCACCTTCTTTTTTCTGAAAGACAGTAGTTTGTTTACTGGTGGAGTTGTGCTTATGGTTCCTGCTAAGCACGAAGAAGGAGTTATGCATGTGTTAGAGTCGATTAAGAATCTTTTGATGCGTTATTTTGTCGGCTTGTTTTTCGAAGTAATTCTCGTAGGATTCATGGTAACCATTGGCTTAACCATTGTAGGCTTGCCATTTGGAACAGCTGTTGTTATTGGTTTGTTTGCTGGTATGATGAATGTGATTCCTTATATTGGCCCGATTATAGGTGCATGTTTTGGTATGATCATTGGAATTGCTACGAATTTAGATGTTGATTTTTATGCTGAAATTCTTCCATTGCTTGGGTATATGGCTATTGTGTTTGCTGTAGTTCAGGTAATCGATAACATTTTGTTTCAACCTTTGATCTATTCAAATAGCGTTAATGCACATCCGTTAGAGATATTTATTGTAATCATTATGGCTGGTAGCATGGCTGGTATTTTGGGAATGGTTTTAGCCATACCCACTTATACATTGATTCGTGTTATTGCAAAAGAGTTTTTTAATAAATATCGATTCGTCAAAAAATTGACGGAGAAAATTTAATTTTTGCAAAAAGGATATAAATGAAAAAAAACAATCAGTTTTTTAAGGTTTTATTAGTGATCATAGCTAGTTTAGTATTTTCATCTTGCGATACTGAAAGTATGAAAAAAATTCCTGTAGATCAATTTGTTGGTAATTGGGAATTGCAAGGAAGATCGATGTTAGATGGAATTAGAGTATCGATTAATAAAACGGAAAGTGGCGCATTGCTTGGTAAGATTACTGAGATTAACCAAAATAAATATGTGAATTTCTTTATGAAACCTGGTGATGTTTTGGTTAGTAAAATTAAAAGGTCTTCCAATTCTGAATTTAGGTTAACAGAAAAGAAGATAGGTAGCGATTTGTTTTCAACTTATGGATTGGGTACGAGTAAAGAATTTAAAGTCGAATTTATCGATAAAAATACAATCAAATTAGGATCGAGTATTGTTTATAAGAGGATTAAATGATTTGGAGATCATAAATATTATAAAAAAATCCTGATTCGTAAGTGAATCAGGATTTTTTATGTGAATGACTATAAGTCAGATGCTAATTTTATATGCTCGAAGCTGCAAAGTGCTTTTTAAGGATATTAAGTTCCTCTTCAAAACCTAAATTTTCACCTTCGTATAATTTCATGATTCTTTCATCTTTAGCAATCAATTGTTGAGGTAACTCCAAATGTTGATTGGTGAAAATCATTTCCATGTCTGGATTTTGAGTTTGCATTATCTCAACTAGATCCATAATTGATTTGTTGTGTTCCGATAGGTTGTACACGCCAGAATCTAATTTTCCACCCAATAAATTAGCCAATATATTTGTTGTTTTATCGAGAGAGATAAAAGGACGTTTTTGATTTCCACTTCCATGAATAGAGATGCGTCCAACAAAATGGGAATCGAATAGTAGGCTATTTAAAATTTCTTTCATGTTCATGCTTACACCATATCCGAAAACATTACCCAAACGAATAATTTGCGTATTTACTTTCGACATAATGCGTTCAACATGTTGTTCGCCTCTTAATTTTGAGCTTCCTAAGGAAGTTGATGGTTCTGGGTTTGTATAAACATTAAATTCATCATCGGAATACCCATAAACAGCTGTAGAACTAACATAAACCAATTGTTTTACATTACTTTCTTCTATAGCGTATACCAATTCGGCTGTTCCCCAATTGTTAACCTGTTCGTGAAGGTGATGAAGCTTATCGCTGTCCGTATTTTCAGCAGCAAGATGATAAACCACGTCAACATCTTTTACAATTTTATCAAGTGTTCTTGAATCTAAAAGTTCTCCCTTTACAAAGGTTAATTTGCCAGGTTTTATTTGTGAGTGTAAAAACAAATTGAAATTAGCCTGATGCAAATTATCGAGTACAATAATTTCTTTCACTTCAGGATTCTGGTTCAATTTTATGCATAGCTCGGTTCCAATGTATCCCGCACCACCTGTTACTAATACTCTCATTGTGTGTGTATTTTAATTTCGACTCGCGATCTAAATTTATTTTTTATCCTTTTTAACAACCAAATCGGTATTTAAACCACATTCGGTTTTTTTCATCCCAAACCATCTGGCCGAACGATCATCACCCAAAATCATTTTTCGGGTACACGGTTCACAACCGATACTATCGTAGCCTTTAGCTTCAAGCGGATGACGAGGTAAGTTATGCTCTTTAATGTATTTGTAAATTTCTTGTTTACTCCAATCTAACATCGGGTGAAAACGAATCACATCGTGCGGGGCAGCTTGTTCAATTTCCATCGCTTTTCGCACAGCAGATTGATCGGCTCTAACGCCATTAATCCAGACATCATGATCTGCTAAAACACCATCTAAAGGTTGCACCTTATTTAGGAAGCAGCAATAGTCAGGGTCAGATGTGAAAAGAAAATTGCCTTTTGCATCTTTTTGTTGAGCTTTCGGTATCGATGATTTTGCATCAATAATATTTAAGCCAAATTCTTCTGCAATTCGATCTTTAAATTGAATTGTTTCTGGGAATAAAAATCCAGTATTAATAGAGTACACAGGAATTGTATTGTCTATTCTGCTGATAATGTGAAGCAATACTAAACTGTGTGATTGAAAAGATGAAGTGGTAAACATCTTCTTTCCTTCCGCTTTGTACTGTTGTAATTTATTTTTTATGCTTTCAAAATCCATTCTAAAATCCTTTCGCCTTTTAATTTACAAGGCTAATTAATGTTTGTGTAAAGGACTGTAAAGATACTAATAAAAATTGCAAGTTTGTGGGGAATTGACTTGAGATCCAGTTCAGGATTTTTACTATTTAATAGGCTGATGTTCCTATTCGTATTCCTTACTAACAGCAATTGTAATTTGTTTTACAAGTGAAAGGATAAATTAGATGTAAGCTAACTTAATGTGGGTTAATGGAAGCTTTTAAAGTGATATTTGTGCTGGTACTAAGATTATTGTTTTGTTAAGTTGTAATGTTTATTTGCATCTGCGTTTTGAATGTTATAAATTCGTTAATTAATAATGCGTTGTGATTGTTTGTGGTGATTGATGTTGGGATGTGTGCATTTGATTTTCATGTATTTATTTTATTGTGCTAATGACTATTTATTTAACTAACAATATAATGAACTTTCTTGCGAAGTTTTCTTTCGTTTTTTTATTCATATCCTTTTCGGGAAATCTTTTTTCACAGGATAAGTTGAAGGTTCCTAAATACAAGAACCTAGATAGTTTAAAAATTGAGATTCAAGATTTGCTTTTTGAGAAAGGTGAAATTAAGGATTCTGAGAGAGCAATAAAATTGGTTGTAAGGAATCGAAAACTATTCAAAAGTGAATATGGTGATTACCTAGAAATTCTTAGAAAGAAAATAGAAGTAGATATTGACAGTATAAATTTACCTGAGATCTATTACCGATTAGGCGTGAATCACAGGTACCAGCATGTTTACGATTCGGCTAAATATTATTATAAAAAAGCTTTGCCTTATTCTCATAAGAATGAAGATCATTATCAAATAGGGCGTATTTATAATGAGTTGGGCGTTGTTTGTCGTAAAACCGATCAAAATCAAGAAGCAATTAACTACTTTGTTTCGTCGATAAACAGTACCAAATACAGTAATAATTTATATGGAAAAGCAATCGCCGAAAATGGTATTGGCAACATTTATTTGGTACAAAAAGAGTACAAAAAGGCACTTTCCTATTTTAAGGAATCGCTAAAATATGGAATTAGTAGCGATAATAGTTTTCATTTAGAGTTGAGTTATGGAAATGTAGGAGAAGCATATATGTTTCTTAATGAAACCGATTCAGCTAATTATTACATTCACAAGTGTTTAGATTTAGCCAAGAAACGTAATTACCCAATGAGTCAGGGGATTTGTTACCAACTACTTGGCCAAGTTGATATGTCATTAAAGAACTATTCTGAGGCTTATTCTCATTTTGAAAGATCTTTAAACATTCAGCGAGAGATAAAAGACAAACGATATTTGAGTGCAATTTTAATTCATCATGGAACTGCTTGCGCTAAATTAAAACGCTATAAAGAGGCAGAAAAGAATTTGTTGGAAGGAAGGGCGATTGCAGAAAAGATTCATTCTCTTGATAATTTAATTCTATGTAATCAGACGCTTTACAATGTTTATTCTGAAACAGAAAGGTATAAGGAGGCATGTAACTCTTTATTACAAACTAAAATTTACACCGATTCCCTATACAATTCAGAGACTTCACAGGTTCTTAACGATTTGGAGTTCAAGTACCAATCGGAGAAAAAAACACAACAAATTGAATTGCTTAACACTCGAAATCAATTGATTGGTGAGTCGAAGAAAATGCAAAGAAATCAATTTGGCGTATTGCTTTTATTATTTGGAGGCTTAGCGGCATTTTTTTACTACCGATACCAAAACAAGCAAAGAGTTACGCGAGAATTGCAAAGTATCAGTAAAATGAAATCGAAATTTTTTAGTAGTATCTCTCACGAATTTAGAACTCCTTTAACGCTTATAAAAGGGCCAGTTGAAAAGCAATTAAGAAAATCAGAAAGCGATGATGATCGAAATGATTTAAGTCTGATATTAAGAAACTCAGACCGTTTGTTATCTCTGGTTGATCAATTGTTGAGTTTGTCGAAGATTGATGCAGGACAATTTAAAATTTCAGCCCAAGAAGGTGATTTGGCCACCATATTGAAAGGGATATCAAATTCGTTTAGCTACCAAGCATCCGAGAAGAATATCAATTACCAGTTAGAGGTTAATGATTCTGGAAAAGTTTGGTTCGATCGAAATATTGTTGAAATTATCATTACAAATTTACTTTCAAATGCTTTTAAATTTGTTCCTGGCAATGGAGAGGTTCAGCTAAATGTTATCGCTTATAGCGATCACTTAAAAATTGCAGTTCGTAATTCTGGTTGTACACTTACAAATGAAGAATTGTCGCATATTTTCGATCGTTTTTATCGCGCAGGAGAAAATGAAACGCAAGGAACAGGTATTGGATTGTCTTTGGTTAAAGAACTTTGTACGCTATATCGTGCTCCTATTAAAGTAAGTTGTTCCAATAGTCAAATAATCGAATTTAGCTTGGTGTTGCCAACTACAAAAGAACACTTTAAATCGAGTGAAATATCATTAGTTCCAATTGTTCAAGAGCCTGTTCAAGAAATTATAGAAGCGCCTAATAATAAGGAAGTAGAAACAGAAAAGAAATTAGCTGATCTTCCAGTACTTCTTATTGTTGAGGATAATCCTGACATGAGAAAGTACATCAAAACTTACTTTGTTCATAAATACAAGGTCTTAGAAGCCGAAGATGGGGAAATAGGAATAAAAATGGCATTTGACTATATTCCTGATTTAATTATTTCGGATGTGATGATGCCTAATATTAGTGGCGTAGAGCTATGTACATCTTTAAAATCAGACCATAAAACCAATCACATTCCGATTATCTTATTAACTGCTAAAGTGGGAGATGATAATGAATTAGATGGTTTAAACTCTGGTGCCGACGATTATATTGTGAAACCATTTAATGCTCAGGCTTTGTTGGTTAAAGTGGAAAGGTTGATAAGTACTCGAAAAGAATTACAAGAGAAATATCAAAAGGAATTGGTAATAAATCCGTTAAACTTGGTTTTTGAATCGGAAGAGGAAAAGTTTGCCACTTGTTTGCAGGAGGTTCTTGAGAAACATTTACCCGATCCTGAATTTTCTGTCGATCAGTTTTGCGAATTAACTGTAATGAGTAGAACCCAATTGCATCGTAAGTTGAAGGCATTAACTGGTTTATCTGCAACTGCATTTATTCGAACTCAGCGCGTTAAATTAGCTTCCGAACTGCTCTTAAGACCAGAAATAAGTATTAGCGAAGTTTGTTACTCAACTGGTTTTAACGATACTTCTTATTTTTCGAAATGTTTTAAAGAGATTCAAGGCTGTACTCCTTCCGAATACATGAAAGAACATACAGTTAATAGCTAGAAAAAAAATGTACTAATTTAAAATGGCTCACCTATCGTGAGCCATTTTTTTTGTGCCTTGATTTTATGGCTAGTTACCTATTCAAAAGGATCAGTAAGTTGATTTTTCATATGGAATTCATTTTAGAAGAATACGAGTGCTAATTTTTATTTGTAAAAGTGATTTCTGTCGATAATTTGCAATTTCAATTTTCTCCTACTTATGCGATAATTGTAATGTGACTCTTGTAACTGTTTGATATGTAGTGATTGGAACATTTGTACAATTAGATGGAACATTTGTAATACTTCTTTTTAGCATTCCTTATTTATAGCTAATTATTTTCTTGATAAATTAATTCTTAATACGCATTAAAGTGCAGTTATTGAATGAGTTGCGTTGATAGTGATGAGCGGATTCTTGTTCCCTTATTTCAAATTTAGAGAATTTTATAGAATATAATAAATGTTCCCGATTTAATGATTATTGTTTATTTGGAGGCTCATAATAGGCTGATAATTAATGCTTGGAACATCTATGCTTGTGTTTGAAACATAGCTTCTATTTAAAAATGTAAACCCGCCATACATTTACATTGTAATCAAAACCAAAAAATGAACTCATGAAAAAACTAGTCTTTCTTTCTTTATTATTTACACTAAGCATTACAATACTAAATGCACAGGTAGTAGATCCAGAAAAAGTTGCTAAAAAGCAAGGAACTCGTCGCGCTAATAACAAAATAGAAAAAGGTATAGATAAAGGTTTCGACAAACTAGAAGAAGGTATTGGAAGTTTATTTGGTAAAAAGAAAAAGAAGAAAAAGAAACAGGAAGCTGAAGCAAAGAAAGAAGCAGCTGAAAATGCGAATCAAAATTCTTCTAATTCAAAAGAGAATATTGAAACGAGAAAACCAAATAAGCCAAATGTGGTTTGGAATAAGTTTGACTTTGTTCCTGGTGATGTTGTGATTTTTGAAGATGGACCAAACCTAATGGAAGAGAACGGTGAGTTTCCAAGCCGATGGGATTTAAAGGAAGGAAATGTTGAGATCGCTCAAGTAGATGGTGAAAATGTTATCTATTCAATAGAGCATGGATCGATTGTTCCTTATTTAAAAAATTCGAAAGAGGACTATTTGCCAGAGGTATTTACGATTGAATTTGATGCTTTTTTTAGTGCTGGATCCTCAGGAAGATATTTTATAAATTTTTTCGATAAAAAAAATCAAAGGAATGATAGCAATAAAACATTATACATATATGTGAATAGCTTAACTCTAGGTGAAAGTTCTGCTAATTATCCAGGAAAAAACAGAGGTAACTCGGATGAAGTTGGAGGTTGGCGTCATATATCAATAGCTTTTACAAAGGGGAAAATGAAAGCTTATATGGATGATACTCGCCTGATTAATATTCCACATTATGAAAGTAATCCAACAGGATTGACGATTGAAATGGAAAAATATTCATCATCTGATTACGAGAAATACATAAAAAACATTCGCATTGCAAAAGGTGGTGTTAAGTATTACGATCGTGTGTTGCAAGATGGTAAGATTATCTGTAATGGCATTCGCTTCGATGTAAACAAGGCAAGTCTGAAGCCTGAATCAATGGGACCAATCAATAAAATTTATCAACTCTTACAAAAACAACCAAACCTAAACTTTAGTGTCGAAGGTCATACCGATAGCGATGGTGATGATGCATCAAATAAAAGATTATCTGAAGCAAGAGCTAAGGTGGTAATGGAGAAATTGATTCAGATGGGAATCTCTTCCAACCGATTAAGCTATGCTGGTTTTGGAGAAAGTAAGCCATTAGACAATAACAGCACACCAGAAGGAAAAGCCAATAACCGAAGAGTAGAGTTTGTGAAAACAGAAGGCAATACTGCTTCTTCTAATTCAAACTCATCAAGTAATTCAATTTTTAACTCATTAGATCGAAATACCATTGATACCAAAATGAGAAGCTTAGAAAATGGAAACATTCAAGTTGCGAATCAATCAGGAGTTGTTTTGGGGAATGGAACAACAATCATTTATGGTACTTCAGATGGGAATCTCGGTAAAATGGAGGTACTGAATGTTGATGAAAAGGACAACTATAAACTGACTGTTAGATATGTTACCTACAATGATGATGGATCTGTGCACAGTAAGTCGAATAACTTGGAAATTGGCGGAACCTACACTTGTGATTTGGATGAAGGAAACACAGAGAATTTAATGAGCTCAGAAGAAGATTTTTGGTTGAGCAGATCAGGGGCCAAAGAGGCTAAAATTGAACAAATGGAAAATACAGGTTTTTATGTCGTTCCAAACTAATAAACTTGAATTTAGAATAAGAAATATATCAATAATAAACTGAATTATGAAGAACACATTAAAGTACCTAAGCATATTATTTTTTGTTACTGCATTTGTTGCGTGCGATAAAGATGATGATTTGGAAAGTAAAGATATTAAGCGATACAATGTAGAATCGGGAATGGTTACCTATGCTACTGCTATTTCGGGTCCTTATGTAAATGGCTCGGGCACCAACCAATTGTATTTCGACAAATGGGGAGCACTTGAATTGAAAAATGAATTAAGTAGTGAAACGGTTATTACTTATCTACCAGATGGAACTGAGGAATCAACAACAAAAGATGCTCATAATACATATAAGATTGACAATCAGAAAGTATATGTAGTTGATTACAAGGAAGGCTATATTATTACCAAAGATGATCCATTAATTGAATACATGCGTCAGAATGATTTAGATGCTTTGGAAGCTGGAAAAGAAATGTTTGAAAATTTGGGTGGTGTTCAGTTAGCTAATGAAAAAGTTTTAGGCTACGACTGTGAAGTATGGGAGCTTTTGGGCATAAAGCAATGGATTTACAAAGGTTTAACGCTAAAAGTGGTTACCAATATGGCTGGAATCACAATTATAGAGGAGGCAACAAGTATCCGTTTTGATATTCCTGTAGCTGATAATTATTTCGATTTACCAGACTTTCCAATGAAAGATATTAATGATTTGTAAGTCATCAGTATTCTAAATTCAAGTGCATTTTTAATCCATAAAGATACAGCTATGAAACAAGCTTTTATCATCATGATTTGCCTTATGGCATATAGCTCTTTATTCGCTCAAACTGAGGAGAAAAAAGACGAGGGAGATAAAATCCAGGAAGTTTACATGAAGGCGAACAAAGAAAATATTGACGCTGCAAAACCGCTGATCGATTTTCTTTTAAAGTACGATGAAAAGGACAGCACAAAAGCACCTGATCAAAATGATTTTGATCAACTTTTAAATCAAATGGGTGTAATGGATGAGGTGAAGAATGATAAAAGTGGTTTAAGCAAAGAGGATGCTTTTCAATTCATTAATGCCTACATCAACGCAGATAAAAATATTGGAAAACAAGAAGCAACTAAGCCGAGTTCAGATACTGAAAGTGAACTGCAGAAAGAATTGAAAAAGGCCGAAAAGCTATTTGAAGATTCGATGCCAGAGATCGAAAAGTTGATGAAAGAGGCAGAAAAAGAAGCTGAGAAAATTAAAACGAATCCGAACCTTATTCCTTATGGTGATTTTAGAAAAAAAGCCAAACAAATGAAGCCTGAGTTAAGTGAAAGTGAAATTAAGGCTGCTTATGATGATTTGATGAAGACTTTAGGAAATACACATTAATCTTTAAGAAAATGAAAAAGTTAACATTTTTATTAATAGCAATAATGGTATTGGCCGTTTCTGCTAATGCTCAAGAAGTTGAAGGTAGCTGGTTGGTTACTAAAATAGTTGTAGGAGATAAAGTACATGAACCATTATTTGTGTTGGAATATAATGCCGAAGGATCTGTAATAACGCAAGGAATTAATGTAGGCACATGGTCGCATAACAAGAAAGAAGAGAAGTTGATTATGGAGTCAAGCATGGATAAAGATTTTGGAGGAGATTGCAAGATCATAAGCCTTAATCAGAAGAATTTAAATTTTGAAAAGAGTGGTGAAAAATGGTTTCTATCCAAGCTCGATATGGATCTAATAGCTAAGCAAAATTCTGAATCTGGTCTTATCGGGTCTTGGGAATTTGCTGATGAGGAAAATGAAGATGTAACAAGAGTCTTGACTTTTGAAGCTCCAGATAGTTTTACCCTTATAGAGAAACAACCAGGAATGGAATCGACAAATGGTGGAATGTGGATTTATAATGAGCAAGAAAAAAGTCTGTTAGTCCTTTCTCGACGCATAAAGATTAATGGTAAAAACAAAATTCATAAAATCAATGAAAATGAATTGCTTTTAGAAAATTCAGGAGAGGAAATTATCATTCGAAAGTTAGCTGATAACTCAAGTATGATTGAAAGATTGAATTTTACGGAAGATGATTTTTTCGATGAAAATGGGAACTATAAATATGATGGTGAAGAAGGAAAATTACCATGGACAGATTCTTTTGAAATGTTGATGTCCTTAGTTAACACAAGCCAATTAGAATACAATTTTTCTACATTAGTTGAAGGCACAGACGTTTTTGAAACTAAGGAATTGATTGCCGATGTAAAGGCCGATAAAGAGGAACAAACGCTAAGTATCGATTTTATTTTTTATGGATACGATAGATACAATTTGCCTGACGATACTCAACTACCACCAAACAAATTGGATATGAGTTACGGGAATCAATTTTTTCCACTCGGAGAGGAATCTTTTCGAGTTGTAGGAAAAGAAGATTTAGAAACTGTTTCGGGTACTTACAATTGTACAGTTGTTGAATCGACAGGATCGAGCGAACAGAGATATAAACTTTGGATGATTAACGATAAGCCAGGAGTATATGCTAAGATTATTGAAGATAAAGAAGGCATGTTTGGGCATTATCATATATATGAATTGAAATCTATTAATACTAAATAAGTAAGCTATGAAACAATCATTATTTATTCTTTTCGCAATTGTAATTGGATTCACTTCTTGTGATAAAGTAAAAGATTTAAAGACAAAAGATTTCTATGATATCGAATTATCGAAGAAAACATTAGTAACGGTTAATACCGTTAAAACAGCCAGTTTAAAAATGGAAGAAACTTTTCCATTCTCAGAAACAATTAATCTCGATTTTGCTGATATAAGTGAGATTAAAGAGTATTTAAACAAGCTTGAAGCTGTTGATGTAACATCAGTAAATTGTGCAATTACTGAATTAACTGGTGGTGAGGTGAGATCTTTAAATGTTAGTGTACCAGACTTGGATTTCGACTTCGATATTCCAACGGTATCTTTAAATCAACCTCTTTTCGTGAATTTCACAACAGAACAATTAGATGCAATTGCAAACACATTGTTACTGAATAAAAAACTACAAATTACAATCACAGGTGCAGTTACCGAGCAGCCAGTAAGTTTCAAAATCGAAACAACTGCCTTGGTAGATGTCGAAGTGGAAATTCTATAAGCCTAATTAAATTTTTTAATAACTAGTAAAAAGTAATCAAAATGAGAAACAAGTTAATTTTATTATGCGCAACTGTGCTTTCAGTATTTTTCAGCCTAACAACTCAAGCACAAGACTCAAAAATTATGGCCGGAGCTGGTCTTAAGTATGCAACAGATATCAGTACAATGGGTATTGAAGCTAAGGGTGTTTATTTGGCAAGTGATACATGGGAAATTGCTCCTGCATTTACTTACTATTTCAAGAAGAACAATGTAAACTGGTCTACATTAGATGTTGATGGACATTATGTGTTTTCATCAGATGACAAAAGTACATTTTATGCTATTGGTGGTTTAAATGTGACTTTCTGGAAATTCAAAATGGACGATGTAAGTTCTGGAAGTAGTGAGTTTGATGAAATGTTCGGTGGCTTATCAGACTTAGATGCTTCTGGTAGTGATGTTGGTGTGAACATTGGTGTTGGTAGTCGTTTCGCTATATCTGATAAGATGTATTTTAATGCAGATTTGAAGTACACAATTGGTAATGCCAACTATTTATCAGCTGGAGTAGGTGTACTTTATCATTTTTAAATAATTGTAAATAACTACATACAGTTATCAAAACTTCCTGTTTGGTCTTTAAGCAATTCACTTTACAACCTTAAAAAACCTTTCAACCATAGATTCAAACAGGAAGTTATTAAACCTTTTAGCAATTTATTCCACTACCATATTCTTGTTTTCACAGATAGAAAAACCGTTTAATAAAAAATCAAAAAACCATGAAACAAACAATTCTGATTTTAACTTGTTTGATGTTGAGCTACGCTAGTAGTGCACAACAGAAAATTCAACAATATGCCGTTAAATCTGGTCATGTTGAGTACGAATTAAGTGGAAATACTACGGGCACCAAATCAATCTGGTGGGACAACTATGGAAGTTTATCTAGAACGGAAACCAAATCGATAAGTGTAACTAAAATGTTTGGAATGAAAACCGAAACCAAAACGCATGATATTCTTATTATGAATGGTAAACAGTTTTGGTCAGCTAATTTAATGGAGAATACGGGACAGAAAGGAAACCTTCCTTATTATCAGGAAATGGCTAAAATGACTGAGAATATGACCGAAGCTGAAAAACAAAAGATGGGAAAAGATCTTTTAGAAGGTTTGGGTGGTGAGATTATTGGAACAGAGAATGTTTTAGGAAATAAATGTGAAGTTGTAAAATTAATGGGAGCCAAATGCTGGGTTTACAAGGGTGTAACCTTAAAATCAGATGCCAAAATGTTGGGCATAAAAGCTATGGAAAGAGCTGTTAAGTTTGATAAAAATATCAGTATCTCAAAAAGTAAATTCACTCCTCCTTCAAATATAACTTACGAAGATCAAAGTCAATATCAGCAACAAATGTTTGGAGGTATGGATAGCGGTAGCTTCGAAGACGAGGATTATGGTGATGATGATGAGGATATGGACTTAGTTCCTGTGAAATATCCGTATAGCAAATTTGAGAAGCTAGCCAATGGGTTTGAGTACAACAGCTACAGAAAAATGATGGTAATGAATACCAACGGTACGTACAGCGCTATGTTTATGAAAGGAATGAGCGAAAACCTAGCTGTGGCAGCTACCTCTCGTAAGAATGGAAATCCTGGTCAAATGGGAAATTTAGAAAGCTTTTCTTACAAAGGCAAGAAATGTATGTATGGTAAAATGGATGATGACGATGGCATTTCGTTAATCGTTGATATTTCAAATTACGACACCTACATTATTCTTGTATCAAGTACTGTAAAAAGTAAAAGTGAGATGCTTTCAATTTTTAATGAATTTCATTTCTAGAGAAATCTAATTAAAACGCACAATCATGGAATCAAAACAAAGTTCAATTTTTGCCAGTTTTATTTTCGCGCTCATTTTTATCGTTGGAGGATGGCTTTTTTACAATCATGTAAGCCAGACGATTGTAGATGAGGCAAATGCATCTAAAGATTGGCCAACAGTTCAAGGGATTGTAAGTTTCTCTGACATTAGAAGTTCAATAAGCGATGGTACTGAGATGTATAGTGTCGATTTATCATATGCCTACACAGTTCAAGGTGAAAATTATACAGGAGATAGAATCTCAACGATCGCGACCAGTACGAGTAGTTTTTCCGAAGTAGATAAGGAATTAAGCAAATATCCAGAAGGAGAATTGGTAACTGTTTATTACAATTCCGAAGCGCCTAGTATTTCGATGTTAGAACCAGGTGCTGGCTTTTTTACTTACGTGATAACCTATGGGCCACTTCTTTTCTGTCTTGTTGGCTTGTTGATGCTTTTACAAGTACTTAAAAAAGTTGGATTGTTAATGCTTGCGCTTTTTGTAAGTATGAAAAATTAGGATATCAACAACTTGTTAATAACTCAAATAGATAAAAAACCATAAAACAAAAAACTCATGAAATCACACGAAATAGATTACACAATTAAAGGTCACGATATTCAATTGGTAGAAATAGAATTGGATCCAAATGAAACGGTAATTGCAGAAGCTGGAGCGATGCTTTACATGAAAGAGGGAATTGATTTTAAAGCAAAAATGGGTGATGGTTCAGAACCTGATAAAGGATTGTTTGGTAAACTTCTTTCTGCGGCTTCTCGCAAGATCACAGGAGAATCAATTTTCATTACTCATTTTACTCATCAGGGTGTTGGTAAAAGCCAGGTTGCATTTGCAGCTCCTTATCCTGGAACAATTGTACCATTGGATCTAGAGCAAATGGGAGGAACGGTAATTGTCCAGCGCGATGCCTTTTTATGTGCTGCCTTAGGAACTAAAATCAGCATGCACCTTAACCGTAAATTGGGAGCTGGTTTCTTTGGAGGAGAAGGATTTATTCTTCAGAAATTACAAGGAGATGGTAAAGCTTTTATTCATGCAGGAGGAACTTTAATAGAGCATGACTTAAATGGAGAAACCCTAAGAGTGGATACTGGTTGTGTGGTTGGATTTCAGGAAGGAATCGATTTTAGTGTAGAACAGGCTGGTAATTTAAAATCAATGGTTTTTGGAGGAGAAGGATTGTTTTTAGCAACGCTGCGAGGAACAGGAAAAGTATGGTTGCAATCAATGCCAATTAACAAGTTGATAAGTCAATTGAGTACAGGGAGTTCAAATAGTAAAAAAGAAAGTAGTAGCGGAATTTTAAACAGTTTATTGGAATCGTAACAGCAGGCTAAACTTAAAAAAAATGATAAACATCGAATATTTAATCGACAGAGTTAAGCTTGTTATTATTAATCCTAAAGCTGCTTGGGAAAAAATCAGCAATGAAGAAATTCAGCTCAAAGATTTTTTAACAAGCTATGTTCTTCCTCTTGTTTTGATTCCAACCATTGCCTCCTTTATTGGATATGGATTGATTGGAATGGGCAGTTATTTTCAGGTTGCTTCGTTTAGTTGGGGATTGCATCAAGCTATTTTGGCATTCTTAGGTGCTTTTTTAGGCGTATTAATTAGTGCTTTTTGCATTCATAAATTGGCGGCAAGCTTTCACACTCATGTTAGTTTGCCAAATGCAGTCAAGTTAGTCGGATATGCTTATACACCAAGTTGGTTGGCAGGAGTTTTTTACATGGTGCCTAGCCTGTCGATTTTAGGCTTAGTTGCAGGAATTTACAGTTTGTACATTCTTTATTTAGGATTTGTTCCGGTAACCAATGTGGCTGAAGATAAAAAGACAAATTATTTTGTTGTTAGCCTTATTGTTGTCATCGCGGTGTCTGTTTTGTTGTCGCTTGTTATTGGAGCAGTTCTACTCGCAATTGGCTTAAATACTTATTAAATAAAAAATCCGGAGGCTGTAACCTCCGGAAGTAAATAATTAACAGGAATTAAAAATCACGCAAGATCTCTTTAATTCCATTTTATTAATCATGTTAAAATTACAAAAAAAATGAAAACTAGTAAACTTTATTTTTTCGTTGTCGCTTTTTTAGCGCTAAGTATTTCAATGGTTTCATGTAGTGGTGATGATGGAGAAGCTGGACTTATTGGTCCAAAAGGGGATCAAGGAGAACAGGGAGTAGCCGGACCAGTAGGACCAGCAGGAGATGATGGTAGTCAAATGTATAGTGGAGAAGGTGAACCAGAAGCTACAGTTGGAGTTACTGGAGATTACTACCTTGATATTGCCACAGGTATGTTATACGGACCTAAACAAGTAGATGATAGTTGGGCAGATACTGATGGGTTTTCATTAATGGGTGCAGCTGGAACTAATGGAACTAATGGAACTAATGGAACAGATGGTGCTGATGGATCTCAAATTTTATCTGGAGAAGGTGTTCCAACTGCTGATGATGGAGAGCATGGAGATTTTTATCTTGACAAAGAAACAGCTATTCTTTACGGACCTAAAAACAACAAAGGAATCGCAATTGGAGGAACAGGATGGGGAGCAGGTTTAGAATTAAAAGGTGCTGATGGTAACGCTAATGTAAAAACATATAAACTAACCATTAATGCTGATGATTGGAATATTGTTAACAATGTAGATGGGCGTAGTAATAAGTATGGAGAATATGAGTTGTATCTTGAAACACTAACTGAAGATGTGTATGAAAATGGTATTATTTTAGTGTATTGGGATAAAGTAATCTCTTCTAATCAGCAAAACTTATATCAATTGCCTAAAACAGAAGTAACGGAGAGCAACAACATTATGCTGCACAGATTTTATATCATAAAAAATACGGGAAATTATAGATTATGGATAAAAACAGAATTAATAGCTAATAATGATTCATCAGAACTACTTGATTTTGGCGATGAATCGTATAAAATTAAATTAGTAACAGGTCAGGCTGCTGTTCAGTTAATAGCAAATAAGGATAACCAACTTGAATTTGACAGATTAGTTGATAGTTTAGAAGACTAAAGAAAAATTGAAAATAGAAATGGGCATTCCTTAACGGGAATGTCCTTTTTTTTATGAATTGAAATCCTTGTTTTTATTTATGATGAACAAGGATGATTTTTATTTCAATGAGTATCTTCCTAAATATTTTGCCCCCCAAATAAACGAAAAGGATGATTCCTACCCAAAAGAATAGAAATGTAAAAGTATTTCTTTTGGAGCGTTGTTCTTTACTCAAATTCTTGTAGTCTTTTTCAATGCTCCATTGGTAAATTGCTTTTTTAGTAGCTTGCCAAAATCCCCAATATGCTATCGCAGCAGTAATCATAAGAATAATTTCAGGAAATTTAAACTAATAATCAATATAGTTCAATGCAACACAAGATAAGCCTGCAAAAAAGAATGCAAATGGAGTCGTGAAAATATGTACTGCACCTGGGATTATTTGTTGTGGCATTTTTTTATTTACCCATCTTTTGGCAAAGCAGTAATTTGCTGCTAATAAATATTTAAATAGAAATTTCATTATTTTACTAGATATCCTTCGGTAAATGTTACGGCTAAATAAAAGAAAAGTATAAATCCTACCCAAAAGAAGAGAAATGCAAAAGTGTTTCTGTTTTGTCGTTGATCTTTACTTAAGCTTTTGTATTCTTTTTTAATACCCCATCTTTCAATTGAATTTTTCGCTTTTTTTTCTATGTAAAGGGAAACACTAAGCATTACAATTCCTAATCCAATAAAGATAGGGGTGTAGGTCTCAAATTTATAATCAATAGATCCAATTACAGCAAAGTATAAGCCAGCAGCTATAAATGCAAAAGGTGAGGTGAAGGTATGTAGAGCAGTAGGAATTACTTGTTTGGGTAGGTTTTTATTAACGATCCATTTGGCGGAGCAATAATTGGCCGCGAGTAATGGTTTAAATAGAAATTTCATCATTAGTCTTTAAATTTTAAAGGTTCTATAAATTGTGGAGCTACATAAGTATTGTCAATTTTAAATATTGGATTTTCGTCTATCGGGAAAGAATCTATTGGTCTATTGTCCCAAAAACCAGAATCTCTGCCCATAAGATCATCAATACCATCACCTACATCAAAAACAAGGTCAAGCAATCCGTAAATTGCAATGCCTATAACAATAGGAGCGGATGTAGCGGATACGGCAATAATACCCACAACTAATATGCATCCGTTTACTATGGTATGTGCATCCCAAGTGTCTGTAAGAACTTCATATCCAATTGTGCCTGCTGATAGGTAATTTGCTAAAGGACCTAAGAATTTTGTGTTTTTTGAAAGTTTTTGTAAACTCTGAAATATTTTTCCTGGTTTCCCTACTTTTGGGGCAATTTTTGATAGTTTGTAAGTGTATTTTCGTTTAAATTGTTTAGAACTTAGGTCGTAGCAATTATTTAAATTATTTAAGTTGTTCGCGCTTTTGTCGGCGACTCCGTAAACTCCTGCCCCTGCGCGCATCCAATCCAGTTCACCATCATTTAGTCCTAGGTTTTCACCTTTAACCAACAATTGTTCGTTGTTTACAAGTGGTTTGTTGTTTTGGAATTGCTGATAAGTTTCACTTGAAGTATAAGTAGCAGTATTTCCTCCCTGACTAATGGTTACGGTAAAAGAAGCTTGCACATTACCAGCATAACTATCTGTTCTGGCGTTAAAATTGATATTGGCATCCGAAGGAACCAGTACCCATTTATCGCCCACAAATACCTCTTTGTGATTAAATTTCTGATTCGAAATTCGAATGAACTTTGTGAAATCGATGGGGTCAGGAGTGTGGTTTTCATTGCTGAGTTCTTCTTCTGCAATTTCATTTAAAAGTCGAGTTAATTCTCCACTTCTTGCTTGTAATGTAAATTCAAGGTGTTGCCCAAATCCAGTAGGGTTTGGGTCGTATTGTGAATTGTTTTGGGTAGATCTCCAAGCTGTGTCGGCAGCTTGTTGCACGAACTGTTGAAGATTATTTAATTTTTCTGACATCCTTAACCTCAATTAAAATTTTGCTACTAACAAACAATATGAAAATATCTGATAATTAAAATCAAATTTATGAAAAATACACATGTAATACAATAATTGTCGTTTAGTTTTACAATAATTAATTGTAAAACTAATTTGGCGACTGATTAATAGTTGTGCAAAAGGTGTTTTGAAATTAAATTAGCACTAATTCCCGTCTTGGGTTTAAGTATACAAAGTCTCCAAAATTTGATTCGTTATCAATTCATTTCTGAATTACATCTTTTATAGGATTTTTTTTAGACGCAGGTATCCATAGTAAATACTAATAAAAGATATGTGAGTCTGTATTTATTATTGCTTGAATTTGTATTTCATTATGGTAAAGGATATGAAATATTCGTTTAAATTATTATATTTGGTAGAGAGCGAGTAAGTTACGAAAAAAGTGTACTCGGCTGCCTTCAAAAGAAAAGTGAGAGAATAGAAAGATTTGGTGTAGAGAAAGGTTTCGTATTTTGATTTGTATTTTCATTATTGGCTATTATACAATGCCAATTTAATATCAAAAGAAACAACTTATAAGGCTTGTTTTGGTGTTAACTTGGCTTAAGCTTAATCTGTACCAAATACCTTATTTATGAGTAAACACTACGGATTTTTTAATGCCCTGATTATACTTTTTTTGTTTTTTAGTCCACCTGTGCTTTTTGCTATTGAAGCGGATAGTACGCATGTTACTGAAACAGAAGATCATCACTTCGATTATTTTCTAAATGCAGAAAAAAGAGGGGAACGCCTTTTTAAAGGCCTTACCAGAGTTAAATCAGATTTAGCTACCTGCGTATCTTGCCACAATATTAATTATTCCGATACACTAAATTGGAATCCATCTGCTCATGATATTTCTGCTAGCTATGCGAATAAAACCATAGCCGATTTCAAATCTGTTTTAATGAGCCCGCTTGGAAAAAAAATGGAGGAATCGCATGTAGGGTATTCCTTTACGGATGAGGAGTTAGGATATATTCAAACGTATTTAGCCACTTTGGAAGCTGATACTTTGTACGAAACAAAGCCTAAGGTCAATAACATTATTTTATTTTTCTTTTTAGGAGCAATCATAACAATGGCTTTAATCGATTTGTTCTTTACCAAAAAAATTAGGTACAAATTAATTCCTATCCTGATTTTTATTTTTGCATTTGGATATCAAATTGAGATGTTAGCCGAAGGAGCCATGGCTTTAGGGCGTAAGCAAAATTACCAACCAGCACAACCAATAAAATTTTCTCATAAAGTTCATGCTACAGATAATAAAATTGATTGTCGTTATTGCCATACCACGGTTGATGATAGTAAATCTGCAGGTATTCCGCATGTAAATCTTTGTATGAATTGCCACGTAATTGTACGAGAAGGAACCAATTCTGGAAAATTTGAAATCAATAAAATTCATGCCGCAATTGAGAACAATACATCTGTCGAATGGATCAGAATTCATCAATTACCGGATCATGTTTATTTCAATCATGCACAACATGCCAATGTTGGAAAAAGAGAATGCCAAGAATGTCATGGAATAGTTGAGGAAATGCATGTAATAAAGCAAGTTGAGGACTTATCTATGGGATGGTGTTTGGATTGTCATGATAAAACAGCTGTTGATTTTCAAGCAAACGGATACTATTCCGAAAGTTTTAAAAAGTTACATGAAGAATTGGCTACTGGAGCTATTGACAGTGTCAGGGTTACTGATATTGGAGGAAGGGAATGTGCCCGTTGCCACTATTAAGCTTTGAAAACAGATTAATGCCCTATTAGATTACTTTGTACCAATTGATAACCTTTTATCTATGAAGAAACATTGGAAAAGCCTTGCCGAACGTAAGAATGGATCGGATAAACCTGTCGAAAAAAGCATACCGAAAGGGAATCTGGAACAAATGCTTGATATATTTGAAAATGGGAATGACAAATCGCAATCTAATCGTCGTGATTTTTTAAAGCTTTGCGGATATAGCTTGGCAATAAGTACAGTTCTTGCTAGTTGCGAGAATTCGGTACAAAAAGCCATTCCCTATTTAATAAAACCAGAAGAAATAACGCCAGGGAAAGCGAATTACTATGCATCATCATATGTGAATGGTAGCGACTATTGTAGCATCTTAATTAAGACAAGAGAAGGTCGTCCGATTAAAATTGAGGGGAACGATTTATCGGGAGTAACACATGGAGGAACTAGCGCGAGAGTACAAGCATCAATATTGGGTTTGTATGATACTGGAAGATATAAAAATCCGTTAAGCGGAGATAAGAAATTGTCTTGGAATGACCTGGACAAAACGGTTATCGATCAGTTAAATAAATTGAAGGATAATAAAGAGGAAGCTGTTTTACTCACACCAACAATTTACAGTCCATCTACCAAATCAGTAATAGAAGGTTTTCTAAAAGTTTATCCGAATATAAAATGGGTACAATACGATAATCGATCAGCTTCAGCTTTACTTAAGGCAAATGAAATGTGTTTTGGGAAAGCAGGAATTTCCGATTACCGTTTCGATAAAGCTGATCTTGTAGTGAGCTTTGATGCTGATTTTCTTGGAAATTGGTTAATGCCGGTAGAACACATTCGTCAGTACGCTAAAAAACGCAAATTAAGCGATGGAAATACAAATATGTCACGACACATACAGTTCGAGTCGCGAATGTCTTTAACAGGAAGTAATGCCGATTTTAGAATTCCAGTAAAAGCGTCAGAACATGCCTTGCTGATTGCACAATTATACAATGAGGTATTAAAAATAAAAGGGAAAGAAACTTATACTATTGCTGCCGCTTCCGCGGATATTGTAGAGTTGGCAAAAGAACTTTGGGGGAATAAAGGAAAATCTCTTGTTGTAGCAGGCGATAATGATTTGAACATTCAACTTGTGATTAATGCACTTAATTACGAGCTAGAAAATTATGGCAATACGCTTCGCACGGATAAGCAAATTTTAACCAAGCAAGCAATTGATTCTGATATGGAAGACTTGCTATCTGAACTAAAATCAGGTAAAGTTAAAGCTTTGTTGTCTTATGGCGTAAATCCTGTTTATGATTATTATAAGGGAGAAGAATTTGGAAAGGCTATTGAAAAAGTGCCTTTCTCAATTTCATTGGATTTAGCACCAAATGAAACAAGCGTTTTGTTTAAGAACGTGGCTCCTGACAATCATTTTATAGAGAGTTGGAACGATGTTGAGGCGAAATCGAGTCGCTATAGTTTAATGCAACCAGGTATTCGACCTTTATTCGATACTCGACAGTTTCAATCTACATTATTAGCCTGGTCTGGTTCCGATTTAGATTACTTAAAATTCATAAAGAAATATTGGGAAGAGAATTTTTATGCTCTTCAAAACAAATACCCAAATTTTACGACTTTCTGGAATCATACTTTACAGCAAGGTGTTTTTGAGCCAAGTACAAGCGTGGCTAAAGTTCAGTTTAAAATGCCTGATATCACAAATGTGATGGCAATGGCAGCCCAAAAAGTAGAATCTTCAGGTTTGGATCTTCAAATCTACGAAAGTGTTGCATTAGGCGATGGTCAAATGGCAAATAATCCTTGGATACAAGAACTTCCAGATCCGGTAACGAAAGTTTGTTGGGATAATTACCTAACTGTTTCTCCAAAGCAAGCAGAGGAAATGGAGCTTGAGCTTGGTGATGTAGTTGAGCTAAATAATGGAGAAACATACCCAATATACATATTGCCAGGCCAGGCGTACAATACACTTGCTATTTCATTGGGATATGGTAGAACTGTTTGTGGAGTGGTTGGTAAGAATGTTGGTAAAAATGTTGCAGCATTAGCTAATCTTAAAAAGGAACATCGAAGTGATTTTGTAAGTGGTATTGAAATTAAAAAAACGGAAGAGAAGTATGACTTGGCGATGACTCAAACGCATCACTCCATGGAGGGAAGAGCAATTGTTCGTGATGCAACTTTAGCTGAGTACATTCAAAATCCGGCCGCAGGTAACGAATCTCACCATAAATATGAGAATGCAGGCATTTACGAGAAGCCAAAATTTGATAATCACCATTGGGGATTGGTTGTCGATTTAAATTCTTGTGTTGGTTGTGGAGCTTGTTCAATTGCTTGTCAGTCGGAGAACAATGTACCAGTTGTTGGTAAAAAAGAAGTTATTCGTGCGCACGAAATGTCGTGGATTCGAATTGATAGATATTTCTCAGGTAGTGAATTTAATCCAGATGTATCTTTTCAACCAGTAATGTGTCAGCATTGCGATAATGCTCCTTGCGAGAATGTTTGTCCTGTAGCGGCTACCACGCATAGTAGCGAAGGCTTAAACCAAATGGCTTATAACCGTTGTATTGGAACACGTTATTGCGGAAATAACTGTCCTTACAAAGTACGTCGATTCAATTGGTTTGATTACACAAAGGCCGATTCTATGCCTGAAAATCTTCATGATGTAGCAGAAATGACCATTGACCTAAAACGAATGGTTTTAAACCCAGATGTTACGGTAAGAGCAAAGGGCGTTATTGAGAAATGTTCGATGTGTGTGCAGCGTATTCAGAACGGAAAGTTAGATGCGAAAATGGAAGGACGAAGAGTTCGCGATGGCGAAATCAAAACAGCTTGTCAGCAAGCTTGTCCATCTGGAGCTATCATATTTGGAGATCTTAACGATAAAGAAAGCCAACTGGTAAAGGAAACTTCGAGCAAGCGAAACTATCACTTGTTAGAAGAGATTCATACACTACCATCAGTAAGTTATCTTACAAAGATTAGAAATAAAAAAACGAACGAATCATAAAACCACGCTTATGTATGTGTCGCCAATTCGTGAACCATTAATCACGGGAAAAAAAACGTATAAACAGATTACTGATGAAATTTCCGCTCCAATTGAGGGAAAAGCGGGGAAAGCATGGTACGTTGGAATAACAATTACGATATCCGCATTGCTTTTTGGCTTAGCCATGATGGGATGGACCATTTGGCAAGGAATTGGAACATGGGGATTGAATAAAACCATTGGATGGGGTTGGGGAATTACCAATTTTGTATGGTGGGTGGGAATCGGTCATGCTGGAACGTTTATTTCTGCGATTTTATTACTGTTTCGACAGAAATGGAGAACAAGTATTAACCGTTCTGCAGAGGCAATGACTCTCTTTGCAGTAATGTGCGCTGGTTTGTTTCCCTTAATTCACATGGGACGACCATTGCTTGGTTTCTTTGTGTTTCCTTATCCAAATACGCGTGATCTTTGGGTAAATTTTAATTCGCCACTATTGTGGGATGTATTTGCCATTAGTACTTATTTTAGTGTTTCCCTATTGTTTTGGTATGTTGGTTTAATACCAGATATTGGAACCATTCGCGATAAAGTAAAATCAAAATTTAAAAAGGCGATTTACGGATTTTTGAGTTTTGGTTGGACAGGATCTGCTAGACACTGGAGCAGACATGAAACCATGAGTTTAATATTAGCAGGATTAGCTGCACCACTTGTACTGTCGGTTCACAGTATTGTAAGTTCCGATTTTGCAACTTCGGTTATACCAGGTTGGCATACGACAATTTTCCCGCCTTATTTCGTTTCTGGAGCCATATTTTCTGGTTTTGCAATGGTGCTCACGCTCTTAATTATTACTAGAAAAGTATTAAATCTGGAAAGCTATATTACGGTTGGTCATGTCGAATCGATGAATAAAATTATTATCGCAACAGGTTCTATTGTAGGTATTGCTTACATCACTGAATTGTTTGTTGCGTGGTATTCAGGTGTAGAGTACGAGCAATATGCATTCTTAAATAGAGCAACAGGACCTTATTGGTGGGCTTATGCCATCATGATGACATGTAATGTGATTTCTCCTCAACTGCTTTGGTTCAAAAAACTGAGACGAAATCTTGCATTTACTTTCGTTCTATCCATTTTCATCAACATAGGTATGTGGTTCGAACGATTTGTAATTATTGTAACCTCTTTGCATCGTGATTATCTGCCATCAAGTTGGTCGATGTACAGTCCAACTATTGTAGAGGTGGGAATATTTATTGGAACCTTAGGTTTATTTTTCACTTGTTTCCTTTTATTTATTCGGGTGTTCCCAGTAATTGCAATTGCTGAGGTGAAAACCGTAATGAAGAGTTCTGGAGAGAATCATATTAACAAGGATAAAAACGAAGAATCATGAGAAGATATATATCAGCCTATTTTGAAGATGAGCAGAATCTTCTTCGTGCTACAAAAGATTTAAGAGATCAGGAATTATCCATACAGGATGTATTGACTCCATTTCCAGTTCATGGTTTGGATCATGCTTTAGGATACAAGCGCTCAAATTTGCCCACTGTGGCATTTGTTTGTGGGGCGATAGGTTTGGTTTTAGCATTTGGCTTTCAAACCTGGGCATTTACGGTCGACTATCCATTGTTTATAGGAGGAAAACCTCATTTTGCAATACCTTCCTTTATTCCAATAACCTTCGAACTAACCGTTTTATTTGCTGCTTTTGGAATGGCAACGGCCTTTTTCATTAGTTCGAAATTAGGTCCTGGCGCTAATAATGTCATTCACGATGAAAGAATTACGGATGACCGTTTTGTGATCATAGTTGATTTGGATGAGGATGGGAATCATGAAGCAACAATAAAGAGCATACTTGAAAAGGAAGATGCCAAGAATATACAAGTTAAGGAGATTGAGAAGTAAACCACATAAAGCATATGGTGATGGATAACAATTATACTTTTTCCCGAAAAACAAAAATTACCTTACTCACAGTTGGAGGTGGAGGATTATTCCTGCTCTTGCTTGGGTATTTTATTGAAGCGCCTAATGGGCAGCGATTTTGGACCAATTTTTTAATCAACAACCTGTTTTTCTTATTTATCGCATTGTTTGGTGGCGTATTTCAGGCTTTGCATAAAATTGCTTATTCGGGATGGCATACAGCATTGCAAAGAATACCAGAAGCTTTAGCGTCTTTTTTGCCAATATCAGCAATTCTAATGTTCTTATTGTATTTCGGAATGCACGATATTTATCATTGGTCGCATGAGGGATTAAACGATCCTATTTTGGAGGCGAAATCTGCTTACCTTAACATTCCATTCTTTTTTATTCGAATGGCGATCTATTTTGGAATATGGATTTGGTTGACACGATTACTGCGCAATAATTCCTTGCAACAAGATTTATCTACTGATATCAAGTATTATAAAAAAGGAAAAGTTCTAGCGGCTTTATTCATGGTATTCTTTGCCATATCAAGTTCTACTATGAGTTGGGATTGGCTAATGTCTATAGATGCACATTGGTATAGTACGCTTTACGGATGGTTCATTTTTATTGGGCTTTTTGTAAGTGGAATTGCTACAATTATTCTTTTCATTAGCTTTTTAAAATCGAAGGGTCACTTGGAATTCATAAACAAGGAGCACATTCACGACATGGGAAAGTACCTTTTTGCATTTAGTATTTTCTGGATGTATTTGTGGTTTTCTCAGTATCTGTTAATCTGGTACAGTCATATTCCAGAGGAAACGGCTTACTTTGCTCCACGACTTAACGATCATACCATACTGTTTTTTACGATTCTAGTCCTTAATTTTGTAGTTCCATTTTTAGGATTAATGACTCGGGCTTCTAAGCGAAATTTAAAATGGTTGTCGGTTATGGCAGTGGTTGTCTTAATTGGTCAATGGTTGAATTTATATTTATTGGTAATTCCAGGAACAATTGGAAAAACCGCTCAAATAGGAATAACCGAAATAGGATTTATTTGTGTGTTCTTAGCTGGATTTTTGTTTGTGGTATTTAAGTCGATGGCTAAAGCGCCGTTATTAAGTAAAAATGATCCACTATTGGAAGAAAGTTTCCATTATGAAACCTGATTGATGACTAAAAAAGAAATTTGTTATGCGTAAAATCAACTTATATTTTAGTGTTTTATTGGTAGTTATGCTTCTTTTATCTTCTTGCGATAAAGATCGTAATCATCCAGGCTATTCTTATTTTCCAGATATGATGGATTCTAGAGCTTTTGAACCATATTCTCAAAACCCAAATTTTGAAGATGGTTTAAGTGTTCGTTTGCCAGCTGAAGGAACAATTCCTCGTGAGATGATTCCTTATCATTTTGAGAAAACTCCAGAAGAAAGAGTCTGGGCAGGAGAGAATATCGTAAACATGGTAGATATGACAAGTGAAGATGTACAAAGAGGTAAAGAGCTTTTTGAGATTTATTGTATCAATTGTCATGGAGAAATGGGAGATGGACAAGGCTTTTTGTTTACAAGTGGGAAATATCCATATCCCCCAAAGAGTTTAGTAACGGATGTAATGAAACAAACACCAAGAGGAGAGATATTTCACGTTATTACCGTTGGTTTTGGTGTTATGGGAGCCCATGGAGCTCAAATCAAACAAGAAGACAGATGGAAGATTATTGAGTACATCAAAGTTGATCTGCAAAGGAATTAAAATATAAACGATACTGAAAAAAAGCTGATTCTTTTCATAAGAATCAGCTTTTTTCATGTTACTGTTGGTGCTATTTTTCTACATTATAGCCTATGGTTTCAATTTGTTGTGCAATTTCTTCTCGGCTAACTTTATCTTTTTCTACTTTGATAGTTACCTTACTATTTTTGTGAGAAGCTTGTACTTCAACAACACCATCTATTTGTTTCAATCCATTTTTAACGGTGTTTTCGCAGCCACTACAAGTCATTCCAGTTACTGTCAATTCTAGTTCTTGCAATTCCACAACTTGAATAGTTTCAGCTTTTGATTCACTTTCTGCTTTTTTAGTATTCGATTGGCAAGCGGTTAAAAGAGCTAGTGCAAAAATTATAATAAAAAATCGTTTCATTTTCTTTGGTTTTAGTTGAATTATAAAGTTAAACGTTTTGTTAGTAAATGTCCAGTAAGCTTTATTTACAATGAATAATCAGATTCTAGACTAATAAACTATCAATACTTATCATGATCATGATAATTAAAAAATAGAGATTCAAGCGTAAAAATAATTTGCGAACCGTTATTCTATCATAATTTTTTAATAGGATAAAACTATTGGGAATGATCCAAAGCGAAATTGCTAATAAAGACCAAATAATAATTTTTGAGGACAGTACATCAAAAACGGGAAGTAGTAAGGCAACCATAATGGTAGCCAACATCCAAATTAATGTGATGTTGTGTATTTGTTTCACGCTAAAGACGTCTGTAAGGACTTTAAAACCTCCTTTTTTGTAATCTTCACCATAGAGAAGTAGAAGAAGCCAAAAATGCGGTATTTGTCCTATAAAAAAGAAAAAGCCTAATGCCAAAATGGGAAAGTCGAACATGTGACCACCAGCAGCAACATAACCAATTACTGGAGGAAAAGCACCACTAAGTGCTCCAGGAACAACTGCAAAAGCAGAATGTTGTTTTAAAGGAGTATAAACCAGATTGTACCAGAAAATTGAAAAGATAGAAATCCATAAACTTTCTGCCGATCCTCCAAGAATCAACAATCCACATCCCGAAAGGAGAAAGAAAACGGCCCATTTTACAGCCTCTGAAATGCTAATTTTTCCAGAAGGAATTGGTCTGAACTTGGTTCTGTTCATCAGTGCATCTTTCTTGTGCTCTTGTATGTGATTTAAGGCAGAAGCTCCTGCGACAATTAAGAAAATACCAATTACAACGTAAAATAAATTCATTGAGAACTCCTGCGAATACAAAAGATATCCCGTAAGGCAAGAAAAGGCAATAGGAGTAGCTATTTTTGCTTTTCCCAATTCGGCAAGAGTCGATATTTTCGAGGATATATTCATAAGCACACTTCTTTTTTTGTTAATTTATTCTTTAAGAGTTTTCATGAACTCAATAATTTCACCGATATCTTCTTCAGTAAGATCATTTTTATAGGAAAGCATCAAGCCTTTGTTATAACCGTCTACAATGTCATCATTAGGGTTGTAAATGGAATTGATCACATAAGCACTGTCAACAATTTGCTCTCTGGTTTGTCCTTTAGATTTTACGGTTTCCGTTCTACCGTATAGCCCTTTCCATGTAGGACCAACAAGTTTAGAGCCATCAATAGAATGACAGGCAAGACAACCATTTTTCTTTACAATACTTAAACCGATAGCACCTGGTTTATCTGAAACTAGTATTGTGGTTTGGGTTGTATCAACATACCAACTATCAAATTTATCTTGCGGCATCACAACTACAGAGGTCTGCATTGCGGAATGTCTTAAACCACAATATTCAGTACAGAATATATCGAACTCGCCAACTCTTCCAGGAATAAACCACATCATCTGTTCTTTTCCAGGCACCAAATCCTGTTTTAATCTAAAGGATGGGATGTAAAGACTGTGCAATACGTCAAGAGCTACCAAATCGAGTTTTACAGCTCGATCTAATGGCACATAAAGTGTATCTGTTTTCTTGCCATTTTCATATTCGAATTGCCAACTCCACATTCGGCCAACACTTTTAATGGTAAAAGCATCATCAGGAACTTCTTTCATTGGCTTATAACCCATCCAGCCATAGTAAAACATTACCATTACTAAAATGGTTGGGATAACAGTCCATAGTATCTCAAGGGGAACACTTCCGTGTATTTGAGTGGCTTTCGGATTTTTTTCTTTGCGATATCGAAATACAAAGTAAATCATAGTAGCTGTGATGGCGATGAGGAAAAAGAAAATGATCCCCAGGATCACTTCGAAAGAAGTATCTACACCTTTCACAAAATTGGAAGCATCGGGTATTGCTTTAGAAGTCATAAGCTATCGGTATAAGTAGTCTAAGAATGTAATGAAAATAACACAAGCCAGCAGAATGAATACACTAGCTACCATGATGCCGTAAAATTTCTTGTCGAATTTTAAATGCATAAAAATGAGTAGTACCAATATGGATTTTATACTCGCAAGTAGTAAAGCTGCCGAAACAGTATAAGGTCCTAACTCAATTCCTGTAACTGCTACAGAAAGGAATGTCATAAAAAGTAGAGCAATTAATACATAGATATATGTACTATACTTTACGATGTGTGTATGTGCTTCTTTTTCCATAGTTGTACAATTAGGTGATTAGATAAAATAATGGGAATAGGAAAATCCATATTAGATCGACCAAATGCCAGTACAATCCGCTATTTTCAAGAATTACAAAATTGTCATGTTGAACTTCATCTTTAACAACCATTCTCATTACATAGGCTATAAAGGCTACCCCTATAATAATATGGAGAGCATGAAGACCAGTCATAGCGTAGTATAATCCGAAAAATAAGATTTCTCCCTGACTAGCTTCCATCAGTGTCGGACTGCCAGGATAAATACCATGAGAAATTTTACCACTCCATTCAAAGTATTTATTCACCATGAAGACAACAGCAAGGAGTATTGTTACACCCATTAAAATGAGGGTGAGTTTTTTGTTCTTGAATTGAATCGCACTTATCGACATGGCAATAGTCATACTACTAACCAATAGAATTACGGTATTTACGGTGCCAATAAATGTGTCTAACTCTAAAGCTGCAAGATGAAATGCTTCAGGATTAAGATATCGGTAAATTGAATAAACAATGAATAGTCCGCCAAACAGAAGTAGCTCAGTAAAAATAAAGATCCACATTCCGGTTTTTGCACCTTCATCGTCTCTATGTTCATCAATGTGTACGTGATCACTCATAGTCGTATGGCTGTTTGGTTACTACTGGAATTTCTTCAAAATTTTCTAGAGTCGGAGGACTTCCAACTGTCCATTCTAATGTTTTACCATTCCAAGGATCTGCCTCTGCAGGTTCTCCTTTGCGTGCCGATCGAATTAAATTGGCAATAATGATAACCAATCCAGAGATCATCAACATTGCACCAAAGGATGAAACTATGTTTGGTCCATGGAACTCTTCTACATAATCATAATATCTTCTTGGCATACCAATCATTCCCAAGTAGAACATTGGTAGGTATAGGGTGTTAAATCCGGTAAAGAAAATTGCTAAACCGATATTTGCCCAACCTTTATCGTACATTCTTCCGAACATTTTAGGATACCAATAATGCAGTGCACCAAAAAATGCATAACCAGTACCACCAAATACTATAAAATGGAAGTGAGCCACAACGAAGGCGGTATCATGCAAATGTACATTGGCAGATAATGCACCAAGTACCATTCCAGACAATCCTCCAATCATAAATACAAATAGGAAACACAAGGCCCATAAAAATGGTGTTTGAATATCAATAGAAGCTTTGTGCAGCGTTGCCACCCAGTTGAATATTTTAATCGCACTTGGTATAGCTACGAGGAAGGTTAATATTGAGAAAGTGTACAATGCAGTACCACTCATTCCTGAAGTAAACATATGATGCCCCCAAACAAAGTAGCCTACAAATGCAATTGCTAGCGTTGAAACGACAATAGCTTTGTAGCCGAAAATCGTCTTACGGGCAAATGTTGGAATAATTTCAGATATGATTCCCATTGCAGGTAAAATCATGATGTAAACTGCTGGGTGAGAGTAAATCCAGAATAAATGCTGATATAAAATAGGATCACCACCTAATGCAGGATCAAAAAAACCAATTTGCATGGTGCGTTCCAGAACAATCATTAAAAGCGTAACACCAACAATTGGCGTTGCCAATACTTGAATCCAGCTAGTTCCATACAAGGCCCAAGGAAACAGCGGCATTTTCATCCATACCATTCCAGGAGCTCTCATTCGATGAATGGTGACAATAAAGTTAATTCCTGTTGCAATAGATGAGAAACCCAAAATGAATGCTCCTGTTACCGCAGGAAGCATATTTGTACCTGTCTTAAAACTGTAGGGAGCATAGAAAGTCCAACCTGTGTCTGGAGCATCTCCTATAAACTGCGCAGATAGTGCAACTACAGCTCCTAAAATATAAATCCACCAAGAAAGTAAATTCAATTTTGGGAAAGCAACATCTTTTGCGCCAATCATTATTGGAAGAAAGAAATTTCCAAATACAGCAGGTAATCCAGGAACCACAATCAAGAATATCATTGTTATTCCATGAAGGGTGAAGAAGCTGTTATAGGTTTGGGCATCCATAATTGTTTTACCTGGGGCTATCAATTCTATTTTCATTAATAAACCCAAAATTGCCGCGACACTAAAAAGGACCAGCATACTATACAAATACAACAAACCAATCCTTTTGTGATCTGTTGAGAAAATCCATGCAAATATGCCTTTGTACTTCCCTTTGTATTCAAGGTAGTTAGGCTCATGGTTTTGAATTACAGTTTCAGACATATAATTAGTGTTACGATTGATATTTTATTTATAACCACAGATTACACAGATATTTTTAAAAGGTAAATGGTTTGTATTGTAAACTATTGGTGCCAAAATTTATTAATGATCCAACTTTCTTTTTTGTAGCCTTCAAATAATTTAAGATATGAGCAGCATGAATCTCATCAAAACATAGAAAATCGGCCATATAGTTCTTGTGCAATAATTTTTCTTTGTAGTTAATGTCTATTTTGGACTCTCTTTGGAAAGCAATAGAATTTACTTCGAATTCATATTCAAGTGCCTCTTGATACACGGCTTCATGAAAACCACATCCTAGTTCAGAATGAACTGCCATACAAGATCCAATGATCTTAAAACACTCATTTTTATATAGGAAATTGTTTTTGTTCATATTTTATACTTACCGATTTGGGTTAATCTGTGAGATTTGTGGTTGTTTATTGTGATTTCTTTTTAGGCTTTTTAAGCATTAGCAATAGGAATACAATTAATCCCATAACCAGGATAATTGTTCCCGTTACTTTTGTAATGTTTAAAACGTAGGCTTGCCCTACAGGATCGTAGGAATAGCAATATTGTAGTAGCTTGTTGATCGTTGGTCCGGCTTGCCCTTTCGAAGCTTCCATTATGGCTAACTTAAATTCGAAAGGAAGAAAATAAGTCCCATTTAGGTAACGGGTAATTTTCCCTTCTGGACTCACGATAATAACCGTAGCCGCATGCGTATACTCATTCCCAACTTTTTTATACCTGAAGCCTGTTGCTTGCGTTGCACGAGCAATATTTAGGCTATCAGCAGAAAAAAACTTCCACCCATCTTGGGTGTTTTTGCCTTGAATAAGAGATTGGTAATTCTTTTTTTTCTTAACGCCTAAATCATAAGTTTCTGTAGGATCGAAACTAATTGTGATTACTTGGTAATCTTCAGATAGATTTAGATCACTTTTTTGAACAACATCAGCTAAACCATCCATTAATGGGCTGCAAATTCCTGGACATCGATAGTAGACAAAAATAATAGCCGTTGGCTTGTCAATTTGATCTTTTAAAAAAACCAATTCGCCTTTTTCATTTGTTAGTTGAATGTTTTCAGGAATTGTATCATCCAATCGTTCTATTATTCCAACTTCAAAATCGGAATATAGATCTTTATCGTCTTGTCCGAACGAAATACTAGCTTTAAAGATGATAACTAGACAAACAATAAGTTTTAATTTCATAAGTGGTCCTCCATAGTTTTTAGGGTTAAGGAGAGAAATGGGGCAATAAACTGGGATAAACATCACTCTGTTCTATATAAATATATAAAAATAAATGATTGGTTCTTATGGTTAATTAGCTTTTTTTGCGATAGTTAGCTATTTAGACTGCAGAATTATTTTGAAAATGTGGACTGGGTTTACTATTTTTACTGGATCTAAAAAAGGATAGCACACATGAGAGAGTTGAACGTAATATTTTTCTTTTTTTTAATTTTCTTATTCGCATGTAGCGGATCTGATAAAAAAAAATCGAACAAAGAAAATTTGGGAGTTGAAATAACTGCTTCGGATATGGAAAAAGGAGGGCAGTTGTATCGAGCTAAGTGCATGAATTGCCATCTGAAAACAGGAAAAGGAATACCAAAAGTATTTCCTCCTTTAGCAAATTCAGATTACTTAAGAAAGAATACTGATGAGGCTATAAAAATGGTAAAATTTGGAAGTAACAAGCCGATTAAAGTGAATGGAATTAAATACAATAGTTTAATGCCTGCTTCCGGTTTAACCGATAAGGAATTGGTCTTGGTTTTTAATTATATTCTAAATTCGTGGGAGAATAATTACGGACAAGTAAGCCTAGAAGAGGTTGCAGCAATTAAGAGGTAAAAAAAGCTTTTGATCTAATCAAAAGCTTTAGGTTCATATTAAAATACATTGGATTTTACTTTGTAATATTCTTTGCGAAGTTTTTTTACGCTTAAAACTTTGATCGTTTCTTCTCCTGTTGTTTCACTTATTTTCTTAACGGCAACCTTGCTTTTTTTCTGATGATCGGGGTAGTGACAGGATTTGTACTTCTTTCCACTCTCACAATAGCATTTCTCGTTACGCTCAATTCTTACATAGTAAAATTCTTCTTCATCATTTGTATTGAAGAAGCTTAAAAGACTGTTAAGTGTTTTCTTCATAGTGTTGAATATCTAAAAGTTAAACTTTGGGAACCTTTAATTTACAAGATATTCTGAATGGAAACAATTAAAATAAGTACAGGTGTTAATTATCCAATAGTAATAGTACGTTTATTTACAAAACTTATATTTGATTTTTATGTTCGGTTAGGTTATATTTAATCCAAAATATTGTTGATTTTTTGTTAGGATAAAAATAACAATAAGTTAAGTTGATAATTTTCTTAGTCTGAACAGTTAGTATATAAACTCCAGTACGCAAAAGAGTTGGGGATATTGTAGCGATCTCAAGTCTAGTTGATAATAATTAATTATTGATATTTAGTTTTGTCAGTTCAATTAAATAGCATAAATTTGATTTTGTTAATAAGTAAAACAAAAGAAAATGAAAAGATTAATTGTGATTTTGGCATTAGCCTTAGCCGTTGTAGCACCTTCGCAAGCTCAAAAACTAGGTAAATTTGGTGGTTTAACTGAAAAGAAAATTGGACCTAAAACGATTAAAGTACCTTACACAGATGTTGTTTCTTATATGGGATATGCAGCTAAGGATACACAAGATGAGGTAATTGATGGAAAGAAATTTTATTTTATTTATTTATGGGTACCAGCGGTAGCTCCTGAATTAGGTGTTCGAATGATGTCTCCAGTAGGAAAAACTAAAGTTAAGGGTGCGATTCAGTCAGAGGATTATACTGCAAATGCCGATTCAAAAGATTATTTTGATACTTACATTACTTTGGAACGTTCTGATATTGTTAGTGCTGACAAGATTTCTGTTGATGGGGTAAATAGTGCTAAATGGTTTTCATTAGCTAAAAATGATGATAGTAGTGAAATGCCTAAAACTCCTCGAGGATCAAAATACAATTCTTTACTACGTTATAAGAGTGTAGCTGGTGATCCACTTAAAGCATTAACAGTTGGATTGTATAGAATTGGTTTTACTACCTACAAAAAAGGTGAAGTCAAAGGTTCTTTTTTAGCACAAGTTGGAGCTCCCGTAAAAATACCTGGAATTGTAATGGCTAAAACAATTGAAGAATTGAAAGCTCAAATTAAATAATTATCCTTTAAGATCGTATTCGATTTTTTACAACAATTTAAGAGGCTATATCCTAGGTAGATATTGCCTCTTTTTTTATTGATAGAATTGTCAAAAGTTAGTTTGTATTATTTTTTAGTAGTAATAATCACACATCCATTTGCAGCATTCGCACCATAAAAAGTAGATGCTTTACCTTTTTCAGTAATGATTTTAATATCCTTAATTTCAGAAAGTTCATATTTGTTAAGCCCTTTCATATAGCACGGTATCGTGTCAATAATTAATTGAGGAAACTTAGTATGGCTTGTGTTCTCAGTTATACCTAATTCTAATTGCATCCTTTTTTTTACTTCCTGATATAAGGAGGATTCTTTTGATCCTTCTGGTAAATAGCAATCAATTTGCCCTGAGGATAAACCATAACCTCCAGGAGGGAGTGTTTCAATAAATTCGTTGAAATGTTTATTTCTATTTAGAATTGAGTTAGCTAAACGTTCAATTTTTGCAACTTTAAATCTATTTCCACCCTCACTCAATCGCGGACTCCAATAGGTATAAGTGCGATATTTTTTAGGAGTTGAAACCTCGATGTGAACATAGCTGCCATCAATTCCCCAAGTGTTGTCAGCAGGAAGCGTTGTGATATCATAAGCAAGGAGAGTATCCAGTAATTGCTTGGAAATTTCTGATTCGAAATCGACTTTATTAATTATTGGATCTTGCCACATAGCCCATTGAGTTAAGTTTGCCTTAACACCATTTTGTTTTGTTACTTCAATGGTTCCCTTGCCACTCCATATTCGAAGTCTTAATGAATCGGTACTATTTCTTAAATCTTCTAGTCCAAATTTAGTAATGTATTCCGGCATTTTATCATAGAAAAATTGATCTAGCTTATTATCAGAAACTTCAATTGTTTTTTGACTGTATGCATTAAAATAGCATAATAGGAATAGGAAGAGAGTAATTGTTTTATTCATAGCTTAATTGTTTTTAGAGTGAATAAAAATTATTGTTTTGATAAACAATAATCAGGCCAAAAATAAGTAAGCTCGATAATGATTTTAATGACAGCAATCTGGTTTTGGTTTCGTTACATCCACTTGTTCTGTAGGAACAGTCATTGCTTTTTCAGGAGGACTTAAAAATGGAATCCCTAAACTCAAACCGCGAAGTACGAATAGAATACCAATAAAAACAATTGCGTATGGAATCAAACGGGTTATTTTTTTTCTTAGTTCAAGTGTAATTAGGTTACCTATTAATGAAATGGCCAACATCATTGGAAGTGTTCCTAAACCAAAAATAAACATGAATAGTCCACCTCCAACAGATGATCCTGTAGCAATTGCAGCTGCAATTGCAACGTAAACCAATCCGCATGGTAGTAATCCATTTAATAATCCGATGAGGAAAAGAGAACCATAACTGCGTTGCGTAAATAATTTACCTAGTGATAATTTTACTTTTCCTACGAAAGAGAAGATTCCTTTTTCTGCATTAAAACGATTCTTATAAAGTGAGGGAGTAACAACAGATAAAATCATGATAGCTCCCATAATAACAGATACCCATTGCTGAAAGCCACTCATAACTAGTCCGCGACCAAGTAAACCAAAAACTATACCCATAAGTGCATAGGTTATTGCACGGCCAATGTTATATATTAGTCCGCCGGTTATTCGAGCTAACCAGGAGCTTGTTTTTAAAGGGATTGCTAGAGCTATTGGCCCGCACATGCCAACACAGTGAAAACTGCCAATTAGACCTAATGTTAATGCTGATAAGTATACCATGTTTCTTGAATTTAACCACTAAGTGCACAAAGTTAATTCACAAAGTGTACAAAGTTTTAAAAGATTACTCTTTTGATACCGTATTTTAATGATTTAACATTGAAGTTAACCAACAACCCAAGTTTACACTTTGAAAGTTTCATATAGGTTAAGATCTGTGCTAATTGGGTGTCGTTTAAGGTTTCAATTGCTTTAATTTCTATAATAATTGATTTTTCTACCAGTAAGTTTATTCTATAACCACTTTCCAAATTAACCTCATTGTAAACTAGTGGTAGTGTTTTTTGTTTTTCTACTTTGAGTCCAGCTTGACACAGCTCAAAGTACAAACATTCTTCGTATGCATTTTCAAGAAGTCCAGGACCAAGCGCTGTGTGAACTATAAAAAACAATCAAGAACCTTTTTATAAATCGCTTCTATATTTATTTTGGAGGTACTTTGTGCCATACTTAGAGTTCTTCGTGGTTAAAATAAAGGTTTTATTTACTTAAATAAATTCCTTCCTCCATATAGTAACCAATTTGTTGATGTACCCAATCTATTTGGACTGTGTATTTTCCCTTAAGTAATTGGTCTGATTCGATTTCTTGATAACCATTAGTATCCAATTGGATTGTGTATTTTAAATCAGATTCATAGTCAGCAGGGCGATAAAGTATGATTTCACCACTTACATCAGAATGCATATTTTTTGGAAATTGGAATTGTAATTTCCCTTTCTTTTGAGAGATCTGAATTGACTCATTTAAATTTTTAGCTTTTTCTAATTTGTCAATTTGTTTCTGGTATTCTACTTCTTTAGGATAATAATCTTTTGATACCAGATTTATCTTTTGTGTAGTACTAAACCCAACAAATGCGAGAACCCCAATTACATATATTGATGCTCCTATTCCTAATTTTGTCCCCCAACTCATTTTTTTCATACTTGAAATATCTATTATTTATTAGCAATAATGAGTAGTTTGTTTTTTTATTAACTGTTTACTGATCATTGTTAATTGATAACTGTAATTTTTTAATTTGGCCCTACAAATGTTAGTTCCACTTCTTCAATTAATCGTGTGTCAGCATAAACTCCAATCGTAATTGGAATGTTATCGCTTGTAATTTCTTTTTGTGGTAAAATAGCAAAGAAAACACCTTCTTTTATCGCACTAGCTTCCGCATTAAATGCTTCTCCAATAACTTTAATGCTTCCTTCATGATTCATTATTTTAAAATTAATCGGAGTTGCAGCATTGGTTTTATTAACGATTTTGAAGCTGTACATATTACTGATGCTATCATTTTTTTGAGCTTGATACATTAAACCAGGTGTTCTCAATATGATGGCTTCTAAATCGGTTCTTGATGAAAATAGCATCGCAACAACTGCTAATAAAATGCATAAAACAACTGTGTAGGCAATTTTTCGTGTTGGCCATTTTTGCTTATTTCCTTCCGCAATGTTTTTTTCAGAATCGAAACGAATTAATCCTCTAGGTTTTCCAACCCAATCCATAACAGAATTGCACTCATCAATACAAGCTGTACAGTTAATGCATTCCAATTGAGTTCCATCTCGAACATCTATTCCAGTAGGGCAAACATCAACGCATTGATAACAATCAATACAATCACCTTTACCATCTTCTTCTCGGTCTTCTCCAGCTTCCAGTGGTGCTCTATCTTCTCCTCTTTTATAGTCATAAGCTACAACTATTGTATTGGAATCTAAAAGAACTCCTTGTAATCTTCCATATGGACAAATCATTGCACATACCTGCTCTCTAAGCTTGGTGAAAACAAAGAACATGACGGTTGAAAATAGAACAGCAACTGTAAATCCAACACTATGCTCAGAAATTGGAGCTTTCATTATTTCTAATAATTGATCAATTCCAATAATGTAGGATAGAAAAGCATTGGTAATTGAAAAGCAAATGGCGTAAAACAGAATTAATTTTAGTGTTTTTCTCCAAAACTTATTGAAGTTCATCGATTGAGCATTCAATTTTCTTTGCTGTGCTGGAGTTCCTTCAATTAAATACTCTATTCTTCGAAAAATAAACTCTAGAAAAACTGTTTGAGGGCAAGTCCATCCACACCAAATACGTCCATAACTAACCGTGAAAAGTACCACGAAAACAAATAATGTAATCATGGAATACAGGAAAAGATGGAAATCCTGCGGCCAGAATTGAACACCAAATAAGATGAACTTTCGTTCAAGAATATTAAAAAGTAAAAATGGCTCTCCATTCAACTTGATAAATGGAATTGTAAAAAGTAAAGTTAATAAGGTATAACTAACTATATTTCGGTAATTGTACAACTTACCTTTTGGTTGTTGTGCATAAACCCACCTTCTTTTTCCTGATTCATTTAGAGTTGCTAACTGGTCACGATAACCAGTGTATGGATTTTTAGGAGCCATGTTTTATTTTTAGATTTAATTATTCAATAAGTTCGCCTTGAGCTTCTCGAGCATTAGGAGGATTCGTCCCTTGCAGACTCATTGTATAACTAGATACCTGTAGCATTTGTTCTGGAGACAATTGATTTTGCCATGCTAACATACCTTTCAAAGGTTTTCCAACTTTTATAATTTGGTAAACATCTTGAAGACTGCCACCATTAAGCCAGTATTTATCCGTTAGGTTAGGCCCAATTGCATTTCCCTCTCCTACAGCTCCATGACAAGCAATACAGTTTTTATCGTAAATGACTTTTCCTTTTCCTAAATTCGCTGCATCGGTCATTAAAATCAAGGCATTTTCATCAAATGCAGGCTTTGGTTTGTTGGCTTCTGCAAGTGCCATTTCTTTGTTGTACTCATCTATTTGTAAGTCGTCACCAAATACGTGATAACGAAACATATAAATTGCCGAGAAAACAATCGTTACATAGAAAAGGTAACGCCACCAAGTTGGCATTGGGTTGTTTAATTCTCTAATTCCATCATAGTCATGATCACTGATTAGGTGCTCGTGTTCTTCTAAGAATTTATCTTTTTTCTCCATTTTATCGTGATTTAGGGGCATTTTTATTCGTTGGCTTCCGAAGATGATGCTGTTCCATCATCGTCAAGAGCATAACTTTCCATTTCGGTAAAGAATGTTTTGTTACTTTTTTTGAAAGTCCACCAAAGCATTCCGGCAAAAAACAGAAAGAAGATAAGTAATGAGATGCTTGGAAAAAAACCAACATCAGCAATACCTTGTAAATAATGACTTACTATTTTCATGTATTTCTTATTTAGCTATGAGAGAGAAGTGATTTTTCACTTTTCTCTCATTTGCTCAATTTCTATTGTTCTACAGATATATCTCTACCTAAACGTTGTAGGTAAGCAATAAGAGCTAAAATTTCCTTGTCACTTGCAACCTCAATACCTGATTTTTTCAGATCAGCAGCAATTTCTTCTGCTTGTTTCTTTAAATCATCGTTGGCAATTTGATCATATCCTTCTGGATAAGGAACACCTAAGCTTGTCATGGCTCTAATTTTTGCTCCTGTATTAGAAGTTTTCAACTGATCTTTTATCAGCCAAGGATATGCTGGCATGATGGATTGCTTGTTCATTTTTTGAGGATCAAGCATGTGATTGAAATGCCACACATTAGTTTTGTACATTTTACCTCCAGGAACACCTGAGCGAGCCAAGTCTGGACCAGTACGTTTCGATCCCCACAAGTGCGGATGATTGTATACAGATTCACCAGCTTTTGAATACTCTCCATAACGTTCAGTTTCTGAACGGAAAGGGCGAACCATCTGTGTGTGACATGTATTACAGCCTTCACGGATATAAATATCTCTTCCTTGAAGTTCAAGTGGAGTATATGGTTTCACACTTTCGATAGTAGGAATGTTTGATTTAATCAGGTAGGTTGGAACAATTTCGAATGCACCACCAATTAAGATTGCAACAGTAGCTAAAATCATAAACTGAATAGGCTTTCTTTCTAACCAACGGTGTAAGCCTTCACTCTTACTACGTTTAGTGTCTGTAACAATTGCAGGAGCCGAAGCTTCTTCATTGTCAACACACTTACCTGAAGCAGCTGTTTTTAACAAGTTATAAACCATTAAGAATAAACCAGAGAAATAAAGTAGACCACCAAACACTCTGGCGTGATACATTGGTAAAATCTGAGTAATTGTCTCTAAAAAGTTAGGGTAAGCTAACAATCCGTCTGGTGTAAATTCTTTCCACATTAAAGTTTGAACGATTGCACCCCAATACAATGGAAGAGCATAAAAAATCATACCTAATGTTCCAATCCAGAAGTGTGCATTGGCTAATTTCTCAGAATATAATTTTGTATTCCACATTTTTGGGAATAGATAGTAAAGCATACCAAAAGTTAGGAAACCATTCCATCCCATAGCACCAATATGAACGTGAGCAATTGTCCAGTCGGTATAGTGAGTTAATGCATTCACCCATTTAAGAGACATCATTGGTCCCTCGAAAGTTGACATACCATAACAGGTTACTGCTACAACCATAAACTTTAAGGTTGCACTGTCACGAACTTTATCCCATGCACCACGAAGTGTTAACAAGCCGTTAAACATACCTCCCCAAGATGGAGCAAGAAGCATAATTGAGAAAACAACACCTAATGATTGAGCCCAATCTGGTAAAGAAGTATAAAGAAGGTGATGAGGTCCAGCCCAAATATATAGGAAAACTAATGCCCAAAAGTGAATAATCGATAAACGATAGGAGTATACAGGACGATTAGCTGCTTTTGGTAAAAAGTAGTACATCAATCCTAAGTAAGGCGTTGTAAGGAAGAATGCAACCGCATTGTGTCCGTACCACCATTGTACCAAAGCATCTTGAACACCAGCATAAACAGGGTATGATTGAATCCAACTGTATGGCAAGGCAATAGAGTTACCAATATGAAGAACCGCAACAGTTACAAAAGTTGCGATGTAGAACCAAATGGCAACATACAAGTGATCTGCTCTTCGTCTTAAAATAGTTCCGAACATATTCCAGCCAAATACAACCCAAATGATTGTAATCGCGATATCTATTGGCCACTCAAGCTCAGCGTATTCTTTACTTGTTGTGATACCCAAAACAAAAGTAATTGCTGCAGAAACAATAATTGCTTGCCATCCCCAGAAATGAACCCAGCTTAATTTATCATTAAACATTCTTGCTTTAAGCAGGCGTTGTAATGAGTAATAAACTGCGGTAAATATACCGTTCCCAACAAAAGCAAAAATCACTGCATTTGTATGAATTGGGCGAATTCTACCAAAAGTGGTATAAGCCAGTTTGAAATTAAAAATCGGGAATGCTAATTGTAGCGCAGCTAAAAGCCCTACCAACATTCCAACTACTCCCCAAATTATGGTGGCGTAGGCGAAAAATTTCACGATTTTGTTATCGTACGAAAAGTGTTGTGTTTCCATTAAATAAAGATTTATGGTTCTTCTTAGTTGTTTTTTTCTTCTTTAGTTTTTTCTAATTCTTCCTTTTGTTCTTCTTTTTCCATATCGTCAAATAAAATTCGAACCGAAGGAGAATAAGAATCATCGTATTGTCCTTTCTTTACCGCCCAAAGGAATCCGACAAGGAAACCTCCTGCTACAAGCATGCTTACACCGATTAAAACAAACAATACACTCATTTATATTAATTTAATTGAACCGATTTTTTTACTGAAGAGACGGCTTTGTCACTATCAATTTTCGATTCGTTTACTGAATTATTATTTTTCTCTTTATTGCTAGCAATATAATTGGTTGCAAAAGTAGCAAATGCTACAACAGAAATAGAACTTATTGGCATAAGTAAAGCAGCTACAATAGGAGATAAAACCCCTTGTACAGCGAAATACAATCCAACAATATTATATAAAAAGGAGAGTGCAAAACTCAACTTTACAATTAGAATACTTTTTGCTGAAATTTTAAGATAAGATTGCAGCTGCTGAAATTTTGATGCCTCTAATATTGCATCGCAAGCAGGAGAAAAATGGTAAATGTCATCAGCAATAGAAATTCCAACATCACTAGACTTTAAGGCACCAGCATCATTTAAGCCATCGCCAATCATCAAAACAGATTTATTATTGGCTTTTAAATTGTTGATGTAGCTTAACTTGTCATTAGGAGATTGAAAGAACTTAATGGTAGATTCTTTAGGAAAAATATTTTTCAAGTTCTCCATTTCCGAATCATTATCACCTGATAGAACATGCAAATCAAATTTGGGAGATAAGTCAGATATCAATTTGTTTAGTCCAACACGATATTGATTGCTCAATTCAAAATGGCCTTTTATTTTTCCATCTACCGAAAGATAAACTTCGGTATTTAAAGAACTCGTTTCTGTTTTTCCTTCATGGATATATTTAGCTGATCCTAGTTTAATTTCACGACCAGAAACGATACCAGAAATTCCCATTGATGGTAATTCTTTGTAATCGCTTACGGTAACTGGAAAAATACTTTTAAAATGATCGTATAAGGTTGCACTTAAAATATGAGTTGAATGTCTGGTTAAGGATTTAATTGCGATGATATCTTCTTCTGATAACTCTTCTCCATTAAAGCTAACTTTAACTTCATCAGCTTGTGTAATGGTACCTGTTTTATCAAATACAATGGTAGTTATCGAATTTAATTTTTCGACAACATCCGAGCTTTTCAGATAGATTCCCAATCGTCCCATCAGTCGCATTGTATTCCCTAATGCGAAAGGAGCAGATAGCGCCAATGCACACGGACAAGCAACTATTAAAACCGAAGTAAAAGCAAATACGGCTTTTGTTGAATCGTTCAAAAGCCAATATATACCTGCAAATATTCCAATGGCAATAATTACAAAAGTGAAGTATTTACTGATTTTGTCGATTAAAGAGTTCAGTTTGGTGCCTGATGTATTTTCATCTTCGAATTGGTTCCATAATTGAGTTAAGCGACTCTGAATTACATCTTTCTCGATTGTTAATTCAATGGCACTTCCCATTTGCTTCCCACCAGCAAAAATATGATCGCCACTTTCTTTAAAAACAGGCTTAGATTCTCCAGTTACAAAACTGTAGTCGATTTGTGCTTCTCCCTTCGTTAAAATACTATCAGCAGGAATTAATTCCTGATTACGAATAAGAATAATATCACCTTTTTCCAATTTTTCAATAGGTGTGCTCACCTCAATTCCTTTTTCCATTTTGCTTACTGCAACTGGGAAATAGGATCGGTAATCGCGTTCAAAAGATAAGGCTTGATAGGTTCTATTCTGATACCATTTTCCAATCAGTAAGAAAAAGATTAATCCCGTTAAGGAATCCATGTATCCAGAACCACTTCCTGTAAAAATTTCAATACTACTTTGAATAAATAGCATTAAGATTCCTAAAGAAATAGGTACATCAATGTTAATAAAACGATGTTTTATTGCTTTTACAGCTGATTTTAAATAATCATTACCACTATAGAAAAAGACAGGAAGTACAAGTAGAAAATTCATCATGCCAAAGAACTCTTTGAAATGATTTTCTAAATATTCACTACCTGGAACATATTCAGGTAAACTCAAAAGCATGATATTACCAAAGCAAAATCCGGCAATGCCGATTTTATAAAGAAGCTTTTTATTTGCGTCTTCGTTTTCTTTTAACTGTAGTTTGTCTAAAGTAATTTCAGGAATGTAATGAATGGAAGAAAGCAATTGCGCCAAATCACGAATGCTTATTTCATCGGAATTAAAAGTAATGGCAACTTCTTTTTTAACGAAATTCACCATCGATTTAATGACTCCTTTATTAAGTATGCTTAAATGTTCCAATAGCCAAATGCATGAACTGCAATGGATACTAGGAATGTACAAACTTACTTTTTTGATGTTTCCTTCAGAGAATTCGTAAAGTTGTTCTGAAATTTCTTCATCATCTAGAAAGGCAAATTTTTCCTTGTATTTGCCAGTTTCAATTTTAATACCTGGGTTAGACTCAAAATCGTAGTAATTACAAAGCTCATTTTCGTGCAGAATTTGATATACCGTAGAGCAACCATTGCAACAAAATGGTTTATCATCCCACATTACGGGATGAGAACCACAGTCGTCGCCACAGTGTATACAGATGTATTTTTTTGATTCTTCCTGCATTTTCATCAACTTGCAGACTTCACAGTCTTATATGATCAGATATGAATAATGATTCAAGTCTTATTTACCTTATTGCCGGAATAACCGCTCTTCATTTTCTTGCTGGAATTGGATACCTCATGTATAAAATTGGTGGTCCGTCGAAGAAGAAAAAAGAGGATGATTCTCAGTAAACGCTACTCTTTATTTTTAGCTAGTTTAGGCAATTGAATTAATTGGAACAATACCAAAAAGATGATACCCCAAATACCAATTACACCACCTGCATAACTCACAATAATCCATATTGGAGCATTTGCTCTGGTTCCCCACATAGCTCTTTCGTCTAATGGATTTACTGGATCTGTTGGTACGCCTAAAGTCGCAATTCGATCAACAGCAAGTTCGCCATAGTATGCGTCATCAGTAACTTTAACCAATAAGTTTACATGACCTTCTCTGTCTCCAGGTAAATCTGCTGGAAAATTAATTTCCACATTACCTTTATCATCTGTAAAAGCATCATCGCCCGAAACATCTAAATAACCAAAGCTTCTTTTAACTTTTATACTAAGTTCGATTCCTTGCAATGCAACACGATCCCCTTTTTTAGTAAGACCAGTTAAGTTGGCAGCAACTTTTTTGTCTTCTTGGTTAATATCCAAAACAAGTTTTACATCAGTAACTTCAGGATTTTTAATTTCAGCAACTTGTTTACTTGCTTTCTTATTCTTATCGAAAGATCGCAGGTAAGTAACTACCATCCATTTGGCTTCGTCGCTTAAGGTTTTCTCAAAGGTTGGCATTGCAGCTCTTCCTTTGTTTATTTTGTAATAAATCTCACCATCAGACTGTACTAAAAAAGCCTGTGATCCTAAATCGGATGGAGCTACAGGTTGAAGCGGTAACATATTGCCCATGGTAGCATCACCGTGGCATGATTTACAATTGATATTATAAATCTTTTTACCTGAACTGATATTTTTAGTGCTAGCCTCGTAAGGATTTTGTTTCTTTTTTGAAGAATTAGGTACAGCCCAATCTTCTGCTTTAACAACGGTTGTTGTAAAGGCAACAATAAGAAACAGGCTGGCAATTATTTTGATAGCATTTTTCATTGTTCGTATTTTTTAGGCTTCAATTTTGTAATCAATTCCTTTAGCATCGGCAGTTTCACAAATCGGAACAACCGGGAAAATTTTAGATAAAACAGTAATGATTAGTAGTGCCAAAGCAAAACTTAATACGGTTACTGAAATTTCAATTGCAGAAGGATAATAGTGTACAAAATTTTCAGGTACATTCTGAATTGGTAAGTGTGGATGAAGTAGTGTTGGAATAACAATTACATATCTTTTAACCCAAGCTCCAGCCAAAATAAATAATGAAATGATCATTATCGGTAATGGTTTTCTGAATTTTTTGGTCACCAAAAGAATAACTGGAATGATGTTGCCAAATAATTGAGAAGACCAAAAAAGGATCGCCCAGTGCCCTGTAAATAGTTCTTTTAAGTGAATGCCGTCGCCAGTTTTCATTTTGTAACCAGGAACTAAAAATTCATTCAGGTTGAAGTAAAGGTATACCAAACAAACAGCAACCATCAATTTCCCCATTTTATCGAACTGTACATCAGTAATGTAATCATGTAGTTTATAGTTTACTCTAAAGAAATACATTGCCACAATTAAGGCCGCTGCTCCTGCAACAAATGCACCTGCAACAAAGTAAGGTCCTAGAATTGTGGTATCCCAACCATTTCGTAATGTGGATGCGAAAAGCCATGATGTTACTGTGTGAATTGCCAAACCAACAGGAACAATTAGTACCATTAAGGTTCTAATCATTTTATGCAGATGCTTGTGTTGGTTAGGTGTATTGATGTATCCGAATGAAAGAATATTATAAAGCTTCTTCATAATAGGAGAGGCTTTCTTTAATTCATTTTTACAGATCGCTAAATCTGGAATCATCGGTAAAATCAGTAATAAAACACTGATGGTAAGATAAGTCGTAATTACTGTTACATCCCAAAGAATTGGCGATTGAAAACGTCCGTGTATCATTACATTTAAAACTCTGTCAGGACGACCCATATCCAATACAATTACTAATCCAGCTACTGCAACAAAAGCGACAGCAACTATTTCTGCAATACGTGAAATGGGCGTAATCCAATCGATTTTGAGTAAGCCAAGAATCGAGGAGATGAGCATTCCAACCAAACTAACGGCAACAAAAAATACAAAGTTAGCGATGTAAAGGCCCCAGGATACGTAATCACGCATACCGGTAACGCCTAAACCATCACGTAACTGCACGTAATAGGCCCAAGCACAAACTCCGATAACAGTTACTAGGAAAACAATCCAAAGTTCTAATCCTTTATGGTTTTGCATTGGACGCAGAATGTCTTCTTTTATTTTTTCAAACGAAAGAGTCGTGTCTTTCTGTTCAGGTAAGTCATTCATAAGATTAAATTATTTTTGGCAAATAAAATCTGATTATTATAAAATTGATTTGAAAACTATTTTTAATGAAGGTTTTCTTCGTTTAACAGGTCTCCATTAAATTCAAAAGCTCTATTCTTTGGAGGCAAATAGTACACTCTTGGTTTGGTACCTAATTCTTCCATTAAGGTATAACCTGCATTGTCCTCAATCAATTTACTGAAGCGAACAGTTTCTCCGGAAGTTCCGTTGGTAACTGCATCTTCGTTTCGATCACCAAAGTAGTACACGCCATTTGGACAAGCCGAAACACATGAAGGTAATTTATCCTCACGAAGACGGTCTGCACTAAATAAACATTTGCTAACGGTTCCTTTTTTCTGTGGAACATTGGCTTCAATATTATAGGTAAGATCTTTATATTTTTCAGCATCTTTTGGTTCAGTCCATTGGAAAATACGAGCTGAATATGGGCAAGCAGCAATACAGAAACGACAACCGATACATCTTTCATTGTCGATTAGTACAATACCATCCTGGCGCTTAAAAGTTGCATCAACTGGGCAAACTTTAGTACATGGAGGATTGTCGCAATGCTGACAAGGTTTAGGCATGAAATATGGAGCAGTATGCTCTGCATCCTGCATTTGAAGAACATTAATATGGTGTTGGTCGGCTCTAAGCTGATGGTGATTTTGACATGCATCCATACATTTACGAGCATTTCGACACTTGCTTAAATCGATAACCATCACGAATGATTTACCAGGAATTCCTTCACGGCCTCTTTTTTGCAATTCAGTTAGAGGTTCGTTTACTGTAGGGCGAAGTTGGTTTTTATCAACTTGTACCAATTGTCCATCCTGTGTTAGTAGATTAACTTTCTCACCTGGTTCTTGCGCTGCAGCTTTTGCAGCCCCAAGAAGAGAAAAGCCACTAACAACACCGGCAGCTCCAACGGAAATACCAACACTTTTTAGGAATTTTCGTCTACTGTTGTTTGATGCTTCTTCTTTCATTATGTATTAGGTTAGTTTTTCTGTTTAAGAGCTTTCTTTTTACACCTAAGATAGCAGTTTTACATACGAAACAATGCTCTTTAAAATGATTCTAAATAACAAACTTAATTCCTTGTGTTTACTAGTTTAAGGATCTGTAAGTTTAGTTCTTTTATGTTTCACATACGTTTGCGTATTAATTCAAATATAAATAAATAATTTCATTTGATAAGCTAGTTGAAATTATCGTCAGAAGTGCTTGATATTCTTTCTATTTGAGTTTTTGTTTTGTTGTGGTTGTCTAAGGAGTTGATTGTGTGTGTGATAATCTGGTTTTATTGTGAGATTGGTGATTTTGTAAATATTTTGTGAAATACCATTTGGTTTGAATAGATTAAAGAATTTTGAAATGAGGATTCCTTTTAAAATCAAGCTGTTCCTGTCAATATTTGATATGGTTTTGTTCTTGGTAAGTGTTTGCAGATTAAATGTTTATAGATTTTTTAGATTAGCTCATAAAAACAATCTATTAGGATATGCTTTTCTCAAACAAAAACTTCATATTTTATTGTCTTATTGCCATTTTAGGCTTCTAAATTGAGTGAAATTTTTCACATGTTTTTTTTAATTTGGATGGGAAATAGATCATGTAAAAAATTGAATGGTAACTTTAATTGCCCTGATAATTAGGGTTTTTATTTCATTTGTTTTTAAGCATTTTCCAGTGTCATTTAAAAGTGTATTTTTGTGCGACTAATATCAGCTTTGGTATTGGACAGCCTTAAATTGAAAATATGAGCGGATTGGAGAATTGTAAACCAATGAATACTTGGTTTAAGAAGTTGGATACAAGACCAATAGTGATAAGTGGTCCTTCTGTCGTAGAGTCTGAAGAACAGTTGTTGAATACTGCCAGAGAACTTAAAAAAGTTGATCAGGTAAAAATATTTAGAGCTGGGGTTTGGAAACCGCAAACTGCAACTAAAACTTTTGGAGACAGAGGTTTAGATATTTTGCAATGGCTGAATCAAGTAAAGCAAGAAACGGGTTTACTTACCATGGTTGAGGTGGCATCACCAAAGCATGTTGAAATGTGTTTAAGGCATAATGTTGATATTTTATGGGTTGGTGCAAGAACTAGCTCTAATCCATTTTCAGTTCAGGAATTGGCTAGTGCTTTGCATGGGATGAACGTTCCTGTAATGGTAAAGAATCCAATAAATCCCGACATTAATTTGTGGATTGAAGCATTAGAAACAATTAACAAGGCTGGTATTTCGCGTTTGGCTGCTATTCACAGAGGATTCTATCCATTCGAGAAAACAAGACTTCGTAATATCCCTAAATGGGAAATTCCTATTGAATTAAAATCACGATTTCATAATCTTCCAATAATTTGTGATCCGAGTCATATTGCGGGAGGGAATAAGTATGTTTCTGAGATGGCACAAAAAGCTTTGGATTTAAATATGGACGGCTTAATGATTGAAAGCCATTTTAATCCGACAGAAGCATTAAGTGAACTGGAAGAAACATTAAGTCCAGCTGAATTGGATGAAGTTCTAAGAGGTTTGGTATGTCGTTTAAATTCTATTGATGATTTAGGTGAAAACCAATTGGAACAGTACAGAAATCAAATTGATTCAGTAGATGCTCAGTTAATAGAATTGTTAGCTCAACGTATGAATATTGTGGAAGAAATAGGCGAATACAAATCGCAAAAAAATATGACAATTCTGCAATTGGAACGATGGGAAAAGGTGCGAGAAAAAGGTGTTGAGTTGGGGAAATCTCTTGGCTTATCTGAAAAGTTCACAACTCAGTTATTACGAATGATTCATAAAGAAGCTATTCTAAAACAAAATAAAGTGATGAATCGATAGCACTTGTAAAATTATAGATATGAAAGGCTAAGAATGTGTTGAACATCTTAGCCTTTTTTGTTGAGCATAAGAACCATTTTCTTTGTAATAAATCTATATAAGTAGTCTTGAGTTAATTTTTGATAAATATTGAATGCTTTAATTTACGATATTAATATATTTTGTTAATTTGAAGCGCCTAATCCTATATTTATGAAAAAATTAAAACAATCATTATTACTAATCGCTTTCATACTTTTAGCAATAAGTTCGTCTAATGCCAAAGGAATCAAGTTTGGGAAAGTGTCTAAGGATGAATTTGCTTTAAAAGAATGCTCTTATGAAAAGGAAGCTTCAGCAGTTATACTAAGTAGAACTTGTACTGTAAACCTCAGTTATTCTGTCATCGCTTATTCTTACCATGTCCGAATAAAAATATTAAAAGAGGAAGGTATTAATCAAGGTAATGTTGAATTATCCTATTATAGGAATAATAATATAGAAAATATTACGAAGGTAAAAGCGCAAACAATTAATTTGAATGCTGGAGGAAAACAAGAGATTGTAAAGGTCGAGAACAGCTCAATTTTTGATGTTGATGTTAATGAAAATTATGGTGAAGTTCGATTTTCTATGCCTGATGTGAAGGTGGGATCAATAATTGAATACAAATACACAACAAATTCTCAATTTTACTCTTATCTAGATACATGGTATTTTCAAGGTGAAATACCGACATTACATAGTTCTATAAGGGTGAATATGCCTGAGACATTTCGCTATAATATGGTGATGTTTGGGAATAGGATACAAGTAAAATACGCAGAACCCAAGGATAATGAATGGGTTTTGACCAATATGCCTTCTATACAAGAAGAATCGTATGTTAATAATTATCATGATTTTATAGAACAATTGCGTTTTCAATTGGCTGGTTATTATACAAAAGATAAAAATTCTTTAGGTGGTACGCCAATATTTGTAAATTCCATGACAACCTATGAGGCACTTGCCAAAGAATATATCGAAAAAGTGAATTATCTGGGACGTTCAAACTTTGCAAAAAAGCAATTGGAAACAATTTTGGATGGAAGCGAAAACAATTGGGAAAAACTCGAAAAGATTTATGATTTTGTAAGAACTAGTGTAAAATGGAATGGCAAGTATCGAATCTATCCCGAAAAGTCGCCACCTAATTTATTAGAGGAGAAAGTTGGGAGTAATTCAGAAATTAATTATTTGCTCGTTTTATTGTTAAGAAATGCAGGTTTTGAGTGCAATCCGGCTTTAGCCAGATCTAATACAAGAGGATTAATTCAAAAAGCTTATCCATTACTGAGTCAATTCGATCAGGTTCTTGCTTGTGTTGAATTGTATGGTAAACAGCATTTTTTAAATGCAACTTCACCATATCGCCCTTACAATCTGATTGCCGAAAAGGATTTGAATTATCATGCTTTTGTATTGCGCAAAGAAAAGCCATACTGGGCAAAAATTACTCCTAATAAAAAGAATTATCAACAAATATCAATAACCTATGATTATTCGGATTTAGAGGATCCTATTTGTAATTTTAAAATACAGGAATTAGGATATTTAGCATCGAAAAGCCGTGAGAAATTATCTGAAGATGGCGCGGAGTCATGGATGTCAGATTTTTTTGATTTAGAAAAGTGTGATTTTAATAAAGATTCGCTAAAATTTAAAAATGAAAAAAAAGTAAGCCTTTCATTACAAATGAAGTGTGATTTGAATTTAGAAAGTGGTTTAGATGAATATAGTGATTTTACGTATTTCAATTTATTCAATGAACAAGATCTGAAAAATCCATTTTTAAAAGAATCTAGACAATACAGGATTGACTATAATTATCCTAGATCCAAAACTTATATAATAAAGTTTATTCTTCCAGAAGGGTATGAGTTCGAGGATTATCCAAAAGGTGAGAAATATGTCTTGAATCAAGGAGCGGGAGAATTTATGCTTACATCAAAAAAGAGTGGGAACGAACTTAGTATTCGAACCACGTTTTCAATAAATATAGAATCATTTTCAAAAGAGTATTATGGTGACTTAAGCGAATTCTATAGTCAAATGATTAAGACAATGGGCTCACAGGTTGTAATAAAAAAAGTAAATAATATTTCAGAAAAATGAATCAAATTACAACAGAAACAGTAGCAGAGCCAAGTCAGCAATCGAAAGAAGCAAAAATGGCTTACCCTAGTATAAAACAGGGCTGGGGAATATTCGGTTTACTTATATTGGTAACAATATGTTATGCAATGCCACTTGGCATAATTGGTATGTTTTATCCGGATATTCAGCAGGGGCCATTTCATCTTCTAAACTATTCAATTCCGATAGTTATTCTGATTTTTATTACTCGTTCTTGGTGGAAGAAAAATCCTAAAAATGATAGCACAATTCAATTTAAAGGATTTCCATTAGCTATTTTGCCTGTTGTTCTAATTATGACGATCAGCTTAGTAGTTATTCATTCAGAAATTGCAAGTTGGGTACCAATGCCAGATTGGCTTGTTGATGTGTTTAAAGAATTTTTACAGCCTAATATATGGGGTTTTATCACGATTGTAATTGCGGCTCCTATTTTGGAAGAAATTTTATTGCGCGGAATTGTTTTGAATGGATTGTTGCGAAACTATTCTCCATGGAAGGCTATTATTTGGTCATCAGTATTTTTTGGTGTGATACATTTAAATCCTTGGCAATTTGTAACGGCAATGATCGCAGGTATGGTAATAGGATATTTGTATTGGAAAACTAAATCTCTTTGGTTGTGTATTTTAATACATGCAGTTAACAATGGTATTGCTTTTTATTTGACAGTTAAATATAGCGAAGTAACAAATTTTTCAGAGCTATTTAATATTGGAACAGGTGAAAGAATAGGTCTTTTTATTGGAGCAGGACTTTGCTTATGGGGATCGTATCTCTTTTATGAGAAATATTTTAATTCGCAAAGTGAAACAAATAGATGTAACAAAACGGAAAAATAAAAAAAAGAAGGCTAAGATGTTTAATACATTCTTAGCCTTCTTTTTTATATCTGTAAAGTGTATTGTTTTATTTTTTACTGATTAGGTTATCAATTATAGAAAAGAATAGATAAACGAAAATAATCAAAGGAACCACTAACCATTTTAAAAGAATGGCAAGTACCAATAAGCTTATTAAAAATAGGTAACGGATTTTATTTTCTTTCCATGCTAAGCTTTTCACCTTTAATGCAAACATCGGGATTTCTGAAACTAGTAAAAGAGAGGTCACAATTATTGCAATAATTAAAACGGTAGGATTGTTAGCCAATGCTTCAATTTTTGGATAATCTCCAAAATGAAATATTAGCGCAAATGAAGCCCAGAACATAGCATTCATAGGGGTATTAACTCCTATAAAGGATGTGGTTTGTCTTGTGTCTACATTAAATTTTGCCAATCGTAAGGCTGAAAAGATCGGAATGATAAAGGCCGACAATAAAATAGCCAATTGTGAGCAGCTAAGTTCGGCAGGAACAAAATTTGCGGAAGCACTTCCAAGAATTGCTCCTTTTAAATAAGCTAAGGCAATTACGCCTGGAACAAAACCGAAGCTAACCATATCAGCTAATGAATCTAGTTCTTTTCCCATAGGAGAATACGCCTTTAAAACTCGAGCAGCTAATCCATCCATAAAATCAAAAACTGCGGCTAATATAACTAGGAAAGATGCCCAAACAAGATATCCTTCCATGGCCATTAATGCGGCTGAGCAACCACAAAATAAATTTAAACAAGTAATTGTATTTGGAATGTGTTTAACGAATCCTTTAGCTTCTGACATGAATTTTATTTTTGTAAAGTATGGCACAAAAATAAGGGAATTTTCCGAAACGAAGTATTTCTAGCGCTACTATGCATAAGTTTAAAAAAAGCATACTATTTTTACCTTTCCATGAAAAAGAAATTTTTATCACGAATAATAGTCAGTTTAATCTGTTTGTGCCTTACCAGTAATTTGTTTGGCCAAACATCGGCACCTACATACAGTAACGAATTTCTGTCAATTGGAGTTGGAGCAAGGTCTTTTGGAATGGGAAATGCAACGGTGGCTTCACAAAAAGGGGTTGAGTCGGCCTATTGGAATCCCGCTAATTTGGTCGAATTAAAATCAAAATTTGATGTTTCTTTGATGCATGCGGAGTATTTTGGAGGCTTATCTGCTTTCGACTATTTAGGGTTTGGCATGAAAATTAACGAGAAAAGTGCGATCGGCTTGAGTCTAATTCGTTATGGAGTTGATGATATTCCCAATACTTTAGAGTTGATTGATAAGGATGGAAACATTCGTTACGATTTAGTGACGACATTTTCTGCAGCTGATTATGCTTTTTTAGTTTCTTATTCGCGAAAAACAGCTATTGAAGGATTGAGTATTGGAGGAAATATAAAGTTAATTTATAGGCATACTGGTGATTTTGCTTCGGCCTATGGTTTTGGTTTTGATATTGCGGGAACATACAGAAAAGAGAAGTGGACGATGGGAGCTGTTCTACGCGATGCTACCAGTACTTTTAATGCCTGGGTTTTTAAGACTGGAGACTTGAAAGAGGTTTTTGAGTTGACAGGAAATGAGATTCCTACAAATTCTACAGAATTGACTTTGCCAAGACTGATTTTAGCTGTTAGTAGAGAATTCCCGATATCAGATAAATTTTCTTTGCTAGCGGAATTTGATGCTGATTTAACATTCGATGGAAAACGAAATGTATTGGTGCAGGCTGATCCAATTAGTATCGATCCTCACATGGGATTTGAAGCTTCTTTTAAAAATCTGATTTACCTGCGTGCAGGCGTAAGTAACTTTCAGGAGGAAACAGATTTCGATACAAGTACTAGTTGGACCTTTCAGCCAAACTTAGGCTTAGGAATCAATTACAAAAACTTTCGTTTAGATTATGCATTAACTGATATTGGAGACCAATCTGTGGCAAAATATTCTAATGTATTTTCATTGTCTTACTCTTTTAAATAGCTTCTGCGCGCTATGGCAAATGTGATTATTGAAATTCATGGTTTAGGAAACAAACCTCCAAAGAACTTACTGGAACGGTGGTGGGAGCGTGCTATGATTGAAGGTTTAAAAAGCAACAATTACAAAGCAAACTTACCGAAGTATGAAATGGTTTATTGGGCAGATATTCTTCACGATCAGCCACTAAATCAGTTCGAAAAAAATGAGGACAGTCCTTACTATTTAGATGAAATTTATGTTAGACGACCAAAGCTATTCGTGAGGGAAAATCATGATACAAGAAAGAAGGTTGTGAATTTTGTGAATAGACAGTTGAATAAGTTCCTTTTGAATGAAGACTTTAGCTTGAATTATTCTTTTATTACGGATGTCATATTAGGAAACTATTTTCAGGATCTCCAGACTTATTATCAGGAGGAGAGTGAATCAAATGAAGAATCAGCTAACAAAATTAAAGAATCGATTCGACTGCGATTATTAAAGGTTTTGGAAAAGTACAAAGGGGACGATATCATGTTGATTGCTCATTCAATGGGCTCAATTATTGCTTTCGATGTACTTAGTTTTTTAGCTAATCATATTCAAATTCATACTTTTGTTACGATAGGTTCTCCACTAGGATTGCCTATAGTTGTTAGTAAATTTGCAGATGAGCAACGTGTTCGTAATAACGGAGGTACATTGATTGCAACTCCACCCAATGTAAAAAGCTGGTATAATTTTGCTGATATTCTGGATAAGGTTGCCCTTAATTATGAATTAGGTGATGATTTTAAGGAGAATAGATTTGGTGTAAAGCCAATTGATTACCTAGTTGAGAATAACTATCAAATCAATAAAATTTCAAACCCTCATAAGTCGTATGGTTATTTGCGAACACCTGAATTTGCACAAGTGTTAAATAACTTTATTCTTTCGGAAAGATTAACACTAAAACAGAAATTTAATCGGAAAGCAATTGTTTTTGTAAAGAGAACTAAACTTAAAGTATCTATTCAAAGAAGAAAAGTGCAAACTTGGTTCCGTAAGAGGAGGTAAAAAGAGAAATCCCAAAGAAATTGACGCTTTGGGATTGTATTCTAATTAGCCGTGAATTCCTAAAATTTGCCCACCATCTACACTAATGGTTTGTCCCGTTATATAACCAGAGGACGGAGCGAGCAACCAAGTTGCTAACTGTCCTAAATCTTCTGGGTTTCCCATTCGTTTCATTTTAATTCCAGAAGCAATTTTATTCTTAGCTTCTTCTGAACTAATATTTTCTTGTTCGGCTTTTTTATCCAACAATCGATTAATTGCAGGTGTTTCGTGATATCCTGGGCCAACAATGTTAAGCGTAACACCCGATTCAGCTATTTCCTGTGAAAGCGTTTTAATAAAACCTACTACTGAAAGTCTTAGCGAGGTACTTAATACCAAATTGTCAATGGGTTGTTTCACCGAAGCACTTTCTAGAAAAACCATTCGTCCATACTTTTCTTTCATCATTAATGGAACCAATGCTTGAGTCAATTCCACTTTCCAACGTAAGAGCTGATGATAAGCGTTGTCCCAATCGTCTAATTTTGTTTCAAGGGTTTTCATTGCCGGCGGACCACCTGCATTTATAAATGCTCCAGATAGCTTTCTGTTGCCTATTTTATCCAATAACAGTTGAATGGTTTCCGATAGGGTAATATCACCGCATAGGACTTCTATAGAGTTTGGGTGAGCTTGTATTAACTTATCCAATTGTTCTTGCCCACGTGCTATTGCAATTACCTTTGCTCCATCGCCAATGAGGTTGTTTAATATGGCATTTCCGAATCCAGAAGTGGCACCGCAAACCACAAAAAGTTGATCTTTAATATGTAAATCCATGCTTGTTTTATTTGAGTTGATATGCTACAACATACAGTTGCAGACTCGCGAACATGAAGTTACGATTTTTTATAGATCAGACGATAAAAATTAAGAGGAGAGAAATTAAAAAAGATTTTTTGAGCGTGAGCTAAGAATTCTGAATTGCTTTTTTAGTAATGGATGATTAAAACCGCTAGCAATTCAATTTACTTCCAGAACTCTTGAATGATTTGTAAAAAGATAAAAACTACTGGAGATACCAATAAGATTGCATCAAAACGATCAAGTATACCGCCATGTCCAGGAAGAATGGTGCCTGAATCTTTAATGTTAATACTTCTTTTGAATAAAGACTCAACTAAATCACCTAGAGAACCAAATATTACAACAATAACTCCAGTGATTAACCATTGAATTAGATTTAAATCCATAAAGAATTGTGAAATAGCCCATGCTATTAGCAAAGTAACAATTGCACCTCCTATGCTTCCTTCCCAAGATTTTTTTGGTGAAATTCTTTCAAACAATCTGTTTTTACCAAAATTAACACCAACTATATATGCTCCGGTATCATTTGCCCATATCATTACAAATACGCCCAAAACGATTTCATAGTGAAATTGTAGTTCGTTAAAAGGAAAAGCTAAGTAGTTGAGAAGAGAAAAGGGAAGAGCCACATAGCATAAACCCATAATTGTAAATGCAATATTGGTAAAAGGTTTCTCTTTTTTTCGATACATTTCAATAATCGGAAGTAATACTAGACTAAAGGTGAATAGTAAAAAAACACTTTTGATATTGAGATGAGCGCTAGCATAACAAGAGAGAAATAGTAATCCTGCCGAAATTAATCCTAATGTAATTTGTGGAGAAGCTTCCGTTTTGCGAATCAATTTGTAAAATTCATAAGTCCCCATTAGTGAAATTCCAAGAAAAACAGCCAGAAAACCAATTGGATGGAAACAAATTCCTGAAATTAAAATGACTACAAATATGGCTCCTGAAAATGTTCTCTTGATAAAGTTCCCCACTTGAAATATATTTAAGTTGAATCTGCTTTTTTGCCACAAGATCCTTATGTGTACTTATTCGCCTCCAAAAATAGTATTTTTTAATCACTTTTGACAATTGAACGAATTCGTGTATGGCAAATTCAGTATTCAATGGAGTGTTGAGGCTAAAAAAAATGCTAAATTACTGAATGTATCCAGCAATTTAGCATTTGTATGGTTAGAGAATAAAAGCTTAAACAGCTTTTGTCTCATTGTCTTCATTCTTGCTTTCTTCTTCCGTTTTAGGATCGATCTTTTTTTCGTTTAATCCTTCTGGTGTTCCAAAAGCTCTTTTGCCAAAGATCTCTTCTAGATCTTCACTAAAGATTACTTCACGTTCCAGAAGTAATTCAGCAAGTTTACTGTGCTTATCCATATTATCTAAAAGCACTTGTTTGGCTCTTTTGTAACTTTCATCGATTAAGATTTTAACTTCTGCATCGATAAGTTCAGCGGTTTTCTCACTGTAAGGTTTAGAAAAACCATAGTCAGATTGTCCCGAAGAATCATAATAACTAACGTTACCAACTTTTTCACTCATCCCAAAAATAGAAACCATAGCAATTGCTTGCTTCGTAACCTTTTCAAGGTCATTTTGAGCTCCAGTTGAAATTTTCGCAAAAGTAATTTCTTCAGCAGCACGTCCACCAAGTGTAGAGCACATTTCATCCAACATTTGTTCTTTTGTTGTAATGCTTCTCTCTTCTGGAAGATACCATGCTGCACCAAGTGCTTTTCCTCGTGGTACAATGGTAACTTTCACCAACGGATGAGCATGTTCTAACATCCAGGAAATAGTTGCATGTCCTGCTTCGTGATAGGCAATCGTTTTTTTCTCTTGCAGAGATATGATTTTGTTTTTCTTTTCCAATCCACCAATGATACGGTCAATTGCATCCAGAAAATCTTGCTTCTCGATTTGCTCTTTTTTGTTTCTAGCCGCAATCAAGGCAGATTCGTTACAAACATTAGCGATGTCTGCACCAGAGAATCCAGGAGTTTGCTTAGCTAAAAATTCCTGATCGATATGTGGATCCAGTTTTAATGGACGCAAATGAACGGCAAAAATTTCTCTTCTTTCGTTCAAATCAGGTAATTCAACATGAATCTGACGATCGAAACGACCTGCACGCATCAAAGCACGGTCGAGAATATCAGCACGGTTAGTTGCTGCTAAAATAATTACTCCAGAATTGGTGTCAAAACCATCCATTTCAGTAAGTAATTGATTTAAGGTATTCTCACGCTCATCATTAGAACCCATGTTAGGATTTTTACCACGAGCTCTACCAATTGCATCAATCTCATCGATAAATACAATACAGGGAGATTTTTCTTTTGCTTGCTTAAACAAATCACGAACACGACTAGCTCCAACCCCTACGAACATTTCAACAAAATCGGAACCCGACATGCTAAAGAATGGAACGTTTGCTTCACCAGCAACAGCTTTTGCCAATAAAGTTTTACCTGTACCTGGAGGGCCTACTAAAAGAGCACCTTTTGGGATTTTACCACCTAATTTTGTATATCGTTGAGGGTGCTTAAGGAATTCTACAATTTCCTCAACCTCTTGTTTTGCTTCTGCTAAACCAGCAACATCTTTAAAATTGACATTGATATTGCTTTCTTTATCGAATACCTTAGCTTTTGATTTACCAACATTGAAGATGTTACCACCTCCGCCGCCACCTCCGGCGCCTTTACTCATTCTTTTAAATACAAAGAACCAAATTCCAATAATTAAGGCAAAGGGTAAAATCCAACCAATAAAATTTCCAAAATAATCCTCATGATTTGTATACTCAGGTTCAATTCTGTTCATTTCAGAAACATTCGCTTGGGCTTTTTCTAATTGCTCAGTAAATTGCTCAATAGATCCAATTGGAAAATTATAATGCGGACCTGCTTTTGCTGGAGAATCGAAGCTACTTTCGAATAGTGCAGGATATTTATCCAGACTTTCCGATTTAAGGTAAACATTTACTTCAAGAAGGTTACGAACAACAACAATTCGATCAACATCAGAGTTGCGAATCATTTCATTTTTCACCTTTTGCCAACTAATTTCTTGCGGTGTTTGACCAATGTTTAAAAGGTTAAGAGCGATAACTGCTACGGCAACTAATCCGTACAACCAGTATGCATTAAATTTTGGTGGTTTAAGCATGTTGTTGCCATTCTTTCCTTTCTGGAAAGGAGATTTATTTTGATTATTATTTTCTGTCATTCTTTTTAATTAAAATTTACTGAATTGGCTATGCTTCCTTAATTTTAGTTACTGTTGCATCGGCCCATAAACTCTCCAGACGATAAAAATCTCTGTATTCTTTTTGAAAAACATGAACTACAACATCAGCATAATCCAAAAGAATCCATTGAGAATTTTGGTGTCCTTCCTTTTTCCATAATTTTTCATCAACCTTTTCTCTTACAAAATCAGGTAATGAATTGGTAATACCACTAACGTGAGCGGTGGATGTTCCATGGCAAATAATAAAATATTTGCAAACAGAACTATCTATATTTCTAAGATCTATCTTTACAATATCTACTGCTTTTTTATCTTTTAATCCTTCAATAATAGCATCAACAAGTTCTTCTGTTGCATTTCCCTTCTTTTTTGTCATATAAATATTTTAAATACAAAGATAATTTTTTTTCAAACGAATAAAATTTGTTTTCGAATTAGATTTCTATAATCTTAATCTCTGTTAGTGAGAGTAGTAATTAGATGATATACAGAAAGATATTCATTTTGTTCTAGATTCGTTTTTATTTTGTTACTTATTATAATTTAAAAGCTTCAATTTGAATGTGTCAAAATCAATTAATTTGCTGCCTTTCTGCAGGCTAATGATTAATTTTGTCATTGATCACAATTTAAAAGTGATTCAAATTCCTTTGGATTATTGAAATTAATAAATTTTACCAATGAATCGATTATTATTTACCCCTGATTTGTTGATTCGTAAAAACGAATTGCATTCTACCAATAATTTTGCTCTTGAATTAATCAAAACGCAAAATCCGTCAGCGGGAACTGTCGTTTTGGCATTAAGTCAGACAAAAGGCCGTGGACAGCGAACAAATACTTGGGAAAGTAAAAGTGGCAAAAACCTTACCATTAGTATCATTTTCAAACCTGAATTTTTACCGATAGTTGATCAATTTCAAATTTCGATGGTTATTTCTTTAGGAGTTCATGATTATTTGAAGCATTATCTTGCTGATGTATCGATAAAATGGCCAAATGACATTTATGTTGGAACTGATAAAATTGCAGGAATTTTAATAGAGCATTCCATTATGGGATCTGCACTCAGTCATAGTATTTGTGGGTTAGGATTAAACATCAACCAATGCAATTTTGTGTCGGATGCTCCGAACCCAACTTCTCTGGCAATTTTAACAAATAAGGAATTTGATCTAGATCAGGAATTAGAGAAACTTCTGGAATCTATCGAAGAAAGATATTTTCAGTTGGTCGATGGGAAATCGAAGATGTTGGAAAAAGACTATTTGAATGTACTTTATTGGATGAATGAGCGTCATCATTTTTCAGATGAAAATGGCGAGTTCGAAGGAGAGATTGTAGGAATAACCGATTTTGGACAACTTCGCGTAAAAGTAAAGGACGAAGAACGGGTTTATAATTTTAAAGAGGTGAGCTTTTTGAAGTAGCCCACCTCCTAAATATTTTACAACTTAAATTGTAATTTCACATTTAGATTTCTACCTGAATTGTAAAATCCTAAAGGTTTTAAACTTGATAAGTGATCGGTATAAACCTTATCGAAGAGATTACTAATTCCAGCAAAGAAACTAGTATTTACTTTTCCAATTTTGAAAGAAGTACCCGCCTGAACATTAAAAAGATGGTAGGCAGATGTATTTGTTTCAAATTGAGCAGGGCGATTTTGTTCCAAAGCATACTTCCAACCAATACTCATAAATGGATCCTGAAAGCTTTTATTTCCTTTGCAAAAGAGTTTCACATTGGTATTTAATTTGTGCTGAGGAATAAATGGTAATCTACCACCATCGTCTTGTTTGGCAATTACCATTGAGTAATCAGTATGAAATTTTAAAAAGCTAAGTGGCACTACATTTAAGGCCACTTCTCCACCATATAATTTTGCATCTTGCTGGTCGTAAGCATAAACAAAACCATTGCCTTCAGGAGCAACTTCGTTTGTTGGTGTTAGGTAAATGAAATCATACACTTTATTGTAGAAAAGTGAAAAATCGATGTTGTGATTATTGGTATGATAGTGCAATCCTAAGTCGGTCTCGAAACTTTTTTGAGCATCCAGGTTTGCATTACCTTCTTCGAATCGGTTTCCATGAAGGCCATGTTGTGATAGTTCTGCCAAATTCGGAACACGATATCCTGTCGCAAAGTTCGTTCTCATTAAAAGGGATTCCGCAAGATGAAAAGTCGCACCTATAGAAGCATTTAAATTATCGAAGTTGCGGTTAATGTGAACCATTTCTTCATCATGATGCTCTTCTTCTCCTTCATGATGTTCCTCTTCCTCTTCTTCATGTTCTTCTTCAGCTTCGCCATGCGAGTGTCCGCCAGCTTCTTGTTCTGGTACGTATAATGATCGGTGATCGTAACGAATTCCAAATTGTAAATTAGTACTACCAATTTCTTTTTTTAATAGTGTAAAAAGAGAGAAATCATCAATTTTGGCATCTGGAACAATTCTGTTTGGAGCTTCCTGATTTTTATTTGATTGGTGCATGCCTTGCAATCCTATCAAAAACTCGGTGTTTTCGCCTGTAGGAAAATATAGTTTACTGTCGTAGGTAAATGTTTTTAAGTCCATGTCAACCAGTCGGAAAAATGTTGAATTAGGATTTCCCTTTAGCTGTCGATTATTGTATTGATATGCTGCATTTACTTCTAATTTATAATTCCCTAAAAACAACCTGTTTCGAGAAGAAATAAGATGTTGGGTTAAATCCTGAAACCAATGATGATTCTTTCTTTTCCCTTCGCGCACAACTTCCAAAGCTTCCTCATTTGTCATTCCTAGTTGAGGTTGCAGATAGTCATAGTAAAGCTTGAAACTACCAAACTCTTTAACTAGGCCTAATCCCAACTGAAGACCTTCAGAACTGAAACGAGTATTTGGAACAAAATCACCATTACCATCTTTGTAGTCGCGATGAGATTGCTGACTTGCTCTCAGCATCCAAAACCAATTCTCTGATGATGATTTCACACCAATATTGTTGTTGTATCCTCTTGTTACGGAATGATATTCAGTTGAAACATCAGCTTGCAACGTATTTGCAGGAGCCGGTTTTTCACGAAGAATGTTAATTACACCACCCATTGCATCCGATCCATAAAGTAAGGATGCCGGACCTTTGATTACCTCAATATGGTCAGCTCCTTGTTCATTTACTAAAAATGGATGGTCGGTTGAAAATTGGAAATTTTCCAAGCGAACGCCATTATTTAGGAAAATGATGTTATTTAAGGATAATCCTCTAATAACAGGAGTACTAACGCCAGGGCTTCTTGAAATGATATCTACTCCTGGAATGCTGGCAAGTTTTTCACCTAATGATGGCTTTACCAACTTTTCCAATTTGTCTTTACTAAGTACGGATATTTTTATTGAGTTTTCATGCTGAGCAGATGGGAAACCACCTGAAACAACAATATCCTGAGTCGTTACAGAAGTAAATGATAAAGCTATATCGAGAAAATTATCTTCAGGTTTAATAGTAATGGTTTCAATAACCGACTCGTATCCAATAAAAGAAAATTGAATGGTTAATTTTCCTGATGGAAGGTGATCTAATTCATAAGATCCATCTGATTCACTTATCGTCCCTTTTTGCAATTCAGGAATAAAAATACTTACTCCTGGTATGGGAGTTCCTTCTTCCTGATCGAGAACCGACCCAGTTAATTTATTATTGCTTAATTCTACATTGGAGTAGGCATAAACAGGCAATAGTAATACTATCACCAAAATATATCGTATCATGATAATTTAGAGTTATATTGATTTACGTAAGAAATTTTAAAATACATAGATATAATAGATGAGTAGTTGTATACCTATCAAAATTCTATTATCAAATTGAACTTACGAAAATGGAGGAGCTCTTAAGCCATAGGAAGGTATTGATTCCTTGTATGATTTTTGAATCGACTCTACCTTTGGAGTTTCGAATTGAAAAATCGAAACGGTAGGAATACTTGTTGTGTTTGCTGGCGTAAAATGAAAATAATCAAACTCTTGAATCTCACATATATCCTTTAAGTCGGCAGTATGACTTACGCAGGAATGGCAATGATGTTCATGATTAGGGAACATCATGTGCTGAGCCTTAATTACAATGGGCATTACAAATGCGAATGCAAGAAAGAAAGCAAGAATTCTATGATTGTTATTTAGATTCATTCAAAACAAATGTATTTAAAATATTTGAGGCCACAAAAAAAGCCGTTGAGTTATTCAACAGCTTTAGTGAAAGAATAGAGACATTATTCAATATTTTGCAGTGCGCTATAGGGAATTTGAGTAAGGCCTTCAGCTAACTGATCAATTCCTTTTTCCAATTTCTTCTTTAGCATCATTTTCATCATGGCATTTAGTTCTGCATGAACAGTTAGCCTGATGCGAGTATCGTAAGCATCCTTTTCAACTAATTGTATCCAAATATAAAATTCGAATGGACTACGACCATAGCCAGTTAGTTTAAGAACTTTGTTTTCTTCTTTTTCAACAAACTGCAAACCAGCTTCACCAAATCCTTTTATCACGAAAGTGCAATTGTCCTCAGTGGCTTCCCAATGTTCAATGTGCTCTTTAAAGTTTACTTTCTTTTTGGCTTGCGCCTCAATTTGCTCTTGAACTTGTGGATTCTCGGCAGCCATTTCAAATACTCTGGCAATTTTTCTGAAATCAGAAAAGAATCCGTACACATCACTAACTGTATGTGGAATTTTTTTTACTTCACTAACAATCTCTGTCGTCGACATTTATTCGTCCTCCTTTAGAATACAAAAGAGGGCATTCGTTTAGAATGCTCTCTTTATAATTTTATTTTTATTAGAAAATAAAGGAATTAAACTCCCCAACTTCCTGGATCTTTTCTCCAAGTTTTTAACTGATCCACATCTTCAGCTTTCACGTATCCAATTTCCTGAGCACGATCAATCATCACGTTATAATCGCTTAATGTATCCAATTTACATTTTGCATTTGTGAAATTATCCTCTGCTTTTTGGAAACCATATGTAAAAATAGCTAACATTCCCATGACATCGCAATTTGCTTCGCGTAATGCTTCTACAGCTTTCAAACTACTTCCACCTGTTGAAATTAAATCCTCAATCACAACAACTTTTTGGCCAGCTTTAATTTCACCTTCAATTAGGTTTGTCATTCCATGAGCTTTCGCTGATGAACGAATGTAAACCATTGGTAAATTTAGCTCATCGGCAACCAAAGCACCTAGTGCAATTGCTCCAGTAGCAACACCAGCAATAACTTCAACGTCTGGATATTTTGCCAATACTGCTTCAGCAAAAGCTTTTTTAATGTAAGTTCTTACTTCTGGAAAAGAAAGCGTTTTACGATTATCACAATAAATTGGCGATTTCCATCCTGAAGCCCAAGTAAATGGGTTTGTAGGTTCTAGTTTAATTGCTTTTATTTGCAACAAATATTCAGCGACTTGTTTAGCAGTATCTTGCATTCTTTCAATGGATTTATGGTTTGTTAATTGAATTCAAAAAGCGGAAATTCAATTGATTGTATTTTTCCAGTGCCTTTTAAAAATCTACCGCAAATGTATAAAGTATTTTTCAAAGATCGAATCATTTTTTTAGGAGATAAAAGCGAGAGCCTAAATTTCGAAGGAATGGTTTATGCTTGGATAGAAGATGAGCCACTCGAAGGTCTTATTCTACAGTTTGATGAAGATGAAAGTAAAGAAGCCATTTGCATCGTAGCAGATGATTTCGGACAACTTTTTGAACACTTTAAATCATGTTTTTCTTATATAGAAGCGGCTGGAGGGAAAGTATATAATAGTAAAAATCAATTGCTAGCCATTTACCGATTGGAGAAATGGGATTTGCCCAAAGGAAAGGTTGAAAAAGGTGAATCAGTTCGAGAGGCTGCCGTTCGTGAAGTTGAAGAGGAATGTGGTATTACTGATTTAGAAATTAAAAAAGAGTTGAATTCAACTTATCATACCTATTGGATGAAAAGTAAATTTATGCTTAAGCGAACTTACTGGTACGAAATGAGCTATGTTGGATCTGAAACTTTGGTTCCTCAAACCGAAGAAGACATCCAAGAAGTAAAATGGCTTTCGGTAGATAGTTTGGATGAATTTAAAGCAAATACTTACGCTTCAATACTTGAGGTGATTAATGAAAAGTAATTCACACCTTACTTTTTGTATGCTTCTCTTGCAGCATCACGTGCAATCTTGATAAACTCCAACTGAATGTTTTCTTTTGGACCTTGTGCAGGAGCTTTCACGATATTACCTTTTGAATCAATTAAAATATAGGTAGGGAAGGCTTTTACTCCATACTGTCCAATTAGTTCTTGTTGATCACCAATATGAATAATTGGCCAATCGAGTTTCTTTTTATGGGTAAACTGTAGGAATTTAGTAACGTCCCAATCGCATGCAATACTTAAAAATTCGATGTGTTCGCCAAATTGATCCTTTAATTTTTTCATCTCCTTAAAATCCTGCAGGCATGGATAGCTTTCTGTATTGCAGAAATTAAGGTAAAGATGTTTGCCTTTGTAGTTTGCTAGTTGATGATCACCGATGGTAAAATCAGGCGCCGGATAATTCTTTTGCAGATGAGTAATTTTAGAAATGTAATTTTTACACAAATCTATATTGTAATTATTGGAGCTATGATTTATTAAATCATTCAATATTTCTAGACTTTTTTTACGACTATAAAACTTTCGTGTAAAAGCATCAAAAACCGAAGTTGCGATAATTAATTCTCGAAAATTTACATTTTTATATGCAGGATATATTCGCATTAATTCATAAATATCACGATAAGTAGTTTCTGATTTTAAGGCATTGGTTAATTCCGAAGATTCTTTTTGACTAAAATAACCAGTTAAAAAATTACCATATTGCTTTTTGTAAAGACTTGTATAAGCCGAATTATTCAATTTAATTTCTTGATTCTCGAAATATTTTTTTTCTATTTTTTGAAAAGATGTAGGATAAGCCAAGTACTCTAAAAAGCCTAAACGGTAAGTAAGGTAGTCTTGAAAATAGCTATTTTCAAATGCCTTATTTTCTTCTTTTAGTTGCTCAGAGAATTCGATACCTACAGATTTATCTTTTCTGCGATATATTTTATGAAAGTTCTGATTGATAAATGGATCGATCTTGTCATCTAACTTGCGAATTAGGATGTTCAAATCGGAAGGTTTGGTATTCGCAACTCCAATTAGAAGTTCTTCCTTTTCAAAAAATGGATTTAGCTTTTGTACTGGTGTTAAATCTTGCTTAGGAGGTAACTTAATTTCATACTCCTTTCCTGGTTCCACATATAGGAATGCTTTGTAAATTCCTATAGGAAAAAAGACCAAGCTTGTTTTATCGATATCAATATTTACCGAAAATTTGCCTTCTGCATCAACTTCGAATTCAGTAATTGTTTTTTCTGAATAGGTGAAAACATCAGTATGATATTTTATCTCAATCTTAGATTTCGCATAACTTTCATTCTGGCCATAAATACGAACCTGATCAGCGAAAGCTGAATTAATATAAAATACAGAAATAAACAGAAGTATAATTGTTCTCATTTGGGCAAATGCTTGATGAATGTTTACTTAAGAATTTTTAGGGCGATATCAACATATTTAGGTATATCCAATGTGATCTGACCTTCTTTGATTTTATCTTTTTGTTTTCCTAAACGAACTATCACGGCATTCTTTTCTGCAATACTGTAGATATATTGACCTCTATGTCCACGCATATATGGAATGTTCATTTTTTGATAAGGAAGAATCCAATATTGATATCCATAAAAGTTCAAAGGAGCAGTTTTTTCTTCATTAAGCAGATAACTTGCAGCTTTGGTTGCATCATGAATGTAGCTTTCCGATACCAATTGTTTATCATTCCATTTTCCATGGTTTAAAACAAGTTGCCCGAAACGAGCTGCGTCTCTTGCATTGGTATTAAAACAGCAGAAAGATTTTTCATCGCCACCTTTTTTATCGACACTCCACAAAGCTGAATTCATTGCTTCCATTGGTTTCCAAAGTTTTCGTTCAGCATATTTAGAAATGGTTTCTTTGGTTGCTTCTTCTACTATAAAAGCCAGGAGTTGTGTATTTCCACTTTGGTATCTAAATCTAACACCTGGTTTTTCGATTAAGTTTTGATCGGTTGAAACCTCTCTCAATTTTTTGCCATAGTATGCTTTTGTAGTAATTGAAGTAGGACTGCTGTAGGCTTCATCCCAATCCAACCCAGAGCTCATAGTAAGCAATTCTTTAATCGTTATTTTTCCTCTTTCATCATCCCTGAATTCAATCAAATAATTGCCTATAGGTTCATCAATCGAAGAGATTTTACCTTCATCAATGGCGATGCCGATTAATAAACTAACAATACTTTTTGTTGCCGAAAAGATATTTGAATGAGATGCTGTTCCATAGCCATCCCAATATTCTTCGTATAAAACTTTACCATCCTGAATTACCAGATAAGCCACGGTTTCGTGATCTTCCAAATATTCGCGATCCTCTTTGCTTAGTTCATACTTATTGTATTGCAAATCATCTGGCCAATCTTTACTGTCAGCAATGTTTACTCTAGTATTTTCAAAGATTGTATAATCATCTAAATTAGCATACCAGTATATAAGGCTAGTTCGCAGATAATTTGGAGCAAGAAGCATCCAGGCACAAACTAATAGCGCTATAATTAAAAGAATCTTGGTAATTCTAGACATGATTTTATTTGTTTAATTTATAGGCGTCTGGATCTTGTACTTTTGGTAAAAATTGCAAAACATCTCCATCATGGCGAATGATATCACGAACAATGGTTGAGGTAATCATGGTATGTTCTGGTGTTGTTAATAGGAAAATTGACTCCAATTCATACGCCATTTTTTTATTAATCTGCGCAATTGCTCTCTCGTATTCGAAATCGGCTGCAGTTCTAAGTCCGCGAAGAATAAACTTTGCATTTTTTGTCTGGCAGTACTCTACAGTTAAGCCACTAAAGGTTTCTACTTCAATTTTTGGATTGTTGTGAAAAGCCTCTTTGATCCATTGAATTCTTTTTTCAATTGGGAAAAATTGACGTTTCTCAGAATTGTAGCCAATTGAAATAATAATTTTATCAAACAAAGGTAATGCACGAGTAACAATCGATTCATGACCTATAGTAAACGGGTCGAAAGAGCCCGGAAAAATAGCAATGCGTTCCATTCAAAAGTTTTTAAATACTTAACAAAAGTAGTAAGAATAATTGTAATGATATTTTTTGATTGATAATCTTTAAGTGTTAAACTTTAAGATTAAATCTTTAAAATATTTCCCAGCTTTTAATAAATGTGATTCATACCAGGAAAACATTTCTCCATCAACCATTTCTATTTTCGAGTTTGGAGCGATTTTTTGGATCTCATCACAATGTTTATTCTCAAAAGGAAAAGGTTCCGAAGATAAAAATACCAGATCAGGATTTATTGCGAAGATGTCTTCGTTTGTTAGTTTTGGATACCTATTTGGAAGATGACTAACTGCGTTTGAAAAACCACATTTTTCTAGCAGAGAATTGATGAAAGTATCATTACCAACCGCCATATATGGATCTTTCCAAATTAGGTAAAGCACTTTTAAATTATTTGTGTCAACAGGTAGCTGGTTAAATTCAGCATGAATTGTATTGGCAATTTCAAATGCTTTTGGTTCAGAGCCAGTTATTTTTCCTGTATTCAGGATGTTTTTTAGTGCTTTGTCGTAATTTCGAACTTTACAAACATAAACGGGGTATTCGTCGAATAAAGATTCAATTTGTTCCTTATTATTTTCTTCCTCGTTGGCTAAAATTAAATCAGGATTTAATAATCTTATTTTATCAATGTGCAAGTTTTTGGTGCCGCCGATATTAGGAAGTTTTGAAATTCCATCCTTAGGATATCTGCAAAAACGAGTTCTTGAGATGATCTTTTCATGTAAACCTAAATCAAATAAAAATTCAGTAGTAGAAGGTACTGCCGAAATAATCCTTTTAGGAGGAAAAGGAATTTTTACTTCTCTTCCCAAATCATCGGTAACATTAATAAAATCATCCATTACTTAATATTAATTTCCTTGTACGAACTTACAAAAAGAATATTCCCCATGTCTTCAAATCCGGTAAATAAATTAGCACCTTCTTTCTCAACATCTTCATGATTAAAGCCAAGAATACTTAAATCAGCATCAATTGAATTTTTCATGATTACTTGCTTTTTATTAGCATAGTTAGCGTTGATCAGTTCAATATTACTTGGAGAAATTGGTAGTCTACCAGATTTAATCAGCGCTAATAGTTTCTCTTTCTGATTATCAAGTTCATCTTCAGGATAAATGGCAAAGATCTTAATGGTACCTTTCTTCCAATCTGGATGGCCTTGAATAATGTAGGCTAGTAAGATCATTAGGTTGGCATTTTCCAAGTCTTCAGCTCCAATCCAAACATGGATTTCATGATGATAACCAAATCCTTTGTATGACGTGTTTAGAATACAAACATCAAAATGAGTAGATTCTAATAGTTTGTAATTGTCTATTACGTAGTTTAATCGATCAGGTTCTGTTCTCGAAAATTCAAAGAGAATTGTGTTGTAACCAGTACCGGAAATACCAGAAAGCTGCATTACCTGTGCAATGGCAGAAGTCATAGAAGGACTAATTATGGTATCCAAATAAACTCTATTTTTACTGCCAGATGCTAAATTAATTAATCGATCCATTACTTTTTTCGATTCGAGATTTGTTTCCTCGTTTAAAAATCCTTCCAAGTAATGAATGTAAGTCCCAAATCCATATTTATAAGATATCCATCGCAATAAATCAAAGGCTGATCTGCGTTTAAAAGAATCTTCCGAAATACAAATTGCAAAAGGTCTCCAACTTAGTTCTCTATCTCCTTTTTCTGCTCTTTGCGCAAATATTTGCAAGTATCTACTCAGCTGAAAAACTACCCCTTTAAATAGTTTTGCAAGACCTCGTGATTCTTTCGAAGTTATATTGATTCCATAATAAATACCACCCATTATCAGTAATGATAAAATGGCATAGCTCATATTCATTTGAAACATGATCCAAAAGGACAAAATGGCTCCTACCAATGAAAAATACCACTTCGAACGGAATGTTGGACGATAGGATGGATCTGCAGCAAAATGCTCTAAAAAGGAGATCAAACAAATGGCACCGTAGGTAACCATGAAAAACATCGATATAATCTGAGCAACAAAGTTGACATCACCAATAAAAACGAATACAAAAGCAATGATAATGGATATTACTGAAGCATTTATTGGTTCATTATTTGATTTATTTTCTTTTTTTAACCATTTGTTTAATCCATGTTGTGGAAAAATATCATCTAAACCAATTGCTTGTAAAGTACGCGGTGCCACCATAATGGAACCTAGGGCAGAAGAAATAGACGCTGCAGCTAAACCAATGGGAATGATCGGACCCCAAAGTGCAATTTTTCTCATAATTAATTGATCACTTGCCAAATCTTCTGGACTTGCGGATATGGTAAATTTATAGGCTGCAAGCATATAGATTAGTAGTCCTGCGATGGTTGCCCATATGGTACCCTGTGGGATTGATTTTCTTGGATTTTTTAAATCACCCGATAAACCCAGTCCGGCAGCTAAACCTGTAAAAGCAGGGAAGACAATCGTAAATACATAGAAAAAGCTTTTCGGATTTTCGATTGTAGCATCTAAAATGATTTCTTTTGGAGCAGACTCAGGAGATCCTAAGAAAAACATGGCCAAAGCAATTCCTAATATGGCAACAACAAAATACAAAGCTTTCATACCAATATTGGCTCCTTTGTAAAGGAATAATCCTGATAAAAGTGCCATTGTTGGTATGCTAATTAATCTTTTGTCATAGATTAGCCATCCGTAATTGTCAGCAAACCATTGTATTGCCGGATCAAAGGCTTCAGCAAAGGCAATTACGTAAAAGGCAACAGATATGGCTTGTGATAGGTATAGCGTAATTCCAATTGCGGCGCCAATGTTTAGTCCGAACGATCGCGAAATGATATAGTATGCTCCACCACCGAGTACTTTTTGATTGGTGGCAATTTCGGCTACAGCCATTGCCGTTGGAATGGTCACCATATGACCTAAAATAATAATTCCAATAACACCAATAAAACCTATATTACCTACTGCCCATCCAAAACGAAGAAATAGGATAGCACCTAAAATAGTGGAAATTGCAGTTAAGAAAACGGGTAGAGTACCAAAATTTGCTTTGGACTTTAGTAAATTATCTGCCATAAATGGTTAGCGTTTGTTTTTTATCAAAGTGATAAATATAGTTAATCAGAACTAATAATTAACTTTTAAAGCATCGAAAGCTGTTTTGTTATTTCAGATAGTAGCAAATTAGTATCAAAAATCTTCTGATGATATAGAATCTTACCATTTCGATCAACCAGTAAAATATTGATATTTCGATCTAGGTATTTAACGAAATCCACACTTTTATCGATGCTTTCGATTTGAATGTATTTTTGATTGTCATTAAGTGTTGGATGCCATAATTCTCCTTTGTTAGTTCCTGGTATGCGAACCATATTGTACGATGAATTTCTTATTATACTGACCAAATCAATACGCTTATTTTCTAGTTTTGACTGAATCTCTTCAAGGGCTTTGTAATGTCTGTCATTTTTGTCCGGAGTCCATGCACGCCAGATGTAAAAAAGGTGTAAGTTTTGCTTGCTCTTTTTTAAACTAAAGCTTTCTCCTGTAAGTGTTGTCCCATTTATGTTTGGGACTTCTCCTCTTTCCGAAATCCCATCCAAAACAGCAACTCTCTTATTCAAATTCTTAACGTAAATTCCATTTGGGTTTGCCTTGTTAAGAATCTCCAAATACTTTTTTAGATCTTCGAGACTTGTCTTAGCACCAAAATAATCCTGATAAATTAAATAAGGCACAACGGGAGAAGAAGCGTATTGGTAGAAATATTTTTGTTTGAATTTATTTAGTTTTTTGTAATCATCAAGAAGCGTTTTCTTTTTAACCGTGTCCGCTAATACTTCAGGTAACTCTAAAGCATCAACGATCTTTAGTTTTTTCTGAGTATTGATTTCTTGTTTTTCCAGATAGTCTTCGTATCGGTCTTGTGCTTCCGAGCCTGTAAGCTTTCCAATGAGAATTTTACGCTCGAATTTATCTTTATGTACCAGCAGGTTCATTTGTGATGGGGATAGGAATAGTTTTGCTCTTTTGTATTTAGCGAAACGTAGTTGAGCAACAAAAGCGTGATCTGCTTTTCCAGTAAAGCTAAATTCTCCATTGTTTGTCATTGTCGAATCAAGAAGAATTACTTCTTCTCCAGTTTCCTGATAAAGAAATAGTTTTTCATTTTGCAGTCCACCAATCATTCCTTTTAAAGAGAATTCCTTTTCTTGCGCATTTACAGTGGATAATACGGATACGAGTAGGAGTAGAGTTAAATATTTTTTCATCAAGATTTAGTTTTGTTATCTGTTTACAAATAGTCTGATGTTGAGTCTTCAATTTTGGAAAAAGGAGCTACTGCTCGATTGTAGATCCCTTGAACATAGGCAATTGCCATACCGTAGTTGGTAACTGGTATTCCAGCATCAATAGCTGGCTGAAGTCGATTACCTAGTTGCTTTGGTGTAATCATACATCCACCACATTGAATTAAAAGAGCATAGTCGCTTATGTCACCAGGAACTTCGTCTAATCCGGCAACAACTACATATTCTAGTTGTTTGCCAGTGAAATTTGAGATCCATCGAGGAATTTTTACACGTCCAATATCATCACAAGAGCTATGGTGCGTGCAACTTTCGAGTAACAATACTTTGTCACTATCTTTTAATTCTGATATTTTGGGAGTTCCATTTAAATAGGCACTAAAATTGCCTTTGAAATGGGCCAGCATAATGCTAAAACTGGTTAATGCAATATCGGAAGGAATCGATGCGCCAGCCTTTAAAAATACTTGGCTGTCGGTGACTACAAGTTTGGGTTTGATCCCAGTTTTACGTAAAAAAGCATCAACTTCCTTTTCTTTTAAGACTATGCAAACTGCATCATTATCAAGAATGTCTCGAATTGCTTGAACTTGCGGAAGAATAAGTCTGCCTTCAGGAGCTTCAAAGTCTATTGGTGTAATCAATAAAACGATATCACCATATGAAATTAAATCGCCAAGTAGAGAAGGAGTTGTGTAAGCCGATTCTGGAATCGTTGATTTTATGCTGTTAACGATGGGCTCAATATTGCCTTCGTTGTTTGAGAAATGAAGAATTTCTTTAGCACCATTTTTTTGTAATAAATCAGAAGTATTTTGGTGCAATAATTCAATATCTTGTTTATTGTGAACAGCTATAAATGGAACATCTTGTTTTCGGAATTTTTCAATAAGACCCAATTCAAAATCACCAAATGTATTCTGAGTGATTACCAAAATTGCTAAATCAATGGTTTTAATGGCTTGATTGGTCTTCAGAATTCGTTTTTTACCTAGATCTCCTGTATCATCAATACCAGCCGTATCGATTAGAATGACAGGACCAAAACCAGTTATTTCAAAGGATTTTTTAACAGGATCGGTTGTGGTTCCAGCTACGTCAGAAACAATCGCAATATCTTGTCCTGCAAGAAAATTGATTAAGGTACTTTTCCCATTATTTCTTCTTCCAAAAATTCCAATATGAGGACGTCTTTCTCTTCCCATTTCTTAATAATCAGTTAACAGTTATCACTGTAAAGTTTCTGCAATACGGAAGCCTAACTTTAGAAGTTCTTCAGGTTGAATTAACTTCAACAAGCTTTCTTTATCAATCATTTTTTGTTTTTCGTTGGCTTCAATAATTGTAGAATTTGAAGCTTTCATTTCCTTTGCTAATTTGGCTGCTTGATGGTAACCAATATATGGAGATAAGGCGGTTGCTACAGAAGGATTTTTCAGAATCGTCTCTTCAATTGGATTGGTTTTAATTTCCAACTCATTAAATAAGTTGTCTGCTAAAGAATTGTTTGCAGCAATTAATAGTTTGATACTATCGAGCAATGCATGACCGATGCTTGGTAAGTAAGCATTTAGCTCTAAACAGCCCTGTCCAGACAGATTGCTAATCATCAAATCATTAGCGTATATTTTGTGAGCTGCACTTATCACAAATTCAGGAATGACGGGATTAATTTTCCCTGGCATAATCGAACTTCCAACTTGTTTCTGTGGTAAGTGTACTTCTCGATTTTGAAATAAATCTGAGCCAAGTAAACGAAGGTCGGCTGCCATCTTTTCTAAATTAACAGCATGTGCTTTCAATGTCGCATGAACTTCTACAAAAGAGTCAAGATTAGCGGTCGTATCCGATAAATTTTCGGATCGAGTGATGGGTAAACCAGTTAATTTTTGAAGCTTAGGAACAACTTCCACAATGAAAAAACGAGGAATCGAAAGGCCAGTTCCAATTGCACCACCGCCTAAATTTACTTCCTTAATTCGTTCAAAGCATTTAGAAACCCTCCACCAATCTCTCGAAAGAGCATTGTTGTAGGTGCTAAACAATTTATCGTAAGAAGAAGGAACGGCTGCTTGCATTTGTGTGTAGCCTTGTCGAAGCACATTTCGGTGTTTACTTTCTGTCTTTTCAACCTGCGTTCGAAGACTATTAATTGAATCTTCTAAATCCTGCAAAAGACGAATTGCAGCAACCTTTAAAGCGGTTGGAATTACATCATTTGTCGATTGAAAAACATTTGCATGTTCAAAAGGATCAATTTCTTGATATGAACCACAATCTTTACCCGTATTTTGAAGTGCAAGGTTCGCAATGATCTCATTCAAATTCATATTGATACTTGTTCCTGCACCACCTTGAATGGCTGGGCAAATAAAGTGTTCAAAATGTTTCCCGTCGTTAATTTCAATAGAAGCCTTTTCTAATTCGTCAATTAGTTTTGAATCGATTAATTGAAAAGGGAATTCTTCTTGTGGAAATTTATCTTCAATTGCTTTTAAGAAGCTTAAATAGGTTTGGTAACAAGCCTGTTTTACAATTCCAATAGCCATGAACCACTCCTTGTGAAAGGCAGTTTGATCAGGGAAATTTTCTTTCGCCCGAAGAGAATGAATTCCCCAAAGAGCATCTTTCGGAATTTCCCTTTGTCCTATGAAATCAGATTCGCTTCTCATGATTACTTTAAGCTTTAGTATACGATTTTACATCTTGAACCGAAATTGTATCCTGTCCAAGTATAATTAGCCTTTCGATAATATTTCTGAATTCTCTAATGTTCCCTGTATAGTTGATCTTCTGCAATTCTTTCACTGCATCTTCATCTATGTTTTTTAAGGGTAAACCCATTTCTCCACAAATCATTTCAATAAAATGATTTGCCAATTTAGGAATATCATCGGTTCTATCGTTTAATGGAGGTACGTGTATTAAAATTACGCTTAAGCGATGATATAAATCTTCTCGGAAATTATTGTTCTCAATTTCTTCAGCAAGATTTTTGTTGGTTGCTGCTATTACGCGAACATTCACCTTAATTTCTTTATCGCCACCTACACGAGTTATTCTATTTTCTTGCAAGGCACGCAAAACTTTTGCTTGCGCAGATAAACTCATATCTCCAATTTCATCTAGAAAAAGAGTTCCTCCATCAGCCAATTCAAATTTGCCTTTTCGTTGTTTATGCGCTGAAGTAAAAGATCCTTTTTCGTGTCCAAAAAGCTCACTTTCAATTAATTCAGATGGTATTGCAGCACAGTTTACTTCAATAAATGGTGCTTTTGAACGATTACTTTGTTCGTGAATGCGATGAGCGACCAATTCTTTTCCAGTTCCATTAGGCCCTGTAATCAGTACTCGAGCATCAGTTGGAGCAACTTTATCGATCATATCATTAACCGATTCGATAGCTCCAGAACTTCCAATCATCTCATATTTTTTACTGACTTTACGTTTTAAAACTTTAGTTTCCGTAATCAGTTTCGATTTATCCATTGCATTTCGAATCGTTATCAGGATTCGATTTAGATCAAGTGGTTTTTCAATAAAATCAAAAGCACCCTTTTTAATGGCATCAACGGCAGTATCAATATTACCATGACCAGAAATCATGATAACAGGAGTATCCAAAGCAAGTTCCTGTGTTTTTTCCAGAACTTCGATTCCATCCATTTGAGGCATTTTGATATCGCACAAAATAACATCAAACTCATCTGTTTTTGCTAGTTCTAAACCTTCTAAACCGTTTTCGGCTAAGCTAATTTCATAATCCTCGTAGGATAAAATATCTTTTAGGGTATTACGAATGCTTTTTTCGTCGTCGATGATTAGGATTTTGGACATACTTATTATTTTGATTCAGCAATTTTGTTTACATCTGCTGATGGGGTGTTAAGTTTAATAAATTCAAATAATGCACCTTCTTTTAGAGCAAAAGAAGATTGGAATAATTTACTAAATCCAGCTTCTTTTATCAGGTAATTAATGAAGATACTTGCGATCACAATTAATTCTACACGAACAGGATCCATTCCTTTCATTTGCTCTCTTTCCTCAAGACTAGAGGCTATAAACAATTGATGTAGTTTGAAAAAGTCTTTCAATTTAATCTCAAAATGAGTTACTGGGAAACCATTTAAACTTGGATGATCAGCCAATAAGACTTGTTTAAAAGTATCAAAAGATCCAGAAGAACCAATCAATGTTTTTACGGAATTTACTTCCAGAGCTTCAAATAAATCTTCCATTTCCGCTTTAAGATATCCTTCAATATCCTTAATCATATTCTTATTGATCGGGTCGGTAGGTTTAAATTTTTCAAGTAAACGAGTCATTCCTAAAGGATAGCTGTTTTTCCAGAATACCTTTTCATTGTTTGCAATAATGATTTCATTGCTGCCACCTCCAATGTCTAAAATAGCGACCGGTTCGTGGTTTAATTCAATAGCTTTCTTAGTGCCTGTAAAAATTAAGTCAGCTTCTCTTTCTCCCGAAATAACTTCAATATTGATATTGTATTTTTCTTCGATCATTTGAACGAACTCATTGCCATTATCAGCAGATCTAATTGCCGAAGTTGCATAGGCTATGGTTTTTGAAACTTCGAACTGCTTTGAAATTTCGCTTATTTGATCAAATGCATCTTGTGCTCTTTTTATAGCATCATCCGTAATTCTATTCTCGTTGATTCCGCCTTTTCCTATTTTTGTTGCATACTTCGAACGGTTCAGAATCTTTGGTATGCCAGATTCATCCCATTCTGCAACAAGCAGATTAAATGTATTTGTTCCTAAATCTATTACAGAAATTCGCATGAATTACTATTTGGTTGAGTTAATTGTTTGATTGATTAGATTTTCAGTTGAAACTATTTAACTTTTAATGTAATCAAATTAAAATCGAAGATACTAAAAACTTTGCTCTCGATTCATGATTTTGGATTGGATCTTACAAGGAATAAGATTTTTTAACGTTTCAAGATTCATCAATATTTGTGCCTTATTTTTCAAAATGAAAAATGCCCCATAAAATGAGGCATTTACAAATCATATAATGGTTTTATTTAATTGTGGTAACGTAGCCATTTCCATATCTCTTTGTACGAAACTTTCTTCCCATACATTAAAATACCAGTTCGGTAAATTTTAGCTGCAATCCAGGTTACAAATAAGAAAGTACCAATTAGAAGTGACATGGATAGGAGTAATTCCCAAATTGGAACACCATATGGAATCCTCACCAGCATAACTATTGGGGAGGTTAATGGTATTATAGATCCCCAAAATGCAAGACTTCCTTCTGGATTTTTTGCTACTGCGAATCCAATGTACATTGCCAAAATCAATGGAATTGTTATTGGAAGCATGAATTGTTGCGTTTCTGTTTCGTTATCGACAGCACTACCAACTGCAGCAAAAAGAGCTGAGTACAATAGATATCCACCAAGGAAAAAGAATACAAATGCGCCAAGAATTCCAGCGATATAAGCAAAGTCGAATGTCCCTAATAAATCTTGAGCCATTTTAAGTTGCTCTGGGTTAAGAGAGGCAGCTCCTTCAGGTAGCTCCGATAATGTTTTAGCTTGTTGCAAAGAGTCCATGTCAACACCAGGAAGAACGATAGCCATTCCAATAGTGATCAAGACGCCTGATAAGATAACCCACATAATAAACTGAGTTAACCCAACCATGGCAACCCCTACAATTTTACCCATCATTAATTGGAAAGGTTTAACCGATGAGATAATTACCTCGACAATGCGATTACTTTTCTCTTCAATAACTCCACGCATTACTTGCACTCCGTAAAGGAAAATGAACATGTAAATAATGAAACTAGATATGAAACCAATAGCCATTGCAATTTCCGTAGAACTTTGCTTTACTTCTCCTCCTTCTCCAAACTTAATGGTTTTCATTGAAATTGGAGTTCTTGTTGCTGCTAGTTTTTCTTCCAAATCGGGCATTCCAGCTTGTGCAATAATTTTCGATCGCTTAATCTTTTCAATATGATCTCTAATTTGCGATCCAGCTTCAGATTTAACTTCAATCGTAACTTGTTTATACGAGAAAAGTTCAGCTGTTTTGCTTTCTAATATGTTTTCAGGAATTTTAAGAATAGCATAATATCCTTTGTCTTCCATCTGTGCTTTGGCATCTTCAAAACTGGTATCTTTTAAATATTTAAAAGTAGTGAAGTCTTTGCTTTGTACCGGCTCAACCAATTCAGATTCATTGATTACTGCGATCGTTCTTTTTTCAGTATCATCTTTTAGCATCATCCAAATCATAAATGCATAGATACCAGCAATTAAAACGGGCGTTAAAAAAGTTAAAATAAGGAATGATCTTTTCTTTACTCTAGAAAGATATTCTCTTTTTATAATGATGAATATTTTGTTCATTTTTTCAGGTGTTTCGGGTTAGATTTTTTTGTTTTCATTCACTACTCGAATGAAGATGTCATTCATGCTTGGAATGATTTCACTAAAGGAAACGATATTCAAATAAGGTAGAAGTTGTTCCAAAAATTCGTTGGAAGTGGCTCCATTATTTAATTTTACTTTTAGGGTATTAAATTCAATGCCTTTTTGCTGATCTAAAATTTCAAAATCGGCATTTAAAACTTTTTCCAATTTGTCAAACTCACCAGTATATTGTACCTGATAAGTATTTGTTCTGTATTTTTTCTTGATCTGATCAACAGGACCATCAAGGATTTTTTCTGATTTATTAATTAAAGCAATGTGATCGCAAATCTCTTCTACAGAGCCCATGTTGTGGGTAGAGAAGATAATTGTAGCACCATTGTCTCGAAGTTCTAATATTTCTTTCTTTAACAGATTGGCATTAATTGGATCAAAACCACTAAATGGCTCATCGAAAATAAGCAATTCTGGTTCGTGAAGAATAGTGACAATAAATTGGATTTTCTGCTGCATTCCTTTCGAAAGCTCTTCCACTTTTTTATCCCACCATTGTAAAATATCAAATTTATCGAACCAAACTTTCAGCTTTTTAGTAGCTTCTTTTTGACCCATTCCTTTCAATTGAGCCAAGTAAACAGCTTGTTCTCCAACCTTCATCTTTTTATACAAACCTCTTTCTTCAGGAAGATAACCGATACGCTTAATATCTTCTGGATTTAGAGGATTTCCATCAAAAAATACTTCTCCAGAATCGGGACCAGTTATTTGATTGATGATTCGAATGAGTGTGGTTTTTCCAGCACCGTTTGGACCAAGCAGACCAAAGATGCTTCCTTTTGGTACAGAGATACTTACTTTATTTAAAGCTTTGTGCCCTGCATATTGTTTTACAACGTCTTTTGCTTCGAAAAATGCCATGTATATTTTGGTTAGGTGACACTAAAATTTCAATTAAAATCTAAAGTACTCAAATTAAAGAAATCCAACATAAAAAATCGATGTAAAGACAAAAGAACATGTTTTAAATGAGTTTTTTTCTGATGTAAAATTTAGCACAAAAAAAATCCTCAGATTACTCTGAGGATTTCAATAGTTATATTTTGGTTTTCTATTCGAAAAAGTTCCTTACTTTCTTGAAAAAGCTTTTTTCCTGAGCACTTGGTTTTGGAGTAAAACTATCTGAAGCTTGAAGTTTCTCAAGAATTTTCTTCTCTTCTTTAGTTACACTTTTTGGAACCCAAACGTTAATTTTCGCCAGTAAATCACCTCTGCCGTATCCATTAATATCTGGTAAACCTTTGCCTCTTAAGCGAAGTATTTTTCCTGGTTGAGTACCTGCATCAATCTTAACTTTAACTTTATTTTCGATGGTTGGAATTTCAACAGCAGTTCCTAAAATAGAATCTGGAATACTTATGAATAGGTTGTATAATAGATCGTTTTCGTCCCGAATTAATTCAGGATGTTCTTCTTCGTGAACAAGAATCAATAAATCGCCATTAACGCCACCTCTTCGAGCAGCATTACCTCTGCCACTAACCGATAGCTGCATTCCTTCAGCAACACCAGCAGGAATGTTAATTGTGATAATTTCTTCGTCGCGAACAATACCTTCACCAGCACAACTTCCACATTTATTTGTAATGATTTTTCCTTCACCATTACAAGATGGACAAGTTGATGCAGTTTGCATTTGTCCTAGGATTGTATTCTGAATTCTTGTAACCTGACCAGAACCATGACAAGTTGAACAAGATGAAAAAGAAGAACCATCTTTAGCGCCTGACCCCTTACATGAATTACACTCTATGTGTTTCTTAACTTTTATTTTCTTTTCGACACCTTCGGCAATCTCTTGTAAAGTCAATTTAACCTTAACTCTTAAGTTGCTTCCGCGATTAACTCGTTGTGAGCTGCGTCCGCCACCGCCGAATCCGCCACCGAAGAACGAGCTTCCGCCTCCTCCGCCGCCACCAAAAATGTCGCCAAAGTGAGAGAAGATATCTTCCATGTTCATTCCACCGCCACCGAAACCACCTCCGGCTGCTCCACCAACTCCTGCATGACCATATTGATCGTATCGTTGACGCTTTTCAGCACTGCTTAATACTTCATATGCTTCGGCTGCTTCTTTAAAACTTTCTTCAGCTTCTTTATTATCTGGATTTTTATCAGGATGGAATTGAATTGCTTTCTTGCGATAGGCTTTCTTTAATTCTGCTTCCGAGGCTGACTTGGAAACTCCCAATACTTCGTAATAATCTCTTTTCGACATTTTTTTCTCAGCTTAGATTTTGAATTTCCTTATTCTCCTACGACAACTTTAGCAAAACGAATTACCTTATCGTTAAGGTAATATCCTTTTTCAACACAGTCTACAACCTTACCTTTTAAGTCTTTGGTTGGAGCTGGTATTTTAGTAATTGCCTCGTGAATGTCAGTATCGAAGTCTTTATTGATAGCTTCAATTTCCTTCACCCCATTTTGGGTAATAAATTCGTTGAAGTTATTGTAAATTAAATGTACACCTTCTTTTAAGGCTTCAATATCTTTAGCATCATCTATAGATTTTAAAGCACGTTCGAAATTATCTTTTACAGGAAGAATGTTGATCAAAACCTTTTCGCTAGCCGATTTGGTAAGCTCCATTTTTTCTTTCAAGGTTCTTTTTCTGTAGTTGTCAAATTCAGCTGACAAACGTACATACTTGTCATTCATTTCTTGAAGCTTTTGTCCTAATTCTTCCAATTCATCAGCCTTCTTATCTTTTGCTGATTTTTTGGTTTTCTTCTTCTCTTTTTTCTCTTCTGCTTTAGGCTCTTCTACTTTAGCGGTCTCCTCTACGGTCTGGTTGTCAGTAGCTTCAGCTTCTTTTTCTTGCACGTCTTCTTTTTTTGATTTGCTTGTATCTTTTGTCATTTTTCAATGATTTTTTTATTCTTGTTTTAATCTGGCAATAGTTTACAAATAACCTGCCAATTTGCTGTCTTCCGACAAATTGGCACAAATATAGAATTTGTAACTGTAATTATTTCCATTTTATTCTGATTTCGATCATTTGATGTTTAAATAGGCATTTAATAAGTCGAACTTAGTTGTGTTTAATAGGGTGAAATTGTTATATTTATTAATCAAATATGTTTAGTATGGAGATAGTGGTTGATAATGAGGAGTTTTGCATTCGTTTGTATCAAAATGTAGCTTATTTAAAAGTGATAGGTATACAAGATAAGAGAGGTGCGGATTTTTTTGAATCAAAGATTGATGAAGTAGTAGAGAAGTATTCGTTTGATCGTTTTGCTTCTTTGTGTGATTTAACAGAGTTGATTTTACCTCAGCCTTCTATATCAAAACAGATTAATGCAGCGATTGTTAAACTTTCTGATAATTTGAATTATGGGCATAATGCAGTGATTGTTAAGCCTAAATTTCTTCAGATTATGCAAGCGTATATTTTCTCATTTTTCTTAAGAAACATTTCTGCGAAGACAAAAATTTTTACCAAAAGAGATAAAGCCATAGAATGGCTTAACGGGTTTGAATATCAGTTGGATGAAATTGAGGAGTTTTTAATGGATAAGAAAGATTAAAAATTTAGCACAAAAAATGCTGACTATTGCAATGCACTAACCAGTTCTTATGTTGTCATTTTTGTGAGTTATTTTTTCACGTAGTATTGTAAAATTAATTCCAGTTTTTCGCCTCTAAGGTTTTTTGCCAGAATAATTCCATTTCCATCAATTAAGAAATTAGAAGGAATAGAACGAATACCAAATTTAGTTGAGGTTGGTGAGTGCCATCCTTTCAATTCGCTAACATGATAATCCCAATCTAGTTTATCTTTAGCAATTGCAGCCTTCCAGCTTGCCAATTTTTTATCAAGTGAAAAACTATAGATTGCAAATCCTTTTCCATTTTTAAATTTCTCGTCCTTAAATTTATGGTAAGCATCTACTATTCTAGGATTTTCTGCACGGCATGGGGGACACCAAGATGCCCAGAAATCAACCAAAACAAGCTGGCCTTCAAGCGAACTAAGTTTAATGTTGTTTCCTGTAATTGATTTTGCAATTATGTCCGGAAGTTTGTTTCCGATTTCAAAACCTATTGTAACACTCTTATCTTCCGTATTGATTTTATTTTCGGCTACCACCGAAAGTGAAAATATAAACGAGAAGAAAATAACCAATATTCCTAATTTCTTCATAATCTCAAATTTTAGTTTTTGTATTTATTCGTGTTACTAAAATAGGTAGATATCCTTATTTAAAATGTTAACAAATAGTTAATTGCTGATTCTTTTGATGTTAGCGCCAATTGCATTGAGTCTAAGGTCTATGTTTTCATATCCACGATCAATTTGGTCAATGTTGTGAATTGTGCTTTTACCATCTGCGGATAATGCTGCAATTAACAATGCTACTCCGGCTCTAATATCAGGAGAAACCATTGTTGTTGGACGTAATCCTTGACTCTGATTTAAACCAATAACAGTAGCCCTATGCGGATCGCAAAGGATAATTTGAGCGCCCATATCAATTAATTTATCCGTAAAGAATAAACGACTTTCAAACATTTTTTGATGGATAAGAACACTTCCTTTGGCTTGTGTGGCGACAACCAAAAATACACTAAGTAGATCAGGTGTTAATCCTGGCCATGGCGCATCAGCAATGGTAAGAATTGAGCCGTCAATGAAAGTTTCAATTTCGTAATTCTCTTGCTTTGGAATGTAAATGTCATCACCTCTTCGTTCCATTTTAATACCCAAACGTTTAAAAGCATTAGGAATCATTCCTAACTCGTCGTAGGCAACATCTTTAATTGTAATTTCCGATTTGGTCATTACTGCTAAGCCAATAAAACTTCCAATTTCAATCATGTCAGGAAGGATTCTATGTTCGCAGCCACATAAGGAATCAACGCCTTCTATAGATAACAAGTTAGATCCAACTCCGGTGATTTTTGCACCCATCGAGATCAGCATTTTACACAATTGCTGAATGTAAGGTTCGCAAGCTGCATTGTAGAGGGTAGTAGTACCTTTTGCTAGCACTGCTGCCATAATGATGTTTGCAGTTCCTGTTACAGATGCTTCGTCAAGAAGAAGATAAGTACCCTTTAGCTCACTAGCCTCTACTCTATAAAAGTTTTCACCTGCATTGAAATTGAATTTTGCACCTAGTTTTTGAAACCCAAGAAAGTGAGTGTCCAATCTTCGTCTTCCAATTTTATCTCCTCCTGGACGTGGAATATATCCTTTCCCAAATCTAGCCAATAGTGGACCGATAATCATTATAGAACCTCTAAGTGATGATCCTTTACTTGCAAATTCAGGAGAATTTAGGTATTCCAGATCGATATTTTTTGCCTCAAATGAATAGGTGTTTTTTGCTTCTTGCGAAACGTTAACGCCAAGGTCAGATAAAAGTTCAATTAACTTATTTACATCAAGGATGTTTGGAATATTATGGATTGTTACTTTTTCTTCTGTTAAAAGAGTGGCACACAAAATTTGAAGTGCTTCATTTTTTGCTCCCTGTGGGGTTAGTTCTCCTTTTAATGACTTGCCGCCAATAACTTCAAAAGTGCTCATTTTATAATTCTTTTGGTGTGAATAACGTTCTAAAGATAATTATAAAAAACGTTTTGAAAAGTGAAAATAGGAATGGTTTTGGCATAAAAAAAACCGGTATAGAACCGGTTTATATTTTATTGTCTTGGTTTGTTATGTTTTCGATGATCGTTTCTGTTGTCATTACGATTATCAGACCTGGTATTTTTCCTTACAGGCTTTTTCTTTTGAATAAAATCTTTCTCTCTAATTTCGCGTAATCTCATGTTTTCAGGGATTTCTAATTTTCCCTTCGACATTTCTACTAAATCTTTGAAAATCTTTTCATCAGGCACACTATCCTTGTTCCAGTTAAGGAAGGATTTTTTCATGTGATTAGCAATCATCAAAATAAGAGCATCTTTTTCCTTCTGATCTTCCAATTCGATTGCTTTTAGTATTAAAGCTTCAATTGTTCGACCATAATGGCGATAGCGAATTCGTTGATTGTTGTATGGTAATTGATCTGGTTTTTCAGCAAGTTTTTCTCTTGTTGGAGCCTCGTAAGGAGAGTCGATATCTAAGGCGAAATCAGACATGATAGCAAGGTGATCCCATAGCTTGTGTCTAAAATCACTTACATCTCTAAGGTGAGGATACATATTCCCCATAATAGCAATAATGCTCTTTACCACACGGTTTCTTTCGTCTCTGTCTTCAACAGTTAAGGCAAAATCTACCATTTTCTGAACGTTTCGTCCATATTCAGGAAGAACAAGATGTTTCCTGGCTGAATTATAATCCATTTATTTCGTTGTTGTTATTATCAGGTAATTACAATTTTTAATCTTTTGGGCAATTTGGCGTACTTTAAAGAATCTAACGCAATAGCACCAAAATAATTGAGGGAGCTAAGATCTTATCGGCTATACTTATTGAAGTAGAAAAGAATTTTAATGAACTGTTTTACGAAAAAACAAATACAGAAAGTCTTAGAACTCATGGCAAATGTAACAGATTTCTTCTTTCAATACAAATAGTTAGGGAATTTATCCAACAATTTTAAGTTTTGCAAATTTTAATAATAATTGTTTTTGACCAACATTTTGAAAGAATACCGTTGCTTTGATATTTGGCTTGCTACCTTCCATTTGCAAAACTTTTCCCTTTCCGAACCGTTGGTGTTCTACCACCATGCCTGCCTGAATTAATTCTGGGTTTGATGGCTTGAAGTTCGGATCGTCTTGCTGTTGACTACTTGCTTTAATACGTGCAGTAGGTTGATTAAGTTTAGGTTTTGTGTTTAAACTTCTTTTTGCTTGGAATTTTCTTGATTGGCTAACAACTTCTGAATCCGAATTGCTTTGAAAATTATCGCTGCTTGCTCCATTAAATTCAGGTTCTTTTTCAAATTGATTATCAACATACTTTTCGTCAATTTCGTTTAAAAAACGACTAGGACGAGGATAACTCATATTGCCCCATTTGTATCTCGATTTAGCAAAAGACAAGCTGACTTTAGTTTCTGCTCTTGTTAAAGCAACATAAAAAAGTCTTCTTTCCTCCTCAAGTTCTTGCTGGGTGCTCGTGGCCATTTGTGAAGGAAATAAATCTTCTTCTAGACCAACAAGATAAAGGTGAGGGAATTCCAATCCTTTTGCAGAGTGAATTGTCATCAAAGTTATTTTGTTTCGGTCTTCGTCTTTATCGCCATCCTGATCGGTTAATAGAGCAACATCTTCAAGGTAATTGGCCAGTTGAAGTTCTTTCCCTTCTTCCAATGAGTTTTGTGTAAACTCTTGAATACCATTTAAAAGTTCTTGAATGTTTTCATGACGAGAAACTCCTTCTGGAGAACGATCATTATATAGTTCCTGAACAATACCAGTAGTTTTTGCAATGTGGTTAGCAAGATCAAATGCAGATTCTGTTTCCTGCATTTTTTGGAAATCGGTAATTAAAGTAGCGAATTTCATTAGTTTTGAAATCGTACCTCCATTAATTCCGTAAGGTCTTTGGTTAAGTCCACAGACAATATCCCAAATGCTCGATTCGTTTTGTGCTGCCGCTTCCTGTAATTTGCTAATGGTAGTAGCTCCAATTCCTCTCTTAGGGTAATTAATAACCCTTTTAATGGCCTCTTCATCTGATGGGTTCACTGTCATCCTAAAATAGGAGAGAAGGTCTTTAATCTCTTTCCTTTGGTAGAAGGAAAGTCCTCCGTATATTCTGTATGGAAGATTTAGTTTTCGTAAAGATTCTTCAAAAATTCTAGATTGTGCATTGGTGCGATAAAGAATTGCAAAATCTTGATATTGCAAATGTTCTCTCATCCTTTCTTCGAAGATGGAGTTGGCAACAATATATCCTTCCTCATGATCGGTAAGAGCTTTTACGATTTTAATTTTGTCTCCTTCTTCGTTTTCCGAGAATGATTCTTTTTTAATCTGATCTTTATTTTTGCTGATAACGCTATTGGCAGCATTCACAATAGTTTGTGTCGAGCGATAATTTTGCTCTAACTTATATAGCTGATAGTTCGGATAGTCGTTTTTGAAATTTAGAATATTCTCAATTTTAGCACCACGAAACGAATAAATACTTTGTGCATCATCACCTACAACGCAAACATTTTTATGGTTTTCAGCTAGTTTTTTAACGATTAAATACTGAGAGTAATTCGTATCCTGGTACTCATCTACCAAAACGTATTTAAATTTATCTTGATATTTGGCAAGAATGTCAGGCTTCGTTTTAAATAAAATATTGGTTTGAAGTAAAAGATCATCAAAATCCATTGCATTGGCTTGTCGACATCTTTGACTGTATTTTTTATAAATTTCAAAGATTAGTGGTCGACGATTGCTTGCATCTATTTTTTGGATGTTGGCATTTTGAGCATATGCATTTGCAGTTACCAAATTATTTTTTGCTGATGAAATGCGATTCAAAACTTCGTTGGCTTTGTATACTTTGTCATCAAGGCGCATTTCTTTTATAATTGCGCGCAACAAATTTCTGGAATCTTGGGTATCGTAGATGGTAAAATTAGAATCGAATCCAAGATGTTCAGATTCGTATCGAAGAATTTTTGAGAACGTGGAGTGAAATGTTCCCATCCATAAAGACTGTGCTTGTTCAGGACCAACCACTTTGCCAATACGCTCCTTCATTTCTCTTGCCGCCTTATTGGTAAAAGTTAGTGCTAAAATAGAATAGGCGCGTACCCCTTGATTTAAAAGGTGAGCAATTCTGTAGGTAAGAACTCTTGTTTTGCCCGATCCAGCTCCAGCAATTACTAATGATGCTCCATTAATATTTTCAACTGCTTCTCTTTGTACCGGGTTTAACTCTTTTAAATATTCCATTCTATACGATCAGTTTTCCAATTATTTTCAACCCCAAAAATAATATTTGAAGTTTAATATTTGTCTCTTTTTATAATATTACTAGTGTTTTTTATTCTTTGTATTGCCTTAAGACTTTGATTGTTAATGTCTAATAGGTTTAGTCTTTGTTGGTTTTAAGTAGGTTTATTTTCAGTAAAGATGAATAACCATCTAATCAGAATTAATGATTGTTAAGTGATTGGGAAATAAAGATACTGGTTAATAGTAGAAAAAACGGCTTTATTTTTTTAATATTGTAAATTAAGATCGATCATAAAATTATTCATTTATTCATATGAAACAATCAATCAAACTATTTCAGTTTTCACTTTTTGTGATAATGGTATTTCTGGCTAATCCAATTTTTTCTCAAATATCAGCTCCGAAAGCGACTTTTGAATCGTTAACTAACTATAATGATCCTGCAGAGGAAGAAGATTTGATTTTTACGTTTTGTGATAATATTGGGCTTGGGGCAGGTGAGTTAGTTGCAAATTCAGCAGATGGCTCAGGTGGATGGACTTTTACATGGACGAAGTGGAATCCCAATACATTAGATTTTACAATTCCTGTTACTGTTGAGACAAATCAAAGTGTATCTACATTAAATAATCTAACTGATGGGTTGTATAGGGTTATGCTAAGCAGAAGTGGAGAGGTTGATCATTCGGTAGAGGCGTGGGTATTAAATAGAGTTTCCAATGGGGTTCAGCCCAATCTTGTGCGTGACAGGAGAGAATGTGCTGGGGTCTATTTTTTAGGAACTCTGTCAAATCAACTAAAATATAGAGATATTACAACCGTGAGTGAAATATCTCTCTTTACAAATTATGTGTTTGAATTATTTCGTGGCAGTTCAAGTGTGCAAAGAACACCAGTTTCAAATTACGATGGTGGAAGCAATACGTTTTATGACGGAGAAGTTTTTGAAGGCGTAGAAGATTATTATATTGTTGTTGAGGATGAGTGTGGTAATAAATACACTTCAGAAATTGTGTATTCTGATACATATTCCATTAGCGCAGAGTTTTCAGTTGAACCAATGGAAGGTGAAGCTCCATTGGAGGTAAGTTTCCAGCTTACCAATTCGGCAAATATTCATAGTTACGAATGGTTTATTTATCAGGATTTTGATAGATTAGAAACAGCTTTAACATCTGTAGAGGATAGTTTATTGATAGATGGTGTATTGGTTGATGAAGATCCTGCACCATATACTTATATGCATCCAGGTAATTATTTTGTGAAGTTAATTGCCTCTTCGAATAAGGGACCAGAGACTTGTATTGAAGAGTTTTATTTGAAAACAGAAGGAACACCAATTGTTGTTGATACTTCTTTGGTGCAAGTGCCAAATGTTTTTACACCTAATGGCGACGGTCGAAACGATGTCTTTAGGGTAAAGTCGCAATCGTTAAAAACTTTTCATGCTGTCCTTTTAAATAGATGGGGACGTGTGGTGTACGAATGGAAAAATCCTGATGAAGGATGGAATGGAAAGATTAATGGCAAATGGGCTACTCCTGGAACTTATTTTTATGTGATTACTGCAACAGGTAGGGAAGAGTTAAAAAAGAAATACACAAAGAAGGGATCCTTTATGCTGATTCGAAAATAAAGGAAAATACGAATATAAAAAAAAGGCCTCAATTTTGAATAGAGGCCTTTTTTATTTTTATACTTCAGCAGTCTCTTCTTCGTAAGCTGCTAGTAATTCTAATTGTACTTCGTTAGGCACTTTCACATAAGCATCAAATTTCATGCTAAACTGTGCTCTACCTCCTGTTAAGGAGCTAAGAGAAGTGGAGTATTTGTTCATCTCTTTTAGAGGAACTTTTGCAAGAATCTTTTGGAATCCTTTTTCTACTTCCATACCCATAATCATGGCGCGACGAGTTTGTAAATCACTCATAACATCTCCCATTCGATCTTCAGGAACCAAAATTTCAATATCATATATTGGTTCTAGAATTTTTGGACCTGCATTTTTAAATGCACTACTAAAGGCATGTTTACCAGCAAGTTTAAATGAAATTTCATTTGAATCTACCGCATGCATTTTTCCATCGTAAACAACAACGCGAATGTCTCTAGCGTATGATCCCGTTAATGGGCCTTCATCCATTTTTTCCATGACTCCCTTTTGTATTGCAGGAAGGAAGCGTACATCAATAGCTCCACCAACAATGCAATTACAGAATACTAGTTTACCGCCCCAACTAAGTTCAGTCACCTCAGTACCTCTAAGGTTAACTTTCATATCTTTTCCATGCACGTGATACATTGCTGGATCTGGCATTCCTTCTTCAAATGGCTCAATGATGATATGCACTTCTCCAAATTGACCTGAACCTCCAGATTGTTTTTTATGACGATAATCTGCTTGAGCAAGTTTAGTGATTGTTTCACGATATGGAATCTTTGGAGTTAGAAATTCAATCTCCATATTATCATTATGCTTTAATCTCCACCTTAGGGTATTCAAATGAAATTCCCCTTGTCCGTGCAATAGGATTTGCTTTAATTCCTTAGAGTATTCCAAAATAATAGTAGGATCTTCTTCGTGCATTCTATGAAGCAATTCACCTAATCTCTCATCATCTGCATCATCTTGTGCTTTAACAGCAGTTCTGTATTTTGGTTTCGGGAATTCTATATCTTTATATACGAAGTCACAATCCTTACAATTTAATGTATGGTTGTTCTTTGTGTTTTTTAGTTTTACGGTTGCACCGATATCTCCAGCAACAAGTTCGTTTACTCTTTCGCGATTTCTACCTGCTACTAAATAAAGTTGAGATAATCTTTCTTTTGTGCTGTTGTTTATATTTGTTAGGTCATCACCTTCTTTAACTTTTCCAGAGATTACTTTAAAGTAACTAACCTCACCAATGTGTGGCTCTAGAGATGTTTTAAATACAAAAATAGAAGTAGGGGCATTAGGGTCACATTTGGCTTCTCTGCCACTTACGGTAGGAATTGCCGGCATTTCTGTTACAAAAGGAACAATGTTACCAATGAATTCCATTAGACGTCTTACGCCCATGTCTTTTTTAGCTGAAATGCAGAAAACAGGAAAGAAATCACAAGTGATCATTCCTTTTTTCATTCCTTCTCTCATTTCATCTTCTGTTAAAGTCCCTTTTTCGAAAAATAATTCCATCAGGGCTTCGTCATTTTCTGCAGCTGATTCAACAAGCTCATTGTGTAGCTCATTCGCCTTGTCAATTTCAGAATCAGGGATTGCTAAAATCTCAGGTTCTCCACCATCTGGTCCCCATTGATACATTTTCATTTTTAGCACATCCACAACAGCGTTAAAATTTACGCCAACGTTTACGGGATATTGCACAATTGATACTTTGCTGCCAAAATTTGTCTTTGCAGATTCAACGCAAACATCAAAATTAGCTTTATCATGATCCAATTGGTTCACAACAAATATTAGAGGCTTGTTTAATTCGGCAGCTCTTCTTCCGATAATCTCAGTTCCAACTTCAACACCATGTTGTGCATTGATAAGCATTAAGCCCGTATCAACAACATTTAATGCTGAAATTACGCCACCAGAAAAATCATCCGCCCCAGGAGTGTCGATAAAATTAATTTTTTTACCTAGCCACTCAGAGTAAAGAACAGTTGAGAAAACAGAGTTTTCATATTCATGTTCTACAGGGTTGTAATCAGAAACGGTGTTATTATCTTCCACGTTTCCGCGTCTTGTAATAACACCGCCTTCAAATAGCATTGCTTCAGCTAGGGTAGTTTTACCCGAGCCGGCATTGCCAATGAGGGCGATGTTCTTAATTTCATTTGATTGATACACTTTCATAATGGTAATTTTTTTGGGTTATAAAATTGTACATTATCTATTAAAATGGATCATAAGTTCCATTTTGGCTTATAAGGTTCTCCAAATTAATTAACTTTTTAGTTAGATGCAATATACATTAGAAAATGAGCAAGTTTAGTATTTAACTTGTTGAATTAATTGCCGTATTTTTGATTTTACTCCTTTGTTTTTGGCGGGTTTTAAGATTGTGTTTCAAGAAAAATATAATCACTTAATTTTTTGACAGATAATAACTTGTCTTTTCTAAACTCTTTTCCTATCTTTGTGCGCTGATTTCAAGGGGATTTTGCAAAAACACAGAGTTGAGTTGCTGTTTTTGTGAAATAATTATACCTTTGCAAACCAAATTGTTAAAAAAATATTTAATTAAAAAGTAATTGTTTATATGCCTACAATTCAACAGTTAGTTAGAAAGGGAAGAGTCAAGCTTATCGATAAAAGCAAGGCTCCGGCATTGGATTCTTGTCCTCAGAGACGAGGAGTTTGTGTTCGTGTGTATACAACTACACCTAAGAAGCCTAACTCGGCTATGCGTAAAGTAGCACGTGTTAGATTGACTAACGGAAAAGAAGTGAATGCTTATATTCCAGGAGAAGGTCACAACTTGCAAGAGCACTCGATCGTATTGATTAGAGGTGGTCGTGTGAAAGATCTACCGGGTGTAAGATATCACCTTGTTCGTGGTGCGCTTGATGCTTCAGGTGTAGAAGGTCGTATGCAGCGTCGTTCTAAGTATGGTACAAAGAGACCAAAAGCTAAAAAGTAATTAATTCTAGTTTTTAAAACTGTGAGTTAGTGTTTATGTGTTGTTCTCTATTAAGTTGAGTAAATGATCGTGAGATTTTTGAAGACTGAAAAAGACAGCTACAACGAATAACTCGTAAACTAAGAAAAATGAGAAAATCAAGACCTAAAAAAAGAATTTTATTACCAGATCCAAAGTTTAATGATGTTTTGGTAACAAGATTCGTTAATGACTTGATGGTTGATGGAAAGAAGAATCTTTCCTTTAAAGTATTTTACGATGCTTTAGAGATCGTTAAGACAAAAACAGAGAAGTTAGAAAAATCTCCTCTTGAGATTTGGAAAAAAGCTTTAGAGAATATCACTCCAGCTGTAGAGGTGAAGAGTAGACGTGTTGGTGGTGCAACCTTCCAGGTTCCTACTGAAATTCGTCCTGAAAGAAAAGTGTCAATCGCTATTAAGTGTATGATACTTTTTGCGCGTAAGAGATCTGGTAAGTCAATGGCTGAGAAATTAGCTGCTGAAATTATTGGTGGTTACAATGAAGAGGGTGGAGCTTTCAAAAAGAAAGAAGATACTCATAGAATGGCTGAAGCTAACCGTGCTTTCGCTCACTTTAGATTTTAATAAATTAAGCGATTCATAGAAGAAATGGCAGATAGAGATTTAAAATTCACCAGGAATGTTGGTATCATGGCGCACATTGACGCCGGTAAGACAACTACGACAGAGCGTATCTTGTATTATACCGGAGTTTCTCACAAAATTGGTGAGGTGCATGATGGTGCAGCAACAATGGACTGGATGGAGCAAGAGCAAGAGAGAGGTATTACAATTACTTCTGCAGCGACAACCTGTTTTTGGAATTACGACAACCAAAAGTATCAAGTTAATATTATCGATACACCTGGTCACGTTGATTTTACAGTAGAGGTAGAGCGTTCATTGCGTGTGTTAGATGGTGCTGTTGCATGTTTTTGTGCAGTAGGTGGTGTTGAAGCGCAATCAGAAACAGTTTGGAGACAAGCTGATAAATATAAAGTGCCTCGTATGGGATTTGTTAATAAGATGGACCGTTCTGGTGCTGATTTTTTCAAAGCTGTACGTGAGGTAAAAGAGAAATTAGGAGCTAATCCAGTTCCAATTCAGATTCCTATTGGATCAGAAGATTCTTTTCGTGGTGTAATCGATTTGATTACTATGAAAGCGATCGTTTGGTACGATGACGAGAATGGAACAAACTATACTTTGGAAGATATTCCAGATCACTTGGTTGCTGATGCAAATGAGTGGAGAGAGAAGTTGGTTGAAGCTGTTGCTGAGCAGGATGAAGATCTTCTAGAGCGTTTCTTCGAGGCTCCAGAGTCTATTACTGAAGAGGAAATGATTGCTGTTATCCGTAAAGCAACTATTGCTATGGATATCGTTCCAATGTTATGTGGATCTGCATTTAAAAATAAAGGTGTTCAGCGTTTGTTGGATGCTATGATTACTTATTTGCCATCTCCTCTTGATATTGATGCAATTGAAGGTGTTGATCCTGATACTAAAGAAGTGGTTTCTAGACAGCCATCTATCAATGAGCCATTGGCTGCATTGGCATTTAAAATTGCTACTGACCCATTCGTAGGTCGTTTAGCGTTTACGCGTGTATATTCAGGTTCTATTGATGCTGGTTCTTACGTTTATAATGTTAGAACAGGTAATAAAGAGCGTATTTCACGTTTATACCAAATGCACTCAAATAAGCAAAATGCTATTGATAGTGTTGAAGCTGGTGATATTTGTGCTTGTGTAGGATTTAAAGATATCCGTACTGGTGATACTTTATGTCAGAAAGAAACTCAAATTGAACTTGAGTCAATGGATTTTCCAGATCCAGTAATCGGTATCGCTGTTGAACCATTAACTCAAAAGGATATTGATAAGATGGGTATGGCTTTAGCTAAATTGGCTGAAGAGGATCCAACATTCCAGGTTAAGACTGACGAAGATTCAGGACAAACTGTTATTTCTGGTATGGGTGAGCTTCACCTTGATATCATTATCGACCGTTTGAAACGTGAATTTAAAGTTGAGTGTAACCAAGGTGCACCTCAAGTTGCTTACAAGGAGACTATTACTGGTTCAGTTGAGCACCGTCAGGTATTCAAGAAGCAGTCTGGTGGACGTGGTAAGTTTGCTGATATCTCATTCAAGTTATCTCCAGTAGATGCTGATTTTGAAGGAGAAGGATTGCAATTTGTTGATCAAATTAAAGGGGGTCGTATTCCTAAGGAATTTATTCCATCTGTAGAGAAAGGTTTCACTGAAGCAATGAAAAATGGTGTATTGGCAGGTTATACTGTAGATACGCTTAAAGTAGTATTGTTTGATGGATCTTTTCACCCAGTTGACTCGGATCAATTATCATTTGAATTGGCTGCAAAACAAGCTTTTAAAGAGGCGTGTGGTAAAGCTAGTCCAGTTCTTTTGGAGCCTATCATGAAAATGGAGGTTATCACACCAGAAGAGTATATGGGAGACATCATTGGTGACTTAAACAAACGTAGAGGACAAGTAGAAGGTATGGAGTCTAAACACGGAGCTCGTGTTGTAAACGCTAAAGTACCATTGTCTGAACAGTTTGGTTATGTGACTGTGTTGAGAACCTTATCTTCTGGTCGAGCAAATTCTTCAATGGAATTTGATCACTTTGCTGAGGTGCCAAAAGGTATTGCAAAAGAAGTGGTTGAGAAAGCCAAGGGTAAAGTAGAGTTACTATAGTTTATATCGTATAATATTAAATAATATGAGCCAAAAAATTAGAATTAAACTGAAATCTTACGATCACAACTTGGTTGATAACTCAGCTGAGAAAATCGTAAAGACAGTTAAGGCTACAGGTGCAGTAGTAAGTGGTCCTATTCCACTTCCTACTCACAAAAGAATTTTTACTGTTCTTCGTTCAACTTTTGTGAACAAGAAATCAAGAGAGCAGTTTCAACTTTCTTCATTCAAACGTCTAATTGATATTTACAGTTCAACTGCAAGTACAATTGATGCTCTGATGAAACTAGAGTTGCCTAGTGGAGTTGAGGTTGAGATTAAAGTTTGATAAACTGTTAGATTTATTTTTAAAAAATAAAGAAAAATGCCAGGATTAATTGGAAAAAAAATCGGAATGACTTCCGTTTACAGTGCCGAGGGAAAACATATTCCATGCACTGTCATTGAGGCAGGTCCATGTGTTGTAACCCAGATCAAAACTATTGAGACTGATGGTTACGAAGCACTTCAGTTGGCTTTCGAAGAAAAGAAAGAAAAGCGAACAACGAAGGCGCTAGATGGGCACTTTAAGAAGGCAAATACAACCCCTAAAAGAAAGCTTGTGGAATTTTCGGATTTCGAAGCAGAATACAAATTAGGAGATACAATTGCTGTTGATATTATCGAAGAGTCTGCTTTTGTAGATGTTACAGGTATTTCAAAAGGTAAGGGTTTCCAAGGGGTAGTAAAACGTCATGGTTTTGGCGGAGTAGGTGGTTCTACGCACGGTCAACATAACCGTTTGCGTGCTCCAGGTTCTATTGGTGCTGCATCGTATCCAGCTCGCGTATTTAAGGGCATGAGAATGGCCGGTCGTATGGGCGGAGACACTGTGAAGGTTCAAAACCTTCAGGTTCTTAAGGTTATTCCTGAGAACAATTTATTATTAGTTAAAGGATCTCTTCCAGGGTCTAAAGGTTCATACGTAATTATTGAAAAGTAATGGAATTAGCTATTTTAAATACATCTGGAGAAGATACAGGCAGAAAAATTGAATTGAATGATTCAGTTTTTGGAATCGAAGCAAATGAACACGCTATTTACCTAGACGTAAAGCAATATTTAGCAAATCAACGCCAAGGAACTCACAAATCGAAAGAAAGAGCTGAGATCTCAGGTAGTACTGCTAAAATTAAGAAGCAAAAAGGTACTGGTACAGCTCGTGCTGGTAGTATCAAGTCTGGAGTATTCAGAGGTGGAGGACGTATTTTCGGTCCACGTCCAAGAAACTATAGTTTCAAATTGAACAAAAAATTGAAACAATTAGCTCGTCGATCAGCTTTGAGTTTAAAGGCTCAAAATGAAGGCTTGTTAATCGTTGAAGATTTCAATTTTGAAGCGGTAAAGACAAAAAGTTTTGTTGAACTTCAAAAGAACCTTAAAGTATCTGATAAAAAAGTACTTTTAGTGTTAAACGAAGACAATAAAAACATATATTTGTCTTCTCGTAATTTGAAGAATGTAGAAGTTGTGCGTGTATCAGATCTTGCAACTTATGACATTATGAAAGTTTCAACTTTGTTATTTGTAGAGAGCTCATTGAAAGGGCTCGATGAAATGTTTAAACTAAATTAAGTTTAAAAAATGGATATTTTAATCAAGCCTATCGTTACCGAGAAAATGACAGAGCAAAGCGAAAAGTTAAATCGCTTTGGTTTTGTTGTAGCTCGTAGAGCGAAGAAGATCGAAATTAAAAAAGCGGTAGAATCAATGTACAATGTGAAAGTGGCGGCTGTTAATACCATGAATTATCAAGGTAAAAGCAAGAGTCGTTTCACTAAAGCTGGTGCAATTGAGGGAAGAACTGCTTCTTTTAAGAAAGCGATCGTTACTTTAGTTGAAGGTGATAATATAGATTTTTATAGCAATATTTAATAGAAAATGGCTGTACGTAAATTAAAACCTGTAACTCCTGGTCAAAGGAATAAGATCTTAAATACTTTTGAGCAGGTAACTACAGACAAACCTGAAAAATCATTGTTAAGACCAATGAAAAAAACCGGTGGTAGAAATAACTCCGGTAAGATGACAATGAGATATATAGGTGGTGGTCACAAGAGAAGATACCGAGTTATAGATTTCAAAAGAGACAAAGATGGCATTCCAGCCAAAGTAGTTTCGGTTGAGTACGATCCAAATCGTACTGCTCGCATCGCATTGTTAGTTTATGCTGACGGTGAGAAGCGTTATATCGTTGCTCCTAACGGATTGGAAGTTGGTCAATCTTTGCTTTCTGGTGAAAAAGTAGCTCCGGAAGTCGGAAATGCAATGCCATTATCTGATATCCCATTAGGTACAATAATTCATAATATTGAATTAAGACCCTCTCAAGGTGCTGTGATGGCTCGTAGCGCTGGTGCATATGCTCAGCTCGTTTCACGTGAAGGGAAATATGCATTGATCAAATTGCCTTCTGGAGAAGTTAGAATGATTCTTGTAACCTGTAAGGCTACCATCGGAACTGTTTCGAATACTGACCATGCGTTAGAAAGAAGTGGTAAAGCTGGACGTACTCGTTGGTTGGGTAGAAGACCAAGAGTTCGTGGTGTGGTAATGAATCCAGTAGATCACCCAATGGGTGGTGGTGAAGGTAAATCTTCAGGTGGACATCCACGTTCTAGAACAGGTGTTTTAGCGAAAGGTTTCAAAACTAGAGCTAAAAAGAATGCTTCTAATAAGTATATTGTTGAAAGAAGGAAAAAATAATTTGATAATTAAATTGTTATGAGTCGTTCATTAAAAAAAGGACCTTTTATCGATTTCAAATTGGAGAGACGAGTATTAGGACAAAACGAATCGGGTAAGAAGACAGTAGTTAAAACCTGGTCAAGACGTTCTATGATTTCTCCAGATTTCGTAGGTCACACGATTGCCGTTCACAACGGAAACAAATTCATTCCTGTTTATGTTACTGAAAACATGGTAGGTCATAAGTTAGGTGAATTTGCCCCAACTCGTACTTTTAGAGGACATGCTGACAAGAGGAAACGATAGTCGCATGTTAAAAGGTTTTAATTAACATTTTGAATTTGTAAAAATGGGTGCAAGAAAAAGAATAAAAGCAAACCAAATAAAGGAGGAAAACAAGAGCAAAGCATTCGCTAGCTTGAGAAACGTTCCTACTTCACCTCGTAAAATGAGACTTGTTGCCGATATGGTAAGAGGTATGGAGGTGAACCGAGCTTTAGATGTGCTTCGTTTCAGTCCGAAAGAGGCATCAAATCGCGTAGAAAAACTAGTGCTTTCAGCTATTGCCAATTGGCAAGCTAAGAATGAGGGACAGCGAATTGAGGAAAGTGAATTATACGTTAAAGAAATTAACGTTGATTCTGCAAGAATCCTTAAGCGTCTTAGACCTGCTCCTCAGGGAAGAGCACATAGAATTAAAAAGAGATCAAATCATGTAACTATATTGTTGGGTAGCAAAACTGCTGAAGCCGATAATACTAAAGAATAGTTAGAATGGGACAAAAAGTAAATCCAATTGGAAATAGATTAGGAATCATCAAAGGATGGGATTCTAACTGGTTTGGCGGAAAAAACTACGGCGAGAAGCTTGTTGAAGATACCAAAATTAGAAAGTACCTAAATGCTCGTTTAGCTAAGGCAAGTATTTCTAAGATTATAATCGAAAGAACTCTAAAATTAATTACAATCACTATTAACACTGCTCGTCCTGGTATTATTATCGGAAAAGGTGGTCAAGAGGTTGATAAGTTGAAAGAAGAGTTGAAGAAGATTACTGACAAAGAAGTACAAATTAACATCTTTGAAATTAAGCGTCCGGAAATGGATGCGGTAATCGTTGCTAATAATATCGCACGTCAAATTGAAGGTCGTATCGCCTATCGTCGTGCAATTAAGATGGCTATTGCTTCTACTATGAGAATGGGTGCAGAGGGAATTAAAGTACAAATTTCTGGGCGTTTGAACGGTGCTGAAATGGCTCGTTCTGAAATGTATAAAGAAGGACGTACTCCGCTACATACCTTAAGAGCTGATATTGACTATTGTTTAGCTGAATCGCTTACAACTTATGGTCTTATTGGTATCAAAGTTTGGATCTGTAAAGGTGAAGTTTACGGTAAGCGTGACTTGACTCCTAACGCAGGAATGCGCGATGGCAGAGGACCAAAAGGAAAAGGTGGTTTTAATAGAAGAAAAAAGAAGTAGTCTTTAAAATTTTAAAGAATTAGTACGATGTTACAACCAAAAAGGACAAAATTTAGAAGACAACAAAAGGGAAGAATGAAAGGCAATGCCGGTCGCGGTACTGAATTAGCATTTGGATCTTTTGGGATCAAGTCACTTGAAACTAAGTGGATCACTGGTCGTCAAATTGAAGCTGCTCGTGTGGCAGTAACCCGATATATGCAAAGACAAGGTCAAATCTGGATCCGTATTTTTCCAGACAAGCCTATCACTAAGAAGCCTGCAGAGGTTCGTATGGGTAAGGGTAAAGGTTCACCAGAAGGATTCGTTGCTCCTGTTTCACCAGGAAGAATGTTATTCGAATGTGAAGGGGTACCTTTCGCAGTTGCAAAAGAGGCATTACGTCTTGCTGCACAGAAACTACCTGTTACTACAAAGTTTGTCGTAAGACGTGATTATGTTGAAAATTCAAATGATTAATCATGAAGAATTCAGAAATTAAAGAGTTAACAACACAGGAAATAGTAGAGAAAGTAGATACAGAGAGATCTACGTTAACTCGATTCAGATTAAATCACGCTATTTCACCTTTGGAAAATCCTTTGCAAATTAAGGAAACCCGACGTAACATTGCTAGACTTGTAACTGAGTTGCGTCACAGGCAATTAACTGAAAAGTAAAAAAGTGATGGAAAGAAATCTTAGAAAAGAACGTATCGGGGTTGTGGTTAGCAGCAAAATGGAGAAATCTATTACTGTTGTGGTGCATACCAAAGAGAAACACCCAATTTACGGTAAATTTGTGAAAAAGTCGAAGAAATTCACTGCTCACGATGAAGAGAATACCTGTAATGAAGGTGACACCGTAAAGATCATGGAAACCCGACCATTAAGTAAAAATAAGAGTTGGAGATTAGTTGAAATTATTGAAAGAGCTAAGTAAACATGATACAAACAGAAAGTAGACTATTAGTAGCTGATAACAGCGGAGCCAAAGAAGTTCTTTGTATCCGTGTGTTAGGCGGTACCAAAAAGCGTTATGCTTCAATTGGCGACAAGATCGTAGTTACCGTAAAGAATAGTATTGCCGGTTCCGAAATGAAAAAAGGAACAGTAACAAAAGCAGTTGTTGTTCGCACCAAAAAAGAGATTAGAAGACAAGACGGTTCTTATATTCGCTTCGATGACAACGCTTGCGTGTTGTTAAATACAACTGGTGAAATGAGAGGAACCCGTATTTTTGGACCTGTTGCAAGAGAATTACGCGATACAGACATGAAGATCGTTTCTCTAGCTCCAGAAGTTTTATAATCTTTGTAAACCTAGAACAATGCGAAAAAAGTTACATATTAAAAAAGGTGATACCGTTATTGTAAACTCAGGGGAATCTAAAGGTATGGAAGGTAAAGTTTTAGAAATTATAGCTGACAAGCAACGAGCAATTGTTGAAGGAGCTAACATGATTTCTAAGCATACCAAACCAAACGCAGAGAATCCACAGGGCGGTATTGTTAAAAAAGAGGCAGGAATTCATATTTCTAATTTGAATGTGAAAGATGCTTCAACCGGAAAAGCTACCCGTATTGGTAGAAGAAACGGTGATGACAATAAATTAGTTAGATATTCTAAAAAGTCAGGGGAGGAGATTAAGTAATGAGCTATATACCGACTCTTAAAAAACAGTATACAGAAGAAGTTGTTCCAGCTTTAATGAAGGAATTCAGCTACAAATCTGTAATGCAAGCACCAAAGTTAACGAAGATAGTACTTAACCAAGGTGTTGGATCGGCTATTGCTGACAAAAAAATACTTGAATTTTCGGTAAACGAAATGACAGCTATTACTGGTCAGAAAGCAGTTCAAACAATGTCTACTAAAGATATCTCGAATTTTAAGCTTCGTAAAGGTATGCCAGTTGGTACTACAGTTACTTTACGTCGTGAGCGTATGTACGAATTTCTTGAGAAATTAGTACGTGTAGCTCTTCCACGAATTCGTGACTTTAGAGGTATTAACAGCAAACTTGACGGTAGAGGAAACTATACTTTAGGTATCGAGGAGCAGATCATTTTCCCAGAGATTGTTTTGGATGAAGTAAACAAAATGATGGGTATGAACATTACCTTCGTTACAACTGCGAATACCGATGAGGAAGCATATGCTTTATTAAAGGAATTTGGGTTACCATTTAAAAATCTTAAAAAATAATACGATGGCTAAAGAATCAATGAAAGCTCGAGAAGTTAAGCGTCAGAAGCTAGTTGAAAAATACGCAGCAAAAAGAGCTAAACTTAAAGAAGAAGGCGATTATATCGGTCTTAGTCGCTTGCCAAAAAATTCTTCACCTGTACGTTTGCACAATAGATGTAAACTTACTGGTCGTCCGAAAGGATACATGAGACAATTTGGTTTGAGTCGTATCACTTTCCGTGAGATGGCTTCAGCTGGATTAATCCCAGGAGTAAAAAAGGCAAGTTGGTAACCAAGTTAGATTGTGAAAACAACTTTTTTTAAATATTGTCCCGAGCAATCGGGATCAATTTAATTTTTTTTAAAAATGACAGATCCAATAGCAGATTTTCTTACACGTTTAAGAAATGGGATTATGGCAAACCATAAAGTGGTTGACGTGCCTGCTTCCAACGTGAAAAAAGAAATGACAAAAATTCTTAAGGATAAAGGTTATATCCTTAATTACAAGTTTGTTGATGATGGTGTTCAAGGAACAATTAAAATTGCCTTGAAGTACCACGCAGAAACAAAAATCTCTGCAATTAAAAATCTTAAAAGGGTAAGTAAGCCTGGATTAAGAAAATATTGCGGAGCAACCGAATTACCTCGCGTACTTAACGGTTTAGGAATTGCGATTCTTTCTACTTCTCAGGGAGTAATGACTGACAAAGAAGCACGTCAGAAGCATGTAGGTGGTGAAATATTGTGTTACGTTTATTAATTAAGGAGGATTAGAAATGTCACGAATTGGAAAATTACCTATCGATTTGCCTGCCGGAGTAAGCGTAACGGTGAATAAGGATAATTCAGTAACAGTTAAAGGACCTAAAGGTGAATTAACTCAACAAATTGATGCAGACATCAAAGTATCAGTTGAAGATAATACAGTTGTATTAGAACGTCCATCAGAACAAAAAAGACACAAAGCCATGCATGGCTTGTATCGTTCGTTGATGAGCAACATGGTAAAAGGTGTTTTTGAAGGCTATACTATACAGCAAGAACTTGTTGGTGTAGGTTACCGTGCAACTTCTGGAGGTCAACTTTTAGAATTAGCTCTTGGTTACTCTCACCTTATACATTTGGAAATTGCTCCAGAGGTAAAAGTTACTGCAGTAACTGAAAAGCGTGCCAACCCTATCATTACTTTAGAGAGTTGTGATAAACAACTTGTTGGTCAGGTAGCGGCTAAAATCAGAGCGTTCAGAAAACCTGAACCATATAAAGGTAAGGGTGTTAAATTTGTTGGTGAACAGCTTAGAAGAAAAGCTGGTAAATCTGCGGGTAAATAATTTCTTAAAATAGTAAATTATGGCTTTAACTAAGCAAGATAGAAGACTTAGAATTAAAAGAAGAATTCGTAAGTCAATTGCTGGAACTGCTGAAAGACCTAGAATGTCAGTTTTTCGCTCTAACAAGCAGATTTCAGTACAAATTATTGATGATTTATCAGGAAAAACTTTATTAGCGACATCTTCGTTAATCAAAGAAATTGCTGAGAAAAAATCAACTAAACTTGAACAAGCAGAACTAGTAGGTGCTGCAATTGCTGAAAAAGCAGTTGCTGCTGGAATTACTGGTGTTGTATTCGATAGAAATGGTTATCTATACCATGGTAGAATTAAATCTTTAGCAGACGCTGCTCGTAAAAGTGGTCTTAAATTTTAATAATTATGGCAGATAATAAGAACATTAAAACTAACGATGCAGATCTAAAAGATAGGCTTGTTGCGATTAATCGTGTTACGAAAGTAACTAAAGGGGGTAGAACCTTCAGTTTTTCTGCAATTGTAGTTGTTGGAAACGAAAATGGATTAGTAGGATGGGGACTTGGTAAAGCAAACGAAGTAACTACTGCGATTTCAAAAGGCGTTGATGCAGCTAAGAAAAATTTGATTAAAGTACCAGTTTATAAGGGAACTATCCCTCACGAACAACTTTCAAGATATGGTGGAGCAGAGGTTTTCATTAAGCCTGCTTCTCATGGTACCGGAGTAAAAGCTGGTGGTGCGATGCGTGCTGTATTGGAGAGTGTTGGAGTAACTGATGTACTTGCTAAATCAAAAGGTTCATCAAATCCACATAACCTTGTGAAAGCTACAATGGGAGCATTAGCTGAATTAAGAGATGCTCATGCAGTTGCTGAACAACGAGGTGTATCATTGGATAAAGTGTTTAACGGTTAAGAAATAAGGAAATGGCTAAGATTAAAATTACTCAAGTTAAGAGCAAAATTGGAAGCACTGATCGCCAAAAGAGAACCTTGGAAGCATTAGGATTATCAAAAATCAATGCTACTGTTGAACATGAAGCTACTCCCCAAATTTTGGGGATGGTAGCTAAAGTACAGCACCTTGTTTCCGTTGAAGAATAAATCATTGTTAATATTTAGTATTAAATAGATATGGACTTAAGTAACTTAAAACCCGCAGAAGGATCTATTAAGAATTCGAAAAGAATAGGTCGCGGTCAAGGATCTGGAAGAGGTGGTACTTCTACCAGAGGACATAAAGGAGCGAAGTCAAGATCTGGATACTCTAAAAAAGTTGGTTTCGAAGGTGGTCAAATGCCTTTACAACGAAGAGTTCCTAAGTTTGGATTTAAGAACATTAATAGAAAAGAATACAAAGCTATTAATGTTGAAGTTTTACAAGCAATAGCAGAAAAAAATAGCTTGACTACAATTGACTTAGAAGTTTTAAGAACAGCAGGAATGGTGTCTAAAAACGATAACGTTAAGATTTTAGGTCATGGTACAATTACTGCGAAGCTTGAAGTTAAAGCTCACGCATTCTCAAAATCGGCTATTGAAGCGATTGAAAAAGCCGAAGGAACAGTTGTTAAATTGTAAGTTTAGATATGAAAGGTTTAATAGAAACATTGAAGAACATCTGGAAGATTGATGATTTAAGATCTAGAATCTTAACTACATTAGGTCTTGTGTTAGTGTATCGTTTAGGTACCATGGTTGTATTGCCAGGGATTGACCCGGCTCATTTAGGCGCGTTAAAAACACAAACTGCAGATGGAGTGCTCGGTTTGTTAGACATGTTTTCCGGAGGAGCATTTTCGAATGCATCAATCTTCGCATTGGGAATCATGCCTTACATTTCTGCCTCCATTGTAATCCAGTTAATGGGAATTGCGGTTCCTTATTTCCAAAGATTACAGCGTGAAGGTGAAAGTGGACGTCGTAAAATCAATCAAATTACAAGATATCTTACTGTCATAATTCTTGTTCTTCAAGCACCAGGATATCTATTAAACTTGCATTCACAACTACCAGAAGCGGCCTTTATTCTTAAAGGTACATTCTTCACAATATCTTCTGTGGTAATTCTTGCAGCAGGATCGATGTTCATTATGTGGTTAGGAGAGAAAATTACTGATAAAGGTATCGGTAACGGAATCTCAATCATCATTATGATCGGTATTATTGCAAGGTTACCATTCTCGTTCTTTGCAGAAATGGGATCTAGAATTGAAGGACATGGAGGAGGTTTAATTCTTCTTGTTCTTGAAATTGTAGTTTTATTCTTAATTTTTGCAGCAACAATTTTGTTGGTTCAAGGAACAAGAAAGATACCTGTGCAGTATGCAAAACGAATCGTAGGAAACAAACAATATGGTGGAGTTCGCCAGTACATTCCTTTAAAAGTGAATGCTGCTGGTGTAATGCCAATCATCTTTGCGCAAGCAATTATGTTTTTACCAATGGCGTTTGTTAACTATGCAAGTTCTGATGCGTTAACTGGAGTAGCTGCAGCATTATCGAATTTTACCGGATTTTACTACAACGCTTTATTCTTTGTAATGATCGTGTTGTTTACATACTTCTATACTGCAATTACAGTAAATCCAACGCAAATGGCTGAGGATATGAAAAAGAATGGTGGATTTATCCCTGGTATTAAACCAGGTAAAAAGACCATCGACTTTTTAGATACTGTAATGTCACGCATAACTTTACCAGGATCTATCTTTTTAGGTTTGGTTGCAATTATGCCTGCTTTTGCAATGATAGCTGGAGTGAATAATGGGTTTGCACAATTTTTTGGCGGAACGTCTTTATTGATTTTAGTAGGTGTTGTATTGGATACTTTACAACAAATTGAGAGTCATCTTTTGATGCGTCACTACGATGGATTAATGAAGTCTGGAAGAATAAAAGGTAAATCTCCGGGAGGAGCTGCTGCTTATTAAAATATTTTTGCTTTCTTTGCAAAGATTTTTGGCAAAGCTAGGGATTTGATTTAGTTGCTTATTATGAGTAACTTACTAATAGCGAAATCTTTAGGTGTAATATCGAAAGAATTAGCTTTAGAACTCAATTTTCCGATTTGTTAAAATTGCAAAGGAGTAAATAAGAAACTATGGCATAAAACCAAGGTTTCTTGGTTACGATGGATTCCAGAATACCTTTTGTTTTAATTAACTAGTAGGTTGTTCAAGGAATTCCATCTAGCTTTTAGCTGAAATAGGGAGATGTTGTTTCCTGTGATTATGAGGTTTGTTGAATTGTTTTTGTGATAATTTAAATAAGACCTTTACTATTGGTTCAGTACTCCTAACATTCAGCAACTGTTGAAGGTTATCAGAAGAGTTTTTACAGAGTAGTAAAGAATATTGATGGTAATCATTAGGCGAAATAGGTTTTGCCATACGAAGCGTGCAGAGAGTCATTGAATTTCTGCTGTAAGAAAGATGGGAAGACAAGGAATTGGAGAAATCTTCATGAAGAGCCATTAGTTCTGAATTATTGAAAAAGGACGTGGATTGAAATTGTGAGAAGAAATGGTGATTGTAAAATGATCAGATCCTATCCAGTTTGGAATTTATTGAAGATATAAACTAATAAAATTTAATGAGCTTATGGCTAAACAGCCTTCAATAGAACAAGACGGTACAATTACCGAAGCATTATCTAATGCTATGTTTCGTGTAGAACTCGAAAATGGTCATGTGATTACAGCTCACATATCCGGTAAAATGAGAATGCACTATATTAAGATCTTGCCTGGTGATAAGGTTAAGGTGGAAATGTCGCCTTATGATCTTACTAAGGGTCGCATTACTTTTAGATACAAAAATTAAATTCAATAATAATGAAAGTAAGAGCATCTGTAAAGAAGCGTTCTGAAGATTGCAAAATCGTTAGAAGAAAAGGACGTTTGTATGTGATTAATAAGAAGAATCCTAAGTTTAAACAACGTCAAGGATAATTAGTAAACTTTGTAATAGATAAATATTTTAATTTATGGCTAGAATTGTTGGAGTTGATTTGCCTCAAAACAAAAGAGGTGTGATTAGCTTGACTTATATCTACGGTATCGGTAGAAGCGCAGCTCGTCAAATTTTGGACGAAGCAGGTATTTCTCACGATAAGCAAGTAAAGGATTGGACTGATGAAGAGTCTGGTCGTATTCGTCAAGCGATTAATGCTAATATGAAAGTTGAAGGAGAATTACGTTCTCTGAATCAGTTAAATATTAAGCGATTGATGGATATAGGTTGTTATCGTGGTATTCGTCACCGTATTGGATTACCAGTTCGTGGACAGAAGACTAAAAACAACTCACGTACTAGAAAGGGTAAGAGAAAAACAGTTGCAAACAAAAAGAAAGCGACTAAATAATTGTTAAGTTATGGCAAAGAAGTCAGTATCAGTTAAAAAGAAGGTAGTAAAGATCGAACCTGTAGGACAGGCTCATATCCATTCGTCTTTTAACAATATCATCATTTCCTTAACCAACAACAGTGGTCAAGTAATTTCTTGGTCATCTGCTGGTAAGATGGGTTTTAGAGGTTCTAAAAAGAATACTCCATATGCTGCTCAGCAAGCTGCAACAGATTGCGGAAAAGTAGCTCATGACCTAGGTTTGAGAAAAGTAAAGGTATATGTTAAAGGTCCAGGAAACGGACGTGAATCTGCTATTCGTGCAATCAATTCTTGTGGAATTGATATCGCTGAGATCGTAGATGTTACACCACTACCACACAACGGATGTCGTCCTCCTAAGAGACGTAGAGTTTAATAAAAAATGCATCTAAAGAATTTGAATTAGTTTTATTGATATCCTCTCTAAAAAACGCGGCATTTTCATAATTCAAATCTTAATGCAAAGTTTCTATTTTTAGAAAAATTTAAATTTAAAAGTAATGGCAAGATATATTGGACCAAAGAGTAGAATTGCTCGTAAATTTGGCGAAGCAATTTTTGGACCGGATAAGGCGTTTGAAAACAAAAACTACCCTCCTGGGCAGCATGGAAACAGTCGCCGTAGAAAAAAAATGTCTGAATACGGTGTTCAGCTTAAAGAAAAACAAAAGGCAAAGTACACTTATGGTGTATTAGAGAAGCAATTCTCAAACTTATTTGAAAAGGCCGCGAGAAGTAAAGGTATTACTGGTGAGGTATTGTTACAATTACTAGAATGTCGTTTAGACAACGTAATTTTCAGATTAGGTGTAGCTCCAACAAGATCAGCTGCTCGTCAGTTGGTTAGCCATAAGCACGTAACTGTTAATGGACAAGTTTGTAACATTCCATCTTATTCAGTAAAATCTGGGGATATCATCGGGATTCGTGAAAAATCGAAATCTTTAGAAGTTATTACCGATTCTTTATCTACTGCTAGATATAACCAATCATCTTGGTTAGAATGGGATCAAACCTCTCTTAGTGGTAAGTTCCTTAATACACCAGAAAGAACAGAAATTCCTGAAAACATCAAGGAACAGTTAATCGTTGAATTGTATTCTAAGTAATAAATAGTTAATCAGTAATTTATGGCAATTTTAGCTTTCCAGAAACCGGACAAAGTTATCATGCTCGACGCTGACGATAGATTCGGAAAATTCGAATTTCGTCCATTAGAGCCTGGATATGGTATCACAATTGGTAATGCCTTAAGAAGAATATTACTTTCTTCTTTAGAGGGATTCGCAATTACAACCATCAAAATCCAAGGTGTTGATCATGAGTTTTCAACAATTCCTGGAGTCATTGAGGATGTAACCGAAATGATTCTTAACCTGAAGCAAGTTCGGTTTAAACAAAAGGTTGAAGAAGTTGACAGTGAGTTGGTAACTATTACTATCTCAGATCAGGAAACTTTTACAGCTGGTGATATAAACAAGTTCCTTACCGGTTTCGAAGTGTTGAATCCAGAGCTAGTAATTTGTAAAATGGATAGCTCCGCTAAATTACAAATGGATTTAACTATTAACAAAGGTCGTGGTTACGTACCATCTGTTGAGAACAAACCTGTTGATGTAGAATTTGGAGTGATTCCGATCGATTCAATTTTCACACCAATTAAGAATGTTAAATACGCTGTTGAAAACTATCGTGTAGAGCAGAAGACTGATTATGAGAAATTGGTTTTTGAAATTACAACTGATGGTTCAATTCATCCTAAAGAAGCATTAAAAGAAGCTGCAAAGGTTCTTATTTATCACTTCATGCTATTCTCAGATGAGAAGATCACTCTTGATTCTGACGAGAAATTTGCAAACGAAGAGTTTGATGAAGAAGTATTGCACATGCGTCAACTATTAAAGACAAAACTGGTAGATATGGATCTTTCAGTACGTGCCTTGAATTGTTTGAAGGCTGCTGACGTTGATACTTTAGGTGATTTGGTACAGTTCAATAGAAATGACCTTCTGAAATTTAGAAACTTTGGTAAGAAATCCTTAACCGAGCTGGATGATCTTTTGGTATCCTTAAATCTTACTTTCGGTATGGATATTTCTAAGTATAAATTAGATAAGGAATAAGGGAAAATGAGACATAGAAAGAAATTTAATCATTTAGGAAGAAAAACAGCCCATAGAAAAGCAATGCTTTCGAATATGGCTTCTTCTTTGATTTTGCATAAAAGAATCTCGACTACTACTGCTAAAGCTAAAGCTTTGAAAATGTATGTTGAGCCTTTGATTTCAAAAAGTAAAGTTGATTCTACTCACTCAAGACGTATTGTTTTTGGTTATTTAAAACAAAAAGAAGCCGTAACTGTGTTGTTTAGAGAAGTATCTCCAAAAATTACTAACCGTAATGGTGGATATACTAGAATTCTTAAAACTGGAAACCGTTTAGGTGATAATGCAGAAATGTGTATCGTTGAATTGGTTGACTTCAATGAAACTTACGTTTCAGAGAAGAAAGCAGTTGCTAAGAAAGCTACTCGTAGAAGACGTAGTTCTGCAAAAACTGTTGAAGCGGAAGCAACAACAGAAACTGTAGAAGAAACTAAAGCAGAAGCGAAGTCTGAAGAGACTCCAAAAACTGCTGAGAATACAACTAACAAGGAAGAAAAATAGAGCTTCCTTCTACAATATAAAAGGGGGTAAAGTTTAACTTTACCCCTTTTTTAATGCCCTAAAGAGTTTTGAAACGTTTGCGTAAAATATTTGGTATGTTTTAGAATACTTCATACCAGTTTATTGCATTAATTTACCGAAATTTAGGGTTGAAAATAAAGAAGTAAAATTGTTACTATTATAATTTTTTTAATACGTAAGTTATGTCAGAAATTGTAAAGATTCACGGTCGTGAGATTCTTGATTCACGAGGAAACCCAACTATCGAAGTAGAAGTAACTCTTGCAAGTGGTGTTATGGGACGTGCTGGTGTTCCATCTGGAGCTTCAACAGGTGAAAATGAAGCATTAGAGCTTCGTGATGGTGATAAAGCTCGTTACCTAGGTAAAGGAGTTTTAAAAGCTGTTGAAAACGTAAACACTGTTATTGCAGAAGCTTTGCTTGGTATGGATGCAACAGATCAGGTTGCTATTGATACTGCAATGTTAGAGCTTGATGGTACTAAAACTAAGTCTAAGTTAGGTGCTAACGCTATGTTAGGTGTTTCTTTGGCTGCTGCTAAAGCTGCTGCTGAGTACTCAGGTATGCCATTGTATCGTTACATTGGTGGTACTAACGCTAACGTACTTCCAGTTCCTATGATGAACATCATCAATGGAGGTTCTCACTCTGATGCTACTATCGCATTCCAAGAGTTCATGATTCGTCCGATTGGTGCTCCAACTTTCCGTGAAGCTTTAAGAATGGGTGCTGAAGTATTTCATGCTCTTGCTAAAGTTTTAAAAGGAAAAGGTCTTTCTACTGCTGTAGGTGACGAAGGTGGTTTCGCTCCAATGTTGGGTGGTACTGAAGAAGCTATCGATTGCATTCTTACTGCTGTTAAAAACGCTGGTTACAAAGCTGGTCGTAAAGAAGATGGTGGTGATGTTTCTATCGCTATGGATTGTGCTGCTTCTGAGTTCTTCAAAGATGGTGTATACGATTACAGTATTTTTGAGCCAAACGGTGCAAAAAGAAATTCTAAAGAACAAGCTGCTTACTTAGCTGAATTGATCACTAAATACCCTATTGATTCTATCGAAGATGGTATGGATGAAGGTGATTGGGATGGATGGGTTGAATTAAACTCTCTTATCGGTGATAAGTGTCAGATCGTTGGTGACGATTTATTCGTAACTAACGTTGATTACTTAGCAAAAGGTATTGAGCTTAACGCTGCTAACTCAATCTTGATTAAAGTTAACCAAATTGGAACTTTAACTGAGACTTTAAACGCAATTGAAATGGCACACCGTGCTGGTTATACTTCAGTAACTTCTCACCGTTCTGGTGAAACTGAAGATGCTACTATTGCTGATATCGCAGTTGCAACTAACTCAGGTCAGATCAAAACTGGTTCATTGAGCCGTTCAGATCGTATGGCTAAATACAACCAATTACTTCGTATTGAAGAAGAATTGGGAGCTAACGCTAAATTTGGATGTTAATCCATATTTTATAAAAACAAAAAAGGGATCTTTTCAGATCCCTTTTTTTTATATGTGAAATTTACTAAATGTATTCTTGCATCAAGGCAAATAAAGTTTTTGATTGAAATGGTTTGGATAAATAAGCGTTCATACCTACTTCAATTGAAATTTCCTTATCATCAGAATAAAAGTTTGCGGTAAAGGCAATAATTGGAACAGAAAAATCACGATCTTCTTCTATTTTGCGAATTCTCAAAGAAGCTTCTATTCCACCCATAATTGGCATTTGTAAATCCATTAAGACAATATCGTATTGTTCTTTTGCAAAAAGCTCTACTGCTTGTTTACCATTTTCAGCGATATCCACCTTAGCTACTTTTTGTTTTAAGAAAACTTCAATAGTTTTTCTATTGCTTGGCTGATCTTCTACCAAAAGAACTTTAGCTTCTTTTATAGGAATGTTTCTTTTGTCTGGATGTGTTTTTACGACAATAGAAGAATCAATAGTTTCTTCCCAGAATATTTTCTTCTTAGTTTCTATGCCTATTCGATCTAGTAATTCAGAAAGTTTTTTATTTGCAGTCGTCTCCATAATAGCCCCATATTTTGATAATTAAAAGTAGGGATTTTTAACTATAATAAAAAATAGAATTGTTCAATTTCACATTAGATTATTGATAGACTATCTATCTGTCTATATATTAATAGTTCTAAAGTGGAAATGAATATCTAAAATATCGAAGCAAATTTTCTATTTTTGCAGAAGTAGGAAATTGTAAAAAATAAATAAAGTATATATAATGGCAGACGATAAGAAGATTATTTTTTCGATGGATCGGGTAAGCAAAACCTTTTCATCTCAAAAAAAAGTACTGAATAACATTAATCTTTCATTTTTTTATGGAGCCAAGATTGGTATTATTGGTTTGAATGGTTCTGGTAAATCTACTCTAATTAAGATTATTGCAGGTTTAGAAAGCTCTTACGATGGTCATGTTGTTTGGTCAAAAGAACACAATATTGGCTATTTGGCTCAAGAACCTATACTTGATGAAACGAAAACTGTAAAAGAAATCGTTCAAGAGGGGGTTCAAGAAATTGTTGATTGTTTAGCTGCTTACGAAGCTGTTAACTTGAAATTTGGAGACCCAGATGTTTTGGAAGATCCAGATAAGATGCAAGCCGTAATGGATGAACAAGCTGAGCTTCAGGAGAAAATTGATCACTATGATGCCTGGAATTTGGATACCAAGCTAGAAAGAGCAATGGATGCTTTGCGTTGTCCAGAAGGAGATTCTAGTGTTAAGCATTTGTCAGGGGGAGAAAGAAGGCGTGTTGCTTTATGTAGATTGTTATTACAAGAGCCTGATATTTTACTTCTTGATGAGCCTACTAACCACTTGGATGCAGAATCGATTGATTGGTTGGAACAACATTTAGCTCAATACAAAGGAACCGTAATTAGTATCACTCACGATAGATACTTCTTAGATAATGTAGCTGGTTGGATTTTAGAATTGGATAGAGGTGAAGGAATACCTTGGAAAGGGAATTACAGCTCTTGGCTAGACCAAAAGACCCAACGTATGCAGAATGAAGAGAAGACAGCTAGCAAACGTCGTAAAACGCTTGAGAGAGAATTAGAGTGGGTACGTATGGCACCGAAAGCTCGTCAGGCGAAGAATAAAGCTCGTTTGAATGCTTACGACACCATGATGAATGAAGATTTGAAGGAAAAAGAAGAGAAATTGGAGATCTTTATTCCTAATGGTCCACGTTTGGGTAATAAGGTGATTCAAGTAAAAGGTGTATCAAAGGGATATGGCACCAAATTGTTGTACGAAGATTTGGAATTCGAATTACCACCAGCAGGTATCGTTGGTATTATTGGACCAAATGGTGCGGGTAAAACCACACTTTTCAGAATGATTATGGATCTTGAAACACCAGATAAAGGTACATTTGAGGTTGGTGAAACCGTTAAAGTAGGATATGTTGATCAGCAGCATGCCGATATCGATCCTGAGAAATCTGTTTACGAAGTGATCTCGGGTGGAGGCGACTTAATTAATGTGGGCGGACGCAGTATTAATGCTCGTGCTTATGTGGGGCGATTCAACTTTAATGGTGCAGATCAGGAAAAGAAATGTGGCGTTTTATCAGGTGGAGAACGTAATCGCTTGCACTTGGCTCTTACTTTAAAAGAAGAAGCCAATGTATTGCTACTCGATGAGCCTACTAATGATATTGATGTGAATACACTTCGTGCATTAGAGGAAGGTTTGGAGAGTTTTGCAGGATGTGCTGTTGTGATTTCTCACGACCGTTGGTTCCTAGATCGTATTGCAACACATATTTTAGCATTCGAAGGTAATTCACATGTTCATTTCTTTGAAGGTGGATATTCAGATTACGAAATCAACAGAAAGAAACGAATGGGAGATGAAGGTCCTAAACGAATTAGATATAAAAAACTAATTGCAGATTAACTGTTAAAAAGGGAAGGGTTTCAATTGAATCTCTTCCCTTATTTTTGTAACTTAATACACAATATAAATATTCACTTAAACAGAATTAAATGAATCAATTTGCAAATTCATCTGATGAACGTAATTGGGCTATGTTTTGCCATTTGGCCTCTTTCTCTGGAGTTATTATTCCTTTTGGTAACGTGGTTGGCCCACTTATTTTGTGGTCAATGAAAAAAGATTCTTCTGAATTGGTAGATAGAGAAGGCAAAAAATCTCTAAATTTTCAAATTTCAATGAGCATATATATATTTGTGTCTGCTATATTGGTGATTGTAGGAATCGGGATTTTACTGCTAATTGGGCTAGCTTTGCTAAATTTGATCTTTGTTGTTTTGGCTATCGTTAAAACTTTAAACGGTGAGGATTACCAATATCCGCTTAGTATTAATTTTATAAAATGATAGAATGAAATCATTTTCTATATACAAGACAATCTACTTTATTGGGATTGTCTTCGTTTTTTTAGGTGGCTACCGTTTAATTAAACAATTGCCTTTCGGAGATGTAATTTTTGCAATAGGAATGGTTCTTTATTCAGGTGTTCAAATAAAAATGTTGTTTTATAAGAGCGTAAAAGAATGGACAACATTCGAATATTTAAAACTTGCTGTAAATGTCTTATTCTTGCTATCGGTATTTCTTCTAATTGTTTTGAAGATAGAATTGTGGCATTACCCTTTTGTTTTAGGTATTCTGGTTGATTTTTTTGCGAACATACTCAGACGTATAAAAAAGAGCTAGCAAATACATACCTAATTATTACTTTATCTTACCTTAAAAATAGACTCATAAATAAGTTAATATATTGAAGTGAATAGTTCGCAGTAAAAAGCTGTGGTTTCTCTCAAATAATTTCATAATTTTGTAGCTCTGAAAAAATTAACCAAAATAAAGAATTACAATGGCTCAAAAACCGTCTATCCCGAAAGGAACAAGAGATTTTTCTCCTGTTGAAATGGTAAAGAGAAACTATATTTTTGATACCATAAAAGAGGTGTTTCAGTTATATGGTTTTATGCCTATCGAAACACCGTCAATGGAAAATCTTTCTACTCTAATGGGAAAATATGGAGAAGAAGGTGATAAACTATTGTTCAAAGTACTGAATTCAGGTGATTTTCTTTCGAAAGTTAACGAAGATCAGTTTCGCGAAAAGAACTCAGTAAAGTTAACCACAAAAATAGCTGAAAAAGGATTAAGATATGATCTTACGGTTCCTTTTGCCCGTTACGTTGTGCAGCATCGTAATGATATTAACTTCCCATTTAAGAGATATCAAATTCAGCCTGTTTGGAGAGCTGATCGACCACAAAAAGGAAGATATCGTGAATTTTACCAATGCGATGTAGATGTAATTGGTAGCAATTCTCTTTTGAACGAGGTAGAATTAATTCAGATTGTAGATCAGGTTTACAAGCGTCTTCAATTGAACGTTGTTGTGAAGTTGAACAATCGAAAGATATTAGCAGGTATTGCTGAAATTATTGGGGAAGCTGAAAGGATTGTTGACATTACAGTTGCTATTGATAAGTTAGATAAAATTGGTTTAGAGAATGTAAATAAAGAATTAGCTGAAAAAGGAATAGCAGCAGAAGCTATCGATACTTTACAGCCAATAATATTATTAGCAGGAACTAATGCTGAGAAGCTTGCAAAGCTAAAAGAACTTTTAGCTAGTTCTGAAATCGGAATGAAAGGTATTGAGGAACTGGAAACAGTTTTCAATTATCTTGACAGTTTAGACGTTACTACAGAGGTTGAGTTAGATCTTACTCTTGCCAGAGGATTAAATTATTATACTGGAGCTATATTCGAGGTTAAATCGAAAGATATGGAATTTGGTAGCATCACCGGTGGTGGTCGTTACGATGATTTGACTGGAATTTTTGGATTGAAAGATGTTTCTGGTGTTGGGATATCTTTTGGAGCCGATCGTATTTACGATGTGTTGGAACAAATGGATAAATTTCCAACCAATACAGGAATAACGACTAAGGTTATCTTTATTAATTTTGGAGAAAAAGAAGAAGCTTTCTGTTTGCCAATTTTGGCTAAGTTAAGAGCCAATGGAGTTAATGCTGAGTTATATCCTAGCTCTGCAAAAATGAAAAAGCAAATGACCTATGCTAATAACAAGAATATTCCTTTTGTAATTTTGGTTGGAGAAACCGAGATTGAAGAAGGTTTAGTTAGTTTGAAGAATATGGAAAGTGGAGAGCAAGAAAAGTTAACTCCTGATCAATTGGTTGAAAAATTGAAGTAGGATTAATGTCCAACGAGATATAAAGAAGGCTGTTATTGAAAAATAACAGCCTTTTTAATTTTATTTACCGTGTTGTCGTCTACCTTTTTCTTTTATCTGCCTCAATAGCATTCCTTGAAACTGTTTTTCGGTATGATAAAGATCAAGAATCTTTTTGGCAGGTAGTATCTTTTTATATTCTATGTGATAACTTTTTTCAAGCTGTACATTTTCCAATCGAAGATCGATTAGATTATCGCTAATTTTCAGAAGTTCTTCTTCAGGAATAGAATCTTTTCCGCGATATAATTTTTTAAAGAGAATTTTACTTCTAACACGAATATCGTGTTTCTTTTTCTCTAGCTCATTGTACAATGGCCAAAATTGTTGAGCTTCTTTAGGACTTAAATCTAGTTTTTGAGTGATATAAGAGATCTTCTGAGCCTCGATTCTACTTCTCATTTTTTCGCGTCCTTCTCCATTACGTTCTTGAGCGAAAGATGATGAGCTTACGAATATAAAAAGCAATAAATTGATTACGATTCGGTTCATAGTTCAGTTATTATAAATTTGCTAGTAGTGTTTCTGTTTCAATATCATAATCCGATAAATATTCAATAATTTCTTCCGATGTTAGTTCTTCTTCATCCGAAAACCAGTTTAATTCATCGGTATTTACAGTTACACTTTGTGTATCGATACTTATTTCTGATTGAGAATATTGTTGGATCTTATAATTTGGGTCTACCGAATTTGTTAATACAACTTTAGCAATAAAAACAATTCCAATAATACTTGCTGCCATCCAAACGTATGGCTTCAATACCTGAAGCATCCTTTTTTTAGGATTCTCTTCTAATTCGATCTTTTCCTGAATACGATCACTTAAATTTTCAAAGTAATCTTCGGGAACTTTAAATGGCTGATCCTTTTTCATATTTGAAATATTATTCAAGACAGTTATATTCTTTAGACTGTCGGAATTTTAATTGGTTTAATTTAGACTTCGTTTAGTTTTAACATCGATTCTATTTTTTTAACTGCATGATGATAAGAAGCTTTTAAGGCTCCAACCGAAGTTGCTAGAATTTCGGACATTTCATCATACTTTAAATCATCAAAATATTTCATATTAAAAACCAATCGTTGTTTCTCAGGTAACTTCAAAATTGCTTTTTGCAGTTCCAATTGAGCTTTATCACCATCAAAGTATGCGTCTGCTTCTAAATTAGCAATTAACATGTCTTCAACTTCACTATTAGAGTATCCCAAGTGTTTCTTTTGTTTCTCCTTTAAAAATGTTAACGATTCGTTGGTTGCGATTCGAAACATCCAGGTAAACAATTGAGAATCCGATCTGAAATTTTGTAAGCCTTTCCATATTTTTACAAAAGTATTTTGCAAAATATCATCAGAATCGTCGTGCGAAAGAACAATTTTTCTGATTTGCCAATATAATCTTTCCTGGTATTTTTTTACCAAGAGAGAAAATGCCTGACTTTGGGTTGACTTATTGCGGAAAAGCTGTAATATTTCTTCGTCTGATTTATTCATCAATTAGCATTCCATTAATGTTGTTTAAAAATAGCTATTTCACTTTTGTTATGCGTTAGGTAAGACTAGTTTCTTTTCAAAAGGTTTAAATTAGGATCAAAAAAAAATCCGGAATCGATTTGATTCCGGATTTTTAGAAGTGTATTGTATATTATTTTTGAAGTAGAGATAATACTTCTTTTACAACATTTTCTGCGGTGTAACCAAATTTTTCATCCAAAACGCTAGCTGGAGCTGAATAACCAAAATGATCTAATCCAATTGATTTACCCATAGGGCCAACCAAACCAAGAAGAGTTACAGGTAATCCTGCTGTTAATCCTAGAACAGGAATTCCTGCAGGAATAACTTCATTTTGATATGCTGCAGATTGAGATCTGAATAAACCTTCAGAAGGAACAGATACGATCTGAACTTTCAATCCTTTTTCTGCACGTAAAATTTTAGCACCATCAACTAAAGTTGCAACTTCAGATCCACTTGCTAAAAGAACAACATCAGGAGTTGATTCAGGTTTCTCAACAATGTAAGCACCTTTTTCAGCCTGAAGAGCTTCCTTGTAACGATTTTCTTTAGAAGGAAGTTCTGTAATGTTCTGACGAGATAGGATCAAAGCAGTTGGAGTACTTGTGTTCTCCATTGCCATTTTCCAAGCTACAGTTGTTTCATCAGCATCGGCAGGGCGAAGAGCTAATAAACTCATTTGTCCAGCATGATTTTTCAAGTGCTCTAACAAACGAATTTGAGCCTCTTGCTCAATTGGCTGGTGAGTTGGTCCATCTTCTCCAACGCGGAATGCATCGTGAGTCCAGATATATTTTACAGGAACTTGCATTAATGCAGACAAACGAACTGCAGGTTTCATGTAATCAGAGAATACAAAGAAAGTTGCACAAGCAGCAGTAGCACCACCATGAAGAGCAATACCATTACAAATCGAAGCCATTGTTAATTCAGCAACACCAGCTTGAAGGAAAGCTCCAGAGAAGTCACCTTTTTTCAAAGCTTTAGTGTTTTTTAAGAAACCATCCGTTTTATCTGAATTACTTAAATCAGCAGAAGAAACAATCATGTTTTCCACTTTAAGTGCTAATTCAGACAATACAGCAGCAGAAGCAGCTCTTGTCGCAACACCTGATTTTTGAACGATTGATTCGTAATCAATTTCAGGAGCTTCATTGCTAAAGAATTTTTCAAGCTTAGCAGCTAGTTCAGGATTTGCTTTAGCCCATTCAGCTTGTTCAGCTTTTTTAGCAGCAGCAAATTCTTGCTTTTTCTTTAAAACTTCAGCGTAATATTCTTTTACCTCAGGGAAAATCTGGAAAGGTTCTTCTGGATTTCCACCTAAGTTTTCAATTGTTTTAGCTAATGATGCACCAGCAGCTCCCAATGGTTGTCCGTGAGTAGAAACCATATTTTCAAAGCTTTCGCCTTCTGTAGTAACAGCACCTTTACCCATTAGAGTTTTACCAATAATAAGTGTTGGACGCTCAGTTTCATTATTTGCAGCAGTTAATGCTTCGCGAATTGCATTAGCATCGTTACCACTAATAGTAATAACATTCCAGTTCCATGCTTCATACTTTTTAGCAGTATCTTCCACAGTAACTTCTTCAACTTTTGTTGAAAGCTGGATGTTATTAGAATCATAGAACATGATTAAATTGCTTAGACCTAAAGTACCAGCAATTCGACCTGCTCCTTGAGCAATTTCTTCTTGAATTCCACCATCAGAAATGAAAGTGTAAATTTTGTGAGTCATCCAGTCACCAAAACGAGCAGCCAAAAAGCGCTCTGTAATAGCCGCACCTACAGCCATTGTATGACCTTGTCCTAATGGACCGGAAGTGTTTTCTACCCCTCTAGCAACATCAACTTCAGGATGACCAGGAGTTGGACTTCCCCATTGTCTGAAATTTGCAAGCTCTTCCATTGTGTAATTTCCTGTTAAGGAAAGAATAGAATACAACATTGGAGACATGTGACCTGGGTCAAGGAAGAATCGATCACGATTAATCCAGTTCATGTCACTTGGGTCAAAGTTTAAAAATTCAGAATAAAGAACGTTGACAAAATCAGCACCGCCCATAGCACCACCAGGGTGTCCAGATTTAGCTTGCTCTACCATAGCAGCTGAAAGGATACGAACATTATTCGATGCCTTGTCAGTTACGTTTAGATCCACTTGGTTGTTCGTTTCTTTTAGATCCATTTTTGAAAATGAGATTTTAGATTATAAAAACTTGGTAAGGTTTTATTAATGGATGCAAAGATATACAAAAATGCCTTTTGACATCATGGAAACGCTTCTAAATAGACTAAAAAATGATTAATGCTGATATAATTAGAATATTGTAAATCAATATAATTACAATCTTACTGGTATTGATTTGCCAGATGTGATTACAAAACTTGCTTTACGTGAACTTTGAGATAGGTAGGCATTTTTATTTCTAAAAATAAGATGATAAGTGCCTGGCTGCAAGGTTAAAGTTTCTCGTATGTTTTTTTCTGGGATGTTGTAAACCCATTCTAATTTATCATCTTTTTGCACAAATAGCGTGCACGGCCCAACGGTTGGTTTAAAAATAGTTGCCAGTCCTGGTTGCGGAATTGCAATGGATGTTGTTTTACTTTGGTTTATTTCAACATTAGGAATTGATATTCTTGGCAAAGTCAAAATTTCTAAATTGTATTTTCCGCATAAGTATTTACCTACCTGATTTGGCGTTTGAATGTTGATTGTTTTTTGATTCTTTTTGATAAGAATTTGTAAGTTTTTATAAAGAGTCGTTCTAGGAGAGCTAATTTTTAGCATTCCTTGCGCAGCATCAAAACCAATAGCCGTATGTTTTCCACCATTAATAATAACGCTGTCGCGATGCAATTCTGGTATGGTGTGAATTGTGATGTTGTAGGTTAATAAAGGATCTAAATATAAAGTATCTGGATTTCCTTTTGCATTCATTGTGTGCATGAATTGATATCTAACTTTTCCTGATGTTGAGTTGTAGAAAGTCATTGGAACATTACTTTCGGTAGGAGAGCCATTGGCATCGATTAAATTAATTTGTGCCGACGTTTTATTTAAAACTTGGGAGATTACATATTCTAAGGTTCCTCCAAATTTCTCTTCCTTTTTAACTTCTAAATAGTTCCCAATGCATTCAAAGCTATTTTTGAAATTAACATCTAAGCCTATTCCTATAATAAATGGTTTCAAGAATATTCCTTTTTTCTGAAGACCTAAAGATACGGCACAAGGATCTCCATCACATGCCTCAACACCATCTGTAATTAAAATTATTACATTTCTGGTTTGATTGTTTATTTCAGGAAAATCCTTAGCAGCTAATTCAAGTGAGTGAGCAATTGGAGTAGTTCCTTTCGGTGTAATGTAACGAAGAGTCTGCCTTATTTCACCAGCATTTCCTGCCTTAAATGGAACTTCTAATCTTGTATCACTGCAATCTTGAGGAGGAACAACACTTTGATGGCCATATACTCTTAAAGCCATTTCAACATTTTGTTGGGTTTCCAAGCTATCAATCATTCGAATTAAAAACTTACGAGCTATATTGATCTTTTTTGATTCTTCCCAATAGCCATTCATACTCTGAGATGCATCGAAAATAAACAAGATTCTTGTTTTCTCTTGCTTTTGAGGAGAACGATGCTGGGCATAATTCTGTTTTGTACAAAGTAAGCCAATCAGACCAATTAGGATAAATTTAAGATAGAATTTCAAGAGCCAAAAGTTTAGAGTTAGAAAACCTAAAGTTATGTATTAGATTTGACCAATTAAAATGATAATGAATTATTTCAAATATATTATATCTGAGCTAGCAGAATCGAGTAATCTATTAATCAATTTTAAATGATCTTTTGAATGCAAATACATAATCTTTGACGAAATATCATCACTTGTTTGAAACAAGTCAATGGCTACTTTAATTTTTTCTTGTGCTCTTATTAATTTGTAATAAATGAGAGGTGTAATTTCGCCATCAAAATTGACTGCTATTTGGGCAAATCTATAATATTCTATTGCTCGATTAAATTTGTTTGAAGGATTTGTTTTAAAGATTTCGTCAGCTGTTTTTAACCTTTTCTTATATTGTGGGAGTAGTTTGAAAGCTGCAATGCTATCTGTAAAGGAATAGTTTTGAGGAGCTGAAGCAAGTTGTTCTATAATTTTAGAATCTCCTTGATTAAAGGTTTCTATTGTAATTGGTGATTCTAAAACTTGCCACATTGGAATTAAAGGCAGGTGAGTTAAAATAAATTGCTCAGGTTCAACCATAAAAAATTCATTTGTACTACTTTTTATTCCTGTGTAACGAAGAGTTGCATATGCCCAACTTAGGTCAAAAAAACGCCAGGTTCCGTTTATTTTAAGCAAATTCCAAGAGTGTGTTGCACGATCTTGAAGAACACCATTTTTTGAGATGTACCCACCAATAGAATAGGCTTCGATGCCAGATTGTTGGCAGAAATATTCAAATATTTTAGAAAAGCCTTCGCAAACTGCTTGTTTCCTGCCAAGTACACATACAGGAGAAGAACAATTGTTAGAACCCATGTAAAAAAGAACATCCGAATTGTACTTTAACTCTATTTGATCTTTGTATTTTATATTCTTGATAATCCAGATGTAAAAAGCACGAATTTTCTCTTCATCAGTTTCTGCTGCTGAAACAAGATACTTGTGTAGAAAAGTTAAGTTATTGCATATACTGTCAGGAGCCCTTTTAGCATGTCGATCAATTTTTCCATACCCACTAAAGTTCGGATCCTGCGCGTGAAGGTTCCAAGTGCTTATAAAAATTAATAAAAGGATAAATTGAATCTTTCGGTACATTTTATTCTTGTTTTTTAAATCTACTAATAAGATAAGGAATGAATTTTAGAACTTCTTTTGATTGTGATTTATTAACAAATATTTATGCAAAAAAACTGGAAAATTGGCACAACGGAAATTAAAATGTACTTTTGCACAGATTTTTAAAAATTGAAGAGTAGTAAATCATATAATATATAATTACCATGGCTTTACAGTGTGGAATCGTAGGATTACCAAATGTTGGAAAATCCACTTTATTTAATTGTCTGTCGAATGCAAAAGCACAATCGGCAAATTTCCCTTTTTGTACAATTGAACCAAATGTTGGAGTAATTACAATTCCAGATGATCGTTTAATTCGTTTGACAGAATTAGTAAACCCTGAAAGAGTTCAGCCTTCGGTAATGGAGATTGTTGATATTGCAGGTTTGGTTAAGGGAGCGAGTAAGGGAGAAGGTTTGGGAAACAAGTTTCTTTCGAATATTCGCGAGACCAATGCAATTATTCATGTATTGCGTTGTTTCGAAGATGACAATATCGTACATGTTGATGGTTCAGTAGATCCTATCAGAGACAAAGAAACGATCGACATTGAATTGCAATTGAAAGATTTAGAAACCGTTGAAGCTAGATTGCAAAAAGCTGCAAAGTTAGCTAAGATCGGGAAAAATCCTGAGGCAAAACGTTTGGCTGAAGTTTTAGAAAGATATAAAGAAGCTTTGGAGCAAGGAAAATCAGCTCGTGTTGTTGAGTTGAGTGAAGCTGACGAAAAAGTAACTACCGATCTTCATTTATTAACTACCAAACCAATTTTATACGTTTGTAATGTTGATGAAGAATCTGTTACAGAAGGAAATAAATATGTTGATGTAGTTAAAGAGGCTGTAAAAGACGAAAATGCTGAAGTAATTATTGTAGGTGCTGGTATTGAGGCGGATATTGCAGAATTGGAAACTTATGAAGAGAAGCAAATGTTTTTGGAAGATTTAGGTCTTCAAGAGCCAGGTGTTAACAAATTAATTAAAGCTGCATTTAGATTGCTTAATCTTGAAACTTACTTTACTGCAGGAGTTAAAGAAGTTAGATCTTGGACCTATCCTACAGGAGCAAAAGCACCACAAGCTGCTGGAGTTATTCATACCGATTTTGAAAAAGGTTTTATTCGTGCAGAAGTAATTAAGTACGAAGATTTTTCAAGCTTAGGTTCAGAAGCTGCTTGTAAAGAAGCTGGTAAAATGAACGTAGAAGGCAAAGAATATGTAGTTCAAGATGGTGACATCATGCACTTCCGATTCAATGTTTAATTGATTCGAATAAAAAATATAGATGGCTGTTCAATTTGAACAGCCATTTTTTTTGACATTTTTGATATTACTCAAGAATAGTATCTTTATACTTGTTACTAATTTTTAAATTATTCATTTTATTATCTATAACGCATGCTTCGTACAATGTTGTTAATCGGATTGGGAGGATTTTTAGGAAGTGTATCCCGATATTTGGTTGGACAAGGATTACATCGTCTTTTCGATACCATTTTCCCCATTGGAACAATGACTGTAAATATTGTAGGTAGTTTTATTATTGGAGTAATTTATTCTTTAGCCGAACGCGACAATCTTGTTAGCCCTGAAATGAGAATGTTTCTTGCGGTAGGTTTTTGTGGTGGTTTTACCACTTTTTCTTCATTTGCTTTTGATAATCTGAACCTTTTAAAAGATAGCGGATTTTTGTATCTTTCTATATATGTGGGAGGAAGCGTATTCTTAGGGCTATTGGCAGTTTACTTCGGCACACAAATTCACAAGTTGTTTTAGGTAGTAATTCAAGTTTTTCTTGATTCTCCTATCGGAGCAACCAAAATTGGCGATATGAGATTGAAGGGGAAAGCAAAGTTATTACGTGTATTTGTTGGTGAAGCAGATCGTGTTTACCAAAGACCATTGTACGAGGCAATTGTTTATGGAGCAAAGAAATATGGATTAGCAGGAGCAACGGTTCATAGGGGTATCATGTCTTATGGAGCCAATTCACGAATACATACCTCTAAGATTTTCAGCTTATCGGATGATTTGCCAATTATAATAGAAATTGTTGACTCCGAAGATAAAGTAAATGGCTATTTGCACATTCTTGAATTACTGATTGAAAAATCGGGAGGTGGAGGAATGATTACTATGGAACAAGTTGATGTAATTCGCTATCAAGCTCAGAGTAAATAATTGAATTGAGCGATTTCTTTTTATTCTGGCCGTTAAAAGAATCCAATATATCAAAGTCCAATTACTTTTTAATCAATTCGAATCCATTATATTTGTGGCGAAGAATTAAAACCGCAACAAGATTGATGATGAGTAAAAGATTTGGGACCCTTATATTTTTAGTATTACTGCTTACAGTGCAATTTTCAAATGCTCAAAGAACAAGAAAAATACCATCGGAAAAACCAAAGCTTGTTGTTGGAATCGTAATTGATCATCTACGATCAGATTATTTCTTTCGCTATTCAAACTTGCTAAGTGACGGTGGTTTTAAGCGATTGATGAATCAGGGAACTTATTGCAAAAATGCTAAATTCAGTTACCTATATTCCCAAACAGGGCCAGATCATGCCTCTATTTTTACAGGAACACCTCCAGCTTATCATGGAATTGTTTCCAACGGATGGTACAGTAGACTTTCTGGCGAACTAGAAATGGCTAAGGAAGATGCACAGGAAAAACTGGTTGGGATAAAATCGAAGGAAAAAGGCAGCTCTCCTAAAAAATTGTTAGCATCTACATTGGGCGATGAAATTAAATTGTTTAATACTCATTCAAGGGTTGTAGGTGTTGCCTTAAATTGTGAATCAGCTTTGTATTCAGCAGGACATGCGGCGGATGGAGCTTATTGGATGGATGATCTTTCAGGAAAATTTATCACTTCTAGTTATTATCAGGATACACTATACAATTGGGTGAATGAATTCAATGAGAAAAAATTTGCTGATTTTTATTTAAATAGAGTTTGGACGCCGTTTGATGGTGGAAAAGCACCTAGTTCATCGGATAAATTACTTGGAAAAGTAGGTTTGAACAATGAGTTTTTCTACGATTTAAATAAAGAAAAAAGAGAACGTGGTTACAAGGCAATTAAATCAACACCTTTTGGTAATATGTTGGTTAAAGATTTTGCCATTGCTTCAATTATAAATGAGAATTTGGGAAAAGATGACGATGCTGATTTTTTAGCGATGACCTTTTCTTGTTTGGATCAAAAGCATAGAGAATTATCACCTTTTGCTCCAGAGATGGTTGATAATTTTATTCGTTTAGATCAAGAAATAGAACATTTTCTTAATTTTTTAGATGAACAAATTGGAATGGAAAATGTATTGCTTTTTGTCACAGCAGATCAATCGGCAAATTATACACCAGAAAATTTAACGAAGCAAAACATACCTAATGGATATTTTAGTACTTATAATGCAATCGCACTTTTAAAATCGTACTTCAATATTTTATATGGAAATGGAGAATGGATTTTAGGATATGATTCTCAGCAAATTTATTTGAACCATCAGTTAATTGAAGATTCGAAGCTTTCAGTAATCGATTTACAGGTAAAAGCAGCTAGTTTTTTAATTCAATTTACAGGTGTTGCAACAACAACTGCAGCTAATAGTTTGGTTAATGCCAATTACACGCATGGTATTTTGCAAAAGGTTCAGCGTTCTTTTAATCAAAAACGCTCGGGTGATGTAATGATTACTTTAGAACCAGGCTGGATGCATAAAATAAAGGATGAACGAGATCAAATAGCGCAATATTCCTATACAAATCAGGTTCCACTGTTTTGGTATGGCTGGAAAATTAAAAGAGCAACGATTTCAAGATCTATATTAATAGAAGATATTGTTCCTACCATTTCCAGCTTCTTGAACATTTCAATTCCATCAGGATGTGATGGAAATCCAATAGAAGAATTAATTCAATAGGAAACAAAAAAACGAAAGGAAGCTAGTAATATTAATTGCTAGCTTTTTTTGTGGCATAAACCAAAAGTTGCCCATCGAATTGCAAGTATTGGAAAGTGTATTGCTCCGAAAAATCTACTCTGCAAACCTCACCCGTAAATGAAGTGTCACTTGGATGAAAAGAGTCAATTTTAAGTTCATCAATTAAATGAACATCCTTTTTACCGTAGAGTTTAATCAGACATTCTTTGGCGCACCAGTGTTGATATAAGTGCAATATTCTATTCTCATCTACGATAGAGTTTAATTCCTTTTCGGATAAAAATCGAGAAGCGATTCGTTCAACACGATCCGATAGGTATTCCATATCGAGAGCAACAGAATGATTCTTTCCTAAAAGAATACCAACGTAGGATTTGGTATGAGAAATGCTGATTGCAAGATCAGAATTAAGAAGATGAGGTTTACCGTGTTCATCATTCATTATTCTCACATCTGCTCCCAAGCTTAATTGCACTATACATCGAGTTGCAACAAATTCTAATTTGCGAGACTTACTTCCAAATGAATTAAGCTTAGCTTGTTCATCAATAGTTAAAGTTATTTGTTGCAGCAATTCATCTAAAGGTTCACTTACATTCCAAATAAGTAAAGTACAATCCTTATTTATATCTAATTGTTGGCAGATTGGCATAACGACTTAGCTTATTTCCACTTTAAAGTTTCCAAAAGACGAACAACATCTTTATCGATGTATTTAATAACAGGAGCAAGAGAATCTTGATTGGGATGCTCTTGAAAATAAAGTGCACCTCTTAAAAAATGTTTTGTGCTATCAGTAGCAACAAATTGAAGAGAAGAAGCAGCATTTCCTTTTATTCGATAAACCATTCCGTATACTTTTTCTTCAGGATTAAAATAAACCTGCTCGGCAATGGCATCAGCTACGATTGAATGTTTGTAAGCCATTTTTCGTGAATCTTCAAGGTACTCTTCCAGATTACCACTTACATTTTTATAGCTAAGGTGTATGGTCGCATGATAAGTTGGATATTGAAGATTAAACCAATATTGTTCGGTTCCCTTACCTTTATCTTTTTCAACTGTTGAAATGTTGAGGTGATCAAAGCTAAAAGGAGCTGATTCATTCCAATTCTGGTATTCCTTTTCAGGAAATTCGATACGATAATATGCCTTAGGCTTTGGAGTATACTTTTCTTTACATCCCAAAAGGACTAAAGTGAATGCGCTTAGTAGAAAAAATATAGTTAGGCGATTAAATTTCATAATTACAGGATTGAATTCAAACAAAAGAATAATGCAATTTGTAGGTTTGTTATTACGAAATTAATTTTTCGAATTGACTTTTGGTGGAATAAAACGAATTTTTTTAATTCGTCTGTTATCAACAGCCTCAACAATAAACTGATGATTCTGATATTTAAACATTTCTTTCTTTTGCGGAATTTCACCTTTAATCTCAAGAAGAAGACCGGCTAAAGTATCGGCATCGCCTTTTATTGATTCAAAAATATCAGCTTCAGTATCAACAATTTTAAAGAAATCATTTAATAACGTTTTTCCTTCGAATAGGTAAGAGCCATCTTTTTCTAAAGTATAAGTAGCTTTTTCATCATCCGATTCATCTGTAATATCACCAACAATTTCTTCCAGAATATCTTCCATTGTAATAATTCCAGATGTTCCACCATATTCATCAACAACAATTGCCATGTGGTTTTTTTGCGTCTGAAATTCTTCCAGTAAGTCATTAATTTTTTTCGTTTCCGGAACATAGTAGGGAGGACGAATGATAGATTGCCAACGAAACGTATTTGCTTTGTGATGATGAGGAAGTAAATCTTTAACGTACAATATTCCTTTTACGTTATCGAAGCTATCGTCAAAAACAGGAATTCGCGAAAATCCTGACTCTATAATTACTGATTTTACTTTGCTAAAATTGGTTTTCAGATCCACAGCGATGGCATCAACTCTGGAGATCATTATTTCTTCTACATTAATATTACCAAAGTTTACAATTCCTTCCAGAATTTCCATTTCTTCAGATATTTCATCGGCTGTTAATTCAAGTGCCTGTGAAAGATCAACCATCGAAATGTTCTGTTTTTTAGAAATACTCTTGTTTACAATCGAAGTTGATTTAATTAAAATGATAGAAAGAGGACGGAATAACTTCTCTAAATAAAAAAGAGGAAAAGCCATGAATTTGGAGAATCGTACAGATGTTTGCGTTGCATATACCTTAGGGATGATTTCTCCAAAAAGAAGCAATAGAAAGGTAATGACCACAACTTGAACCACAAATCCAAGAGTAGGAGCATTCGAAAAATCGACAAGCGAATTGGTAATAAAGCTTGATAGGATTACGATTCCAATGTTTACAAAATTATTAGCGATTAATATGGTTGCCAGTAATTGTTCTGGTTTTCTTAACAGTTTTAATAATCTACGATTCTTTTGATTCTCTTCCGATTCAAGCTCATTAATATTTTGAGGGGAAAGTGAGAAAAATGCTACTTCAGATCCAGAAATAAGAGCAGAGCAAAACAAAAGAAGTACCATTATAAGTAAACTTACAATGGTACTTATATCAATAGGGTAAAAAGCAATATCAGTATTGCTTAAAAATAGGTTCGTAAAATCTTCAGTTTCCAATATTGCAATAAATTAATTTACAGAAGAATTTTTAGAATGGAAGATCATCTGTTTCTTCGCTTGTTGCAGCCTCTTCAGTTGCTTTAGGTTGAGTAGCTTCTGTGCTAGCTTTTTGGGAAGCACCTTCGTTATCACCTTTTCGACCTAACATTTGCATGTTGGTAGCCATTATTTCTGTAATGTATTTCTTATTACCATCCTTGTCATCCCAAGAACGAGTTCGAAGAGTACCTTCAATGTACAATTGCATTCCTTTTTTAACGTAATCTTCTGCTACTTTAGCTAGTCCTCGCCAAAGAACAATATTGTGCCACTCTGTTTGTGTAACTTTTTCGTTGTTTTTTGTGTAGGTTTCGCTAGTTGCCAAAGGAAAATTGCAAACACTAACATTGTCATCGAAGTATTTTACTTCAGGATCTTTACCCACGTTACCAACAAGAATTACTTTGTTTACTGACATATTTTTTGATTTTTTAATTAACAATAGTTATAAAGATATAAACTTTTATTTATATCATAATAAAATTTACGGAATATTTTCAAATGTCGCATTGATGTGATTCTCAATGGGCTTAGGGAATGGGTAGTTTTCAATTTCAGAAGAATCAATAATCTGATAAGGCTTAATTTCCTTCAGTTGATCGATGTCTGTATTGATATGGATTATAGTGGTGTGAAGGTTTTGATGGCTTAATTTATGCACCACATTTTCGCATATCGATTGAATTACCAATTCCTTATTCTCAAATAACTCCTTCCATTTAGATGTTTGCAACAATTTTTTAGTTGAAATTGCTTTATCGCTTTCAATTAAAGGGTATTGATACATGTTCTTCCAAATGTCTTTACCTTCTCGCTTTTCAATAATAAACCGATTTTCACAAGATAGAAACAAATAGTAAAAATATCGATTTTTGGTTTTAATTTGTTTTGATTTTAAAGGCAATTGATCTACTTGTCCATTCCCAAAAGCCAGACAGTTAGCTTGTATTGGACAAGTTTCGCAGTTCGGAGTTCGAGGCGTACATTGCAAGGCTCCAAATTCAATAATTGCTTGGTTGTAAATTTCTGGACGAGCATTTCCCATCGTTTCTGTTGCCAATTCTTGGAAAAATTTTTTCCCTTCACCAGTATCTATAGGTTTATCTATACTATATACTCTAGATAAAACTCTAAATACATTTCCATCTAAAGCTGCATAGGGTAAATTAAAAGCAAATGAAGAAATAGCCGCCGCTGTATAGGTTCCAATGCCTTTTAGTTTTAATATGTCTTTATATGTATTAGGAAATACACCATTATAGTCTGTATGAATTATTTTAGCTGTTGCATGCAAATTTCGAGCTCTGGAGTAATACCCTAATCCTTGCCACAACTTCAAAACTTCACGTTCATCTGCTATAGCTAGGTCGGATACCGTTGGAAATTGGTTTAAAAAACGATTAAAATAGTCTGTTGCAGTAGCAACTCTGGTCTGTTGAAGCATTATTTCAGAGATCCATATTGTGTATGCATCCTTGGTATTTCGCCACGGTAAATCCCGTTTATACTGCAAATACCAGTCTATGATTTGGTTACTAAGCATCTCTAAAATATTTGTGTAAAATAATTTTTTTTCAAATTTGCGAAAAATAATTGTTTTCGATTTCATTAATAACTAGAAATCATATATATTTGCATTCTGATTTGAGGAAATGATATTGTAAATAATTGATAATTAAAGATTTTTTAAGAGATGACTAAAGCAGATATTGTTAACGAGATTTCTAAAAACACAGGAATTGAGAAAATTACAGTACAAAAAACTGTTGAAGCTTTCATGGATACTATCAAAGGTTCTTTGGTAAAAGGAAAGAATGTGTATTTGAGAGGTTTCGGTAGTTTTATCGTTAAGAAAAGAGCAGAGAAAACTGCACGTAACATTTCTAAAAACACCACAATTATTATTCCTGAGCACTTTATACCGGCTTTTAAACCAGCTAAAACATTCGTTAGTAAAGTGAAAACTAACGTAAAGTAGTCTTAGATTTAATTAATTAAAAATATTTGAAGATATGCCTAGCGGAAAGAAAAGAAAAAGACATAAGATGGCTACGCACAAGCGTAAAAAAAGATTAAGAAAAAACCGTCATAAGAAGAAGAAATAAATTCTTGTAATTGATTGTTTGTAAAAACAAAATAGATAAACCTAAAGAACTTTTTAGTACTTTAGGTTTATCTATTTGTAAGAACTGATTATCTTTAATAAAAAAAGAGAAATTTATAGTGAGTAACGAGCTAGTAATTGATGTAACCCCTAACGAAATTGTTATTGCTTTATTAAGCAATAAGCAACTAGTTGAATTATCCAGAGAAAAAAGTAATCTTCAATTTGCAGTTGGAGATATCTACCTAGGAAAAGTGAAAAAAATTATGCCTGGGTTAAATGCCGCATTCATAGACGTAGGATATGAAAAGGATGCTTTTTTACATTATTTGGATTTAGGCCATCAGTTTCGATCTCTTAACAAGTTCTTACAACAAGCTTTAGCACGTAAGGGTCGTAATATGTCCATTTCAAAAATGAAATTGGAACAAGATATCGACAAAAATGGGAAAATGACTGAGATTGTAAAATCAGGTCAATATATTCTTGTTCAGGTTGCTAAAGAACCTATTTCTACAAAAGGCCCCCGATTGTGTTCCGAGATTTCAATTGCCGGACGTAATTTGGTATTAATGCCTTTTTCAGACAAAGTTTCTATCTCTCAAAAGATTAGTTCTGCAGAAGAGAAGAGTCGTCTGAGACAACTCCTTCATAGTATCAAGCCTAAAAATTACGGTGTAATCGTTCGTACTGTTGCCGAGGGTAAAATGGTGGCTGAACTGGATAAGGAATTAAGATCTCTTGTTGAAAAGTGGGAAACTAGTTTTGAACACATAAGAGATATGAACCCGCCTAAATTGGTATTGGGTGAAATGGACAGAACAACTGCCATTTTACGAGATATTTTGAACTCTTCGTTTGAGAATATCTATATTAACGATGCCAGTGCTGCTGCGGATATCAAACATTACATTTCAAGTATCGCTCCTGAGAAATCTAAAATTGTAAAGCATATTACAGGTGATGTGCCTATTTTTGATCAATTAGGAATTGATAAGCAGATTAAATCATCATTTGGAAAGACTGTTTCCTTTAAAAACGGAGCTTACTTAATTATCGAACACACCGAAGCATTTCATGTGGTTGATGTGAATAGTGGGAATCGTTCTAAAGCTGGAAATGATCAGGAAACCAATGCTTTGGAGGTTAATCTAGCTGCTGCTGATGAAATTGCTCGTCAACTTCGCTTACGTGATATGGGTGGAATTATTGTTGTTGATTTCATTGATATGCACGCTGCCGAAAACCGTCAGAAACTTTTCGATAGAATGAAAGAGATGATGGGATTGGATCGTACCAAGCACAATATTTTACCTTTGAGTAAATTTGGCTTGATGCAAATCACTCGTCAGCGCGTTCGTCCAGAAATGAATGTTGAAATTCAAGAAACCTGTCCTACCTGTTTAGGATCTGGAAAAATTACTCCGGCTGTATTACTTACCGATCAAATTGAACAAAATTTGTCAAGGATCGTTAATCAGCAAAGTGAGAAGAAGTTAACCTTAAAAGTACATCCTTTTGTTGCTGCTTATATCAACAAAGGAATATGGAAAACATTACGTAGACAATGGCAATCCGAATTAGGTATTAAGTTGTCAGTACGTGAAATTCCATCTTACGATCTTCTGGTTTACAAATTCTTCGATAAAAACAATCAAGAAATCGTGTTGTAATATTAATTTACGAATTCAATTGTTAAGGATTCTAAATATATTGTTACTTGTTTGTTAAAGCTTTTGTTTGCTTGCTTTTATAATGCTAATTTTAATCGTGTTATAAGCAACTAAACAAATTTGTATGAAACAAAGATTTTTGATTCTTTTAATGGGGATTGTTTTTAGCAGTCTCACACTTCCAGCGCAAATATTACAAACTGTAAATTGGGATTTTACTACAGAAAGAATTAGTGATACTGAAGTAAATCTTGTATTTAAAGCACAAATCGACAAGGAATGGCATCTGTATTCTCAAAATTTTGAGGATGGTGGCCCTGTGCGTTTAAGTATCGACTTTGCAGAATCTGACAACTATCAATTGATAGGGGACGTTGAAGAAATTACCAAAGCCAAGTCGGAATTTGATGAAATATTTGAAATGGACATTCAATATTTTGTCTCAGAAGCCCTTCTAAAACAAAAGATTAGATTACTTACAGATAAAGCATTTACAATTGAAGGAGAAATGGAATATCAAACTTGTCGAGAAGGCGAGTGTGTGATGTTTACACCTGATTTTGAGTTTAAATTAAATGTGGGTAATAGTGCGAAGGCCGAGTTAAAGGAAGATGTCACGCCACTAAATAATAAACCTAAAGAAAGCAAAGGGCTTTGGACCATATTTATCGCTGCTTTTGTTGGTGGTTTACTGGCTATCGTTACGCCTTGTGTATTTCCAATGATTCCAATGACTGTGAGTTATTTTATGCACAGTAGCGAAAATAAAGCTAAAGGTAGAATGCAAGCATTCTTTTACGGCTTTTCAATCATAGCAATATATACAGTAATTGGTACAATTTTGGCGGTTGTAATGGGTCCAGGCTTTGCCAATTTCCTATCTACACATTGGGTTCCCAATATATTTTTCTTTTTAATATTTGTATTTTTTGCATTTTCATTTTTTGGAATGTTCGAAATAACGATGCCAAGTTGGATGGTTAATAAATCAGTTTCAAAAGAAGATAAAGGTGGCTTTATGGGCGCATTCTTTATGGCATTCACTTTAGTGTTGGTATCTTTTTCATGCACAGGTCCAATTGTTGGTTCTATCCTCGTCGCTTCAGCAGGAGGAGAAGTTTTAATGCCTATCATTGGCATGTTAGGATTCTCTTTAGCATTTGCATTGCCATTTACTTTATTTGCAATTTTCCCTGGTTGGCTTAATAAAATGCCAAAATCAGGAGGTTGGTTAAATTCAGTAAAAGTTGTCTTGGGATTTTTGGAATTGGCACTTGGATTAAAATTCTTAAGCATTGCAGATCAAACTTATCATTGGGGAATTCTTGATCGTGAAATCTATCTTGCAATATGGATTGTGATCTTTACTTTGCTGGGATTTTACTTGTTGGGAAAGCTTATTTTTTCGCACGATAGCCCTGTGAAATATATTAGCGTACCTCGATTGATGTTAGCCATTACCTCATTTGCTTTTGTAGTGTATATGATTCCAGGTATGTTTGGAGCACCATTAAAAGCTTTATCAGGATATATTCCACCACAAGCAACCCACGATTTCGATTTGAATAAAATCATAAGAAGTAATTCTTATGGTAATGGAACTTCCCAAGTGCAAGAGGCACATTCTGCAAAATATTCTGATTTTTTGCATTTACCTCATGGGTTGAGTGGTTACTTTGATTATGAAGAAGGAATAGCGGCTGCGAAGAAATTAAATAAACCTGTATTTATTGATTTTACAGGTCACGGCTGTGTAAACTGCCGCGAAATGGAGGCGAATGTTTGGTCAGATCCTAGGGTGATGAAAATAATGAGAGAAGACTATGTTATTATCGCATTGTATGTCGATGATAAGAAAACATTACCCGAATCAGATTGGATTGTTTCAACTTACGATGGTAAAAAGAAAAAGACATTGGGTAAGATAAATGCAGATTTTCAAATTACAAGATTTGGCATTAATGCTCAACCTTATTATGTTCTTCAGGATAAAAAAGAAAACCTTTTAGTTGAACCAAGAGCTTATGATTTAAATGCAGATGCATTTGTAGAATTTCTTGAAAAAGGGAAAAAAGAATTTTTGAATAGATAAAAAAACAAAAGATTTTCAGCTCGCAATGATTATTCGTTGCGAGCTTTTTTTGTTTTAAGGGTATTGTTGGACGTGATATTTATAACCATTATGGAAAAGAATGTGTATTTCGAATGAAAAGATTACCTATTTTTAAAGGTTTGCCTGTTTAAAATTTAGACAATGGCAAGCCGCATTAATCGGGTATGAAATTTAATTAAAAGAAATGAAGAAATACGATGTGATTATTGTTGGTGCCGGACCTGCCGGTATTTTTTGTGCTTATGAATTAGTTAAGAACAGACAAGATTTAAAAATTTTAATTCTTGAGAAGGGAAGAGGAATTGCCAATCGCAAATGTCCTAAACATACCAATGGAGGAAGTTGTGTTCATTGCAAACCGTGCAGTATCACTACAGGATGGGCTGGAGCTGGAGCTTTTTCCGATGGGAAATTGTCTCTTTCGCATGAAGTTGGTGGAACTTTACCAGAATATTTAGGGGTAGAGGAAACCATTGAAATGATAAAATATACGGATCAAATTTATTTGGATTTTGGTGCAGATGGGGAAATTCATGGGGAAACATTGACTCCTGAAATGGAAGTTATTCGAAGAAAAGCAATTGAATCTAACCTTAAATTGGTGCACTGTCCAGTTCGTCACTTAGGAACAGAAAAGGCGCAGGAACTTTATCGAAAATTATATGATTTTGTTATTGATAGAGGAGTTGAAGTTAACTTTAATAGTGCGGTTCAAAATCTGATTTTGGAGGATGACAAAATTCAGGGAGTAAAGAATGGCAAGGGAGAGTACTATGCTGATTTAGTAATGGTTTCGGTTGGTCGCGATGGAGCCGATTGGCTAATGAAGGAGTGTAGCAAAGAAAGCATTAATACCGAAGTTGGTGTTGTTGATATAGGTGTTCGTTTGGAATGCCGTAATGAGGTAATGCAAGATATTAATGATAACTTTTATGAGGCCAAATTGATCCATTACACCCAAACATTCGACGATAAGGTAAGAACCTTTTGTTCAAATCCAGGAGGTTTTGTTTCTTCAGAATATTACGATAACGATTTGGCAGTAGTGAATGGACATAGCTTTAAGGATCTGAAAAGTGATAATACAAATTTTGCCCTGTTGGTTTCGCAGAAATTTACAGAACCTTTTAAAGCACCTATTGAGTATGGTAAGCACATCGCACGCTTAGCCAATATGCTAACGAACAATCAAATTTTGGTACAACGGTTCGGTGATTTAATAAGAGGGCGTAGAACGACTTCTAAAAGGTTGTATAGAAACAATATTATACCAACTTTAAAGGATGCTGTTCCTGGAGATTTAAGTTTGGTACTTCCGCATAGAATATTGAAAGATATTGAGGAGATGATATTGGCTTTAGATAAAGTAACACCTGGTTTAGCTTCAGATGAAACATTATTGTATGGCGTTGAGGTGAAGTTTTATAGCAACATCACGAAAGTGGATAATAGTTTTCAGTCAACTTCTGTCGAAAATCTTTATTTGGGTGGTGATGGAGCTGGTATTACACGTGGCTTAATGCAGGCTTCGGTAAATGGAGTTCTTATTGCACGTGAATTTTTGAAGAAAATGGAAGCTTAAAATAGAATAATGGTTGTTGGTAAAGTTTATCAGCAACCATTTATTATTAGACCTTAATCGGAAATAGAAGTTGGCAAATAGAAACTGAAAATACTACCTTGATTTGGAGTGCTTTCAACACGCACTTGACCATCTAATTTCTTCACAATGCGCTTTACGATTGAAAGTCCCAATCCATGTCCTTTTACAAAGCCATTGCCTAGTTTATGAGGGTCAACAAAAATTAGATTGCATTGATCCGAACTTAATCCAAGTCCATTGTCTTTAACCCAGAATTTATTATATCCATTTTCACCTTTAGAACTACCAATTTCAATTTTAGGCGGATTTCCACCGTATTTAATTGCATTACGGATATAATTGTACCAAACTTCTTCAATCCATGGTCCATAGCCAACAGATGGTTCAAAATTAGTGGCAATTGAGATACTTGCTATATTGCTTTCTGTTAAAGATATTCGATTTATTGCTTCGTCAATAATCGCTTTCATTGGAAGTTCAGTCTTTTTAATTTCCTCTTTTTTAAGGTTGGCAAAAAGAAGCATCTCACTAATGATATTATTCATTTTATACCCACTGCCTTCAATCATTTCAAGGAATGACCTGCGTTTTTCATCGCTTAATTCATCATCGTTTAATAGAAGTTGGCTGAAACCAATAATACTATTTAGTTGAGAATGCAATTCGTGAGCAATGGTATGGGCATAAGCATCCAATTCTAAGTTTCGTTTTTTTAATTCATTTTCGGCTTTTGTTCTTGCCGAAATATCAGTAATAAATGCAACACCAATAACTTCATTGTTGGTATTAATAAAGCTCAAGCTGATTTCAAGAGGAAATACTGATCCATCTTTTTTTAATCCTGAAAGGGTAGAATTGGCGTGTCCCATTGGACGAGCTTTTGGAGACGAAAAATAATTTGTAAGATGGGATTTGTGTTTGTTTTTGAATCGATTAGGAATTAAAGATTCTACTGAAAGGCCAATTAATTCTTTATCGGTGTAGCCAAATAGTTCATTAGATCTTTTGTTTACCTGTATAATAGTACCTTGTTTTGTAATGAAGATAACTCCTTCGGACATCGACTCAATTAATGAGTAAACAGAAATATTGTTTTTGAAAATATCGTTAAATTCCATCATCCGCGCTCGTTTAAAGTGACTTTTTATAGCTTTTTATCTTTAGCCATAAAAAGAAACGATTAATTCTAAGATGATAAAATTATTAAAATATTACAGACTTGCAAGTCTTTTATTAGATTTATTAGGGACTTTGTAATGCTATTTATCCGTAGATTTTCTTATTATCAATTTACTTGATAGACTTATTGTTTTAGGCTCTAATATATTTTTTTCGTGAATTCGATGAAAAAGTCTTTCGGTTGCTATTTTTCCAATTTCCAAACCCATAGGATCAATCGTTGTAAGTGGTGGATTATACATTTGACTGAATGTATTTTCACAAAATCCAATTACAGCAAGATCGGTAGGCACTTTAATTTGTTTAGAATAAACCACCTTCATGATGCCAGACATGGTAAGATCACTAATTGCTAAAATAGCATCTGGTTTTTCATTTAATTCAAAAAGTTTATTCGTTTCTCTTTCTGTTTCACTAGTTGATTGTCCAGAGATAACGTATTGCTCATTAAAAGGAATATTATATTTTTCTAAGGCCTTTTTATATCCTTCTAAACGATTACTGCTGATTAATAAATTTGGGTTGCCTAAGCAAATTGCAATTTTTTTACGTCCAATATTTATTAAATGTTCAACCGCTTTAAATGCACCTAAAACATCATCAACGAGCACCATATCTGCGGGTATATTTTTAGGAATTCTATCGAAAAAAACAATTGGCGTATTTGCTTCAATAAGATTAAAAAAATGGCTGAGATTTTTAGTTTTTCTGGAAACGGAAGCTAGAATCCCTTCTACATTATTACTCATTAAAATATCTAAGTTGTTTTTTTCTCTTTCGTAAGATTCATTGGATTGAAGAATCATTAAATTATAACCTCTTTTATTTACCTCATGTTCAATTCCTTCTATAATAGAAGGAAAAAAGAATGGCGAAATGTGTGGTACAATTAAACCAATTACATTGCTTTTTTTATGTCGGAATGACATTGCAACTGCATTTGGTTTGTAATTCAGTTGTTTAGCAAGTAAGTTAACAGCTTCTTTTGTGCTTTTACTGATATCTGGATGATCTTTAAGAGCTCTGCTAACCGTTGATTTAGAAACCCCTAGAAGTTTTGCTATGTCAATTATTGTAATTGGTTTATTTGTCATGAAATTCAGAATCTAAATGTCTTCATTTAATCAATAAAAAAACTTATTAACAACAACCGGTTGTGCAACCGGTTGCGGAGGCAAGGTGTTGAAATAGAGCCTTTTTGTGAGGTGTGATTCATTAAAAAACTATAGTTTTACACTATTATCCTTAGCTAAGATAACGATTGCAAAAAATAAAACGAATCAACTAACTACTATTTTTTGAAATACACGCAGGTGTTAAAATGAATATTAAATTTATTACAACACAAATGTTTCGAACAATAGATGAAAAAATAAAATTTATGAAACGAAAGATTCTTTTGACCTTTGCTAATCTAATCCTATTAGTTGGATTGGTTAATGCACAAACAGGAATTTTAAAAGGAAAGGTTAACGATAAGCTTTATGAGGAACCCTTAATTGGAGCATCAGTAGTTATAAAAGGAACAACAAATGGGACTATTTCAAATATTGATGGAACTTATCAGTTGGAAAATATCGAAGCAGGTACCTATACTATTGTTGCCTCTTTTATTGGATATTCAAAAGTAGAAACTGAGGCTACTATTGTTGCAGGTGAGGAAACAATGCTTGATTTTGATTTATCTGCCGATTTAATTGGCTTGGATCAGGTTACAGTAACTGGTGTTGTGAATCAAAAATCAAATATTGAATCGAGTGTTGCACTAACAACTTTAAAACCAAAATTTGTTGAAGTGTTTGGAGCTGCAACTACTGCAGAATTATTTAAAGCAATTCCTGGAATTCGATCTGAATCTTCAGGAGGTGAAGGAAATGCGAATATTGCTGTTCGTGGTATACCAATTGCTTCTGGAGGATCAAAATTTCTACAAATACACGAAGATGGTTTGCCAGTAATGCAGTTTGGAGATATCTCTTTTGGTAATGCAGATATTTTTGTGAGATCAGATAGAACAATCGGTCGTATCGAAGCTATTAAGGGAGGAAGTGCGTCAACGTTTGCAAGTAATTCTCCTGCAGGTATCATCAACTTTATAAGTAAGAATGGTGCCGTTGAAGGTGGAAGCATTGGAATGACTATGGGGCTTGATTACAAATCAACTAGAACAGATTTTGAATATGGTGCTCCAATAGGAAATGGATTTCGCTTTCATGTTGGTGGATTTTTTCGTCAAGGAGAAGGACCGAGAAATCCTGGCTTTACAGGGAATAGTGGAGGTCAGATAAAAGCAAATATCACCAAAGAATTTGAAAAAGGATATGTGCGATTGTATTTTAAAGTATTGGATGATAAATCAATATCATATCTGCCGATGCCTGTGAAAGTAACAGGAACCAAATCAGATCCTAATTTCAAGTCCATTCCAGGTTATGATTTAACCAATAGTTCTCTTCAAAGTCCAAATTTCATGCATGTGTTAAGTGTAGATGCTAATGGAAACAGCAGAACAAGTAACATTGGTGATGGAATGCATCCTGTTTCTAAAGTTGTGGGAGGTGAATTCTCCTTCGATATTGGTGATGGATGGCAACTTAAAGAAAAATTCCGTTATGCAAACAATCACGGATCATTTGTTTCCCCATTTCCAGCGCAGGTTGGAAACGCAAATGATATAGCTGAAAGTATTGCAGGAGCTGGATATAGTTTAAGTTATGCAAATGGTGAGAATGCAGGTGTAGCCTTAAGTGGATCACAAATTGGTAATTTAAATAACAACGGATTACTGATGAGAACGATTCTTTTCGATGTTGAGATGAACGATCTTGGTAATTTCACAAATGATTTTTATTTATCGAAATCATTTGATAAAGTTGATTTTACTGCTGGTTATTACAAAGCACAGCAAAAAATTGGAATGACTTGGTTGTGGCAAACTTTCCTTACTGATATTAGCTCTGACGGACCAAGATTAATGAATATCGCAAGTGCTGACAATTCTTACAATAGCAGTAATGGCTTAATAGCACACGGTGTTCCATTCTGGGGAAATTGTTGTACTCGTGGTTACGATATGACTTATGATATTGATGCTGTTTATGCAAATGTAGGTGTTGAAGTTACTGATCAATTAAATATTGAAGGTAGTATTCGTTACGATATGGGTGATGTAACAGGCCATTATTTGTCAAATTATCAAGCGCCAGTTGATGTTGATAATAACGGAAGCATTAGTCCAGTTGAAGAAAGTGTAACCGTTTTAGACAATGCGAATCCAATGCCGGTTGATTACGATTACAACTACGTTTCTTACTCTTTGGGAGCCAATTATAAAATAAATGATGATCAGGCTGTTTATACCCGTTACAGTAAAGGTGGAAGAGCAAATGCAGATCGTTTGTTATACTCTCCGTTTATTACTCCTGAAGGAGGAACTGTTGACGGACTGGATGCTGACGAAATCAAACAATTCGAATTGGGATACAAATACAAGTCTCCATCTTTGGCTTTAATCATTACAGGATTTTATACTGATATTTCTGAACAGAATGAAGAGTTTGGGAAAATCATCAACAAAGAATTCTCTACTTATGGTGTAGAATTCGAAGGGGTCTACAAAAAGTCAAATTTCAATGTGTCTTTTGGGGCAACATACACAAAGGCTGAAATTGATAAGAGTTTAAATTCTGATGAAAAAGGAAATACGCCACGAAGAGTACCTGATTTATTGTACAATATTACACCTTCTTACGATTTTAACAAAGGCAAAACATCTATCGGGTTTAGTTTAGTAGGAACAACAGAAGTATATGCTCAGGATGATAATGGTATTGTAATACCAGGATATGCTTATGTGAATGCTTATGCTAGTCAAAATATTACCAAAGGATTAGCGGTTCGTGCAAATGTGAATAATTTATTTAACACGCTCGGATTTACAGAAATGGAAGGAGATGCTTTTGTTGAAAATACTACAAATTACATGAGAGCAAGACCAATTACAGGTAGAGCTTCTACAATTAGTATTACATATACATTTTAGTGATTAGATTAGGTTAGAAAAAAGGTGAACGGGGGAGGTGAGAATCTCCTCCGAAACACCCAAGGTATGCCTAAAGAATATCAAAGAATACTTAAAAATAGAGTTATGAAGGGTGATGTTATTGTATTGGAAGAACACCATATAAGGGTTGCTGGAATTATAGCTCCTTGTTTGGTAGAGGAAATTAAAAGCAAGGGAAAAAGATATACAATTACTGTATCTGGCGAATCGGGAAGTGGAAAATCAGAAACAGGAAAAGCCATTGCCGATGAGTTGGAGAAGGAGGGAATAAAATCAGTATTACTAGGGCAGGATGATTATTTTGTTCTTCCTCCAAAATCCAATGATGCAAAAAGAAGAGAAGATTCGGAATGGTTAGGGCCTCATGTTGAGGTTAAAATGGATTTAATGGATCAAAATTTACAGGATGCTATTGATGGTAAAAATCAGATTGTAAAACCTTTGATTGATTATCACCAAAATAGTGTTGAAAATGAAATCATTAATCTGGAAGGAATTCAGGTGGTGATTGCTGAAGGAACTTATACTGCTTTGTTGAAAAATGTAGATACAAAAGTTTTTATTGCTCGCAACAGAATTGATACACTAGAGCACAGACAGAAGAGAAACAGAGGAACAGAGGTTGGCGATCCCTTTATAGAACAGGTGTTGGTTACCGAGCATAAAATAATCGCTGGTCATAAGCAATTGGCAGATTTTGTAATCACAAAAGATTATGAAATTGAAGTGAAATAATTAAATGTTGTGCCTTACTGTAAATAGCTATGGCACTATGATTTTAGGTTTAATTATTAATATATCTTGATTAGAGAAGTAGGAGATGTAAGACATGAATGAGAATAAATCAATAATAAAATCAGGCCCAATGCTGAATGCATATCCTGATAGTATTGGAGGAACTTTAGATGATATCATTAAATTTCTAAGTAAAGATGAACTGGAGAATACATTTCAGTCATTCTATATTTTACCTAGTGTTTTTAATACCGATTTAGATAGAGGATTTTCCGTTATCGATTATAACCTAAACAAGATGTATGCTTCAAAGGAAAATTTAATCGAACTGGAAAAAATGAATATAGCTCTAAAGTTTGATTTTGTGCTAAACCATTCGTCTGTTCTTTCAAGTCAATTTCAGGATATTTTAAAAAATGGTGAGAATTCTAAGTATAAGGAGTTTTTTATACAGTGGAATCAATTCTGGGATGGATGTGGAGAAATAACTAAAGAAGGTTATATTCAGCCAGATGCAGAATACATTAAAGACATGTTTTTCAGAAAACCTGGTCTGCCAATTCTAATGGTTCGCATGCCCGATGGAAAGGAGGTTCCCTATTGGAACACCTTTTATCAAGAAGTGAAATATGAGAAAATAGATGCCCAGGATTTGATGAAGGCTTCAAATATTCAATATGTTTCGGCTAACAGACTGGCGGAAGTAGTAAATACAGCTATAGGTGAAGGAAAAAAGCCTGTTGAGATTGAATTTGGGAAATTTAAGGAGTACCAAAAAGAGACAATTGACTTGCTAGAATCGAGAAGAAAATATCTTGGACAAATGGATCTTAATATCAAGTCTCCATTGGTGTGGGAATTTTACGAAGATACCTTGAAAAAACTATCCGGTTATGGTGCTGAAATTATTAGGCTTGATGCATTTGCATATGCTCCTAAAGAGCCTGGATTGCCAAATTTTTTGAATGATCCAGGGACATGGAATTTATTGGGAAGGGTTAAAAATTTAGCAGATAAATATGACTTAACCCTCTTGCCTGAAATACACTCGAAGTACGAAGATAAAATGCATGAGAAATTAGCAAGTCAAGGCTATTTGACTTATGATTTTTTCTTGCCTGGATTAATTATAGATGCTTTTGAAAGAAACACAAACGAAGTCTTGGTCAAGTGGATTAAGGATATGTTGGAAAAAGATATCAAAGTTGTAAATATGCTTGGTTGCCATGACGGAATTCCTTTGTTGGATTTAAAAGGTTTGTTGACGGAAGAGCAGATTCAAGTTTTGATTGACACGGTAGTTGAGCGAGGCGGTTTTGTGAAAGATCTGCATGGGGAAAAGAACATGTATTATCAGGTAAATGCAACTTATTACAGTGCATTAGGTGAAGATGATGCAAAACTTTTATTGGCAAGAGCTATTCAAATTTTCATGCCAGGTAAACCTCAGGTTTGGTATCTTGATCTGCTTGCAGGAAAGAATGATCATGAAGCTGTAAAAAATGCTGGAGCAGGAGGTCATAAAGAAATCAACAGAACAAATTTACAATTAGAGGATGTCTGCAATGAATTAGGGAAAGATGTGGTGCTTGAGCAACTATCTTTGTTGAAGTTTAGAAACAATTTCCCAGCTTTTGGTTTTGATGCTAAACTGGAAATTCTGGAATCTAAATCAGAATTGTTAAAATTGCAATGGAAAAATAATGGCTGCATTGCAACTTTTGAAGCAAATTTGAAAAAGCATACCTTCAATATTGTTGCGACCGACGAAAAAGGAGATGTAGTATATAATTTCTAGTAAGAGTGCTATATTCTTACATAAAAATAAAATGATGGGAAATACTAATAACACGCAAGGTGTTACAAATATAAGATTGATTAAGTGGTTGACATACATGATGTTTTTGATGTTTGCCATGACCACCGATGCAGTTGGAGTTATTATTCCGGAAGTTATGAAGACTTTCGATTTAAGTATGACAGCTGCCGGATTGTTACATTATGGTCCGATGACAGCAATCGCTTTGGCTGGAATTTTCTTAGGGTTTTTAGCAGATAAATTAGGGCGAAAGAAAACAATTATACTTGGCTTGCTTCTTTTTGTTATTAATTCTTATCTGTTTATTATTGGAAACGCTTTTGCATTTTTCTTAACTCTAATGGTAATTTCGGGAGCAGCTATTGGAATATTTAAAACTGGTGCCTTGGCTCTAATTGGAGATATTACTTCTTCAACAAAAGAACATACTTCTACCATGAATGCTGTTGAAGGATTTTTTGGTGTTGGTGCTATTATCGGACCATTTATTGTAAGTTACTTTTTAACTCAAGGGGTAGATTGGAAATGGCTTTATGTGGTAGCGGCAAGTTTATGCGTTGTTCTGATTTTAATTGCAGTTAAGGTAAAATACCCCGAAACAATGAAAAAATCGGAAGAACCAATCAATGTTAAGAGAAGCTTAGCAATGGTAAAGGATCCTTATGCTTTTGGTTTTTCTATGGGAGCTTTCCTTTATGTTTCGGTAGAGGCTGCCATTTATGTTTGGATGCCAACTTTGATTCAGGGATACGATGGTAGCTTGCTGTTTATTGCCACTTATGCATTGCCAATTTTCTTTATCCTTAGAGCTGGAGGAAGATTTTTAGGAGCATGGATGATGTCTCGATTTAACTGGGCTGTAGTATTGAGTCTGTTTAGTTTTGCGATTTTGATCTGTTTTTTGGGCAGCATGCTATTCGGAATAGAAGCAACTGTATTTTTATTGCCGCTTTCCGGTCTATTTATGTCTGTTATTTATCCGACCATCAATTCGAAAGGGATTAGTTGTTTTCCAAAATCCAGTCATGGAGCAGTCGCGGGAGTGATTCTGTTTTTTACAGCAGCCGGCGCAGCAATTGGTCCATTGGCCATGGGAGCAATAAGTGATGCATTTGGTAGCGATGCAAAGTATGGATTTATGCTTGCTACTGTATTTGCGGTGATGCTTTTTGCAGGAACAATTTATAATTTGATTGTAGACCCAACCAAAAAGAGGTTACAAGATTTGGATAAAAGTGAGTATAATATTGTAGAAAATTAAAGGTTAGTATTATTAATATTGCTTTAGGGATAAGCATGACGGGAGAATAGGTTGTTGATGATTCGACAACCTATTTATTTAATGTTTTTTTTTCTATGAGAACAAACTCTCTGCCTTCTTCATAGTTTACTAATTTGAAGAAACCACAGTTAATACAACTAAGTAATTTATCAGCTAATTCTCCTTGAATTTCTTCATTGCACAAGGTACCTTTAATGGTCCAGCAATATCTGCCAGATGATTCACCGCCATTAATGCCATGATTATTATTATTATCTGTACTTGCAGGGCACACTCCTAATTCTAAGGCATTAATTCCGCCTTCTTCTCTCCCACACTTATAGTACTCCCAACAATTTAAAGCTCCCATATCACTACAAATATGAAATAAAAATAGATCATATTGGTTTTGTATTCAAATATCTTTGTCCAATAACAAGAGACAATTGGTAAACTTGTTGTAATCACTGGTTAATGTAAATTAAACATGACCGAGTTGAAGTAAAAAAAATAGCTCTTTTTGTAAAAAGAGCTATGTAAGGTATGTTTTATGCGTTCCACATTGTAATAATCTCCGAATCTGTTGCTGTTTCTAATTTTAATAATTGTTGATATGGATCACCTTCTATTTCTAATAATTGAGCAAAAGCTGGTTCTGTTTTCAGCCCTTCTTGTTTTAATTTTACAACCTGTTGTTTGAACTTATCACCTAGCAATTCTAAAATTCGATGCTCTATTTGTAAATGGCGGTAGGAGTTCTGGCTTGCAACAGGGAAGAGAGCTCCGTATATTTCGACTTTAAATCCTTGATAAATAAATTTTGCAACAACGATCCAATATCCTGCTTTTTCCTTTTGTTCTACTGTGAAATTGGTTTGTCGGCCATAATGCATTTCTAAATAATTTTCAAATCTGTCGGCATCGAAATAGCGACAAGCAATATCTAAATCGCTTGATTTAGTTGAGATTCCAAGCGGAATAGTTCCTGTTAATACAGGATTGTATTCTTTTAATAAATCAAATATATTAAGCTCTTTTAGACATTTGTGTGCCTTTGTTTGAACAGGAGATCCTTCTTTTAGGTAAGAAATATCTTTCCAGTCCATGTTTATCGTTTTAAATTGTTCTTTTAGAATCAATTTGGCATCGTCAATATTTTTGTATTCAAAGCATTTAAGGTTTGAGCAGCCACGAATCATGGCAGAAGTACTTTTACCATTAATACTACGATACAAACAAATTATTGGTTTGTTCATTTCTATGGCACGCCCTATTTCGTAACCAACACCCAAAGAAGGAACAGTAACTTCTGCAACAATAATATCAGATTCAAATACCCATTGTAAATCACGATCGTGAATTTCCTGATCGCTTATACTTGTATCGATTGTTTTGGAGCCAATATGCTCTGTTAAAACGGTACCAAGTTGTTTTAGGTAATCAATTAATTCTTTGTACAGTTCTGTATCTTGTTGGCCGCCACGGATTGATCCCGAAAAGTAGATGTTCATATTGTATTGTTTAGAGCCCTTAAGTGCAATTCAATTTGAATAAAAACGAAGAACACTGCTTAGTGTGTATAGTGATAGCAAAGGCAGATTAGTAATTTTAGGCTTATATAAAATGATAAATAAGCTTAATTCTAAGATAACTTAATTCTTTCTATCTTCCAATATAGCAATTGAACTATTAGACGTAAAATGACATGAAGACTATTGGTAAGATGATAAAATAAAGCTCTTTATGGAATGGAAATTAATTTATTGATATTTATTCGTTTAATTGTTCTTGTACTCTTACAGGAATTAATCTTTTTAAACCTTTTGCCTGTGGAGAATTCACATCTATGTATTTCCAGTTGTCTGATTTTTTATCGGCAACAGCAAGCATCGACCTATGAGCCTGAATGGTAAACGAATTGCTCGATTCATTGTATTTTACATTTTTTTTGCCAAATTCTTGTTCAAACTGAGGCTGAATTAATGCACTTCCTTGCGACATAAGCCCAGACAACTTTACACTAATAACTCCATAATATAGTATTTTGCAGTACTTTTCTTTTCCGTTTTCAACTACCTGAGAGATTTTATCTATAGATCGAAAATCGGTTGTCATTTTGATACCTAAATTGTCCATTTGCTCTAATACCAATATCATCTTTTCTTTACTCATCATTTCGAACATGCGAGGATACATCATTTGAGTAACCTTATTCCATTCCTTTTTGTTAAACGCATTGGTATAGCTTATTATATCTTTTTCAAAATGTTGCTTCAGATGTGTTTGAGCAAATCCAGTTGTTATTGCAAAGCTTAGTAAAAGCAGTATAGCTATCCTCTTCATGTTGTTCTTTTATTAATTTCTGAGGAAGATAATAAAAAGCTACTGGTTAAAGCGTTTAAAATTTGTTAAAACTCTTTCCTGTTCCCAAAGGATAGCAATTAGGAACAAGAAATAGCAATATTATGAGCATAAAAATCATGTTTGCTGTTAAAAATAAAAGACCAACTCCGCGGGGAATTGGTCTTTCATTTTTATGAAGTCCCTTTAAGGGGATTTAGAATTTCACTATTGCAATCTCATTTTGCAATTATTTGCTCTAATATTCAGTTTAGAAAAAGCCTTTTTATCTCCAACACGACCTTTGGCAATAAAAGTATTTTTATCGGCAGTTGGTTTGTTCGAAAGTTTAAAGTCTGCAGCATTATCGAATTTAACCGATTTGTGATTAATTTCGTAATCGATTTGGCATCCTTCCATAAAGCTAAGGCCTACATCGCCATGTTTCGAATCTATTTTAATGAAAGAAAACATGTTGTTGATGTTGAAAACATTGATGTGACCAAATTTTTGATCGTAATCAATTTCGCCACCCATTTGGCTAATTTCAATTTTCGAAAAGTTTGACGATCCATACAAGTATTCAATTTCCTTGATATCGAATTTATCTCTGGCCGATTTAATATTTAAGTTGTCGATTACTTGAATTTTGAATTCAGAATCGCGGCTTTCTCCAGATAGTTTTTCTGCATTTTCGATTGTTACTTTAGAGTTTGCAACAATTAATTTTGAGTCATTTAATTTTTGGGCTTTAAAAGTACAGCCTGTTATGGTGAAAGAGTTTTCTCCCATTAAGTTTTGGGCTGTAAAATTGCCACTGGTTAAATCAAGACTTACATTAGCATCGTGATTGTCCATAAACACATCACCGTTTTTCTGTACAATATCCAAATTCACATTTGCTGGAACTTGCACTGTATATTTGATTTTAATTTTACCCTTATTAAAAAGAGAGTTGGTCAGTTTTTTAAGAGAGAAAAAGTCACCAAGAACAGTTTTAGCAAGCAGCTGCTTTTCACCTTCAGTAAAATCGATGGTAATATTATTAACCATCTTTTTTGTTTTTTCTTCGTTCGATCCTTCAACGCTAATTAAAACCTCGAGCCTAATTTCGTTTTTATCCCAATGTTTAATTTGAATTTTACTGTATTTCGATTCTATTCTAAGGTTTTCTCCAGCTTTAAACGTCTTTTCAATTTTTTTGTGTTTTGTTATGGCATTTGCCGATCCTACAAATAAGAAAATGCTCATTAGAACAAATATCAATCGTTTCATATATTTTATTTTTTAGATTTTTTTATCAGAAAAATTATTCTAGAAATAAATGTAAAACATTTAACTCTATCTTTTAGTTTTAGATTGTGTTGTAACACGAATTTTAACAAAGATTAATAAAAGACTTGCAATAAAGAGGCAAACACGACCGATATAATCTCCATGTTGAGAATAAAACGTATGCTCCTTTAGTAAATTTACTTTGCCAGTTAACACAGATCTTTTCCACCAACTTGTCTTTGCAATAATTGTGCCTTTTGCACTAATGTGAGCAGAAACTCCATTATTTGCTACTCGAATATACTCTCGTCTACTTTCGATTGCTCTAATACGACTAAAATTGAAATGGTGCTGATATCCTGGTGTAGATTTCCACCAACCATCATTGGTAATCATACATTGAAATCCAGCTATGGTAGGAACCCTTTGTGCACAATAATCACCAAATATTGATTCGAAACAAACTACTGGTATTATAGCAAGAGAATCAGATGAGAAATAATCAATATCATTCTCATTGCTATAGGTTCCTTTGTAACCACCAATTTCAATGGAACAATCTTTTAAAAAGCGAAGGTATTTGTCAAAGGGAACTCTCTCGAACAAGGGAACTAATTTTGTTTTGTGATAAAACTGAGGAATAGTGGTATCAGCTAGAAATAGAGCTGAATTGAAAGATTTTGATCCGATATTGCTGTGTACGCCTAATAGAATGCTAGTATTGGGATATTTCTTTTTTAAATCAAGAAGTTGTGCGTAATAAATAGATTGGTTTGGATTGCTTTCATCAATAGATTGGAGAATAGTAGTTTCGGGACCAAATAAGAAATCGGGATGTTGAGCTGAACAAATCGAATCGGCTGTTTTTAGAAAATCAGCAAAAAATCGTTCTTCATTTTCGGCTACAAATTTTTCCGTGTACGGATTGAGATTGGGTTGAATAAGTGCGAAACTTTTGCTACCAAAACTTTCTTCATTATTATTCATTCGAATTGATGACCAAAGAAGTGGTAATGCAATTAAAAGTATTGAAATGACCATTCGAGAATATCGGAAGCCGCTTGATTCTCGATAGATTTTAAACAGGCTGTAGTTGATGAGGATAATCCATAAGCTGCCACCACGAGTACCTGTAATGTCGTACCATTGTATCCATTTTGGCGATGAAGCAAAGGCATTTCCTAGGTTGAGCCATGGCCAAGCCAAATCCCACCAGGTGGCAAAATATTCAAATCCAAGCCAAATAATAAGGAAGGGAAATAGAATGGATATTCTAAGTGATTTTCTCGTTCTGCTAACCAACCAAAAAATCAGCGCAAGCAAAAGAGAATTGATGAGAAGGATAAAGAGTAGGCCTACTATTTGAGCCTCGCCAACCCACCAATAGGCCAAAGTATTCCAAATTAAAAAGCTTAGAAAGGTATAATTGAATAATAAGTAAGGATTGTGATGATTAATTGTTTTTTCTTCGAGCCAAAGAAGTGGAATCCATGCAAAAAAAATCAGAAAAAAGAGTGAGGGAATGCAAAATGGCAATCCCAATAGTAATCCTGAAGAAATGGCAAGGAGGATGTTTTTATTCACTTTATCGGTGCGTTAGATGTACTCCAACTAAGATAATTAATATTGATGCAATTTGTGCAATTGAAACTTGATCGCCGCCAATAACAATTCCCCAGAAAATAGCCACAATTGGGATGATATAAGCAATGGAAGCAGCGAATACATGTGAGGATTTTTTGATGAGTTGATTGTAGAAGATTACACCACCAAAAGTTAAAATTGCTAGCAAACCAAGCATCAGAGCACTTTTAGAGACTGTTTCGGATGCTAATGGTGCACTTAAATCGGTAAAAAGTAAAAAGCAAGCAGCCATTGGTCCTACGAACAAAAAGGCAAGAGAGGCAATTTCGGTACCGTTAAGTTTGGGCAAAGAGAAACTTACGATATTGATGCTGATGGCGACAGATAATATGGCCAAAAACACATAAAAAACACCCCAAAAATAAGATGCTCCATGCGATTCCCCTGAGAAACTCAATACGAGTGTTCCTGCTAAACCTAAAAGAATTCCTCCAAATACTTTTTTGTTGGTTTTAGATTTGAAAAAAAGAATGGCAAGAAGTAGAGTAATCATTGGTAGCATAGCATTTAACATACCAGCTATCGACGAATTTATTTGAGTTTGGGCTTTGGCAAAAAAATAGGAGGGACCTATGTTGCCACTTACTCCAGTCAATAATAAGGGGAGCCAATTGTCCTTCGATAATTTCTTGAGGTTTTTAAAGATGAGTGGAAGGAAAAACAAGAAGGATAAAAAAACTTGGAAAGCGGCCACCTGATTGTGGCTAAAACTTTCCAATGCTATTTCTCTTAAAATATATGGACTTCCCCAAATAAATGAAACCAAAAGGAGTAGTATCCAATTACTGTATTTACTGTTTAGACTCATATTTTTCAAGATGTATTTAGAGTTATTCTTTTTCTTCTTCGAATGCTTTGTACTTAGCTGTTAGCTCAGAAATCATTTGGCTAAAAGTGGTAACTGCAGCAATTGTATCTTTAGAAATTTCCTTTTTTTGTAGTTTAAGCATCAAAATACCGTACAATGCAGTTAGGCATACCTCAATGTCGTTGTTTTCTTGAGAAGCTTTCGATTTTTCGCGAAATTCAGTAATATTTCCAAGAGCTTGTTGGTAGTGGTTATTGTAGGCAGCATCTTTTCCTTTTGTAAGAAGAAAAACATGATAGTCGTAAAGCTCGTCGATATTGTTTTTCAAAATTTGAAGATGACCTTTTTCCTCAACTTTTTCAATTCTCATCATCTCAATCAGGTTCTCGTACCAATCTTTAATCTCAGCATGAACCTCAGCAGGTTGTTGAAATTGTTTGATGATATTCTCTTCAATTTTAGTAATGTCAAACTGATAAGCTCTAATGATATCCTCAACTTGCCACATGTAAAGGATGTATTCAGCTAAATTGGTCTTCTTTTTTTCCTGTGCAATAATCATGTTTCGAAATTATCTGTAATTAAACTTAGTATTGAAGATTTTTACTCTTTCAACTTATCAATTAATCTTCGGTCTAGTTTGGTAGGGCGACCAGTTCCCCTATCGCGAGCTTCAAATCCATAAACTTTAGTCGCCACTAAAAGGTCAAGTTGATCCTGAGCCGTAACATCTTTTACAAAATCGACTGCAAGTTTTGCTCCCATTCGTTTGCCGGATATGGCCGTTACCAAATAACTACGAGTAATTGGAGGAACTTTGACCTCAATCTGATCGTTTATTTTTATTTCACGCGAAGGTTTAATGGTAACACCTTTAATGGTTACTTTTCCCTTTTTACATGCTTCGGCAGCCATACTTCTTGTTTTAAAGATTCGTACGGCCCATAGCCATTTGTCTACTCTAACCTTATCATCCATGGCTTACTATTTGGATTGATTATTATATGCTCTAGTAAATATTATTTACTGCTTTTTTGTGTTGTAGGCAGTCATTGTTCTTTGAATACCAATAGTACTCATTCCTTTGATCATGTTAATGCAAATCTTGTATAATTCTGGAAGCTTTTCTTTTTCTTCCGGACTCCATTCGCCCAATACATAATCTACTTGTTTCCCTTTGCTGAAATCAGCACCAATACCAAAACGCAAGCGATTATAGTTTTGATGTCCTAAAATCTCATTAATGTGTTTTAAACCATTATGCCCAGCATCGCTGCCTTTTGGTCTCAAACGTAAGGTTTCAAATGGTAAAGCAAGATCATCTACCAAAACCATCATGTTCTCTACAGGTATTTTTTCTTTCTGTAACCAGTAGTTAACCGATTTTCCACTTAGGTTCATATAAGTGTTTGGCTTTACAAGTACAAAGGTTCTTCCTTTAAATTTGTATTCCGCAACAGCACCATATCTAGCTTCTTTAAACTCAATTTTTGCTGTTTCGGCAAGGGCATCCAAAATACGAAATCCAATGTTGTGTCTCGTGTTTGCATACTCAGCACCAATATTGCCTAATCCGACAATGAGATATTTCATTTCAGTACTATTTTTATTTGCTTGGGTTTTGTTCCGCCCAAATATATTTTTTAAAAATTGAATCATATCGAAATCAAAGTTAAAATATTCATCGCATTTTCCATGAATACTTTCATTTCAATATTTCCCTCTTTTTTTAGAAACGGAGGATATTAAAAAACCTCCCACTCTTTGAAAAGTGGGAGGTTATATTTTAATTGCAGCAAATAATTACTCTGCAGCAGGAGCAGCAGCTTCAACAGCGTCACCGCTATTTGCAGCAGCACGAGCAGCTCTAGTAAGTTTAACTTGAACAACAACAGCGTGCTTAGAATTTAATAATTCTAAGTTATCGTAAGAAAGTTGTCCAATTTGGATACTCTTACCAAGACCAAGATCGCTAACTTCAACAAGTAAGTTTTCTGGAAGATCAGCCATTAGAGCTTTTACCTTTAGTTTTCTGTTGATGATAGCTAATTTACCACCAGCTTGAATACCTTTTGCGAAACCTTCAATTCTGATTGGCAATTCAACTTCAAACGCTTTGTCTTCGAAAACTTGATAAAAGTCAACGTGTAAAGGCTTGTCAGTAGTTGCGTGGAATTGAGTATCTCTCATTACACAAGTAAATACTTTTCCTTCAACATCAAATTTAACAATGTAAACCTCAGGAGTGAAAAGTAACTTGTTTAAATCTTTTTCTTGAATAGCAAAGTGAATGTTTTCTTCACCACCATATAATTCACATGGTACCATTTCTGCTCTACGAAGAGCTTTAGTTGCTTTTTTTCCTAAGTCAGTTCTTAATGAACCTTTTAATTCTAAAGTTTTCATTTTCATGATATTATGTGTTACTCAAAACAAACTTCATCACCCGGTAAAAAAAGGCTCCGCTCATTTCCCATCACACGTTTATAAATATTGTTTTACCAAAATCTGCGCAAAGATACAAATTATAATATAAAATTGGAACTGATTGATTCGCAATTATAAACATTCAATATTGTTTTTGCAAAAATATCAGCAATAGTCAATTCTTTAATCTTAGTTGAATTCTTTTTTAAAGGAATTGAATTTGTGAAAATAACTTCTTCTAAAGCAGAAGCTTCGATTCGATCGTAAGCAGGACCAGATAATACTGCGTGAGATGCAATCGCACGAACACTTTTTGCTCCTTTTTCTTTCAACATATCAGCTGCTTTGGTAATTGTACCAGCAGTATCAATCATATCATCAACAATAACAACATGTCTACCTTCAACATCGCCAATAGCAGTCATTTCACCAACAACATTCGCTTTTTCACGAGATTTATGACAGATTGCTAAACCTGCATTTAAATATTTTGCATAAGCATTGGCTCTTTTACTACCACCCATATCAGGAGAAGCAACGACCAAGTTATCCAATTTTAAATCCTCAATGTATGGAAGAAGTACAGAAGATGCATAAAGATGATCAACAGGAATATCAAAGAACCCTTGAATTTGATCAGCATGAAGGTCCATTGTCATCACACGATCAACACCTGCAGCCATTAATAAGTTGGCAACCAATTTGGCTCCAATAGCTACTCTCGGACGATCTTTACGATCCTGACGAGCAAAACCAAAATAAGGAATTACAGCACAAACTTTATATGCTGAAGCTCTTTTGGCAGCGTCAATCATTAACAATAGCTCCATCAAATTATCGCTTGGTGGATCTGTTGATTGTACAATGAATACGTGACAACCTCTTACAGTTTCTTCGTAACAAGTTTCAAATTCACCATCACTAAATCTTACAATGCTCGATTTTCCTAACTCTAATCCTGCTGATTCAGCAATTTTACCTGCTAAATGCTCAGTATTTGAACCAGTAAAAATTTTAATTGGGGCTTTCATTAAAATATTATTTGTTTATAAATCAGATAACTATTGTACTGTGCAAATTTATGAAATATTGCTTCAAAAACAGGAGTTTAAATCTGTCTCAGGCAATTATTTATTCTATTTATAAAGGATAAACCTAAATCTATTTAAAATAAAAAAGAAGATGTCTTTACGAGATCTCCCTTTTATGTGCTGCTGTGATTACAAAGAAATCTTTTTGTTGGTTTCTTCTATGTAATTTAATATTTCATCTTTTCCTAAACCTGAAGATGCGGAACTAATAAAATAGGGAGGCATTTCTTCCCATGAGGTTAGTAACTCCTTCTCGTAGGCTATTACATTGTCTTTTAATTTTTGTTTACTAAGCTTATCTGCTTTTGTAAATATGATCGAAAAAGGAATTCCATTAACACCCAACCATTCCATAAAGTCAACATCTTTGTTTTGGGGTTCATGCCTACAGTCTACCAATACAAATAGGTTGATAAGTGTAGTTCGACTTTCAATGTAGCTGAAAATTAATTTGGAAAATCGCTGTTTTGTGTTCTTAGCAACTTTTGCAAATCCATATCCTGGTAAATCAACCAAGTACCATTCTTTATTAATGATGAAATGATTGACCAACTGTGTTTTTCCTGGTTTAACTGAAATTTTCGCTAAACTTTTATTGTTGGTCAGCATATTAATCAAAGATGATTTTCCAACATTGGAACGACCAATAAAGGCGTATTCGGCCTTGTTATCGGTAGGACATTTACTTATATCCGAGTTGGACATCACAAATTGTGCACTGGTAATATTCATGGTGTATTTTAATTTACGATGCAAAGTTATACAGATTCTTATATTTTCCGAAATATGCCGCAATTTTATTGACCGATATGGCAATTTACATGAGGAAGAAAAAAATCCTCTTTTCATTTACTTGAAAAGAGGATCAATAAATATTTATTCCAGTTTTATTTAATAAAAACCTCTAGGATTTTAGCTTTTGATTTCGGACTAAGTTTTACGTTTTTAATAGTTGCAGGGATTAAAATACTTTCCCCTTTCGCTACACTTATCGTTTCTTCGTCATAGGCAAGATCTAAATCACCTTCTAAGCACATATAAATTACAAAAGAATCAAGATCATAATAATCCTTTTCAATTGCTTTATCAAACTCAAGAATATTGGTTGTGAAATACTGGCAACGTACCAATTCTTCTGTTTTGTTTACTTCTGTTTTATATGTGGTTTCATATTTCTTCTCGAAACTATAGTCAATTGCGTCAACTGCAAGTTCGGTATGAAGTTCTCTTGGGTTTCCAGCATCGTCGGTTCTGTTAAAATCGTACATTCGATAGGTAACATCCGATGTTTGCTGAATTTCCGCCAATAGAATTCCTTTTCCAATTGCGTGAACTCGTCCGGCAGGAATAAAGAAACAACTGCCTTCTTTTACAGGTGTGCTGTTTAATATATCTTCCAGTTTGCCTTCTTTTAACTTTCCTAAATATTGTTCTTTCGTAATTTCCTGATTAAAACCAACAATCAATTCAGAACCTTTGTCTGCTTCAATTACATACCACATTTCAGTTTTACCATAGGCGTTGTGTCTCTCTTTAGACATTTCATCATCAGGGTGTACCTGAATAGAAAGTACATCATTGGCATCAATAAATTTAATAAGTAATGGAAATTCGACTCCAAACTTCTCATAAACTTTATCGCCAACTAAATCTCCCATGTAGATTTCAATAAGTTCTTCCAGATTATTTCCAGCTAAAAAACCATTGCTTACTACCGAAACATCTCCTTCTACACCCGATATCTCCCAACTTTCACCAGCATTTGGTAGTGGAGAAAAATCTTTATTTAAAACAGTTTTTAATTTGTCACCACCCCAGATTTTATCTTTAAGAATGGTTTTAAATTTCAATGGATACAAACTCATTTTCTTACAATTAATTTGATTGCTATTTTGGCTTTTGGATAATCTTAAAATTCGTAATCAATTACTTTTCGCTCGGCTGCCATTTCTTTTATTACTGCCACAGCTTTTTGATGTTCAGGATGATTTGCATAAACAGGTAAAGCTTCCATGTTCTCAATATCAACGTTTACCACAAAATCAAAAGAAGCATCAGATTGAAGTTGATCGAAACCAATCTGTAAAAATTTGATTTCTGGAATACTTTTATCCAGGCCATCAAATGCTTTTTCTAATCTGCAAAAGTAATTCTTTTTTTCTTCAGCTGAACCGAAAGCTTTAAACTTAAACATTGCAATGTGCTTGATCATTTTAATTCTTTTTTAAATAATTAGTAACTTTCCAGCCGAAGTTAATGCAAAATTAGCATTTTTGAATCAAACATCTAAATATCATACAACATGTTGATTATTGGAATTGCTGGAGGGACGGGCTCTGGTAAAACAACAGTGGTTAGAAAAATCATTGAAAGATTAAATCAGGGAGATGTGGCAGTCTTGCCACAAGATTCATATTATAGGGATAATAAGGAGATGCCATTGGAGGAGCGTCAAGAAATAAATTTTGACCATCCAAGATCAATAGAATTTGAATTATTGATTGAGCATGTGCGAAAGTTAAAAAACGATGAAGCGATAGAGCAACCGATATACTCCTACCTTACTTGTTTACGTTCTGACGAAACTATTCAGGTAGAGCCTAAGGGAGTTATCATTGTGGAGGGATTGTTGATTTTAACAGATCCTGTTTTACGTGATTTAATGGATCTGAAGGTGTTTGTAGATTGTGATGCCGACGATCGCTTAAATCGAGTAATCAAAAGAGACATTGTTGAGCGTGGAAGATCTGTTGAAAAGGTTTTGGATCGTTATGAAAAAACCGTGAAGCCAATGCATCTTCAGTTTATTGAGCCAAGCAAACGTTATGCAGATATTATTGTTCCTCAGGGAGGTAATAATATTGTAGCGATTGACATTTTAACCCATTTCATACAGAAAAATCTCGTTGCTAGTTTGTAAAAACGGTAAGCTTATTCACTGAAAAATATAATTTGGAGACCTTGATACTGTCTCCATTTTTTTATACCTTTTCAATCTGTTTATGATAAACTTTGAAGTATGTTGAATAATGTAAAAGTTGAAAATTTACTATTTGTAGATATAGAAACGGTATCCGGAAATGCCACATTCGATGAAATGTCTCCTAAGCTTCAGGAATTGTGGGAAAAGAAATCAAATTATTTTCGAAAAGATGACGAGAGTCCTTCTGATGTTTACGGACGAGCTGGCATCTATGCTGAGTTTGGAAAAATAGTATGTATTTCAACAGGCCTGGTGACTAAAAAAGATGGTGTTAAGAAGTTTGTTGCCAAATCGTATTATGGAGACGATGAAAAGCAACTGCTTGAAGAATTTGGGCTTATGCTCGATCGATTTTCTAGTAAGGCAAATCGAAATTTGTGTGCTCACAATGGTAAAGAGTTCGATTTTCCATATATCGCTCGTAGGATGTTGATTAATGGTGTGGCTCTTCCAAGTGTTCTTGATATTGCCGGAAAAAAACCTTGGGAAGTTCAATTCTTGGATACCATGGAATTATGGAAGTTTGGCGATTACAAGCATTATACTTCACTGGCTTTACTGTGCGAAATATTTAATGTTTCCACTCCTAAAGATGATATTGATGGATCGATGGTTGGAAAGGTGTATTGGGAGGACAATGACTTGGATCGAATTGCTATTTATTGTGAGAAAGATATTTTAGCCACAGCTCAATTGTTTTTACGATATCAAGGTGAAGATTTAATTCCGGAAAATAATTTTGAACGAGTATTGTTGTAATTGTTTTGCTATTTTACAATAGTTTCACTTTTTTCGTGTTTATTAAACAGGATGATATTTCATCCATAAAATTCTGCCTACCTAGTTAGGCGTAGTATTTAAACTTAAGACATTAAACTGATGAATAATTCATTTATTAATAAATTAACTTTTGTGTTTTTCTTGTTAGGAACTCTATTGTTTACTTCTTGTGGAAGTAGTAGTGGAGGAGGAGATGAGGAAGAATTTGAATTTCAGTCTTCAGATTTGACTAATAAATATTGGTATGCGAATCCTTATTTGTCATCAGACTTTGCTCGTGATGATGCTGTGATTGTGTATCGATTCGAAGGAGGAAATGTTCTAAAAAGGCAGGAGTTTAGTGGTCGACGTGACAAGGTTGTTGGATCATGGAGTTTGAAAGGTGATGAATTGGTAATTAATGATGAGTCAATTTCTATAGATAATAGACAAGAATGGTTCATTCAACCTAAATCAACTTCAACCTATTTAAAATTGAACAGTTCGGCAGGAACAAGAGAGTTTTACACCGATATTGATGAAATTAATGATGTTACTGCAGATGCTTATTTAGTTAACGATTTGCATATTGTGAATAATGCATTTGAATCTGCTTATAAATTAGAGTATGCAGTATATGGAGATAAGCTAAGCAATGTGAGAGCTCTTGTGGATGGATCTACTAGTTTCGAAATGGAAGATTTTACAAATTTTAAAGGGAATAAAGTGTATTACTTAAAAGAAAACGATAGAGATAATTACTTTGATGTTTTCGGCGGTGCACAATTGATTAAATTTTATTTGAAATTTGATAATGGAGAAAGTTATAAATTAGATGAGCAGATTTATAGTTCAAGTATTGCCGCTCTAGATAATTTCTCAACAACAGCTACACATGCAAGTGGAGCTGGAAGTGTTACGATTAATTGGAATGCCATTGATGAGGATGATATTTATTACTTTGTTGAAATTTTAGATAAAGATGGTAACGAATATTTACCAAAGTTTAGAAGTACAAGGCAATCTGCAGTTGCAGGTGAAGCAAAAGAATTGATTATAGATAATTCAACGGCTAGTGAATACGAAGCTTTGAATGAGCTGACTTTAGGAGATGATTACTATGTGAAGATTTCTGGTTTTAAATATGAGGATGATATTGATCCAGATAATAGTTCAAATAAAGAAATAAATATACAAGCTGTAACTCGTTATACATTTAAAGCTGGAGTTTGGTAGCCTAAAAAAAAGAATAAAAAAACCCGAAACGATATCGTTTCGGGTTTTTTTATTAGTCTAATACGAAATATTCTACTGTCTTAACCAATAGTTTTGGCTGTTCGGCATGAACCCAATGTCCTGCATTGGGAATTGTGGTAATTTCAGCTTTCGGGAATATCGCTCTTATTAAGGTGTGATCGTAACCAGTAATGTAATTTGATTTCTCGCCTCTTATAAAAAGAATAGGAAAGTCTGTAATTCCTTTGCCACCTTCAAATCGATCTTTATCTATACCATCCATTATTTGCGGTAAGAATTCGCTTAAGGTTTTGATGTTTAGTTTCCATGCAAAAATTTTATTTTCATCGCGTTTCAAATTTTTAAGCAAGAATTGTCTAACTCGATCACTATTTATTTTTTCAGCCAGCTTTTGGTCAATTTCAGTTCTGCTTTTAAATGCCGATAAGTCAAATTTTAGCATGGCATCTACAATGCAGGAATGATTTATCGTTTGTGGCGCATAGTCAGAAATCTTACTGTAATTTTTTGGTGCAATATCTACAACAAGTAAACTGCTAACTCTTTCTGGATAATCAGTCGCAAAAAACATCACGGTTTTACCACCCATCGAATGACCTAGAAGAATTGCTTTTTTAAGATTATGGTCGTCCATGAACTCAAGCAAGTCATTTTTTAAATCCTGATAAGTGTGAGAATTTGCATGAGGAGAACCACCATGATTTCTTTGATCTAGAATATAAACTTCAAAGTTTTCTGCTAATTCTTTGGCGATTGTCAGCCAATTATCCGATGCGCCATAAAGACCATGAACAATGATTAAAGGTTGTCCTTTTCCAAGTTTCTTGTAATTGAGTTTCATTTATTCGAAATTGATTTTGAATATTAAAGATAAGAACAGAATCGATAACAGATCGTTTTTTAACCGAATTTAACTAGTTGCAAAAAGAAAAGGATGCCTTTCGAGCATCCTTTAAATTTTAATTAAAGATGATTTTACTTTAAGCACCTTAAATACATTTGTATGGTATTTTCCATTCCGTAATACAATGCATCAGAAACAAGAGCATGTCCTATTGATACTTCTGCTAGATTAGGAATGTTCTTGTAGAAATATTCCAAGTTTTCTAAGCTTAAGTCATGACCTGCATTGATTTCTAAACCTAATTCGTGTGCTTTCTCAGCAGCTGCAATAAAAGGGCGAATAGCTTCCTCTTTATTCTTAGGATAATCTGTAGCATAAGGTTCTGTGTATAATTCAATACGATCGGTTCCTGTTGCTAAGGCTCCCTCTACATTGGCAAGGTTTGTATCTACAAAAATAGATGTTCTGATCCCAGCATCTTTAAACTCCTTAATGATACCGATTAATAAATCTTTGTTTTTAACTGTATCCCAACCAGCATTTGAAGTGATCGCTTCTGGTGGATCTGGAACTAGAGTAACTTGCGCTGGCTTGGCTTTTATAACTAAATCGATAAAATCTCTGGTAGGATATCCTTCAATATTAAATTCAGTAGTTACTAATGGAGTTAAGTCGCGTACATCCTGGTAACGAATATGTCTTTCATCCGGGCGAGGATGAACTGTAATCCCTTCTGCTCCAAATCTTTCACAATCTAAAGCTAGTTTGCAAACATTAGGGGTATTACCTCCTCGGGCATTTCTTAATGTCGCAATTTTGTTTATATTTACACTAAGTCTGGTCATTTTATAAAAACTTTATAAGTAAAATGAAGGATGATTTTAAGAACAAAAAAAATGTTTGGTCGTAAATATTCCTTGAGACAAAATTAAAAGTAATTCCTAGAAAACAGGCATGTATGATCGCAAAAGATTTAATTTCTGATGTTGTTCCAGTACTTCGCGAAACCGATACAGGGATTCAAGCGCTTAATTGGATGGAAATTTTCAGGGTTTCTCATTTGCCTATTGTGAAAGGTGATGAGTTTCTGGGACTTATTTCAGATAATGATATTTACGATCTGAATAAGGCTGAAGAGCCGATTGGAGGCCAGAAATTATCATTGTTTAGTCCTTACGTAAACGAAAATCATCACATTTATGATGTAATTGAAATAATTTCTCGTTTAAAGTTGACTGTAATTCCTGTTTTGGAAGATGAGAAAACCTATGTAGGTTTAATTACCTTGAATGACTTGATGCAATATATCGAAAGGATATTTTCTGTTCGTGAGCCTGGAGGAGTTATTGTGTTGGATCTTAATTCGGTTGATTATTCGCTTAGTGAAATTTCGCGTATCGTTGAAAGTAATGATGCAAAAATATTAAGTCTTTACGTTAAATCTTCAACGGATTCAAGGAAAATAGAACTGACTATTAAGGTAAATCGAACCAACTTAACCTCCATCATACAAACATTTCTTCGCTACGATTATACCATAAAAACGACTTATGTCCGAGAAGATGACATGAAAGATTTTATGGAAGATCGATACAATTCTTTTATGAGATTCCTAAATATCTAAAAACACAAACGAAGTGTATCTTTTTGTGTTAAGAATTGTTGCTATGAAGTAGATTACTCTATATTTGTGAAACTCATTCCTGCTTTTATTCTTCTGTGTTTTTAATAGAGAAGATGTAATAATGGGATTGGAAAATCTAAATGAAAGCCTTGTTTAGGCTTGAAATGAGAGATGATTAGTTGAAAGAAACAAAACACAAATTTGTGAAGTATGAAAGTTGCTTTATTTGGGAGATCATTTAATGAAAGCTTTACAGAGAGCTTTATCTTGATGTTTGATGTTTTTACCAAACACAATATAGATGTGGTAATCTACGAACCATTCTATGATTTCTTAATTCGTGATATTAATTTTAAACCTCCAGTTCAAAACTATTTCCACAGTTACGAAGATTTGGATAAAGAAGTGGATTTTTTGTTTAGTATTGGCGGAGATGGAACATTTCTTGATGCAGTAACATTTGTTCGAGAGTCTGGTATCCCAATTGTTGGAATTAATAGTGGACGACTTGGCTTTATGGCAGATATTGCTCAAGATGAAATACCTCAGGCTTTACATGATATTGTAGAAGGTAAATTTAGTATCGAGGAACGCAGTTTATTGCAATTGGAGACTTCTAAAAATGGCCTTTTCGAAGAGTTTAATTATGCCTTAAATGAATTCACTGTTCATAAGAAGGATTCGGCATCTATGATTACCATTCATACCTATTTAAATAACGAGTATCTGAACTCTTATTGGGCTGATGGATTGATTATTGCAACTCCAACCGGATCGACAGCATATTCCTTAAGTGTTGGAGGACCAATATTAATTCCAAACACACAAAATTTTATTATTTCTCCTATATCACCGCACAACTTAACCGTTCGTCCAATTGTTGTTCCAAACCAACATGAAATTACTTTACGTGTTGAGGGGAGAAGTGAGAGTTATTTAGCTTCATTAGACTCTCGTTCATGTACTTTTGAATCGTCTATTGAGCTTAAAATTAAGAAGGCTGATTTCCAGATAAAAGTCTTAAAATTAAATACGCATAGTTTCTATGGAACCCTGAGAAACAAGCTTATGTGGGGAGTTGACAAGCGAAATTAAAAATAAGCTAAAGTTGACTATTTGTTTTAACAAAATTTAACTGAGATCTGCTGTTATTTTTTTCTAGAAATAAGGTTTTTTAATATTATATGTTACTTTTGTAGCTTGTGAATGAATTTAGGGTGATTGTATCCTTATCAAACCAACGGTTTTAGGAGCTTTAACAAGATTCTAAAATTCATTTAACAAGATTGAAAACATAAACTTGATTTCATGTATAAACTGATATTGGGAATACTGTTTTTTGCAATTAGCACAACAGCTTTTTCGCAAACCAAAGCAGAGTTGGGCTTCTTTGGTGGTGTTGCCTATTATTTGGGAGATATTAATCCAAATAAACAGTTTTATTCAAATTCAGTTGCGCTAGGGGGAATTTACAGATATAACTTTAATTCTCGTTACTCGTTAAGAGCTGGAATGTTGTTTTCGGGATTAAGTGGTGAAGATAAGGATTTCAATAATTCATATCAGAAAGCGAGAGGAGCCTCGTTTGATACAGATTTGGTTGACTTGTCATTACAAGTAGAATTTAATTTTCAACCTTTTTGGTCTCCTAAAAAATCCAAAAGTCAAATAATGGTTCCGTATGTTACGGGAGGTATTGGTTACATTGCTCCAAGTAGTACAAGTTCTTCATTTACCATACCAATGGGGGTTGGTTTAAAAACCAATTTAGGAGGCAGATGGACTGCAGCCTTGGAATGGAGTTTTAGAAAAAGTTTCACAGATGATTTAGATCATTTGGATGATCCGAATAGTTTGGATAAAAGTAGTTTGATTCACAATAACGATTGGGCATCTTTTTTTGGAGTAATGATTAGTTATAAGTTGTTCCCAGATAATGAAGAATGCCATTCATACGGTCGCTTTGTAAAATAACATATGTCAGTATTAAATAAGATAATTAAAGAAAAGCTTCCAACTCATTTAGCCATTATAATGGATGGAAATGGGCGTTGGGCAAAAATGCGAGGAGAACATCGTATTGTTGGTCATCAAAATGGGGTTGAGGCAGTGCGAAGTACGGTTGAAGCATCAGCTGAACTTGGAATTTCTTATCTAACCTTATATGCATTTTCTACAGAAAATTGGAATCGACCACAAGACGAGGTTTTAGGATTGATGTCTTTGTTGGTTGAAGCAATAGAAAATGAGACTCCAACTTTAATGAAAAACAATGTTCGCCTTCAAGCAATAGGCGATTTAGATAGTTTGCCATTAGAAGTAAGAGAAAAGTTGCAAGGAACAATTTCCAATACATCTAAAAATACAGGTTTAACTTTAGTTTTAGCTTTAAGTTATAGTTCTAGGTGGGAGATTGTAAATGCAGTGAAAAACATTGCAAATGAAGTAAAGGATGGAGTATTATCTCCTGACGAAATTGATTTTGATTTATTCTCCAATAAGCTTACGACCAAAGGAATTCCCGATCCGGAACTTTTGATTAGAACAAGTGGAGAAAATAGAATAAGTAACTTCTTGCTTTGGCAGATAGCTTATTCTGAATTGTACTTTACTGAGTTATTTTGGCCCGATTTCGATAAGGAAGAACTATACAAAGCACTTCTAAATTATCAAAATAGAGAACGCCGATTTGGTAAGACAAGTGAACAATTAAACGATAATTAACCATTATAATTCAAGTAATGATTAAAAGATTAACTTTCATTTTTATTCTATTCCTTAGTTTCAGCGCGGTAGCTCAAGAGACTGATACGATTTACAATCCTTCTTTATATTATTCTTCTCCGAAGAATTATGAAATAGGGGGTGTGTCAGTAACAGGAGTAAAGCATCTAGAGAATAATGTGTTGATACAAATTTCTGGTCTTCGTGTTGGGAGTACCATCGAAATTCCTGGAGAGAAGGTGACCAAGGCAGTGAAAAAATTGTATAAACAGGGTCTTTTTTCTGATATACAGATTTCAGCTACAAAGTTAATTGATGATAAAATTTATCTGAATATTCAACTTCAAGAACGTCCTCGTTTATCTTCCGTTAATTATAATGGTACATCTAAAAGCGAAACAACCAAATTAAGGGAACGATTGAACATGGTGAAAGGTACACAAGTGACTGAATATCTTGTGTCGAGTACAAAGAAAGTCGTTGAAGAATATTTTAAGGAAAAAGGTTTTTATAATACTAATGTTTCGGTAATTCAAAGAGATGATTCTTCTGAAGAGAATAGTGTTATTCTTGATGTTAATATTAATCGAAACAATAAAATAAAGATTAGTAATATTATCGTAGAAGGAAACACAGCTTTTACGGATAAAAAAGTAAAAAAAGCAATAAAAGATTCCAAAGAAAAGAAATTGAAAAATTTCTTTAAATCAGCAAAGTATATTGAAGAAAAATGGCTTGAAGATAAGCATACTTTAATTGGCAAATACAACGAAGATGGATATCGTGATGCAGTTATTGTATCGGATAGTGTAGAACAGATATCTGATGATCGAGTAAATATTCACATAAAAGTTAAAGAAGGAAATCAGTATTTCTTTAATAATATCAATTGGGTAGGTAATACTGTTTATACGGGAAATTATTTAGAGCGCGTATTGCAAATTAAAAAGGGAGATGTTTTTAATCAAACTTTATTGAGTGAGAGATTAAATGAAGATGATGATGCGGTAAGTAATTTATATTTAGATCGTGGATACCTATTTTTTAATGTATCTCCAGTAGAAACTGTTGTTGGGAAAGATTCAATTAACCTCGAAATGAGAATGCAAGAGGGAAAACAAGCTACCATCGATCGAGTTAATATTATTGGAAACGTTAAAACTCATGAGCATGTTGCTCGTCGAGAATTGTATACATATCCAGGAGAATTATTTAGTAAATCGGATATTATTCGAAGTGTTCGAGAGCTTGCTCAGTTGGGACATTTTGATCCAGAAGCAATTAGTCCTGATGTGAAACCTCATCCAGAAAGTGGTACTGTTGATATCAACTACGAATTGGAAGAAAAAGCAAATGATCAAATTGAACTTTCCGGAGGTTGGGGAGCAGGTATGATTATTGGTACTGTTGGTTTAAAATTCTCAAATTTCTCAATGAGAAACATGTTCAATAAAGAGGCATGGAGTCCTTTACCTACAGGTGATGGTCAAACTTTAAGTATTCGAGCACAAACAAATGGATCGTTTTACAATTCATATAGTGTTTCGTTTACAGAACCATGGTTAGGTGGTAAAAAACCTACTTCGTTAAGTACCTCAGTTTACTATTCTCAACAAACAGGTTATAGCCGTCAGTACAACAGAAGTCGCCAAGGTTACGGTGCTTACGGAGGCTACGGAGGTGGAGATTCAGATCAAAGTCAAAAAGTATTTGGAGCAAGTCTTGGTTTAGCTAGAAGACTAAAATGGCCTGATAACTATTTCTCATTGTACAATGAGGTGAGTTACCAAAATTACAAATTGAAAGATTGGTCGTATTACTTAATTTCTAATGGAACATCAAATAATTTTAGTTTCACAACAACTTTGTCTAGGAGTTCGATTGATAGTCCACTATATACAAGAAGAGGATCGAAATTTTCATTAAGTGTAAAGTTTACTCCTCCATATTCTTTGTTTGAAGATGTTGATTACGATCGTGCAAGTGAACAAGAATTGTACAAATGGATTGAATATCATAAATGGACATTCAAAGGCCAAATGTATACGAGACTATTAAATAGTACGGATAAATTAGTATTATATACAGGTAGTGAATTTGGTTACTTGGGTTATTATAATGAAGATAAGAGATCTCCATTCGAAGGATTTGAAGTAGGTGGTGATGGAATGTCAGGTTACAGTATGTACGGTAGTGATAATATTGGGTTAAGAGGATATGAAAATGGATCCTTAACACCAACATTCTCAAATGGACGTAGAAAAGGTGGTAATATTTATTCTAAGTTTACAGCAGAGGTTCGCTACCCATTATCTCTTAGCCAGTCGGCAACCATTTATGCATTGGCATTTGCCGAAGCGGGTAATGCATGGTATGACTTTGAAGAGTTTCAACCATTTAATTTGAAACGTTCTGCTGGTGTTGGTTTACGTATCTTCCTTCCAATGTTTGGGCTGTTAGGAATCGATTATGGATATGGATTTGACGATGCAAATCTGGAAGGCCAGAATGGCGGGCAGTTCCATTTCGTGATTGGCCAACAGTTTTAACATATTTTAAGGAATTGACCTTGGGGACTATTTTAATTTAAGTTATTTTAGATTTTAATTAAAAATAACAACATAATGAAACGTTTAGTATTACTTATCGGATTTGTATTTGTACTTGTTGGAAGTTTATATTCTCAGCAACGTTATGGATTTGTAGATACAGAGTACATTCTAAATAAGATGCCAGATTATAAGAACGCACAGGAGCAGTTGGATCAGATTTCCAGTAATTGGCAAATTGAAATTGAAAAAATAGCTCAAGAAATAAAAGAATTACAAACCAAGTTCAGAGCTGATGAAGTTTTTCTTTCATCGGAGATGAGACAAAAGCGTGAGAAGGAAATTTTCAATAAGGAGTTATTGGCTCAAAAGCTTCAGCAGAAATACTTTGGGCGTAATGGTGAATTGTATAAAAAGCGTCAGGAATTAATGAAGCCAATTCAGGATGATATATATGATGCAATTAAAGAAATTGCAAAGGCAGGAACTTATGGTATGATTATTGATCGTGCTAATGGGCCAACAATAATATACAGTAGTCCAAAATTTGATTTAAGCGACAAGGTACTGTATAAGTTAGGTATTAGAACTAATTAAAATTTAAATAAAAACTAACTGAGTGATATTATGAGACATTTATTAAAAGTTACTTTATTAGCCATTATCTTATCTACAAGTGTAAGTACATTTGCTCAAACCTTAAAGTTTGGACATATCGATTCTAATAAATTATTATCGATTATGCCGGAAAAAGAAGAAGCACAGAAACAAATTCAAGCGGCTGCTGCTGAGTATGATACGCAAATTAGGGCGATGAGAGAAGAAGCTCAAACTCTATTAAATGCTTACGTAGAGCAAAGAGATGCACTTGCTGAAGCAGTAAGAGCTGATAAAGAAAAAGAAATTCAGAACTTGCAAACTCGTATGCAGGAATTTGATGGTTTCGCTCAACAAGCTCTTCAGAAAAAACAAAATGAATTGTTGAAACCTATTTTCGATAAGGCTTCTGCAGCAATCAAAGCTGTTGGTGCTGAGAACGGTTTTACTTATGTTTTTGATATTAGTACTGGAGTTATTCTTTTTAACTCAAACAACAGTGTAGATATCATGCCATTGGTAAAAACAAAGTTAGGAATTCAGTAAAAAACATTATAATTTAATAAGGAAAGGTGGTATTTTTAATATCACCTTTTCTTATTTTTACAAGTATGAGGAATAGCAAGCAACCAATAGGAGTTTTTGATTCAGGATATGGAGGATTAACCATTTTAAATGAATTGTTGAATGAATTACCTGAGTACGATTTTATTTACTTAGGTGATAATGCTAGAAGTCCTTATGGTACAAGATCGTTTGATGTTGTTTATGATTACACTTTAGAGGCTGTTGAAAAGCTTTTCTCCATGGGGTGTGAGTTGGTGATTCTTGCTTGTAATACTGCCTCAGCAAAAGCCTTGCGTACCATACAGCAGTGTGATTTACCAAAGATTAGTTCAAGTAAAAGGGTGTTGGGTGTTATTCGTCCAAGTGTTGAAGCTGTTTCTGATATCACAAAAAGCAATCATATTGGAGTCCTAGGAACTGTTGGGACTGTTCGTTCCAATTCATATCCATTGGAAATTAACAAATTATTTCCTAGCGTGACTGTCGTTCAAGAGGCCTGTCCAATGTGGGTTCCCTTGGTCGAAAACAATGAGTTTAATACAATTGGGGGTAAGTTCTTTATTCAAAAGAACATACAGACTTTGTTAGAAAAAGATCCACTGATTGATGCAATAATTCTTGGTTGCACGCATTATCCTATTTTGAAGGAGGAAATAAATGAACTTCTACCAGATCATGTAAAATTAATTTCTCAGGGAGAAATTGTAGCCAAAAGCTTGAGAGATTATCTTCGTCGTCATCCTGAAATGGATTCTATGTGTACAAAAAATGCAAGCAGGGAATACTTTACAACCGAATTTGTTGATAGTTTTGAAGAAAAAGCGAGTAGATTCTTAAATACAGAGCTTAAAGCCGAACACATTTGTTTTTAAGAAAAGAAATAATGAAATAGTTACAAAAAAACCTCTTAAGTTCAGACTTAAGAGGTTTTTCTGTGTTAAAAATGAATTCTTATTCTTCAGTATCTTGGTACCAACTTGCATACATCGCATAGCTGTTTGCAATTCTATTAATTTCGCCTTCCAGTAATTCAGGACTTAATTCTTTTATTTTTTTAGCAGGAGAGCCTGCATATACACTTCCTGACTCTACATGTGTTCCTTTTGTTACTACAGAACCAGCCGCAATAATTGCATTGCTTTCAATAATCGCATCATCTAATACAACGGCTGCCATACCTATCAGCACATTATCTTTAATAGTACAACCATGAACAACTGCATTGTGAGCAATAGAAACATTGTTTCCAATTGTTGTAGGTGATTTTTTATAAGTAGCATGAATTGTTGCATTGTCCTGCACGTTTACATTATTTCCTAAACGAATTGAATGAACATCACCACGCAAAACAGCACTGTACCAGATACTACAGTCATCTCCCATTTCAACATCTCCAATAATTGCTGCGTTTTCAGCTAAAAAACAATTTTCTCCAAATTGAGGAGATTTACCTTTTAAGTCTCTAATAAATGCCATTCTTATTAAGTTTGATTATAAATACAAAGATAATTAAAAAAAAGATTGCTGAATATTTTCCGTATATGTTGTTAAAAAAGTTACGCAAACGTTATCGTTAATGGGATTGGTAATGAGAATGATAGCATAGCTTTGGAATTGGAAGTAAATGTGTGGTAAAACTTGGAATCTGTAATGATACAGGTAAAAAATTATTTAGATTTAAAAGGTTTGCAGTACAAAAGGTTTGAATATTTAACTTTTTTTCACAATTTTGAGTCCGCAGATGTAAATAGGGGTATTTATTATTTCTGCGTTTAGATGTTAAAAATGGATCAAGTTTTTCTGTTTTCTTCTAAATAATTCTAAAGGGACGCATATTGTTGCTATCATTTCATTTATAGGGGAATGGTAGAATTTATATATAAATGTGTATTAATTGTTAATTAACCACTAACTAAAGGTTTATGAAAAAAAGTTTAGTTTCGATGCTAATCCTATTTGTGATAGGATTACAGAGCGTTCTTGCTCAGAGTCGAGAAGTTTCAGGGGTGGTTACTTCAGCCGATGATGGGCTGTCTATCCCGGGAGTTTCCGTAATTGTTAAAGGTACGACCATTGGTACCACTACTGATTTTGATGGTAATTATTCTTTAAATGTTCCTGAAGATGGAAAAATCTTGATTTTTTCTTTTGTTGGAATGGCTATGCAAGAAGTTGAAATTACTTCGTCTTCTATTAATGTTGTAATGGAATCTGAGTCTATTGGTATGGATGAGGTTGTTGTTACTGCAATGGGAGTAACTAGAGAAAAAAAGGCTCTAGGATATGCTGCTACTTCATTGGGTGGAGATGAGATTGGAAAATCTCAAGTTGTTAATCCAATGAATGCTTTACAAGGTAAAGTTGCTGGTGTTGATATTGCAACAGCTCCAGGACCAGGTTCAACTCAAAATGTAATGATTCGTGGTGCTTCCTCTTTTGGAAATAACCAGCCTCTTTATATTGTTGATGGTGTACCTATTACTAATTCTCAAAACCAGTCAGGTAGTGCTTTAAATTCACAAGTTGACTTTGGTTCTGGTATCAATGCTATTAATGCTGATGATATCGAGGATATGACAGTATTGAAAGGTGCTGCTGCAACTGCATTATACGGTTCTCGTGCTGCGAATGGTGTCATCATGATTACTACTAAGTCAGGTAAAGATACTGAAGGAAAGATGCGTGTTTCTTATAGTGGATCAACTACTTTTTCAAGAGTAGGTCGTCTTCCTGAGGTTCAAAAGCAATTCGGTCAAGGTTGGAGCGGTGAAAGAGCTCTTGATGAGAATGGTAACTGGGGTCCTGCTTATGATGGAAAAGATAGAGTTTGGGGAAATATTGTTGACAATAGCCAACAAATTAAGCCTTACGTTTTCTTAGAAGATAGAACTCGTGATTTTTACGAAGTAGGTAAGAATCTTAAAAACTCAGTTTCTTTGAGTGGTGGTAATGCTACTACTAACTTTCTAATGTCTTTGTCTCAAAATTCTGTTGATGGTGTAATACCAACCAATAGTGACTCTTATGAGAGATATACGATTGCAACTAAAGGTTCTCATAAAGCAGGAAAATTAACTGTGAGCGCTAATGTGAATTTCAGTACTGAAAAAACCAAAGCGGTTGCTTCTGGTCAAGGTACTTCTGTATTTAGATCTCTTTATGAAAGTGCTAACGATATTTCTATCGTTGACATGAAGGATTACAATAACAAATTCAATAATTTAGATAATTATTTTACTCCTTATGGTGTAAATCCTTACTATGTATTGAATGAAGATGCTGCTGAGCAAAATAAGAAAAAGCTTTTCGGTAAATTCCAATTGGATTATGATTTTACTGATGATTTGCGATTGAGTTACCGATTCGGTGGTGACTACGAAGTTGCTTTGGGTGAAACTCATACTGCAATTATTGACTTTACTCCTGGTTCTCCGAATGAAGGAAGTAGTTCTGCTAATACAGGTGCATTTAGAGAATCAAGAACTGAAAGAACTCAGGTGAATCACGATGTGATGATGAGTTATAAGAAAAATCTTAGTGAAGATTTTACATTAAATGCTATCGCAGGTTTAAATGTAAATGAAAGAAGTATGACTTACTTATCAGGAAGTATTACCTCTATTGATATCCCTGGTTTTTATAATTTAGCTAATAGTTTTTCTCCATCTGTTTCTACTCATGCTCATTCAAAGCGTCGTTTAATTGGTGTTTATGCAAATGTTGATTTCAGTTATAGAAATTATGCTTACTTAACATTAACTGCACGTAATGACTGGTCTTCGACCTTACCACTTGAGCAAAACGATTATTTTTACCCAGGTGTTACAGGAAGTTTCCTAATTACTGATTTCTTAAAGTACAATGATATCGATACAGGTATCTTAAACTTTGCGAAAGTAAGAGCAGCTTATGGTATGACTGGTAATGATGCTGCTCCTTATGCAGTTTATGATCGTTATGTATCAGCTGCTTCAAATAACCCTGGTTTTCCAGATATTGATGATTTGACTTTCCCAATTGGAGGAGTTAATTCATATTCTGCTTCGAATCGTTTAGGAAATCCTGATTTGAAGAATGAGTTGACAAAAGAATTTGAACTTGGATTTGAGGCTCAGTTTTTCAACAGCCGTTTAGGTTTCGATGTATCTTATTATAACAGATTAACAGAAGGATTGATTGCTAATCTTCCAAAAGATCCATCATCAGGTTATACAACTCAGGTTGCTAATTTAGGTGATGTTCGTAATGAAGGAATTGAATTAGCTGTTAATTTTACACCTGTTAAAACTAAGGATTTTGCATGGGATGTTGCATATAATGTTTCATTCAATACAAATACAATTGAATCTTTAGAGGTTGATGAGGTATTTCTTGATGGTTTTGGTGGAGCGTCAATTGTTGCTGTAGAAGGAAAATCTATGGGACAGTTCAAAATTGCTTCTGTTAAGAAAGTTGATATTGACGGTGTAATGCATACTGTTGTTGATGGTAGTGGTAACCCACAAGCTACAACTGAAACTGAATTTATCGGAAAAGATGTTGATGCTGATTTCAGAATGGGTTTAACCAACACTTTTACTTACAAAGGTTTTAGTCTAGGTGCAACTCTTGATTTTAGTTATGGTGGATACATGTATTCATATACTAAAGATTATTTGCATTGGACAGGAGCTTCTCCAGAATCAGTATTGAATGATCGTAAAACTTTCTTGGTACCAAATTCTGTTGTTTCTGATGGACAAGGTGGATGGATTGAAAATACAACTGCAGTAGATCCAACTGGCTTGCATAAATTTTATGGTGATGGTGGTGGATTTGATGGTGATGAAGATGCTATTATTGATCGTTCTTACTTCAAGCTAAGAAATGTAAATTTATCTTATGCTTTACCTAAGACTTTCTGCAATAAATTGCATGTTAGCTCTTTAAGCTTATCATTAAGTGCTAGTAATATTCTATTATGGACTCCAAATGAAAATTCTTATATCGATCCTGAAACAACTACTTTCGGAAATGATATAGGTGCAAAATTTGGTGAGTTTGGTGCAGGTCCAAGTAACGAATTTTACACTTTTGGTTTAACTTTCACATTGTAACAAAAAAGAATTATGAAATATAAAATTATAGCTATTTCACTTGCCTTTTTGTCAGTATTTGGCTGGGGCTGTGATAATTATTTAGATATAAATGAGGATCCAGATGTATTACGTGACATTCCGGAAGCAAAGGTAGTGTTGCCTGCAGCAGAATTAAATTTGGCTAATCAAATGATGGGCTGGGATTTCGGTTTTGGTGGTGGTTTTTGGTCGGAATATTGGACTCAAGCTTATGATGCATCTCAATTTAAAACTTTATGCGAATATGAGCCAACTAGTTTTGCTACAGCGTATAATGATTTAACTGCTGGTGTTCTTTTAGATTGCAAAAGAATGAAAACTGTTGCAACTGAGAATAATAACATAGGGGTATATTATGCTGCTGAAGCTTTGTCAATTTTCACATGGCAAACCATTACTGATGTTTGGGGAGACGTTCCTTATTTTGAAGCTCTTAAAGGAGATGAAGGAATAGTATCACCTAAATTTGATGAAGGAAGCGTTATTTATGCTGACCTACTTGCAAGAGTTGAAGCATTAATAGCAACTGATATTTCGGAAGCTTCTTTACCAGGATCATATGATTTTATTTATGGTGGAGATTTAGATCAATGGAAACTTTTTGCAAACTCGCTTAAGTTGAAATTAATGATTCGTCTTTCTGAGACTTCATCTTATAATAATGCTGCTCTTGTTACTTTTATCGAATCAGCTGAATTCATTAAGAATAATGCTGGCATAAGCGGTGATACATGGTCTGATTCAGACGAAGGTAAGCGTCATCCTATGAGAGAATTCGAAGAAGATGGAGCTAATTATTTGAGTGGGAATGTAATTGCTTCAAAGAACTTCTTAGATTATCTTCAAGAGAATGCAGATCCACGTCTTGATGTTCTTTTCGAAATGTCTGGTGGATATCATCTAGGTGCATTTTTCGGAGATTTTGCCTCTAAAGAAGATTCTGATGAAAACGGAACTCTTGATGAAGACGAAGACTACAGTCAAGCTGTATTTTCGGCAACACAAGATCTAATAATCATGTCAACTTGGGAAATTAATTTCTATATCGCTGAAGTTTATGCTCGTGCGGGTAACAATGCTAAGGGTAAAGAGTACTATGACCTTGGAGTTCAGGCTTCTTTAAGTCAGCATGGTATTGCTTCTTCTGATATCGCAACTACAGGTTATGCAGCTTGGACTGGTGGTACTCCAGAAGAAGGAATAAAGCAAATTGCAATGCAAAAATGGGTAGCTAATGCTAACTATCAGCATATTGAGTCATTTTTAGAGAGAAATAGAACTAAATATCCAGCTGTTAACACTATCGATATTCGTAAAGACCGTGTTGCTGCTGATACTATTTTACGTAATGATTTTCTTGGAGAATTGACGATTGCTATTGAAGGAAGAGGTAAATTAAATGCAAAATTACCTGCTTCACCTATTTATCCTACCGCTATATTAACTCGTAATGAAAATGCTCCTGCACAGAAGCAAGATCTATTAGAGAAAGTTTGGTGGAATAAGAAGGCTGAATAATAATTGTAATTTATAGATAATGGACATTGATTATCTTTTTATGAGATGTCCAGCTTTTACAATAAAAATTTATAAAATGAAAAAAATATTATATATATCATTGCTTGCTATCATCACCTTGTTTTCAGCGTGTGATGATAAGGAGACAGAAGATATCTCAAGGATTACTTACTTTCCTGATTTTACTCTAGAAGGTGGTGAGTTCTACAGACACGAAATGGGTACAGCTTATACTGAGCCTGGAGTAGTTGCTATGGAAGGTGAAAACGAACTTGAAGTTGTAACATCAGGTGATGTTGTTGATTCTAATGTTCCTGGTATTTACGAGGTAGTTTATAGTGCTACAAATGTTGATGGTTTTGATGGATCTGTTTCTCGTTATGTTATTGTAACTGATGAAGTAGATGACTCTGCAGTTAACCTTTCAGGCGATTATGAACTTGTTCATGGTTCTTTTGTTATTTTCGATGTACCTGTAAAGAAAAAAGAAGCAGGTTATTATACTATGGGAAGTATCTATGGTTACGAAAAAACTTATGGTGCTCAGTATACTATGCCTGTTAGAATCGTTTATGTAAGAGCTGGGGAAATAGCTTTAGTTCCTATGACCGATTTATTTGGTTATGCACTTACAGCTACAGGAACAATTTCTGAAGGTGGTCTTTTTGAATTTCTAATTAGTAGAGATGGAACTCCATGGAGTTATAGAAGATGGCAGAAATTGTAATTGTTTCTTAAAATTAATTTAAATTGAATAAACAAATGAAAAATATATTTTTATATTTAATAGGAGCATTTATTTCTCTTTCTCTTGTTTCTTGTGATGATACTGAGCTAGAAGATTGGGATAGTGCTGTACTAGACTACTCAGGTACTTACCTTTATCAAGTATCTTTACTTGATGGGACTCTTATTGCAGATTATGACAATGAGCATAAATTGGAATTCTATAATACATCTGCTGATGTTGCTAACGAACTTTGGATTGATGATCATGATAAGGTTTTCGAATTAAGAAGTAAATTCTTTTTTGATGGTGACGCAAGTAGTTTTAAATCTAAATCTATTGCTTTTGCTGATTTAACGAATAATGAAAAAGCAATTGTAAGCCCAGATTCAAAGCCTACTGCACTTGGAGAAACTATTGTTGAACTTCGTGATTATATTAGAGCGGCTGTTGTTGAAGGAAAGATTATTACAGATGGAGCCACTACACTTGATAAAAATATTGTTGACAGTTTAAACGTCAGTATCGTTTTATATAGTGGAAGTGTAACTTTCAAAAGTGAAGAAGTTCCTGTAGCCTACAGAGCTAATCCTGACAAAGAAGAATTCAAATGGGTTTTTGATACTGTAGCTCATGATGCTACAAAAGATGAAGCTTATATTATTGCTGGTCATCGTTATTCAGGTTTTACTGAAGATGATTATTAGTAGATAATCAATTCTTAAATATATTAAAGGTGTCTCATTTATTTGAGACGCCTTTTTTTACGTTTAAAAATAGACGTAAATTATTGTGCTTCGGTTAGCAATTTGTCTTCCTGATTAAAATTTTAAAAAAAGTTACCCTTTCCCACCTTTGGAATTGCTTTATTCAGACTTAATCAACTCTTAATCAGACTTAATTTTAAACATAAGTTGGATGTAACTTTTTATGACACAAACGTTTGCAAAAAGTCATTAAAATTTTATCACTTTTCTTGTCTAAAATCTTGGAAACGTTACCTTTATCCATGTTAAATAACATGCGTAAAGCATGATGTGATTAACAAGACAAAATCGAAACAACTAACTAAACTAAAGAATTAAATTCAAGATTAATTCAAAATAGTCATGAGTCAAAAGACAAAAGTCATTGAAAGGGATGAAGTTGTAATTAGATTCTCGGGAGATTCTGGGGATGGAATGCAACTAACAGGAACGCAATTTTCTGATACCTCAGCATTATTTGGAAATGATGTAGCCACTTTTCCTGATTACCCAGCGGAGATTAGAGCACCACAAGGCACCGTTGGTGGTGTTTCAGGTTTTCAATTGCATTTCGGTCATATGGAGGTGAACACTCCAGGTGATTTTGCTGATGTATTGGTGGCAATGAACCCAGCAGCTTTAAAGGCAAATTTGAAATGGGTGAAACCTAGTGGAACAATCATTGTGAATGAAGATAGTTTTACGGATCGAAACTTCGAAAAGGCGGGCTACGATTCTAATCCACTGGAGGATGAAAAGCTTTCTGATTACAATTTGATTAAGGCCAGAGTTACTTCGCTCACGAAAGAATGTTTAAAGGATTCAGGACTGGATCAAAAGAGTATTATCCGAAGTAAAAACATGTTTACCTTGGGTATGGTTTATTGGATGTTTGATCGTCCTTTAGGACACTCAGAAGAATTTCTTGAGAAGAAATTTAAAAAGCACCCATTGGTTGTTGAAGCAAATAAAAAAGTGCTTCGTGCTGGTTTTAACTTTGCAAAGACAATTGAGGCTTTACCATACAATTACAGTGTAGCACCTGCAAAAATTAAAAAAGGTACCTATCGTAACATTACAGGAAATAAAGCAACTGCTTGGGGATTAATTGCAGCAGCTGAAAAAGCTGGTCTAGAGCTTTTTTGTGGTTCTTATCCAATTACTCCTGCTACCGAAATTCTTCAGGAACTTGCAGCACGTAAAGATCTTGGGGTAAAAACATTTCAAGCGGAGGATGAAATTGCTGGAATTTGTACATCTATTGGTGCTAGTTTTGCTGGTGATTTCGCAGTTACAACAACATCAGGACCAGGTTTAGCTCTTAAAACAGAGGCTGCTGGTTTGGCAGTTATGACGGAGTTACCTTTAGTGATTGTAAATGTTCAACGTGGAGGTCCATCAACTGGATTGCCTACAAAAACGGAACAATCGGATTTGATGCAAGCAATTCATGGTAGAAGTGGCGAGTGTCCAATGCCTGTTATTGCAGCAAGTACACCGTCTAATTGCTTCGAATACGCATTTAGAGCAGGTAAGATAGCTTTAGAACACATGACCCCTGTTATCTTACTAACGGATGGTTTTATTGCAAATGGAGCTGAGCCATGGCGTATTCCAAAAATGTCCGACTTAAGTGCTATTAATGTACCTATTGCCAAAGAAGGAGACGATTATCAGCCATATGCTAGAGATGCAGAGAAGCTTGCTAGGAAATGGGCTGTTCCAGGAACAAAAGGATTAGAGCATCGAATTGGTGGATTAGAAAAAATGGATGTTACAGGAACTGTATCCTACGTGCCAGAGAATCATCAGGTAATGACAGATATCCGTTCTGAAAGAATTAGACGTGTTGCTAATTTTATTCCGGATCTTCCTGTAAAAGGAAATGATAATGCCGATGTATTGGTTGTTGGTTGGGGTGGAACTTACGGTCACTTAACTACGGCTGTAAGAGAACTTCAAGCAGATGGAAAGGATATTGCATTAGCGCATTTCCATTACATATTCCCTTTACCTAAAAATACAGAGGAAGTATTAAGTCGTTACAAGAAAGTAATTATTTGTGAATTGAATGAAGGACAGTTTGCTGAATATTTGAGAGGAACTTTCCAACATATTAAATTCAATCAATATAATAAACTACAAGGATTACCATTTACAGTGCAAGAATTAAAAGAGAGATTTAACCAATTATTGGAGGAGAAATAATTATGGCAGATACAATTCTAAAACCGGTAAATCCTGAAAAATTATCTCCAAAAGATTTTAAAAGTGATCAGGAAGTAAGATGGTGCCCAGGTTGTGGAGACCATGGAGTTTTGCATTCAGTGCAGAAAGCAATGGCTGCTATGGATTTGCCAAAAGAGCAATATGCAGTAATTTCGGGTATAGGGTGTTCTTCTCGTTTCCCATATTATATGGATACTTATGGATTTCATACCATACATGGCCGAGCTGCAGCAATTGCTTCAGGTGTAAAATCTGCGAATCCTGATCTTGAGATTTTACAAGTTTCTGGTGATGGTGATGCTTTGGCAATAGGTGGAAACCATTTTATTCATGCAATTCGTCGTAATATTGATATGACCATACTTCTTTTTAATAATGAGATTTATGGTCTTACGAAAGGGCAGTACAGTCCAACATCAAAGCAAGGAATGGTAACTAAAACGTCTCCTTTTGGTACAATTGAAGAACCATTTCATCCAGCAGAATTAGCATTAGGAGCACAATCGAAGTTTTTTGCAAGGTCGATTGATACAAATATAAAATTAACAACCGAGTTGATTTTGGCAGGATCTAAGCACAGGGGAACTTCAATTATTGAGGTGCTTCAAAATTGTGTAATTTACAATGATGGTGCTCATACTTTAATTACTGAGCGAGAAACCAAAGATGAATACCAATTGGTTTTACGCCATGGTGAGAGAATGATTTTTGGAAAAGAGAAGAACAAAGGTTTAATAATGGGCGGTAATGGTAAGTTGATTGTCGTTACTATTGGTGAACATGGGATTGCTGAGCAGGATATCCTGATTCATGATGCTCATAATCCAGATCCACATATGCATTGGTTATTGTCAAACATGACAGCTCCAGAGTATCCTGTTGCTCTTGGTGTTATTCGTGATGTGGCAGCTCTTTCATATGAAGAAAAAATGCTTAAGCAGATTAAAGATGTTCAGGCTCAGTCATCAATTAAATGTATGGATGACTTGATGGAAAGTGGAGATACATGGACTGTTGGATAAAGAGTTTTTAATCAAGAATTAAGATAGATTATAAAAAGAGGAAGCGATGAGTTTCCTCTTTTATTTTACACATATTTTTAATTAATTTCGCTCTAAATTATCCGATGGAAAGATTTGATTGCCTTTGCGATTTGGAAACAGTAAATGTTTGGCAAAAGGTAGATCTCGAATCAGATAATTGTATTATTTTGTACCACTAGAATACACACAACAAACACAAAGAATATGGATGAAGTTTCAATCTCCAAAATATACAAACGAAAAAAAAGCGATAGGGATATTTTTCAGGAATTGATGCCTTTCAAAGTAAAGGAAATTCTATTAATTGCTACCTATTACGATGCTTATACAATTGTTAGAGAAGGTCAGTTTTCGGATAAAATTGTTGGCGAATACCTACAATTGAATCTTTATGCAGCTCCTCGTTTTACGAGTGTTGCAACAAACGAAGAAGCAAAAGAAGAATTAGAAAAGAGGAACTTCGACGTTGTTATTATAATGGCTGGTTTGGATAAGGAATCACCTTTACAATTAAGTCAGGAAATTAAAAAGGTTCAACCGGATATTCCAGTTTTGGTTTTGGTGAACAACAATAGTGATTTAGCTTATTTTGATCGTGCTGCAGATAAAATAAAAAACAATATCGATCGTGTTTTTGTTTGGAATGGCTCCACCAAGATCTTTATGGCGATGACCAAGTATGTGGAGGATAATTTGAATTTGGAACCAGATACAAAAAGTGGGGATGTTCGAGTAATTCTTTTGGTTGAAGATTCGGTGAAATATTATTCCAGATATTTGCCTTTATTGTATACATCGGTAATGACCCAAACCCAGAAGGTGATTGATGATGAAGGGGATATTGATGAAATGCATAAGATTTTAAAAATGAGAGCTAGACCAAAGGTTATTTTGGTGAGTACTTATGAAGATGCAGTGGAAATTGTTGATAATTATTTGGAAAATTTACTGTGTGTTATTTCTGATGTTCGATTTGCAAAGAATGGGAAATTAGATGATGATTCAGGTGTTGATTTGATTAAGTACGTGCAAGAGAAAAACATGAAAATTCCATGTTTAATGCAATCTCATGATACGGATAATGCTATTCGTGCCATGCAAGTTGATGCTGATTTTATCAATAAGAACAGTGATACCTTAGCACTCGACATTTACAATTTCATTTATACAAAACTTGGTTTTGGTGATTTTGTTTTTAGAAATCAAAGTGGAACGAAAGTGGCCATGGCGAAATCTATGGAAGAGTTTGAGGAGAAGCTGAAATATGTGCCAGACGAATCTCTTTTATATCATTCCAAACGGAATGGGATATCGACTTGGTTAATGGCTCGTGGAGAAATTAATGTTGCTAAGAAATTGCGAAGATATCAGATTGAAGATTTCAAATCCGTAAAAGACCTTCGTAAATTTTGTTTGGATGTATTTGAAGCTTCTCGCATAAAACAATTGAGAGGAAGGATTATAAAGTTCAGACCAAACCTCGTTAATTCAAACCATTATGTAGTTCGCTTGGGACGTGGATCTTTGGGAGGTAAAGGCCGTGGATTGGCATTCTTAAGTAATTTTATTGAGAATATTTATTTCTCAAAATTAATTAAAGACATTAACATTTCGATTCCAAAGACTGCAATTATTGGAGTTGATGAATATGATAATTTTATTGAGAAGAATAATCTTTACGACAAGATTTATCTCGATAAAAACTATAAAAAAGTAAGAGATTTATTCGCAAAAGGAGAGTTGTCGGATAAATTGCGAGATAGACTAAGGAGGTATCTTGAGGAAATGACTTGCCCGATAGCTGTGCGTTCATCTGGATTGTTTGAAGATTCTTTAATGCAACCATTTGCTGGCGTTTATGCAACTTATTTGCTACCAAATAATCATCCTGATATAGAAGAACGATTTAAGCAGTTGGTGACTGCAATTAAGCTTATTTACGCTTCTATTTTCACACCAGAGGCTCAATCTTATTTTAGTGCGGTTGATTATAAGATTGAAGAGGAGAAGATGGCTGTGATTATCCAAGAGGTAGTAGGACAGGAAACTAATGGAAGGTTTTATCCAAATATTAGTGGCGTGGCGCAATCATACAATTACTATCCTTTTTCATATATGAAACCAGAGGATGGTTTTGCAGTTATTGCCATTGGATTGGGAAAATATGTTGTAGGAGGAGAAAAAACACATCGCTTTTGCCCAGAACATCCAAAATTACAGTTGGCTTCTATTGAAGATCAAATGAAGGATTCCCAAAAGTATTTTTACGGAATCGATATGCAAAAGGAAGATATTGATTTGGTAAAAGATGGTGAAGATGCGGTTACCTTAAAATATCAATTGTCTGATGCCGAGGATGATGGTAATCTATTGCATTGTGCATCGGTTTACGATTTTCAGAATGATCGATTGGAGCCAGATTTGAATTTACGAGGCCCTCGAGTTGTAAACTTTGCAAACATATTAAAATACAATCAAGTTCCTGTTGCACATGCTTTGAGCGTGCTTCTTAATATTTTTAAACAGGCGATGGGTGCTCCAGTTGAAATAGAGTTCGCTGTCGATCTTTCAAAAGGGAAAAACAACCTACCTACTTTTCAGTTATTACAGATAAAACCTCTGATTAGACAAGAGATGAGCATCGATATTGATATGAGCAAGGTCAATAAAGATAAACTGTTGTTGCTAGCTAGCAAAGGAATGGGTAATGGTAAAGTAGATCATATTCGTGATGTTGTGTATATGGATCTTGAGAAGTTTGATCGAATCAAGACTGAAGAAATGGCTCTGGAAATGGAAAAATTAAACCAGAAGATGAAGGAGCAAGATCGTGAATACGTTCTAATTGGTCCTGGGCGTTGGGGAACAAAGGATAAATTTACAGGTATTCCTGTGCTGTGGTCTCAAATTTCTAACGCTAAGATAATCGTAGAGCAAGGATTAGAAGATTTTCCATTGGATGCTTCGCTAGGATCTCATTTTTTCCACAATGTAACTTCAATGAATGTTGGTTACTTTTCAGTTAGAAGCAATACTGAGCATAGTTTTGTGAATCTGGAAATGTTAGCTAAACAAAAGGTAGAAGAACAAATTCATTATTTCAAGCATATCCGATTCGAAGAGCCTTTAGAGATTCTTATGGACGGTAAAAAACAAACTAGTGTAATTAGTTTTAAATAAAAAAAGGAGGCAATAAGCCTCCTTTTTTTTATGGTAAAATAAAAGGCAGTTCAGATGAACTGCCTTTGTTATTTATTTCGATTGGTATTTATCCTTGAAAAGAATCTACACCAGCAGTTTCCATCTTGCGGTCTACTTTTTTTACTAATCCTTGGATTACTTTACCAGGACCAACTTCAGTAAATGAAGTAGCACCGTCAGCAATCATATTAACCATTGTCTGTGTGAAGCAAACAGGAGCTGTTAATTGAGCTACCAAATTTTGTTTGATTTCAGCAGAATCAGTCATTGGTTTTGCGTTTACATTTTGGTAAACAGGACATATTGGTGCAGAGAAAGTAGTTGCTTTAATTGCAGCTTCTAATTCAACACGAGCAGGCTCCATTAATGGTGAGTGGAAAGCACCACCAACTTTTAATGGTAAAGCTCTTTTTGCTCCAGCTTCTTTTAACTTTTCACAAGCAATTTCGATACCCTTCATGCTACCAGAAATTACCAACTGACCTGGGCAGTTAAAGTTTGCAGGAACTACAACTTCGTCAATTTCCTTACATACATTTACAACAGTCTCATCATCTAAACCGATAATAGCAGCCATTGTCGAAGGCTCAGCTTCACAAGCTTTTTGCATTGCTAAAGCACGCTGGGAAACTAATTTAACTCCATCTTCGAAAGATAATGCACCATTAGCAACCAAAGCAGAAAATTCACCTAAAGAGTGACCTGCTACCATTTCTGGTTTAAAATCATCACCTAATGTTTTCGCTAAAATAACAGAGTGCAAGAAAATTGCAGGCTGAGTTACTTTAGTTTGACGCAAATCTTCGTCAGTTCCTTCAAACATTAAATCAGTAATGCGGAAACCTAAAATATCATTCGCTTTTTCAAATAGCTCTTTTGCAAGCTCCGAATTTTCGTATAGGTCTTTTCCCATACCTACAAATTGGGCTCCTTGCCCTGGAAATACATATGCTTTCATATTCTTCTTCAATTATCAATTTTCAATTCAATAATAAGTAATGAATTGATTATCATGCTAAGATTTAAAATATTCAGGGCACAAAGATATCTAATCAATTAACAACGTGCAATTTTGTTATCGAACATTGTGAATTGGTGCTTATCCTTGAATCAAGAATTCTTTACTTATTAGTAATTACTTTTTGTTGAGATCAAACGAATAAACTCTTCTCTTGTCGCTACTTTTTCAAATGCTCCAGTAAAATCAGAAGTCGTTGTAATTGCATTCTGTTTTTGAATTCCACGCATCGACATACACATGTGTTGTGCTTCAATAACAACAGCTACACCAAGTGGATTGAGCGTATCTTGAATACAATCTTTAATTTGAGTTGTTAAACGTTCTTGTACTTGCAATCGGCGAGCAAAGGCATCTACTACTCGAGCAATTTTACTCAAGCCAGTAATTGTTCCATTAGGAATGTATGCCACATGTGCTCTACCAACAAAAGGAAGCATATGGTGCTCACACATAGAATAAACCTCAATATCCTTTACAATTACCATTTGACGGTAATCTTCCTTAAACATTGCTGATCTTAAAATTTCCGCAGGATTTCCATTATAACCTTGAGTTAGAAATTGCATTGCTTTAGCAACTCGTAAAGGTGTTTTTAAAAGTCCTTCACGTTCGGCATCTTCGCCTAATAATTCAAGTACTTTTTTATAATGAAACATTAACTGTTCTGTAGTTTCCTGATCGTATTTTTCTATTTTTGCAAAACCTTTATGATTATCTCCGTTGGTTGAAAATTCCATCTGTGTTGTCTGTTTAAATTTAAGTCGCTATTTCGACTTGCAAAATAAGTATAAATTTCACCTATATAACAAACTTTTCGAAGCTTTTGTTTAGCCTAAGTTCTTGCATCAATGGAGATTTTAATAATTGCTGGTTCTTTTTCAACCATGCAAAATTTTATTAGTCAGCTGGTTTTAGTTGAATATTTGGGAAAGAATTACGCTCGATTCAAGTATCAGGAAAAGGAATTAGATGTGCTGATTACTGGAACTGGGGGAAGTGTATCATCGTATCATTTAAGTAAATCATTGAATACAAAGAAATATGATTTTGTTATTCATCTTGGTCGATGCTTTTCATTAAAAGACAAATTAGAACCTGGTATTGTTGCTAGTGTGATTGATGATTATTTTGGTGATTTGGGTTTTGAATCGGAGGATCAGTTTTCTTCTATTTTCGATTTGGAAATACAGAATAAAAATGAATTTCCATTTTCGAACGGAATATTAGAAAACAACCTTGTCTTACCAGAATTTCAATCGGAATACAGAAAAGTTAGTGGTATTAGCTGCAACACAATACCCAAAAGCCTTTTTAGTATTGCTGATATGTATGTCAAAAATCATCCGGATATAATAAGCAGAGACGGCGCTAGTATCTTGTATGCTTGTTTAGAAGAGAAATTGAAATTAATTCAATTGTTTTATGTTGTAGATCGCATTGAAAAGGCCAGTGACAGCTACAAAATCGAAGAAGATGAGATTTTAAAATTAACGGAAGCTTTGCAGTTAACTTTACTCGAAATGTTTAAATTGAATTGAAACGAAGAAGAATAGCTTTTTTGTAATAAATAGCTTGGAATACTCCTCGAGCCAACATAAATCCTAACATGGCGATCCATAATCCATGATTTTGATAGTAATCACTAAGGATATAATAAAAAGGAATAAAAACGAAAAGGGTTGCAGCCATCATTGTTTTTCGCATGTAAACCGAAGCGGTTGCACCAATAAAGATCCCATCCATAAGAAAGGATGTAAAACTTAAAATTGGCAATAGAATAATCCATTTTAAATAAGCTTGTGCTTCTAATATTGTAGCTTCACTATTTGTTAAGGCCGATAAGATTAAGTTGCTGGTTGTACCGTAAAAAACAGTAAATGCCAAGCTGATTCCAATTCCCCATAAAAACAATAATCGAATTACTTTTTTTAGTCCGTTTTCATTATTTGCGCCAATAAATTTTCCAACAAGAGCTTCTGCAGCAAAGGCAAATCCATCCATGAAGTAGGAAAAGATGAATAAAAATTGAAGCAGTAAAGAATTTACGGCTAGTATTGTTTTGTTATTACTAGCCGATTCTGTTGTGAAAAAGGTGAACACAAAAATAATGCAAAGCGTGCGAATGAAAATATCTTTATTAATGGCGATGAAGTTTTTCAATTCGCTAATTTTCATCATTCCTTTTCTGCTCCAGTAATGAAATAATCGGCGATAAAAGCGAAGAACAAAGAACATTGCGATAAACAAGCCACAATATTGTGCTATAACAGTTCCCAAGGCAACGCCTCTTGCATCCATATTCAATCCGTATACGAAATAACTTGATAAGGAAATGTTAACGATATTGCTCACAATGGCTATTATCATTGGAATTTTAGAATTTTGCATGCCAATAAACCAACCCGTAAAGGCATACAGGCTGATGGTAGCTGGAGCAGCCCAAACACGAATGTAATAGTACGATTTCGCTATTGATTCAACAGATTCTTCACTATCGATAAAGTAAAAGCTAAGTTCGGCTATTGGGACTTGTAAGAGTAATATACAGGTGCTACCTATCAATGCAACTAATAGTGCTCTAGATAAAGACAGAATGGTTTCGCTTAAATTTCTTGCGCCATATGCTTGCGCTGTTATTCCTGTTGTTCCCATTCTTAAAAAGGCAAACCCCCAATAAAGGAAATTGAATATGATTCCACCCAGAGCAATGGCTCCAATAAAATCAACTTCACCTAAATGTCCCATTAAAGCAAGATCTACAACACCTAATAAAGGAATTGTGATGTTACTGATAATGTTAGGGATTGCTATTTTGAGAATTCGTTTGTTCACAAGAATATAAATATTGAAGCCACGAAAGTAGCTAAAAATCTTCGATGTAAGAGGAGATCTGTAGGATTAAAAAATAAAAGACAAAAAAGTCTTTAAGTAGCTTGGATTTAATCCAGATAAAAATTAGCTTTGTTTTAGTGATAAAAAAATAGATAATAATTACGATTAAAATACATACTATATATGGCCTTTAAATTACCAGAATTACCATATTCATACGATGCTTTAGAACCACATATTGATGCAAGAACAATGGAAATCCATCATTCAAAACATCATGCTGGCTATACAAATAATTTAAATGCTGCTGTTGCAGGTTCAGATCTTGAAGGGCAAAGCATTACCGATATTTTAGCAAATATTTCAAAACATTCAGTTGCAGTTCGAAATAATGGAGGCGGTTTTTACAACCACGATTTATTTTGGCAAGTAATGTCTCCAAATGGAGGGGGAAAACCTTCTGGAAATTTGATGTTGGCAATTGAAAAGGGTTTTGGATCATTTGAATCATTTAAAGAAGAATTTTCCAAAGCAGCTGCTACACGTTTTGGTTCAGGTTGGGCTTGGTTGGTAAAACAATCAAATGGCAAATTAGTTGTTAGTTCAACAGCAAACCAAGACAATCCTTTAATGGATGTTGCAGATGTAAAAGGAACTCCAATTATAGGATTGGATGTTTGGGAACACGCATATTATCTGAAATTTCAGAATAAAAGACCTGATTACATCTCAGAATTTTGGGATGTAGTTAATTGGGAGGAAGCGGCTAAACGCTTTCAGGATTAGTTTTGTTTATTGTTTTTTTGATTTTGGGACCGACTTTCTTTTGAAAGTCGGTCTTTTAGTTTTAGCTATTGAATAATTCAAAAATTATGTTGAAATTGTATAGTGAATCAAAAAAAGCAAAGACATGACACACGAACTACCAAAATTACCTTATGAATTAAATGGCTTAGAGCCTTTTATTAGCCAAAAAACCTTAGAATTTCACTTCGGAAAACATCATCAAGCATACGTTACAAATTTAAATAATTTGATAAAGGGAACTGCTTTCGAGAACGCGAGTTTGGAGGAAATTGTAAAGCATTCTGAGGGAGGCATTTTTAACAATGGAGCACAAGTGTACAATCACACCTTTTATTTTCTGGCATTAAGTCCGAAAGGCGGAGGAGAGCCAACGGGTAAGCTTGCAGATGCCATTACATCTACTTTTGGTTCATTTGCTGCTTTTAAGGATGAATTTTCGAAAGCTGGTGCTAGCTTGTTTGGATCTGGGTGGGCGTGGTTAGTTGCTGACGCACACAATAAATTGAGAATTATAAAGAAAACGAATGCTGGCAATCCACTTACCGATGGAATGACCCCATTAATGACTATGGATGTATGGGAGCATGCTTATTATTTAGATACTCAAAATGCTCGTCCGAAATACATTGAAAATTTTTGGACTTTGCTAAATTGGGAAGTAATTGAGAAACGATTTAATGAATTGTAAAAATACATATATCTGAATGGGCGATTTTATTGTGAAATCGCCCATTTTTTATGCTTGCAATTGATGAAGATCTGAATTTTTTAAATTCTTGTTCTTGCTTGGTTGTTAGGTGGTTATTGTTTTCTAATTAATAAGAGCTTGAAATGAGTAATGAATTTTTTGATGCTCAGAGAAATTTGGTTTAATTTAAGGATTAGCAAATAGTAAGAAATTAAATGAAAATGTTGAAAGAATTAGTAAAAAGGAATAGAAGTTACCGTAGATTTTTTGAAGAAGAAAAAATTTCATTGGATTTAATTCGCGAATGGATTGATTTAGCTCGTTTAGGTGCTTCAGGAAGAAATGGACAAACTTTAAAATATCAAATTGTACTAAGTGAAGACAAATGTGAAGAAGTATTTTCAAATTTGGCTTGGGCAGGGTATTTATCCGATTGGGCTGGTCCAGTAAAGGGAGAAAGACCATCTGCTTATGTAATCATGTTAAATGATGAAAAACTTGGAAAAAATTATTTTAGTGATGACGGAATTGCAGTGCAAAATTTATTACTTGGAGCTGTAGAAGAAGGATTTGGTGGTTGTATTCTAAGAGCTTTTAAAGAAAAAGAATTGAGAGAGATATTACAGATTCCTGAAGATTTTAAGATGATACAAGTTGTAGCATTAGGCAAGCCAAAAGAAGAAGTCATTATTGAAGAAATGAAAAATGATGATATAAAATATTGGAGAGATGAAAATCAGGTTCATCATGTGCCAAAAAGAAAATTAGATGACCTGATTGTTGGATGTTTATAGAGTTTAAACTAAAGAGTATGAAAAAAACAATTATAAGCTGTTTGTTTGTATTGTGTGCACTTTTCCTTTTTAATGATGCGAATGCGCAAAAAATAAGAAACGATTCCATCTTTTTTACAGGAGCTGTAATGGATCAAGAAGCGCTTTCAACTTTACCTTATTCTCATTACCGCGTGAATAAAAAGCAGGCCGGTACTACAAATTCTCATGGAAGATTTTCTTTTTGGGTAAATGCTGGTGATACAATTCAGTATACTTATGTCGGATATCATGATGTTAAAATTATTGTTAGCGATAGTCTAAAACAAGATTCTTATTTGTTTGGTGTATTTATGGCTAAGGATACAGTTGCGCTTCAGGAAGTACTTATTTTACCTAGGTTTGGTGATTTTAGAGAGGCTTTTATCAATGCAAAAGCCAATACTCCGGAGTATGTTCGAGCTAAAAATAATGTAAACTCGGCAACTTATCAGGCTTTAACACAGGCACCGAAGAAAATGGATGCTAAAGCAAATACCGATATGTTGATAAAAAATCATGTAGTGATGAATGAACATCATGTCATGATTGCACCAGATCAGATGGTTGGTGTAAGTATGGGACGTACTTTACCAGAGGTGCAGAGAATGAAAAGGAAAAGAAAATTAAAGATTCCTGATAATTTGGTAACCGACAAAGAGATTACCACATTAAAACAGATGTACAGATACGGAATTAAGAACAAATAAAAAAAGCGGTGATTTATCACCGCTTTTCTTTTGTCTACTATTTAATTGAATTATCCTCTGCTGAATAAGGCTTTGATAATTAGCATTGCCATTTTTGGGTTTTCCTTTAGTCTTCTGGTTGAATAACCAAACCAATCTTTTCCAAATGGAACGTAAACTCTCATCGTATGTCCTTTCTCAAGAATAGATTTTCTCAATTCTGGAGTTACGCCATATAGCATTTGAAATTCGTACTTATCCTTAGGAATATTGTACTTCTCAATCAATTTGTACGCTCCATCAACCAAAGGCTTATCGTGAGTTGCAATTCCTGGATACACATTGTTCTGGAACATAAAATCCAAGCCTTTAATGAAATTATCATTAATTTCTTCGTACTTTTTATAAGCTATTTCTTCTGGTTCAACATAAATTCCTTTGCAAAGACGATAGTTCAGTTTAGAAACACCATTTTGCATGTCCATCATATTGGTCAAGTCATCAAGTGTTCTTTTTAAATATGCTTGGACAACCAAACCTACATTTTGCGGGAATTCAGCTTTCAATTTTCGGAACATTTCAATTTCCTTATCCACACAAGGAGAATCTTCCATATCAATACGAACAAAGTTGTTATATTCTGCAGCTTTTGCAACAACTGTTCGAATATTCTGATAACAGGTTTCTGCATCAATTAATAGTCCGAAAAAGGTTGGCTTTACGGAGTAGTTACCATCAATTTTGTTTTTTTCGAAGGTTTCTATAATTTCTAAATATGCTTCTTTGTTTTCTGTGGCTTGACTTAAGTCTTTTATGAATTCGCCAAGAAGATCGACGGTGACTTTTACACCTTCATCATTTAATTTTTTTGATGCATTAACTGCATCTTCGATCGTTTCGCCAGCAATGTATCTTTTGGAGAAGATCCAAACTAGCTTCTTTGGCATATAGGGCAGGGTAGCTGCGATTAATTTATTAAACATGGGGAATTGGGTTTAGTTATGTTTTTGTTCCTTATTTTCGACTGTAATGTAATTAGGATTCAAAAAAAAAAGAATGATGTTTATCAGGGTATCCTTTTTGATTTGAATTATTAGGCAAAATATATTCCGATTTTAAAATTTGATAAGACTGAGTTTTTTAGTCTCCTTTTAAAGCTTATATTTGTTAGGCAAAATCAAAAAAACACTATTTGCCAGCTGAGGTAGGATACTAGAATTATTGTTGATTACTCATTTTGGCAAAGCAGAAAACTTGAAAAATTAATTTTAAAATACCTATGAAAAATTTATCTATTGCATTAAATGCTGTATTAATTGTAGCTGTTGGAATTCTTTATGTTCTTCATTTCTCAAATTCTTCAGATGATTCAAAAGCAGTGAAATCTGCGGCAGGAGAGGGTGCTGTTGTTTATATCAATACAGACTCATTATTAAGCAATTATAACTTTTCTCGTGATTTGAATGAGAAATTTCTTAAAAAGCAAGAAGACTCTAGAACAGATTTTAATTTTAAAGCTCAGAAATTAGAGAAAGAAGCTGGTGAATTTCAACGTAAACTTCAAAATGGAGGTTTCTTAAGTCGTGAAAGAGCTGAGGAATCACAGCGTAAATTAATTGCTAAGCAACAAAATTTGCAACAATTAGAGCGTGAATTATCAAACCAGTTGATGGGTGAGCAGCAAGCAAATAGCAAAAGATTATTCGATAGCGTAACAAATTACCTAACAGAATACAATGCAGCTCATAACTACAGCTTAATTTTAAGCACAACTAAAGGCGGAAATGTTTTACTTTCTCAAGATGGTTTAGATATTACTGCAGAAATTATTACTGGCTTAAACGGCAGATATACAGCTAAGGCAGAGTAATTCTAATTACAATATTTTTTAAGGGCAGATTAGCGATGCAAGCTATCTGCCCTTTTTTATATCTTTGTTGTCCAAAGAAAAAATTGAACCAATGGCTTTTGCTGATAAATATCTTAAAAAACAAAGACTGTTTCCGGATTATATTGAGGATACAGTATCCGAAGAATTGAATATTATTGTAACGATTCCTTGCTTTAACGAGCCAGATTTAATTCCTAGTTTGGATGCTTTGTGGAGTTGTGAAAGACCAAGTTGTGTAGTTGAAGTTATTGTTATTGTTAATTCTAGTGAACTTGTTAGTAATGAGATATTTGCTCAAAATCAGAAAACTATATCCGATGCAAGAGTTTGGATGAAAAATCATGAAGATGAGAAATTGAAGTTCTTTTTGATTGATCAGCCCAATTTACCAAAGAAATTTGCAGGTGTTGGCTTGGCTCGAAAAATTGCTATGGATGAGGCGGTAAGTCGTTTCAATAAAATAGATAAAGTGAATGGAATTATCACAGGATTCGATGCTGATTCTGCTTGTGATACGAACTACTTTGTTGAAATAGAGAAGTTGTTTAAAAAATATCCAAAGGCCAATGGTGCAAATATATTTTACGAGCATCCATTAGAAGGTAAGGATTTTGAACAGCCAATATACGATGCAATCGCTCAATACGAGCTTTATTTAAGATATTACATGTTGGCCATGCGCTTTGCTGGTCATCCACATGCATTCCATACTGTAGGTTCTAGTTTTGCTGTCTCGGCAAATGCCTATATCAAACAAGGAGGAATGAATCGTCGTCAGGCAGGAGAGGATTTTTATTTTTTACAGAAAATAATAGCTCTTGGTAAGTTTTACGAAATTAAAACAACTCGTGTAATTCCTTCGCCACGAGAATCTGATCGAGTTCCTTTTGGCACTGGTAAAGCAATTGCCACATTTTTAGAAGAAGGAATATTGGATTATAAAACCTACAATTACTCAGCCTTTAAGGACATAAAGATTTTTTTCGATCGTGTTGATGAATTTTTTGGTGTAGATTACGTCACCTATCTTAACAAGATCATTGTAAGTCTTCCTGGCCCAGTGCGCTCTTACCTGAAAGAAGATAATTTCTTTGAAGCTTTAGATGAGATCAATAGAAATTGTTCCAGTATCGAGTCATTCAGAAAGAAATTTTTTGGCGCTTTTAATGCTTTCAAGATATTGAAATACCTAAACAATGTTCACGAACAATTTATCGATGAAGAAAGCATTGTGGTTTGTGCAAAACAATTGTTAGTCGATTTGGGAATCGAAACCAAAGGAATTTATTCTGCAAAAGAGCTATTGGAAATTTATAGGGAATATGAGAAAATGAATGATTAACTTATTTTTTACTAATCTTCATCAATTAGAATAAAAATATCTTCGTTTTCTTTTTTCATAAGGTATTGTTCGCGAGCAAATTTCTCCAAATTTTTACGGTTGGTTTTTAGCTCGTGAATTCGATTTTTATCATTCTCGATTTTTTCAATAAAGTAAGTCTTTTCTTTTTCTAAAGATTCGATTGTGTCTTCGTGTCCTTTTCGTTCCCATATAGAATGTTGATCGAAAAAGTACAACCAAAAATAGAAGATCAAGAAGGTAATTACGTATTTGTTACGTATGATTTTTAGAAATATATTCTGTACCTTTTTTTGATTCATTCTGCTTACCTTTTTTTGCGAAAGCTAAATTACAAAGAATTAACTAAAGTATAAAGCTTAAAGTAAAACCATTAAATTTTGATTCTCCCTTTTTAGGGGAGATCCCGACAGGGAGAGGGGGTGTTAATAGGATAAGCTTAAGCTTCTTGATGATATGGATTATAGAAGGCAGTGCATGTGAATTCACTAAAATTTATTTAAAAAAAACGACCGAAGAAAACTCCGGTCGTTTTACCCAAAATAAATCATGTCGTTTTTGGCAAACTATTGTGAACAATAGTTAAAACGGTCTTGTATATTAATCCTCTAAAAAGTTAGGATACATATAGTCTGTTGCTGGTACAAAAGTTTCCTTAATTGTGCGTGGAGAAACCCAACGCAATAGGTTTATCATAGAACCTGCTTTATCGTTGGTTCCAGAACCTCTACCACCACCGAATGGCTGCTGTCCAACAACTGCACCAGTTGGCTTGTCGTTAATGTAGAAGTTACCTGCAGTGTGAGTTAAACGCTTCACTAATTTCTCAATGTCATAACGACAGTTAGCAAAAATAGCTCCAGTAAGCGCATACATTGAACCTTTGTCCAAGATATCTAAAGTCTCATCAACTTTATCATCTTCATATACATAAATGGTAAGTACAGGGCCGAATAGCTCTTCTTCCATTGTGATATAATCATGCTTTAATGCACGAATAATAGTTGGAGCAATAAAATAACCTACCGATTTGTCGTAAGTACCACCTGCTACAATCTCAGCATCTGGAGAAGCCTTAGCCTCGTCGATTGATTGAGCCAACTTGTCGAAAGAAGTCTCATCGATAACAGCATTTACGAAATTTGTGAAATCTTCTGTTCCACCCATTTTAAGATCCTTAAGATCTTCGTTTACATATGCCATTACTTCATCATATTTGCTTGCAGGAATGAAAGCACGAGAAGCAGCAGAACATTTCTGTCCTTGGTATTCGAAAGCACCACGAGTAATTGCTGTCGCAACTTCTTTAGTAGGAGCATTTGGATGCATAAAGATATAATCCTTACCACCTGTCTCACCTACGATACGTGGGTACGATTTGAACATGTGAATGTTCTCACCAATATTCTTCCAGATATCTTGGAACACACCAGTTGAACCTGTAAAGTGAATACCTGCAAAATCAGGTGAAGAAAATAATACTTCTGATGCAGCAGGACCTGATACATATACCAAGTTGATAACACCAGCAGGAACACCAGCTTTCTGGAAAATTTCCATTAATACTTGAGCTGAATAAACAGCAGTTTTAGATGGTTTCCAAACAATACAGTTACCCATCATAGCTGGAGCTGTAGGTAGGTTACCTGCAATTGCAGTAAAGTTGAAAGGAGTCAATGCAAATACAAATCCTTCTAATGGACGTTGCTCAACACGATTCCAAATTCCTTTTGAAGATATAGGTTGTTGCTTGTAAATATCAGTCATGTACTGAACATTGAAACGCAAGAAATCTGCAATCTCACAAGCAGAATCAATTTCAGCTTGGAATGCATTTTTCGACTGTCCCAACATCGTTGCAGCATTTAGTTTCTGGCGGTAAGGTCCTGAAATCAACTCAGCAGCTTTCAAGAAAATAGAAGCGCGATGCTCCCAAGCCATAGCTTCCCAAGCTGGTTTAGCAGCCAAAGCAGCATCAATTGCCATTTGGATATGCTTTTTCTCACCTAGGTGATAATGACCCAATACATGCTGATGATCGTGTGGAGGTGTCATTGTAAATAATTTACCTGTACGAACCTCTTCGCCACCGATATACATAGGTACATCGATCTCTTCAGAACGCATTTTTTTGATAGTAGCTTGCAATTCTGCTCTTTCTGGAGAACCTGGAGCATAAGAAAAAATTGGCTCGTTAGTTACAGCCGGAATGTTGTATATACCTTTTGGCATGATGTTGTGGTTTAAAGGGTTATTTTGTATGTTTTTTATTTCAATCTGAACAAATATAAAAAAAAAGCAATTACTGATTTATGAGTATTATCATGCTTGCAAAAAAGCCGTAAAATCAAACAGGTTAAGAATTACACAGCTTTCTTAATTATTGATTAATTTTGAACTTATAATGATTTTTCACTTGTATCAGTAAGCTTTCTAATTTTAATATCGAAGTAAGCCATTAAGATGGTCATTATTGGGCTAATGATGTTGAAAAAGCAAAATGGTGCGAATGCCACCGTTGCCACTCCAAGTGCACCTGCCTGCGCAGCACCGCATGTATTCCATGGAACCAAAACAGAAGTTACTGTTCCTGCATCTTCCAATGTACGACTCAATACTTCAGGTTTTAAATTTTGATCTTTATACGATTCTGAAAACATTCTACCCGTAACAACAATTGAAATGTATTGGTCAGAAGCGGTAAGGTTTAGGAATCCGCAACTAGCAACCGTTGTGGTAACTAAAGATCCTGTAGAGTTAACTGCTTTTAGCATGGTTTCAGTAATTTTGTGTAAAATACCTGAAGTTTCCAGAATTCCACTAAAAACCATGGCAGTAAGAATCAACCAAATGGTGTTCAGCATTCCTGCCATCCCGCCAGTAGATAGTAAATCTTGAATGTTTTCATTTTGAACAGGTACACTTACATCCGTAAAAATAGATTGCATTACCGTATGATAACATGCTTGTATGTAGGATTCATTTCCTGAGATTTGCTGTATGATTTGAGGTTGAAATATAATCGCAAAAACGCCTCCAATTAAAGTGCCTGCAAATATCGCTGGTAAAGCAGGAACCTTTTTACTGATGATTAAAAAAAGTAAGATCGGAACTAAAAATAGCCAGGGAGTTATTGTAAAAGTATCTTTAATGGCCACTTGCACCTCTCTAATACTTTCTGGATTAATTTCCCCTTGTTTGGTAAAACCAATTGCTAAAAAAATGATGAGGGTAATTATAATAGAAGGAATGGTTGTGTACATCATGTACCGAATGTGTACAAACAAGTCTACACCTGCCATTGCAGGAGCCAAATTTGTTGTATCGGATAAAGGGGAAATTTTATCACCAAAATAAGCTCCAGATATAATTGCACCAGCTACAATTGCATTGTTGTATTCCATTGCGTTGCCCACACCCAATAAAGCAACACCAATGGTTGCAATTGTAGACCAAGAACTACCTGAAACTACAGAAACAATGGCACAGATTATGACCGATAACATTAAAAACAATTTTGGATTTAGGAATTCCAATCCATAATAGATCATTGCAGGCACTACACCACTAATCATCCATGTTCCAGCTAAAGAACCAATCAGTAGCAATATTAACATCGATGGCATTGCAGTGCCAATACTTTCGACAATACCTTTTTGAAGATTATCCCAGTTCTTGCCATGGCGAAGAGCAATTAATCCTCCTATAGACGCAGCAATTAAAAGTGAAAACTGATTAGCTCCTTCAATGGCGCCATCGCCAAAAACAATAGCATTAATACTTAGGAGTATAATTAATAGAATAATAGGTAGAAGAGCTTCTCCTAGAGAGAGCACTTTGGTTTTCGGATTCATAATGTGGTTATGCTGGTTAATGAGCCGATGAACTTACGAAAAAAGGATGGGAAAATAAAAAGGGATATACATTAGTATACCCCTTTGCGCTATAATGTTATTAATGTATTTTACTCTTCTAATGTAGTTAACTCATGAAAGCGAGTTGGAACCATACCAATGGTTTCCAATAAATGCTGATCTTCGTTTACAGTCATATTTTTTACAGTAAGTAGTCTGTCACCGAAGAAGATTGAATTCGCTCCAGCAAGAAAACACAGGGCTTGACCTTCTTGACTGTAATGAGTTCGACCAGCCGCAAAAGCAATAACGGCTTTTGGCATTAGAATACGAGCAGTAGCAACCGCACGCACCATATCAAAAATACCGATGGTTTCTTTTCCAAAAAATGGAGTTCCCTCAACGGGTACTAATGAATTTAAAGGAACATTGTATGGATGTTTTTCCTGATTTGATAAAGTACGAAGCATTTCGATACGATCATCGTCAGTTTCACCCATTCCTAAAATACCACCCGAACAGTAAGAAATACCAGCTTCCTGAAGATTGGCCAATGTTTCTAAACGTTCAGCATAAGTTCTAGTAGTTGTAATGCTTGGGTAGTAACGCTCCGAAGTATCTAGATTGTGATTAACAGCAGTAATTCCTAAACCAGCCAATTTCTTTGCTTTATCTTTGTTGATCATTCCCATGGTGCAACAAACCTCAAGGCCTAATTTTTTTACTTCGGTAATCATTTCAGCCATTTCGTCGAAACGATCATCGCGATTACCATCTCTTCCCGATGAGCTTAAGCAAACACGTTTCACACCATTTTCTTTAGCAATTTTAGCTTCAGTCAAAACTTCTTCTAAACTTAGTTTTTTAGGTTTTACATGTGTGTCGTATCGGGCCGATTGAGCACAGTATTTACAATCCTGAGAACACGCTCCGGTGCGAGCCGAAATTAATGTGTTCATATTCATTTTTGTAGAATCGTGGTATTTGCGGTGGATGTTGGCAGCTTTGTTCACCAAATCCAGTAATGGTAAGTCGTAAATTGCTTTGACCTCTTGATTGGTCCAATTGTTTCTGATATCAGTCATAACTTTGGTTCTTTTTAGTTTCTAAAATTGTGGGAATAAGAATTTGTAGAAAGAACCATTTTAGTTTGCTGATGAGGTTCAATCTGACTGGTTTTGGTCGTGCTTTGATTTTGTAAAGCAAGTACCTGCATGAGTTCGAAGCGCAAGGCTTCCAATTCATCAGTCTCATTCTTATCCCTGCTGTTTAAGGGTACATAGCAAAAGCCAGAAAAGCCGCATTCAGATGATGGAACCAACAGATTATAACTGCTGTTGATATTGGAAATTTTAATTTCCTTATTCATGCTGGCAAATGCAGCATAGCCTTTACGGCTCCATCGGCTGAACACCTGCAAATCTGATCTTTGTAGACCTTTGTTTGTAACAGGATTCATATGATAAATATTTAAATTAAGAGAAAACAAGATAGTAATTCTCTTTATTTCGGAGTCAAAAGTATTCTTTTTTTTTTAGATGAAACTGCTTTTATAACATATGAAGCAAAGCTGTTTAGAAATGAGTTGGAATTTAAAACGTAGCAGTAGAATTAATGTTTTTGTATCCAATTAGCATGTCGTAGTTTAAAGCGATGTCATGATAATAGATGTAGATCACGTAATTATTTTCTGTCTCCCAGTGACTACCTTCAATATAGCTTAGGTCTGGTTCTGTTTTTCCATGTTCGAGTAAGGCAAATTGATAGTTGTAATATCCTTGTTTTAAGAAAATGGTTTTTCGGTAAGATCCAGTCTCGTAGTCGTATTCCATTTTTGTCTTATCGTTACACATCCAATTGCAAAAATCACCATAAACATATAAGTCACCATGTGTAATTTCATTGTCAAAAGGCAGCCAGAAAGTTACCATGCAGTAATCAGCTTCGGTTGCAGGTTCATCTCTTTCCTGTACATCAATTAAAAATCGACCATTAATATCTTGTTCGTAAATGTATTGCTTAAAATGGCGATTATTTCCTGGTGTTAGCAAAACGTTTGTTTGTCCTTTTTCACTAACAATTTCTCTAATGTATCTTGTTTGGTATCGTAGACTTTTTAAATCAAAATTTCGAAATTCATTTCCTCCAGCAAAGACATTTTCCATCTCGTAATCAAAAACCAATTCATTTTTACGAATGAAAATCGGTTTTAAATTTTTTTGACTTCCATCTAATCTATTGTTTTGTGTTAAAATCACATTTAAGTCGGAGTGTGGATTATCAATTCTAAAATTAGGATGTAATATGCTAAAATCGACTTCTTGGTGTGTTTCTCTTTGGTCAATTGAAATTGGATGTTTTACTTTCCCTTGGACCTCAACTTTAGAGTCCAATAGCATAAAGCGTTGGCGTATGATTACTTTTTCAGGATCAAAATCTTCATAAACTTCAAGAACGTAATTTCCAGAAAGTTTCAATTGAATATCATCATTCGGTATACGTAAAGTATAATGAACAAAATCGATGTTGGTATTGAAAGAATGTTCGTAGTCTTTTATCTGATTTTCAGTAAAACCATCGATGAAATCGAATTCACTTAGACGAGAATCGAGCCAATTTGAAGTGCAATGAATAATTCTATAAGAGTAATCTTGAATATTTTCTTCAATCTCATCAAAGGAAAAAAGGAGCTGATTATCTCCATTGAGCTCAATTATTGGCTCTGTTAGTTCCCAGTCGAGAGGATACATTTGAACAGTATGAATGCTAGTCTTCCTAATTTCATTGCTATAGACTAATTCTGAGTCAATATCTGAAGCCATTAAAAGCTTCGAAAAGCTAATGAATACAATAATTATAGAAATAACGAAATTTTTAGGCATATGAATATGTATATATACTGGTTAAAAATAAACCAAAGGACTTCAAAAATACAAAATTGCTTTATATATTTGTGTTCGAATTTTTTACAAACTTAATAATGATGTGTTAATGTAACTTTATAACATAAATACTCAATTCATTAAGATTGTGAATTAGCGATTAAATTAGTTATTTTTGACGAAATTAATAAAATCAAATAGTTTAACATGTCTGAAGTTAAGAAGATCAAAAAAGGCTTAGATATTAAGCTGGCAGGAAAGGCTGAAAAAGTACTTGAAAAAGCTGATCGTTCTGAGACATACGCCATTAAACCAACCGATTTCCCCGGATTAACGCCTAAATTAAAAGTTAAGGTTGATGCTGAAGTAAAAGCAGGAGACGCTCTGTTTTTCGACAAGTATTGCCCTGAAATTAATTTTGTTGCTCCGGTAAGTGGAAAGGTTATTGCCGTAAATCGAGGAGAACGAAGAAAGATTTTAGAAGTAGTAATTCAAGCAGATGCTGCGATACAGTACCAGGAGTTTAAAAAGGCTGACCCAAATAGTCTTTCGCGAGAGGAAGTGAAGGAGGAAATGTTGAAGAGTGGTCTTTGGGCATATGTACGTCAACGACCTTATGATGTAATTGCTAAGCCTCAGGATACTCCAAAAGCTATTTTCGTTTCTGCTTTCGATACAGCACCATTGGCTGCTGATATTGATTTTCTATTAGAAGGCGAAGCAGAAGCATTTCAGGCAGGTTTGGATGCTTTAGCAAAACTTACCGATGGTAAGGTTCATTTAAATATCAATCCTAATATCAACCAAAGCAAAACATTTTCTGATGCTAAGAATGTAGTGGTAAACCAGTTTACTGGAATTCACCCTGCGGGAAATGTTGGTGTTCAGATTCATGAGCTTAGCCCTATGAATAAGGGTGAAGTTGCTTGGGTTATTCGTCCACAGGAAGTTGTTTTTATCGGAAGATTATTCCAAAAAGGAATTTACGATGTAAGTCGTAAAATTGCTCTTTGTGGATCGGAAGTAAAAACACCATGCTACTTTGAAACAATTCAAGGAGCTTCTGTACGAAATATACTTAAGGGTAAGTTGAAAGATGATGAAAAGATTCGTGTTATTTCAGGTAATGTTTTAACTGGAGGTCAAATTTCTGAAGACGGATTCCTTAATTTCTACGATTCACAAATTACTGTTATTCCAGAAGGAGACAATTTTGAATTCTTAGGTTGGGCTCTTCCAGGCTTAAAGAAATTCTCGATGTCTAAAACATTCTTCTCATGGTTAACACCAAACAAAGAATATCGTTTGGATGCAAACCTTCATGGAGAACATCGCGCTTTTGTAATGACAGGTGAATACGATAAAGTTTTACCTATGGATGTGCTTCCATTGCAATTGATTAAATCTATTATGATTGAGGATATCGATCAAATGGAACAATTGGGAATTTATGAAGTGGCTCCAGAAGATCTTGCTTTATGCGAATTTGTTTGTACATCAAAAATTAATGTACAAGATTTAGTCCGTAAAGGAATCGATCTGATGATTAAAGAAATGAGCTAAGAAAAAACGGATAATAATATATAATGAAAGCACTAAGAAAATTTCTTGATAAAAAGAAGCCCTTGTTTCAAGAGGGTGGGAAGTTTGCAAAGTTGCAGTCGTCTTTCGAGGCATTTGAAACTTTTCTATTCGTTCCCGATATTACATCCCATAATGGTACTCACATTAAAGATGCTATCGATTTGAAGCGTACAATGTCTATCGTTGTTATGGCTTTAATTCCAGCATTGCTATTTGGGATTTACAATACAGGATATCAGCATTTCTTATCAATTGGGCAGTCAGCCGATATGATGGAAATCTGTATTTATGGTCTAATAAAAATCCTTCCAATTATTGTTGTTTCATATGTAGTTGGTTTGGGTATTGAATTTGCGTTTGCACAAATGCGTGGTCACCAAGTAAACGAGGGATTCCTTGTTTCTGGTATGCTAATTCCTTTGATAATGCCTGTTGAAGCACCACTTTGGATGGTCGCTGTGTCAACTGCATTTGCAGTAGTAATTGGTAAAGAGGTATTTGGTGGAACAGGTATGAACATTTGGAATCCAGCATTAATTGCTCGTGCATTCTTCTTCTTCGCTTATCCATCTCAAATGTCTGGTGATACGGTTTGGATTGCTGAAAAAGCGGATAGCTTTTCTGGAGCAACACCTTTAGCACACGCTGCTAGTTTAGCAGATTTTGAAGGAGGTTCAGGTGCAGCTACGTCTATAATTGAACAGCATTTAAGTAACTCTTGGGATATGTTTGTTGGATTGATCCCAGGATCAATTGGAGAAACTTCTACCATTGCCATTTTAATTGGAGCTTTAATTTTATTAGCTACAGGAATTGGTTCTTGGAGAATCATGTTATCTGTTTTTGTTGGTGGATTTGTTATGGGAACGATCTTCAATTTGATCGGGTCTAATGCTTACATGACTGATATTCCAGCATACCAACATTTAATTATGGGTGGTTTTGCTTTTGGTGCTGTGTTTATGGCAACAGACCCAGTGTCTGGAGCTCAAACTCTACGTGGTAAATACATTTATGGATTCCTTATTGGTGTCATGGCTGTATTGATTCGAGTTGTAAATGCAGGTTTCCCTGAAGCTATGATGTTAGCAATTCTATTGATGAATACTTTCGCTCCACTTATCGATCATTACGTGGTTCAAGGTAACATTAAGAAAAGATTGAAACGTGTTAAGGTAAATGCTTAATCAAAAAACCGTTTAGAAAATGAATACTCAAAGCAATACATATACATTTCTTTATGCTGCCATTATGGTAGTGATTGTTGCGGCAGTACTTTCTTTTACTTCATTGTCATTGAAAGACCGTCAAAACGCAAATAAAGAAATAGAGAAAAAGCAAAACATTCTTAAAGCTGTGAATGTTGCTTCGACTCCTGCTGATGCTGTTGAGCTTTACGATAAATTTATCGTTGAAGCTATAATCGTAAATTCAGATGGAGAGATTAAATCAGAGGACAAGTCTGAAACTTTTAAAGTGGATTTGAAAAGAGAAAACAAGAAGGAGCTAGCGCAAAGAAATCTTCCTGTTTTTGTTTTCAACAAAGAAGGTGTCGGCAAAAAATTAATTATTCCTGTTCGTGGAAAAGGAATGTGGGGACCAATCTGGGGATTTATCTCAATGGAATCGGATCGTAAAACCATTTATGGTGCTACGTTCGACCATCAAGGTGAAACTCCAGGACTAGGTGCGGAAATCGCAAATGCAGAATTCCTTGCTCCTTTTACTGGAAAGCAGATTTTTGATCAAGCTGGTGTTTTTACTTCTTTAAAATTAGTTAAGGGAACAGCTTCGAACAATCCGCATGCATTTGATGCTGTGTCAGGTGGTACTGTTACATCAAAAGGTTTAGAAGCTATGCTTCAGGATAACCTTAGCAGTTATGAAAAGTTTTTTAAATCTTCAAAAAAGTAAGAGATGAGCGATAAAGAACCATTATTCTCAGCTAAAAATCGGAAACTGCTTACCAATCCGTTGGGAACTGATAATCCGATTACGATTCAGGTACTGGGTATCTGTTCGGCCTTAGCGGTAACTGCTAAGTTAGAGCCAGCTGTAGTATTAACGATTTCAGTTATGGCTGTACTGGCACTTGCAAATGTGATAGTTTCATTACTACGAAATACTATTCCTTCACGAATTCGTATCATTGTTCAACTTGTAATTGTTGCAGCATTGGTAATTCTTGTTGATCAAATTCTAAAAGCATTTGCTTACGATGTGAGCAAGCAACTTTCAGTATTTGTTGGTCTAATCATTACGAACTGTATTATCATGGGACGTTTAGAGGCATTTGCCTTAGGAAACAAACCATGGCCTGCATTTCTTGATGGTATTGGTAATGCAGCAGGATACGGAATCATTTTAGTTATTGTAGCATTCTTCCGTGAATTGTTAGGATCAGGAACCCTTTATGGTTTCAAAGTGATTCCTCAAGCATTTTATGATATGGGATACGAAAACAACGGATTGATGATCCTTCCTCCAATGGCCTTAGTTGTTGTAGGTATCATTATTTGGGTACAAAGGTCACGTGATAAATCACTGATTGAATCATAATTTTAAAGAAAAATCGAAACATGGAAAATCTGATTAATATATTTATCAAGTCGATTTTTATCGACAACATGGTGTTCGCATTCTTCTTTGGAATGTGTTCGTACCTGGCAGTTTCTAAAACTGTAAAAACTTCTATGGGATTAGGTTTAGCTGTAATTTTTGTATTAGGAATTACAGTTCCTGCAAATTATATGCTAAACAAATATATTTTGGCTGAAGGTGCCTTAACTTGGATCGATCAATCGTTTCAGGATGTTGACTTAAGTTTCTTAAGTTTCATCATGTTTATTGCGGTAATTGCTTCTATGGTGCAGTTGGTTGAAATGATTGTAGAAAAATTTGCTCCGACTCTTTATTCTTCGTTGGGTATTTTCTTACCACTAATTGCAGTAAACTGTGCAATTTTAGGTGGATCTCTTTTCATGCAGGAAAGAGACTATAGCACTTTAGCAGAAGCAACTTCATTTGGTCTTGGATCAGGTATTGGTTGGTTACTTGCTATTGTAGGTATAGCTGCTATTCGCGAAAAAATCCGTTACTCAAACATTCCTGCTCCTTTAAGAGGTTTAGGAATTACATTTATTGTAACTGGATTAATGGGAATTGCTTTTATGAGCTTCATGGGTATCAAACTCTAAGCTGAAAGAAGAATAAAGTAAATTGAATTTTTAAAAAATTTAATCGGAATAGAGATGATATTATTAACAACACAGGGAACTGTTATTTCCATAAGTATAGCTGTCTTTTTACTTGTGACCCTGATTCTAGTTTCTATACTTTTATTTGCAAAGAAGAAACTAACTCCATCAGGAGAAGTAACAATTGATATTAATGGCGGCGACCAACAATTGGTTGTTGAGCCAGGCAATACCCTATTAGGCACTTTAGGTGCAGAAAAAATCTTCTTACCATCAGCTTGTGGTGGAGGTGGAACATGTGCAATGTGTAAATGTCAAGTTCTTGACGGTGCAGGTAGCATTCTTCCAACTGAAGTTGATTACTTTACTCGTAAAGAAGCGCAGACGAATTGGCGTTTGGCTTGTCAGGTAAAAGTAAAAGAAGACATGAGCATGTCGATACCTCAAGAAATTTTGGGAATCCAGAAATGGGATTGTGAAGTGGTTTCGAACGGTAACGTAGCAACCTTTATTAAAGAGTTTGTTGTGAAATTGCCTGAAGGCGAAGTTCTTGATTTCAAATCAGGTGGATACATTCAAATTGACGTACCTAAAATCGACGTTGATTTTAAGGATATGGATATTGAAGAGGAGTATCGTGGTGAATGGGAACAGTTTAAGATGTTTGATTTAAGCATGAAGAACCCTGAGCCAACATATCGTGCTTACTCAATGGCTAACCATCCTGCAGAAGGAAATATTGTAATGTTGAACATTCGTATTGCAACTCCTCCATTCGATCGTGTAAACGGTGGTTGGATGAATGTTAATCCAGGAATTTGTTCCTCATTTATTTTCTCTCGTAAACCAGGTGATAAGGTAACTATTTCAGGACCTTATGGTGAGTTCTTTATCAAGGAAACAAACAATGAAATGATGTTTATTGGTGGTGGTGCTGGTATGGCTCCAATGCGTTCTCACATCTTCCACTTATTCCACACTGTGAAAACAGGTCGTAAGGCTACTTTCTGGTATGGTGCACGTTCATTGAAAGAAGTATTCTACGCAGATCAGTTTGATGCAATTGCAGCTGATTTCCCTAATTTTGAGTGGCACTTAGCTCTTTCTGAGCCACAGCCAGAAGATAATTGGGAAGGACCAACTGGATTTATCCATCAAGTGATTTACGATAACTATTTGGTTACGCACGAGGAGCCAGAAGATATTGAATTCTACATTTGTGGACCTCCAATGATGAATTCAGCTGTTACAAACATGCTGTATGACTTAGGTGTTCCAGACGAAATGGTTGATTTTGACGATTTTGGATGATAAATATTTTAAAACAAGCCTCGAATTTTTCGAGGCTTGTTTGTTTTTATAAGCTTGCTTACATTTGCCCAACCGAATATTTTTTTAATATAATTAGTCTAATGTCATGAGAATAAGATTCAATTTTGTCCTGTTAATTGCTATTGTGGTATTTACATCTTGTCAAAATAATAGCAAGAAATACTATTTCGACGAAGGGCCAATATTTGGGACATTTTATCACATTGTTTACGAGCATTCAAATGATGCTAACTTGCATGATGAAATCATAGCTAAGATGGTTGAATTTGATCTTTCCTTATCGACCTATAAGCCACATTCGGTTATTTCTAAAGTGAACAACAATGATTCTACAGTTGTGCTGGATGAATACTTTCTTAAGGTGATGAAAAGGGCAGATGAGATATCGAAAGTAACAAATGGAGCTTTTGATATGACTGTTGCGCCTTTGGTAAATGCTTGGGGCTTTGGTTTTAAAAATAAGCTAGATCCTGAGATGATTCCTGTTGATAGTTTATTGGAAGTAGTTGGATATACAAAAGTCCAATTGGAAGCTGGAAAAGTGATTAAAAGCGATCCTAGAATCATGTTTGATGCCAGTGCCATTGCAAAAGGATACGGAGTTGATGTTGTTGCTGATTTTTTGGAGTCAAAAGAGATAATGAATTATATGGTTGAAATCGGAGGTGAGATTAGAGCCAAAGGGAAAAACAACAAAGGAAGAATTTGGAGAGTTGGCATTGACAAACCAATTGATGATCCATCAACCATGTCACGTGAAATTCAAGATGTAATTCAGTTAGAAAATAGTGCTTTAGCAACTTCAGGAAATTACCGTCAATTTTATATTAAAGATGGTAAAAAATATGCTCACACAATTGATCCTCGTATTGGCTACCCAGTGCAGCATAGTCTTCTTTCAGCTACCGTTGTTGCGCCTGACTGCATGTCGGCAGATGCTTATGCAACCAGTTTTATGGTAATGGGATTAGAAGAAAGTATTGCAATAGTAGAAAATGATTCTTTATTAGAAGCTTATTTTATTTACACCGATTCGGTAGGGAATTACAAGACTTATAGAAGTGAAAAAATAAAGGATTTAATCGTTAAGTAGATTAAATCCTCTTTTTTATGAATTAAAAAGTTATCGGTTTTCTGATTTCCGAAGCTCGGAAAAAAAATGTAGTTGTTATGAAATAATACAAACAACAGAAGTCAAAAAACCGATAACCAAATACCTTATTTTATTTCGCAATTCTCCTCTTCGGGATCTGTGCATCCGCATGAACTGCAACCACCACCAGTAAATTTGGCATTTTTATCGAATAATAGTTTTATTCCAAGTCCTAAAAAAGCAATTAACAGCAGGAATAAAGATAAAAGCAAAATTTTTATGAATACCGCCATTCTGTTTCGTTTTTAAATGTACTTATCTAAGAATACGAGAGTTTATGTACTAGGTTTTTATTATTCTGTTAAAAAATCTAAATTCGATTTATAAAGAATTTAATTCCTTCTCCAATAGAGTATACTGTTTAAATTGGTGAGATTTTTTAGCTTTCGCTTGTTCCATTTTATCTTGCGATGTAGCACAACCAATTCCTTTTTCTTGCAAATGTTTATTTTTTCCGATGTGTAATTCTGGGAATTTACCATTCTTTTTAATTAGAATGGTAATCGCAAATCCTACAAATCCGATAGCAAGTAAAACAGCGGTTAAAAGTAAAACTGTAAGCATTATTTGTGTAATTTTTAGTTTGTCATTATAGTATGGAGTATTTTATACTCCATTCCTAGCTCTTCTTCCTATCAATCCAAAATTCGTTAATGTCTTAATAGAGAGTCTAGAAAGATTATAAACAAGAAATGAATTGATGAAGAATAATTAAATGCAAAGATATTCATTAGGGATTGTTCTTCCAAACAAATGAAGATTTAAAGGTCTTTAAATACTTGTGGAATGACTTCTTATTTAGAATTATTCTTACTAAATTTGATCTTAAATTAAATGAGAATATTTTGTTAAACACTCACACCAACATATTTTAGCTTGTAGAGTAAGGGGGAAAAGCTTTACAGACTAAATAATACACAATAATATGTCAGAAATGGTAAAAGAAAATAAGGGAACAAAAGATAAAAATCTGTCTTTCGACGATTTTACTTCAGAGGTTCTTGAAGATTATCGAATAGCCAATATAAGTCGTCAATTAAGTATCTTCGGAAGGAAAGAAGTACTAACAGGAAAAGCTAAATTTGGAATTTTCGGAGACGGAAAGGAAGTTGCGCAAATCGCATTAGCGAAGTCTTATAAGAATGGAGATTGGCGTTCTGGTTATTATCGAGATCAAACATTTATGCTTGCTGCAGGGATGCTAACTCCCGAGGAGTTTTTTGCTCAATTATTTGGCGAAACGAAAATAGATAAAAATCCAGCCAATGGTGGCCGGTTAATGAATAACCATTATGCATCTCGAAGTTTAAACGATGATGGTACATGGAAAAATCTTACGAAACAGAAAAATTCATCGGCTGATATTTCTCCAACAGCTGGTCAAATGCCAAGATTATTAGGTTTGGCATATGCTTCCAAATTATTCAGACAAAACAAATATTTGCATGCCTTTTCAGAGTTTTCAATTAAAGGAAACGAAGTAGCATTCGGTACAATTGGAGATTCCAGTACATCCGAGGGACATTTTTGGGAAACCATAAATGCGGCAGGAGTATTGCAAGTTCCAATGGCAATGAGTGTTTGGGATGATGGATGGGGTATTTCTGTTCCGAATAAATACCAAACAACAAAATCGAACATTTCAGAGGTTTTAAAAGGCTTCGAAAAAGATGAAAATGGAGAAGGATATTTAATTTACAAAGCACAAGGATGGGATTATCCTTCGCTTTGTAAAATGTATACTGAAGGGGTAGAACTCTGTAGAAATAATCATGTCCCAGTTTTGTTTCATGTTACTGAAATGACACAGCCATTAGGGCATTCTACTTCGGGATCTCATGAGCGTTATAAAACGCAGGAACGTCTTGACTGGGAAAAGGAATTCGATCCAATTAAGAAGATGGCAGAATGGATTGTTTCAATGGAGTTGGCAGATGAAAATACCTTGAGAGAAATTGAAGAAGCTACCGTCGTTGAGGTTAAAAATGCAAGAAAAGCAGCATGGAAATCTTTTGCTGATCCGATTAAAATCGAACGAGATGAATTGATCGAATTGGTTAAAAATGCAGGCTGTGATTGTAAGAAGACAGAGCGCATAGATAAGATTGTAAATGATCTTAAAAAGATTATTAATCCGGTAAGGAAGGATAATTTTACGGCAGCGAAGAAAATTTTAAGATTTATTTGTAGTTCGTGTGAAAGTTTTAAGCCTCTTAAATCTGGATTGCAAGAATGGTTAAAGAATTCATTGAAAGAAAATGAAGAACGATATAGCAGTCACCTATACAGTGAAACGGCTTTAAAAGTTCAAAATATTAAAGCTTGTGCTCCTGTTTATTCTGCTGATTCAAAAACAGTAAATGGAAGAGAAGTATTACGAGATAATTTCGACAAATTGTTTAGTAAATATCCTTTGTTATTGACTTTTGGTGAAGACACTGGCTTTATTGGAGGTGTTAATCAAAGTTTGGAAGGAATGCAGCAAAAATATGGTGAGCTTAGAGTAACGGATACTGGAATTCGTGAAGCTACCATATTAGGTCAAGGAATTGGATTGGCTCTTCGAGGTCTTAGACCAATAGCGGAAATACAATATTTCGATTACTTGCTGTATGCATTGCAAACCATGAGTGATGATTTGGCAACGATGCAGTACAGAACAAAAGGCGGTCAAAAAGCTCCTGTTATTATTCGTACTCGTGGCCATCGTTTAGAAGGTATTTGGCATTCGGGATCACCATTGAGTATGGTTATTAATTCCATTAGAGGAATTCATGTTTGTGTGCCTAGAGATATGACAAAAGCAGCTGGATTATATAACACGCTTTTAGAATCAGATGAGCCTGCTTTGGTAATTGAACCATTAAACGGATATCGATTAAAGGAGAAAATGCCGGATAATTTGGGCGAATTTAAAACACCTCTTGGTATTCCTGAAGTGCTGGAGGAAGGAAAAGACATTACTTTGGTTACTTATGGTTCATGTGTAAGGATTGCAGAAGACGCAGTGAAACAATTAAAGGATTTCAATATTTCTGTTGAATTAATAGATGTTCAAACTTTATTACCCTTCGATATAAATCATGTTATTTTAGAATCAATAAAGAAAACAAATCGTGTTGTCTTTTTTGATGAAGACGTTCCAGGAGGAGCAACAGCATTCATGATGCAAAAAGTATTGGAAGAACAAAAAGCTTACTTTCATTTAGATTCGGAACCTAAAACGATTACTGCTAAAGATCATAGACCGGCTTACGGTACAGATGGGGATTACTTTTCTAATCCTAATGCGGAAGATGTATTCGAAATTATACATGAAATTATGAGAGAGGCTGATCCTCAGAAATATTCATCGATTTATAAAAGTTAAAAAAACAGCATTCCTATAAAACTTGAGGCCGAATCTTTTTTAGATTCGGCCTTGTTTGTTAAGAGATGTTAAAAAGAGAAATAAGTTTAGAGCCTTGTCACCCTTTTTTTAATTCCACCTGTTATAGTTCTGTTCGAGAGAATCTGTAGGGGAGATACTCGAACTTTTAGTTGTAATTGTTAGTTGTATTTGGTGGTTCAACTAACCTTTAAATTCTAAAGGGCTCCAAAATATATAGGAGTTATAGTCATCTCGAAAGAGATGACTTCTTTTTCTTAATTTTTTTTGAGCCAATGCAACAATTAAAAAAGAACAACGTCGTTAGGGAACATTACTAGACTTACATAAAATGTGAATTAAATTAATTTACATTCATCTTAAAACAGCTTTAAGCTGTCTTGTTACTATTCAAGAGGATCTATAGGGGAGAATCTTGAATATTTTTAGTTAGTGATTGTTAGATGCAATGTGGTAATTCTACTGACAAATCAATTCTAAAGGGCTCCAAAATATACAGGAGTTACGGCCATCTCGAAAGAGATGGCTTCTTTTTTTTAAATCAAACAGGTTTAAGCAAAATTAAATAGACTGTTAAAAGATGTTAAAAACGAAAAAATAGAGTTTCAAGAGTCACCTTTTTCACTTTAATGTTGTCTTTAAGATATAAGCTTTTTAGTAAGTATTGATTTGATACATTGTGGTTAGTGGTACGTTATCGAATAGATAATAAACAAATCGATATAAAGGTTTTTAGGTGTATCTTCCCCAGATACGCCTTTTTTATTCTTCATGTTTTTTTCCAAAGAACTTCACGATGAGGAATAGTAGAATAAAACCTAATGGAATTAAGATCCACGATGATACGCCATAGGCGGCAGGAAGTAATCCTGCGAAAATGGCGATACTTCCAACGGTTAAGGCATATGGTAATTGGGTTCTAACATGTTCTATATGATTGCACGAACTTGCCAAAGAACTTAGTATTGTTGTGTCCGAGATAGGAGAACAATGATCGCCCAATACAGAACCTGCAAGGATAGCTGAAACAGTGATGTAGAAAATATCCATACTTTCGAGGTTATTCATTCCTGCTGAGTGACAGAGTGCCCAAGACGCTGGAAGAATAAGTGGATATAAAATTGCCATCGTTCCCCAAGATGATCCCGTAGAAAAAGCTATGAGTGCGGAGAGTATAAATGTTAAGGATGGCAGCAGATAAGGAGAAACATTAGTTGCAATTAATGTATTTGAAATAAAATCTGCTGTGTGCATATCTTTCGTAATGTCAGCAAGTGCCCATGCCAATACCAATATTAGAATTGCGGTTAACATGGTTTTAAAGCCACTAACCAATGCTTCTACTGCTTTGCTAAGTGTTAGTATTCTTTGTCCGAGACTTAAAGCTACAGCTGCTAAAACGGCTGATAAAGAAGACCACAATAAAGCAAGGTATGAATCTGAAGCACCTATGATATGTGATAGTTTTTTGCTAAATGCGAGATTTGAATCATTCCAAATAGTTGTGTCCCAGCCCGTATAGACCAAGCCTGCAAAAGTTCCGAAGATTACTATGAAAACCGGTATTCCTGCATTGTACCACCTTGTCGGAATGCTCTTGTCAATTTCAATATCTTGTAATTCTGCAGATGGTTTATTTGTCTCTTCCTCTATTTTTAATTGCTGTCGGCATTTTTTCTCTGCTTTTAACATCGGGCCAAAGTCTTTCTTGAGAAGAATTAGCATTAAAATAAAAAACAGCGTAAAGAAAGGATAAAATCTAGTTGGTAATGAATGCAAGAAAATGCTGTATGGACTTTCGTCAATGTTAATTTGCACGGTAGCCGATTGAATGTAGCTCAATTCAATACCAATCCACGTTGTAATCATGGCAATAGAAGCAACTGGTGCTGCAGTTGAGTCAACAATATAAGCTAATTTTTCTCTTGAAACTTTTAATCGATCTGTAACAGGCCGCATGGTATTTCCAACCACAAGAGTGTTAGCATAATCATCAAAAAAGATTAAAATCCCCAAAAACCAAGTTACAAATTGTCCTGATCTACGGCTGTTGGCAAATTTTGATAATTTATTTACAACACCTTGCATTCCTCCATTTTTAGTAATTAAATTAACCATGGCACCAATTAGCATCGAAAATAAGATGATTGAGATATGACCAGAATCGGCAAGAGATTGTAGAATATACGTGTCGGATATCGCAAAAATAGCCTTAAAAAAAGCTGAGAATATTGATGCTTCTTGATAAGAGAAAATGATTAATGTTCCTGAAAATAAGCCAATAAATAAGGCTGAAAAAACTTCTTTAAAAAAGAGTGCCATTAAAATGGCGATGAGTGGTGGAAGTATGGAGAGCCATAGTGGAATTGGATTAATAACTTTTGAAAAAGAACGATTTTCTATTTTGAAGGCTACATTTTCTTTTGTTTTAAAGATGTATTCGAATTCAAATTGCTTATTGCCTTTTATCGCCAAAACTTGCATGTTATTAATCTCAAGCCAAATGCTATCCTTCTCTATAAAATCGGCTTTATTACCTTCAATGGGAATAACAATTGAAGTAGGAATGTCAGCAATAATAATTTTTGGGAGTACTACTTGAAGAGTAGGATTAGAATTGTTGGATGAAAAACTTATTAGAGGGAGAAAAATAAATACAATAAAAAGTTGAGAGAAAAAGTATTTTTTAGGCATACAAGTTAGTTTTAGGCAGCTCTAATATAATAAATTTGCAATCTTTATGCTAATTGATTTAAGGATAGAAAGTCGGTCTACCAGTATAAAATTTCTTTTTTTAATCGGTAAAATTGGTTACTTTGGAATTAGGAACTAAAATGTGAAAACGTGGACGGAACAGATGACCTTTTTAGAATGGAAAATAATAACATCATCCCTGGAAAGGGGAAGGTGCTTATTGCGGAACCTTTTTTGGAAGGACGTTACTTTAAACGTTCGCTTGTGCTATTGGTTGAATTCAATAAAGATGGTGCTGTTGGTTTTGTCTTAAACAAGCCAATAAATTTGACTGTTGATGAGGTGCTAATAAATATAGCTCATTTTGATGGTGATGTGTTTATTGGAGGCCCAGTGGATACTAATAGAGTTTATTACATACATACCATACCGGAATTAATACCTCAGAGCATACATATTTACGATAATTTGTATTGGGGAGGAGATTTTCGTGTTTTAAAAGAATTAATAGAACAAAAAATGGTTTTACCAGATCAGGTACGATTTTTTGCAGGATATTCAGGATGGACTGCTGGTCAACTTGATGATGAAATTAAGGAAGATTCATGGTTGGTTAGTCAGCTTGATGTTAAAGATGTAATGAATTGCAATAATGAAAAGCTATGGGAACGATCTTTACGAAAAATGGGCGGACGTTATAAAATGTGGTCTAACTTTCCAGAAAATCCTGGATTAAATTAGTTAGCACACTTTGTTAGAATTGAAAGGCTTTTTCGTTTAAGGTTTCGATTAATATTTTAGAAGTCTTGTTAAAATACCTTCTTTCTTGAAATGCCACAACCCATTGTATACCCGATATAGCATTCGTAAGAAAAATTTCATCTGCCTCTAAAAGATCTTCTGTCGTTAAATCACAGTCATCAAAAACAGTAATGTTTAATTGAGAAGCACATTCAATAATTTGTTCTCTCATAATGCCAGAAATTCCACCACTCTCTATCGATGGGGTAAGCAGAATTCCATTCCTAACAAGAAATAGGTTTGAACTTAAACTCTCCACCAAATTTCCTTTTTCATTAAGAAGAATACATTCATCCCACTTCATTTTTTTACGATAATTTCCAGCAAGAATAAATGGGAGAGAGTTACCTGTTTTGAATCTAGACAGAAAATTATACGATTTTTTCATGTCCGTGTAAATGCCAATTTTTAGTCCTTTTTTATTTAAATGGTAATGATCATTTTCAAGAGGTGAACTTTCAATTAAATAAGAAATGGTGTTGTCGGTTGGCGTATACAAACCACCATCGTTACGAAAGACACTTAAACGAATTCGATTGCCTGCAAAAGCTTTATTTTTGTTGATTAAAAAAGTGATGTCAGTTTTAAGTTTTTCCTTAAAATCGGCAGGAATAGTCATCTCTAAGGCATCCATTCCCTTGCATAAGCGATCTACATGTTCCGACAGAAATTGTATCTCAGTCCCATTGGTATGAATGGTTTCAAAAAGAGAATCACCATAACGAAAAGCACGGTTTGAGGCTCCGAAAAGCAATTCGTTTTTTGGATAAATATTTCCGTTGAAGCAAATGTTTTGAATTGTACTCATTACTATATTTCTCCTTTTAAAATCTGGTCACAATAAGCACTGATATTTTCATTAGAATCAATTTTGATTCCTTTAATTCCTGCAGCTTCCGCAGCTTGAATATCTCTTGGGCTATCGCCAATCATATACGATTGTTCTTTACTGATATTAAAATCAGTAATGGCTTGCTCAATAAAAAACGGACTTGGTTTTCTGCAGGAACATTTACTTACACTTTCGTGATGAGGACAGAAATAGATTTTTTCAATTTGAATTTCTTCTTTTTTCAAAATAGAAAGTAGGTATTCATGAACCTTGTTTACGTCTTGTTCAGAATAAATTCCTTTCGCAACACCACCTTGGTTAGTTACAATAAAAAGTAAATAACCGGCTTGCGTGATTTTTTTTAATGATGGAATGATTCCTTCATTAATTTTAAAATCTTCTGTTTTGTAAATGTAGTAATGTCCTTCATCTGAGTTGATAACACCATCTCGATCAAGGAAAAGGGCCTTTTGCATGTTCTAAAAATTGAGAATCTGCTGCAAAAATAAGGAGAATAATTGGGGTTTAATAAGGATCGGAAATAGAAATCCGAAAAGGGCACCATAAAAATGTGCACTATGTCCGATATTATCAATGTTTTTCTTGCTCATGTAATACGAATAATACAAGTAACCTGCGGCGAAAATAATTCCAGGTATCGGAATGAAAAACATGAAGTAAATATTCTGTAAAGGCGCAAAAAAGATCGTTGCAAATACGATTGCCGATGTTGCTCCTGATGCTCCTACAGCATTGTAATGATAATGTTCGTGATGCTTTTTAAGATCGTAGAGAGTTGAGAAAATGATTGCTCCGATATAAAGCAGAATAAAATACAATACTCCCAGCTGTCCAAAATGATACGAAAAATAATATTCCAACGAATCACCAAAAAAATATAGTACGAACATATTAACCAGCAGATGATCCCAATTGGCATGAAGAAAACCATAGGTAAGCATTCGATACCATTGATTCCTTTTTAATACTTGATAAGCATTAAACTGATATTTGTATAAAAGATCAACCTTGTTAAAAGCTGCCATTGAAATTAAGACAGTTATTGCAATTATAATGATTGTCATTCTTGTGTGTTTAAAATGCCTCGATCAATTTTACTACAAGAGCAGATCGTCCAGAATCAAATCCTGAAGATTTATATTGTACTCTATTTGCAGTAATCCCCTTCGAAATGATATACTCTGCTGCAAGTTTAGCTCTTTTTTCGCAAAGTATTTTATTTTCTTTCTTTCCTTTGTCTTGATCTGTAAAACCATTTATTTCAACAGAAATATGTGGGTTTACCTTCAATAAGCCTGCTAGGTTATTCAATTCCTGAATGGTGTTTTTCTTTAATTCCCATGCTCCTGGATCAAATTCGACAGCATATAATTCCATGTTTTGATTAGTGGAGAATTTCTGCAATTCAATTTGTTCAAATTTATCCGATTGGTACTTGTAGTTATTAATTACTTTGGTAAAATATCCTTCTTTTTGGATAATGATATCATAGCTTTTACTTGGATCAATATCCTGTTCGAAATCACCATATTCGTCAGAAATACTGACTGAATTACTTCGGTAAGTTTGATTAATTATTTGAACGCTTGCTTCTTTAACAGCTCGTGCAGAGAATTGATCGATAATGTTTCCATTAAATTTAACCCACTGAGTAGTATCCATTGAAATGTTTAATTGCTTTGGAGTATTTTCATCGTCTTGAGCAAAATAAAGAATACGCTTGGTTTTAAATCCAGGTTTGGTAACAATTAAGCTGTAATTTTTCCCTTTAAATATATCGAAGGTGAAGAGTCCTTTATCATCGGAAAGAGTTGTTTTTTCTTTCGATAAATTCTCCATTAATATAACTTCTACATCCTTTAAACCTGCTTTGGTTGTACTTGCAATTAATCTTCCACTTAGGCTATGAATCTTGTCTGGGTTTTGCTTAAATTCAAAAATATCATCGCTGCCATTTCTGCTAGAAGAAAAATAACCAATGTCTTTATTTTTACCAATAAGATATCCAAAATCATCTTTTGAAGTATTAAATGGAGGTCCTAAATTAACAGGATAGGTCCATTCATTTTGTTCGAAAATAGATTTGAAAATATCCAATCCTCCAAAGCCAATGTGTCCATCGGAAGCAAAATAGAGATAACCATCTTCTGCAATAAAAGGAAACATTTCATTGCCATCGGTATTTATCGAAGGGCCACAATTAATTGGTCGACTCCATGCGAAGCCAAATTTTCTACAGACATATATATCGGTTCCACCGTAGCCACCATCCATATTCGAAATAAAAAACAAATTTCTTCCATCAGGAGATATGCTTGGGTGAGCCATAGAGTAATTCTTACCTGAGAATTGAAATAACTCTGCCTTGTCCCATTTTTTGCCGTTGTGTCTTGCCGAATACAGGTTCAGTTCCGATTTACCTTCAAGGTTTAAATTTCCTTTGTTACGTGTAAAGAAGATAAATTTTTCATTAGCACTAAAACATGCAGGTCCTTCATGATATTTTGTATTGAACTCATCGGAAAAAGATTCTGGTTGAAGAAAACGATCTCCAGATTTTTCAGCAAAATACATGTCTAAATAATATTCACCCGATCTTCCATCAATTTCCCTCGAGGTTTGATTTTTTCTGCCGGAAACAAACACAAGTCCATTTTTATAAAAGGCGGAAGCAAAATCAGCTTGGGGTGAATTAATCGACACCGATTCTGTTGAGTATAATTGCTTGTCTTCTAATTCATTTATTAAATCACAAGAAAGAATTAGCTTATCTATGTTTTTATCATCAGGATTAAGTTCTGCATATTTTTTAAACCAAATCTTAGCCTTCTCGTAATTTCGAAGTCGCTTTAGTAAATTTGCGTACAGTAAATAATCTTCTGCGACAACATTTGGCGAAGCTACTATGTTTTCAAGTAAAAAGTTTGCTTTGGTATCTTTGAGGGTTTTTAAATAACAATAAACCAGTTTTCGTTTTACCGCTAGATTATCCGAATTTTCTAATTCTTTTTCGTAGTAGTGAATTGCGGCTGCAAATTCTTTGTTATTGTATAGGCGATCTCCTTTTTGTTCTGTATTGCTTTGTGCAGAAGAAGTAAGTACTCCTGCAAAAGTAAAAAGGAAAACGAATATAAATTGTGAGATTTGACTTCTATTCATATTACTAGAAATATCTTGGTGATGTAATCTGGCTTTTACGTAATGATAGATTGTAATTTAATATTATTTCATGATTTGTATATCCTTTTGAGCCATAATTTCCGAAAGATTTTTCATATGAGTATGAAAATCTAAGTTTTTGACTGACTTGATAACCCAACATACCTGCCCAAGTTTTGTCGCTTCTGTAACCAGCTCCAAGAGAAAAACCACTATCGTGTTCAAAGTTGGCATTAAAGCTGATTATGTTCGATGTTTTATGTGATGCCACGTACAAAACGGAAGGAACAAAATTTATTTCGTAGCTTATTGGTAGTTTAACTCCTGCGCCAAAATAATAGAACAAAGATTTAGAATCGAAATCTACATTATTTGAAATACCCTCTGTTGAAGGCTGATTATTTGCCAATAGTCTCGGAATAGATAGGCTTAAATAATAATCAGGAGAATGATAATAAAAACCAATACCAAAGTTAGGTACCCAAGTTGAAAGATTATTATCTGGGATCATTTCATCATTTGGGGAGCTAGGGTTTGGATCGTAAAAAGTTAACTCGGTCCAATTGATTTGTTTGTTAACAAATCCGGCTTGAAGTCCCATTGAAAGTTTAGAATCATGGTTTATTTGTAAATGGTAAGCGTAATTTACAAAAACACCTATATCCGATTGTATACCAAATTTATTACGATAGACAATTGCTCCTATTCCAGAATTGGTATAATTAATTGGAGCTTGAAACGATAGCATAGCTGTTTCGGGAGAACCTTCTACACCAACCCATTGGTTGCGATAGGCTAAAACAGCTTCCATAAAAGGACTACTTCCCGCATAAGCAGGATTGTAAAAAAGCCGATTGTGTTTATGATTTGAAAAGCGTATGTCTTCTTGTGCTTGCAATTGCATGGAGCACAAAAGAATTAATACGAAAGGAAGAAAGTTTTTAAGTTTGTAATTCATTCATTAGTACTTAATTACAATGTACCCACTTTTTACATACTCTTTGTCTTTAATAATCAGCTTAAAGAAATAGGTTCCTTTAGGAAGTTTATCCCCAGGACCTAATTTTACACCAGCTTTGTTGTATCCACCATCCCAAGCCTGATCATTAGAGTAGTTTCTTTTCTCGAATACCTTCGTTCCCCAACGCGAGAATACGATAAATTCATTTTCTGGATAATTCTCAATTCCCTTGATATAGAAATTATCGTTTGTACCATCATTGTTCGGTGTAAATGAAGATGGTATGGTAAGTTCAACCTGATTAGGATCCAAAACATTTACTACAATTAAACCCTTGTCACAATTGTTATCTCCATTACAAATTTGATAAGCTATCGTATCTATCCCATAGCTAGATTCATATGGATAGAATATGATAAGTGTATTGTTTTCAATTAGGTGTGCTTTCCCAAATTGGTCCGATTGACCAATGATCGAAGTTTCCAATTGATCGATATCTGGAAATTTATCGTTGCTTAGAAAATCAATTTCGATATAAACAACCTCATTTGTTGCACTATAATTTGTAATAGAAACGGTATCGTTCGTAGCAACAGGACGTTCTGTTAATTGCCCAAAACTTTCGGAGAAGCTACAGGTAATTAGGATTAAAAGCAGGTAAACGGGTAGATTAAATCTCATATTTGGGATTTACGTACAGTTAATTTTTGAATATTTATTAATTTACATATTAATGGAGAATTTTAAAAATTAATTCCTTTAAAAGATCTCCATGCTTCGAACTAACATCACCAATTCCTTTCGATTTTAGATCATATTCACGCAACATTGCGATAATTGAAACCAGCTTTTTAGGATTGTAATTTCTAGCTGCTAGTTTATAATCTTTAACGAAATACGGATTAATGCGCAAGCTTGATGCAACCGTTTTATCGTTTGTTTTATTTTTTATAAAATAATACTTTAAAACTTTTGAGAAATACGAGTGTAATAAGGCAATGGTTACAACCATTGGATTATTTTTTTCATTCGTTGAAAAATAGTTTATGATTTGATTGGCTTTAAAAATGTCTTTTTTGCCCAAAGCATTTTGTAACTCAAAGTTATTGAAATCTTTAGAGATCCCTATGTTTCGTTCAATGTCACTGGGAGAGATTGTCTTCCCGTCTGTAATATTTATCGTTAATTTATCGAGCGCATTTTTTATTTTACTTAAATCGTTACCTAAAAATTCAGCAAGAAGAAAACAAGCCTTCGATTCAATTTGATAGCCTTGTTTGCTTGCGTAATTTTTAATCCAATCAGGAACTTGATTTTCGTAAATCTTTTTTGATTCGAATAATATCCCATTCTTGGCAACTTCTTTTGTGAAGCTTTTTCGCTTATCTAAAGATTTATATTTGTAATTAATGACAAGAATAGTCGATTTTAGCGGATTTTGAATGTAAGAGGATAACTGATCAATATTTTTGATGTTTTGGGCTTCACGTATCACCACCAATTGCTTTTCAGCCATCATTGGAAATCTTCTTGCCGTAGTTACAATGGTGCCAATATCTGTATCCTTTCCATACAATATGGTTTGATTAAAATCTCTTTCCGATTCCTGCAAAGCATTATCGATAATGTAATCAGTTATTTGATCGATAAAAAAGCTTTCTTCTCCCATTAAAAAATAAACAGGAGCATACTCTTTCTTTTTTAAGCTTTTTAAAATATCCTCAAATGTCATATGGTAAATTGTTAGAATCGTAAATGTTTAACGGATTGTCTGTTGTGCATGATTTCTTGTAAGGATTCAATTCCAATTCGAATATGCTCTTCAACAAAGTTGTCAGTTACTTTAGCATCACTTTGATCGGTTTTTACACCATCGGAAATCATTGGCTGATCCGATACCAAAAGCAAGGCACCAGTAGAAATGCCATTGTAAAATCCCACTGTAAATATGGTAGCAGTTTCCATATCAATTGCCATGGCTCTTGTTTTGGAAAGGTATTTTTTAAATCGTTCGTCGTATTCCCATACTCGCTTATTGGTTGTGAAAACAGTTCCCGTGTAATATTCTCTATTTCTGTCTGAAATTACCTGTGAAACGGCTCTTTGCAAACTAAAAGCTGGTAAGGCTGGCACTTCTGGTGGTAGGTAGTCATTAGATGTTCCCTCGCTTCGAATTGCCGCAATTGGCAGAATAAGGTCACCTAATTTGTTTTTACGCTTTAAACCTCCGCATTTACCTAAAAATAGAACTCCTTTAGGTTTAATAGCACTTAATAAATCTAAAATTGTAGCTGCGTTAGGACTTCCCATACCAAAATTGATGATGGTAATGTTATCTGCGGAAGCATTTGGCATTGCTTTGTCTTCACCTAAAATTTTAACATTGTGCCATTCTGCAAAAAGCTCAACATAGTTGTTAAAGTTCGTTAGAAGTATATATGGTGTAAAATCAGATAGTTCTCTACCTGTGTATCTTGTTAACCAGTTTTTTACAATTTCCTCTTTTGTTTTCATGTAGATATGGGAATTAAATATCAGGAATAATCTTCTACCTTTGCGGTAGTAATCGTAATCTTATGGAAAATTTAAATTTACCAACTTATTCCTTTAAAATAAAATCTGAGCTGCAAAGAAAACTAATTTTTGACAGTATTCGAAGGAAGTATGTAGTATTGACTCCGGAAGAGTGGGTAAGGCAAAATTTTATCCAATACTTGGTGGATGAGAAAGGATATCCTGCATCTTTAATTGCAGTGGAAAAAAAAGTTGACGTTAACTTATTGCCACAGAGAAGCGATATTGTTTTGTACAATAAAAATGCGAAGCCGGTGATCATTGTAGAATGTAAATCTGCCAAAATAAAAATCTCACAAGATGTATTTAATCAGATTGCACGTTACAATATGAAGTTGAGAGTTCCTTTCTTAGTGGTTACGAATGGTTTGCAGCATTATTGTTGCCAGATGGATTATCAGAAGCAAACCTTTAAGTTTATTCCTGAAATTCCGATGTACGAGTTGATTAGGGATTTTGAAGATTAATCTTCTGAAGGCTATATTCATCTTTCCAGCCATCTTTTGTGCGAATCCAATCTTTTTTATTTCCCATAATTTCGAATCCGTTGTTCTGAAACAAGCGAAGACTAATTTCATTGGTAGCCGTTATGTTGCAATACAATTGATGAACTTGAAGTGTGTTAAATGCATAAGAGCATAGGATCTCTAAAGCTTCAGAAGCAAATCCTTTGTTTTTACTATCCTTATCATTAATCAATATTCCGATACCTGCTCTTTGATGAAAAGGATCAAAGTCGAACAAATCAATTAAGCCAATTGGTTTTCCCGAATCTTTAAGTTCAATAACTAATCGTAATTGCTTGGTTTCAAAAATATCCAGGTGCGAAGATTCCAAGTATTGTTTTAAAACGAATAAGGAAAATGGCTTTAATGTATGGCTAACTTCCCATATGGAACTATCGTTTTCCCATTTGTAGAGAAGTTTTAAATCACTAGGTTCCACAGCTCGTAAGCGGATGTTTTTGGCTTCCAGAATTTGCATCTTAATGTTTGTTATACCATTTGATTTCACGAGTGAAAGCATCAAGATAACCTTTTTTTGTTACTGAAGGTAATTGATTTTTGGCTTCAGTTAAGGAGCGGTACTTTTGAAAAGTATATCTGGATAAACCATCTTTACCTTCGTGCATTATAAGATTTTCTGTCCCTAAATTATTGAAATAATTTAATGGTCTGGCATTTTTTAAAGCCATTACCTGTATGGTGTAAAAATTATCTGTTTCTGTCGAGTTTAAATCCAAAATATGCTCTCCCGATAATGATTTACGAACAAATGCATCCCAGTAACCTCTTTTCAATACATATCCTAAATCGCGAATAGCAGCAGTTTTATTCTTGTATACTTTAAAAGTGTAGCGATACAATCCATTTACATCCGTGAATACTTTTACTTTTCCTAAATCTGAAAAGAAGGATAAAGCTTTTGGATAACGTAAGGCCATTACTTGAATTGTATATGTACTTCTTTCAGAAAATTTCATTCCTGGATAAAGCAATTGATCGTTAATTACGGTACGAATAAAAGCATCCCAGTAACCCATTCTAATTAATCGGTTCATTTCAGTAAGCGCATCCTGATAGGATGTGAATTTTTTATAAGTATAGCGTGTAAATCCATCATCGCAAGGGAAAGCCTTTACGTTATCAAGATTATCAAAGAATTCAGATTCCACAGAAATGTTCAGCGCCATTATTTGAATGGTATAATAGGTTTCTCCACCTTTACCTTCTTTAACGATATTGTCGTTAGAAAGAATTCTGATTTTAGTGGCTTTAAATCCTCTTGCTACAATCACTTTTTTAGCTTTTACGGCCTTTTTATAATCTTTAAATTTCCCGTAAGTGTAATGATATTTTTTATCTGGCCCAAGTGTTTCTTCAACACCATCTAATCCTTCAAATAAATCAGGACGTGGTGAATTAAAGTTCCCAAGGTCAAGCGTAAATGCAAGATCACTAGTGTCTAATTTCTTAAGTTGTGAATCAGGAGCTGTAGGAATTGCTTTTTTAATTAATTCTTCCGTTTGCTCAACTACTGGTTCATCTTTTACAATAACAGGTTCCTTAATAATCGGCTTTTTAATTTCCGCTTTAGGCAGTTCAATAACTGTATCCTCAATTTTAACAATGCTGTCTTTTTTAGCTGATTCGTTTGTTTTTGCAACTTCAGTTTCGCTTGTTTTAATTGGTTCTACAGTTAAAGCAGGACTAATTGTATCCTTTTTAATTTCTGGTTCTGCGAATTTTTTATCTTCTGGGATACTATCCTTATCAGTAGGTAAGGAGCCAATATCACTTAATTTACTTTCTTCTAAATCAATTAACTCAAGAGTTTGAGGATAATCAGGCTCACCCTTAGTTCTAAGCGTTAATGGAAGTAAAGTAATTACACTTCTGTTTTCTTTATTTGCAAATTCAGGTGGAATATTTAATACAGTTCTAAGCGTTCTGTAGCCTTCTGCAACAATTTCGATATCGTATTTTTTTCCAGCATCAACAATAAACAAGAATTTTCCAGTTGCTGCATTTGGTTTATAAATACCGATAACTTTTCCGTCTTTACTAACTGTAATTTTAGAATTTAAAACAGTACTACCACTTGTATTTACTACTTTCCCTTTTAACACAAAAAGACCAACCTTTTCTTCATCAGGTGTTTTAATCAAGAAGATATCTGTTCTGCCTAAACTTCCTTTTCGGTAAGAGGCAAAATAGGCTCTTTTTCCATCAGGTGTAGGTGTATAGTAAATATCGTCATCTGTTGAATTAATAGGGTAGCCAACATTTACAGGAGTTGTCCAGCGTCCTTTTCGATTCACACTTTTAAAAACATCTAAGCCTCCCATGGTCTTATGCCCAGAAGAGCTAAAATATAAAGTTTTACCATCAGGGTGGATGAAAGGAGCATCATCATCATGCTCAGTATTAACTGCTGGACCTAAGTTTTTTGCTCGTCCCCATTTTCCATTTGGTAGTTTACTTGTTTTGTAAACATCCATTCCACCAAAACCTCCAGGTCGATTACTCGAGAAGAAAATTGTTCTGTGATCTGCAGAAATTGAAATGTGACTTTCTTTGCTTTTGGAATTGATGACAGGAGCAAGTTTTTCTGGTTCACTCCATTCAGTTCCTTCTAAACGACTAACAAAAATATCGCCACCTTCCGATTCACGACTATTTATAAAGCCAGCTTTGTAAATGTACAGTTCCTGACCATCGGCAGAAATTGAAATCGAAGCATCATGATCAATGGTGTTTAATTTCGCAATCCCAACAGGATTTGTCCATAAACCATTTACTAAATGTGAAATGAATATATCTTCAAAATATTGTCCGTCAGAATCTATTTTGCTTCCGGTGCCATTTCTACGAGAAGTGAAAACCATTGTGCTTTCATCTGCAGTCACTCCTGGACTATGTTCTGAAAATTCAGTGTTTATTTTATTGCCAAGATTAATAATGGAAATGTTGACTGGATTTTTCATCAGTTCAATTCCATTTTGACACATTTTCATTTGTCGCTGAATATCATTCCTAAAAGAGGTATTCTGTGGAGATATGATTTGTAATAAATCTTTATAAACTTTTATTGATTCGCGAAATTGATAATTCGCATGATAGGCTTTTGCTAAATTAAAATAAACATCCATCGAAACGTTGTTGCGAGAACTGGTATATTGGATTGATTTTTCCAGTAATCCAACCGATTTTTCTTTCTCTGAAACAATGTTTAGATAGCACAATCCAAGTTTAAAGTTTAGATCAGCATTACGAGATGACTGTTCGAGTAGTTCTTTGTATATAACTGCTGCTTTTGAGTAATTACGGTTCACAAGAAACTTTTCAGCAATCTGATATTTCCTTTTATCTGTAATTTTTTTCTTCTTTGGCGAAGCGGAAAGTGAGTAGGAGCTACTCATCCCTATAATGATAGAGACGAAAAGCATAAGAAAAACCTTTGCAATTATAGAGGTTTTTCTGCTCTGCTGATGGGCTTTTGGGCAGGCTATATGAATTTTATTTATTAACAATAACTAAATATAGTAGATAAGGGTTAAACACCAAAGCAAAAGTAATAAAAAAGCAGAATTGTTGATAAAAACTTAGTCTTTTACCTGCTTTTTTTAATATCCTGCTAAAATAGACAACATAAAGCATTCTAAGTGTACAAAATAAATAATTTTGTTTGATATTTTGAGCAATAAGCCTGTAAGGAACATAAAAAAACCTTTGACGATGTGTCAAAGGTTTCTTTTTATCATTATTTGAGATTTTAAAATGTTCTAGTGGTGTCGAAATTTTCCAAATTCTCTGCAATTCTTTTCAAAAACATGCCACCTAATGCACCATCAACAACTCTATGGTCATAAGAAAGTGAAAGGACCATTATTTGCCTAATTCCAATTGTATCACCTTGTGGCGTTTCAATTACAGCTGGTTTCTTTTTAATTGCACCAATCGCTAAAATCGCAACTTCAGGTTGATTAATAATAGGTGTTCCGGTAGTACTTCCAAAAGCACCTAAATTTGTTATGGTAAAAGTACTTCCCGTTATGTCTTCAGGAAGCAATTTATTGCCTCTGGCACGTTCAGCCAAATCGTTTACTTGGTGAGTAATCCCAATAAGGTTTTTCTCATTTGCATTTTTAATTACGGGTACGATTAAATTTCCACTAGGAAGAGCAGTGGCCATCCCTATGTTGATGAATTTTTTTCTGATAATACGATCTCCATCAACCGATACATTAATCATTGGGTAATCTTTAATAGCACTAGTTACAGCTTCAACGAAAATAGGCGTGAAGGTTAGTTTTTGTTTTTCTTTTTCAAGGAACTGATTTTTAACCTTGTTTCTCCATTGCACCAAACCGGTAACGTCAACATCAATAAATGAAGTAACGTGAGGAGAAACCTGTTTTGAGTTGACCATGTATTTTGCAATGAGCTTGCGCATACGATCCATTTCAATAATTTCGACATTCTCACCTTCGTATGATTTATGACTTGCGGTAGGAGCAGCACTTGGCCCCGAACTAACGGGAGCAACAATTGGTTCTGCCATTTTCAAGGAAGTTCCAGCAGATTTTCTATTTTCCAAATAGCTGAGTACGTCAGTTTTTGTAATACGATTCCCTTCACCAGATCCTTTGATTTGATTCAATTCTTCTGAACTAATATTTTCTTTTTGGGCTATTGTTCGAACCAAAGGAGAAATAAAAGATCCATTTTCTGTTTTGTTAGATATTGTTGGCGAATTTTCTTCTTTTACTACTGGAGTAATATTTTTTGCAATTGTATTTTCTGTTTTAACTTTTTCTGGAGTGTTGTCTGCTTTTTCTGTAGCAAGCTCTTCGCCTTCTGTAACAAGAATCGCAACTACATCGCCAACCTGTGCTATATCACCTTCTTCGAAAAGGAATTTGGCAATTTTACCAGCTTGTGGGGCAGGAATTTCAGAGTCAACCTTGTCAGTTGCAATTTCCATAAGAGAATCTTCCTCTTCTACATTGTCTCCAATTTTTTTAAGGAACTGAGTAATTGTTGCTTCAGTGATACCTTCACCCATTGCAGGAATTAGGATTTCTATTTGAGCCATCTTAGTGTTTTGTTTGATTGTGTTTATTTAGTCTAAATACTACACGAAATTAACAAATAAAAAGAAAAGGACAAATGGATCTGAAGCTTCAATTTTAATACCTTAATATTGATTGTTTTGGTTAAATGGTGTCCTGTGTAAAATAGACCTACCCAAGGTAATCTCATCTGTATATTCTAATTCATCGCCAATTGAAACGCCACGTGCAATGGTAGTTACAGGGATTTTGAATTTATTTAACTTTTTAAATAAGTAGAAGTTGGTTGTATCTCCTTCCATGGTTGTACTTAGAGCCAGAATAATTTCCTTCGCTTTGCCTTCGCTAACTTTTTGAATTAATGGTTCTATTTTTAAATCACTCGGACCAATTCCATCCATTGGAGAAATAATTCCCCCTAAAACATGATAAATGCCAGTGAATTGCTGTGTTCTTTCTATCGACATCACATCGCGAATGCTTTCAACAACACATATTGTCTTATGATCTCGTTTCGGATTTGCACAAATATCGCACATGGATGTGTCGGAAATGTTGTAACAAGAGGTGCAATGCTTAATTTCATCGCGCAATTGAATGATGGAAGAGCCAAAAAGATGCACATCTTCTTTTGGTTGATTTAGCAGATGCAAAACCAAGCGCAGTGCTGTCTTTCTTCCAATGCCTGGAAGTTTAGAAAATTCATTAACAGCATTTTCAAGAAGTTTAGATGGGAAATTGGTATAGCTCATTTTTATTATCAATTCAATTGTCTAGCTCAAAAGTAGCAAAATAGGATGAAAAAAGAGAATGAACTCTTTTTTGAATAAGATAAATCCTTTCTCTATTTTTGATATTCATTATAAAATTTAGCCTGTGTCACCAGTTACCATACTACTTGTTGTTGTTGGGTACTTTGCCCTTTTATTACTAATATCCTATTTTACGGGCCGCAAGGCCGATAACAAAGGTTTTTTTGTTGGTAACAAGCAATCGCCTTGGTATGTAGTTGCTTTTGGAATGGTGGGCGCATCGCTTTCGGGAGTAACTTTTATTTCTGTTCCTGGTTGGGTAAAGTCAATCGATTTTACTTACATGCAAATGGTATTCGGCTATATGTTGGGTTATATTGTAGTTGCAAATATTCTCCTACCACTTTATTATCGGTTAAATCTGACATCGATCTATAGCTATTTAGATGGTCGATTTGGCAAAGTTTCCTATAAAACAGGAGCTACGTTCTTTTTACTTTCGAGAACAATAGGTGCATCTTTTCGATTATTTCTGATGGCAAATGTGCTACAGATTACGGTTTTTGATGCATGGAATATTCCCTTTTTTGTAACCGTATTACTTACCATTTTACTGATTTGGTTGTATACTTTTAAAGGAGGAATCAAGACCATTGTTTGGACAGATACACTTCAAACACTTTTCATGCTTTTGGCTGTAGGAGTGAGTATTTACCTGATTATGGACAAGCTGAATTTGGATATTGCAGGTTTATCTGAAACAATAGGGAAGAGTGAGTATTCTCGAATATTCGAATTTGGAGATTGGAAAAGCAAGCAGAATTTCTTCAAACAATTTTTTACGGGTGCTTTTATTACCATTGTAATGACTGGTTTGGATCAGGATATGATGCAGAAAAACTTGAGCTGCAAAAATCTGGGCGAAGCCAAAAAGAACATGTACTGGTATGGTTTTGCTTTTATTCCGGCCAACTTTTTATTCATGATTTTGGGTGCTTTGTTGCTAATTTTTGCACAACACGAAGGAATTGCCATTCCTGAAAGAGGCGACGATTTATTCCCAATATTAGCAACCCAACATTTAGGGCCAGTGGTTAGTATTTTCTTTTTAATTGGTTTAATGGCCGCTGCCTATTCGAGTGCCGATTCGGCATTAACATCATTAACCACATCTTTTACGGTTGATATAATGGGGGCTGATGAAAACGATGAGGTGAAAACTCGAAAATTGAGATTTCAGTCACACGTTTTGTTTTCCCTATTGCTCTTGGTTGTCATTTTAATATTTAGAGCGATCAACGACGATTCCGTGATTGCTGCCATTTTTACAATTGCAGGATATACTTATGGTCCTTTGCTTGGTATGTATGCTTTTGGATTGTTCACCAAACTAAAAGTGAAAGATAATTTAGTACCAATTGTTGCTATTTTATCACCTATCATCTGCTACATTTTAAAGGACAATTCGATGGAATGGTTCGGTTGGGCAATTGGTTTTGAACTGCTAATGATTAATGGAGCGCTTACCTTTATTGGCTTGTGGACTATTCGTAAATAGCTTGAATTAGATGTAACTTCAATGGATTAAAGGTGTCAGATTAATTTTTTGTTACAATCAGATATGCCCAACTGGCAATTTGTTCGTTTTCAACTCTGCCACCTAGATCTTGGATGATTGTAAAATTCCTTAAGAGAATTGAGCCTGACAATTTAAAACCTCTTAATCAAATTCAGATACAGCCTAGACGAATTTTGTTCCGATTCAAAAGTTCCCTCGTAATTAGCCGATAGGGAGAATTTTTTGTTGATTCTCCACGAAAGATTTACTTCACCAATGTGTTGAAGCAATTCGCTATTGTTGTATTTGTATTGGTAATCGACATAGCTATAGTTGAGGCCAGCAAATAATTTACCCGGAATTAAATCGCGAGATAATCTCAGCTTGTAAACCATACCATCTAGATAATGAGTTTGCAGAATGGCTGTGGATAGTGTCGCATTGCTATTGATACCTGGAATATTTCGATAAGAAACATAGGCATAATAGTTCTTTGAATCTTCGAGTTCAGCCTTGCGCGATCGAAATCCAATTTTCCCACCAAAAGAAAGACGATTTGTTGGTCGGTAATTGACTCTAAAGCGAATTCCTTGTCTTGTTTCATTTTCTAATATCTGAAAAGCCAAGCTTTTGAAAGTTTCGTAGTAAATCACATTTTTACGACGATCGAAAGATCCAGAAATAGACAATTGTTTCGAGATACGGTACCTCATGGATAGATACATACTTGTTAAATCGAAAGTGTTTTTCGATTTTTCGTCTTCTAATTTGTAAAGATCAACTTCGAAAGAGGCAAAGAAAAACAGATTCTTCAAAAGTGAATTGCTGTGCTGATAATAAGCAAATCTTCGGTCGGTATTCGAATTGTATTTTTGCTCGAAGAAGGAGATTGTATTCTGCATACTGCCTACCTGATTGTTTATTCTGTGTTCTAAATATCCACCAAACTGCATCAGGTCAAAATTAAAGCTGTAGTTTTCATAGTCGGGGCGCGATCCAGCTATTGCACCTAATGAGAAGTTGCCAAATCGTTTTTCTACCTGAACACCATCAATTGCTCCAACATTTGATACTTTTTGGTTTATTTTTCGTCCCAACCAGATACTTGTACTTTCGTTCGCATCGTATCGCAAGGCCAAGTTGTAAATTTTAAGGGCGTTAAAAACATCATCTTTCACTTCGTCCCACTCACCAGAATTGTGAGAGAAACGGATGTTTGTTTCAGCCGAAATTTTTGAATTGTTAATATTCTTAGCATCCATTGAAAAGCCATATCGCATTCGGGTATTGCTATTATCCGAAGAACTAGACAAATTGGAATAGGAAGAAACAGAAAGTTTCCCTCTGATTTTCTCTTGCTGATTTGTTGGCTGCTTGAGAGGTTTTACGGGAGCTACTTCTTCACCTATTTCGGTGATGTAATCAGGATCTTTGGTAAGAACAACATCCTCTATAATTTCTTTTTTCTCAGGTAAATTGGCAATTATTTTGTCTCCTTTTTGCAAAGAAATGGAACCGATCGATTTTGCAATTACTGAGACAGAGGATTTGTTGTTCACGACCAAGACAGGAGTAAGTCCAGATTCTTGCTGAATGAATAGCGTATCACCAATAGAAATGTTCTCGGTACTTAAGAATTTCACATAGGTATTTTGGGAGCTTTTATAAGAAACTTCGCCTTCCAAAAACTTTTCTTGAGCACTTAAATTTGAATTTGCTCCAAGCAGTAAAACCGTTATTAATAGCATCAACTTTTTCATTCTATCCTCCATTTAATTCGATTAATCATCTCCGTTAGGATGACATTCCAAACAAGAATTACTGTTGTATACATAGTCGTTTACTTCATCATGATCATCATCGGTGTCGGTTCTGTTGTGCTCGTGACAATCGATACAAGAAAATAAAGCATAATTGCTAGCTGTTGTGTGGCAATCGGTACAGGAATTCCACTCTTCGCGATGTTTGCCACTGTAAATTGGAAAATATTGACCATCATGATCGAAAGTGGCAGGTTCCCATGCATTCTCTGTGTGACAGGATATACAGTCGGTTGGAAAATTTGCTGCAGCATGTCCCGGATCAGATGTTTGGTTGTAATCATCCGCATGGCAAGCAAAACAGGTGTTTGGCGTATTCTGATAACTTCCCTCATGACAAGCAAAACAGTCAGTCGCTATTCTGTTATGAGCACCTTGAATGACATAGAAATCATTGTGCTGATCGAATGAAGCGGGAGTCCAATCCGGTTCTGTACTGTGGCAAAGTGCACAATCATTTTGGATGCTTGCTGCTGCATGATTCGGATTGGTCGTTGCATTGTAATCGGCCTGATGGCATGCAAAACAATCCGTAGATAGATTGGAGAAATTGTTATCGGTATGGCATTTGAAACAATCATTAATGGCATGGCCTTTTGTTAGGGCAAAAAATTCATGGTTAAAACCCGATGAGGACCACTCGAAAGCAGATACTTCGTGGCAATCTTCGCAATGAAAAGAGTAGCCGCTTGCAATATGATTTGGCTCTGTTGTTGCATTGTATTCAGTTCTGTGGCAATCGATACATTCCGTTTTTAATGGCTCAAAACGTGTAAAGTTGTTAGAGGTATGACAATCGAAACAATCTGCTGTGGCGTGCGCGCCCAAAAGAGGAAAGCTTGTTTGCTGATGAATCTCTGTAATGTTGGTCACCAACCAAGATTGCGATGTATGGCATTGTGCACAATCCGAACCAAGCGTATTTTCATGCACATCGGTATGGCATTGCATGCATTGGTTTGGTGCCTCGTTAAACACGAGCTTGGTGTGACAAGATCTGCAATCGGTTACTTGGTGCTGACCTTCGAGTAGGAAGTTTGTTTTTCGATGATCGAAAGCAAAAGTTTTTGGGTTTACTTCCCATCCTTCCTGAGTATGACAAGTTTCACAATCTATTTTCAAGTCTTTTCCGTGTGGTGATTTTTGGGAAAAAACACTTACTGAAAACGATAAAATCAAGATTACTGATGACAAGTAGCGCATGTGAAATCCTTAAATTTATATTGTGTGTAAGCAATTTTATTTACCTGTTTTGGCTTGTGACATGCTGCACATTCTAGTGTTGCATGCTTACCTTCCAGTTTAAAGTCGGTTTTGTCATGATTGAATTGGGCAATGTTCCAATTTTCATGTTGGTGACATTTGAGGCAATCTGTTTTGCCTGCTTTCTCGAATTGTTTTTGATGCTCGTCTTGATGGCAACTCAAACATTCCTGATCGAAACCAGTAAATTTTTGAGTGGCTTCGGCCTGATTAAAATGACAAGAGCGGCAAGTTTGTTTCTGATGAGCGCCGAGTAATTTGTATTTCGTTTTGTTGTGATCGAACTGTATTTCGCTCCACCTGTTTTCTGAATGACAAGCTTCACAATTCTCTTTCGGATAATATTTTTCTTTCAATACCTCTTTGTGAATGTTGCTGTGACAATCAACGCAAGTTTCTCCAATGTTTCGGAATTGCCATTTTTCCTCTTGCTGATGACAAGCAAAGCAAGGCGTTGCCAAATGAGATCCTCGCAAAGGGAAAACACTTTTGTTGTGCTGTTCAATTGTGTAAGTAGAGCCAACAAATCCATTTACGCTATGGCAATCTTTACAATCTGGCGAAAGCCTTTTCTTTACAAACTGGCCTTGATGATAATCCTGATGACAGTTGGAACATCGATTGTGTTCTATTGGTGCGGTGTAAGAACCTTTATGGCAACTCTTGCAATCAACGTTTTTGTGTTTACCGGTAAGTTTAAAATCAGCAATGTTGTGATCGAAATTATTTAATGCTTTTACAGTTCTGAAAGAATTTACGCTATGGCAATCGGTACAATTGGGTCCAAACTTGTTCTTGTGAACATCGGTGTGGCAGGAAGTGCAAGAGTTGAACTTTACACCAGCAAATTGTTGAAAGCGTTGGCCGTTTTTTGTATCCACTCGATGGCAATTAATACAATCTACATTCTGGTGCTTGCCAAGCAAAGGGTATTTTGTGTTCTGATGATTGAATTTTGAAGCCGGCACAAAACTCTCTTCGGTATGGCAATCGTTGCAATTGGTAGAGAGTGTTTGCTGATGAACATCGGTATGACAGCTGGCACATTTTGGGTTTAAGCCAAGAAAAGTATAATCCTTTTCGGCAGCTCGCTTATCAGCAATAAACTTGCTTTGATGACAAGCCTTGCAATCTAAATTTTGATGTTTACCATTTAGCGTATAGCCCGTTAATTCGTGCTTGAAAGTGTTTTGATCGAAACGAATCAGCTCAAATTTTCGACCATGATGATCGCTGTGACATTCAATACACTGTTTGCCTTTAATATCGCTCGACGCGTGATAGCCTAGATTTTTACGGATTCGATCGTTTAGTAAGTTGTGGCAATCCAAACATTTACTATTCTCAACTTTCTCACCTAGCACATGACACTTGGTGCAGTTCGAAATACCTTCCAAATGAGCATGAGCTTTTGCCAAATCGCCAGGCGACAATTGGGCATAAGTCCATTGAGAAATAAAGAGGAATAATATGATATGAATGATTTTATACATTAAATTTTTAAGGATTAGTTATTAATGATAAATGAGTGTTTTAATTAATCATTTATAATTACTAATTATTCATTTTTATTCGTGTTTCAAGATTGCCTCGCCAAATTTCTTTGTGATGTGGATGCCTGAGTTTTTAAGAAACTGAGTAGGCAGCTCGCCACCAGCAAAAATGTATACCAAATCGTTAGCTATGGTCATTTCATCTTCCGAATTGCTTTTCGAAAGTGTTAGAGATTTATCCTCTATCTGCATGATATTGGAATTGTATAGAACATCTATTTTGCCTTGACTGATGGCAGCCTGAATTCGCTCACTGTTTTTAGGTTTCAATCGATTAAAGGATTCTTTACGATACGATAAGCTAACTTTGTTTTGATCGGCTAATAAAAGAGCCGACTCAATAGCAGAATCCCCACCGCCAACAACGGTAATGTTCTTGCCAGATATATCTTCGGGTTCCAACAATCGGTAAGCTACTTTTTCCAAACCTTCGCCATTTACATTTAGCTTGCGCGGACTGCCACGTCGGCCAATGCTAATGAGAACAGATTGTGCAGTGTACTCATCACCCGTTTTGGTTTTTATTTTAATGAGCTCATGTGTTTTTTCAATCACTTCAACCTTTGTGTTTTCGCTTACGCTGATCTCATTTTTTTGCAGAACATCTTCCCATAAATTGAGCAGCTCCGTTTTGCTTGTTTCGTATAATTTTACTTTTCCGTAAAGTGGAAGATCCATAGGAGAGGTCATCACGATTTTTGAACGAGGAAAGGAAAAGACGGTTCCGCCCAAGCTATCCTGTTCAAGCGTAATAAATTTCAGCTTGTTCTTTTTAGCCATTAATGATGCAGATATCCCGGCAGGACCGGCACCAATAATTAAAACATCGTATTCGGCTTTGCTATTTTTTTTGATGTGTTTACTTAGGTTTTCTATCGCTTGTTTGCCTTGCTCAACGGCATTTCTAATTAAGCCCATGCCACCCAATTCGCCAGCAATAAAAATGCCCGAAACGTTGGTTTCAAAATTTTGATCGACATGAGGCAATTCGAAGCCACGCTTTTCGGTTCCGATGCACAAACTGATGGCTTGAGTTGGGCAGGCATGAAAACAAGCGCCATGCCCAATGCACTGCGATGCGTTAATAACGGTTGCTTTGCCGTTTCGGATTCCTAAAATATCTTTTTCGGGACAAACGGTAATACATGCACCACTTTTGATGCAGGAATGTTGATCGACCACGGGATGTAAGGACACAGGTTCATGCAATCCGTCAGCTTTGGCTTGTGCAATTTTTTGCTCAACAATGCGAGATTCCCTTGTCTGTTTACGGATGTAGATCACTACAACCAAAAGACAAAGCAAGAATACGCTTCCATAAATGATTATTTCTTCCAATAATAAATCCATATCAATATTGTCCTATTTATTTTTGTATTGGGCTATCCGCCCAAACCCGACTTCATTTTTTGTCTTAATACAAAAAACGGAAGCAAAAAAAATCAAGGCTACATTTTAAAAAGTTTTCTTATTTACCTTAAGCTTAAGTGCGGCCGGGTGATCTTCAAACAAGTTTGAAGCTTCCCGGTCTTACTAAATCTTAGAGGCAAAACAAAAGCTCTTTAAAATAGATGCCAGCCAACAGGCAACTTAAATATTAACATCTAAATAATTCGTAATTATTAATTCTTCATTTGCTGAGAATCAGAATATCCACTTGTATCCGAAAAGGATGGTAACTGCTACATGAATTAGTAAAATAACCAACATTACCAGTGCAAAAGGCAGGTGGGCAACATGCCAATACTTAAAAAGCTTTTGCATGTAGTTTAATCGATCGATTTTTCGATTCAGTGCAATTTCATTAATCACCAAACGCTTAATTTTTTGACGTTCGGTGCGAGAGAGATTGTTTTTTCTAAGTTCAGTATCTATTCTTTTGTAACTTTTCCGATCCTCTTTTGCTTTTGCAAGCAATCGCAGCAGTAGGAATTTAGATTCATTATCTGGCTGATCGGCTACCGATGCAACAATAGTTCCATAGCTTTCTTCGCTTAGGTTGTATTCTTTTTTTAGTAATGTACCAATGTCGGTTTTTGTTTCTCGAACTTCTGCTAAGCTTAGTTCCCGACCTTCAATTGTTCTCGGAATTTGAATGTAAATAAAACGACCAATTACACCACTGATCACAACAGCAACCATGCTCCAAAAAGATATGGACACAATTCCACCAAACTTAAATGCTGTATGAAACAGAACTAAAACTGGGCCTAGTGTGCAAAGAAAAATATGAAACTCTAGCCAATATTTTAGTACTCCTATCCGCGAAAGCTTAGCGATTCGTTTTCGTGCCATATAAGAGAACACACCAGCAATAATCATCAAAGAACCAATAATGCCTAAACCATGTCCTAGAATACCACTCGGCTTTAAAAGCTGATGATCGGCATGATAAAATCGCTCCTCGATATTCAGCTGGTAATAGGTGAACCCGTAATAGCTTAAAGCCACAATTGCTGCTATCACAATCAGTACAAACAAGAGTAAGAACAGTACATGTGTAATTCTCGACATAGGTGAGGTTTTAACTAAATTTACGGCTTTCTGCACGTATTATTGTTCTTAATCAGTAATTTATAAGTGGTCTAGATTCAAAGAAAGTAGAATGGTGTAGAAGTGAAAAAGTAAAAAGGTCAAAGTGTCCAAAAGTTGAGACCTATATAGATTAGAATTGATGCTCAAATAAATGGCGATCTATTAAATTGATTTTAAATAATTGAAATTAGTGATAATGTAATGTCTTTTGAACGGGCTTTGTCAGCCTGCCGCGAGGCGTGATAATACGTAACAACGAAGCGGAGACAAGGATCAGGCTGACTTGATTCTTTTGTTTACTTTTCTCATCTAAGGAGAAAAGTAAAAGCCCTACGGCTTGAGTAGGTGAAATATTGTATTGAAGTTGATAAAGCTAAAATATTAAGTCGCAACATAGATTTCGATATTTGTTATATCTTAGATAGTTATTCCAAAAATACTGATGCACATGAAAAAAATCTTATTCCTAGCCATAATCTGCCTTGCCTTTACTAATGGGAACCCTACCTATCAAATTTTTAAGGATAACGGAAAGCCAATTCGATATCAGAAAATGATAAAGCAAATTGCCGATGCTGATATTGTTTTGTTTGGCGAATTGCACGACAACCCAATAGCTCATTGGTTGGAATTGCAGGTAACCAAAGATTTGTATGCAATAAATGGGGCGAATTTGGTTCTGGGAGCAGAAATGTTCGAAGCCGATAATCAGGAATTTTTATCTGCCTATATAAAAGGGGATTTATCCGATAAGGAATTTAAAGATACGGCTCGCTTGTGGAACAATTACAAAACCGATTACAAGCCATTGGTCGATTTTGCCAAAGATAAAAACTTGAATTTTGTAGCCTGTAACATACCGCGTCGCTATGCATCATCAGTTTTTAAGCAAGGCTTTGAAGCTATCGATAGCTTGAGCGATCAGGAAAAAGCGTGGATTGCGCCTGCGCCAATTGCTTACGATTCCGAATTGCCTGGTTACAAAAGTATGCTGGATATGGGCATGCACATGGATGCTGATAAGCTGGCGAACTTTCCGAAAGCACAAGCGATAAAAGATGCTACCATGGCGCATTTTATTCTTCAGAATTACAAGCAAGGGCAGCAATTTATCCATTACAATGGCGCCTATCATTCGAATAACTACGAGGGAATTGTGTGGTATCTTAAAAAAGCCAATCCAAATTTAAAGATTGTTACCATTTACACGGCCACCGCCAAACAAATCAAAAAAATGGATGCAGAATTAAAAGGAAAGAACAATTTTACGATTGTGGTTCGCGAGGATATGACTAAAACCTATTGATAACCTAAGCTTGCTTAAGCATGAATGCAAAATATCTTAAGAAAATTATTTTCGTTTTATTGGTACTCCAATCTAGTGTCTCGATTGCCCAAAATGAAGAAGGAGAGACCAATCAGATTTCAGAATATGACACTTGGAATTATGGCATGACTTTTACAGTGCAAGCCGGAGTATGGATTCCCATGGGAGATTTAAAAAAGACTTTTACAAGCAGTCCAAATCTGGGTTTTCGTTTTGGTGTTCCCGTATCGGAAAGCTTACGCGTTGATTTAGGAGCCAGTATTAATATGCCGCTCGATTCGAAGCATTTTGAATACAACGATAATGGTAATCGATTTCTTGCAAAATCTGAGGAAACAATAAATGGTATTTTGGGCGTGTGGTTGGCTCAGGAAACCCGATTTAACCATCGTTTTATTTTTAGCAGATATGTGGGACTTGGTGTTGGCTTTATTCAAACAGATACAAGGAAAAACGATACAGAGGACGAAAATGATGAATGGTTTGGTGTAGAAACCCTGAATATTAATTTCGGTCTTAGTATTAATCGAATTATTACTAATAAAAAAGCGATTGGTATATTTATTGAATACAATTACGCACCTTATGCACTCTTTAATAAGGTTGAGGAAGGATTTGGGAATCGTTATGTAATAACAGGATTGCAATATCGATTTTAAGCCTAAGTACAATATAACATACTGCTTCTATTTTTTTGGGTAAAGTCCCCTTTAGGGGATTTAGGGGTAGTTAAAAAAGAGGACACCATGCTCTCTCTGATTTGTAACCTGAGCATATAAATTTCTATTGTTATAAAAGGGATATGAGATCCCTAACTCCCAACCTGTAAATTGCAAATCTACCGGAGCCCCTAAGCTGCTGCGCGATTGTATCGCGTTCTATAATATTATTAAAATTAGAACCACAAGAGGTTTTTAGTAAAAAAAAGGAGCAAGCCTTTCGACTTACTCCTTAGCATTAACCAAAACAATTAGTAAAAAACACAGAGTTATTCGGCGACAGATTCTTCAAGTTCATTAGCCTTGCGAGTTTTGCGTGTACGAACTTTCATGTTCAATTTGCCAATAGCTTCGCAGGCCATTTTATATAGCGGTTCGTAGGTTTCAGGGAATACCTTCGATGAGGTTTGCAGGTAAGGAATCAGGTTTTCATTTATAATTTTACGAACCTCATGTTTTTGGGTCGATGGAGGAATAATGCTAAGCTTTTTAGATTCCAATTCGATTACCTTATCGTAAGCCGTTTTTAGCGATTCGCTCGATTTTGCGAGTTTCTGCACTCGATCCGATACACCAACTAGTCGTTTCACTTTCGCTTTAAATTTATCGCTAGCCAAATTGCTTAGTAACGAATTGCTCAATGAAATTTGCTTTTCGTAGCTTAAATTATGAAGCTCTAAATTGTGAGAACTGATTAACTCCCAAACATCTTCGGCATCTTGCGCTTGTTTGGCATTTGGCAAATAAATATTTGCTTTTACAAACTGCTTTAAGCATACAAAATCAGCATCGGCAGTTTCGTTTTCCTCATGCAGATTTTCCCTTAATACATCGCCATTTGTTTTTTCAATCCCTTGAGTTAGTACGCTATTTTCACTTGTTAAATCAGCAAGTACTTTGCTAATCATTACATCGCCCGATAAATCAACTTTGTTAAGTTCTTTAATAAGGCCGTTGGCTAATGTCTCTGTTTCGTTGCTGTTGCTATCGCGCAATACCGTTTTTTCCATTTTTGAGTTTTAAAAGTGAAATGATTGTTTGCCCTTAAACAGTACATTTCAGATGAATTTATTGGGTTATTTTTATCTGATCAGCCTTGAAATTAAGAAAATTATATCTAACAATAAAATTAATTATAAATAAATTATGATTTTTAGGATGTTTGATGTTCCATTAAGTTGCACTTCATAATTAAAAATGATATTGTACAATAGGCTTGCTATCTACTGAAATATATAGTTAATTATGAGGTTTTGTTACGATAATTTTATTTCAAATATCAGCCTCTTTTTATAGGATTGTTTTTTTTAATCGGGCAGATGCTTCTTTTTCTTATGGCAGCTGAAATAAACTTGAGGCAAAATGGACGATTTTCGATCGGCACAAAGACTATCTTTGAGCTGAAAAGACCGTTTTTACAGCGATGTAGCCAATTTGCTTCACGGTTTTGCCAGTTCGCATCGTTCATTGGCCTGTTCGGTACAGCTTTTTGACAAGTCCGATTCGATATTTTACATTTTACTTGAAGAAAACAGCAGTTCTGATACAAAAAGGGTCGTTTTTATTGAAGAAAACAAGCTTTCGCGACCCGAATTGCTCATTTTAGGTGAGGGGAAGACTGTTTTCGATGCAAAAACACCAACTCTGTTCAAGTTTACGATAGGCTCCTATACAACATCTACCAACACCAAATAGGGAAGGTCCAATTTCGATCGAAATTGATCAGTTCAAGTGAAAATAATTAAAAAAAGGATTTCTTATTGTTGATATCACAAACAAAATGGATAAAGACGATTTTAAAAGCTGACTTATCAACAGTATTGTTAATAAGTGTGTGCTTCGAATTGATTATAATTTGTAAATTTGGAATTGAGAAATTGAAAAAGTGTATCGTATTGCCCTATATGGGTCGGTAAATACACTTTTTGATAGAATTACAAACGAAATAAAGCCCATTGGTTTTATTTAGAAGTTGTACGTCAGTATCAGTAATTACAACTTTAAGAAATATTTATATGAAAAAAAAACACTCATTGGGGACTATTTATATTTTTATCACAGCAATATATATGCTTTCGTGTTCTAATAACATGGAAAAAAAACCAAAAATTGATCCAATTGTTAACCTTAACTTAAGTGCTAATATCATGCCTAATATCACTTATCACGTTGTAGATGGTCATGAAATAAAATTAGATGTTATTGCACCCCGCATATATCTTGGGGAAGACCCTTGGTACAAATATGAAGGTAAAAAAAGACCGGTTTTATTATTTATGCATGGGGGTGGTTGGCTAAGTGGGGATAAAGCTGCATCCACAATTGATTTAATGCCATATGCAGCTCGAAAATGGGCTATCGTAAATATTAATTATCGATTAGGCGATATTGCAAAAGCACCAGCCTCAGTAATTGATGCAAGAAAAGCTCTTGAATGGATATATGAAAACTCTGACAATTATTATTTTGATACAAATAACATAGTTGTTGCAGGAGAATCTGCTGGTGCTCAACTTGCATTAATGACAGGACTTTTAGAAAAAAATGATTCAGTTTGTGGGGCTAAATATGTTGTTGAAAAAGATTATAAAGTAAATGCCATTATTAATTGGAATGGATCTGCAAACTTAATGTATCCTGAATTTAAAAATCATCCTTGGCTCGATCCCAAAGATAACTTTGAAACAGCTGCAAAATCTCTGTCTCCAATTAACTATTTAAGTAAAAACAGTCCTCCAATTATCTCTGTTCAAGGCACAAATGATCCTTTTATCCCGATTGAGGCTTCTGAAAAACTTCATGAATCATGCAACAAGATTGGAATAAAGAATAAACTAGTTAAAATTAAAGGAAAAGGACATGGTAATTTTAGTGCCGAAGAACGGACTTATATTTATAATGAAATTTGGAAATTTCTTGAAGAAACAGGAATAAAAACTTCAGGAGAATAGAAATACCGAACGTACAACAATGGCTATAAATAATTGCTTGGTTCTCGCCTACTTCTGAAAATCCTCGCGGATTTTCAGTTTGGTGTGAACTTGCAAAGTTATGTGCTAAACCACGCAACTACTCATAGCCGAGACCGTTGTAGGGCATTAATGCAAAAGAACAATAATTAATGGGCGGAAATAAGAAAAAAAAGAAAGTTCAAAATAATAGGAGTAAAAAGCATAATACAAAACAATTAGGATTAAGAAAGAGAGTAAAAATAGCCTTTATACTAATTGGATTATTTAGTCCTTTATTCGTTTATATCTTCTTTAAAAATCAAGAACGAAAAGAATTATTAGAAAATGACTCTTTTCAGACCGTTGCTTTTATAGAATATTTAAAGCCAAGACAAAGAAAAGGAATAAATGGAAGTGTGGATGTCATATATTTTAAATTTATACATGGAGATACCGTTGTTCACTCAATAAAACAAACTATGGCCGGTCGAATTTCAAGTAAAGCCATAAAAATTGGAAATGCTTATGAATTGACTGTAGTAAATTCGGATAATGATATTTTTAAACTAAATATTGATAAAAGAATTGATAGTTGTTATAGTAACGTTGGAGTGAAATGTCACAAATACAAATCTGAAAGACATAAACAAAACATTAAGAACAAGAGATAACGCCCTACAACAAAAGTTAAAATTAAAGGGCGGTGACACCCCTTGCTAGCGCGAGCTTGTAGCTCGTGTTCTGCAAGTGCAGAAAATATAAATTGTAAATGAACCATTACATTGCCTTCTTTAGTATAATAAAGTTAGAACTACACAAAGCTTGTCCGGTTAAGCCAGCAAGTAATTTATGAAACCATATAAAAAAAATATTTTATGAAATCTTATTTAAGTCTTCTTGCATTCTTTTCTATAATCTTTATTTCTTGCGAAAGCGAAATAAAAGTAGCTTGTGTTGGCGACAGTATCACCAACGGCGGAGGAAAGAATCAATCATCTTTTTATCCATCTCAATTGGATATTTTATTAGGTGAAGGTTATCAGGTGTTGAACTGTGGGGAAAGTGGAGCCACCATGCAAAGCGATGGAAATAAACCTTATTGGAATCAAAAAGATTTGCACAATGTGTTTGTGTATGCACCAGATATTGTTGTAATAATGCTTGGTACAAACGATTCTAAAACTAATAATTGGAATGCTTCCAGTTATGAACGCGATTACCAATTAATGATTGATACATTAAATACTCTGGCTTCCAAACCACAAATTTACCTTTGTTCTCCACCTCCTGCCTACAGCTCTGCTTGGAGTATTAGCGATTCAACAATTCGTTATGATGTTATTCCAATAGTTGAAGGAATTGCAAAAAGGAATAATCTTCAAATAATTGATGTTTATAATGGAATGACCCAAATGTCTGATTTATTCCCTGATGGAATCCACCCAAACGAAAAGGGGATTAACATTATGGCTGAAATTGTTGCAAAAAGCATTGATAAATAAGTAGAATAACCCCCGCTGGTGCGCGACTGTATAGCGTTCCTTATTTGCAATAAAGAATCTAATTAAATGAAAGAAGGCAAAACCAAAAGTGTTGCTTATAAAATATCCATTAACCTTGCTTGGTTGAGTATAGATCGGTATTCTCGTATTTATGAAATTCCAGAGGGAAGCAGTCTAATTATGCCAGGATTAAAATATAGCTTAATTACCATGTTTTTGGGCTGGTGGGGTTTTTCTCCACCGCGATTTAAAGGGACATACGGATTCGGACCAAGCGAAAGCTTTAGGAAAGCACTAAAGGCAATACATACAAATTTTTCGGGAGGTGAAGATGTTTCCAAGATGGTTTCGGAAAATGCATTCGATGACAGAACAAATTTTGTTTGGAATAATCTGCTGCGAAAAACATGTGAGGTAATAGGGAAAGAAGAAGTCGATATTGTACTTGAAATTCAAGATGCATACAATAAGCTAAATACGGATACTTATTCTGTTGAAAATATAGATTTCATTTTGGAGAATCTTGATGAGGTGAATATTAACAACATTACCAACACCGAAATTGAAGATGTATTTGATGCTTTGAAATTATACAAGAAAGAAGAACAATAAAGTAATGTCAACTTTCTGAAAGTTTGAAAACGAATACACAAACAAAGAGCCCCACATTGTGAGGCTCTTTTTGTTTGTATATTCTTAATTTCAATAGCTATTTTTTACCCCAAACCCCTAAAGGGGCTTATGTATAATGTAATCCACTACTTTAAATTTTTGGGTAAAGTCCCCTTTAGGGGATTTAGGGGTAGTTAAAAAAGAGGACCCCATGCTCCCTCAGATTTGTAACCTGAGCATATAAATTTCTATTGTTCTAAAAGGGATATGAGATCCCAAACACCGAACCTGTAAATTGCAAATTTACAGGAGCCCCTAAGCTCGTGCGCGATTCTATCGCGTTCTCTAGTATTCTATAGTTACAACCACACGATACAATCGTGCGGTAGCCTTGGTTCCATTAAAAAGCCAAAAGTAGGGGACAAGGGCATCAAGGTATTTTTCTATGGCATAGGATGGCTTATCACTTATTTAGAAATGAAATTGGTATTGTTTATGGGAAGGGTAAACGAAACAGTTGTTCCTTCGCCAAATTCGCTTTCAATTGATAAAATCCCTTTGTTTTTTTCAATAAAATCTTTTACAAGAATTAAGCCCAGCCCCGTACTTTGCTCGTCTTCGGTTCCCTTGGTGTGAAATGTGTTGCTTATTTCAAATATTTTTAAGAGGTTTTCTTTTTTTATGCCCACCCCATTATCAATAATTTGAACAAGAGCTGTATCCTTGTTTTTGATCTCCGATTTTACAAGGATTGTACCATCGCGCTGTGTAAACTTAATGGCATTGCTAATAATGTTACGTACAATGGTTTGTAGCATGTTTAAGTCGGCAAGTACCGAAATTGGCTTGTTTAATTCGAGTCTGATGTCGATTTGTTTATTGTCGGCCGATTGTTTTAGGTTCTTTAGTTCATGATGAAAAACATCGTCAAGCACTAGCACTGTTGGTGTGTATTCTATTTTACCCACTTGCGACTGTGCCCATATAAGCAGGTTTTCGAGAAGCTTACTTACATTTACTGCCGATTTATGCAAAATAGATAACAATTTTTTAAGTTCATCCATGCTAAAATTATCGAAGCTGGAATTAAGATGCTCGAGCAGAGCGGCAAGGGTTCCTGTAGGACCGCGTAAATCGTGTCCAATAATTGTAAAAAATTTATCTTTGGCTGCATTTATTTCGTGTAATTCGGAGTTTTTATGGCGCAGTTTATAGTAAAAATAGTAAATGATTGTTGCAATTAAAAGGATCAGTATAATCACTAAAATCATCCCATTGCGAGTGGTCTTTTGCTGTTTAATATTTAAGGCATTAATTTTATTCTGCTTTTCGAGTCCTGCTATCTGCTGGTTTTTTTCATCAATTTCGTAAATTGTTTGCAGCTGTTCTGTTTTTATAAAAGCATTACCCGAAAGAATTAAACTCTGAATCTCGATTTGTTTGTTTTTACAACGAATGGCATTTTTATAATCTTTTACTGCTAAATACGCCTCGCCCAATCTTGAATAAATTTCTAACTCAATTTTTTTCTGGTTGTTTGATATGGCTAGTTCTAGCCCTCGGTAAATGGTTTCGAACCCTTTCTCTACACGGCCTCTTTTAATATGGGTTAATCCCAAGTATTCATAAGTGCTGGGTAGACTTCGTCGGTAATTGCCTGCTTCTTGCAGCTGTACGGCTTGGTTTAAATGCTTTTCTGCCAGTTTATAATTACCCATGGCATATTCTATTTTACCCAGATTTTTATGCACATTCGATATGCCTAGGGAAGAGGAAGCGTTTGTGTGTATTTTTAGCGTGTAAGCAATGTTTTTACGGGCTTCTTCGAAATTGCCCAATTCTAAATAAAGTAAGGCGATCTGCTCGTAACACATGGCTACGCCATTATGGTTGCCATCGAGAGTTGCCTGTTTCAGGTAAATAGCAAGAGCTTCCTGCGTATAATCGAGCGCAATGTCTGGAACTTTTAAATTAAAGTATATCTGCCCCAGTAAAAAAGCCGACCATGCACTCCCTTCAATAAAATTTGCTTTTGTATAATTTAGTTTTGCTTTTATGATGTACTCAATAGCACGATCGTACAGCCCGTTCATTCTAAAAGTAGAGCCCATCATAGAGTACGAAGCACCCATTGTCTTGAAATTTTTCGACTGCCGGCAGGCTTGGATAGCCGCATTAAACGACTCAAGAGCTACAATATTTTCACCCATTCTGTATTTATTCACGCCAATATTGTGCAGTATTTCTCCTTTGTATAAAGAGTATTCAGACGCTTCTTCCAGCAATAATGCACTTTCAAAATAGGCAACCGACTGCGAATTATCTATTCTTAGATAGATATCTCCAAGGGTTAAATAAGCGCGCATTATCAGGTTGTTATCCTTGGCTTTAGTTGCGTTGTGTAATGCCGAATTAGCTAGGTTTTTTGCCTCGTCAACCTTGCTATATTTAACCTGGCGCGCCAGATCGAGTTGAATGGCAATTTTAGCTGTTCCCGTTTTAGTAGCCAATAAAGTGCGCAAGCTGTCGGTGCTTGTAATTGCACTGTTCTGACTGTAAACATCTGTTGAAAGGAGTAGTAAATGGAATAAGATAAGTAATGGCCAAATTTTAATATAGGTATTTTTATGCATGCAGTATCGATTAAAAACAACAGGAAGTTTATGTGATTAAAGGTAGCGTAAATTATGATTATTCTAATAATGGCGACCTTAATTTTAGATCATGATTTTTAATGCTGCCACAGAATTAATTTGTTCGCGGTTCTATCGCGTTCTATAATATTATTAAAATTAGAACCACACGGTAGCGGTGTAATAGATTACTTTAAATTTTTGGGTAAAGTCCCCTTTAGGGGTAATTAAAAGATAGGGCTAGGCTAAGAATTAAAAAAATACTAGAGCAAAGTCAATCACAGCAACCAACATTCCTACATTTTACTATATTTGTTGTTCTTATAAAAAACAAATTGATATGAAGTATAGCTTATTAGCCTTAGTGTTTGCCTTTATGGTATCGTGTTCGAGTTCGGATAGCGAAAAAGATTACAGAGTAGAAAATGATGAAGAGATTGCAGCTTATGTAGCGGCAAATGGCTTAGTTGCAACTAAAACTGCATCGGGCTTGTATTATGTAATTGAAGAAGAAGGAACTGGAGCTGCGATAACATATACATCTGATGTTGCTGTTACTTACAAAGGATATTACACAAGCGGAGTAGTTTTTGACAATACTGAAGATAATTTAGCTTCCTTTAATTTGCAAGGAGTTATTCCAGGGTGGACAGAAGGCTTGACTTATTTTAAAGAAGGTGGAAAAGGAATGTTGTTAGTTCCGGCTCATTTAGGATATGGTAATAAGGATTTCAATGGCGTTCCTGGTGGTTCGGTACTAATTTTCGAAATTACTGTGTTTTCTGAGGAGATGATTGCGGAAAGAAATGAAGAAGAAATTCTAACTTATTTGGAAATTGAGAATTTAACAGCAACAAGATCAGATTCTGGTTTGTATTACATTATCGATGAAGAAGGAACTGGAGAATTTCCAACAGAAACATCTAATGTTACTGTTTCTTATAAAGGTTATTTTCTTGATGGAACAGATTTCGATGAAAGTGGTGTAAGTGGAGTTGATTTTGATTTAGATGGTGTAATTGCAGGATGGAAAGAAGGAATCACTTATTTTAAACCAGGTGGCGAAGGAAAATTAATCATACCAGCGCATTTGGCTTATGGTAGCTACTACTACAATGGTATTCCAGGAGGTTCAGTTCTTGTTTTCGATGTAAAGTTGATTTCAATTAACGAATAGGAATTCAATATCTGCTTAAGCAATCATTAAAATATTAAAAAAGATGAAATATAGCTTATTAGCCCTTTTGTTTGCTTTTATGATTTCGTGCAAGAGTACTCCCGAGAAAGATTATGCGAGCATAAACGAGAAACAGATTATCGAGTATGTAAAGAAAAATAAACTGGAGGCAATAAAGAGTGAATCTGGTTTGTATTACCTAATCGATGAAGCAGGAGAAGGAGCAAAACCAACAAGTGCATCAACGGTTCAAGTGGCTTACAAAGGATATTTTTTAAATGGAGAAATTTTCGATGAGAGTAACGAGGAAGGAATCTCATTTCCATTGAAAAGAGTAATAAAAGGTTGGACTGAAGGAATTGCTTACTTTAAAGAAGGAGGCAAGGGAAAGCTCTTGGTTCCATCTTATTTAGGATATGGAGATTATGATACCAGAGGTATTCCTGGAGGGTCAGTCTTGGTTTTCGATATTCATTTAATTACTGTAAAATAATACATATGCAAACACTCGAAGCCAATCAAGTAATCGAAAAAGTGTCTCAGTACATCGATTTAGGTGTTGTTCCGTTTGGACAAGACAAACGTTCGGTAGTACGTGTTGATACTCGAAAGCCAATGTATGGTGGCGACGGAGTTGTTTATTTGCTGCAAATGTTCGATGTTGATGAATTAATTAATAATCGAATTGGTTGTTTTATGGTCTTTTTAAATAAGAATGATCAAGCCGGATTTCATGATCATGGGCCACGTAACGAGGAAGAAGTTTATGTGGTGATGCATGGCGAGGGAACGTATTCCGATAAAGCCGGTGTTGATGGCGAAGTTAGAGAAACGAAAATTACGAAAGGCAATATTACTGCTGTTAGTAAAGAGGGATTTCATTCGGTTCAAAACACCAGCGACGAACCACTTATTATATTTGTAATTACAACGAATAAGGCTTAAGCCGATACTTTTAAAATATAGAAAAGGAAGCAGAGATGCTTCCTTTTTTTTGTTGGAGAGCTATCAGCCATTTGTCTGTAGGCACTTCCCCTGAGGCGGGAAGATTAATTTTTATTTTTCATTTTGACAAAATGTGAGCGTGTTTTGTCAGCCTGCCGCGAGGCGTGATATTTGGTTGCTACGAAGAAGAGACAAGGATCAGGCTGACTTGATTCTTTTGTTTACTTTTCTCATTTAAGGAGAAAAGTAAAAGCCATGCGGCTTGAGCAAAGAGAAAACAAGTGATCAGAATTGGCCTATAGTTATATCGATTCAATATTATTCTGTTTAGACTTTGATCCGTTATGGGTAACGAAGAACTGTGGCCTAGCGTTTTGATTCTTTTGTGGTAATGACAAAAGAATAGCCTGTCTGGCTTAAAGACAAACATGTCATAAAATAGAAGTTCTTAGGAATAGAGGACAATAATGCGCAAAAAAGAGAGCCTCACAAAAGTGAAGCTCCTTAAATAATAAAATGTATTTCGCTTATGCCTCGACCTCTTCAGGCACAGCATTGTATTTTTTGTAATTGAAATAAGCCACCATACTTAAAGCAAATAGTATCGCTACCGAATAATAAACCCAAGTAGGGATTGGTACAGGATCTCCTTTTGCATATGAATGCATTCCAGCAAGATAGTAGTTCACACCAAAATAGGTCATTAAAATTGAGCTATAGCCCCATACAGAAGCAATGTTAAAAGCATAAACAGATTTTAAGCCTGGAATAAAACGCATGTGCAGTACAAAGCTATACACCAATATACTAACAAGTGCCCAAGTTTCTTTTGGGTCCCAACCCCAATAGCGACCCCACGATTCATTAGCCCAAATACCACCAAGGAAAGTTCCTATGGTTAGGAAGTACAAGCCAATTGTCATGGTCATTTCGCTAATGCGAGTTAAATCTAATATTTTACTGGAAATACGCTCTTGACTATTCTTGTTTTGTAAATTATACAGACAAAGATTAATAATTCCTAAAATAGTTGCCAAAGCAAGGAATGCATAGCTAGAAGTAATAATTGCAACATGAATGGTGAGCCAGTATGACTTCAGAACAGGCACCAAATTGGTTACTTCTGGATTCATCCAACTCAAATGCGCTACAAATAAGAACAATCCTGCTAGCATTGCAGTCGCAGCAATGGCTAGTTTTGATATTCGTGCAAAAATAAATCCGGCAAGTAAACAACCCCACGATATAAACGTTAAGGTTTCAAAACCATTACTCCACGGAGCATGGCCTGAAATATACCATCGTGCTGCTAAGCCACCTGTTTGTAAAATAAATCCTACAGCAAGAATAAGCATCGCGATACGAACCACCCACTTAATTGGGAATCTAGGTCTAATGATATGAGTTACCAAAAAGATGATTAAGAAGAATCCTATTAGTAAGTAAAATGGGAATAGTCTTTTGAAAATATTGATGTTGTTGTACAATATTTCGGTTTTCTGTTTTGTTGCAGAAGGGATAATACTTTGCCCGAATCTATTCTGATAAGTTTTAATTCCAGCAATATAGTTATCTGCGTTTGCAAAATCTCCTTGGACTATTGCTTGGCTTAGCATGATAACAGATTTCTTTACAAATAATGAATCATCCCCAGTAAGTTGAACTTCAGAAGTAGGATTATACCATTCATGCATAACATCATTAGGATCTGGGAATATCTTCAGGAATTCGCCAGTAAAAACCATATAGGTAATATTGATTCTTTCATCAACATTAATAATTTCTTTGTCGTATGCAGATCGTTCAGAAGGTTTTTTTGAATAGGCTGCTTGAACTTTGGCAGATAGTTTATACTGACCTTGTTGATTTAAAAAGTTTTTAAAGCTTGCATGTTTACCAGATATGCCAATTTCTTTTGCCAGTTTAGAACTTCCTACCTTAATCATGGCAATGTTTTGCCAAGCTTGAGGATTTACCAGCATACTAAGAAATACTTGTTCGGCTGTATATCCTTGAAATTTATTCTTTTTAGTAATTTTTCGGATTACTTCACTTGCCATCGTATTAACTGGCTCAAATCGACCACCATTATCCTGTACCAAAAGCTTACCAAAATCTTGGGCTTGCTTTAACGGAACAACGGGTAGTTGTTGATTTTGGGCCGAAGCAGGAAATAAACTACTTGCAAAAATAACGGCTAATACAGTTATTACTTTTACTTTTCTGGATTGTCTTCCTAAATTTTTAAATCTAGTGAAAGGGCTAATTAATGACCAAGTCATTCCTAGCATAAGTACAAAATAGCCAAAGTAGGTGATTAATGTTCCCCACTGGTCGTGATTTACCGAAAGAACAGTTCCTTTTTCATCTGTGTCATAAGAAGCTTGAAAGAATCTAAAACCTTCGTGCTTTAGAATATTATTCATATAAATACGGTAGTCTTTTTCGATTCCCTTTGCATTATCGTACAATGTTACTTCACTCGCAAAAGAGGACGGACTGTTAGATCCTGGATATCTATCTAAGATAAACTTGTTTAATTTAAGAGAAAATGGAAGTTCAAGTGTTTTAGGCCCATATGCAATCGAAAGATCTATGCCATTAATATTCGCAGTGCTCGGTGCACTCACATAATTACTAGCACCTTTTACAATAATTTCTTTTTGCTCATTGCCACTTTTTGCATAAAATACCAATACGGTAGGTGCGTTTTTATTTTCCCCTTGAATGTATTTGTATTTGGCAGCTGGGAAAAAGTTTTTAATTGCAAATTTGGTCCCTTTTAAATCATATAATTTCTTTGGTGAAATTGAATGCCAAAGATTCGCTTGCATCGGAATAGGCTCGCCACCCATCATACTCACTTCATGAAATGGGTAAGGAGATATCATTCTTAAACTATCTGTAAAATCAAATACTACCGTTTGATCATTTGGTAGTCCACCAAAAGCAAGTAGGTTGCCAGCAATGTTTTTCTGTCCTCGATATTCTAGAGCAAAATTTTGCATTCCAGACATTCCTTCACTTCCAACAGCAACCATTTCCATTATTGGAACACCGTTCATATCTTGGGCAATAGTAGATTCTGCATTAGGGATGAATGTTTTTAATTTGAGCTCTACGTTTTTATTGTCGATCTCCAAATCATCCTTATAATCGGTTGTTTTTACCGACGATACAGTAATCTTCTCACTTTTTCTATTGAATTGTCCATTGGCTTGTACTTGCACATCAATATACGATTCCATCGTGGTAATCTGGTTTGTTGATTGTCCTTCTCGAATGTGCATGTTTCCTTCGTAACCAAAATAACGAGTAACACCAGAACCTATAAAAATGATTATGAAAGCCGCATGAAACAATAATATAGACCACTTTTCTCGTTTGAAGAGCTTGTATCGGAAAATATTGACAACAAGGTTAATTGTAAGCAGTAATAGCATTAACTCAAACCACCATGCATTATATACAAGAACACGAGCGGCAGGAGTTCCAAAATCATTTTCTATAAATGTTGCGGTTCCAATTGAGAAAGCAAATAGAATGATGAGCACACCCATCATTTGCATAGAAAACAGAAAATTTAGAAACTTATTCATTCGGGTAAAATTTTATATTTCGATTAAAGAATTTTATTGTTATTCGGTTAAAAGCCACTTAACGTGCTACTTCCCGAAAATTGGAGTTCAAGATACGCTTTTCTTTATAAATCCAAAATACTATAAATTTCATACTTCAACTACTTTTTGATGAGCCTTTTTCATTGATATAATGTAACTTGTTGTAAGTAAGATGTTCCATTAATAGTAAGATTTCAATTTATCTATTGCAGATAAATTTTCTTATTAAATAGGGGAAATGGAGTTACATATATAGGATGTTTCATGTTTTTATTAAGATTAAAGATAAATTACACTTGTTTCATATTTGTTATCATCGATATGAAAAGCTTGAAAACCAAGAATAGTAAAGGATAAAAAGGTATTAAAATTTAAATATAATAAATTTAAATAATCTTCTAATCTTGAAATAAAGCTTTAATCTACCTAGTATTGCAATATAATCTATGTAATTACTGTGGTGACTCACAGTTTTTTAAATTGAAATCTATCCATACTATGAAAAAACTATTTCGTCTAATGTTAGTCCTTTTTCTAGGACTAGTGCCAATGATAACGATGGCACAACTTACTTTTACAGGAGAACTTCGTCCACGTACTGAGTATCGTCATGGCTTAAAATCATTATTTAGTGAGGCTGATGATGCTGCTTTGTTCACTTCTCAACGTACACGTTTGAATTTAAAGTACAACGATTCTAAATTCCGTGTTGGTTTATCATTACAAGATGTTCGTACTTGGGGAGATGTTAAGCAATTAAACATGTCTGATAAGAACCAGTTAATGCTTCACGAAGCTTGGGGAGAAATCATTTTCAATGAAAATTTCTCTTTGAAGTTAGGTCGTCAGGAATTGGTTTACGATGATTCACGTATTTTAGGTAATGTAGGTTGGGCACAACAAGCAAGAAGCCATGATTTAGCATTGGCAAAATTCAAAACAGATGAAAAAGGACAATTCCATATTGGTTTGGCCGTAAATAATGATTCTGAAGCTTTAAAAAGAGCATTGTACACAACTACTTATAAGAACATGCAGTTTGCATGGTACAACAGAAAATCGGATAAATTTGATTTCAGCTTATTATTTATGAATGTTGGAAACCAAGCAGATGCAGGTACAACGGAGGTTGATTTGGAAACAAGATACAATCAAACATTTGGTACGCATATGAACTACCGTGCTGGGAAACTTGCTTTTACAGGTACATTCTATGCTCAATCAGGAAAAACTGTTGCCGATACTGATGTAAGTGCGCATATGTATAATGTAGGAATGAAATTCCCAATTGGTTCTGGCTGGAAAGGTAATGTAGGAATCGAAGTACTTTCTGGTACTGATTCTAATGCAAGTGGTTCAGATTTTGAATCATTTACTCCTTTATTCGGAACAAACCATAAGTTTAATGGTCATATGGATTATTTCTATGTTGGTAACCATGTTGGAAATGTTGGTCTTCAAGATATTTATGGTGGTTTAAACTATAAAAAAGATAAATTTTCTTTTGCTACAGCAATTCACTTGTTCTTTTCTGAGGCAGATTTATATAGTGGTGCTGAAAAACAAGACAAATATTTAGGTACTGAGGTTGACCTTTCAGTAGGATATAAGTATTCTAGCAATGTAATGCTTAAAGCAGGATATTCGCATATGTTTGCAACAGATTCAATGCAAGCGTTAAAAGGTGGTGACAAAGATGAAACTCAAAACTGGGGATGGGTTATGGTTGTTTTCACTCCTAACTTTTTGAAGTAATAAAGCAAACCCAATACATCAAAACTTTTGCTAATGAGAAAACTATTCAAATTTCTAACACCACCTCCACAATGGAAACTGCCGGTTTTGGTGTCTCTAGGAATATTCGTTGGACTTGGCTTTTATGTGCTTTACCTTTCAAAGGCGGCATCATATCTTTCCGACGATCCTAAGACATGTGTGAATTGCCATGTTATGGCTCCACAGTATGCCACATACCAGCACAGTTCCCATCGCGAAGTTGCTACTTGTAACGATTGTCATGTTCCGCAGAACAACGTTTTTAACAAGTACTTCTTTAAGGCTAAGGATGGCTTGCGACATGCAACCATGTTTGCCTTGCGAATGGAACCAGAAGTAATTTTTATTTTGGAGGAAGGCAAGGAAGTGGTTCATAACAACTGCATTCGTTGTCACAGTCAACAACTGACAGATCCAAAATTAGCCGCTCAGGTACCTAACCATGGTCACAATACTCAAGATCGTGTTTGTTGGGAATGCCACCGAGAGGTACCGCACGGAAGGGTAAATAGCTTATCAAGTGTACCAAATGCTCGTGTGCCAGTACCACAAAGTCCGGTGCCAGATTGGTTACAGGAATACATGGAAGAATCTAAATTAGAAAACGAATAAAACCTAAATAAAATAGCATATGAAACCAATACAAGAATCTGTAGGCAAAAAACCAATGTTGGGATGGATCATCTTCCTTGCAACTTTGGTGGTTGTATTTCTACTTGGATTGTTAGCTTCATCGATAATGGAACGTAGAGCAGAATCAGTTTATGCATACACTCCTCAAGTTAAGCACGATCAGTGGGAGCCACGTAATGAAGTTTGGGGACAAAATTTCCCTAAAGAATTTGAAACCTATTACAATACCGAAGACACTACTTTCCGCAGTAAGTTTAACGGTTCTGGAATGATTGATATGTTGGAAGTTGATCCAAGATTAGTTGTTCTTTGGGCTGGATATGGTTTTGCGAAAGACTACAATCAAGGTCGTGGTCATTATTACGCAGTTGATGATTTAAGAAACACTTTGCGTACAGGTGGTCCAACTAGCGATAAAGATGGACCAATGCCATCAACATGTTGGACATGTAAATCTCCAGATGTACCTCGTTTAATGAACGAAGTGGGTGTTGCAGAATATTACTCAGGAAAATGGTCTTCAAAAGGACACGAAATTGTAAATCCAATAGGATGTGCTGATTGTCATGATGCTGAAACGATGAATCTTCGTATTTCTCGTCCATACTTAATCGAAGCTTTCGAGCGTCAAGGAAAAGATATTAACGATGCAACTCACCAAGAGATGCGTTCTTTAGTATGTGCTCAGTGTCACGTAGAGTATTACTTTAACAAGAATCGTGTTAAAGGATCTGCATTTGTACAATTACCATGGGATAAAGGTATGGGCGTTGAAGAAATGGAAGAGTATTACGATGAATTAGAGTTTAAAGATTGGACTCACAAATTAAGTAAGGCTCCTATGTTGAAAGCTCAGCATCCTGGATACGAAGTTTATTTGAAAGGGATTCACGCCGATCGTGGTGTTTCTTGTGCTGATTGTCACATGCCTTACAAATCAGAAGGTGGACAGAAATTTACTGATCACCACATTCAGTCTCCTTTAAATAATGTTGCTAATTCATGTCAAGTTTGTCACCGTGAAGAAACTGATAAGTTGATTGAGAATGTTTATACTCGTCAGGATCAAATTATCGAAAACCGTGATAAATTAGAAGAATTACTAGTACGTGCTCATGTTGAAGCTAAAAAAGCTTGGGATTTAGGTGCTACTGAAGCAGAAATGAAGTCTGTATTGATGGATATTCGTCATGGACAATGGCGTTGGGATTATGCTGCGGCATCTCATGGTGGATCATTCCACGCACCAACTGAAACTGGACGTATTATTTCTACTGGTATCGTTCGTGCTCAAGAGGCTAGACTTTCTTTAGCAAGAATCTTTGCTAAGTACGGATTTAACGAAGAGGTTGCTTATCCAGATATCGCTACTAAAGCTAAAGCTCAGAAATTTATTGGTTTACCAATGGATAAATTGAATGCTGAGAAAGAAACATTCAAGAAGAATCTTCTTCCTGAGTGGGACAAAAAAGCTGAAGCGCGTGAGAAGACTTACAAAGTGAAAATGTAATGAACTTTTCATTCTAAATAGATGAATTATTAATATGCCACTCAATTTGGGTGGCATATTTTTTTATATTAGTATCTGTAACAATAAAAATCGGCAAATTACGACTTGAATAATTTGTTGGATTGGATTAAGGAATAATATATGACAAAAATAAAAAAGGCTTTATGGCAATCGCCTTGGACATATACTGAAGGATTCTTATTAGCATTTGGAATACTACTAGTTGGATTTGCACTGGAATTTACCATTGATAGTACAAATTTTGGGACCATTGTCTTTCCTCAAAATATAATAGTAGGTGGTGTTTATATATTGTTAAACTTACTTTTGTATTTTTTGATTAAGCGGAAATCAAGTTTTAAATTCTTATCGGGAGTTCCAGCTTCTATTGGTGCAATAACAGCCTTAAGTTTGCTTGTAATTGTGATGGGAATTATTCCGCAGGTACCAATCAAGAAAGATGGATTGGTCGGAATGCTTAATTTGAATCAATTAACAACGTCCATTCCTTTTTTGTTTATTAATTTTTATTTGTTGCTGATATTGGGAATGGTAATCATTCGAAAGCTGTTTCCTTTAAAATGGAAAAATTGGGGATTCATTTGTAGTCATTTAGGTTTATGGATAACGGTTTTTGCAGCTGGTCTTGGCTCAGGAGATCTTCAGCGTTTACGAATGGATTTGCATGAGAATAGGATAGAGGCAAGAGCTTATGATGATTTTGGCAAGTTTTACGAATTGCCATTGGCCATTAAATTAAATGATTTTAAGATTGAAGAGTTTAATCCTAAGATGGCGGTTGTTGAAAATACCACTGGTAATTTATACGAGGCAACGAAACCTTCTATGATCATGATAGAAGACTCCTTAGAGTGTCAATTGCACGATTGGAAGATAATCGTAGAGGAGTTTTTTCTGACATCTGGACGATCTGGAGATCGATATTATTTCCTTTCGGATTTAGGTGCAGCACCAGCAGCTAAAGTGAAGGTTATTTCTCAGCAAAAAGACACTATTTCTGGCTGGATCAGCTGTGGAAGTTTTAATCGTCCTCATGAGTCACTAAAAATAAACGATGAATTTTCATTGTTGATGACCGTTCCTGAAGCAAAAAAATTCTCTTCTGATGTTCGAATTTTTACGCCAGATGGAAAACAGCGAGATGAGGTATTAGAAGTAAACAAATCATTCACTGTTAACGGATGGAAAATCTACCAACTAAGCTACGATGAAAAGATGGGGATTTATTCTACCAAGAGCATTGTAGAGGTTGTGAAAGATCCTTGGCAGATATATGTATACATTGGTGTGTTTATGATGATGATTGGCTCTATTTACATGTTTTGGCGTGGAAATAAAGTAACAATTAGCAGTGAGCAGTAATTTTACTGATAACTGTTTACTGATAACTGTAAACTGAATAAAATGATTTGGAACTATTTTTTATTGTCAGCAGGTGTGAGTTCAGCAAGTTGGATTTTGTCTGCTTTGCTAGCTAAGAAAAATGGCATTCGAAATGCTCTTGTACTGATTGGTATACTCAGCATGGCTTTATATATTGGTTTTTTATGGACTAGCTTGGAACGACCTCCATTGAGAACTTTAGGTGAAACACGTTTGTGGTATGCATTATTTATATCCATAATTGGATTGATTACCTATTTCCGATGGAAGTATTTGTGGATGCTGTATTACTGTCTTTTTATGTCTTTGCTGTTTCTGTTCATTAATTTTCTGCATCCCGAAAATTTCTCGAAAACATTAATGCCAGCTTTGCAAAGTCCATGGTTCGTGCCACACGTTGTGGTGTATATTATTTCCTATGCATTTCTTGCTGCATCTACATTAGTTGCTGTATATGGCTTGTATCAAGTGAAAATGAACAAGTTTGATGATAAACTAATGCATGTAGCCGACAATTTGGTCTATTTAGGCTTCTCTTTTTTAACCCTTGGCTTACTATTTGGAGCTTTGTGGGCAAAAGAAGCTTGGGGACATTATTGGACATGGGATCCAAAGGAAACTTGGGCATTTATTACCTGGATGGGATATTTAGTCTACATTCACCGACGACATCAAATGCCTTCGAAATACAAATCATCTTTATGGATTTTGGCCTTTGCCTTCGTAATACTTTTGGTGTGTTGGTTCGGAGTTAATTACCTTCCATCGGCACAGTTTAGTGTTCACACATACAGTCAACAGCCGTAAGATATTTTAGTATACAAAAAACGCCGTTTCAATTGAAACGGCGTTTTTTGTTATTTATATAATGATTATTTTAATCCAGCAGGACCTTGATAAGTAGCATCCCCTAATCCAAGAATTGGATAAAAAATGAATGGTAGAAAAATCATACCTATAGTAAATCCAGTACTTTTCCCAAAGCTTTTAGATAATAGATTTGTCATCCAAATTAGCCAGATTAAATTTATCCCTGGAAGGAAGATAATTAGAAGTATCCACCACCATGGTTTACCAATAATCTCTAAGGTTACTATAGCGCTATAAATTGGCACAATACAAGCCCATCCAGGTTGATTTGCTTTTGTGTTAATTTTCCACGCAGATACTATCATTAATGCAATAAGTGCAAGGTAAAAAACTACTCCAATAAAAATTTCCATTATTTTTTCGATTAAAATGCTTACTCGTATGGCTTTTCAGGTTCGCCCCGTTTGAATGGTTTCTGGTCTCCATATTCTCTTATTTGATAACGAGAAGTTAAATATAATGAAATATAAAATAATAATCCTATTGTGAAGTTTGAGATACTTATTTTAGGACAAGACAATGAAAACAAAAAAACGCCATCTCTCACGAAATGGCGTTTTTTATACTTGTAGCTTTACGCTTGTAGCTTTTTTACCCTTCAATCTTGTGAAGAACCATTTTCTTGGCAACTTCAATTGCTTTTTCTAGTCCTTTAGGATCTTTACCACCTGCAGAAGCAAAGAAAGGCTGTCCGCCTCCGCCACCTTTAATTTCTTTGGCAGCTTCACGAATAATAGCTCCAGCATTCAAATCGTACTCTTTAACCAAGTTATCCGAGAACATGATAGTAATGTTTGCTTTGCCATTTAAATCAGCACCTGAAATAAATACCAGGTTTTCTAGTTCACCTTTCAATTGGAAGGCAATATCTTTAATATCCCCAGCACTTCCAACACTTAATGGCTCGGTAATGAAATTAACATCTTTGGTAACAGAAACATGTCCTTTAAGATCATTCTTAATTACCTTTAGGCGATCTTTCATGAATCCGTCAAGGTCTTTCTTTAAACCTGAATTTTCAGACATCAAATCCTCAATGTTCTTAATTAAATTCTGATTAGACTTGAAGATGCGTTCAATATCCTTTAAGGTATTTAGCTTGTCGTTAATAAATTGTTCAGCTTTTACTGCAGTAATTGCTTCAATTCTTCGAACACCAGCTGAAATAGCTCCTTCCGAAGTGATTTTAAAGAATCCAATTTGACCTGTAGCCTCAACGTGAGTTCCACCACAAAGCTCAACAGAATCTTCAAACTTAATTACGCGAACCAAATCGCCATATTTTTCACCAAACAACGCCATTGCTCCAAGGTTTACTGCCTCAGCCATTGGGATGTTGTTTTTAATTTCAATTGAAATATTCTCACGAATTTTAGCATTTACAATTTCTTCAACTTTTGCAATTTCCTCTTCGCTTAGTTTGTTGAAGTGTGAGAAATCAAAACGCAAATGATCTGGATTAACCAAAGATCCTTTTTGTTCAACATGCTCGCCCAAAACCTCACGAAGCGCATGATGCATTAGGTGAGTTGCTGTATGATTATTTGCAGTTAAGGTTCTTTTGCTTTCGCTAACAACTGCTTTAAATTGAACGGTTGGGTCAGCAGGCAATTGTTTTGCAAAATGCACAATTAAGCCGTGTTCTTTTTTAGTATCTAGAATAGAGATTTTTTCTCCATTTGCTTCAATGTATCCCGTATCTCCAACTTGACCACCACTTTCACCATAGAAAGGAGTGATGTTGAATACCAATTGGAATTGGTCTTTACCTTTTGCAGAAATTTTACGGTAACGTGTAATTTTCACATCAGTAGAAAGGTAATCGTAACCAACAAATTCTTCGACATCATCTTTTAAAATCTCAACCCAATCACCAGTATCTACAGAAGTAGCAGATCTGGAACGATTTTTTTGAGCTTCCATTGCTTCATTAAATTCCTTGCGGTTTACTACCAAATCATTTTCTTTCAAAATCAATTCAGTCAAATCCAATGGGAATCCAAAAGTATCGTATAATTCAAAAGCCAGTTTACCAGAAACCACTTTATAATCATCCGATTTAGTTTTTTCCATGATCTGATCCAAAAGACGAATACCATTCTCAAGTGTTCGTAAGAAAGAATTTTCTTCTTCCATTACCACCTTGTCGATAAGTGATTGCTGTTTTTTCAATTCAGGGAAATGACCGCCCATTACCTCAATTAAAACAGGAATTAAACGGTACATAAAAGGCTCTTTAAAACCTAAGAATGTGTATCCGTAACGTACTGCTCTTCTCAAAATTCGTCTAATTACATAACCAGCTTTATTATTTGAAGGTAATGTTCCGTCGGTAATTGCGAAGGCAATGGTTCTTATATGATCTGAAATTACTCTTAAGGCAATATCAATTTCTTCATTTTTACCATATTCAACACCACTCATTTTAGCTAGAGCTTGAATAATTGGTTGGAAAACATCAGTATCGTAATTCGATGTTTTTCCTTGCATTGCCATACACAAACGCTCAAATCCCATGCCTGTATCAACATGCTGATGAGGTAAAGCTTCTAGTGAACTATCTGCTTTACGATTGTATTGCATAAATACAAGGTTCCAAATTTCGATAACCTGAGGATGATCTTGATTTACCAAATCGCGACCAGAAACTTGTTTTCTTTCTTCGTCGCTTCGTAAATCAACATGAATTTCCGAACAAGGACCACAAGGACCTGTTTCACCCATTTCCCAGAAATTATCTTTCTTATTTCCGTTAATGATTTGTTCTACTGGAAGATATTTTTCCCAAAATTTGGCTGCTTCATCATCGCGACCCAATTTATCTTCTTCACTTCCTTCAAAAACAGATGCGTATAGTCTATCTTTTGGTAACTTGAATTCCACTGTTAAAAGTTCCCAAGCCCAATTGATAGCATCTTCTTTAAAGTAATCACCAAACGACCAGTTTCCTAACATTTCAAACATGGTGTGGTGATAGGTATCGTGCCCCACTTCTTCTAAATCGTTGTGTTTTCCAGATACGCGCAAGCATTTCTGAGAATTGGCAATTCGGTTGTATTTAATTGGAGAGTTACCTAAGAAAATATCTTTAAACTGGTTCATACCAGCATTGGTAAACATCAAAGTTGGATCATCCTTAATTACCATTGGTGCAGATGAAACTGTTTTATGTTGCTTAGCGGCAAAGAAATCTAAAAATGCCTGTCTGATTTCGTTAGAATTCATGGGTTAATATATTTTGAATCAATGTGATTTGTGTTCTAGCTTGCAAAGTTAGATTATTTCCTTAATTTTGTTACCTATAGAGAGCAAAAATTTTAGGCTTTTTTTAGTAAATACAACCTATAAAAATTACATGGCGAAGACTAAGTATCAGTTTAACCCAGAGTCTATTAGTTACGAAAAAGTAGAGGCCAACTTTAAGACGAAAATAATAAACGTTCTTAAACACATGGCTTCAAGTTCAGTACTTGCCATCGCAATGGTAGTGGTATTGTTCTATTTTTTCGGCTCCCCAAAAGAGAAAGCATTAGCTAGAGAGAATAAACAATTACTTACTCAGTATACTCGCTTAAACGCCGAATTAACTAAGATACAGAATGTTTTGGGTGATTTGGAACAACGCGATGATAACATTTATCGAGTAATTTTTGAAGCTGAACCAATTCATTCTAACATACGAAAAGCTGGATTTGGTGGGGTAAATAGATATGGCTATTTAGAAAATCTTGATAATTCTGAGTTGGTTATTTCCACAGCTAAAAAAATGGATGTCATTGCAAAGTCAATGTACGTTCAGACAAAATCTTACGATGATGTAGAGGAGATGGTGAAGAATAAATTTCAAATGCTATCTTCTATTCCTGCAATTATGCCACTCGCGATTAAAGATTTTGGAAGGATATCTGCAGGTTATGGTTGGCGAATTCACCCAATCTACAAAACGCGTAAATTCCATGATGGTATGGATTTTACTGGTAATATCGGGTTGCCAATTTACGCTACTGGTGATGGAGTCATTAAATCAGTTGGAAATCAGCGTGGTTATGGAAAGAAGATCGTTATAGATCACGGTTATGGCTACCAAACAATTTATGCTCACCTTAACGGATATAACGTTAAGAAAAGACAAAAAGTAAAACGTGGAGAGGTAATTGGTTTTCTTGGTAATACGGGTAAATCAACCGGTCCGCATCTGCATTACGAGGTGAGAAAAAATAACAAGACATTAGATCCAATTAACTATTATTTTAACGATTTAACAGCCGATGAATACGACAGTATGGTGGCATACGCTGCTAATACTGGTCAAACAATGGATTAGTTCTATCGACATAAAATAGGAGAACATAAAAAAGTGGCACGGAAAATATTATTTCGTGCCATTTTATTTGTTACTTTAGGTAAGTAAACGGTTCAATTTAGTCATCTCTAAAGTATTGAACGAAGAAAATTCACTCTAAATAGCAAGACAGGTGCCTTACAAAGAAAAAAAAATCGAAAAACTATATTATGCCATTGGTGAGGTGGCTGATATGTTTAAGGTGAACACATCTTTGATCCGATTTTGGGAAAAAGAGTTTGACATCATTAAGCCCAAAAAAAATAAGAAAGGGAATCGTTTTTTTACACAAACAGATATCGAGAATTTTCATTTGATATTTCATTTGGTAAAAGAAAGAGGAATGACGCTTAAAGGTGCAAAGTTGAAACTTAAAGAGAATAAAGAAGATACAGAGAATAACTTTGCGGTTGTAACTCGCTTGCAAGAAATAAAAGATCTTCTTCTTGAAATTAAAGAAGAATTGTAATCAATTAATTTTTTTGAAATTGAAGATAAAAGATATTGTTTCATCCATAGAGGAGATGGCTCCTGTGTCTTATCAAGAGTCGTATGATAATGCAGGCTTATTGATTGGAAGCTATAAGTCTGAAGTTAGTGGCGTTTTAATTTGTTTGGATGTTGTTGAATCAGTAGTTGAAGAAGCAATCAAAAAAGGTGCAAACCTGATTATTGCTCATCATCCTATTGTATTTAAAGGTTTAAAACGTTTCAATGGGAATAACTATGTAGAGCGAACAGTTATGCTCGCTATTCAAAACAACATAGCCATTTATGCTGCTCATACCAACCTCGATTCAGTAAAAGGTGGTGTAAGCGATCGCATTTGCGATTTAATAGGATTACAGAATAGAAGAATATTATCACCTTTAGCAGAAGATTTAAACAAATTGGTAACTTTTGTTCCAACAGAATATGCCCAAAAGGTAAAAGATGCCTTGTTTATTGCTGGTGCGGGTAGTCTCGGGAATTACGATTCGTGTAGTTTCTCGAATGAGGGAATAGGAAGCTTTAGAGCAAATGAAGGAGCAGATCCTTTTATTGGAGAAATAGGAAAAGTTCATCAGGAAGACGAAATTCGTATTGAAACGGTTTTTCCAAAGCATTTAAAAGGTAAAATTCTAGCTGCTTTGTTAAAAAATCACCCCTACGAAGAGGTTGCTTTTGATATCTATCAATTAGAAAATGTGAACCCAAATGTCGGTTTAGGAATGATAGGTGAGTTAAATGAAGAGGAAAATACACTTCAATTTTTAAAAAGAATAAAGAAAATTTTTGGATCAGCTTGCGTTAAGCACACTGATTTGGTTAAGGATAAAATTAAAACTGTTGCAGTTTGTGGAGGTAGCGGAAGCTCCCTGTTGCGCAAAGCTATAGGCCAAAAGGCTGATGTTTATGTGTCGGGAGATTTCAAATATCATGAGTTTTTTGATGCCGAAGGAAAAATAATTATTGCTGATATCGGACATTATGAAAGTGAACAATTTACTCGAGATATTTTTTATGAGATAGTTACAAAAAAATTCCCTAACTTTGCGGTTTATATTTCAGAGATAAATTCGAATCCCATAAATTATTTGTAAAACATATGACTACACAAGATCCAAAGGCTTCAGATTTTAAGGATATTTCAGTAGAAGAAAAATTACGCACTCTGTACGAAATGCAGAGAGTTGATGCTGAAGTAGACCAAATTAGAACGCTAAGAGGAGAACTTCCGTTAGAAGTTCAGGATTTGGAGGATGAAATCGCTGGTCTTGATACTAGGATTGCCAACCTAAATAACGAGGTAAAAGAACTTGTTGAAACAGTTGCGAATAAGAAACAAGAAATTAAAGAAGCAGGATTACTTATTAAAAAGTATGAAGCTCAACAAATGAATGTTCGTAACAATCGTGAATTTGACTCTATTTCGAAGGAAATTGAATTTCAAAATCTTGAAATTGAATTGTGTGAGAAGAGAATTAGAGAGTTCAATTCGGAAATTACCAACAAGAAAGCTTTAATCGAGAATTCAGATAAAGTATTTGCTGACAAACAAGCTGACTTAGAAGGTAAGAAAGGTGAGTTAGAAGCAATTGTTTCTGAGACGAAAATTGAAGAAGAAAAATTGATGAGTCAATCAGAAAACTTCAAAGGTAAAATTGAAGAGCGATTGTTAACTGCATATACAAGAATTCGTTCGAGTGCAAGAAATGGTCTTTCTGTTGTAACTGTAGAGCGTGATGCTTGTGGAGGTTGCTTTAATAAGATTCCACCTCAACGTCAAATGGATATTCGTTCTCGTAAGAAAGTTATCGTTTGTGAGTACTGTGGACGTATCTTAGTTGATAAGTACATCGTAGATTATGATCATAGCTTAGAAGAAGCTGATAAAGCTGCTGCAGCTGCGAAGCCAAAAAGAAGAACTCGTAAAAAAGAGTAATACTACTCAATTACAATATAAAACGCTGTTTCATTTGTTTGAAACAGCTTTTTTTATGCTTGTACTATTATTGAGATTGAGAAGTAAATTTTAATACATTTGTTTTATGAAAATGTCCTTAGCTATTCTTGAAAAATTAAAGGAGGAAAGAGCCTCATTTTACATTTATTTTTCTGCGCCTAATTGTGGTGTTTGTCATGTATTAGCGCCGAAATTGAAGACTTTAATGGTTGAGCACTTTCCACGGTTAGATGCCTACGAAGTAGACAATTCAATTCAGCCAGAAATCGCAGCTCAGTATAGTTTGTTTACAAATCCAAGTTTACTGGTTTTTCTAGATGGTAAGGAGTTTTTACGAAGAAGTCGGGTAATTGGTCTCGGGGAAGTTGAAGGCGAGCTAAAACGACCTTATCAGCTATTTTTCGAATAGAGACGCTTATTGGGAAGCGCCTCTAAAATATGGCTTGGTTTAATATATTCCAGTTTTTAACATCACCAAAGGACAAGCTTCTTCAGTTTCTATTCCTCGAGCATTAGCTTTTCTGTAAAAATCAGGATTCTCGGTTCCTGGAGGAAACAAAATTCTCTCTGGTTTTAAGCCAATGATATAATCGTAATAAGATTCTTGATTTTTTGGTGAAAGGTAAATAGCTACTGTTTCAACTTTGTTTTCGCACGGACGACCAACAATAATTTCAACATCTTCAATTTTTCCTGCTTTATTGCCTACTGCAACAGTTTCAATGTTGTGTTCACGCAACAAGCGAATGCATTGATTTGAATATCTTTCTTCTTTTAAACTGGCACCTATAACTACTGTTTTTCTCATCTTTAGATCATTTAAAGTATTTAGATATCTATATAAAACAAATATAGCAAAAGAGAGAAATTGGCAAAGGAAAAAAGGAGTTAATGTTAACTTATTCGCATAAAAAACCTCTTATGAATTTATTCATAAGAGGTTTTTAACTAATTAAAATAACTGAGTGTTACTTCTGTATTAAAACTGTTGCATAGGCCGCAACACCATCTTCGGTGCCCACAAAACCTAATTTTTCTGTAGTGGTTGCTTTTATTGCAAGATCTTCAATGTCAATATTCATTACCTCTGATAATATTTCTTGCATTTCAGGGATGAAAGGCTTTATTTTTGGACTCTGTAATGCTATTGTTGAATCAATATTCCCAATTGAGAATCCTTTTTCTTCAATCAATTCTACTGTTTTCTTCAATAGAATTTTACTGTCAATATTTTTAAAATCTCCCGAAGTATCAGGGAAATGATATCCAATATCCCTAAGGTTAGCAGCGCCTAAGAGTGCATCGCAAATTGCATGAATTAAAACATCACCGTCAGAGTGCGCAACGCTACCCTTATAATGTTCAATTTGAATGCCTCCTAACCAAAATTCTTCTCCCTCTGCTAGTTGATGTACATCATAGCCAAATCCAACTTTAATCTTCATCTGTTTCTATTTTAGAATTTTATCAAGATTTGCAGTTATGGTAAAGCGCAAAGTATTTTTTAATGGGTTGTTTTGTGTTGATGGAATTAAGTAAGAAAAGTCTAAATCAAACATGTTTAGTTTTACGCCTAAACCTGCAGTGAAATATTTTCTATTTCCTTTGGTTTCGTGTTCATAGTAGTAACCAGTTCGTAAAGCAAATTGATTCTGATACCAGTATTCTGCACCTAAGGACCAAGTCATCTCTTTAAATTCTTCACTCATTCCACCTGGGGCATCAGAGAAAGAGTTAAAGATTCCGCTCATAACAGATTGATCGGAAGTTTCACTACCAACAATTACGGTTCCTTCAGGATTGTCTTCAACTGCACCTTTGCCTGGTGTTGGAACCAGTAACTTGTTAAGATCAGCAGCAATAGTCAATGAATTGTATCGATCTAATTCCATTTTTAATGCAGTACCTAAACGCAAGTTTGTAGGAATAAATTCTTTCTTATCATCAGAAGTATAGCTGATTTTAGAACCAATATTTGAAATGTTTACTCCCCAAGACCAAAGCATTTCTTTTCGGTTTCGCTTAAATTCTTTCTGATAGTATACCGAAATATCAGCAGCAAAAGCGCTACCTGCTTTGGTTTCTACACCAGCAACATAATCAGCTTGAAAATCTGAACGGATATATCTAAAAGCAATACCTCCAGATAAATTATCTGTTAATCTTCTAGAATAAGCCATATCGAATGCCCATTCGTTCGGATTTTTAGAATTTTCGATCGCATCGGCACTTTCTAAAAATATGATTTCACCTAATGCAAAATAGCGAAGTGAGGTTGCAATTACCTGGTTTTTATCCAATCGGTAATACCCTGTTAGGTATGAAATACTCATATCGTCAACTAAGTCTCTTAGCCATGGAGTGTAAGAAGCGGCAACGCCGTAATCTCCATCAATCATGGCAAATTTAGCAGGGTTCCAATGCATTGAATTAGCATCTGGCGAAGTTGCAACACCAACGTCTCCCATTGCTCCTGCACGAGAATCGGGTGTAATAGTTAGAAATGGGACAGCCGTAGAAATATAATTTGCTCCGGATGTTGAGCTTTGCGCCCAGCTTGTCTTTAAATTTGTGAATAACAAAATGGACAAAAGGCTGGTGATTAGAGTTAGTCTATAATTCATAATAGTTTAATATAATGGTCTGCAAATATATTCAATTAACTTGTAATGTTTGAATTTATTATTTGAGGATGACTAATTTTTGAAATTTATTGACCACTTTTCCATCATCGGCCCGAACCTTTACACGATAGAAGTAAACTCCACGACCAATGGAGTTGCCAAAATCGTCTTTTCCATCCCATTGAATGGGTCCGACACGATTTCCAGAAGAATTAACGGTAGTTTCTATGCTTTTAATTAATTTCCCAGATATTGTTAGTATTTGAATCAACACATCCAGTTCTCTAGCGGCATGATTGTGTTCAAAATAAAATCCAGTATTTGTAGTGAAAGGATTTGGGTAATTAAGGATGTTTTTAAGAACAAGTTCTGCATCTTCAGCAACAATAAAGTCGAGGATATTCTCGGATGAATTGTTAACATTATCCCATACTTTTAGTTGGATATCATGTTCTCCAGGTTCCAAATCCGTTAAGCGATACGATATTTTACCTTCTTGATAATTATCCAAGTCAGATTCATAGAAATCATTTAATTTGATTGCATTATCTGATTTTTGATCCAAAATAGCCACGATATCATGCCCAATGGAATTGCCTAGCGTATTGATTCCACTAGAATCTTTAACAACAGCTAAAAGGAGAGGAGAGGAGCTTGTTAATCCGCCAGGAGTAAAATGTTCGTCATCCATAAACAGGCTAATTTCAGGCCCTAACTTATCATTATCAGCATTAGGATTTGTTCCTCCTATTACGATATTGTTTGTAAAACCTGTAGCATCAGTGTTTGTACTGTTCGCATAGTAAGTTATTTTTCCATTGCCATATTCATAGCTAATATCCTTAGGGACAAAGAAGTTAAAGTCGAATTTCCCATTTGTAACGCTAGCTTTTCCTTTAAATAGAATGCTATTTTGCACCTCGTATTCAAAGGGATCGTAATCATTTCCTCGCGTGGCTTTGGTTTTAACTTTATCGAAAACTGTCGAAAATACGGTTCCTGAGAAATCATTTAAATCGGCACCATCTTCAGATACAATACGGCCTGAAATCTTAATTTTGCTTAATGCTTTTAAAGTGTCTATGGCTTGTGTAATATTTACATCATTTAGCTTTGTTGTTTCAGCAGTATGTTTTGGGTAATTTAATCGCAAAGCAGGATCTCCCAATAAGGTAAAATTCCTTTTGTTGATTCCTGATCCTGTTTCGTTTTTCGTTTTTCTCATGATGTCTCCTAAGCGGTTATAGTTGCCATCGGCATCTTTGTCGAAAACATGATGATAGAAATTTTGATTAAGTGTGAAGTTTGGAGAAGAAAAAACCAAGCGAGTTGTCGTAAACAGACCAATGCCACCTCCATTTTCTCTAAGCAATATCATTTCACCTGATGAACGTTTTTTATAATTGTCAAAACGGCTAAACTCGCAGGTAGCCGTCATGAATAAAGGTAGTTTATTCTGGTTTTTCCATGCTAAAATATCATCAAGCATCATTATTTGTTCATGCGCTAATCCATTTTCATTGCCATGCCCTGTGTAATTCATAATTAGCGTGCCTTTGTTTACGCTTTCGCTGATTTCTAAATTTACATCTGGATATACCTGTCCTACAGAACTAATAATTTGCTCGTAATCGTCTAGGAATATTCTTTGAGTTTGATATTGTGGATAGTTATTTTCGACTTGAACGGCTAATCTATTGGCGTCTCTCATATGAGTATTTCGATCTTCATCATCACCAATGAAACAAACATTTGTTCGCCAATCGCCCCATTCAGAATCATTGTAGTTTAAAATTTTATTAATTACAGTTTGAGCTTCTTCAATTGTATTTACGGGTAATCGGCCAATTCCAATATCTAGCATCCCGGAGGCTTCTCCTTCATCATGATCTAATAATCCGAAAAAATCGTCGGTAACAAAAGATTGTGTTGGACTTAAAGAATTTTCTGATTGGTAGGTGAGGACTTGATTGGTATTGTTTTCCTGATTTGATTTGTTGTCGTAAGAGCCATCGCCAAATAATAATAGATACTTTGGCAATTCAGATTCATTTGCAGCTCGATCGTAAAACATTTTAATGAAATTTCTAATAGCGCTAACATCTGGTGCACCAGATGAAAATTCATTATAGATCTCCTCAGGATTAATTACCTGAACGCTTAAAGCATCTTTTGTTTTATGAAAATCTGCGATTTGATTCGCAAAAGAGGTAAATTTTGTTGGGCTAATAATTAGCATGTCTTTCTGCGATAATGCGTGCAGATTTTGATTTTGAACTGTACCAACTAGTTCTGGACTTGGAAAGTCGCCTTTTACATCAACAGCAATGTATTCTTTTAAACTATTTGCATCAGCATTAAATGAAGTTGTGTTGTTGCTATATGATGCTAGAATCAATTTTAAAGACTTAGGCTTTGAGACATCCCAAATTTGAATTTTATCATTGGTGTTTTGAAGTGTGAAATTTGCAATATTGCCTGTTCCAATACTTTTATTATCCCTAAATGACATTTGATCAGCTGTGAACGTTAACTCGCGCCTTGCATTTACGCGCAGAAAGTTTAGCCATCCTTTTGATGAGGCAGAACTTTTCTCATAATCAATTTCTATTTCAAATTGATCTGATGAAGGAGTAAAATTGGTAAAGGAGTTTTCCGATTGAGAAGCATAGCTTGCAGTATAACTTCCTGTGTTTACTTGATTCATGGGGATATTTCCAATTACCGTACTTCCAGATTGTAAAGTGAATTTAGTACTGGAAGAGGAACGTGCTACCAAGTTTGTTGTTATCGAAATTGGTTCATCATTTTTTAAGTTTGGGAAGTTGAATGAGTAGGCGTAATTCGTGGTAATATCAAATTTGTCACCTAGCCAAAGCCTACCACTTTCAAGTAAATTAATTTCGTCTTGATCAATTACTGCATAATCATCAAAATCATTAACTATTATGTTTGAAGTAGATAAGGATGGAGTGCTTTCCATTAATAAAGGCGATCCCATATCTGAACTTAAAAAATAGTAGGAGGCATCCGAATACAAATGATTTTCATGTACAAACTCATTCGTGTTTTCATCATGTTTCCAGGAGCTTGGTCCTTTTGCATAGAACAAAATGTAATCTCCCGAATTAAAAATGCCATCATCACCTCTTTCCATAAAGATGGGATTGTTCACAAGATCATCTATGTGTTCATCCGAATTCATTTTGGAAAGCATTCCGCCTCCAGAGCCATAAACTCGAACATTCTCAGGATTAGAGATGCCCATGTCGATTAGTTGAGAATAGGTAATCTTGTGAATCGCTGTTGTATCAACAGAAATTTTAACCCATGAACCTGTTTTAAGAGCAGAACTACTAACATAGGATTTTACTTGACTGGCAGATTTGGATTGCTTTAACTTTTTAAATTGCAATGAAAATTTAACTAGTTTTTCATATTGTCCGGTGGTAGAATTTCTTCGAATGGGAATTAAATAAACCGCTTGATAGATATTTTTTCGAATTGATATCGATTTTATTGAGAGGTTAATGTCATTTGGTATCGTTTTATTTTGCAAAATCTGCTTTTCAATGGAACTTAACAATTTAAATTCCGTATCCACTAACTCAACTTCAAATAAGTCATTAGTCGATCCTAATAATTGCAAGTGTGAAAATTCAGGAAGCCAATTGTTTTTTTCCTCAATGGAAGCACCGGAGAACATTAGGGTACTAATACTTTCTCCATTTGGATAGAATACTTTGTTTTCTGTCCATTGTAATTGAAAAGGCTTAGATATTTGTGCAAATGCACTAATATTCAGAAGAGAGAAAAGAAGAATGACTAGATATCGCATAGGTAATAGCAGACGTTTTTGCATTTTGTAAGACATTTTCATGTTATTATAAAATAACAAGTATTACAAAATAAGTAAAAGTTAAGAGAATGTCGAGTAAATATATTAAGATAAAAACGAAGCTTTTGTAGTATTGAGAAGTTTATGTTTTGTTAAAAAATGTTTTGTATCAGTTAGTTATGTGAGTTGGTGGGTTTTACCGATTAAAAGAATATAATCTTGTATTTTTTAGATGTTAGATTGTTTAATGAAAATGTTAAATAATTTTAAAAAAAAGTAAAATTAAATACAATAAAATCTGTACACTTTTAGTTATATTTGTTGAGTTAAGTATTTTTGAGATAAACTACATTCAATCTATTATGAAATTAAGATCGAGTATTGTTCTCTTTGTTTTTGCTATATCGTTGATGGTATTCCCATCATGTTCAAAGGTGAAGAACCTTGTTGGAAAAGGAGAGAAATCTAAAACCACTGGTTGGGCTTATAATGATCCTGAAAATGGAGGTTTTGAATATCATAGCGGTTTTCAACAGGAAACAGGTCCTGGTTTGAAATTTGTTCAGGGTGGTACATTTACTATGGGTAGAACCCAACAAGATGTTATGTATGACTGGAATAATGTTCCTAGAAGAGTTACTGTACCTTCTTTTTATATAGATGAATCAGAGGTTCGTAATGTTGATTACTTAGAGTACTTACATTGGGTTAAACGAGTTTTCGTTTCTTATCCTGAGGTTTATCGTGAAGCGTTACCAGATACATTAGTTTGGAGAGACGAATTGGCATATAACGAGCCTTACGTGAACAATTATCTTCGTCATCCAGCTTATGGAGAATATCCTGTAGTAGGTGTTAGTTGGGAACAAGCGGTAGATTTCTGCGAATGGCGTACGGATCGTGTTAACGAAAGAATTCTAATTGAAAAAGGAATTTTAAACGATGATCCAACTCAACGTGATGAAAACAATTTTAATACAGAAGCCTATTTAGCTGGTCAGTACGAAGGTGCTGTAAATAAGAATTTAACGGATTTAAATCCAGATAACGAAGAAAGATCTGTTCGTTGGAGTGATGGAATGTTACTTCCAAAATACAGATTGCCTTCTGAAGCAGAATGGGAATATGCAGCAACTGCTTTAATTGGAAATTCTCAGGATGAAAGAATTACGGATCGTAAGATTTTCCCTTGGAATGGACATTGGGTTAGAAATGATCAGAAAAAAGTTAGAGGTCAGATGATGGCTAACTTTGCACGTGGTCGTGGTGATTACATGGGTACTGCTGGTGCATTGAATGATGCCGGTGATATTACTGTACCAGTAAATTCATTTTGGCCTAACGATTTTGGCTTGTATTGTATGGCAGGTAATGTTAGCGAATGGGTTGCTGATGTTTATCGTCCAATGTCGCCAGAAGATATTTCGGAATTTAATCCTTACAGAGGTAATGTATTTCAGACAGCTGTACGTGATGAGGAAGGTAACATTGCAGAAAAGGATAGTTTAGGACGTCTGCGTTACAGAAACCAGAAAGATGAAGAGTTAGTTGGTCGTGAGAACTATAAAACTGCGGACAATAGAAACTATAATGATGGAGATGTTGCTTCAAGTATCGTTTCGGATTATACATGGAATAACCCAGAGCATCAAACAAAAGGTTCTAGCCGTATGTATGTTCAAGGTAGAGGTCAAGATGGTAGCGATTTTAGCTCTATGGTAACTGACGATTCTCGTGTTTACAAAGGTGGTTCTTGGAAAGATCGTGCTTTTTGGATGGCGCCAAGTGCACGTCGCTTTTTAAATCAAAAAGAAGCTCGTGATGATATCGGTTTCAGATGTGCAATGACACATGTAGGACATCCTGCAAATCAAAGAACAAAGTAGTTATCTTATATATAATTGAAACCCCATCTCGAAAGGATGGGGTTTTTTGTTGGAATTTGCTAATTTCGTTTATTGAATAAATTCAGAATAATATAGCATGGAAATAGCTCTAATTTATCGACTTTTTAAGCAGTATCCGCAGGTTGTTACCGATACTCGAAAAATTGTATCAGATTCGTTATTCTTTGCCCTAAAGGGTGATAATTTTAATGGCAATAAATTTGCTTTGTCTGCTGTTGAAAAAGGTTGTCGTTTTGCAATAATAGACGAGAAAGAATATGCGATCGATGATCGTTTCATCCTAGTAGATGATGTATTAACTTGTTTGCAGAATTTGGCTCGTATGCATCGAAGAGAATTAGATATTCCAATTTTAGCTATAACTGGAACCAATGGAAAAACAACAACAAAGGAGTTAGTTTTCGAAGTGTTAAAAAAGAAATTTAATGCTATTGCCACCCTTGGGAATCTTAATAACCATATTGGAGTGCCCTTAACCTTACTTTCGATGAATGAGGATACGGAATTTGGAATTGTTGAGATGGGTGCAAATCATCCAAAAGAAATTAAGTTCTTGTGTGAGATCGCAGAACCTAATTTTGGATTGATAACGAATGTAGGAAAGGCACATTTGGAAGGTTTTGGTTCTTTTGAGGGCGTAATCAAGACAAAAAAGGAATTGTACGATTACATGTATAAAGAGAAAGGAAAGGTATTTGTTAATACTGATAATCCTCTCTTAAAAGAAATGCTAAACGATCAAGAAATTGTTAGCTATGGTAACAATGAGGCTGCATTTAGCAAGGCGAAATTTCTGCAAGCTGAACCATATATGGTGTTAGAGTTAAGATCACCTAAAATTGGAAAGTTGTATGTGAAAACCAAATTGATTGGGGCATATAATTTCGAAAATGCATTGGCAGCAGTTACGTTGGGACGTTTTTTAGGAATTGATGAGATTGAGATAAAAAATGCATTGGAAGAATATCTTCCAAGTAATAATAGATCGCAACTGAAGCAAACAGAAAAGAATGTATTGTTTTTAGATGCATATAACGCGAATCCAACTAGTATGAAAGTAGCGGTTGAGAATTTTGCGAATATGACGCGTAAAGGTAAGGTGTTGATTTTAGGTGATATGTTAGAATTAGGTGCAGATGCAGAAAAGGAGCACCATGATTTACTAGAATTGATTCAAGAAAAGCAATTGCAGGATGTCTATTTGGTGGGTGATTTATTTTGTAAGGTAAATGTGAATGATCAATTTCAGACTTTTGCAAAAACAACAGATTTGATTGAAGTACTTGAAAAGGCTAATTTGCAGAATCAGTACATTCTAATTAAAGGGTCAAGAGGAATTCGTTTGGAACAAGTAATTGAAAAATTATAGCTTATGTCTACTGCGTGGATTTATTTAATAATTGCTGGTTTGTTTGAAGCTGTTTGGGCAATCGGATTGAAATACACACAAGGATTTACAAAGCTATGGCCAAGTGTGATTACTGTTATTGCAATGGCAATTAGTCTGTATTTTCTCGCTTTAGCAGTTAAGAATTTACCTATCGGAACGGCTTATGCTGTTTGGACAGGAATTGGTGCTTTCTCAACAGCTGTATTAGGTATTGTTCTATTTGGTGAACCGGTTCATTTCGCAAGAGTATTTTTTTTACTTTTACTCCTAGTGGCTATCATCGGTTTAAAGTTTTCAACACAGAGTTAATAACTTTGTTTTTTAGAAGTTTAGGTCAGTAAAATGCTGTTTCTTCCTTAAGTAATAATCAAAAATAATACTGTTTTTATAAATTTCAGAATGATTATTTGTACTTACATTTGGAAGTAGGCTTTTCCTCTTTTTTCTAGATTTTGAAAGGCTAGCATAAAATGACATGTGTGCTTTAAACACTGCTGAAAAATGCGAAAACTCACCTCCAATTAGAAATTTAAGGGCTGCAACACCATCGAGTAGCATTCTGGTTAAAAATGTAGTGTAAAGCTTATTTCCTGGTAAATTTTTGTGCAACATGAAAAGATTGTTGCGGAAATTAAGGAATAATTTTTTTGAGCTATGATTTGGAAGAGTGGCTCCACCAACATGATACACTGTTGATTTTGGTTCTACGATAATTTTGTAACCACGATTTTTAATTCGCCAACACAGATCAATTTCCTCCATGTGAGCAAAAAAATCAGCATCTAAACCACCTGCAGCTTTATACACTTCCGATCTAATGAATAAAGAGGCTCCACTAGCCCAGAATATTTCTTTTTGTGAGTCGTATTGCTTGTTGTCAACTTCAATATTATCTAATATTCTACCTCTGCAAAAAGGATAGCCTAAGTAGTCTATGAAGCCACCAGCACCACCCGCATACTCAAAAGAATCCTTCTGGTGATAGGCTTTTATTTTTGGCTGTGCTGCAGCAATATCTGCATTGTTCTCAAAAGTTTCGTAAATAGGATCAAGCCAGTTGGAACTAACTTCTACATCTGAGTTTAGGAGAACAAAATAAGTATGCGATAATTGGTCTAGCGCTCTGTTGTACCCGTCTGCAAAGCCGTAATTTTCTTCTAGCTGAATTACTTGAATGTTTGGATATTCAGTATTTAAAAAGGAAATAGAGTCATCTGTTGAAGCATTATCAGCAACAATAACTTCGGCCCATTCTCTTTGTGAATATTCAACAACAGATGGCAGAAACTTTTCAAGTAAGCTTTTCCCGTTCCAATTTAATATGACTACTGCTATTTTATTCATTCAGCTGTTTCTTTCTTATGCTTCCAACGCTTGTGTGACCATAGCCAGTAAGCTGGATTTTCTTTGATAATATCTTCAAGAACACGAGTGTGTTTTTCGCTTATTTCGAATTCTGCTGTTTCTTTAGGATTATCGAAAAGAGGAATAAGATCAACTTCATAATAGCCTCTTTTTATTTTGTTCATTTTAATAAAAACAACGGCTTGGTCGAGTTTTTTAGCAATTCTCTCTGTGCCAATCAAAATTGCAGTGTCCTGATTTAAAAATTTAGTCCAGTAACTGATGCTTTTTTTCTTAGGAGTTTGATCACCAATTAAAACGGTTGCAGATAGTTTTTTCTCATTACGATACCTAATCATGGTGCGCAGTGTATCGTCTTTTGCAACAGGAATAGCACCAAAACGTTTTCTTATTTTAAGAAACATTTGATCAAACACTTGGTTGTGAAGAGGTTTGTATACCGGCAAGTAATTTGCATCTCTCCAAATAGCAAAAGAGGTTAGCCACTCCCAATTTCCGTAGTGACCTAAAATAGTAATCACATTTTTATTTTGTTCTTTGTATCTGTCAAATATCTCAGGATTAAGAAATTTACAGCGCTTCTTCATTTCTTCTTCACTTATGGTCCAAAGCTTAATAGTCTCAATAAATGTGTCGCAGAAATGGCTGTAGAATTCTTTTCTAATCTTATGAATTTCTTCGTCTGATTTTTCTGGAAACGAATTTTTAAGATTGTCTGTAATTACCTTTCTTCGATAGCGAAGAATGTAGCAAACAAAGAAATACACAATGTCTGAAAAAACATAAAGAACTGGGAAGGGAAGATAACTGATCAATCTAACCAATCCGTAAACAATATAGGACAGAAATTTTATCATTATAAGTTATGAATATTTTAAATATGCGCTGAAAGTACAAAAAAAAATGACAGTTTTACTTCACCATGAACTTATTAACAGTATTTCTAAATTCATCGTGAACTAAGGCATTACTAGCTATTATTTCTTTGCCAAAAATATAATTGGTGTCTCCTTTAAAGTCACAAACCTTTCCACCAGCTTGTTGAACTAGAAACGAACCTGCTGCAACATCCCAAGGCTGAAGACTGTATTCATAAAATGCTTCAAATCTACCACAAGATACATAAGCTAAATCGGTAGCGGCAGAACCTGGACGACGAACACCGTGTGAATTAATAATGAAATATTCCAATGAAGCCATGAAAGTTTTCAGTTGGTCGTAATCGTAATATGGAAAGCCGGTAGCAATTAAACTGGCATCGATGGTTTTTGCATTAGAAACTTGAATTGTTTTGCCATTCAAGAATGCGCCAGATGCACCTTTCCACGAGTAAAAACATTCGTCAAGACTTATTTCATAAACAACACCCAAAACAATTTCGTCATATTCCATTAAAGCGATGCTAACCGCGAAAGGAGATAGGCCATGAATGTAGTTGGTTGTTCCATCCAAAGGATCAATAATCCAGTTGTATTTTTCAGCTCTGAAGGTTTCTGTTCCTTCTTCGGCAATAAAGCCAGCATCCGAAAGTATTAGTTTCAGTTCAGCAACGATTTGTTCTTCGGCAGTTTTATCTACATAAGTTACAAAATCATGTATTCCCTTAACTTCAATTACATCCGATTTAATTTTACTTTGTTGTTCCTTGATAAAGGCTCCAACTTTACGAGCAATGTCGTTTGTTTTAAAACAAAGTTCCTTAAGATTGATCATGGTATGGTAAATTATTCAAGAATAGGTTTGAATTGAAATTGATTTTCGTTCACTAATAATCCGGTAACATTACCATTTGAATTAATATCCTGCAATTTAGCAAAAGCTAACTCGTTACTAAAGTTTTGTTTGTATGGTATTTCTACTTTAATGTAGTTTTTTGTAAATCCGTACATTTTCCCTTTATCATTATAGCCTTCAAAAAGCACTTCCTCCTCTTTGCCGATATTCTCTTCATAAAATGCTCTTAATTTTTTCTCTGAAAGGATTTGAAGCATTTTTGCTCTGCGTTTTCTTTCGGGAACAGAAACAGATTCTTTAATTTCAAGAGCCTTTGTTCCCTGTCTTTCCGAATAAGGGAAAACATGAAGTTGGCTAATTGGTAATTCATTAATGAATCGGTAAGCGTCGTCGAAGTCTTCTTCGTTTTCCCCACGACTGCCAGCTATTACATCAACACCAATAAAGGCATCGGGTAGAAGTGATTTAATTTTTTCGATTCGCTGAGCAAATAATTCTCTATCGTACCTTCTTTTCATTAGTTTCAACACCTTGTTAGAACCTGCCTGCAGCGGAATGTGAAAATGATTGACGAACTTATCCGACTGGGCAACAAATTCGATAATTTCATTGCTCAGTAAGTTGGGTTCAATGGAAGAAATTCGAAATCGACAAATCCCTTCTACTTTTTCTAGTTCTTTGATTAGGTCAAGAAAGGTTTCCTTAGTGCTTTGTCCAAAATCACCTATGTTTACTCCTGTTAATATGATTTCTTTAGCGCCTTGTTCAGCTACTTTTTTAGCTTGTTCTACAGTTTCTTTTATGCTATTGTTACGGCTGTTTCCTCTTGCATAAGGAATTGTGCAATAGGTGCAGTAGTAATTGCATCCATCTTGGATTTTAAGAAAACAGCGCGTTCTGTCTCCCATAGAATATGAAGTGTGGAAATCTTTTACTGATCCTACTTCACAGGGATGTAATTCTCCAGTTCCTTTTTTCTCAAGATGATCAATATATTTATGGATATTGAATTTCTCATTTGCACCTAGTACCAAATCAACACCAGGAATAGATAAGATTTCTTCTGGTTTTAATTGAGCGTAGCAACCAATTACAGCTATAAATGCGTTTGCATTAGTTTTGATAACCTTTTTAATAGCTTGTCTGCATTTTTTATCCGCTTGGTCGGTAACAGAACAAGTATTTATGACGTAAATATCAGCTTTTTCTGAATGCTTAACTGTTTCGAAGCCCATTTCTTTAAATGATCGACCAATGGTTGATGTTTCCGAAAAATTAAGCTTGCAACCTAATGTGTAGAATGCAACTTTTTTACCTTGCAACATATTTTCTCCCCTTCTTGCTGATGAATTGCGATGAGCTGAAAATCAGCTCACTGCTAAAACAAATGAACCATTTCAAAGCAGTATTGAAATAGTTCAAAATATCTAAATTAATTAAGTTGCAAATTTATAAAAAAGAATTGCTTTTTCAGCTAATTAATAGGGTCTTGCTTTTATATTCTTTGTAAAGTTGATGAACAATACCATCGGTTACTCCAATTTTAGGTACGTGAATCTTATCTGCTTTCGCCCATTCCATAATGCTAAGGAAGATGGTGGCAGCCGGAATAATAACATCAGCTCTGTCTGGATTCATGTCATAACCAATCATTAATTCATCTTGAGAACACTGTTTTAGCTCTTCGTAAATGTATTTTAATTCATGATAGCTTAGAAACTTGTCCTTTTTTGGTGCGGAGAGTTTTACCAACCGGTTGATGTTTCCTCCAGAACCAATAATTTCAACGTCTTCACAATTAGGACAGACATCTAGCAAGCATTCTTTAATACGAATGAATTCACCTTTTGGAACACAATCGCGTAGAATTTTAATTGTTCCAACATTAAATGAAGCTGAAAAAGTACAAATTCCTTTTGAGAATAGTGTTATTTCAGTACTACCTCCACCCACATCAACATATAAATAGTCTCTAGAAGGATCTAGCTTGTCTGCTATTTTATTATCAAATATGATACTTGCCTCTTCTTTGCCAGCAATAATATCAATTGTAATATTTGCCTCTTTTTCTATTCGTTTGATAATGTCAATTCCATTTGCCGCTTCCCTCATTGCAGAGGTTGCACAAGCACGATAGCTCACAATTTCATGAACTTCCATAAGGTTTCGAAAAGCTTTCATTGCCTTAATCATTTTTTCTTCTTTGGCAGGAGAAATAAATTTATCAATGAAAGTATCGGTTCCCAATCGAATAGGAACTCGTATTAAGGAAGATTTTTTAAAGTGAGTATTACCACCTTCTTCAAACACATTCATAAACAACAATCGGATAGCATTCGATCCGATATCAATGGCGGCAAATTTCATTATTTTCATAGGAGTACAATTAGGTTATCAGTATCCGAAAATTAATTACTACATAAACTTGAGTTGTTATTAAAATATCATGATTAATTACTGAAACAATATTTTCAAATTTTGTAGTAATTAATTTAATGGAATTTTCTCACTAATCCAATTAATACATTTATAGAAGACTACTTGCTAGATCTGCAAGGTGACTTCTTTCTCCTTTCAGAAGGTTGACATGGGCGAAAATATCTTGACCTTTCATGCGGTCTGATAAATAGGCTAAGCCGTTCGATTTTTTATCTAAATAAGGAGAATCAATCTGTTCTATATCCCCGGTAAAAATCATCTTGGTACCTTCTCCAGCTCTTGTTATAATCGTTTTAATTTCATGAGGCGTAAGATTTTGAGCTTCATCAACAATAAAGAATGTATTTGAAAGGCTTCTACCTCTTATGTATGCTAAAGGTGTGATTTGTAGTCGATCATCTTTAAGCAATTCGTCTATTTTAAGATATTCCTTGCTGTGAATGTTAAACTTGTGCTTAATTACGCTTAGATTATCGAAAAGAGGTTGCATGTAAGGACCAATTTTTTCTTTGGCATCACCTGGTAAATAGCCTAAATCCTTATCTGCAAGTGCAACAATAGGTCTAGCAAGAAAGATTTGATCGTACATATCTATTTGCTGCAGGGCAGTAGCTAAGGCTAATAATGTTTTACCAGTTCCAGCTCTTCCCGTAAGTGCAACTAATGATATTTTAGGATCTAAAAGAGCATGCATAGAGAAGGTTTGTTCAGCATTTCGAGGATAAATACCATATGCATTTGGCTTTTCAACTCGAGACATGGTCTTTTCAACTGGATCAAAATGAGCTAAGGCGCTTGATGAATTATTTTTTAAAATAAAATATTCATGACCATTTATTGTTTTTTCAAAGCCTAAGTCTTCCTCCGGTATTCCTTCATGTGATTTATAGAGTTGAGAAATTTTGGCGTCGTCGAAATTTTCAATGGTTGTAATTCCTAAATTAATAACATCCTCAAGATCTTTAACCTGATCATTTTTATAATCCTCAGCAGGTATACCTAAGGATTTGGCTTTCATTCTTAAATTGATATCCTTGGTAACCAGAATGACCTTTTTTCTTTTGGTTTCATTGTGCAAATATTCAGCTATTGCAAGAATGCGATGGTCAGGAATGTTCTCTTGAAAAGAGTTTTTCATTTGAACTGAAAATTCTTTCCCTGTTTCGACCGATAATTTCCCTAGTTTATTTCCAAGTGGAACGCCTTTAGTAAAAAGTAAATCACCAGAAATTCGATCTAGTTCTCTGGTAAATTCACGAGCATGATAATTTATTTGATCATTCCCTTTTTTAAATTTATCCAATTCCTCTAGAACTGTTATTGGGATTACAACATCATTTTCTTCAAAATTATAAATGGAATTAAAGTCATGAAGAATCACATTAGTGTCGAGTACGAAAATCTTTTTGAGTTTTGCCATAATGAATGGTGTTAGAGGTTAATTTCGACTGGGATTGACTGTCGTATATTTACTTTACAGTGATTGCAAAACACTTGTGTTTAATTTGTTATACCTTTTGAAGCAAGTTTGTTCGCTTTTGTTATTTTTTATCGATTGATTTTTTCAATTAAACAGTAGTATTTCCTACTATTAAATTAGCAAAAAATGTAGGAAATTCAACTTGTTAAAGGAATTTTTAAGAAATTTTATTCTTCTTTGTAAAATCATTTATATTACTGGAGTTTTGAAAATGAATTACAAAGAAACATTAGATTACATGTTTACTAAACTCCCTATGTATCAACGCACAGGGAAAGCTGCTTACAAGGCAAACTTGGATACAACCTTGGCTCTTGATGAGTATTTTGATCATCCGCATAAGGAATTTAAGACCATTCATGTTGCAGGCACAAATGGAAAAGGTTCGGTGTCTCATGCTGTAGCTTCGGTATTGCAGGCGTCAGGTTACAAGGTCGGATTGTATACTTCTCCTCATTTACGTGATTTTCGAGAGCGTGTAAAAATAAATGGAGAGATGATTACTGAAGATCATGTGGTGAAATTTATAGCTGAACATCGTGAGAAATTTGAAGAATTGTGTCCTTCATTTTTTGAAATGACCGTTGCAATGGCTTTTGAATATTTTGCAGATCAAAAGGTCGATATTGCTGTTGTTGAAGTTGGTTTAGGAGGGAGATTAGATTCTACAAATATTATCAATCCCTTGGTATCGGTAATAACCAATATAAGTAAAGATCATACCAATTTGTTGGGTAATGATATCACTCAAATAGCTGGCGAAAAAGCAGGAATTATAAAAACGAATGTCCCGGTTGTTGTAGGAGAGAAGCAAGAAGAAACCTTTCCAGTTTTTGAACGTTTTTCAGCAGTTAAAAATACAGAACTTATTTATTCTGAGGATAAGTATGAAATTAAGTCTTCAGAATTAAGGGATCATCATCGACATATAATTTATCGAAGTATATCGAAGAACGAAGAAGTAAGAATAAATTGTGATTTGTTAGGTAGTTATCAGGTTAAAAATATAAGAACAGCATTGTGCGTTTGCGATAAATTGATTCAACAAGGACTTAAAATAGCAAACAGTGCTATTAAACATGGTTTGTCGAATATTGTTGCAGATACAGGTTTATTAGGACGCTGGTACACAATTAGTAAGGATCCTTTGGTTATTTGTGATACTGGGCATAATGTTGCTGGTATTAAAGAAATAATATCGCAAATAGAATCTATGGATTACAGAAATCTACACATTGTTTTTGGTGTTGTTGATGATAAGAATATTGATGATATTTTAAAGCTAATTCCTAAAAGTGCGAACTACTATTTTACCCGGGCAAATATTCCTAGAGCATTAGATCAGAATGTATTAGCGAAGAAAGCAAAAGCGTTTGGTTTGAATGGTAACACCTACGAAACAGTGAGTTTAGCTTTGAGGTCAGCCAAAGATAATTCGAATGAAAATGATTTGATATTTGTTGGAGGTAGTACTTTTGTAGTTGCAGAAGTCGTTTAAACAAAAGCTATAAATTTATTGCGGTGCTAATATTTTCTGTTTATATTTGCACCCGTTAAGGGCGATTAGCTCAGTTGGTTCAGAGCACTTGGTTTACACCCAAGGGGTCATAGGTTCGAATCCTATATCGCCCACTATTATAAGGATTTAAGAAGAATCCTTATTTTATCCCCAGCGCCATTTACTCAAAGAATAACTTGTATTACAAAAAAAACCATTAAAGAATTTTTTCTTTAATAAAAACTTGGTTACTTTTGTTTTCGTTTTAGGTGTAAGAAAGAAACTATGGTTCAAAGTTCTAAAAAAAATCAGGGGGTTCCTGAGCCGACTATACGTCGCATGCCGTCCTACTTGGCATTTGCTGAGGGATTGTTAAGGAAAGGTCAGCAGTTTGTGTCATCGACTCAGATTGCTAACTACATGAATATTGACCCCACACAGGTAACAAAAGATTTATCGTATACTACTATTGTTGGAAAAACTAGAGTAGGTTATGAGGTAAAGGCACTGGTTGACGTTTTGTCTGACTTTCTTGGCTTTACGATTATGGATAACGCTTTCTTGGTTGGAGCTGGATCTTTAGGATCTGCATTGCTTCATGATAGTGGTTTATCGCATTTTGGATTGAATATTGTTGCAGCTTTTGATGTAAATTCATCTACAATTGGTCGTAAGATTAATGATGTGGAGGTTTTTCATATTGATCAATTTCGCGATTTAGCGCAAGAAATGAAGGTCGTAATGGGAATAATCACTGTTCCAGCTGAAAATGCTCAGACAGTTGCCGATTTAATGGTTGCATGGGGTATTAAGGCAATTTGGAATTTTACACCTGCAAGAATTAAGGTGCCGGAAGATATCATTGTTCAGAATACTACTTTGTATTCTAACTTGGCAATCATTTTTAATAAATTGCATAGCGAGAAGAAAGAAGCTCTTTAAGAGATGAAATAAAGGATATAAAAAACAGGGCTGTTGAAATGAATCAACAGCCCTGTTTTTTAATTTATTGATGTTTACAAATATTAGGCATTTTCCAAAATACGAAAAGCGCTATTTAGAATTGTTGTGTCATCTAGTTCAACAATACCGCCATAAGGTCCTTGTTCAACGTGAATTCCAGTGCTTTTACCTTTTGTTCCACCAAAATAATTCCTAACTGTTTCTACTTCTAATTGTAATTCTTCCGCAATCCTTTGCATACTTCCATCTGGCAAACGATCTTTAATCTTTCTCAACTCATTGAATGTTATGGTTTTAGTCATATGCTCTAAAGTTTTTATTAATGGTTAGAAATTGATTTGCCCTTTAAATTTAGCGAAAGAATTTGTTAATTTAAAATTATTTCAATGTTAAAAAATGTTAAAATGTAAGTGTGAAACTAGTTTTTTCATTAGGAACAGATTGTGCAGTTATTGTTCCGCCATGCAATCGTAAAATTTGTTTTGATAGACTTAAACCAATTCCAGAACCTTTTGGTTTGGTGGTAAAGAATGGGATAAATACCTTGTCTAATACTTCTTTAATAATCCCTTGTCCATTATCGCTAATTTGAATTGATATCCGCCCTCTTTTATTCATAAAGGCTTTCATCTCTATTTTAGGATTTTCGGTTTGTTCTAAAGCGTGTATCGAGTTTTTAATAAGATTGATGAGTACCTGCTCTAATAATTGTTCGTCGGCCGAAAGTTCAATAGACTCTGGATTGATACTGATATCGCATTCGATGCCTTTTCTTTTTATTTCTTCGGCCATTAAGCGATGAATGTTATCGAATAATTTTTGAACCTGAAAAATGCCAAAGCTAGGTTTTGGTATTTTGGTAAGGTTGCGATAGGTATCAACAAAATGCAAAAGACCTGAACTTCTTTTGTGAATGGTTTCAAGAGCCATTTTAACCTCGTTTAATGTTTCTAGATCGTCATCTTGGAACTTGTTAGTGTTGTTTGCACCAAAGTCATCTAAGATTGTTGTAAGCGTTGTAGAAAGCGATGAGATCGGCGTAATGGAGTTCATGATTTCATGCGTCAATACTCGAATCAATTTTTGCCATGATTCAATTTCTTGTTCTTCCAATTCGTATTGGATGTTTTTAATTGAAACCAAAACAACTTGTCTGTTATTGATTTTGAATTCGGTAGCATAAACTGACAGTTTCAGAATGTCTTCATTGTCGACGACTTTGATAAGTGTATTCTCACCATGCTTCAGGCTTAAAAGGTTGTCAACCAACTCTTGACTAAAGGAGCTTAAGTCTTGTATTTTCTTTAGATTACTAACTTGAAAGAGCTTTTTAGACGCATTGTTTATCATCTCTACTTTTCCATCTTTGTGAAAAGCAATTAAACTAATTCCAATGTGCTGTATTACGGTCTGCAGGTAAAAGTAATGTTCTTCTTTTTCCGCTCTTATTTTTTGAAAATCAGTAATAACGGCATTAAATGACTCTTGTAGTTTGTCAAACGAGCTACCAAGACCTTGGACTTGAAAGTTACGTGTGAAATCGGAGTATCGAATCGATTCAAGGAAATTCTTAAGTAAGCGGTTGGTTTTTTCCACATATTTAATAATTTCTATTATCTGATAAACGATGGCAATAAGAGTTAAGCTTGCAGTAAAGTATAAGCTCTTTTTTGCAACTAGATAAAACAATAAGAATATCGTTGCAGAAAGAACGATAATTCTTATTATGAAATTGACACGGAAGCTTTTATAAACCATATTTTTCTAATCTGCGATAAAGAGATGTTCGAGTAAGGCCTAATTCGCCAGCCGCTTTTGAAATATTCCCTTTGTTTGTTTTTAAAACTTTTTGAATGATATTTTTTTCAACCTCTTCAAGATTATAAGAATCGAATTCTACATCTTCTTGACCATTTCGTTCAGTGCTAACTTGAAAATCATTAGGGTCTAGATTTCGATCATCAGCCATAATTATGGCGCGTTCCATCAGGTGTTGAAGTTCCCTTACATTTCCTGGCCAACTGTAATCGTATAATTTATTTAAGCAGCCTTTCGAAAGCGGGTTAATTCCTTTTTTGTATTTCTTTGAATAGATTTCCAAAAAGTGATTTGCCAACAGTGGTATATCCTCATATCTCTCTCGTAGAGCAGGAAGTGTAATTTCAACCGTATTGATTCGATAGAGTAAATCCTGACGATATTTTTCTTCAGATGCCATTTGTTTTAGTTGCATGTTAGTAGCGCAAATCAAGCGGATATCAATAGGAATTGGTTTGTTTGATCCTACGCGAATAACTTCTCTGCGTTCCAAGATAGTAAGTAGTTTTGCCTGCATTGGCAAACTCAAATTGCCTATCTCATCTAAAAATAAGGTTCCGCCAGATGCTATTTCAAATCTTCCTGGTCGATCGGTTCTTGCATCTGTAAAGGCACCTTTTACATGGCCAAATAATTCGCTTTCAAACAAGTTTTCATTAATTGACCCCAAGTCAACGCTTACAAAAACTTCATCTTTACGAGCTGAATTTCGATGTAATGCTCTGGCAACAAGTTCTTTTCCTGTGCCATTTTCTCCGAGAATTAAAACATTGGCATCAGTAACCGCAACCTTAGTAATGGTAGAGAACACTTGCTGCATTTCAGGAGAAGTTCCAATAAAATCGTTAAAAGGTTGATCAAGAACAGCGTTTAATTCCTTTTGTTTGGTTTTCAATTCGCTAACTTCATCTTTCGATCTGCGTAATTTTATAGCTGAAGAAATTGTAGCAAGAAGCTTTTCATTTTGCCATGGTTTAAGTATAAAATCAGTAGCGCCAGCTTTAATTGCTTTGACTGATTTTTCAATATCACCATATGCCGTAATAAATAAAACAACAGCTTGTGGATCAATTTCTAATATTTTGTTTAACCAATGATATCCTTCCTGTCCACTAATTGCATCTTTCGTAAAATTCATATCTAATAAAATCACATCGTAATGATCCTGTTTCATTAGTTTTGGAATCATTTCTGGATTAGATTCTGTATTGATTAATTCCACGTGTTGCTTTAGAAGAAGCTTTAAAGAGAAGAGGATGTCTTCATTGTCATCTATAGCTAGTATTTTTCCGTTTTTTTGATTTGCCATAATTGAAAACTAATTTGTCGGTTCGGGTTATATTGTGTAAATATGAATTCAAGGTATCATTATTAATTCAGAATTAAAAGAAAAATGTTCGCATACGTACACTGTTTGTATTGTTTTCGTTCACAGTGTCATGTATATCAGTAGGTTTGACTTTTTTAATGAATTGTTAATCAATGTTAAAAGTGTTTTGGCATGATAGTGGTTATATTCTGCATGTGTTTGAAAAAGGATTAAAGAAGTCAAAAAAATAATGGATAGAATTATCGAAAAGAAACCCTGGTATTTACAAAAGAAGAATTGGTATTTGGCAGGAGCTGTTTTAGCTGTAATTATATTATATGCAGCCTTTTTAGGAGAACCAGGTTCTCGCTTACGAGTGGATAGAGATAAGTTATCGATCGCAGAAGTTCAATCGGATCATTTTCAGGAGTATATTGCTAGAACAGGGACGGTGAATCCGATAACCACTGTGTATTTAGACGCAATTGAAGGTGGTCGTGTTGAGGAGATTTTGTTGGAAGAAGGAAGTATGGTCCAAAAGGGAGATGTCATTCTTCGTTTAAGTAATTCAGAGTTAAATCTTCAAATTTTGAATTCGGAAGCAGCTTTTACCGAACAAGTAAATCGATTAAGAGATACTCGTTTGAGTATGCAGCAGGATCGTTTGAGTATTAAAAGAAGCTTGTTGGACATTGAATTGAGTTTGTCTAAAAGTAGAAGAGCTTTTAAAAGAAATAAAATCTTTTATGAGAAGGATCTTATTTCTAGGGAAGAATTCGATGAATCTAATGATAATTTTAAATATTTTCAGCAATCAAAGGATCTACTGTTGTTGAGACAAAGAACAGATTCCTTAGCAAGAACAATACAGATTCAACGTTTGGATGCCAACCTAAGAAATATGGAAAATAATCTTGAGTTGGTTCGTGCAAAACTTCAGAATTTGAATGTTAAAGCTCCTGTTACAGGTCAGTTAGGTTCCCTAAATGCAGAATTAGGTGAGTCGAAGGCTAGAGGTCAGCGATTAGGACAGGTTAATGTTCTTGATAATTATAAAATTAATGCCATGGTGGATGAGCTTTACATTGCTCGTTTAAGTAAGGGATTAAAAGCTAAATTTAAATTTAGTGGCAAAGAGTATAATTTGATAGTATATAAGGTTTATCCTGAAGTTCGGGGTGGTCAGTTTGAGATTGATATGAAATTTATTGGAGAATTACCTTCTGGTATTCGAACAGGACAAACTTTTCGAACAAAGATTGAACTTGGCGAGCCTAGAGAGGCGATATTGATTCCTCGTGGTGGATTTTTTCAAAGTACTGGTGGACAGTGGATATTTGTTATTGATCCAAGTGGCAGTTTTGCAATCAAAAGAGCAATTAAATTAGGCAATCAAAATCCGAAATACTATGAAGTTTTAGAAGGATTAGCCCCAGGAGAAAAAGTTGTTGCTAACGGGTATGAATCATATGGTGATGTTGATAAGTTGGTCTTAAAATAAGCTAATGCTGAAAATTCTATTGAATACCGTTTTGAGAAGTCTGTACCGACAAAAAGTTTATTCTTTGGTGAATATTTTAGGTTTGGCAACAGGTATAACTTGTACTTTACTCATTTTAATATGGGTTGATTACGAAACGGGCTTTGATGATTTTCATGAGAATATCGATCAAGTTTATAGCGTTTATGAGAATCAAAATTATGCAGATGGCGATGTTTTTTCTGTTTATTCAACACCTTCACCATTAGCAGAGTCAATAAAGAAATCATTTCCAGAGATTAACTATTCTACTCGATTGGTTAGTACATGGGGACAATTGATTCTATCTGTTGATGGAGAAAGTTTTGTGGAGAATGGCGGTAAGGTTGTAGATCCTGATTTTTTTAAAATTTTCTCATTCCCAATAATAAAGGGGGAGAAAGAAAATCCTTTAAAGAGTGATTATTCAATTGTTCTTACGGAGAAATTGGCGAACAAATATTTTGGAGATCAAGATCCAATTGGAGAATTAATTGAAGTTAATTCAAAATATAGATATGAGGTTACTGCTGTTATTCAGAATCCTCCAGCAAATTCATCAATTAGTTTTGATTTTTTGATTCCCTTTTCTTTTTTTGAAGATTTTTGGGAGTATGATTTATCAGATTGGGAAGCAAATTCTTTTCATACTTTTATTAGGCTAGGGGAAGATGCAAAGCCAGTTGGTATTTCTGAGAAATTAAGGAAATTTATCAAAGCTAGAATTCCAAGTTCTAACGTTGAATTAGCATTGCAAGCATTTAGTAATTATCACCTTCATGCCATTGATGACAGCCGAGTAGGTGGAGTTTGGTATGTTCGTGTATTTTTGTTTGTTGCGGTTTTAATACTGCTTATTGCTTGTTTTAATTACATGAATTTGGCAACAGCTCGATCAGAAAGAAGATCAAAAGAGGTTGCGATACGTAAGGTTGTCGGCGCCCAAAGAAAAGGTCTGATAAGTTTATTTTTGGGAGAGTCGATCTTTTTTACTTTCATATCCTTAGGAATAGCAATTGTTTTGGTTGAGTTATTGTTGCCTGTTTTTAGTGATTTGACCAATAGGAGTTTAAGTTTGAGCTTTAGTGATTTTAATTTTTTGTTTAGTGTTGGTCTAGTTGTATTTCTAACAGGAATTGTTTCAGGAAGTTATCCTGCTTTATTTTTGTCCTCTTTTATACCTATTCAGGTGGTTCGAGGTGGATTAAGAAAAGATTCAGCCCGTCTGCGAAGAGTTTTGGTTGTAATTCAATTTACAATGTCGATCATACTCTTTATATGCTCTGGGATTATATATCAGCAATTGAAGTTTTTGCAGGAGTCAGATATTGGCTACAATAAAGATGATTTGATTTATATTGAAATGGGTGATGATTTTGAATCGGTATATGCTGATTTGAAAAAGGAGTTGGTTAAGATTTCTGGCGTTTCGTGGATTACAGCAGCCAATCAAATGCCGGTTAATTTTAGCAATTCAACCTGGGATGTTGAATGGCCAGGGAAATTAGTTAGTTCAGAAGATGTATTATTTCAATTGTCTTTTGTCGATTACGATTTTATTGAAACCTTTGAAATGGATGTTATTCAAGGAAGAGGTTTCTCAAAAATACATGGAGAGGATAGTTTAAAGTTTATCATCAATGAGTCGGCAGCTCAAAAAATGAATATGATTCAAACAATTGGTGAATCTGTTACCATTTGGGGATATTCGGGAGAGGTGATTGGGATCGTAAAAGATTTTAATTTTAACAGTTTACAAGTAGGTGTTGAGCCATTAATAATGATGCGTCAACCAGATGCTTTCAAATATATTGGCATACGAATAGCTGATGATGCACAGCCAATAATAAATAAAATAAGAAGAGTATGGGATCAATTGGTTCCAGATATTCCTTTTACTTACAGATTTCTTGAAGAGGATTTTAAATATTTTTACTTGGCAGAATCTAGAATGAGTAAGATATTTTTATCCTTTACATTGATTGCATTTATTATATCTAGTTTAGGATTATTCGGATTGGTGTCTTTCGTTACAGAACGAAAGTCAAGAGAAATGGCACTACGAAAAGTGTTTGGAGCAAATATGGATATTGTATTTAGTTTGTTGTTGAAGGAATTTTTTAAGTGGGTGATGTTATCAAATGTAATTGCATGGGTACTGGCGTATTTTGCAATGGAATGGTGGTTAAAAGGATTTGCGTATCGAATAGATATTGGGATTGGAATTTTTATTTTGGCAGGAGTGATTTCATTATCAATAACTTTGTTAACGGTATATCGACAAATTTATAGCTTAGCGCAAAAAGCACCTGCAAGAATATTAAAATATGAATAAGTGAATTTTTATAAAAGATAAAGCTATGATTAATACTAAAAATTTGGTTAAAGTTTTCAGGACTGATGAAGTGGAAACAACAGCATTGAATAATGTCAATCTGGAAATTAATCAGGGAGAATTTGTAGCCATTATGGGACCCTCCGGATGTGGTAAATCTACTTTGTTAAATATTATTGGTTTGCTTGATAACCCTAGTGAGGGAGAACTTCATTTTGCTGGCTTTCAGGTTGAAAATTATACAGAAAGACAAAGAACGAATTTGCGTAAAGAGAATATTGGTTTTGTTTTTCAGAGTTTTAATCTAATTGATGAGTTGACTGTTTTTGAGAATGTTGAATTGCCTCTTTTGTATATGAAAGTTTCAGGTTCGGAACGAAAAAGAAGAGTGAATGAAGCATTAGAAAGAATGAACATTGCCCACAGAGCTAAGCATTTTCCACAGCAGCTTTCTGGAGGACAGCAGCAAAGAGTCGCCATAGCGCGTGCAGTTATTTCAAATCCAAAATTAATCTTGGCCGATGAGCCTACTGGTAATTTAGATTCGGCAAATGGAGAAGAGGTAATGAATTTGTTAACTCAATTAAATGAAGAGGGAACAACAATAATCATGGTAACTCACTCACCTTCTGATGCCGATAGAAGTCATCGAATTATTCAATTGTTTGATGGGCATGTTGTAACAGAAAATATGAGACAAAAACTATAAATAATTAATATTCGTATGATGGACTCGTAGAGAATAAATATCCTCATTAATTTAATTGAACAAGAATGGTTAAGAATTTCTTCATTACCCTTTTTCGGAATTTTTCCAGAAACAAGTTTTATACTGCAATAAATGTGGTTGGTTTGTCTGTGGGGTTAATGTGTACGATATTAATATTGTTGTTTGTTCAAGAAGAATTATCATACGATAAATACAATGTGAACCACAAGCGTATTGTTCGTGTTGGTTCTGATTTTACCATAAGTGGGAAGAGAGATCGAACTGCAACATCAGCCTTGCCATTTGGGCCTACTTTTGTTGAAGAATTTCCAGAGGTTGAGGGATTTGTGCGTTTTCGACAGTCTGGAAGACAGCAGTTTAAATATGGAGAAAAAGAATTTTACGAGGAAAGAATATCCTATGCTGATTCATCTGTGTTCACAATATTTAGTTTCCCACTGTTAAAAGGAGATCCTAAAAAAGCATTAACACAACCATATACGATAGTCTTGAATGAGACTTTGGCAAACAAATACTTTGGTGATGAAGATCCTATAGGTAAAGTTTTACATATAGGTGAAAATACTCCTTACACGGTAAGTGGTGTAATGAAAAATTTACCCGCTAACAGTCATTTCAGATTTCATGCTTTTTACTCCATGAAATCACTGGAGGCTATTAGGGGACCTGAGGCATTTAATAGTCAACAACCACTATCGTTTTGGTCATTTAGCAATTATACCTATCTGCTTTTAAATGAAAAGGCCAATTCTGATATTTTATTAGAGCGATTTCCTGGCTATTACGATAAATACATGAAAGCTTTGGGAGATCAGTTGGGGGTTGATTATAAATTGATTGTTCAGAAGCTTGCAGATATTCATCTAAGATCTCAACTACAGTGGGATGCACCAACTGGAAATATAAAATACATTTATATATTATCGGTTATTGCCATTTTTATTCTTTCAATTGCAAGTATAAATTATATGAATATGGCGACTGCTAGGTCGTCGAAACGAGCCAAAGAAGTTGGTATTCGTAAAGTAGTTGGAGCACAACGTGAAAATATTATTCGACAGTTTATGTTTGAAAGTATTTCATTAACTGTCTTTGCCTTAATTATAGCATTGATTTGTGTCGAACTGCTTTTGCCATTTTTCAATCAGTTGGTTGATAAGGATCTTGTGTTGAGTGTTTTCACAACTCCTGAGGTAATTTTGTTCAATGTTATTCTTGCCGTTATTTTGGGCATTATATCTGGAAGTTATCCGGCACTGTATTTATCTTCTTTTCAACCGGCCTTCATTTTAAAAGGATATAATGGAGCAAAAGGAGCTAATGGTTTGTTGCGAAAGCTTCTAGTGATTTCGCAATTTACGGTATCTACGATAATGATTAGTGGTACAATTATAGTAGCGTCCCAGCTCGTTTATATGAATAATAAGGATGTTGGGTTTACGAAAGAAAATGTAGTTGTAGCCGTAGTGCGAGATTCTGTTTTGCGAACAAGAATAGATGCTTTAAAAACAGAATTAAAGAAAAATCCAAATATTAAGGGAGTCACAACTTCTAGTTCAATGCTTATTTTCGGTGGATCGAAAACAGTTCATTTGTATGAAAGTAACGAGGGAATGCAACAATACGCTTTAAATTTTAATGTTGTTGATTTTGACTATCTCGATGTGATGGGAATGAATGTGTTGGAAGGTCGGGATTTTAATCGCGAGATTATTTCCGACACAGCTTCGGCTTTTATCGTAAATCAGGCGGCGGTTAATAAGTTTCATTGGCTGAAAGGACCACTTGGAAAAAAACTTCAATTGGGGGTCGAAATAGAAGGAGAAGACTCAGGTGGCGTGATGTTAGGAGAAGTGATTGGTGTTGTTCAGGATTATCACTATCAATCCCTAAAGGATGTTGTTGAGCCAATGAGTTTGATTGTTTCCGATGATCAAAACCACAAGAGAGTATTGTATGTGCGTATAAATTCAGAAAATAGAAAAGAAAGTATTGCTTATATCGAGAAAGTATGGGATGAATTTTGTCCTAATATGTCTTTTTCGTATGACTTTTTAGAAGACCAAATGAAAGAGAATTATGAGAATGAAGAAAGATTAATGTGGATATTTTCTTTATTCTCACTAATTAGTATTCTTATAGCTTCACTTGGTCTGTTTGGTTTGTCTTCATTTATGGCAGAACAAAGAACTAAAGAACTTGGTATTCGAAAAGTATTGGGAGCCTCCGTTAATAAATTAGTGTATTTGTTGACCAAAGAATTTATCCGCTTGATTTTAATCGCCAACTTAATTTCAGTACCAATATCATATTGGGCTTTAAGTTTATGGTTGAGTGATTTTCCATATCATCTATCAATAGGTATCTGGGTTTTTGTGGTTACGTTAGTTGTATCCTTATTCATAGGGCTTTTTACTGTTGCATGGCAATCGTTTAGGGCTGCTACATCGGATCCAATAAAAGCCATTAAGTACGAATAAATACTGCTTTTTAAAATTTTAAACTTCGAAGTCATGAGAGAAATATGTGTTCCAATTCCACTAAGTGATGATAATCAGGTAGCAGAGGTAGAAGTTAAATTAGCGAATAAAGACCAATCAATTTTTTTCAGATTAGAATCCTTTGCTTGGGATATTGCTGAAGAGATTAAGGATAAACCAGATGAAATTACGGAGAAGTTGCATAAGATTTATAATTTAAAAAAAGTCATTGCTAACTATGATTCTCATTGGGAGGTGCTGCAAATTTTCACTCCTGCCGAGTCGTCCAAAAACATTCAAGTCCTCTTTCGTAAAAAATAGCCTAATATATTATCGATATTTGCTGTAACTTTTGACCTTTCACTTCGTCTTACGAGCGGAATGGAATAATAATTAAATCAGGAAGTATGGATAATTTAGTGAAAAATATTTTACTCTTTTTTCTTTTTACATATCTATTAATAGGCTCTAAAATTGCTCAGAGTCAAAGCTATCCGTGTTATTTGTTTGGTGATATTGTTACCGTTGATGGTGATGTATATCGTGGTGCCATACGTTGGGATGACGAAGAAGTGTTTTTGACAGATGTTTTTAATGCTGAAAAGGAAGAAAATCCATATGTGAAATACTTACCTAAATCGAGAGAGCGTGTAAATCAAGATTTGAAAAAGAGAAAATACTGGGATCGAATTGAGCTAACAATAGATGGCGACCGTAATTCATTGCAGGGCGATTATGCCAGAAAATTTTCATGTCGTTTTGGCGATATTAAATCAATCTCTGTTACTGGTTCAGAATCTGTCAGTTTGGAATTGCGCGATGGCAAGTTCATTAATTTAACTGGTGGATCGAATGATGTTGGAACCAAGGTTTGGATCATTGATCAAGAATTAGGCTTGCTTAAAATTGATTGGAACAGAATCGATGTGGTCAATTTTAAAGCTCCTCCAAAATCTGGAATTGAAAATTTTGGAGAGCCTATATATGGGAAGTTAATAACTACGAAAGGTGAATTTACAGGTTTTATTCAGTGGGATCATGATGAACGATTAAGCTCCGATAAATTAGATGGAAGAAGTCGAGATGGAGATTTAGCAATCAGTTTTTCAAAAATAAAGGAAATCGAGAAAATTGAAAATGGTAGTAGAGTTAGTTTGCATTCTGGACGGAAGTTTGATTTAAGAGGAAAAAATGATGTTAATAAAGATAACAGAGGTATAATTATAAGTATTCCAAATGTGGGACGAATTGATTTCCCATGGAGCCATTTTCTTTCTTTAGAATTGATTCCATTTTCACAGAATGAGCTAAGTTGTCAAAAAGAATTTAGGGTAACCAAAAGGTTGTTCGGTACATTACTTACAAAGGATGGCAAATCGTACGAAGGAACAATTGTTTACGATTTAGATGAGGCTATGGATTCGGAGATTTTGAATGGATTAAATGATGAATTAGATTTTTCAGTTCCATTCCGAAACATTCAAAGTATTAAGCCAATGGCCTATAATTACTGTCTTGTTGAACTTAAAAATGGAAAGAGGTTATATTTAGGAGATCAAACGGATGTTTCAAATAAAAATGCAGGAGTTCTTGTGTTCTTAAAAGAAGATGAATATCAGACTTTTGAGTGGGAGGATATTGAGCGAATTGATTTTTTATGATAAAATCCCTATTTGGATATTGATCCCATTTTTGAATTTGTTCAAGAATGGGATTTTTTTTTATAAACTACTGAAATTAATAGGTGTAATGATGTTTAAATTTAGTTAAATTATGAACACAAGTTAAATAATCCACTAAAATGGACTTTATTGAACGAAATAATATGGGGTAATAATCAATATGTTGAAATTTTTCCCCAAATTTGAAACTTATTTATTTTTCTCTCGTCAAAACAAATGATTCTTTAACACTAAGAATATATGTTTCTGCCTAAGGTAATTAGGAAGTCGGTTTATTGGAAAACAAATTGTTATGAAAAGGAATACAACTAGTATACTATTAATTATAATATTACAATTTCTTTATTTGTCTGCGGAAGCGCGTGATTTCTACTGGATTGGAGGATCAGGTAACTTTAATGATATTCAACATTGGAGTGATCAGCCAGGTGGAAAAGTGAATCCATTAGCCTTATTGCCGGATAAAGATGATAATGTCTACTTTGATCAGTTTTCATTTCCAAATCCTAATGCCGAAGTAACGATTACAAGTGTTGCCAGATGTTTAAATATGCATTGGGGGGATGTGCAGAATGTTCCTACCCTAAAAACAGATAATAATGTTGCGCATTATCTGGTTATTTATGGTGGTGTGAAATTCAATGATCAAATGATCATTGATTTGGATCGCCCACTTTATTTTAGAGCTAACACCTTAGGGAATGAAATCGATTTTGGAGGAAATACCTTTAATGGCGATTTCTATTTTGAAAACAATGGAGGCTGGAGAATAACCAGTACGATGGACCTTTTGGATAATACCATTTATTTTAATCAAGGAGTCTTAAGTATTGAGGCTGAATTAACATGTGGTAGTATTCTTTCAGAAAATTCGGTTTCTCGAGAGTTGTATTTAAACGCTTCAACAGTTAATCTTCAAAAAAGCGGTAATCCTGTCATCTCATTCCAGGCTGATAACCTAGACCTATATCCTGGAACATCCAAGATTGTTGTTAGTTCAAGTAATTCCACAATTCAAATTTCAGGAACAAAGCGTATTGAATTTTACGATCTTGTTTTTACTGGAAACGAAGGTGCAATTGAAAGCTCCAATATACTTACTTCTTTTCATGACGTAACTTTTGATTTAGATGGAAGTTTAAAAGGTGAAAATGATTTTAATGATTTAACACTAAATGCAGGGCATACCTATTCTATCAATAATGGGACTCAGAATGTAAAGGGAACTTTTACTGCTCTTGGAGAGTGTTTTGCATATGTTAATTTGATTGGTGATGCTTTTGGAGGAAATATTTCGGCGGCAGCAGTAAATCTTAATTATTTAAAAGTTCAGAATATTAATGCTCTTGGAACTGCAATCCCTTTTGTAGCAAACAACTCATACAATCTTGGTGGGAACAATACAAATTGGACATTTAATGCTCCTTCTTCAGCCGATTATACCTGGATTGGAACTGCTGGAGATGGCAATTGGGGAACCCCTTCAAACTGGGACAGTGGTTGTGTGCCTTCAAGGAATAACAATGCAATTATACCAGCTACTTTTGTAGTTAATGTAGATGTCCCTGCAGAATGTAAGGATCTTATTATTGACGATAACTCAACTCTTGAGGGTACAAATAGAATGGAGATTTATGGTTCTCTTGCAGCAGGTAATTGTACCTGGAATTTTTCTGGAGACACGCAGTTTAGTGGAGATAATTCAAATACCATTGCTTTAAACAAAGATATAATCGGTCCTGTATTCTTCAACGGATCGGGAGATTGGACATTCGCTACTGATCTTACGGTTTTAAATACAGTAGAGTTAATTGAAGGTAATGTTGTAACTGCAGGCTTTAAGCTTACAACAGCTCAATTTATTTCAACCAGTACTTTGTATCGAACACTTGATATTTCTAATTCGGATATTATTATTACTGATGGCGTTTCCAGAGCATGGAATGTAGCAGGGAATAATTTTACCATTACAAGTACCAATTCAGAAATACGATTGACGAAAGATGCTGCTGAATTTTATAATAACTCTTCTGATTACCTAACTTATGGTCGTGTGGTGTTTAATTACCCTGATGGCCAAGTGTTTTTAACCAATGAAGGAATTGTAACAGAGCCAAGTTTTGAATCCTTATTGTTTAACGGGAATGCAAAAATAGCAGGTAATCATCAGTTTGATAAGTTGATATTTAGCAAAGGTAAACAATACTTATTTTTGGCTGGAAGCACACAGAAAATAGTAGTTGCAGAAGGTTTAGTTGCTCACGGAACATGTTCTGATTACATTACTTTCAAAGGCGAAGGCGGTATTGCTTTCTTCGAATGCGATGTTGCTTCAACCGATTTGATTCGATTAAGAATTGAAGATGTAAATGTAATTGGAAGTATTGGTACACTTACTGCCGCCGAATCTATTGGGATTTCAGGATACGATGGTTGGGTTTTTCCTAATGATTTAGTAGGTGGAACCGTTTATTGGACTGGAAATACAGATAGTGATTGGTTTACAGCAGATAACTGGCTTGGCGGATGTTTGCCAAATCGTAAAGATATTGTTGTTTTTGATGATGCTAATGTTACCAATAGCTACGAGGTTAATATATCTGATAGAGGTAAATCAGCCGAATGTTTAGATATGACTTGGACAAATGCAAACCTGATGAGTTTTACTGGAGATCAGCCAATTTGCATTTTCGGATCAACTGATTTTTCAGGAATGGATGGCTCCAATTTTGCTTATTCTGGCGAATTTTATTTTAAATCGATTTCATCAGCGACAATAGATGCTGGTGCAGTAACTTTGCTTAGTGATTTGAATTTTGAAGGAACGCAGAAAGATGACGGGACTTGGGATGCTGGAGATTGGACATTAAATAGCGCTTTAAATACGACAGGAACAATAGTATTGGAGAATGGAGATTTAATCTCTAATGATCAAGATATGGAAGCAGGAAGTTTCATTTCTAATTTCGGTATTGACAATACCAGATCTTTAACTCTAGGAGCTACAAAGTTTAGATTAGAACGATTTGAGATTTCCCCTGATGGTTTTGCATTGAATTCAGGAACTTCAGAAGTTATATTTACAACCGGAGGAGATTTAATAATATCTAAAGGAGCTGTGCCAGTAACATTTTACGATGTAACGTTTGAAGACGCTGATGGCAACGCATATATTGATACATTTTCAGATGACATCACTTTCAATAATTTAGTACTAAATGGGAATACATATTTTAGAAAGAAAAATGATTCTGAAGTAAGTTTTGCTGTGGAAAGTATTCAGTTAGCAGTAGGTAAAACTTATGTGTTTGAAAGTACTCAAAAATATATTCTGGGCAATTTAATCGCAAATGGAGCTTGTGAAGGAACTATAGATATTACAGGATCAAGAGCAGATCAGGCTATTTTTGAAGCCAAAACAGGAGTTACTAGTATCACTGCAAATTCAGTTAATATTTTAAATGTAAAAGCGCAGCCAGCGGATGTATTTATCGCTAAAGCGTCTATCGATTTAGGTGGGGCTGATGGTTGGAAGTTTGAAGATGAACCAGCAGGGACAGATTTGTATTGGATTGGTGGAACAGGGAATTGGGATGATCCTAGTCATTGGGCTACAACATCAGGAGCTACTGTAGCAGATGGTTGTGTGCCGACAGCTAAGGATAATGTGTTTTTTGATATTGCATCATTTACGGATACGGAACAAACTGTATATACAGGGGCAAGTGATATCCGCTGTAGAACAATGGATTGGACTGGTTCCGAAGGGGCGAGACCTAATTTTGAAATGGGAACGACTGATATTACAGGTGTTTATATCTATGGGTCATTAATATTTAACTCTGCTGTTGATATTGATTTATCAGCGATGGTTGATTTTTACTTTAGAGCAGTCGAACCACAGGTGATTAATACCTTTGGTTACGTGTTTCCAAATATCGTTGAGTTTGATGGTAATGGTGGAGAATGGAAATTGCTCGACAACATGCAAATAGAGGGTGATTGTTTTATCAGATATGGTAAGTTGATTACTGATGGTAATGACTTGGAATGCAAGAGTATCACTTCAACAGATCCTACTGAGGGGATCAATACTCGTGGATTAGACATTCAAAATTCGAATATTACCATTACGGGTAAGGAGGATGTATTAGGAAGATCTATTTACATTAATTTGGCTGATGCATACCTAGATTTAGGTTTTGAGTTTTTATCAACAAACAGTACAATTACTTTTGTTGATGATGCGGAGGTATTTATTGCAGGTGCTACAACTCACAATATTTCATTTAATAAATTAATTTTTGAGAAGGATGGAGAGTTAGATTCTGGATTTTCTGGAATTACACCTTATGTTGATTATTTGCAATTTAAAGAAAATGGCTCTGTAAATGGCAAAAATAAATTTGGAACGGTTGAATTAGGCCGTGGTTTCGAATTTAAATTTCAAAATGGGAAAACGTATGAGATGGATTACCTTTTAGCAGAAGGTAGCTGTTTTGCACCTATATATTTACATTCATCAAAGGATGGAGCTGGAAAAGAGACAACAATTTTAGCAGCTAATGATGTTGTTGGCAATTTCTTGCAATTAAAAGATATTGTTGGTGACGCTTCTAACGGAGCAAGCTATACTGCTGCGAATTCATTTGACCTTGGTAATGTTGCAGGATGGACAATAGATGGAGTGGTTGCTCCGATTGCTTTGTATTGGACTGGAAATGGTGCTGACGATAGCTGGGGTAATCACGAAAATTGGAGTCGTGCTGCTGATGGTAGTGAAGAAGGTTGTGTACCTACTTTGAACGATGATGTGTTTTTTACTGCAAACTCATTTCTAGGAAGTAAACTAGTTGAGTTGCTTGCCGATGGAAAATGTCATAACATGACTTGGTATGATGATGTTGATCCAGATGCTAATTTTACTGTTGATGCTCGACTTGAATTAGGTGGTTTTATGGATTTAACAGAAACCATGTCAATGAGTATGAGAGGTACCTTTGATTTTATAGGTGATGGATTAGCTGGTGATAAAGTGGTTGATTTTGCTAATAAATCAATGGATGGAGATGTTATTTTTAACGGTGATGATCAAGCTTGGGTATGGAATTCAAGTCTGATTACGTCGGGAGATTTATATATAGAAAGTGGTTCTGTTACAAGCGGTGGAAATGATTTTACGATTGGTAAGTTTAGTTCTTTATCATTAGCCGATTTTTATGCAGTTCGAAAATTTGATATGTCTGGTTCTTTAGTCAGTGTAATTTCTGATGCGAACAATTCTTGGAATATGAAAATGAATACCGACGGAGGTTTGGATTTTATTGCAAGTTCTACTGCAATTACTTTTGAAAATGGCGGAGGTATTTATTGTGAAACAGATGCGATTGTAACTTTCGGCTCTGTAGATTTCAATAACAATGGAATAATAAAGATTCTTGGCAGTGGAGAAGGTATTTTTGGATCAGTTCGCTTTTTTGAGCAAGGACAGATTTTTGGAGATAATACTTTTGACAACCTTGAATTTACACTTGGATACGAGAACAATACAATCGAATCAGGAAAAACGATTACTGTTATTTATGATTTAAAAATGGAGGGTGTTCGTTGTTCGTATGTATTCTTAAAAGCAAATACAGCTGGTGATAAGGCATTTATTCATAAACCATCAGGTTTATTTGAAAAGATTTACAATGCATCACTTACAGATATAGCAGGTTCTTCAGGAACTGCTGCTGATCATCCAGTTAAATATCATTACGATGAAAACAATTCAACAGGATTTGTTTTCGTACCTGTTGGTGGCGATGGAGTTGAAGATCCACCATCATTTGAAGGCAGTTTTGATCAACCAAGAGAAGAGTGGTGTAGTGAAGTTGCTATTTTGGAACATGTAAAGAATTTCCCAATAAATAACAATACTACCTTCCAATGGTACTTTAGTTTAGACGGTTCTGTTGGTTCCTATACAGCTATTCCTGATGCAACCAATGCAACAATAGAGGTAACCGTAACAGGATATTATAAAGTAGATGTTATTTATGGTTTAAATAATGTAATAGGTGATGGATCTCAATGTAAAATTGAATCAATTATAGAGGTTGTTTTGGGTACCAAATCGAATGTGTCTCTTGAGATAACAGCTAATAATGTGAAGTGTTTTGGTGAAGGGAATGGTCGTATTATTGCTAAAGTAGCTAATAATCAATATCCAGATTATCAATTTACTTGGGTTGATGAAGCGGGAACTGACTTTACTCCTTTAACTTCAACCAATAAATTGACTTGGGAAAGTACAGCATTAAACCTAACTCCTGGAAAATATAACATTACGGTAGCGGATGGTAAAAATTGCGAGTTTGATACAATCGTGAATATTTTTGATGCGTATGAATTGTTAATTGACGATATCACGAAAAAAGACCTGACTTGTTTTACGGTTCCAGAAGGAGAAATTTTAATTACTGCAACAGGCGGTACAGGAAATCTTTCGTACTTTTTAGATAATGTTCTGCAGGCTAGTGAAAATATCACAGGTCTTTATTCTGGTGACTATACAGTTCATGTTGGAGATGAGAATTCTTGTACAACTCTAGATGAATTAGTGACGATTAATTCAAACCCGGAAATTGTTATGGATTTGAATGGTACAGATTTGCTTTGTTACAATGATAATAACGGACAATTTGCCCCTAATATTACTGGTGGAGTTCTTGATTATTCTTATGCATGGACTGGTCCATCTGGCTATACTGCAAGTTCAGCAAATATTACAGGATTAGCAGGAGGTACTTATGAGCTAAGCGTAACTGATGCGGTTAATTGTGTATCTGTATTAAGTTATGAGTTAAATGAACCTTTGGAATTAGTACCAAATGAGTTGGTGATTGAACCTGCTAATTGTAATGGTGAAGATTCTGGTGAGATATTTATTGAAGCAAAACAAGGAACTCCTTCTTACCAATATTATTTAGATGGTGTAGAAAGTTCCACAGGAATCTTTCCAAACTTGACTCCTAAAGATTACATACTGCGAATTGAAGATGCAAATTCATGTGTTTATGAATCGAATGTAACAGTTACAGAGCCTGGTGAAATAGGCTTCCTAGTTGAAGATGTAGTATTACCTACTTGTGAAAATTCTAATAATGGTATAATCAGAGTTACTCCTTATGGCGGAGGAAGTGGTTATAACTATAGTTGGTCAGGACCAAACGATTTTAGATCTTACGATCAGAATATCGAAAATATTGCCGCTGGAGATTACAGTTTATTAATTACAGATAAAAATAATTGTTCTTCCGAAGATGTTGTTGATTTAAATCTCGGTTATACCATTCAGTTAGGTTTGGTTGTAGAGCAACACATAACAACCGCTGGAGTGAATGATGGTATTCTTGCTATTGAAACTCAAGAAGGAACAGCTCCATATATATTTACAGTAAGTGGACCTGGTGGTTATACTTCTACAAGTCCTGATGATTACGATGATCATTCTTTCTTGATAGAGAACTTGGCCGGAGGTGTTTATACAGTTGTAGCAACTGATGCTTCAGGATGTTCAACCGTTGAGAAATCAATAATAATTGATGAACCGGGTATGGTTTTCACTTACATTGAAGAACTACAAGCCGTAGGTTGTGTTGGTAGTCCGGTTGGAGAATTAAGAGCAAATGCATCTGGAGGAAACGGAAGTTTTACCTATACTTGGTCTGGTCCTGCGGGATACTCAGGTGTTGGGCAAACAATTTCTACATTAGCTGCAGGAACTTATACTGTAACTGCAACTTCTGCAGGGCAAACAGTTTCAACCACCTATGAGTTGTTAACGCCAGATCCTTTATTGGTGAGTATTGCTAATGTAAAAAATGTGAGTTGTAATAATGCTGCCGATGGAGAAATAGAATTAGATATTGATTTTGGATCTGCAGAATATACGATTGAATGGACAAACGGTACAGGTTTCTTATCTACAGCAAAACACATTTTAGATTTAGAGCCAGGTACGTATGATTATACTGTTACTTCTGAATTTGGATGTTCAGTTTCGGGTAGTCAGGTTATTATTGAACCAAACTCTCTTGGATTAACAGTTGCTACAGTTGATATCTCAGCAGCAGGTGAACGTGATGGTACTTTAACGGCTGATGTAACCGGAGGAACTGCGCCATATATATTCTTAGTTTCAGGTCCAAATGGATATTCTTTTTCTGAATCATCAAACGTAAGTGGAAATATTTCGATTTCTGGTTTAGAAATGGGTGTTTACGAAGTTGTTGTTTTGGATGTGAATGAATGTAGAATTGAAGATTCGAAAAAAGTTCACGAGCCTACAAAATTATTATTGTTTGTAACTTCAAAAACCAATACAACTTGTCCGGGAGGTTCTGATGGGGCAATTGAAGTTGGCGTATTAGGTGAGAGTGATGTCGCTAACCTGACTTATAGTTGGACAGGTGATCATTATTTTAGAAGTACAGATAAGGATGTTAGTGGATTGAAAGCTGGAACGTACACCGTAACAGTATATGATTCCGCTGGAGATCCTGGCTACGAAGAGCAAAGCCTTCAAGTAACAGTTGCAGAACCAAAAGAGTTGGTTGCTGAATTCTGGAAAAAAGATATTTCTTGTTATGGATTAAACGATGGATACATTAATATTCATCCGCAAGGAGGAACACCAGGTTATACTTATTTATGGGGTGGTCCAGGTGTCGTTGGCTCAAATGAAGATCAACAAGGATTAGTAGAAGGTTCTTATACAGTACAGATAACGGATAGCAGAGGTTGTAAATCATTGCCAACCCCAATCGAGATTGTTGAGCCTCCGGAAATTGTTGCTTCTATAGTTGATTTTTACGAACCTACTTGTTATGGTTTAGAAGATGGATGGATTAAGCTTGAAATCGAAGATGGATCAGGTCCATATTTGGTAAATTGGGATAATTATGGTAGTATCACAAAAGATATATTTGATTTAGAAACAGGAGATTATAATTATACAGTTGTTAATAAATTTGGTTGTGAAACTAGTGATGGAATGACATTAAATCAACCGGATACATTAATTGCTGAAGTGAATAATTTCACAGATGTGTTGTGTTATGGGGAGAATAAAGGTAGTGCCACGGTTGATATTAGTGGAGGAACCCCTGCTTATACAATAGAATGGTCAGATGGTCAGGAGACGGAAGAGGCGACTGAGCTTTATATTGGTAGATATGAGGTGAAAGTAATTGATGATCACGGTTGTTCCGATACTTCAAGTGTTGTTTTAGATCAACCGGAAGCACTTGCATTAGAAATAGAGGCCGTAAGGCCAACGACAGTGGATGCTAATGATGGAGCTATTAGTTTAGATGTTGTAGGTGGAGTTGAGGCATACACGATTAATTGGAATGGCATTGATTATACTGGATTGTATAATGATGGTCTTTCTAGAGGAAATTATGATATCAATATTATTGATGCCAATGGATGTGTTTTAGATTCGACTATTAATCTGGAGTATTTATTTGAGAAAAGAATTAAGATACCAAAAGCATTTACGCCAAATAGTGATGGTTATAATGATTATTGGGATTTAGAAAGAATAGAGTTTGTGCAATATCTTAAGATCGTTATTTACGATCGATGGGGGAAAGCCGTTTACAAATTTAGTGGAACAGGTAACGAGTATCGCGGTACTCCTTGGACAGGAGCAGATGGCAATACATCACTGCCAATTGGTTCGTATTATTATGCCGTAGAGCTTGATGATGAAAAGCCAATAATGGGAACTGTTACTATTCTTCGTTAATTGATTACTAATAAAACTGACCCTAAAATTCGAATGAGAATAAAAATAATTGTTCTGGGAATGTTACTTTTTGCATTCACACAAGGAAAGGCCCAACAACTACCTCTTTACAGTCAGTATGTAGAAAATGGGTTTTTACTGAATCCTGCAATGGCGGGAAGTAGGATGTATTCACCTTTGCGATTAAGCTTAAGGCAGCAGTGGTCTGGAGTCGAAGGAGCTCCTGAAACGCAGGCATTAAGTTTTAATAAAAATATGAGTAACAAATGCACAACCTGTAACGTGAAAGGAAATCCTTTGTCGCGTCGTAATAAGTCAAGAGGTGTTGGTTTGGGAGGATATTTTTTTAATGATCGTGCAGGAGAAGTAGCCAGAACAGGAATTGAATTATCATATGCTTATCACATTCAATTAACAAGATCGAAATTAGGGCAAACTGGCACTAAGCTTTCATTTGGTTTGGGAGGTGTATTTTATCAGTTTAAATTCGATAAGAGATACATTCCAGTGAATGATCCAAAGGCTGGTCCGGATGAGGTTTCTTACGTTCCTGATGCCAATTTTGGTCTTTATTTATACAATGATGATTATTTTATTGGTGCATCGGCTGCACACTTATTCGAATCATCTGTAAAAATGGGTGATAACAATATTGATGATGATATCATGAAACGTCATTTTTATGCAACAGCAGGTTATACATTTCACTTGCGTGATCTTGTAGATATCGAGCCATCGGTAATTGTTCGTAAAACAATGGATTCAGATTTGTATTACGATATTTCAGCAAAAGTATATATTCATCATTTTTGGATGGCTGCATCATATCGAACAAACGATCAAATTGTTGGAATGGTTGGTGTTAATTACAATCAATATTACATCGGTTATTCATACGATCACTATACCGATAACTTAATTGCTGATAGTAGTGATGGAACTCATGAAATAACTTTAGGAATTAATTTTGATATTCCTAACAAGATGAAGAGGGAAAATAGATTGAGAGAAAGAAGAGCTGCAGATCGTAATTTTAGTAAAACAAAAACATCTCGCTACAAGCGAAATAGTAAAAGCTATATTTTCTTTTAGAAAATTTACACAAGATATGAATCCGGTATTTTTACATAAAATACCGGATTTTTTTTATCTTCAAGTTTGATTTAAATAAGTAAGCCATGTTTTCAATACGTCTTCTTTTTTTCTTTTTGATATCAATTTCAATACTTTCTTGCGATAAAGAAGATGACTTTGTTTCAGATCCTCATTTTAAGTTTACATTTTCGACAGACACAGTAGCTTTTGATACTTTGTTTACTGGATTTGAATCCACAACCAAGCAGTTGAAAATTTATAATCCATCATCAAAAGCGGTGAAGATTTCAAGTATATATCTTTATAAAACCGAAACACCATATCGCATAAATGTAAATGGTATACAATCAAATCTAGTTCAGAATATAGAATTGAATGCTAAGGATAGTTTGTATGTTTTTGTAGAGGTGAGTTTAAGTCCAAAAGATGAGGATGCTCCTCGCTTGTTAAAAGATCAAATTGTAATTGAAGCAAATGGGAATGTGCAGAGGATAACTTTAGAGGCTTTTGCGCAAGATGTTCATTTAATTGATGAAGATATTGCTGAATCTGCAATTTGGACCGGAAACAGGCCTTATGTGCTTCTTAAGCCTACTTGGCTTACTGAAGGAACAGAACTTAGCATACAGGATGGAGCAAAAATCTATTTTTACAAAGATGCAGGTATACATGTTAAAGGGAAATTGAGTGTGAATGGCACTTTTGAACGACCTGTTTATTTTGGCAGTACTCGTTTAGAAGAATTGTATGAAAATGCTCCGGGACAGTGGGATGGAATCTATTTTTACAAGGAAAGTACTTCTTCCGTGTTGGAGCATTTTGTTTTGGAAGATGGCATTAATGGTTTAAGTTTTGATCGTACAATGGCAGGTGTTCCTGTTAATTTATCTTATGCTTTTATTCGAAATTTTTCACAAAATGGAATTTCAGCCAAGAATGCATCGATCATTGCTCATGATTTATTGGTTACGAATTGTGGCCAAGAATGCATAAGAATGGAAGGTGATGCAATATATGAGATTTATCAATCCACATTCTACAATTTATGGTCTTTTTCTCCAAGAACCGAACCTGTCATTTTTTATAAAGGAACAGGAGAAGGCAATCTGAAAATCAGTAATAGTATTGTTTGGAGTGTAAGAACTAATGAATTAGAAGTGGAGCCTCTAGAGAAAGTTGAAGTTGAGAATACACTCTTAAAACTAGGAAGTACTTTTCAACTAGACTATGCGGCTGTTTTTAAAAATTGTATTTTCAATGAAAATCCTTTATTTATTGATCTTACTGAATTTGATTTTGGACTGCAAGTAGAATCTCCTGCTATTAACAAAGGAAATATTGAACTAAACAAGGACAATTGGTTAGATCTAAATGCTAATCGCAGAGATCAAGACATTGCTCCGGATATGGGAGCATATGAATATTTTGAAATGAATTAAAATGAAGAGAACAATTCTTCTTCTAACGTATTTATTAGCACTTTCAGGAAGTGTCTTCGCACAATCCATTATTGATGGAAGTGACAAGGATAAAAGGGGCGATTTTCGAGTTTTATTTTATAATGTGGAGAACCTATTCGATTGTTTTAATGATTCTCTTACCCTGGATGATGAATTTCTTCCTCAGGGAGAAAGAAGTTGGACATGGGATAAGTATCAAAAGAAATCTCAAAAAATAGGGAAGGTGATTTTATCAGCGGGAGCATGGGAGTTTCCAGATTTAATTGGTCTTTGTGAAATTGAGAATCGTTTTGTTTTGGATGGTTTATTTAAAATTGGCTACCTAAACAATGCAGGATATCAAATTATTCATCGTGAATCACCCGATAGAAGGGGAATTGACGTTGCCTTAGTTTATCAAGCAAGAACCTTTCAACCCATTGATACATCCTTTCTGCAATTAGTTTACAAAGGTGAATGCAGTTCTACAACCCGTGAAATACTGTATGTGAAAGGAAAAACACATACGGATGATACGCTGCATGTATTTGTAAATCATTGGCCTTCGCGATGGGGCGGTCAGTTTGATTCAGAACACAAAAGATTATCGGCTGCTGAATTACTGAAAAGTAAACTAGTCGAAATCCTTAAAAGTGATTCCAAGGCTAAAATTATAATCATGGGAGATTTTAATGATTATCCAGACGATAAATCCATACAGATGGTATTAAAAGCGCTTATGCCTAAGGATTCTTTTGAGAACAACCAACTCTATAATTTAGCAGGCTTATTTCTGAATAAAACGGGGATAGGTAGTCATAAATACCAAGGAAAGTGGGGAATGCTCGATCAATTTATTGTATCGGGAAGCTTGCTAAATAAGACGGGTTGTTTGTATTGTGAAAGTACAGGAATGAGCCTATTTAAGCCTAGTTTTTTGTTGGAGGAAGATCATACTTATTATGGCGAAAAACCATTTAGAAGTTTTGTAGGATACAAATATAACAACGGCTTCAGCGATCACTTGCCTGTTATTTTAGATTTATGGAGAAAATAAAAATGGCTACCAATATTTGATAGCCATCTTTGATTTTTTTATTCTGCAGAAATTATTTCTGAGAGATTCTTTTCGTATAATTTACTACCTGTTTTTGCATCGTAGTTTGAACTTGGACCTGCAATACAGCCACCTTCACATGCCATAACTTCTATAAAGTTACCGCTTGTTTTTCCTGTTTTACCAAAAGCTTTCAGCATTTTAATTTTCTTTTTATCAAGCCCATTAACAATTACAGGTTTAATATTTACGTAAGGCTTAACCTCAAGTACCGATTGAGCAACTCCACCACTAGCAGCATAAGCTCTTCCGTGATTGAAAATACTTTTATCCAGTTGAAGTGAATTTTCTAATTCCATCTCAACTTTCCATCCATTAAATAAGGCAGACAATTCTTCGAATGTCATTACGTAATTAACGTTTGGATCGTTCATTCCTTCGCGACGTTTTGCAATACAAGGTCCTATAAATACAATTTTTGCATTTGGATATTTTGCTCTAGCTATTTCAGCAGCATAATACATTGGACTCTTCGTATGAGAAACATACTTTTTCATGTCAGGAATATGCTTTTCTACAGCAGAAACATAAGCAGGACAGCATGATGTAGTCATAAAAGGAGCTTTAGCTTCTAATCTTTCCAATAATTCGTCAGCCTCATTTTCTGTTGTTACATTCGCTCCTTTAGCTACCTCAATTACATCGGTAAAGCCCAATTGTTTTACGGCACCAAGAACATTTTCAGTAGTTGTCTTAAATTGGCCAATAATTGCAGGAGCTACAATTGCAACGGTTTCCTCTTTTTCTGATTTTATGGATTTCATCACATCCACAATTTGTGAATTCTCCATAATTGAGCCGAAAGGACAAGCTGTAATGCATTTTCCACAGTCGATGCATTTGTCTTCGTTAATTTGCTCGATACCATATTCGTCTTTTGAAATTGCGTCAACAGGACAAGCATTTTCGCAAGGAACAGGCATAAATATAATTGAGTGGTAAGGACAAACACTCATGCAAATTCCGCAATTGATACAGGTTTTTGGATCGATTTGAGCCTGACCACTTGCATTCCAGCTAATCGATTCTTTCGGGCAGTTCATCATGCAAGGATGAGCTACACAACCTTTACAAAGGTTGGTGACGATGTAGGAATTCTTAACACAAGAAGTACAAGCTTCATCAACAACTGTTAATATTTTATTGATAGGATTTTTTCTTTCTAAAGCTTCTTCGGCATAAGAAGCTAAGGTTTTCAATTCGTCAGTATATTCTTTTAAATCAAAACCTAAAAGTGGAATTAGTTTTTCTTTAATGATTACACGTTCTTTGAAGATACAGCAACGATCAGAGTTTGCTTGTCGACGAGGAGCCATTTCTAAAGGAATACGATCCAATCCTTCCACTAATTTCCCGTCATTAAAAAGGTCAGCCATTCTTGCCAAAAGATCCCTTCTAATAATCATTGTATTGTCAACGTATGCCATGTGAGTTTAGTTTTATATTAGGTTCTCAGTTAGATTTTTTTCAGGCAGCAAAAGTATATATTATTGTTTTATTTGATACTGCTATTTAGCATGCAAAGGTTAGCAAATCAAAAAAAAACCTCTGAACGAATTCAGAGGTTTTAATTGTTGTTATTTTTTGACTGGTTCGAGACCTAATTCTTTGCCTTTTTTTATCATGAATTCGAAAGCGGCATCATGTTCATTAGGAATAATACCGTCTAATATTGCATCCTTAATTGCGAGTTTTATGTCACCTATTAATCTGCATGGCTTAAGGGCGAACATTTCAATAATTTCTTGTCCATCAATTGGAGGCTGAAAATTACGGACGGCATCTTTTTCTTCTACCTCTTTTAACTTACGACGAACCAATTGAAAGTTTTCAAGAAACTTTTTAACTTTTTCTTCATTCTTAGAGGTGATATCAGCCTCGCATAATTTCATTAAATCATCCACATCATCTCCTGCATCGAAAAGCAAGCGACGAATTGCAGAATCAGTTACAACTTCTTGCGCCAAAACAATAGGTCGCATGTGAAGAAGAACCATTTTTTGAACAAACTTCATTTTTTCATTCAATGGTAACTTCATATTCTTGAAAATACGAGGCACCATTTTCTCACCAATAAAATTGTGAGCGTGAAATGTCCAGCCAATTCCTTTTACAAATTTTTTAGTATTTGGCTTTGCAATATCGTGCAATAAAGCAGACCAACGTAACCACAAATTATCTGAATAGGGAGTTAATTGATCCAATACCTCAAGCGTATGATAGAAATTGTCTTTGTGGCTTATTCCATTTCTTGTTTCACGACCTTTTAATCTCTGAAATTCTGGGAATATTAATTTTAATAGCCCCGTTTCTTCTAAAAGCTTAAATCCGATTGACGGTTTAGGAGATAGAATAATTTTATTTAGCTCCTCTATAATTCTTTCTTTCGAAATGATATCAATACGATCCTTATTTGTGCTGATTGCCTCTAAAGTTTCTTTTGATATTTTAAAGTTAAGCTGAGTTGCAAATCGAATTGCTCGCATCATTCTTAGCGGGTCATCCGAGAAGGTAATTAAAGGTTCCATTGGAGTTTTAATGATTCTTTTATTTAAATCATCTATTCCATTGAATGGATCCAGTAGTGTACCGAAATTATCTCGATGCAAACTTAATGCAAGTGCATTAATTGTAAAATCTCTTCTTTTTTGATCATCTTCAAGAGTACCATCTTCAACAATTGGATTTCTTGAACCACGATTGTAAGATTCTTTTCGCGCTCCTACAAATTCAATTTCAAGATCCTTGTATTTAAGCATAGCAGTACCATAATTCTTAAAAACAGAAACTTTTGATACTTTGGCTGCCTTTGCTACTTTTTGTGCTAATTCAATACCACTACCAATAACTACAATATCAATATCCTTCGAGCCTCTTTTTAAAAATAGATCTCTTACAAAGCCTCCAATTACGTAACTTTCCAAGTTTTCTTCAGTTACAATTTTAGAGATAATGGAAAATATAGGGTGTTTTAAATGTTCTTTCACTTGATTTCTTTTCTAACAGATTTAGATCTGTGGTGTTATATCTATTTTGGCTTTGAGTATGTCAATAAAATAAAACCAAAGCTCTTTTCGCTGACAAAATTACAATTATTTATATGGAATCTATAAAAATAAGTGAATTTTGAATATGGCATACAAATTGCATAATAAAAATATGTAGATTTATAGATGTAATAATAAGTAGATTATTTTAATAGTAAAAGTTATGGTAGAACATTTAACAGTTGAGACCTTTAAGGCAAAAGTGTTTGATTACGAGCAAAATAAAGATTGGAAATTTGAAGGAAGTAGACCATGTGTAGTAGATTTTTATGCTGACTGGTGTGGACCTTGTAAAACAGTTGCTCCAATTTTAGAGGAATTAAAAGAAGAGTATGGTGACAATTTAGATATTTATAAGATTGATACCGAAAAGGAGCGTGAACTAGCATCAATGTTTGGAATTCAGAGTATTCCTTCTTTGTTATTTATTCCTAAGGATGGTAAGCCACAAATGGCACAGGGCGCAATGTCAAAAGAATCTTTTAAACAGGCTTTCTCAGAAGTATTAGGAGTAAAAGAGTAATTTTTTGACTTAAATATTTGTTAAAGCTCCTTACCGATTAAGAAGTTTTTAGAAAAATCATCATTTTTGTTGGAGATTAACAAGATGAGGAAGTTAAATTTGAGGTAGTAAGTTTGGGAAAAATACCTCCAAAATTAGAAAAGATGAAGAAGTTATATTTTATATTATTTGCAACATTACTTAGTTTAAGTGCATTTTCGCAATCGTCACCTAAAGTAATTCATTTAGATGATAATAGTTTTAAAGAAAAAGTGTTTGATTTTACAAATAGTAAAGAGTGGGCTTATAAAGGTGATAAACCAGTGATTGTTGATTTTTATGCAACCTGGTGTGGTCCTTGTAAACGAGTAGCTCCTGTTTTGGCTAAGCTTCAAAAAGAATATGGAACTGACATTCAAATTTATAAGGTTGATGTAGATAAATCCCCTCAAGTTTCGGCTGCGTTTGGTATTAAAAGCATGCCAACATTTTTGTTTATCCCGAAAGAAGGAAAACCAACAATGGCTAAAGGAGCCTTACCTAAGAAAACATTTATTAAAGCCATCAAGGATATTTTTAATGTGAATCATCCTGATGCAACAAACTAGAATTACGAGAAAAGTTTTATTAAAAGTCGACAAATTGCCGACTTTTTTGTTTTTGAACTATTTCAGATTACCTTTGACGCGAAATCACAGTGGGGTGCCTTAATAATACGGGCTGAGATCATACCCTTATATCAATTATTATTAAAATTGATATTTACCTGATCCGGGTAATGCCGGCGTAGGAAAAACTTGCGAATTAACTCTTCGCCTACCTGATCTTAAGAAAACCTCATTGCAATATTTTATTAACGTTTTAACTTTTAAACAATGTTTACAAGAAAGATGAACTCTGTATTGCGCAGAGCTAGCGTGTTAATTCTATTGCAATTTGTTTGTTTTATCGGATTCTCTCAACTTACCCTAACAGGTAAAATAACCGATAAAGCAGGGAAAGCACTTCCAGGTGCAACTATTGCAGTAAAAGGAACTTATTTAGGAACTGTAGCCAACTCTTATGGCGATTACAAGTTTCAAAATCTAAAAGAAGGAAACTACAATTTTGTAGTCTCATTTTTAGGTTATCAAAGTACTCAAAAAGAAATTCAGGTAACAAAATCCACCAGTCTTGATTTTAGTTTAGAAGCATCTGCCATAATGGCTGATGAGGTGCTAGTTGCTGCAACTCGAGCAGGAAATAAAGCGCCAGTAGCGGTTACGAATTTATCAAGCGATGATGTTAGAAAACAAAATACGGGTCAGGATATTCCGTATCAACTTAATCTAACTCCCTCTATGGTAGTGTCATCTGAGGCTGGAAGTGGTGTTGGGTATTCAGCATTAAGAATTCGTGGAACTGATGCTTCTCGTATTAATGTGACCGTTAATGGTGTACCTTTAAATGATTCTGAGTCACAAGGAGTTTTTTGGGTAAATATGCCTGATTTTTCTTCTTCAGTTGATAACATCCAGATTCAACGTGGAGTTGGAACATCAACAAATGGTGCTGCAGCTTTTGGAGCAACAATTAATTTCCAGACCGAAACGATTAATACCGATCCTTATGCAGAAGTGCAAAGTGTAGCTGGTTCATTTAATACGTTCAGAAATACAATTAAAGTTGGTACTGGATTAATAGATGGTAAGTTTAGTTTTGACGCTCGTTATTCTCGTTTAAAATCGGATGGTTTTGTTGATCGTGCATTTTCAGATCATGAATCTTTTTTTGTTAGTGGAACTTACTACAAAGAAAAAAGCATGTTGAAGTTCAATGTGATGAGTGGTGATCAGAAAACTGGTATTTCTTGGTGGGGAAATCCTACTGTTAACAACCCAGATGAAAGTGTTGTAGAAGACAGAAAATATAATCCAGCGGGTGAATATACCGACGAAAATGGTGTGACACGTTATTACGACAATCAGACAGATAACTACAAGCAGACACATTATCAGTTGTTCTATTCACAAGAACTGACTTCGAATTTGAACATGAATGCGGCCTTGCATTATACCAAGGGTAAAGGATTTTACGAGCAATACAAAGAAGATGAAAGTTATGCTGAATATGGATTAAGCAATCCAATATATGGCGCAGAAGAAGTTAGCTCAACAGATTTAACTCGCCAAAAATGGTTAAAGAATGATTTTTACGGATTTACCTACTCTTTAAATTACAAGAAAAATAGCGTGGATGCATCTTTTGGGGGAGCTTGGAATCGCTATGATGGAGATCATTTTGGAAATATTCTATGGGCTCAAAATGGCGGTGTGAAAAATGGTTATCAGTGGTATTTTAACAATGGTGAAAAAACAGATTACAATACCTTTGCTAAAATTAGTGTTGAGTTGAGTGATCATTTAAATGTATATGGAGATGTTCAGTATCGTCACATTTCATACAGTATGACTGGAAATGATGATGATTTGAAACCATTAGTTCAAGATCATAAGTTTGATTTTTTCAATCCTAAAATGGGCTTGTATTATACTATTAACGATAGAAATACTGCTTATGCTTCATTTGGCTTAGCTCATAGAGAGCCAACAAGAGCGAATTATAAAGATGCAAAGGAAGACATAACAAGTTTTCCAAAGGAAGAATCATTATTTGATTACGAGTTGGGATACAATTTTAAATCTGCGAAAGCGACTTTTGGTGCAAACGTATATTACATGTATTACCGTGATCAATTGGTTCCAACTGGTGAGAAAAATAATGTTGGGTCGGATATCATGACAAATGTTGACAAGAGTTACAGAGCAGGAATTGAATTTATTTGGGGAGTACAACTTCTTTCGAATTTAAAATGGGATGCGAATTTAACTTTAAGTCGTAATCGCATTAAAGATTTTACAGAATATTCTACTTATTACGATGAAAATTGGAATGAAGAATACAAAGGTAAAGAATTAGGAGATACACATATTAGTTATTCTCCAGAGGTTATTGGTAGCAGTGTGTTAAATTGGACACCTTCAAAAGGCTTAGGTCTAAGCTTTATAAGTAAGTATGTAGGGGAACAGTATTTTGATAATACCTCAAACACGGAACGTAAGTTAGATGACTACTTGGTTCATAATTTCAGAATGGATTATGCAATAGAACCCACTTGGATGAAAGAAATTTTATTCCACGTGCAAATAAACAATGTTCTTGATAAGAAATATGAGAACAATGCTTACGGTGGAAACTGGTACGAACAAGGTGATGAAAAAACTTGGAGATATTTTTACCCACAAGCTGGAATTAATTTCCTAGCAGGAGTGACATTAAGATTTTAATTAAATTTGTAGGGGCACATGAAGTTGTGTCCCTGCAAAATATAGCCCAATAAAATGAATTGGATTCTCGATAATATTATTGAAATAGTTGGAACCATTGCTGGTTTAATTTTTTTGTATTTAGAAATAAAACAGAACAAATGGTTGTGGCCAGTAGGATTACTTACTTCGGTAATGTATATCTATGTGTTTTTTGTGGCTAAGCTTTACGCTGATATGTCACTCCAATTCTACTATGTTATTATCAGTATTTATGGATGGATTGTTTGGTCCAAAGGAATTAGCAAAAAGGAGCTTCCAGTAACTAGATTAACAAAGGAATTATTCCTCATTCTTTTTGGGGTAAGCATGCTAATTTATGCCCTTATTTCTTTTGTGTTGGTTAATTATACCGATGGATCAATTCCTTACTGGGATGCTTTTACAACTGCTCTAAGCATTGTTGCTACTTGGATGTTGGCAAGGAAAATTTTAGAACAATGGTTGGTTTGGGTTGTTGTAAACGCCGTTTCGTTAGGATTGTACATTTATAAAGGCTTGTATCCAACTTCTATTTTATTCTTTTTCTATACTGTATTAGCTTTGGTTGGCTACTTGCAATGGAAAAAAGATATGCTTTCTTCCGAAGCAATCTCCAACAAATAATTACTTTTGCTTCAGTAAAATCAAATTCAGGTACTTATTAGATAAATAAGCATGCAAAAGAAAGCTGTTATTCTGGCAAATGGATCATTTCCTAAACACGAAATTCCTTTAAAAGAACTAAAGTCCTCTAAATACATTGTTTGTTGCGATGGAGCAATTAATAAATTAGATAAGGCTGGTATTGAACCTTATGCAATTGTAGGAGATTTAGATTCTTTAGATTCTGATCTAAAATGGAAATATCGTGATATTATTCATCATTTTGCAAATCAGGATACAAATGATTTAACCAAAGCAATTAACTGGTGTCTGGAAAATAATTTTTCGGAGGTTGTCATTGTGGGAGCTACTGGTCAGAGGGATGATCATATGATTGGGAATGTATTTTTACTTCCGGGATATGCCAGAAAAATTAAGGTTAAAATGTTGACCAGTTATGGTGTGTTTACGCCGATTTTGAGAGCCAAAAATTTTGAAAGTTATACTAGACAGCAGGTTTCAATTTTCTCACCAAATCCTGAAACCCTTATTTCTACTGCCAATTTGCGCTATTCTCTAACAGAACAGAAACTTGAAATGATGTATCAGGGAACCTTAAACGAATCGATGGGAGAAAGTTTTCGTATTGAGTTTGAAGGTGGTCCATTAATCATTTACCAAGAATATTAAAACTCCTTGTTGTTGCTCAATTAGCTATCTTATAGGGTTTTATATTTTGCCTTTCTGTTCGGGAAAGACAAGTTGTAAAACTGTTTTACAATACCCCTAAAACAAATATTACTGTTTATATTTGTGGCGCAAAAAACGAACAATATCTATGAAAAAATTGAATTACCTATTACTACTTGTATTGATTTTTACAAGTATTTCTAATCTATCTGCTCAAAAAAAAGAAAAAGTAATTACTGCTAAATTCGGAGGTTACGCACATTCTTTATTTACCTATGATACTCGTCAGACTGTAAGTGCGCGCGAAGGCCTAATTTTATTGTATCCCCAAAATGAGAAATTAGATGCAAGTGGAAAGGATATTAATAAAGGAGGCATTTACCATATGGCTGTTATTCAATCAAGAGTAAATGCAAAATTTACTGGTCCTGAAGTATTAGGAGCAAAAACAAGTGCAATGATTGAAGCTGAATTTGTTGGTAATGGAGAATCCGATGTAAATGGAATGCGTTTGCGTCATGCCTTTTTTAATTTAGATTGGGGAAAAACATCATTACTGATTGGTCAAACCTGGTCTCCATTATTTGTGACAGAAGTATTTCCTGGAACATGTGGTGCAAGTGCAGGATTGCCTTTTAAGCCATTTGCACGTAATCCTCAGGTACGCTTAACGCATAAAACAGAAAACTGGAAATTAATTGCTGCCATTGCATCGGAACGTGATTACACAAGTACAGGTCCTGATGGAGGTAGTAATAAGTATCTGAGAAATGCCGGACTTCCTATTTTTCAAACTCAAGCACATTATTACGCAGGCAAACATTTAATTGGTGCTAGTGCTGAGTATAAGAATTTGAAACCATCTCTAATGAGTTCAACGGGATCTATAGAGAATGGAGATGTAATGAATTGGAAGAATGATGAAACAGTTGCATCTTGGGCTTTAATGGGATATTTTAAATTGAATTTTAAACCAATTACTTTTAAAGCTCAAACAACATATGGATCAAACCTTACAGACATGCTGATGTTAGGTGGCTATGCTGTAAAAAGTATCAATCCAATGACAAACGAAGCTAGTTATTCAGGAATTAAAGTGTCGGCAACTTGGGCTGATATTTCTTATCAGAAAAATAATTTCGAGTTAGCATTAATGGCAGGGTATTCAAAAAATATGGGCGCTGACGATAAAGTTGAAACAGGAATGATTTATAGTCGTGGTAAAAATATTGGTGAGCTATATCGAATAGCTCCACGTATTTCTAAACGAATCAAAAATGTAAAGTTTGAATTAGAAGCTGAATATACTGCAGCAGCTTATGGTGATGTTACGGAGAAAGCAGAAGTAGAGAATACCAACTGGGTAGGTAATACTCGTATCGCAGTAGGCCTTTACTATTTTTTCTAAAAAATATTGAATTCAATATAGCAAAGGCGAACTGAAAAGTTCGCCTTTGTTATTTTTAGATTGGTAATGAAAAATAGAATGAAGTGCCATTGTCAGGTTGTGACTTCATCCAAATTTCACCTCCCAATAATTCGACTAAGCTTTTGCAGATTGCTAGGCCCAAACCTGTGCCGCCGTACTGTCTTGTGTCAGCGTTTAAATCGGCTTGTCTAAACCGGTCAAAAATTATCTTTTGTTTGTCTATAGGAATTCCAATGCCTGTATCTTTTACAAAGAATTGTAATTTATCACCTCTAATCTCATAGCCAATAGCTATAGTTCCAAGATTCGTGAATTTAATCGAGTTTTCGATCAAGTTCATAAAAATTTGATGCAAACGAATGGTGTCTGTCGTGAATTCTAAAATACTACTTTCTTCGGGAGTAGAAATCGTAAAAGTTAACTCTTTATCTCCGTGTTGTTCAATAAGCGTATCGAAGTTTTCTTGCAGTGTAATGAACAGATTATCAAGATTACATTTACTTTTTAGAATTTTCAATTGATTGGTTTCTATTTTCGAAATATCAAGAATATCGCTAATTAAGCGAAGTAAACTTTTTGTGTTTTTTTGAATGATTGATATGAACCGGTTTCTTTTTTCCTTTTCAATTTCCCCACTCGATAAAAGATCTGTAAAGCCCAGAATAGCATTCATAGGAGTTCTAATTTCATGAGACATATTTGCTAAGAAAGCTGATTTCAGGCGGCTAGATTCCTCTGCAGCTTCTTTTGCAATTTTCAAGTTCTCATGGTTTGCTTGTATTTCCTGTAAATGTATTTTCTCCTTTTGTGCTCTTACTTTTCTCAAATGAATATTAATCGTCATAACAATAATGATAATTGTTAGTAGTATTAAAACAGTTAAAGTAAGAATTACAATCTCTTTGTTCTGGCGAACAAAGTCGTAAGGTTTATTTATGATACGTGCATTTTTCGGAAGCTTACTTTTCTTGATACCATAAGCAGATATTTGTTTGTAGTCGAAAACAAATTCATGTTCGGCCATTAGGGGAGGAAGATCATCAACAGGAGTGCCTGAGAGTACTTTTTTAGCCATGTTTGAAACTTGTTTACCTTGATTTCTTCCAGTAATTAGAGCACCACCAATAGCACCTTTATTCAAATAAAAATCCCAAACACAGTAAATAGGTACCGAACAATAAGGCTCTACACTTTCAAAACTACTTTCGTAATTTAGGTAGTTACCTTTACTATCTCTGTTAAATAAAAGGTATAGAATAATATTTCCTTTTTTCAGAGAAGATAGTTCTAATTGTAAATCGTGTATGTCATTTGGTTGAAGAATACGATAACGAGGAGCCTTTTTCATGTGATCGAGATCTTCAAGCAAAGCATTTACAACCGTATTTCCTGTAGTACTATGATCGCTAACAACTACAATTTCTTTATAATCAGGATGATTATTCTCGATGAGATGAATTGTTGAGCAGAAACTGGTATTTTCGAAGACACCACTAAATCCTTTTGGTGGAGTAATAACAGAATTTAAACCACAAAACAATACTGGTATAGATCCAAAAATCTCCTCTTTATACAGTATTAAAAAATCGTAAGCATTATTATCTGTCGATATAATAAGATCCAGATTTTTATCTGCATATTTTTGCTTGTAATAATCCTTAAGAGTTTGGAAATACTTCTCCGAAAAATGTCTTTTCGTATCCATATCTTCAAAATAGACGGAGTAGTTTAGTTCATGACACAACTCTGTTTTTATGCTATTTACTAAAGAATCAGTCCAGCTAAGGCCATTGTGATAGGAATTTAATACAAGTATTTCCTTCTGGTTTGAGGAGTATCCTTTTAAACAGAAGATTAGTATCGTTAGTAAAAAAGCAAAGTGTTTTCCGATAATTCTCATAAAACAACAAATTGTTTGTTTAACAGATGTCTGTTCAATTTAAGAATTATAAAGTTTAATTAAAAGATTATGAAGTTTATTATTTAGAGCAGAGGTGGAGGAAGAATAATTATTAATCAAAATACTTACGGAATATCTTTTTCCATTTTTAGTTGTTAGGTAGCCACAATAGGTTCTAACACCAGTCATCGATCCGGTTTTAGCAATCCAATTTCCGTTAATGGCACTATTTCGTCCAAAGTTTTTTAATGTGCCAGACTGGCCGGCAACAGGTAAGGAAGCAATAAAATCATTTCGATATTTACTCTGGTTCATGTGTTTTAGCACTTGATCGAAAAAATCTGCTGAGACGGTATTAAAATGGGAGAGTCCACTTCCATCGTAAAGAGAAATGTATTTTGTTTTGAGACCTTTGCTTTTCCAAAAGTTATTGACAGCGCTAATTCCACTTTCCCAACTTGCTTCATCAGATTGGTTTTGTCCAATTTCAAAAAGTAAATGATCTGCAAAGAGATTTACACTTTTTTGGTTGGTAATTTTTACAAAATCACTCAATTTTGGAGAATGAAGCGTAAAAAGAAGCTTGCTTTTTTTCGGGGGTAAATTTTCATTCTCAATTCGAATTCCAAGAGCAGTAATTGATTTGGTCACAGCCTCTATTAAACTATTCTCGGGATGTAAAAGAGCACCTTTTACTTTAAATACAGATCGATTTTTTGGTATGCTGCCTTCAATTCTTCTCTTGTTGCTTGTGTTGCCACCGAAAATATAGGCTAAATCTCTATTAATAGATGAACTAAGAACTTGATTGTCGAAGATCAGACCAGTATTTTGAGGTTCTGTTTTTGTGATCTTAGTTTTACTACCAGCTTGTCTAGAAGAAAAGAAAATAGTGTAAGTATTGTCTTTGTAAGTCAGTCCATTAGGTACGGCTCCGTAATAATTGCCGATGTCCTCCCAAATCCATGTCGAAGGAATTTTAGCTTTTATATAAGTGGCATCGGTAATTATTTTTCCGCTTATTTTTTTGATCTTATTTTGTTGTAGTTTCTCTGCAATTTGAACTTCAATTGACTTGTCGTTGGCAAAGTACTTCGATCCTAAACTAGGGTCTCCAAAGCCTTTTACAATTACATTTCCATTTAAAATACCATCTTCAAGAATCTCTCCATCGATTTTAATCTGTGTTTTAAATTGGTAGTTGATACCCAAAATTTCAAGCGCAGCTGCACTCGTAATTAGTTTTTGTGTTGATGCAGGAGTTAAGCCTAAATGCGCTTGATTGCTAGCCAGTAATTCTCCCGTTTTTAAATTGGATATCACAATACCAACTCCAGCAGCATGAAAGCAAGAATCAGCAACAAACTCATCAACAAACTGCTGAGTTGATAAGGATTTTTCTGATTGTGCCTTGCAAGAGATATTGCAAAGAACCAATAGAAGGATGAATACAGACTTATTCATCCATCTCATTTAAAATTTTCTCAACTTCTTTTTCAGTATTGTGAAGCTTGTCTTTGCAAACGACCAAAAGTTCCGAAACACGTTTTACCTTTTCCGACAATTCATCCACATCCAATTCTCCATTTTCAATTGAAGCTATGGTTTCTTCTATTTCGCTAATTGCATCGCGATAACTTATTTTCTTTTTAGCCATTATATTATCGTTTATTTTATTTTCTTTTTTATGATTTTTTGAACCTGACTCTTAACACTTCCGTTTGTAAATCGAGTTTCAATAACATCCTTTTCTGTTAGTTGGTTGATGTCTTTAATAATTTTACCATCTTTCATGCTTAAGGTATAGCCTTTTTTTAAGATGTTTTCAGGGTTGAGATATTTTATTGACTGTTCGAACATCGAAATTTGATGATTCTGCGATTCGAAACGTCCTTTTATTTTCGTTTTTAATTTGTTTTTTAATTGATCGATAAGAATCTTTTCACTGCCAATACTTCGTTCTGTGGAATATTGAAATCGAGAATTTAACCTTTGATGATGATGCTCCTGATCGATTATTAAATTAGCACTTGCCGATTTTAACTTTTGTTTTGCCAATTGCAAATGACTCGATTTACGTTCTAAAATTTGCTTTACAAGTGGTGAGAATTTATTGGTAAGGTGCATCAAAATTTCTGAAGAAGACAATAGAATTTCATTCACCTCTTCCAAAAATTGTTCTCTTAAATTATTTTGATGTTCACGACATTCATCAAAGCAATCAATTAGAAATTCAGCTGCTGCCGTAGGTGTTTTTACCCTGGTATGGGAAACCATATCAACAATCGTTTCATCTCTTTCGTGGCCAATTCCTGATATCAGCGGAAGCGGAAACTGAGCAATGTTAAAAGCCAACCAATAATTATCAAAGCAGTTTAAATCGGCTTGAGATCCACCACCACGAATAATAACGGCTACATCAAATACATCTTCATGCTCATTAATTTTATCAAGTGCATTAATGATTGATTCTTCAGCATTATTTCCTTGCATAATAGCGGGAAAGAGCTTGTAGTGAAATTGATATCCGAAGGAGTTATTTTCCAACTGATTGATAAAATCTTCGTAGCCAGCTGCTGTGGGCGATGAGATTACAGCAATACATTTAGGAATTTCAGGAAAGTCAAGATCCTTATTCATCTCCAAAACACCCTCTTCTTCAAGACGAGCTATAATTTCCTTTCTTCGTCTAGCAATGTCGCCTAAAGTATAAGTTGGGTCAATATCTTTAATGTTTAAAGAGTATCCGTAGATTTCCTGGAACTCTACACTCACATTAACCAAAACTTTCATTCCTGCTGAAAAAGCTTGACCCGTAGTGGTTTCAAAGTACGGTTTTAACATGCGAAAGGTGTACGACCAAATGGTTGCTCTCGCTTTTGCGATAATTTGATCGCTCGACTCATCCTTTTCAACCAGTTCCAGATAACAGTGTCCGTTCTGATTGTATCGCAATTCACTAATTTCTGCAACAACCCAAATGCCAGAAGAAAACGACTCCGACAAAATGTTTTTAATTTGCTGATTTAAGTTGAAAAGACTGATTCCTTTTTGACTCATGAAATAAGAATTGGATTTGGAGTGAGTTGGCTAACAAATAGAATTATTGAAGTTGTGATCGAAGATAAGAATCCGGATCATCAACAAATTTTTCAGGATCAACTAAACTGTCTTTCTGTTTTTCCATTTCCAATAATTTATTTTGCTGAAGCTGATCAAGCTCATCTTGATTGGCTGCAAAACCATTTTTGTATTCCAGGGTATAGAGCAAATCTCCTTTTACCGAATAAAAATCCCATGTTCCTTCTCGCTTGTTGTTTTTGTATTCTCCGCCAAATTCAATAACACCATTCGAAAAATTAGATTGAACGCCACCATTCAATTGACCATTTAGGTATGTAGTTTCGAAATATACCTGTCCATTTTTAAAGAAGCGTTTCCAAACACCATGCTTTTTTCCATCTTTAAAAGTGATGCTTTCTGCCATGTTTCCATTTTTAAATAGAAAGGTATTTGTACCGTTTTTAACACCTTCTTTGAATGATTCAGTGGCACGGATATTCCCATTTTTATCGAAATAATTCCAAATGCTATCTTTTTTCGATTCAATGAAATTTCCTTCGGCAATTAATTTCGCATAATCATTGTAAAGACTGGCTTTAGCTTTTTTTCCTTCCTGAGAGAAGAACATTATTGCTTTTAACTTGCCGTTGGTATGGAACCTTTTCATTTCTCCAAAAGGATAACCATCTTTAAAAGTACCAGAGTACTTTACTTTCCCGTTGTGGTATTTTTTCTCCCACAATCCTTGTTTTCGACCGTTTGCATCGCTTTGATTTAATTGCTGAGCAAAGTTTAAAAGTGGTAATATGATTAAAACTAGTAATAGTAATTTCTTTGTCATCTTATTTTTATTGGATCTATACAAATCTACTAAAAGATTGATTGATGATAAAAAAAAACGTGCAGCTTTTCTCTTAATTCCTAATGCTTTTGATCATGATAATTAAAAACATGTTGTAGATCACTTGTAATATTTTTTCGATCGTATTGATATTTTGTATTTTATGAAACGGAATTCAGTAAGTTTTGTGATATTATGTAATTTACTACTGGCGATACGGTAGACCTAAATTAAATTAATAAAGAGAACAAATTACTGACTTTTCAACTTGTTGATGCAAAAGTTCCGTAAGTGGTGAGATGGAATTTCAACAGATATTAAACGATTAAAAAGAAGCATAACTAACAAAATTGGTGGTATGGAAACAATTGATTTTCCTTTTAATTTTGATGAAATGCCGGTAGCGGCAAAATTTTTATTGGATAGCTATTCTCGAGATATAGCAGATTTTAATAGATCTTATCCAGTATTCGATGAAGTATTTAAAACAAAGTTGATGGATCAGATTCAGCGTGCAAAAGAATTTGTGAGTTGTGGTCCAGAAGGGATTAAGATACAAAAATTACGCATTGGTATTTATCGAAAATTAGAGTCCTTAAATGGGATGATACTCGAAGTTCAAGATAATTTTCCTGTTTCGCGAATTAAAGAGTTCGATAAAATTGTAGAGATTGTTGAGCGGAAAGATCTGAACTCTATTCTTACAATTATTCCAAACTTTGTAGTGCAGCTAGAGGGTAATATCCCTCGTGAAAATGCAGAAACTACTCAAACGATAATCGATCGAATTCTAACGCTTTTTCAAGTGTTAAAGTTGGATAAGATTGAGCTTAATCGCTTGTTAAATTCTCGAGGCTTACTGAAAGAAGAAGTATTTCGTTGCTTAAATCATTTGTGGGCAACCATGCAAGATGTTATGGAGATCGGACAAGACTTATACAAAAAGGATGATCCAATGAAGTGCGTGGAGTATGAAGCAAATTATTTAAAAATGAAAGTGAAAACTTTTTGGATTCACAGCAGTCATGATCCTTTAACAATAGAGATGTAATTAGATTAATTAGCATTTATTTTGTTAATCCATAATGAGCATGTAAAATAGTCAAATGATTGTTTTATATGCTCATTGTTGTTTTGTAGCCTCACGTTTTATTTTAAAAAGCTGTAATGGTATAAGGCTATGGTTAGTAGTGTTTTGATGGATGATTGTGAAGTGTTAAAATTGTAAGAGAACGAATAACTATTAAAAGTTTAATATATAGCTTATTGGGAACTCTTGGTTGGGAAAGCAACTTCTTGCTTGCGTTAAGATATACCTTGTTCAAACCTCAAGTGATTTTTTCAGAATACATTAATGGGACAAGAAAGAAATATGCAAACCCATTTGCTTTTTTTGCACTTAGCCTTGCCATTTCTTGTTCGTTATAAATGAGTATTCTGAGGAGTTTATAGAAATGACAACTAATATAAACCTGTATCAATTTCATTTCTTAACATAGGTTAAGTTTTTAAGGCCTAAGTCTCCCTTATATTTGTATTGTAACATTAAAACATGAAACGATGTGAAAAATAGAACCTCATAAAATGTCATTACCAGAAAGGGTGAAAAAACTTAATGATATGATTTTGGGTGGGTTCATTTTACAAGCTTTCGAGAAGTTTTATGCCGAAAACGTGATGATGCAGGAGAATGCAACGGAACCAATAATTGGTAAAGATGCATATCGGAAAAAGGAAAAGAACTTTGTTACCAATATTATAGAGTTTAGAAATGCGGTAGTTAAAAATGTACTTATATGTGATAATACTACGGTATTGGAGTGGGAGTTAGATTATACACATGCTGACTGGGGCTGTCGAAATTTCACACAGATAGCTGTTCAACCTTGGAATGGAGATTGAGAAATCATCAATGAAAATTTTTATAATAATAACAAATAAAGAAGAAATCATGAGAAAATTTAAATTAGTACTAATGCTTATCGTTGCAATGACAGTTTCAACTTTTGCACAAAAAAAAGAAGTTAATATTGAAAAGTCGGTTGTAGCTTGGACAGGGAAAAAAATTGGTGGCGCTCATAATGGACAAATTCAATTAAAAAGTGGTTATTTTATATTCAATAATGACCAAATAAAAGGTGGTAAAGTAGTTATTGATATGAATTCGATGACGAATCTTGATCTTGAAGATGCTGGTTATAGAGCAAAATTAATTGGTCACTTAAAATCAGATGACTTTTTTGGTGTAGAAAAATACCCAACAGCTATTTTTGAACTTAGCAAAGCATCAAAATTTGAAAATGGCAAGGCCAGTGTAGAGGGAATGATTACCATTAAAGGAAAATCAGAAATCTTAAATTTCGATTTAGTTAAAAACGGAAATGAATTTACTGGGCAGCTTAAGGTAGACAGATCTAAATTTGATGTTCGTTACGGTTCAAATTCATTTTTCGACAATCTTGGAGATAAGGCAATTGAGGATATTTTTATTCTTGACGTAAAATTGACAATTTAATTGATAATTTTTTCCAAGATTATGTGTCTTTGGGTAAGTGCCTTACTAATGACTTAGAACTTGGATGATTTTTATGAATTGAAAATTTATTTGTATTCCTTGTTGTATCAAATTTGGTGACGGAGATGATACAGCAGGGGATATACGTTTATACAAAAGAGGATATTCAAAAGTTATTTTTGTAATAAAAAAAATGATTTAGACTTATTGATGTTGAATTTAGTTTTGTAGTTAGGAGCTTAGGAAACATCTTGCTAATAGGATTGTTTTTTCACATCTTTTTTTGTCATTCTACTTAAGATCTTTGTTTGTAAGGTGTTTACTTAAAACAAAAATCATGAGAAGATTTTACTCCTCCCATGATTGCTAACGAACTTAATATATCACAAATTAAATCTAGTTAATTTAATCTATTTTACTTAATCTGTAATTGGTTTGTAATGTGGAACTAGTGATTTCATAATAATCCAACCAATTAAATATGCCACTGCACAAATTGAGAAAATAATGAAATACCCTGCTTCAATTCCTTGAAAACCCATAAACTTCATGCCAGTATTACTTGCATGATCAAAAAGGACACCAGAGCCTTTGTTGATACAGAATGAGCCTAAACCTCCAGCCATACCACCAATGCCAGTAATTGTAGCAATTGAAGAGCTAGGGAACATATCGCCAGTTATAGAGAAGATATTTGCCGACCAAGCCTGGTGTGCTGCACCTGCAATACCAATAATGATTACTGGAAACCAATAGGAGTATGAACCTAATGGTTGGGCTAATAAAGTAAGCAGAGGGAAGAAGGCAAAAATCAGCATTGCTTTCATCCGTCCTGCATAAGGATTCATTCCTTTTTTATCTACAAAGTATGTTGGTAACCATCCTCCAATAATCGACAGTAAAGTAATAGCATACAAGACGAATAATAATAACTGAGCCATTGTGCTATTAGAAGCTAATCCATAAACATCACTTAAATAAGCAGGAGTCCAGAAAAGGAAGAACCACCAAACTCCATCAGTCATAAATTTTCCAAGAATAAAAGACCATGTTTGTTTGTACTTAAAATTATCAAGGAAGGATAATTTCAGATCTTCATTGGCAGTAACTTCTTCATTTTCAATATTGCTATCCTGATTAATATATGTAAGTTCCGCCTCGTTAACTTTACGATGCTCATGTGGTTTTTTATACATGAATTGCCAGAAGAACATCCAAATAAAACCTAAGCCACCAATAATAATAAAAGACATTTCCCAACCGAAATGTGATGCAATAACTGGAATTGTTAATGGTGCTGCTAAAGCCCCAACAGTTGCACCGGCATTAAAAATACTTGTTGCGTAGGCTCTATCTTTCTTTGGGAAATATTCAGCAGTTGTTTTAATGGCCGCAGGGAAGTTTCCTGCTTCACCAATAGCTAGAACGAAACGAGCACAAATGAAAAGAACTACACTTACATTTATAACTTTCGAAACATTACCAACTTGTTCAATTGCATCTTTGGCTCCTTTAAAACCAACAAACCATTCGTTAGCAACAATTCCTGATGTAGCAATGCCACAAAATGCATGAAGAACTGCACCTACTGACCAAATACCAATTGCCCAAAGGAAACCTTTTTTGGTATCAAGCCAATCAATGAATCGTCCTGCAACAAGAAGGCCGATTGCATAAAATATCGAAAATAGAGCTGTTATATTACCGTAATCATTGTTCGTCCAATGAAATTCTGGAGCTATAAAGTCTTTCCAGGTCAATGATAATACCTGGCGATCTAAATAGTTAATAGTGGTTGCAAAAAACAAAAGGTAACAGATCTGCCACCTGTATTTTGACATTTTTTCTTTTGTTTGTATAGCTGTTGTTGATATCATTTTGATAAATTTAAATTTGTAATTGATCCTATCCCTAATCACTGTAATTAAGCGAAATCTTTCATTTTTCTATTTTAAGAGTATCTTGGATTTGCAGATTATTGAGATTCTTCAATTGTTTAACGTTCCATTAAAATTTGATGAAAAGCGGTTACTTTACCTACAGTTCCTATTTTCCTAGTTTTTTTGTAATGATAAATCCATTCGGCTTATCTTGTTGAAGATTAGCTCTAAAATCGTTCAATATCTAAAGGGGTAAGTAGTTGAGGTTTAATTGATGATAGGAAAATGGGCAAAACGGGTAGAGGTGAATTGTACCTATAGCCATTTTGCCACATTAACACACTAAACTAAACTACTAACATAAATGAAACTTCTGTATCTCGTTTATAATTTCGATTGCACTTTCAGTTGCTGTTTCAATAGCTTTGTAATTGAAAGAGCCATCC
>JAEINT010000027.1 GCA_016342745.1 Labilibaculum sp.
CCGGCATCTGCTACTGGAGCTGTTGTATCGTCAATTGTTATTGTCTGATTCTGTGTACTTGAATTTCCTGATCCATCGGTATAAGTCCAAACGACTGTTGTACTTGCCGTGATTGGGAAAGTCTGTGTATGTGTTCCTGTTACTGCGCCATCACAATTATCTGTGGCTGTTGGTGCGGTTAAACTAGTTACTTCACACTGCTCAGTGATAGTTGCCAATGTTCCGGCATCTGCTACTGGAGCTGTTGTATCATCAATTGTTATTGTTTGATTTTGTGTACTTGAATTTCCTGATCCATCAGTATAAGTCCAAACGACTGTTGTACTTGTCGTGATTGGGAAAGTCTGTGTGTGTGTTCCGGTTACGGCACCATCACAATTATCTGTGGCAGTTGGTGCTGTTAAACTAGTTACTTCACACTGCTCAGTGATAACTGCCAATGTTCCGGCATCTGCTACTGGAGCAATTAAATCCTCAACAGTTACAGTAGCATTACAAGTACTAACATTAGCTGAAGCATCAGCAACAGTTAACACAACTGTATTTGCACCAAGATCAGCACAAATAAAATTAGTTTTATCAAGGGATAAAGTAAGAGATGCAGCAGATGTACAATTATCAGAACTACCATTATCAATTTGATTGGCAGCTATACTCACATTTCCTGTTGCATCTAACTGAATCGTGATATTTTGACAAACAGCTATTGGGTCGGTTATATCCTCAACCGTAACATTACTCTTATCTGTTAATTCAATACCACAAGTTGTTGTTGAATTTACAGCATAAACATTATAGATTGTATTTACCGCAGGCGTAACATCAAAAGTTATATTTCCGCCAGTTCCTGAAACTGCAGAGCCAACTGAACTATCATCACTATCTAAACGCAATTGATAATCTATTCCAGACACACTATTTTGCAAAGTTATTGTAGCTGTACCACTTGGACAAATTGTAGGATCTGAAACGACAAGAGAATGATCAGGCAAAGAACTAACCGTTACAGTTAAATTCATATCAGCAGAAAGACAGGCACTTGCCGTTTCTTCGTATGCATTTACCACATAATCTCCCGCTACTACATTCCAAACAATCTCAATTACACTTTCACCACTGACAATAGCCTCACTATATTGTATGCCTGCAGCAATACCGTCTTCGTCTGCAACGGCAGATCCACCATTATAAATTGTACCGCCTTGTACGGACCAAAAAATAGTCGAACCAGCAAATCCTTCAACCTTATATAATCTTGTCTCTCCAGAGCATACGTCCTCGGTAGCGGACAACACTGTTTGAGCATTAAGATCAACTTTAGTCAAAGTAATCAGAATAACCAGTATGAAAATTTTTATGTGTAAAAGTTTCGTCAAGCGATCTGTTTTAATGTAAATTCAATTATAATTTGTAAAAATATACTATTAATTTATAATAACTATAACATCTATACGGCGATTGTTAAAAAGTGTTTAGTTTTTTTATAATTAAATAGATTTTTTATTTGTTTAATATTCATAAAACCGCTACAAACCCGTCCATTTTCCATAAGAAATCATAACGATAAATATCACTAATCTAATATAAAAGTACTTTAATCCAGTAAAGTTGTTATTTCATGGAATATATGCAACAACTCCAAATTATTCGATATCCCAACAAACACTTACATGTCAAATCTAATAGAATTCTTTTTATTTACTCATGATAAATACCCTTTGGACTTGGCTCTGCTACAACTGAGAAAGTTTCCGCTTTAGAGCAAGACTTAGCATCCGTTACCGTTACAGTATATCCACCAACTCCTAAACCTGTAGCATCAGGTAAATTCAAACCACCATCATGACTCCAAGAGTAATTATAAAACGGGCTACTTCCAAATGGCGTTCCTTTAGAAACATCCACATTTAACGTCCCATTACTTCCATCTGAACACATATTACTTGAAGAATTCAATGAAACTACCGGATGGGGATTAATAAAAATCCCTGAAATATTTTCGGTATTACTACATCCATTTGATTTAGTTACAGTCAAAGAAAAATCTTTTGCAACCAAAACAGATGTCGAATAAATCACACTTGTATTAGCCGAAATTGAATTTGCAACATCAGCAGCTGGCGTCCATAAATAAGAATCATCCCCATTACTATTTTGAATTGTTGATTTTAAATTGATAACTTCTCCACTACAATACTCTAATTTGTCCGTACTAATTGTAAAATGTGAATTCTCATTCACTGTTAAAACCATACTATCAGTATCAATACAAGATGCAGATGCCGAGGAAGATTCTTTCACAGTTAGTGTATAAGTATATGAACCATATGGAATATCTGCAGCGACAGTAGGATTTGGAGCATTAACATTATTCAAATAACCAAGCCCCGCATTAGGAGAACAAGACCACTCATAATAAATACCTCCACCTCCTTCTAACTGCACTGTTTCACCTTCACAAATCGTTTTTGCAGGTCCAGCTTCTGCTGCAATGGGTGTCACTGCAGGCATTACAATATCAAAACTTGCCGATCGACATGCAAATCGATCTTGCACAGATATGGTGTGCGTTGCTCCAACCGTAGGATCACTTAATGTAAAAACATTATTATCTTGAAAAGCTCCTCCATCTAAACTGTACTGATAATCCGCTGGATCTAAGCCAAACTTTAAATCAACAGTAATCGTAGCAACTGGTGTAGCGCCTAAACAAGACACCAAACTTGTTGGTGAGGCCTCAATTTCAGGGACATCTATTATCGTTACAACTTTTTCATAATAATCAGGAGCAGAACAAGGACAATTCTTTAAAAAAGATAATCGCAATTCTTCATCTCCCTCAATATCATCATCTGATAATGCCTTATAGTAATAAACCAATTCATCCATTCCGGCAGGCAATGTCACCGTAGTTGGTATTTTACCATCTCCTATCTGGTTTCCAGCTGCATCCACATATAAATAATCAACCCCATTTTCTGCAGAACCTGAAATATTCAAATCAAACGTCATTTCATCTTCAAAATCCTCTTTTCGAACAAATTTGATATAACTACCACCGCAACCTTCGTACATGAAATCAACATCGTCTTCAACACCAATTCCATTTTGAATTTCAACTTCATTTGATTTAAAACTCTCTGCTTCCAGAAAAACAGCTGAATCATAGGTCCTATCGGATACATCAGCAATTATCAATCGAATATGATAAGTTTGACAAGGCACCACATCTGCACTTGCAGTCAGCACAATTGTTCTACCATCAAATTGAGTCGCAAAACCTCCTGTCCCATCTACGTAAAATGAAGCATTTCCACACCCTTGGTCATTTACATTATTAATTGTAACAAAATTTGTACTAGAAGGCAAAAGAGCTATATTCTCTCCTCCATTTAAAAATGGTCCGGAAATCCCTGGCCCACTTAAAATAAAACCAAATACATCATTATACGCTCCACAAGCATACTCGGGATATTCCTCAGAAGCAAACAAATACCTAAATTCTAGCTTATCTCCAGCAGGCACAAAATCAAATTCTAAAATCTGAACATCTCTCGCATTAGTATTTAATCTTGTAACATCAGAATCAGCAGTTGCACCATCAATATTTGAACTTTCATTTGTTTTATCATTTCGCCCCTCTGCATCTCGTACCTTACCCGTAGATATAATCACACCAGATGATAAAGGAAAATCTGAGGTACCAGCATTAAAATAGCCAACGCCATCTTTTTCATCTCCTGAATAACTTATATTATCTGCAGTCAAACAACCAGTCACTAAAACATTTCGAACCAAACCTTCAGAATCATATTTGTCCTCAGGGCTTTGGCGATTAACTTCTATTGAATCTTCTGACGGAAAATCATCATCAACAATTGTTACCATAACCATTTGGGTTCCATTTTCAGTACCACCCACAACACTAGACACACTAACATTCAAGCTTTCGTCTCCTTCAACATCTGTATCATTAACAGCACTAACTGTGATACTTGCACTTAAACTCCCTTGAGGAACAACTATTTGCAATTTGGATATTGCGTAATCTGAAGTCGAAGCCGTCCCAGACATTGCGAGATTAACAAGGACATCGGTTGAAGCAATTCCAGTTAAAGTAGCTGTAAGAAAAGCGTTTCCCCCATTCTCGTCAATTGAACTTGGCGAAACAGACAAGCTAACTTCAGGAATAAAAGCAAGCACAGTAACAACAGCATTACACGTAGATGAATTTCCACTAGCATCAGAAACAGTAAGAATAACAGTGTTTGTTCCAACGTCGGCATTGGAAAAATTGGACTTATTCACCGACATAGAGCTGATTGCGCAATTATCTGTACTTCCATTATCGACATCAGCAGCTGTTATGCTTGCATTCCCAGACGCATTCAACTGAACAGTTATATTTTTGCATTGAGCCGTAGGGTTTAAATCATCAACAACTGTTACCGTTGATGAACAAGTTGATTTATTTCCAGCCTCATCTTCAACAGTAAGAGTTACCGTATTAGCACCTAAATTTGAGCAATCAAAAGAGTTTTTATCCAAACTCAATAATAAATTGGCATTCACCGTCTCAACATCACTACTTCCATTGTTTATATTTACTGGAGTTATGATTGCATTTCCAGATGCATCAAGATAAACCGTATGATCTTTACATTTAGCTACCGGAGTTGCACCACTAGCAATTACATTTAAGGTATAATCTTCGACTTCCCCATAATAAATATCAGTACATGCATTCCCCCCTCCAAACCAATCAATTCTAACTCTCATTGTAATTTCGCCAATAACTCCTGATGGTGGAGTTATCGTTGCAGTATACTTCCCACTTCCAGCCGAAGTTGAAATTGTTTCATTTGCACCATCAAAATTCCCATCTTTATTCCAATCTACCCAAAGTTCACACTCATAACCATTATTATAATAACTTGGCGTGACTGTTAGAGTGTAATTCTGTGCAGGATTCAAATCTGTAGATAAATTTGTATAATCCATAAATCCACTAGAGTTACTATTATTATCTATATCACCAATATTTACATTAGAAATATAAGCATAAGAATAGCTATTGGTATACCTTCCAGTAGGTATACAATACGTCACACTCTCACCAGTAACCTCAACATCATCAATTCTATAATACTCATAATTACCTGTCCCGTTTTTAAATTGCACACGAACTTGTAAAGTTGATCCACTTAAACCTGTGATAGAAGCATTTCGATCCGTGTTATTACTTGAAAAATCATCGTACCACGGACTACTAGAAAAATCCTGCCAACTACCACCATCAATTCTGTATTGGAAAAGAATATAATCCTCATCTATATTATCTTTAGGCTCCAGCCCACCAGCTTCCTGAGCATTAATCGAGACTGACACATTAGAATAACCTGCAATATTTATTGAACTAGTAAGCCATTCTGCAACTTGCCTATTATTATCACGGATCTCCAACTTTTGATTCTCCACTCGAAACCAATTTGCTCCAACATACCCGGAAGTGCTCCAACGACCACTCTCTGAAGAATTACCATTATCACCAGAAAAGTCCTCACTCCAAATTATTGTTTGAGCTTGAATAGCGTCAACGAAACTAAAACCAAATATGAATAGAAGGATAATCTTAAAAGAGAAAAACGAAAGAAGTTTTTTGTGAACTGAATCTTGCATAGGGAAATACTTTCAGAGTTTTACAGGGACGAACAAATTAGGGTCAAAAATAATTATTTTTACCTCAATTCGTACACTACGCAGAAAAAGAATATTTGTTTAATTATTTTTTAACAAAAACATTCACAAACCCTTAATAATATTCAGTATAAATTATTAAAGGTAAATAGCAAGGAGCGTTGGATTTACCCTAATTACAGTACTTCCAAAATGAGTCATGTTTGCTTCACTAGAACTACTCACTGTATTATAATTGATTGCAGTTTTTCAAGAAATATAATATATTTCATCCTAAAATACGTTGACGACAATGGGACTTATTTATGAAGTCAACAAAATTATACATTAGGATAAAAATTATTAATTCTATGCCAAGAAGAAGAAGAAGAAGAGACAATGCCTTTTTTACATGAAATAAATACAGTATTGGCTAGAAATCATGATAATATAGATTGGAATAACCCATGACTTTATATCATCCATACAAAAACATGTAAATAACCACCGACTCAAAAGGTCAAATATTTGAAGAAATAATTAGAAGATGAAAAGTTTAATGCAAAAACCTTGATTTCTACTCATGATAAATGCCTTTAGGACTTGGTTCAGCACCTACATCATATGTCTCAGCTTTAGAACAAGACTTAGCATCCGTTACCGTAAGAGTATATGTTCCAACTCCTAAACCTGTAGCATTAGGTAAATTCAAACCTCCATCATGACTCCAAGAGTAATTATAGAATGGACTTGCACCCAATGGAGTTCCTCCAGATACATCTACATTCAGAGTACCGTTACTCCCATCTGAACAGATATTACTTGATCCATTAAGAGAAATAACTGGATGCGGATTAACCAATACACCAGAAATATATTCAGTATTACTACAACCATTCGATTTTGTCACAGTTAAAGAAAAATCTTTAGCACTCAAAGTAATGACACTATAAGTCGCAGTAGTATTAGCCGAAGTAGAATTGGCAATTCCTGCAACAGGAGTCCATGAATAAGAGTCGCCACCATTTCCATTTAAGATGGTAGAAGACAAACCAATTACTTCTCCACTGCAATACTCTGTCTTATCAGAAACTATCGTAAAGTGGGAGTTTTCTTTGACAGTCAAAACCATAAAATCCGTATCAACACATGAGGCTGTTGCAGAATTAGACTCTTTAACCGTTAGGGTATACGTGTAAATACCAAATGGAATATCATCCGCTACTGTAGGACTAGAAGAATTTACATTATTCAAATATGTTAATCCAGATGCAGGAGAACAAGACCATTCGTAATAAATACCTCCACTTCCGTTTAACTGAACTGTTTCACCTTCACAAATCTCTTTTGAAGGCCCAGCTTCCGCTGCAATAGGAGTTACAGCCGGAATCGTAACATCAAAATCTTCTGAGCTACATGCAAATTTATCCTGAACTGTTATTGTATAAACAGATCCAACTGGAGGATTGGTTAAGGTAAACACATTATCATCTTGAAAGCCCCCCCCCTCCAAACTATACTGATAATCTGAGGGATCAAGACCCGATTTAAGATCAATAGTTATTGTAGCAACTGGAGTAGCTCCCAAACAAGACACCAAACTTGTTGGAGATGCCTCGATTTCTGGAACATCAATAATAGTAACTACCTTCTCGTAGTAATCTGGCGCAGAACAAGGACAACTTTTCAAGAAAGACAATCTCATCTCTTCATTACCCTCAATACCTGTATCAGAAAGAGCTTTATAATAATACGACAACTCAGCTACACCAGCTGGAAGTGTAACTGTTTCAGGCAATTTACCATCTCCTATTTGTGCACCAAACTGATCGACATAAATATAATCAACACCGTTCTCTGCCGATCCAGATATATTTAAATCAAAAGTTAATTCAGTTCCAATATCTTCAGTACGTAAAAATTTAATATAACTACCTGTACATCCTTCATACATATTCTCTATATCATCATTAATACCGATTCCATTCTGTATTAACACCTCATTAGATTTAAAACTTTCCGCCTCCAAAAATACAGCAGAATTATATGCATCATCCCAAACATCAGCAATTATCAATCTAATATGATAAGTTTGACAAGCAACAACATCCGCATTTGCAGTAAGAACTATCGTTCGTCCATCAAATTGAGTTGCAAAACCACCTGCTCCATCAACATAATAGGAAGAATTACCACATCCCTGATCATTTACATTATTGATCGTAACAAAATCTGTACTTGATGGTAACAGAGCTATATTCTCTCCACCATTTAAAAATGGGCCAGAAATTCCTGGACCACTCAAAATAAAACCAAAGACATCATTGTAAGCACCACAAGCATACTCTGGATATTCTTCAGAAGCAAACAAATACCTGAATTCAAGTTTATCTCCAGCAGGAACAAAATCAAACTCTAAAATCTGAACATCCCTTGCACTACCATTCAATCTAGTAACATCCGCATCAACGGTTGCACCACCAATATTATCCGTGGCGTTACCACTATTAGGTCCCTCCGCCTTTCTCACCTGTCCTGTTGACATAATAAGTCCTGAGGATAATGGAAAATCCGAAGATCCAGCATTAAAATAGCCCACACCAAGAGTTTGGTCACCGCTGTATTGAACACCACTAGCGGTCAAACAACCCGTTACAAGAACATTCTGAACTAATTCATTGGGCGAATAACCATTTTCAGGGCTCTGTCGATCTACTTGTATCGGATCAGTTGATGGCATGTCATCATCTACTATGGTAACGATAACCATTTGCGTACCATCTTCCGTTCCATTAACTACATTAATAACACTTATATTCAAGTTCTCATCCCCTTCAATATCCGTATCATTTACAGTGGTCAAATTAATACTTGCAGAAAGATTACCTGCAGGTATTACGATACTATTGTTTAAACTATAATCTACACCTGTGGCAGTTCCAGAAAAACCTAATGTCACAGTAACATCTGAAGCTTGAACACCATTTAAAGAAGCAATGATATTCGTACCACCGCCTTCTTCAGCAATAGAATTAGCTCCAACTGATAAAGAAACTAAATCAGTTCTGTCCCCATACACAACAACATTATCAAAAAAGTAATATTCATTACCGTTATCATTATTCACAACGACTCTAATTTCCAAACTGCTTCCACTCAAACCACTTACTGAAGCTGTAACTGACCCAAAATCATTATACCTTTCCTCAAAATTAACCCATGCACCACTTCCATCAAGCCGATATTGACACCTTATAAAATCATCATTTTCCATTGTCCCATTTTCACTTAGATCTAATGAAACTCGAACATTTGCATATCCAACTATTGAAATACTCTCAGAATTCCATCTCGCATCACCATCAACATCGCGAAAATACAATCTCCTTGCTCCACCCAGAATCCTTATGTAATCTTGATTATTCGACAAAGTACAATCGGAATAATCCAAGCTCCACTTGGAAACTCCTCCGGGGTAGCTTCCTAAATTTCCTGATCCATTAACTCCAGACCCATTGGTATATCCAGAAAAATCCTCACTCCAAATAGTAATTTGAGCAGTAAGTTCAGCAGTAAAACCAAGACATATTATTATTACAAATAATAATTTGGAAAGTATACGAGAAAGATATTCTTTTTGAGTAGAGTTTTGCATAAGCTAACATTTCAGAATTATCTGGAACATAAATAATCAATGCTAAAAGTTAATTAATTATTCTTAAGTCATACGGAGAAAACTTAATTTTGTTTAAAATTTATTGAATTAATTAACTGAACAACAAAGCATACACACATAAACACAGTCAAAACAAAATCATTTTCAACAAACACAAACACTAAACAGAATCGACTACCTTTGACACAAACAACACAATGACAATCGAAGCTTGAAATACCATGACTGAATATAAATACATCTTTTTCGACCTAGATCGTACCCTTTGGGATTTTAATAAAAACTCAGAAGCTAGCTTACAGCAATTATTCAGAGACTACCAACTGCAATCTAATTTTGGAAGTTTCTTATTCTTTAAATCTCGATACGAATACCACAATGGAAAACTTTGGAATGCTTATTACCAAAAAAGAATATCCAAAGAAGAATTAATGTACAGAAGGTTTTACCTAACATTAAAAGAATCAGGAATGGATGATCTTGTCTTGGCCAAAGAAATTGCTCAAGATTTTATTGACATTAGCCCTTTGCAGACAATCACTTTTCCAAACACTCACAAAACACTCGACTACTTAATCGAGAAGGGATATATTTTATCGATCATCACAAATGGTTTTAACGAAGTTCAATATCGCAAATTAAAAAATGCTAAACTAGATACTTACTTTACGAACATCATAACTTCTGAAGATGCGGAAGCAAACAAGCCTCACCCAAAAATTTTTGAATACGCCTTTGAAGTAAGTGGTGCTAATGCAGAAAATTCTATCATGGTTGGTGATGATTTAAAAACAGATATTGCAGGAGCAAAAAAAGTCGAAATGGATCAAATCTATTTCAACCCTAATAAATCAAAGCACTCTGAAAATCCAAGCTTTGAAATTTCAGACTTATTAAACATTACCCAGATCCTATAATATGCTAAACAACACATTTACCTTTCAATCCGAAACCTGATTTTAATGTTCTTTAACAATTTATAACACAAATCTTAAAAACAGGTGTGATTAATAAGAAAAGAACATTTATATTTGTAGCGGTAATCAACGTAGTTTGATATGCAAACAAACTTACGTTGCCAACATCTGGTTGTACCGTGACTTTCATAAATAATTCTAAAGGGTTAGTGAAGTTACTTAGGTTAATAGATTTTACAAATGGTTAATAATATCTGGAGTTAATTTGGTATTTAACCGATGTTGATATAAAGGCTACGTTTAGGGGACGTAGCCTTTTCTTTTGCTCTTTTTTTCCATAAAAAAAACTCTTCAGATACAATATCGGAAGAGCTATTTATTTTATTTTGAAACAATTAGGTTTTTCTTTTTTTCTTTTTCGCTGCAGGAAACAAAACATTGTTCAAGATCAAGCGATATCCTGCAGAATTCTTCTTCAAATTTAAATCAGTAGGTGGATCTCCGACCAAATGTTGATAATCTTCAGGATCATGCCCTCCATAAAAAGTCCACGTACCTTTTCCTAGGTTTCCATGTATATATCTAGCTTCTCCCGCAGCTTTATTCTCACCCATTATCAAAACGCCTGGCTTTATTAAATCTAATTTGAAAGCCGTTGTTTGTCCCATAAATCCTTTAATCATATTTTTATGATTTTGACACAACATTGTTGGAACTGGATCCCATTTAGCCGAAAACTCAAACAAAGAAAAGTAGTCTTCATCTTTTCTAACTTTTCTATCCAAGGTTACATCTATATTAGAAAACTCATAAACATGCGGATTCGTTTCCAATTTAAAATCCTGAAAAGCAAAGGTCTTGGAATAATCCAAATGAGTGTGAACATCTGCCTCCATCGGATCTCCATCAAAAGCAGCATCGCAAATATCATGACCATCGGCAGCTAAAGTAATATCGAAGGTATCAGTAGCTGAACACATCGCAAACAAAAAACCCCCAGCCTCAACAAAAGCTCTAATTCTATTGGAAACGGCTCTTTTTAAATCCGACACTTTCGAGAACCCAAAACGATTTGCACGCTCGGTATTTGTCCGCACTTCATCCTTATACCATTTCATATTACGATACGAAGTGTAGAACTTTCCAAATTGCCCAGTAAAATCCTCATGATGCAAATGCAACCAATCATATTTCGACAACTTTCCAGTCATTACTTCATCGTCATAAATTATTTCATATGGAATCTCAGCATAGGTAAGCGCCAAGGTTACTGCATCATCCCAAGGTTTTTTCCCTTTTGGTGAATAGACAGCAATTAAAGGTATCTTTTCTAATTTCATGGCCTCCATATTGCGCTCATCACTTGCAATATCTTCTAAAACTTGTTGTGCCGAAATATCACTTAATACCGAAAAAGAAACTCCGCGTACTTGACATTCATCTTGAATCTCTTTGTGGAAGGGTAGCAGAAAAGATCCTCCTTTATAATTCAACAACCAATGAATTTGATAATCTTTTTCGAGGGTCCAAAAAGCAATGCCATAGGCTTTCAGATGGTTCTTTTGACTATCATCCATTTGTATTAACAAACTAGCAGAATAAGAGGTATAAGAAATCATACCAACAAATAGTAAAAGCACTAATCGGCGACAGTATTTTTTCAAGAACGCATTATCTTCAATCATAAAAGCAAGATAAGAAATTCTATTTGTAAATAAGTTTTTTGAATTGATCTAAAATGGAGGTGCGTCCTCAAAATCATTTGCTCCTCCAAAACCAGCACTCATATCATCAAACCCATTCGATTCTTTAGGTTCCTGATTCATACTAGAACTAAACGTTTTCACATCGTCTAAACCTGGTGTTGCAAATGGATTTGCCGATTCTCCTTCTAAATCACAGAATCGTGCCAAGTTATTACGGAATCGAAGTTGAATTTCCCCTACCGCACCATTACGATGCTTTGCAATAATAATATCTGAAATTCCAATTAGAGAATTACCTTCGGCATCTTCTGTAATACCATAACGCTCCGGACGGTGAATAAACAACACCATATCGGCATCCTGCTCAATCGCACCAGATTCACGTAAATCGGAAAGCATCGGCTTTTTCGCATCACCTGTTCTCTGTTCAACACCACGATTCAACTGTGATAAGGCAATTACAGGAATATTTAACTCTTTAGCGATAATTTTCAACTGTCGAGAAATCAAACTTACTTCCTGCTCACGATTTCCTTTCATATCCGAACCTGCTGTCATCAACTGCAAGTAATCAATAATCACACAACTAATATCATACTTTGCCTTTAATCGACGGCATTTCGATCTCAATTCGTATATTGATAAACCAGGAGTATCATCCACATAAATTGGAGCTTCAACTAGGTCTTTAATTTTATTATGGAATATTTCCCATTCAAATGCCTCAAGATGCCCACTTCTTAACTTCTCTGATCCCAATTCAGTCTCACTAGACATCATACGTTTCACCAACTGATCACCACCCATCTCGAGTGAAAAAATAGCAATAGGAGCTTTGTGATCAATAGCCATATTTCGGGTCATGGACAGAATAAAAGCTGTCTTACCCATAGAAGGACGAGCTGCAATAATAACCAAATCGGATTTTTGCCATCCTGATGTAATCCTATCCAAGGCCGTAAAGCCAGAAGGAACACCAGATAAACCATCCTCACGTTTTCCAGCCTCAATAATCTGATTGATTACCTCATCTGCTAAAGGGCGAATATGTGCTGATTCCTTTTTAATATTACCCTCTGCAATATCAAAAACATCTTGCTGGGCTTTGTCCAACAAATCGGCAACATCAACACTCGCATCAAATGCTTGACTCTGTATTTCTGAAGAAACACGAATCAATTCTCTTTGAATATGCTTTTGAGCAATAATCCTTGCATGGAATTCAATATGCGCTGCCGAAGCAACACGGTTTGTTAATTGAGTGATGTAAAAAGGGCCACCAACATCATCAAGCGTACCTTCTCTTTTCAACTCTTCTGTAACCGTCAGAATATCAATAGGCTCTTCCTTTGTAGAAAGATTCATAATGGCCTTGTAGATTTTCTGATGAGCATCCTTATAGAAGCTCTCTGCATTAAGCAAATCACCAACCGAAATAATGGCATCTTTCTCCAACATGATCGCTCCAAGAACCGCTTCCTCAAGCTCTAAAGCCTGTGGAGGAACTTTTCCGTAATCAAGATCAACTTTATTTTTCGATTGATTGTTATAATTATTTGCCCCAGCCATACAATATTAAATTCTTTTTATTCAAGTTTAGCATTCTAAAAAAAAATACAGAATGCAAGGACAAAGATAGAAAATAAAAATGCTTCTAATTGATTTTTTTTACGACTATAAATCCAGTATTTTTACCATTCAATCATAAAACTTATTACCTGTGCTTTCTTTCCCAAATGCTAAAATCAACATTGGTCTTAATATCGTAGAAAAACGAGCTGATGGATTCCATAATATTGAAACTATTTTTTATCCTATCCCCCTAACGGATGGACTGGAAATTGCAAATTCCGATGTGGTAAATTATCAGTTCAGCTCTTCGGGTATTCCTATTAACATCGAAGATAAAGACAATATTGTTTGTAAAGCATTTGAATTGATTCGCTCCAAATACAACATTCCATCAACAGCAATTCACTTGCACAAAAACATACCATTTGGAGCAGGCTTAGGAGGAGGGTCAGCAGATGCTGCTTTCATGATAAAAATGCTAAACACACAATACAAGCTAAACATCCCCGTTAAAGAAATGGAAAATTTAGCTGGTCAAATCGGTAGCGATTGCCCATTTTTCATTCAAAATAAGCCTGTTTTTGCAAAAGAAAAAGGAGATGTATTCTCTAAATGCAGCATTAATCTTGCTGGATATCATATTTTACTGATCAAACCTGATATCCATATTGGCACTCCAGAAGCATATGCCAATACAAAACCAGCCATTCCAAAACAAGCTCTGGAATTGTTAATCAAAGAACCAATTGAGACTTGGAAGAATCATATTGTGAATGATTTTGAGGACAGCATATTCCCTAATCATCCTGAGTTAGCGAAAGTAAAATCCGATCTCTATGAACAGGGCGCTGTTTATGCATCTATGTCGGGAAGTGGATCGAGTATTTTTGGTTTATTTAAAGAAAAACCAACTTACACTAGCCCAAAACATTTTACATGGATAGGAATACTAGATTAACCAATTCTACAATGTAAAAAAGAGCCTGATTATTACAATCAGGCTCTTTTAATTTATCTCTGTTCAGAGGGCTTACTCAATTTCCACCATTAATAATCTGTTGGGAACCTTTATTCCTTCTGTTACATGAATCTTGGCAATTTTACCATCGAAAGGCATTTTAATCTGATTTTTCATCTTCATAGCTTCAAGAATCATAATCGTTTCGCCTTCTTTAACATCCTGTCCTTCCTTAACGTATATTTCAACAATTGTACCAGGAATAAATGATTTGATATGATTCGGGTTGGGTCTTACCCAAGCCTTTCTCGTTTCAAATTTCTTAGTTAACTCTGTTGTATAAATAGTACCGTCAATGTTAAACTCTTTTAAATCTCCCATATCGAATCCTTTTTAAAATGGAGGAATACCATGCTTCTTTGCAGGTCTTCCGTCAACTTTGTTACTAGAAACCTCGATAGCATGTAATAACATATTACGTGTTTCTTCTGGCTCGATAACAGTATCAATATAACCTTTGGCAGCAGCAACATAAGGGTTTGCAAACTTCTCTCTGTATTCCGCTACTTTTTCTTTTCTCATAGCTTCAGGATCTTCTGCTGCCATAATCTCTTTTCTAAAGATAATGTTAGCTGCACCGTCTGGTCCCATTACTGCAATCTCAGCATTTGGCCATGCGAACATGAAATCGGCCTTCATATGACGAGAGTTCATTGCAATATAACCTCCACCGTATGCTTTACGCACAATTACAGTAATTTTTGGTACCGTAGCTTCACTATAAGCATAAAGAATCTTAGCACCGTGACGAATAACACCCATGTGCTCCTGCTCAACACCTGGCAAGTATCCTGGCATATCCTCAAGAGTTACAATTGGAATATTAAATGAATCACAGTAACGAATAAAACGAGCAGCTTTATCAGAAGAATCACAATCCAATACTCCTGCTAAAACAAGAGGCTGATTTGCAACAAAACCAACAGTATCACCATTCATTCTACCGAATCCGATCACGATATTTCTTGCGAAGTTCTCCATAATCTCGAAGAAATCAGAATCATCACTAATCGATTTAATCACGTTACGGATATCGTAAGGTTGCGTTGGATCAGATGGAACAATTTCCTCAATTTTGTATTCTGGCTTTGGAGGCTTAGGCGGGAATGCTTTAGCTTTTTTCGCGTTGTGCCATGGTATGAAGGTTAGCAGCTTCTTAATTTGTTCGAAGCATTCGTACTCGCTTAGAGCATAGAAATGAGCATTACCAGTGATTTCGCTATGAACTTTAGCTCCACCTAGTTCTTCCATGCTAATTTCTTCACCCAAAACAGTTTTTATTACCTCAGGGCCGGTAATGAACATCTTAGAAATGTTCTCTACCACAAACACAAAGTCGGTAAGCGCGGGAGAATAAACAGCTCCACCAGCACAAGGACCAAGAATAACTGACAATTGAGGGATTACACCTGATGCCAGAGTGTTACGGAAAAAGATCTCTCCATATCCTGCAAGTGAGTTAACACCTTCTTGAATACGAGCTCCACCCGAATCATTAATACCAATCAATGGTACACGCATCTTCAATGCATGATCCATGATCTTTGTAATTTTACGTGCATGCATTAGACCAAGAGAACCACCAGCTACCGTAAAATCCTGTGCAAAAATACACACAGGCTCACCGTAAATAGTTCCAGTTCCAATAATAACACCATCACCATGAAGTTGTTTCTTTTCCATACCGAAGTCGCGAGCCTCATGCTCAACAAACATATCGTATTCATGGAAAGAATCTTCATCTAAGATAGATGTTACCCTTTCTCTAGCAGTCAACTTTCCCATCGCAACTTGCTTCTGGATAGCTTTCTCTCCGCCACCTTGAAGCACTTTTTCTTTTCTCTTTCTAAGATCAAGAATGTTTCGTTTCAATGACATAATTTGTACATTTAGTTAGAAAATATATATTGTCATATATATATTGAATTTCAATAGCTCATGAAATTCCAAGATACAACATTACTAATTTTTGGGATAGAAAAAAACTCTTTACAACTCCATCCCATATTCATAGACATATAAAATAAGCCCTTTTGCCTGATTATCAAACTTTTTTGCAAAAAACTATTTAGAATCTTTCTACTTAGGAGCGATTCGATAAAGGTAAACTGCAATGATTGAGAATACAATATTAGGCAACCAAACGGCAAGCAGTGGATTCATACTTCCATTTGTGGCAAACACAATTGAAATTTGCATGAATAATATGAAGGAAAAACTTAACAGAAGTCCGATTCCAAGGTGTAAGCCCATTCCTCCCCGAATTTTTCTGGAGGCCAAACTCACACCAATAAGTGTAAGAATAAAAGTTGAAAATGGATTTGCCATTCTCTTATATTTCTCAATCTTATACGCTTCAATATTACTATCCCCTCTCATTGCCTGTTGCTCTATATAGGCATTCAATTGAGGCAAGTTCATCGCCTCAACGATATATTTTTTTGATCCAAACTCTTCCGGACCAAAACTAAAGGTTGTATCCTTAGTTCTTCCATGTTCAAAAGATTCCTTTTCTCCATCAATATTACGGATAAAAAAATCATTAATTGTCCATTTCTTTTTCTCTTTATTCCAACGAATTGAGCGAGACGTTAACTTCGACACCAGCTCTTTCCCCTCAAATTTTTCCAAGGCAAATTTATAACCCGTATTATTTGAAGTTTCATAGTTAATCATGTAAATAAAAGTCCCAGGTTCAATTTGGCGATGAATATTACGTTCCTTATTTCTGAATTGCTTCTTTATATAGGTCATCGTAAAATCAATCCGTTTTTGATTTGCAGGCGGAATGATATAATTACTCAGTAAAAAAGAGAAAACACCAATAATCAGGGCTGATATAAAATAGGGAAACATCATCCTACGAAAACTAATTCCGCTGCTTAAAATCGCAATAATCTCCGTATCGTAGGCCATTTTTGAGGTGAAAAATATCACCGCAATAAAAGTAAACAAGGCACTAAACAGGTTTGCGAAGTATGGAATAAAATTGAGGTAGTAATCGAAAACAATAGCCCTTAAAGGAGCTTCTTTATCTATGTATTCATCGATATGTTCCGAAAAATCGAAAATAACAGATATACTAATAATTAGGACAATAGCGAAAAAGAAAGTTCCTAAAAACTTTCGGATAATGTATAAATCTAATTTTCCCAAAATTTGAATTTTAAATTCTTATTTCCCGAAAATTGCAGCATTACAAATTTCGGGATAAAAGTATAACTTATTCTTCAATTACCAATGTAGGTAGGCTTATTGTAAGATTTTTTAACAGTTATAAGCGAGTAGCTAATTTCTTAACCATGATCTCTTTCCATGCAGAAAAAGTCCCTTGATTGATCTGTTCTCTTGCCTCTCGAACCAACCATAGGTAAAAAGCCAGGTTATGAATACTGCAGATTTGAGAACCTAACAATTCTCCTGAATGAATTAAATGACGAACATAGGCCTTTGAATAATTCTGATCCACAAAAGAAGTTCCGTTAGGATCAATTGGTGAAAAATCATCATGCCATTTCTTATTCTTTATGTTGATGATGCCCTCGCTTGTGAAGATCATGCCATTTCTTCCATTTCTGGTTGGCATTACGCAATCGAACATATCAACACCTCGAGATATCGCTTCCAATATATTAACTGGAGTTCCAACTCCCATCAAATACCTTGGTTTGTCTTCAGGTAAAACCTGATTTACTACTTCAATCATCGAATACATATCCTCAACAGGTTCGCCCACAGCTAAACCTCCAATAGCGTATCCTTCACGATCTAACGATGCCGCATGCTCTGCTGCCTTAATTCTTAAATCATTATAAACACAACCTTGAACTATAGGAAATAATGTTTGAGAATAACCATATTTTGGTTCTGTTTCATCGAATCGTTTCACACAACGTTCTAACCAACGTTGCGTTAACTCCAACGAGTTTTTAGCATATTCGTAGGTTGATGTTCCCGGAGGACATTCATCAAATGCCATAATGATATCGGCCCCAATAATTCTTTGGGTATCCATTACATTTTCTGGCGTAAAGAAATGCTTAGAACCATCGATATGCGATCGAAACATTGCACCTTCTTCTGTTAATTTTCGATTATCAGCTAAAGAAAACACCTGAAATCCACCACTATCTGTTAATATTGGACGCTCCCAACCATTAAATTTGTGTAGACCACCTGCTTTTTCCAAAACATCTAAACCCGGACGCAAATACAAATGATATGTATTTCCTAATATTATTTCGGCATTAATATCATCTCTTAACTCTCTTTGATGAACACCTTTTACAGATCCAAGAGTTCCCACTGGCATAAAAATAGGAGTTTGTATTTTCCCATGATCAGTCGTCAGTTCTCCCGTTCTTGCTGAAGACTTAGGATCTGTATTAAATAATTTAAAATCCATATGAACTATTTTTGTTTACTTACAGACTTTCCCATTCGATCAATCTGTAAAAAATCAGGCAGCAAAGATACTAATTAATCTTACTCATAAGTCATTTCAATGTTTTCAAAGCAAATAATTGATAATCAGAAAAACTAAACTTCACCTTTACCATTGCCAAACTCAAACAACAATTAATCCAAGCTTCAAAATTGTTATATCAGTAAGTTTCTCCTATTTTTGAAAAACATAAACAAGATTAAATTTGGAAACATTACTAACACTACCTACTTCCCCTTTACAATGGGCAATTCTTTCAATTTTGTTCACTTCTTTAGGCATGGAGATTTTTTACCACATCTTCTATATTCGATCCTTACGAAAGGAAAAAAATAAAAAACCAATTCAAAACACCGAGCCTTTATCAATTGTTATTTGCTCTAAAAATGAAAGTTCCTATTTGGAAGAAAATTTACCTTTATTCTTAGAACAGGATTATAAAAATTATGAAGTAATTGTGGTAAATGATGGTAGTTTTGATGATACAGAAACAATACTGGCACAATACCAATTAAAATACCCTCATTTAAGAACAACAAAAATTCCCGTTGATGAGAAATTTCATCACAATAAGAAATTAGCCATTACCATTGGAATAAAAGCAGCAAAAAACGAACATCTTATTTTTAGTAGCATACGCAACAAACCATCTGGCAACAATTGGTTAAAGACACTTATGAGATCGTGGGATAAAGGTGTTATAATGGGTTATGCAAATTTCGAAAACAAAAAAGGATTTCTTCACAACTTCTTAAAATTCGATTTACTATTAAAGAGCATTAAAAGTTCCAGCTTTGCTTTATCGGGTAATCCACATTCTGGAAATGGAAACAACCTAGGCTATAAAAAAGCTGATTTTTTCAGAAACAAAGGATTTGCAAAACAAGCTCATTTTGAAGCTGGCTATGATCATTTAATGGTTCAACAATTGGGGAAGTTATCTGGAAACTCTGTCTGTAATCATCCTAATGCTAAAGTAAACCTATGTTCTGAAAACAAATTAGAACAATGGACAGAAATTAATCAACAATATTACAAGTGCAGAAAATACTTCTCAAGAAAAACCAAGCTAATTATTGATACAGAAGCATTAAGTAAAGTCATTTTTTATTCCTTTTTCATTTACGCCCTATTCTTCACAGACTTATACATATTTCTGGCATTTGCTTTTTTTCTACGAACAATATCTATAATAAGCTTCACTAAAATATGCACAAGCCATTTGAAGGAAGAAAATTTATTTTTATCTTCGTGTATATATGACATTTTTGTACTATTTTCAAGATTATATTTTTTGTGTACAAATTTCATTTTCAGTAAACGCAACCAATGGAAATAAATCCTAATCTCTCAGAGAAAGCTCAACACGATTACAGGCTTGTTTTATCTGCCATTAGTGGTACACAAAAAGCATATGAAGAGCTTTTTAAAAGATACAAAGACGCCATCTTCTTTATGCTATTAAAGATGGTGAACAACAAAAATGATGCAGAGGATTTAACTTTTGAAGCATTTGGGAAAGCATTCAGAAATATCAAACAATATTCACCTAAATATGCTTTTAGCACTTGGCTTTTTAAGATTGCCTCTAACAATTGCATTGACTTTCTTAGAAAGAAAAGGGGAAATACAATTTCTATTGATGGAAAAGATAACGCTGAAAACGAAAGAGCGATTACCCTAGAATCAAATACACTTAATCCAGAGCAAGAGTTTATCAAAGGCCAAAAAGCCAAAATAATGCGTAATGAAGTAGGCCGCTTAAAAGAGCGTTACCGCCGATTAATAGAACTACGTTATTTTGAAGAGTTTTCTTATGATGAAATTGCCAAAGAATTAAACCTTCCAATTGGAACCGTGAAAGCTCAATTATTTAGAGCCCGAGAATTACTTTTCAACAATCTTAAAGATTCGGAAGTGAAAATCGATAAGAAAAAGGACTAAGAACTTTGTCCAATTGATCTTTATCGTCAGTCATCTGCAAAATTTAGCTTATCTTTGCCGGGTTAAAATTTACATTTGGCATGGAAATCCTTGAAAAATACTTTCCCGATTTATCGGAAGAACAAAGAGAAAAATTCTCTAAACTAAAAGATCTATACACTTTTTGGAATGATCAAATTAATGTGATTTCTCGAAAAGATATGGAATCTTTGTACGAACATCATGTACTTCACTCTTTAGCAATTGCTAAAGTGATCAATTTTACTCCTGGCACAAAAATAATGGATGTTGGAACTGGAGGTGGATTTCCTGGAATTCCTCTTGCAATTCTTTATCCTGAAACTAATTTTTATTTGATCGATTCGATCGGAAAAAAGATAAAAGTAGTAAATGAAGTGGCCGCAGCGTTAAAACTGAGCAATGTAAAAGCTGAACAAATTAGAGTTCAGCAAGTTAAAGATAAATTTGACTTTATTGTTAGCCGCGCTGTTACTGCATTTCCAAAATTTGTGAATATGGTTCGCAAAAATAGTAAGGCCAAAGATCAAAATAGTTTACCCAATGGAATCCTTTATTTAAAGGGTGGTGATTTTCAAGATGAAATCGCTGGATACGGAAGTAGAATCAGCCTTTACGAGTGTTCAGATTATTTCACAGAGGAGTTTTTTGAGACAAAAAAAGTGGTACACCTTGATCTTTAGTGAAAATAAAGTGGCCGATCTTTTTGTTAGATTAAAAAAAACCCTATTTTTGCAATCCGAAATCAACGCATATAATAACTTTATTCGATAAAAATTTTTCGCGATGAAAAGAACATTTCAACCTTCAAATAGAAAGAGAAGAAACAAACACGGATTCAGAGAGAGAATGTCATCTGTAAGTGGAAGAGCTGTATTATCACGCAGAAGAGCTAAAGGCAGAAAAAAAGTATCTGTTTCTAGTGAGCGTAGACACAAGGCTTAGTTTTAATTAAGCTAACGACATACAGAAAGTAAAGAATTTTATATTCTTTACTTTTTTGTATTTTATAGAATTAGCAATATTCTATATTGATAAGATGGAGTTCCTAAGGAGCTCTTTTTTTATGGACATTACTCAAATCAAGAATTTAGTAATGCTTTAGCTATTTTTTTTCTGTAATCTAAAAATCTCTGCTATTTTTGTAAAATGCAAAAGCAAAGCAGTAAGTACTTTTGCAGATAGTTACCTATAAAAAAAAACAAAAGCCCACTTAGAAGATGAAATCAGCAAATTTCTTCAGAAGCAAACTATTTCTAATACAAGTAGGAATTGCACTCGTTACAACCATAGCCTTGGTATGGATTACTTTATTAAGCCTTGGCTGGTATACTCATCATGGAGAAGAGTTAAAAGTACCAGATCTCTACGGCATGAGTCTTGAGGAAGCGGACGTAAAAATTAATACTGATCATCTTCGTTATACGATTTTTGATTCAATCTACAATTCAGATTTTGCACCTGGTACAGTTTTAGATCAGAGACCTTTTGCTGGGGCAATTGTAAAAAGAAAAAGAAATATTTTCTTAACGATCAACTCAATGAAACCTGAGCAGGTTCGTTTTCCGAATTTGGTCGACAATTCTTTTAGACAAGCTTACGAACTATTAATTACGAATGGTTTTAAGATTGGCAAATTAGAGTATGCTGAAAATCAATTTTTTAATTTGGTTCTATTTCCAAAATATATGGGAGATACAATTCATGCTGGAAGTATGATTGACAAAGGAGCAACAGTAGATTTAGTATTAGGAAAAGGAGCAAACCGAGGAATTATTGCACCCAACTTACTAGGCAAATCTACTGCACAGGCAAAAGAAAAAATTATTCTTTCCAATATGAACTTAGGAAAGATTACATTCGATCAAACAATAACCAATCATCTTGATTCTATTCAAGCAAAAGTCTGGAAGCAAACTCCAGCTTTTAACGAGAATCGAAGAATTAAAGTTGGCTCAAACATCAACATCTGGCTAACCCGTGATTCTGTGAAGCTTCACCAAGCCGATTCGATAATGCAAAGACGTTTAAGCAATTTGCTTTACTAAACAATTTTAGAAAATGACTGATAAAGAACCAATAGATAATTTCAATTCGGAAGAGGATTTTGATGCAACTAAAGAACAATTCGAACATTTTCGCTTCGAAGTTGATCCTGGCCAAGCACCATTAAGAATTGATAAATTTCTGGTTGCCCGTATGATGAACTCATCTAGAAATAAAATTCAAGATGCTGCAAACAATGGTAATATTTTGGTTAATGATGTTGTGGTTAAACGAAACTACAAGATTAAACCAAACGATGTAATTACAATTGTATTAAGCTATCCTCCAAGAGAGATTGAGATTATTGCAGAAGATATTCCTCTAGACATTGTTTATGAAGACGAAGCTTTCCTTATCGTTAACAAAAAACCAGGAATGGTTGTCCATCCTTCTTACGGTCACTATACAGGAACACTTATAAATGCATTGGCTTTTCATTTACAAAATATTCCTATTTTTGATTCAAAAGATCCACGCCCAGGCTTGGTTCATCGAATTGACAAAAATACTTCGGGTATTTTAGTAATTGCTAAAACAGAAGAAGCCAAAACCAAATTAGCCCTGCAATTTTTCAACAAAACAAGTGATCGCAAATACCGCGCACTAGTTTGGGGAGATCTTGACGAAGACGAAGGAACGATTACCGGACACATAGGAAGAAATATAAGAAACAGAAAAATAATGGATGTTTTCCCTGATGGCGAATACGGAAAACATGCAGTAACTCATTACAGAGTACTTGAAAGACTTGGCTATGTTAATTTAGTAGAATGTGTTTTAGAAACTGGACGCACTCACCAAATTAGAGCTCACTTTAAAAGCATTGGTCATCCTCTTTTTAACGATCCAGAATATGGTGGAGATACAATTAGAAAAGGAACAACCTTTACGAAATACAAACAGTTTGTACAAAATTGTTTTAAGATTTGTCCTAGACAAGCTCTCCATGCTAAGACATTAGGTTTTATTCACCCTGAAACTGATGAATATATTTCATTCGAATCGGAGATTCCTGAAGATATGGCTACTCTAATCCAGAAATGGAGAGATTATACAGCTAACAGACCCATTGAAGTAGAAGACGAAGAAGAAGATTAAAAATATATAATGCACAATGAAAAGAACAATTGCTGTAATTGCTGGTGGTGATTCTGCCGAATTTGAAATTTCACTACAAACTGCAAATCATATATTCGCAAGTTTAGATCCAAAAAAGTACATTCCCTACTTAATAACATTAAAGGGAATGGACTGGAATGTAAAAATTGAAGATCAGAACTATCCTGTAGATAAAAATGATTTTAGCTTCACAAGAAATGGAGAAAAAGTCAAGTTTGATTTTGCATACATAGGAATTCATGGAACTCCTGGCGAAAATGGCATTCTACAAGGATATCTTCAACTACTTAATATTCCTCATTCTACTTGCGGTGTATTAAGCAGTTCGCTTAGTTTTAACAAGCATGCATGCAATTCTTTTCTCAAGTCATACAATTTCAATATTGCCAAATCGGTATTGTTGAAAAAAGGACAGAAATTCTCATCGCCTGAAATTGAATCTTCTCTTGGAATGCCATGCTTTGTGAAACCAAATGCAGATGGATCGAGCTTTGGAATTTCAAAGGTAAAACGCGTTGAAGATTTAGAGGAAGCAATTTACAAAGCTTTTAACGAAGGAAACGAAGTTATAATAGAAGAGTTTATAGATGGCTTAGAATTTACCTGTGGATTGGTTAAAACCAAAAAGGAATCCATTATTTTTCCCGTAACAGAGGTTTTACCAAAAAAGGAATTCTTTGATTACGAAGCCAAGTACGATCCAAATATGGCAGAAGAAATTACTCCTGCTAGAATATCTGATGAACTAACCCTTCGAATTCAAAACCTATCTTCTGATGTCTATGATGCATTAAAATGCAAGGGAATTGTTCGTGTGGATTACATGATTCGACAAGATGAAATTTTCATACTGGAAGCAAACACAATTCCCGGAATGACAGCTAACAGTTTTATACCAAAACAAGTTGCTGCAATGAACAAAGAATTGAAAGATATTTTAAGCCTTGTAATTGAAAATGAATTTTAAGGAAGCTTAAACACCTGTAGGTGTGTTTTTTATACAGAATCAGAAAAAAGAGACTATTTTATCTTTTTTTTTATTTTTTTTATTTTTTTTCATCCTCACGAAAGCATTATAAAAAAAGGAAAGCTTATTATTTTATGAAAACAAGCCACTATTAATCAGACCTAAAATCACTTTTCATACAGAACTTTTTTGCAACTCCCGCGTAATAGAATATAGATTTAATGAATTACTTATTTCGATTCATTAATTTCATAGTTAAATTTTAGGGTTAGTAATAGAACATTAAAAGGAGGCCGGGGCAGCCTCCTTTTTTGTGCCTTCTATTTTGTAAAATCGATCAATTTTTTCTCTTTAAATAAAAAAATCCGATGAGTAATAACTCACCGGATTCCATATTCGTATTTGATTAGACTATTTAGTCAACATCAATATATTCTTCATTGTAAGCCTCTAATGGTGCACATGTACACATTAAGTTACGATCACCGTAAGCATCGTCTACACGTCCAACAGTAGGCCAGAATTTGTTATCTGCTACCCATTTTAAAGGATAAACTGCTTTTTTACGGCTATACGTATGATTCCACTCATCATCGGTCATTACCAAATGAGTATGAGGAGCATTTTTCAGAACATTATCAACCGTATCGGCAACACCATCCTCAATCTCTTTCATTTCTTCATTGATTTTAGCCAATGCTTCAACGAAACGATCCATTTCTTCTAACGGCTCACTTTCTGTAGGCTCAACCATTAAAGTACCATGAACTGGGAATGACAATGTAGGAGCATGGAAACCATAATCCATCAATCGTTTTGCAATATCAGTATCTGTAATTCCAACAGATTTATTAAACTCACGACAGTCAAAAATCATTTCGTGGCCAACTCGTCCATTATCTCCTTTATATAAAATCTTAAAGCCTAATTTTTCAAAAGAGGAAGCTAAATAATTTGCATTCAAAATAGCCATTTGAGTAACCTCTTTCAATCCATCAGCGCCAAGCATTGCAATGTAACCATATGTAATTGGCAATACACTAGCCGATCCGAAAGGTGCAGCAGCAACAGCAGTAATTGCGTTATCACCACCTGTTTTCACCCATTTGTGTGAAGGTAAAAATTGAACCAAATGCTCAGCAACCCCGATAGGACCAACTCCTGGACCACCACCACCGTGAGGAATTGCAAATGTTTTATGCAAGTTCAAGTGACAAACGTCAGCACCAATAATACCTGGGTTGGTTAATCCAACCTGAGCATTCATATTCGCTCCATCCATGTAAACCTGACCACCATTTTCGTGAATCACATCCATCATTTCTTTGATACCCGACTCGAAAACTCCATGAGTAGAAGGATAAGTAATCATGTATGCACACAAATCTTCTTTGTGTTTTTCAGCCTTTGCTTTTAAGTCATCAAACTGCACGTTACCATTCTCATCACAAGCTACGATTACCACTTTCATACCTGCAACAGTAACCGAAGCAGGATTAGTACCATGAGCTGATGAAGGAATCAATACGATATTTCTATGACCTTCGCCACGAGAAATATGATATTCACGAATCACCATTAAACCAGTATACTCACCCGCAGCGCCCGAATTTGGTTGCAAAGTACATCCTGAAAATCCTGTAATTACAGACAACCATTGCTCTAGCTCAGTAATGATTTGTGTGTAGCCATTTACTTGATCCATTGGAACAAATGGGTGAATTCCACCGAACTCTGGCCAACTAATTGGCAACATTTCAACAGCAGCATTCAACTTCATAGTACATGATCCTAAAGAAATCATAGACGTATTTAGGCCAATGTCTTTTTTCTCTAATCTTTTAATGTAACGCATCATTGCCGTTTCAGAACGGTAACGATTAAATACATCTAGCGTTAAGAAATCACTTGTTCTGGCAAATTTTGAATCGAAATAAATCTTTTCTTCTACCTCTTTTATAGCTATTTCCTTATCCGCAGCTTTAGCGAAAATATTTAAGATGGTATTAATCTCTTCTTTACTGATTTTTTCATCAGTAGAAATACCAATCGTAGTTTCATTAACATAGCGAAAGTTCAATTCTGCATTTACAGCAGCTTCACGAATTCCTTCAACAGAAACTACTGAAGGAACAACAACTTCCAAAGTATCAAAGTAGTTTTCAACAGTTTGTTGATAACCCAATGATTTTAATCCTTCTGATAATTCACCAGCAGCAGAATGGATATGAGTAGCAATTCTCTTCAAGCCTTCAGCACCATGAAAAACTCCATAAAATCCTGCCATCATAGCCAATAAAGCTTGAGCAGTACAAATATTAGATGTTGCTTTTTCACGCTTAATGTGTTGCTCTCTCGTTTGCAATGCCATTCTAACCGCATGATTCCCTTGAGCATCTTTGGTAACACCAATTATACGACCAGGAACATTACGTTTGTAGGCTTCGCGGCAAGCAAGGTAAGCAGCATGAGGACCACCATATCCCATTGGCACACCAAACCTTTGAGTTGTACCAACAACGATATCTGCACCCCATTCACCAGGAGGTGTTAAAAGAGTCAAACTCATTAAATCAGCAGCAACAGAAACCAAAGCTTCCGAAGCATGTGCACGCTCAACAAAGTCCGTATAATCTTCAATACTACCATTTGATGCTGGATATTGAACAATTGCACCAAAAACAGAATCGTTAAATTCAAATGACTTATAATCTCCAATAACCAATTCAATTCCAAGCGGAGTTGCTCTGGTCATTAATACATCTAGAGTTTGCGCAAATATATTTTCATCAACAAATAGTTGATTCGCACCAGCTTTTTTCTTTGCTCTAGAACGAAGTCCCTGCATCATGTACATGGTTTCTCCAACCGCAGTAGCTTCATCCAAAAGAGAACAGTTTGCCAATTCCATTTTGGTCAAATCCAAAATCATGGTCTGAAAGTTCAATAAAGCTTCCAATCTACCTTGCGAAACTTCCGCTTGGTATGGAGTATATGGAGTATACCAACTTGGATTTTCCAATACATTTCGCTGAATAACAGCGGGTGTAATGGTATCGTAATAACCTTGTCCAATAAATGTACGGAACAGTTTATTCTTAGCAGCAATTCCTTTAATCTTCGTAAAATATTCATACTCAGAAAGAGCTTCAGGTAAATCTAAAGCATTCTCCATTCTAATATCCGAAGGAATTGTTTCTTCAATCAGGGCATCAATTGAAGATGCGCCAACAGTTTCCAACATGGTTTTAATATCACTCTTACGAGGACCAATGTGACGGGAAACAAACTTTTCGCTTGCCATACTATGTTAATATTTAGTTGTTGTTTAAAATATTTGTGATTGTAAAAGTAGCAAAAGATTTACATTTCCTAGAAGTAAAACAGGGAATTTCGCCATTGTTTTCTAACATGATTGGACTGTTTTTTAATTCTTCTTAACAATTTGTTTTATAGACCAATACAAACATGATTTATATCATGATTCTGTTCATCTTTTGCCAATATTAAGCCCACAAAAAAACCCCTCTAATATGAGGGGTTGTAAAATATTTTTATTGAATTAGCTCAATCCTTTTAAAAACAAATTATTAGCACGTTCATGACCAATTGTTGTTGCAGGTCCATGCCCAGGATATAAATCAACTTCATCATCTAAAACAAGTAATTTTGTTTTGATCCCTTCTATTAATTGATCGAAATTTCCATAAGGTAAATCGGTACGACCGATGCTTTCACGAAACACTACATCACCTACAATTGCAAATTTTTGAGCTTCGTTATAAAAAACAACATGACCTGGAGAATGACCTGGAATATGAAGCACTTTCAACTCAGAATTTCCAAATTTAATTACATCACCATCTTTGATAGCTTGTCCCATTGCTGGCGGTTCAACAACATTTTCAAGTCCTAAACGAACCCCATAATTAGGCGCTTCAGCCAATAAAAACTCATCATCTTTATGAGCATGCGTAAGCAAGCCAAACTGATCTTTCATAAATTGATTTCCCAAAACATGATCGATATGCAAATGCGTATTCAGCTGTTTAACGAGTTTAATTCCTTTTTTCTCAACAAAATCAATCAGTTTTTTCCCTTCATCATCGAAGAAAACGCCACAGTCGATTAATACTGCTTCTCCTGTTTCGTCATGTAAAATGTATGTATTTTCTTGCCAGTGATTAAACACCAATGTTTCTATCGTAATCATATCCAAATATATTTTTAGTAGCTCAAATTTACATCTAATCCGCAATTTTAAAAAATCTTGTAGAGATGAAAAAGAAAAAATGACCAAACACAAGCTATAAAATCCGAATTCTTTTGACAAGAATCTTTTATTCGTTTAAATGAAAAGTATCTAAAACCTCATACTTTGGTCCAACATCACTTAGAACACTCTCCATCAAAACAAGCTCCTTAATAAACAACTCCTCTCCTTCCCATTCATTCCATTTCGCAAGTGCTAAAGCTACATTTTTAGGTTCTTTAACCCCTCCTTTTATTCTTCCAATAGTTACGTGAGGTGTATATTTATACGTATCCAATTCACTAATTTCTTCAAGCTTAAAATGAATCTCTTTTTGCAAGTCGAATAAATTTTGATGAGAATCTATTCCTATCCACAATATCCGAGGAGAATCTAATGATGGAAAAGCCCCAAGTCCCTTTAAACTCAAATAGAAACCGCTAAATTGCTTAGCCACAATTTTTAGGGTGTGAATTAAATTAGGAATCGCATCAACACTTTTATTCCCAATAAAAAAAAGAGTAACATGAAGCCCCTTATCATTTACCCATTTAATTTTTTCTTTGCTTAAATCAAGCCCAACTTGTCGAAAAATTTCTTGAATTTGATTCGTATTGGCTATCTTTATTGCTATGAATAATCGTTTTGACTTCATATCTTATTTTAAATCAATAAATGGAGTTCTTTTCGATGATTAATTTACCGCAAAATTCTAAACAAAAAAATAAAGTATTTTAAAATGAATTCAAAGAAAAAATTTGCAGTTATCCTTGCTGGATCAGGTGTTTATGATGGTTCTGAAATTCATGAAGCAACACTATCCATGTATGCCATTTCTAAGAATGGCGGCGAATATCAATTGTTTGCTCCTAATATCGATCAGCATCACGTTATTAACCACTTAACGGGTGAAGAAATGCCAGAAAAGAGGAATGTTCTAGTTGAGTCTGCACGTATTGCCAGAGGAAAGGTAAAAGACTTAAAAGAATTTTCTGAAGATCAATTTGATGCGATCCTATTTCCTGGAGGTTTTGGTGTTGCAAAAAATCTTTGTTCATTCGCATTTAATGGGCCTGATTGTATGGTTAACCCTGATGTTGAAAAGGCATTAAAGGAAATGCACATAGCTAAAAAGCCAATTGGCGCTCTTTGCATTGCCCCAGCTCTTATTGCAAAAATATTAGGTAATGTGGAAGTTACCATCGGTCAAGATGCTGGTACTGCTGAAGCAATTACGCAAATGGGAGCAATACATGTGAACACAAATCATGGTGAAATTGTTTTCGACAAAGAAAATAAGATCGTTACCACTCCTTGCTATATGCTTGACGCAACAATTGCTCAAATAGGAGAAGGAGCAGAAAAAGTAGTTAAAACAATTATGGCACTGAGTATTTAAAATTATTAGCAATTGGCAAGTACAACTGGTCAATTGCTTTTTCCACTACAAACAATTCTATGAAAAACCGCAATACAAAAGATGTAGGTGAAAACCATATTTACCCATTTATTTTCTCGAACCTAGCACTTTTTATTGGTATTTTTTTAAGCTTAAACGCTGCAAACGAAGCTGCGCTGCCGTTATTCTCTATCTCGGTGAACTTATTCTTCAATTGGTCATTTTTCTATTTATGGAAAAAGAAAAAACTGACACACTTCTCTCAACATTACAATAACTTAGTTATTTCTATATTTTGTATCGCAGCACTTAGTCCAATCATTTTTCTCTTAATTCCGCTACTGTTCTTTCCTGAAATCACGAACGGTGCCTTACTTTTGTTTAGTTGGCTATTTAGCTTTATTGCATATTTTGTTATTGCAAAATCATATGCATGGGAAAGCAAAGTTGAAAAGACACTTAATACATATCGAATGAACATCGAAGAGGAAAAGGAAGATGCCTTTTTAGAAGTTCAAAAATTAATTGATGAATCTGATCTACAAGAATTTGAAGAATACATAGAAAAGTCGCAGCTCTATGATGAAAGGATGGAAAAATATTTATCAAGCAAGGCTAGTTAATCCTCTTTATTGGTAACTTATCTGGTGGGCCTAATTCATTTTTTTTCATGCGATCTAATATTTCCTCTACCATCCAATCATCCCCTAAGGGATCGTATTCTGCTTTTAAAGATGACCCAAACATGGTTGCAACCGATTGCCAAAATACCGCTGTAAAGGAACCCTTCAATTCTTTTAGATGATCGTAACTTGTTCCTCCTGTTTCCCGATCTATTAATTTTAAGAGTAGCTTTCCTTGCGAAATTTTTAGTTTCATTATAGGCTTTTTATACTCCTTCATTAAGCCTTTGTATTCTTTTCGAATCAATTTTCTTCGTTGCTTGTTGCTATCAATTGAATCTAACTCATTGGTTAATTTTACAATGGTTTCATTTGCTGCTTTTGCATATGGATATACAATCCGGATATTTCGAACAGTACGCCAATATTTGCGTGTACTTCGATAATGTCTTCGTTTCCTTTTTTTATATCTCTTAATTTTTACTTCATCAAGATTAACGTGCAAATTAGAATCTAAAAACACAATTGTATCCTGAAGCACATTCACTCGACAAATTGTGCTACTATTCGCAGTTTTTACATTAGCCAAAGCAAAAACAAACAATCCCAAAATCCATATTTTAATACTCTCCTTCATTCCTAATTCAAAGATAAACTTTCTTATCTTTAAGTGAATGGAACTTATGTATAAATTTAGTTGAGCTATGATCAATAAAAAGCACGTAGTACATATGCGTTAAGGATTGTAGCGGATACCCCACAGCGAAGAATGAGCGAGGAGTAATAGCGAAAAGCCTGACCAAAATATACTTTTGTGGTAAAAAAAGTAATATTTTGGTAACGCCCTATTAAAATAGCTTATGGAACAAATTGATATTCATTCCTTGAAAATGATTCTTGTTTACATAATCACAAAAGTTAATCGTAAAGATTAAAAGGTTCTATTTATCATGATTTGAATCGTTTCAGCAGCATTTTAGCAAAAGTGAAATTTACTTAACGCAATCCTTTTCAATACACTAAATTTTTACTTCATTTGCAAATCGAAAAATCTTTTTTTTGATACAAACAACAAAGACTAACGACACTTTATTAGATCGGTATGACAAAATATGTAGAATTAGATGTTAGATCGGAAATTGGAGAATTAGAAGGTGTAATTCTTCATACCCCAGGTTCAGAAGTTGAAAACATGACTCCTGAAAATGCCGAACGAGCGCTTTATAGCGATATTTTGAATCTGGCAGTAGCGAGAGACGAATACAAGCAATTAAGTAGTGTTCTTGGCGAAATTGCAGAAACTTATCAGGTGAAAGATCTTTTGGCTAATGTATTAGCAGATGAAAAAGCTAAAGAAGCCATTATAGATAAAATTTGTGCGATGGAACCTCAAATTGCAGTAAAAGGAAATACTTACTGCATTAAAGATTTTTTATTAGAGCAAACTCCGAAAGATTTGGCATCTTTATTAATTGAAGGTGTTCCATTAAAACGCGATAACCTTACAAAATTTCTTAGTGAGGAACGATATTCTTTGCGTCCTCTACACAATTTTTTCTTTACAAGAGATGCTTCAATGTCGGTTCTTGATGAAGTCTTAATTGGAAAAATGGCCAATGGTGTTCGCGATAGAGAATCACTTATTATGCAGGCTATTTTTGATTACACTCCAGGTTTTAAAACCAAGACTGTTAATCCAATTGAAAATCCAGCAATGGATCCTAACTGTATGATTGAAGGTGGTGATGTATTAATTGCCAGAGATGATATCTTGATTATTGGTAACGGAACTCGTACAACAACGCAAGGAATTGACTTTATTTTAGCTCAATTGCTAACGCAAAAAGATAAAAGCTTTCGCCATGTTTTGGTTCAGGAATTACCAAGTAGTCCAGAATCTTTCATTCATTTGGATATGGTATTTACACTATTGGATAAGGATAAATGTATGGTTTATGAGCCACTAATTATTCGTCCAAACAAATACCAAACAGTTCACATTACGATTGAAAATGGTAAGGTTTTAAATATTAAACGTGAAAATAATTTATTGCAAGCCCTTAAAAAATTAGGTATGGATTTAAAGCCTATTTATTGTGGTGGCAATAATGATCCTTGGAATCAAGAAAGAGAGCAATGGCACAGTGGAGCGAACTTTTTTGCTATTGGACCAGGAAAAGTTGTAGGGTATGGTAGAAATATTCACACGATGGAAGAAATGAACAAAAATGGTTTTGAAATTCTTCGTGCTAAAGATATTATTCGCCATAAGGTAGAACTTTCTGATTACGATAAATATGTAATTACCATTGACGGTTCTGAATTACCTCGTGGTGGTGGTGGTGCTAGATGTATGACCATGCCGATTCGTCGTAAACCAGTTAATTGGTAAGAATTAAAACAAAATATAGTAAAGGAACCTCAAAAGGGTTCCTTTTTTTATATTTTTGTAGGCGATAAAAATACAGACCAAATTCTATTTTGTTACGATGAGAAAATTAAAAAACAGCGAACTAAACCGTAAAAGCATCAACGAATTTAAAGAGTCGGATAAAACGCCAATTATTATTGTATTAGATAATGTTAGAAGTCTGAACAATATTGGATCGGTATTTCGTACATCGGATGCTCTTTTGATTGAAGCTGTTTATTTATGTGGCATTACCGCCACTCCACCTCACCGTGAACTGCACAAAACAGCTTTAGGAGCAGAAGACTCTGTTGCGTGGGAATATTTTGAAAAAACAGAAGATGCTATTGCGAAACTACAAAGTAATAACTTTGGTGTTTACGCTGTAGAACAAGCTGAAAACAGTACCTCTTTAGAGTCTTTTAATATGGATTCGGAAAAGAAATACGCTTTGGTTTTTGGGAATGAAGTAAAAGGTGTTCAACAAAAAATCGTTAGCCTTTCTGATGGGTGTATTGAAATTCCTCAGTTTGGAACAAAGCACTCCTTTAATATTTCAGTAAGTTGTGGAATTGTTCTTTGGGATCTATTCTCGAAATTAAATTACGCCAACAAATAAGATATTAGCTTATAAATTAAATTCTAAAGTGACAACAGAACCTGGAAATTCATTCTCATAAATTTTTGAGAATGTACGGTGCTTTACTTGTTTCCAAACACCATCACCCGACATTATCTGAATTCGACCTTCGTTTTGTTTAATAAACTGCCTAATGGTATAAAGACCTATTCCTTTTCGGGTATTCTTTTGAGTTGTGTGCCCTTGCTCCACTGCCCATTCAATACCTCCAACTCCATTCAAACTTTTTTTAGTTGCTTTATTCACTAACAAATTAAAAGGCCTTCCCAAATCAACGATGCTAACACAAAGTTTCTTGTTGTACACCGAATAATAATGAGCTATAAATACTTCTTTGCAATTACTATGTGCAAAAGCATTTCGAAATATCTCTACAATGCACAATTGCACAGCCATCTTTAATTGCTGATTTAAGCTAATTTCAGGACGTTCAGGAAAGATTCTTGAGTCTAGATAATCGGACAAGGCTTCTTCGTCTTCTGTGGCGAATTGTTGGCATTTCACAAAACTCTTCCACAAGTATTTGCGAGCAGAACCATTTACTAATTTTTTGGTATTAAATAAATTCTGAATAGGCGATTGAATATTCTGTAAACGAATTTTATTTTTTCTTCGCTCTAAACCTGCAATCAGACCAGCTAAAATGGCAAAAAGGTTCGATTCAATAACTTTAGTGTTCGAAAAATCGAAAACAATACGATCCTCGAAACAATTTTTTGTTTGCTCATGTATTTTCGAAAAGAATACATAGCCCTGAAAATTGTTCACTAATTTATATGGGATTTCAATTACCATTTTACAATCATTTTAATTCATCAGCCTTAATAAAAGGGAATTGGCTAAGATAAAAATTCTAATGAATATTTCACTTACTAGAATAAAAAAAGCGACCCAATAATGGGTCGCTTATTAATATTTTAATGAATAACGAATTATTCAACAATAGCTTTGAATTTAGCATCTTCGAATACTTTAGCAAATTCCATATCAGATTTTGCAGTAGCTTTTAAAGAAGCATCTTTTGCAACAGCAGTTTCAAGGTTTGTGAAAACCAAGTTATTGTTATCTGTTCTTGCACCAACAACAGCTTTCAAGTAATAAACGATAGCAGCATCGCTAGTGTTAGCGTTCAACTTATCTAAAGCAACATTGTATTTTCCAACAAGGATGTTAGCCAATGCAGCGTTAGCAGCAGTACACTCACCGAATTGCTTAACAGCAGTATCATATTGTGCTTTCTTAACAGCAACAATACCTAAGTTGTAGTTAACTTCGTTACCTGCACCGGTAGCAGCTCCGAAAAGAACTTCAGCTTCACTTACATTACCGTTAACTAATTCAACAGCACCTAAGTTATTCTTAACAACTGGGTTGTTAGAAGAAAGTTGGTCAGCTTTTTCGAAGTTAGATTTAGCATCAGCAACTTTATTCATTCCGAATAAAATCATACCAGCATCGTTATAACCTCTCCAGTCTTTAGGAAATTGCTTTTTAGCAGCTTCGTAAACAGCTAATTTATCATCAGCAGAATCAACTAAAGTAGCAGAGAATAATAATTCTTCTACATTTAATTCAGAAGGATTATTCATTGCTAAAGATTTCAATTCAGCATCAGTTTTTCCAATTAGATCAACATTAACAGTGAATTTAGCTCTTCTTAATTTAGGAAGTACTTCTTTCTTCACATCATCAAAAGCAGCAGAAATGTTTCTGATTTCTTTTTCACGTACTTCAGGATCTGAGTACATAGAAAGAACACGTAGAATCAACTCTTTATCTTGAATGTTTGAAGCTTTCATTAATTCTTGGAATCCAGCCCAATCTTCAGGAGTTACTTTAGATTTAAAGAACTCATCAGCAGAATACTCAGTCATTTTAGCTTTCTTCATTTCTTTTTTGATATACTTTGAAGAAGTACCTTCACGCTTAGTAGCTAATTTTTCGTTCCAATCTTGCTTTCCATCAGGAGAAGCATAAGCTGCAACTTCAACACCTTTGTATTCTTTGTTCTCATCCATCTTAGCAGCATCTAAATATGCTTTAAGAGCAGCGATATCTTCAGCTTTCATTTCTGACCAACGAACTTGAGAGCTGTTAATCGAATAGTGAAGATCTGCTTCTTTACTTTCTGGAATAATTCTTTGGAATGCATCTTTTCCTACAATGTTACGAGGAGCATTTTGAACCAAAGTAGCAGTAGCGATAACACCATCAGCAACTTTATATGGATCAAATTCTTGTGAGTTCTCACCTTTACTACCAACCATTCTAATTTCAAGATCTGAAATTCTCATAGCTTGTTCGTAAGGAACTTTTCCTGTATAAGTGATTGTCTTACCTGTTTCATAAGGAACAACAGTATTGTTTCCTTGTACTTTCTCACCTTGCAAAGTTTTTGAAGGGAAAGCTTTTTCACCAGACTCAAACTTAAGAACTGGAGTAGCAACTAAAACAACATTTTTGTTGAAATACTTTGCTGGAATGTTAACTGTAATTTTCACATCAACCATATCAGCATGAGCTTCCAATACTTCTGGAGTTACTTGATACTTGATGTTACTTGCTTCTTTCTTCATTTTACTTAAACCTGCACAGCTTGATAAAACCACAACAGATAACAGTAAAGAAGCTAGGGAAATAACCTTTGATCTTTTCATAACAACTACTTAATTATTTTAACTTTTAAAATTATAATCTAGTTCAAAAACAAATTTAAGAAAATTTTATGCAAATTAAATCGATTCAACCATTTTATTTGGCTTTTCAAGGCTTTCAGAGAATGATTCTATTAACACCTTTTTTACAATCAGCATTAAAAATTGCTTTGGAGATTTTAAGATAATCTTCTGTGTTGTTAACAAAGTCAAGTTCATTGGTATCAATTATCAGAAAACTAAGCTCTTGCTGTTGCTTAAAAAACTCAAAATAACTATCCTGAATTTTTTGCAAATAATCTGCTGAAATATCTTGTTCATACTCTCTTCCTCTACTTTTTATGTTGTCTAACAATTTATCTACGCTAGAATGTAAATAAACGTATAGGTCTGGTTTTGGTAAAGAATTATGGATAATATGGAAAAACTGACGATATAGGTTATATTCGTCATCTTGTAGGGTTTGCTTCGAAAAAATCAATGATTTCATGAAGTAATAATCTGCAATCGTAAAAGATTTAAACAAATCTCTCTCACTCAATTCATTCTTTAATTGATTGTATCGATCGGCTAGAAATGACATTTCTAAAGGAAAAGAATACTTCTCTTGATCTTCATAAAACTTCGGTAAAAAGGGATTATTTGCAAACTGTTCTAAAATCAGTTTAGCATTATATTCTTCTGCAATTTTATGAGAAAGTGAGGTTTTTCCTGCACCAATATTTCCTTCTATTACGATAAACTTATAATCCATTAATAACGACTTACAGATTTAGAGACATAAAAATAAATAATGAGGCGTAAATATCAGACTTTTTTTAAGAAAAGGATTAGTCAAAAGCCTTAATTTATTAACAATATTTTTTCTTGTGAAAAAAGTGTCCTTTCTCAAAAATAATAATCACAATTCACTCATGATATTTTAAGAAGAAAATTAGATTTGCTTCCCATTTCGAAGGTAAAATTTATCCTTTCGACTTCCCAAAACATTACCAGCAAACATTCCTACTCCTGCAGCTAAGAAAAATGTGGTTGGATGAAATGAATAGAATATTCCAAAGGAAAGCAATAAACCAAAACAAGCTCCAACTAAAGTGAAAATTGCAGAATAGGTATAAGTAAAATGATGGGCTTGATAAACATCATGTTGTACTTTAAGATGTTTAATCAATTTCTCTACTCTCTTTTCATACTCACTTCTATTTACCCCAGACTTATTAATCAATCGATCCAGATCATTTACAATTTCCTCTAATTCCTTCCGCGAATATTTACAGTCTAGGCAATTCTTTTGATTCTGAAGTAATTTTGCAATTCGTTTCAGCTTCTCGATCTGATAAAACCGATAATCCTTTATCGATATGTACAAATCAATTTGCTCATCTATATTTTTTGATATTTCTTCGATCCAGTTCTCTTCCATAAAAGCATTTCCTAAATAATTCTACAAAGTTAATCATTCAATAAACATCAAAAAAAAATCCCGGAATAAATCCGGGATTTCTAAATCGTATAATTGATTTATTATTTATCGTTTCTCTCAGGCTTTGGTAATAAAGCTTTTCTAGAAAGTTTTAATTTACCAGATTTAGCATCAACTTCAATCAGTTTCACTTCAATAATCTGACCTTCTTTTAATACTTCATCAACCGTATTTAATCTGCGGTGTTCTATTTCAGAAATATGTAATAATCCATCTTTACCAGGAAGTACTTCAACAAAAGCACCAAAAGCAACAATAGATTTTACTTTTCCTTTATAGATTTCTCCAACCTCAGGAATAGCAACAATACCTTTGATACGAGCTAAAGCTGCATCAATAGCTTCTTTATTATCGGCAGAAATATCAACAACACCTTTGTTGTCAACCTCTTCAATAACAAGAACGGCACCAGTAACTTCTTGAATCTCTTGAATAATTTTTCCACCTGGTCCGATTACAGCACCAATCATTTCTTTTGGAATTTCAATAGATACAATACGAGGAGCATGAGGTTTCAAATCTTCTCTTGGTTCTTCTATAGTCTCTGCTACCTTATCCAATATGTGAAGACGACCATCACGAGCCTGGTTCAATGCTTGAGCTAACACTTCATAAGGAAGTCCATCAACTTTAATATCCATTTGAGTAGCAGTAATACCGTTTTTAGTACCTGTTACTTTAAAGTCCATATCACCTAAGTGATCTTCATCTCCTAGAATATCAGACAATACAGCATATTTCTTAGCTCCTTCTGTTGAGATCAATCCCATTGCAATACCTGTCACTGGGTTTTTAATCTTAATACCAGCATCCATTAACGCCAATGTTCCTGCACATACAGTAGCCATTGAAGAAGAACCATTAGATTCTAAGATATCTGAAACAACACGGATAGCATATGGAGAATCTGTAGGAATCATTCCTTTAAGAGCTCTAAATGCAAGGTTACCATGACCAACTTCTCTACGGCTAACACCACGATTTGGACGAGCATCTCCAGTTGAGAATGAAGGGAAGTTATAATGAAGAACAAATTTCTCTTTTCCTCTGTACAAAACATCATCTACCATTTTCTCATCCAACTTAGTACCTAAAGTAACTGAAGTTAAAGATTGAGTTTCACCTCTGGTAAACACAGCAGAACCGTGAGCACCTGGTAAATAATCGATTTCAGACCAAATTGGACGAATTTCATCAGTCTTACGACCATCTAAACGAACACGATCTTCTAAAACCATTTCTCTAATAGCATCTTTCTCAACATCGTGGTAGTAACGACCAATCAAAGATTTGTTAATCTCTGTTGCTTCTTTACCCTCTGAATATTCAGCTATAAATTCTTCTTTAATTGCACCAAATGCAGCAGCACGTTCGTGCTTATTTGGGTTCTGCAATCTTGCAGCTGCTAATACTTTAGCATATGTTTTTTCCACGATCAACTGACGAAGTTCTTCGTCATTTGTTTCGTGACAATATTCTCTTTTTACAGTTTTACCTGTTAACTCAGCCAACTCAATTTGAGCTTGACATTGTACTTTAATAGCTTCATGACCGAATTTGATAGCTTCTAACATTTCAGCTTCAGAAATTTCGTCCATTTCACCTTCAACCATCATGATGTTATCCATGGTAGCTGCAATAATCATATCAAGATCAGCAGTTGCTAATTCTTCACGACCAGGATTGATCATCATTTTTCCATCGATACGTGCAACACGAACCTCAGAAATTGGTTCTGCAAATGGCACATCAGAAACAGCAAGTGCAGCAGAAGCAGCTAATCCAGCAAGGGCATCAGGCATATCATTTGCATCAACAGAAATAAGGTTAATGGTTACAAATGTTTCTGCGTGGTAATCAGCTGGGAATAATGGACGTAGAGCACGATCCACAAGACGACAAACAAGAATTTCATAATCAGAAGGTCTACCTTCACGCTTCATGAAACCTCCAGGAAATCTACCTAGAGCACTAAATTTCTCTTTATATTCTACCGATAAAGGCATAAAATCAACATCAGCCTTTGCATCTTTTGCAGACACAACTGTAGCCAACAACATGGTCTTACCCATTTTTACTACTACAGATCCATCAGCTTGTTTTGCTAATTTCCCTGTTTCAATTGTGATGGACCTTCCATCACCTAAATCAATTATTTTTTCGATCACTTTCATCTTTGTGTAGTTTAATTCACACTTTTCTTTGGATAAGCAACAAGGTGTTGCCTGAAATATAAAAAGCAATCCCGAGTAATCGGGATTGCTTTAATATGATATTATTTACGAATATTTAAAGCTTTAATGATAGCTCTGTATCTTTCAATATCTTTTGCTTTTAAGTAATCAAGAAGATTTCTTCTCTTACCTACTAACAATTGCAGTGCACGTTGGGTACTGTAATCTTTTCTATTTTCTTTCAAGTGGTCAGTTAAATGACTAATACGGTATGAAAACAAAGCGATTTGAGATTCTGCAGTCCCAGTATCTTTGTTAGACTTCCCGTACTTCTCGAAAAGCTCTTGCTTTTTCTCTGCTGATAAATACATAATTCTTTTTTTGAATTTTTAAAAATATAATAATTGACTGCTCAACACAATCAGTTCGCAAAATTAAGCAATATTTTCTACAAAGCAAGATATCAACACAAAAACATCGTCTTAATCTATTGAATTATTGCTATTTATTCCAATAAAATTTTCGCTTTGCATAAAGATTAAAATCAACCAATAAAATTTTCCTTTTCAATGAAGTTAAACAAGCTTGGTTTACAGAATTGAATACCTAAAAAAGAGTCTTACTACTTATGAAATATCCCAATAAATCGGGACTGTAAGAAGAGAAATTTAATGATTATATTCATATTGACTTTATCAAAAAAAAAAGGATAGAAACTCCGTAGAATTTCTATCCTTTTAAAAGTTGGCGTCGACCTACTCTCCCACATTTCTGCAGTACCATCGGCGCTAACGGGCTTAACTTCTCTGTTCG
>JAEINT010000053.1 GCA_016342745.1 Labilibaculum sp.
TGCAAAATCCGGCCCATGCCGCACAGTAATTCCGGAGTATGTCGCACAGTGATTCCGGGGCAAGCCGCACACTCATTCCGGGCGAAGGCGCACACTTTTTAGGAAACAAAATGGGGGAAGAAAACACTGGTTAATCCAAAATATGGCATGCTTACTTCTTGAAAAACAAGGAGGAAAGCTATGCCCCAGGAGCGATTAACCGTGAGAAAAATCAAAGAAATAATGAGGCTGAAATACGAAGTGGGACTATCCAATCGGGCAATCGCCGGAGCCTGCAAAGTATCCAACAGCACAGTCGGAGAATACCTGAGAAGAGCGCGATCCGCTGGGATTGGATGGCCGCTAAATGAAATTGGCGAAGAAGAACTGTACGCCAAATTGTTCCCTGATAAAAATATCATCCAGAAGGAACGCAACCCTGAAATGCCGGATTGGGAAGAAGTACAAAAAGAGAAACGGCAAAAAGGGGTAACACTGCAACTCTTGTGGCAGGAGTACAAAGAGAAAAATCCAGAGGGCTACCAATATTCTCAGTATTGCTACCATTATCAACAATGGAGAAAAAGACAGGTGGAACCTGCATTCCGGTTTGAGCATAAAGGCGGAGAACAAATGCAGGTGGACTATACCGGTGTGAAGATACCCGTCACGGATCCACAAACCGGAGAAATAAAGAAAGCCTCGGTATTTGTGGCCATCTTACCAGCCAGTAATTACATTTATGCAGAAGCCCAACCCAGTGAAAACCAGTGCAATTGGAATAATGCCCATGTGCGAGCTCTGGAATATTTCGGAGGCGTGATGAAAATCGTTGTGCCCGATAACCTGAAAACCGGCGTAACAAAACCCAATTATTATGAACCGGACATCAATCCGGCCTATCAGGAATTGGCGGAATATTATCAATTTGCCGTTCTTCCAGCCAGAGTTCGGAAACCACGCGACAAAGGGCCTGCTGAAAATGGCGTGCAAAACGTGGAACGTTGGATCATTGCCCCCCTGCGAAAACGACAATTCTTTAGTGTTTCCGAGGTCAATGAAGCGATCAAAGAGTTATTAGAAAAGCTCAACAACAAACCCATGAAAACCAATGGAAAATCCCGCCGTGAGGAGTTCAACGAGATAGACTTTCCAAATTTACGGCCTTTACCCGTTCAGCGTTATGAATATGCGGAAAGGAAAACGGCTAAAGTAAATCTGGATTACCATATTGAGTTTGAAAAACACTTTTATTCCGTCCCATACACCTTGATACACCAACAAGTAGAGATTCGAGCCACAGAAAGGATGGTGGAGATTTTTCACAAAGGAATATCAGTCGCCAATCATCCACGCAGTTTCCAGCAAGGTCGTTATTCTACGATACGTGAACACATGCCCCCGAATCACCAGTTCATGAAAAATCTCAATGCAGATCGGTTCATTCAATGGGCAAATGCCATTGGCCCACAAACTACCCAACTGGTTACAGCGCTCCTAAAATCGCGTACTTACCCGGAGCAAACCTACCGTACTTGTTTGGGCATTTTAGGGCTGAGCAAGAATTATCCTTACCCCCTCATGGAGCAAGCCTGTCAAGTCGCTTTGGAAGCGAAAGTCTTTTCTTATAAGGCGATAAAACAAGAATTGAACCTTCTTCAGAAACAAGAACCCCAATCTACCGATGAAACACTCCCCAGCCATGAAAATATTCGTGGTACTGATTATTACAAGGAAAGGACTTTATCATGATTTCTCAATCCCTGATGGACAAATTATTGCAGCTTCGTTTGCCTGCTTTTCGAGAAGGCTTACGCCAGCAAACGGAAAACCCTCAATATGCTGAACTCTCTTTCGAAGAACGTCTGCTCTTGTTGGTTGACATGGAATGCACCCGCCGTTTGGATTCCCGTACCAAACGGCGCCTAAAATTGGCTGAGTTTCCTGTTTCTGCTGCCATTGAAGATGTGGATTTTTCTCCAGAACGGAGCCTTGAACGACGCCTAATTTTAGAGTTATCCCAGTGTCATTGGATTGACAAAGCTCTCAACATTCTTATTTCCGGTGCTACTGGAACAGGAAAAACTTTTCTTGCTTGTGCTTTGGGCGTCTCGGCTTGCAAGCTCGGTTATTCGGTTCGTTATCTGCATTCCGCTCGCTTCTTCCATGCGCTCAATATGGCCCGCAAAGATGGTTCTTATTTGCCCTTCTTGCGATCCTTTTCCAAAGTTGACATGCTGATTTTGGATGATTGGATGCGTGATCCTATTCAATTATCCACTGCTCAGGATTTGTTGGAATTATTCGACGACCGCTTTGGACATTCCGCCACAATACTTATTTCACAGGTGCCCGTCTCTGATTGGTATGTTAGATTCCCTGATCCGACTTTGGCTGATGCGATTCTTGATCGCACGATCCATAATGCTTATCTACTTCCATTGATTGGTGAATCTCAAAGAAAAGTGCGCGGATTCCGTTCCATGCCGCACACTTGATCTACTTGATGTACAATATTTTCAGCCAGTGTTTTTCTTCCTTTTACTGTGCGGCATCACCCGGAATGGGTGTGCGTTTTCACCGGAATATGCA
>JAEINT010000012.1 GCA_016342745.1 Labilibaculum sp.
TCCAAAAACCGCGGTGCTTATGAAGGCCTTTGAAAAAAAGAAAATTATAGAGGTGACACAGTTCATTGAATAGACCCCTTTCTTTAGCCTATTACTATTTTACACTTCGGTTTGGTTCGTTCAACAGTCGGAAGAGTTAAAACAACACTACGAAGAGCTAGAACATCACTCCGATTTGTTAGTGCAACACTCCGAAGAGCTAGAACACTGTCCGATTTGTTAGTACAACACTCCGAAGAGCTAGAACAACACTCCGATTTGTTAGTGCAACACTCCGAAGAGCCAGAACACTGTCCGATTTGTTAGTACAACACTCCAAAGTGTCAAAACAACATTCAGATATGTTAAATCATTCGTTCGAACAAGCAATACAATACCCCAATCCACCAGAACAAGCTACTTGCAATTTCATCATCACTAAAAAATTCCAATTCGCCATCGAAACTCACAATCAATCATCTCTCTTTCATACAGTAAAGAATAAAACCGCAACAACACATACTCCTACTCTATTTAACTACTAAATAATTATTAAGCAATAACTAATTTAACCTATTAAAATAAAAATGTCAAGTCTTTTTTTCATTCAGACCGTTCATATTCAATTTCTTTTATTAATTTGAGAAAAATTCAATCAGCATATCATAAGCACTATAATTGTTTATTGATAAAGGATGTAGGATTTGTTTTTGCGACCAATAAGCAATATATTCACACGGCCAAAAAAAAATAAAAAAAATTATATCATCATAAAACAATAACAATTATGAAAAAATTATTATTTGCCATTGCAATCTGCGGATTCGTATTTACTTCTTGTGGAAACAAAACAAAAGCAGCTACTGAAGAAAAAGCATGTTGCTCTAAAGAAAAGACTGAAGTAAGTGCAGATCTTAAAAAAGACTGTGAAAAAGGTTGTACTCACACAGCAGAAGCTAAAAAAGCTTGTTGTGATGGAGAAAAAGCAACTACAGAAACAGCTAAAACAGAATGCTGTTCAAAAGAAAAGACTGAAGCTACTGCTGAAGCAAAAACAGAATGCAAAGGAGATTGCACTAAAGATTGTTGCAAGAAATAATTTGCAAAAAACACATATTAAAAATAGCCATGTAGTTTTACTGCATGGCTGTTTTTATTTAAACAACTATTGTATAAGCATTTATTTTAATGTTAACGAAAGTATAATACCAACTAGTAGCTATTGGAAATAAAATTTCGATCCTCTATATTTGTTGCATACATTTTAGAAAATGAGGAATTTAAAAAATCAATTATTATGTCTGATCATGATAATACCGATGCTGGTATTGCTTGCGCATGATGTAATTCCTCATCACCATCACAGTGAAGTTCAGACTGAAAACAATCAAGTTTCCGTACTACAATCACATCATCACATTCATACTGGTTCTTGTAATTCTCACAGTAATAGTAGAGCACACTGGAATCACCAACACGAAACCAACAGTGAATCCTGCTGTATACTAACACACAACAGAGTTCAGAAAGAAGTAAAATATCAGATCTTTCTTAAGGCAGATTTGATTAATTTTGACGTTAATGACACCCAAAAAGTTCAAAAATTCAGGGTTCATAATTACCAATTAATACCCGAACCGCTCCGGTTCTCTCCTCTTCGAAGAGGTCCTCCTAGTTTAAATTTAGTGTAAGCTTATCAATATTGTAGAATTGTTGACTGGTTGCTTTCGCATGCAATTTTATTTGCTGTAGGCAATCTTATCATCGCACAATATAAAATTCTGCTACACGAAATCCATTCAAACAAAATAATCAATATTATACTTTTTCGTTTTTGAATGAACCCACTCTCTGCATAGGTCTACACGTCTTATTTAGAGAGAGGTTATCAACACAAAAACACAACTCAAAATTACTCAAATGAAAAAATTACTATTTATTCTAGCCATAAGCGGATTTGTATTTACCTCATGTGGTAATTCTACTAAGAAAGCAAAAAGTGAAACTGATGTTCACCAACACGATGATTGCGACCACAAGCATGGTGAAGAAGGACATTCACATGATTCAGATGCAAATCATCATCAGGAAGAATTTACGGTTGATTCAACTGCAAATGAAGCTCATGATGCTGATGCAAAACATGATCATGACCACGAACATGGTCACGATCACCAACATTAAGAAATAGAGCGACCACTAAGCCTTAAACAGGTTTAGTGCTTGCATCATTTGGTATTGATATTTTGAGTTATTATCACAAAAAAAACTAAAATGAGAAAATATATCTGGATAAGCTTTTGCTTATCAATCCTATTAGTAGCTTGTCAGTCTGCGGGCAATTCCAATGCAGGACACGAAGGACATGATCATTCAGCGGGAGCAGAAGCCCACGAAGATCATGCCACAGAGAGCTTGACTTTATTTAATGAAAGCACAGAGCTTTTTGTAGAATTTCCAACCATGATGCTGGGTCATTCGACCAAATTCCTTGCTCACCTAACCAATCTGGAATCGTATAAACCCTACACCGAAGGTAAATTTACAGTTAGCCTGATAAAAGGGAAAAAGGGAGTTCGCCAAACAGTTGAAGCCCCTGCACGAGATGGAATATTTACGCCAAGCATTCAAGCCAAAGAAGCTGGCGTTTACACCTTAGTATTCGATATTGAATCAAAATATGGTAAGGAACGTTTCACAGCAAAAAACATTCGTGTTTATAAAGATCATGCTGAAGCAGATGCAAACAAACCTGCGGAAGACGAAGGAATAACTTTTCTAAAAGAACAAGCCTGGAAAATAGAATTTGCAACTTCGGAAGCTCAAAAAACTCCCTTCCAAGAAGTTATTAAAACAACAGGAACTCTTCTGCCTGCTGTGAACATGGAAAAGCAAATTGTAGCAAAAAGTAATGGAATTGTTCATTTTCAATCGAACGATATTCTTGCTGGTAAAACAATAAAGAAAAATACACCAATTTTCATTTTATCAGGAAAAGAGTTAGCCGGAAACAATATCTCGACAGAATATACAAAAGCTAAAACGGATTTAACCAAGGCTAAATCTGAATTCGAAAGAACCAGAACCTTACGCGAAGACCAAATTGTTTCGGAGAAAGAATTCATCGAAGCCAAAAGTAATTTTGAAAATGCTGAAGTAAGATTTAATAGCATCAACAAAGGATACAATGCCAATGGCTTAAAAATCAACTCGCCAGTTACCGGCTTTATTTGTGCTGTTTATGTTCGAGAGGGCCAATATGTCGAAAAAGGAACTGTTTTGGCAAAGGTTGATCAGGGTTCAAAACTACTGTTAAAGGCAGATGTTTACCAAAAGCACCTAAAGCATTTGGCAAGTATTAAATCTGCCAACTTCAGACTTCCTTATCGTGATGAGATATTTAACACAGAAGATCTGAACGGTAGATTAATAGCTTATGGAAAAGACATTCATGAAGAAGACTACACAACTCCTTTGTATTTCGAATTGGATTTAACAGCTGATTTGTATGCTGGTTCTTTTGTAGAAGTTTATCTAAAATCTGAACGCACAAATAATGTTCTTCACATTAAAAAGTCTGCTATCCTTGAAGATCAAGGTTTAAAATATGTATTTGTGCAGATATCAGGCGAAAGTTTCGAAAAACGATTTGTAAATATTGGCGTTAGCAATGGCCAAGAGGTAGAAATTACTTCAGGACTAAAAGCTGGCGAACGAGTGGTAAGTAAAGGAGCTTATTTTGTAAAGTTAGCCTCAATGGCAGGTGCTTTACCAGCTCATTCGCATGAACATTAAACCAATTTTACAAAAACTAAAATTTAAAATATCGTGTTAAATAAAATCATACAATACGCACTGCACAATCGTATTCTAGTGATGTTTGTATCCATTCTCCTAATTATAGGTGGAGGCTACACAACGTCAAACATGGATGTGGATGTGTTTCCAGACCTGACTGCTCCTACGGTTGTAGTTATGACTGAAGCTCACGGAATGGCACCAGAAGAAGTTGAAAAATTAGTCACCTTCCCGATCGAAACAGCTGTTAACGGAGCAACCAATGTTAGAAGATTACGTTCGTCCTCATCTGCAGGATTCTCCATCGTATGGATCGAATTTGAATGGGGAACAGATATTTACAAAGCTCGTCAGATCGTTAGTGAAAAGCTATTGGCAGTTTCTGAGAGTTTGCCAGAAGGTGCTGGAAATCCAAGTTTAGCTCCCCAGTCTTCAATAATGGGTGAAGTTTTAATGATTGGATTGCAATCAGACAGTATTTCTCCTATGGAATTGCGAACGCTTGCTGATTGGACAATTCGCCCACAATTATTAGCCATAAACGGTGTTGCCCAAGTGGTTGTAATTGGTGGAGAATTCAAGCAATATCAGATTCTTGCCAATCCGCAAAAAATGAGGTATTACAAAGTTAGTATTGACGAGCTGATGAAAGCAGCCGAAGCAACCAATCAGAACTCGGCCGGTGGTTTCATCAACGAATATGGAAATCAATACAACATTCGTGGAATTGCACGTACTTCCGATTTTGAAGAATTGGGTAATTCGGTTGTTAAAGTATACAACAATGTACCCATACGAATTAGTGATATTGCCGAGGTAAAAGCGGCAGCAGCACCAAAAATTGGCTTGGGAACCATTAACAGCAAACAAGCTGTCTTGTTAACGGTTAAAAAACAACCGGGTATCAACACGCTTAAGCTGACTGAAAAACTGGATGATTCGATCGAGAAATTATCAAAATCGCTTCCTGCAGGTGTTACAGTTAATACGCATATTTTCCGTCAAGCGGATTTTATCAATTCATCCATTAGTAATGTACAGAAAGCATTACTGGAGGGTTCCATTTTTGTGATTGTTATTTTATTGGTGTTCCTAATGAACTACAGAACAACAATCATATCACTTTTGGCCATTCCAATATCGCTTTTGGCAACCATGATCACTTTAAAATTTTTAGGCATCACCATTAACACCATGACATTGGGTGGTATGGCAATTGCTATTGGAGATTTGGTTGATGATGCCATTATCGATGTGGAAAATGTATACAAGCGACTGCGACAGAATCATCTACTCCCAAAAGAAAAAAGAGACAGTCCAATTAAAATTGTTTACGCTGCATCTTGCGAGATTCGTTCTTCTATCATTAATGCAACCTTTATTATTATCGCAGCCTTTTTGCCGCTGTTTTTTCTTAGTGGAATGGAAGGAAGAATGCTTCAACCTTTAGGAATTGCATTTATCGTTTCCTTATTCGCTTCTTTGGTTGTAGCTCTAACCCTTACGCCAGTATTGTGTAGTTTTATGCTTACCAGCGATAAAATGCTCGATCGTAAGAACAAAGAGAGCTGGTTGGTAACTAAGCTAAACAAATGGTACAAAAGTTCGTTAGAAAAGGCTTTAGATTACAAAAAGTGGGTTTTAGCAGGCACATTTGTCCTGTTTATTGGTTCTGTTTTTATCCTTACGGGATTAGGTCGAAATTTCCTTCCTGAATTTAACGAAGGATCCTTAACGATCACAGCCATTACAAAACCAGGCATTTCTTTAGAAGAATCCAATAAGATAAAAGTATTAGCCGAAGATGCTTTGCAAACAATTCCTGAAGTGGAATTAAGTGCTCGTCGTACGGGTCGATCGGAATTGGATGAGCATTCTTTTGGTGTAAACACTTCCGAAATTGAAGTCCCTTTTACACTAACGGATCGAACTAAGTCTGAATTTTTGCAGGAAGTTCGCGAAAAACTAAATGTAATATCAGGAGTTAATTTTGCCATTGGTCAACCTTTAGCACACCGAATCGATCATATTTTATCGGGAACGAAAGCAAATATCGCCATTAAAATTTTTGGTGATGATTTGAATAAAATGTTCGAAATGGCCAATGATATCAAATCATCTATCTCTCCTATCGAAGGTGTGGTTGATGTAAATGTTGAGCAGCAAGTTGAAATTCCTCAAATTAGAATCTTGCCTAGGCGCGACATGTTGGCTAAGTATGGTATTTCCATTGCTCAGTTCTCTGAATTTATTCACGTGGCCTTTGGAGGCGCTAAAGTATCTGATGTGTTTGAAGGAATTCGCGCATTCGATTTGGTTGTAAAGTACAACGAAGAAAATAGAGGTAGCTTTGATGCCATTCAAAATGCATTAATTGATACTTGGGATGGCAAAAAGATTCCTTTTAGCTATGTAGCCGAAATCCAATCACTATCGGGTCCAAACACTATTCATCGTGAAAATGTTCAGCGTAAATTAGTTGTTTCTGCTAATGTTGCCGATCGTGATTTACGAAGTGTTGTTAATGACATCCAAAACAATGTAGATCAAGACATCGTGCTACCCGAAAGTTACCGAATTGAATATGGCGGTCAGTTTGAAAGTGAAGCAAAAGCCTCTCGTACATTGATGATTGCTTCTTTGTTTAGTCTTTTGATTATTTTCCTTTTACTTTTCCAGGAATTTAGAAGCACACAATTGGCAAGTATCATTTTACTGAATTTACCTTTGGCACTTATTGGTGGTGTATTCACCATCTTCTTTACATCGGGTATGCTAAGTATTCCTGCAATTATTGGTTTCATTACCCTGTTTGGTATCGCAACCCGAAACGGGATTCTGTTGATATCGAACTATCAGAGCATGAAAGCTAAAAGCATCGATATTAAGGAGATTATTTTACAAGGATCTGTTCATCGTTTGAGTCCAATACTAATGACTGCCTTAACTGCTGCCTTGGCATTAATTCCGATGGCAATTGCAGGCGATCAGCCGGGAAATGAAATTCAAAGTCCAATGGCTGTTGTTATTCTAGGTGGACTCTTAAGCTCTACTTTATTAAATATTTACATTATTCCGATTGTGTATTTGTTGCTGAACTCTAAAAACAAAGAAAATGCTTAGAACACTATTAATCATCATCATAACAGGATTAAGCTTTCAAGGAATGGCTCAATCCTCTGTTCAGGAGATTCTAAAAGAGATTGAAAAAAACAATCCAAAACTAAAAGCACATCAGCAATATCTTGAAGCTCAAAAATTAGGAATTCGCTCTCTAAACAACCTTGCCAACCCTGAAGTTGAATGGGAAAAAAGTTTTTCTTCACCAGAGGGCAAGCCATATGAATTATTACTAAGTCAGAGTTTTGATTTCCCAACCAGCTATATTTATAAAAATCAGCTAAAGGAAGAAAGAATAGCAAACCTTAAAAATATCAGAGAAAAAACTAGACAAGAAGTCTTGCTAGAATCTGAATTGCTTTGTTTCGAATTAATTTACAGGAACAAACAAAATAAGGAACTGAGTAAACGAATGAAGAATGCAGAACAGCTGAGTGTCTTTTTCCAAAAGAAGCTAAAAGCCGGTGATGGAAACATTTTAGAGCTTAATAAAATTAAGATGCTAGCTCTTAACACTAAAAACCAGTTGCAATTGGTACAAAGCAGAATAAGTAATTTAAAGCAAGATCTTAGAAAACAAAATGGAGGTATTGAATTAGATTTTAAATTAGAAGATTACCCTGCACTGCAACTAGACGAGAATGCTAAATCGCATATCGAAAAAGCTGTTAATGCAGATCCCTACTTAAAGCAACTAAGTTCTACGGAACAAATGGCTTCTAAAGAAATTTCACTGGTTAAAACCGCTTCTTTACCCAAAATCACAATTGGCTATCGATATTTAGGTTCAGATATCATGAAAGAAGCAAATGGTGTAAAGCTTGGCGTGAGCATCCCTCTTTGGGAGAATAAAAACAAAGTGAAACAAGCTAAACTGATGAAACAATTCCATATGGAGGAATTTTCATATCAGAAAATGGAAAAAGAAAATGAGTATGAAAAACTTTTTCAAACTTTTTCAAACCTCAAATCGAGCTTAAAAGATTACCAAAATGTATTTTCTGAGAAGCAGTATGACACCCTTTTACGAAAAGCCATGAACTACGGCGAAATATCTGGCATTGAATACCTTACAGAAAGCATCTATTATTACGACAGCTTTGATACTTACCTTGAAATAGAGTATAATTATTTCAATACAAAAGCGAAACTATTAAGGTATCTACTATAGTTCTTATGTAGATTCGTTCAAAATATCACTTTTCTTATAACTTTTTTGAAACTCATGGCGTACAAATAGCAAAACGGTTTCCGTTTTTAAGGTTTAAAGTGAATAGATTAAAAGAGGATGGGGTGGTTACCATCCTCTTTTGCTATATAATAATCTGTTATTTAGAGTATTGTTTTTGTAAAATATTTACATCTTGTTTGACAATAAAAATATTTATTATTATATTCGAACCGAATTTTCTTCGGGAAATTCAGGTTTTAAAGTGAATTAGAAAAGGGATGGAGTGGTTGCCATCCCTTTTTTCATGTCTTGTTTTTTGGAATAAAAGTGCCAATTAATCTACCTTTTGATATGTTGATGTAATCCTTATCTCCTATTTCACCCCACCAATATTTAGCAATATCAAACCAATAAAAAAAAAGGAAAACCATTACGATTCTCCTTTCCCTATTATCTAATCAACTAATCTAATTTTTACTTACTGTATATATTTCCTGAATTACGGTAACCAGATTCATTCATGTACCAATCTTGGCTATTTACACCATTACTACTAGCCCAATCATCAAACTTTAGGTAGCAATCAAGAATACTCTTCTTCTCTACTGGATGATCAAAGGATACTGGCAGGTTAATGGCCCATGGTAAATATTTACTTGAAACGTAATAATCACCTAAACTTGGGTTCGTATTGTCATCATACTCACCAAATAAACTTGTATCGGCAAGATCTGTTGGTTCGTGATTTGGTAGATGTACTTCTTTCCCTCTTTCCTGATTAAGAATTATAAATGGATTGTAAGGAGGAGTTCCCAAATCATCAAAATTTACTGGATTTGTAAATTTAATGGACAAATTCATTACCTCTGGAGTTGAATAAGGAGCATTAGGATCGGTATTTACACCACTTCCTCCACCTGGATGAGCAAGAACATTATAAGGATCGTCAAAACAAATAATCGTTGCCTTAGACTGCCCATTCTCTGTTCCGTTTGAAGCAATACTTAAAGATCCGCCTGTAATTTGTTGTCCTGAAACAGAAGCAACATTAGACGAAGCTGTTTCCAAAGCAAAACCAAAAGCATTCTTTTTAGATGCACCAATTGCTCTCACCTTAAACTTAGCATCAATCTCTACAATATCATTATCAGCATTCGTAATCTGATTAAAATTATAGGCAACAACTAAATCATTAAAGTCAAAATCGCCTTTACTTGGCCATAAATCTTCAAAAGCAAGCGAGCCATACTCTCCTTCTGCTACGTAGTAATTGTTAAAAGCTTTAGTTGCATCTTCAGGATACTCGTCATACTCATCTCTAATTCCATCATTATCTGCATCATCCGACTCATCATCAATCGCCTGATAATCTTCAGTCTTCACAGCTGTTATTGGATTAAATGTCGCATAAAAAACAGCATCATTAAAATCATGATCACAAGAAGAAGAATTTCTTGGAATATCTTCAAAACCTAAAACAAATCTTTCAGAATCATCATCGTAAAGAACAACATTGTGCTTTTGAAGATCTTCAGATTCCTCTTCATTCAAATAAATATTTGAAAAATGAGTGTACTTCCCTTCATCAACTTCACCCTTACCATCTTGCCAACCGTGTGCGACCAAAAACCAACCAACAGAAACTCCTGCAGGAAACAATTTAGTATATTCCTCTTTGTCTTGATCTAGGTACAATAGCTGCACTTTATTTCCAGATTCCAATTCATCTTTATTACCCATTGAAACATTTGGATATATGATCGTCATGTCTTCAATAGCATCAATATTTTTAGGTTCACTTCCTGTTGGGTAAGTATAATATCCAAGAGCATTTTTCCAACCGGCACCTTCGTGTACAAAGGTTACCCAAATCTCACCTTCATCAATCATTTCAATATTCGCATCATCTCCATTTGCCAAATATTCCGGATGTGTTTCCATTAAAGTATTTCCCTCTGGTAAAGAAGCATTTACTTTTTCTAAAAATTCATTTGTAATTTCATCATCAAGAGCCTCAAGGTATTCAGGTAAACCTTTTTTACCCCAATCTCCTAATATATAATAGCCATTATCTGTTTTAACCGTAGGGATTTCATCAACTTTAACGGCCATTGACTTAACGGCCGACTTGGTTTGATCAGAACCTCCTATTGCAATATTTAAATTCTCTCCACTTAAAAATGCAGATGTTAGCCTTGGCAAACCTACATGATAGGTTAACACAAATAAACTATCCGTATTTGCAGCCGGATTCACTTTGCATTCAATAACTCCATTGCTATTAGTTAAACCTTTATAACAACGTATTTTTAGATGATCAGGAATTAAGACACCAGCAGTATCTAAAGGATTGTTTGTGTACATTTCTAAATAAACTTCTCCCAACGCCTCATTTCCAACATTTGATGTAGTAACAGAAACCTGATACTCTTGTACAGTTTTAAAATCAAATCCCGCATATTTTCCTTCTGCTTCTTCTGGGATAATAGGATCTTCAGTCTCTGAAGAACTATCAGAACAAGAATAAAAAAGAAAGCTAATAAGGGATAAAACAAAAATCCACTGGTTAATTTTAATTCGTCTCATGGTCTATAGTAGTTTTAAAATTTTCAGATCTCTCAAACTAACGATACGCCATTCGTCACCAAAAGTTGATCATTCACCACCAACTAGGATTTATTGCCATACAAAAAGGGTAGATAACCTCCATGATTATCTACCCTTTACCATATCCTTAAGATATCTAATTTATAATTATTCTATTTGAATAATTTCCTCAATAAATCTTTTCCTTTCTTCTCAATTTCCTTTTTTGCTTTACGCTCCAATTCTTTTGCAACAGCTTTTTGAGCTTGCTTTATCGCTTTACTTAAATCCAATTTCACATTCGGATTATCTACCGTTCCTGTAATTTTAACGGCAACATCTAAGGCTTGCACAGCATCAAAACCTGGTAATTTATCAAAGTACTGATTTACTTCTTTACCCAATTCCTCTTTCGGCAATTTCATATCCATTGTAAAATTTAACTTACCATCAACAGATTGCGTTCCATAAATACGAGCAGGATGGCCAGCAACTTTTGCATCGAAAGGTTTTACCTCTACATTCCCATTGGTAATCACAAAATTCATATCGAATTGCGTAACTGAAATGCGTTTGTAATCATCATTTTTCAAGGCTGCAGCTAAAGCATCAAAAGCTTTATTATCCTTTATAATAATTTCCTTAGAATGAATCGCACCATTTCCATTCAATGTTTTCATTACTGGATTCATTTCCTGATCCAATAAAGAAGCAATCTTTAAATCTGATGATACTTTTCCTTCACAATTCATTGCAACAGGAACCATTTCCTTGATCATGCTTAAAGATTCGTAAGCTGATTTTATATCAAAATCCTTCACATTTAAACCAAAATCAATAGCTGGATTTTTAATGTCTTTTGTGCTGTAGGAACCATTCATATTCATGCTTCCTTTTAGCATATCCATCGATAAATTCGTTAATTGAGCTTTTGCGTTCTTAACCACAATTAATCCTTTTACATTTTCGATATTCATTTTATCGAATTGGATTAATTTCATTGAAGACACCAATCGAAGATCTAAATTAGCAGGAATCTCAACCACGCTTAATGGAATTGTGTCGCCGGTAGCTTCAGTCTCTTCCTCCTCTGTCATGAATTCATTTACATTAAACGAATTCGAAGTCAAGTTAAAATTTCCTTTCAACACCTGATCTTTTAATGCATAAGGAATGTAGTTTTCAATTCTTCCCTTTAATTTAATATCCGATTTACCAATTCTAGAATCGAAAGAAGCAAGACTGATATACTTAGGCGTAAAATTTAGAACGGAATTGATTATTTTAATTCCTTGTGGGAAATCTGGCGTTGCAAACTCAAAGTTTTTCAACTTCACATCTCCTTTAGCCATGAATTTCTCATACTCCTCTTTCTCTATTGAAGACATTCTTCCACTAAAGCTAACATCAGAAGTTACAATTCCCGTGATTTTAACACTATCCATTGGAATTGCATGACGAATTTTAGAAAAGTCGATAACTCCTTTAAAAAGGCCATTTATATTCGGATCCGAAATTGGATTTTTAACGTGCATTTCTGCATCAAAAGGATTGTTAGCCACCTCAAAATGGAAGGCATTTACATCAGCTGTAAGTAAATCCATATCTCCACCAGGATGATTCACTTCCGCATCAATATTAATATTCTGAACAGATTCTGGTAGATCTGGATATTTTATAGTAGCCTTATCTACGTTCAACTTAGCACCAAATGATGGAAGTTGTTCTTCTTTGTATTCTCCCTTAGCAAATGCTGTTAAGGTTAATGAGCCAGTTGTTTCTAATCCTTCAAAATCAGCTTTAAAAACATCCGGAACCATAGAAAGTAAGGTTTTAAAATCTGCCTTTTGAGCGTTCATTTTTAAATCCATACTGTAACCATCATCAAGCATTGCAACATTTCCATCCACACCAAACACCAACTCATTAAGTGTTAATTTGTTTTCTTTAAATGTGAATAGCATGTTTTGAAGATCGGCTGCCAAAACAGCATCTAATGTTACTTCTGCTTTCTTTAAATATTTTACGCCTTCATAATCTAAATCAATTCCTGTTATTTGAGAGTTAACATTTAAATTGGTTGATTTAACAGAAAAATCACCATTCAAAGCCAAATCTAAATCATCTATTGTCATTAGCGTTTTTAAAGATGCATCGTCATAACGTAATGAAAAATCTTCAATGCGAACTTCTTCAAACAGAACTTTAAAATCAGAAGCTTCTCCTGTTTCCTCTTCCACAAGCTCTTCTTCTGATTCCTTTGCAATATCCCAATTCGCTTTACCCGATTCAAGCACCAAAGCATTTACCTTAGCATTGGCTAGGACAATCGCCCCAACTTCAATTTTTGTTCCTGATATTGCCGATCCTAAATCAACAGCTGTATATAAACTACCTACGAATGCAAGCGTATCATTTTCAAATTCATTATTCCCAACAACAGAAACATTTTCCAACTTCACATACAAATTTGGAAAATTCTTAAACATGGAAAGTGATAAATCCCCTATCTCCACCTTCGCATCTACGGTATTATTAATTTCAGTTTTTACTTTTTCTAAAATCTGATCTTTAAAGAAAAAAGGTAAAATGATTAACAATGCTAAAACTACGACTACAAATCCTCCAAAAATTTTGAGAAATTTCTTCATTATATTATTTATTTATAAGATTTTACATAACAAAAGTACAAAACCTGAAGTATTATACCCCTTTCAATTCTAAAATAATCCTGATTAAGGTAAATTTAGTTTTTTTTATCCTTTCTAAGAATCGTAACCAAAAGATTTAGAGTTTTTTAATATTTCAAGCTTGTAAACAAACGAAAATTATTGAAAAAAATTCTCTTGAAAGTGAATCTAATATTAAATTTTACCTATATTTGCAGCGCCTTTCAGAGGTATTAAGGACGCGTAGCATAACTGGATAGTGCACCACGTTACGGCCGTGGAGGTTGGGGGTTCGACTCCCTCCGTGTTCACAGAAAAGCTTCAACATTTGTTGGAGCTTTTTTTGTTTTTATATGCAAAACCTACCTTAGAAAAAAAATACATTGCAATAACTTCAAAGTATATTACTTAAGACCATTTTTAATTGATTTCTCAAAACACATAAAAATAATAGCATAACTGGATAGTGCTCAATTACCATCAGGTTACGACCGAGAAGATTTGGGGTTCGTCTCCCTCCGTGTTCACAGAAAAGCTTCAACATTTGTTGGAGCTTTTTTTGTTTTTATATGCAAAACCTACCTTAGAAAAAAAATACATTGCAATAACTTCAAAGTATATTACTTAAGACCATTTTTAATTGATTTCTCAAAACACATAAAAATAATAGCATAACTGGATAGTGCTCAATTACCATCAGGTTACGACCGAGAAGATTTGGGGTTCGACTCTCTCCGTTTCACAGAAACTCATCAAGAAATTGATGAGTTTTTATACGATCAATCTGCTTTAGGAAGCAAAGCTTATTAATTCATTACAAAACGAATTATATATACTCTACTCGTCTATTTCTATCAATCACTAATTGCACAAATTAATTCTTCTTTCCAGAAAAACTAAAGTTATAATCTTCATCACTAAAAAAATCAATCTTTTTTTTCAAAAAACACACAAGCCATAACAAACACAAAACATGATATTTAAACAATGATTCGTGACAAAAAATAAAACAAAAGCGAAAAAATATCGTATTTTTAAATGAAAGGCTTGCAAAACACAGATAAATATCCCTATATTTGCACCGCCTTAACAGGAAAAAAGGACGCGTAGCATAACTGGATAGTGCACCACGTTACGGCCGTGGAGGTTGGGGGTTCGACTCCCTCCGTGTTCACAGAAAAGCTTCAACATTTGTTGAAGCTTTTTTTGTTTTTAAGCAAATATTACTAAAAACTAGGAGCTTAATACAATCTTAACTTTGAGAGTTAATGCCTATAGATTCCTTCAATAAAGGAAAAGAAAAGGTAAAAACACTCCCTTTACCGACCGTACTATCAACAGAAATAGATCCTTCATGTGCATTAATAATCTTTTTAACGATAGCTAAACCTAATCCTGTAGATTTTTCACCTCTTGTTCCCTTTACAGAGCTTGTTGTATAAGAAGCAAAAATAGCATCTAATTCATCAACCGGAATTCCTTGTCCTTCATCGATCACTCTTGTCACAATTTTACCATTTTCGGTAGTAACATCTATAATTATATTTGAATCCGCTACAGAATATTTCATTGCATTACCTATAAGATTATTCAACACTTGCTCCATCTTACTTGAATCAAAGCGAGCCGAACAACTTTTTAAATCAGATTTTAACTCCAACATTTGAGATTTTCTTTTCGCCAATAAAATATTTTGTTGAATATTATCCTGAACAAAAGAAATGTAATCCTGCTCTTGTGTATGCAATTCAAAAATCCCAGCTTCAATTTTTGACAAATCAAGGATATCAGTAATTAAATTCAAAGCAAAAGCACACCTTTCTTTAATCGTTGAAATATAATCCAACTTATCAACTCGCTGTATATCATCATAATCATCAATTAACAGTTCGGCAAAACCTTTTGCTACGCCAATTGGATTACGTAAATCATGAGCAACAATTCCAACGTATTTATTCTTTTCTAAATTTAGTCCTTTTAATTTTGAATTGAGTTCCTGCAACTCAGCCGTGCGTAACTTTACTTTCTCTTCTAATTGAGAATTAGAAATCTGAAGTGACCTTGTTAATTTTTTATTGTTTGTAATCAATTCATACTTATGAAAAGCTTCCGCTACAATTGTCTCTAACTCTGCAGGATTCCAAGGTTTGGTAATGTATCGAAATATCTGCCCTTCATTTATGGCTCCAATCACCGCTTCAATGTCAGAATATCCTGTTATAATTAATTTTAAGGCATCAGGATATTTATTTTTTACAATATTTAAAAATTCAGTACCACTCATCCCTGGCATTCGTTGATCCGAAATAACAACTTGTATGTTTTCATTTTCCAAAAAACGTAATGCTTCCTCACCATTACATGCTGTATAAACATTATATTTCTTTCGGAATTGCCTTTTTATTGATTTCAATATTTCTATCTCATCATCAACAACTAGGAGGTTATATTTCTCTGTATCATTTAAAATCATAGACTAATTACTTTAGGGATAGAAATAATAAATTTTGTTCCTTTATTTGGTTCCGACTCCACTTCAATTTTACCTTGATGTACTTCACAAACTATTTTGTGAGTAATGCTTAAACCTAATCCTGTTCCAGTTCCTATTGGTTTTGTAGTATAAAACGGATCGAAAATTTTCTCTTTACTATTTTCAGCTATTCCACAACCATCATCTTTAATAGATATTTGAACTATCTCTTCTAATTCCATCAAACTCATTTCAATTCGTCCGGCATAATCAATTGCCTGAGTAGCATTAATAAGAACATTAAGAATGGCTTGATTCAACTGCCCTGGATAACATTCAACATATAACTCGTCAGGACATTCAAAATTAAAATTCGCCGCTTTCTCATTAAACTTTGTTTTCGCAATTGAAATGGTGGATTGTAGGTTTTCCGTTAAATTAATCTTTTTCATTGCAGATTCATCGAGCCTTGAAAAGGTGCGTAAATCTTCAACAATTTTTTTCACACGATCCAGACCTGTTTTCGATTCCTCAAATACATCTGCCATATCTTCTATCTGGTAATCTAGATCATTTTCTTCTCTAACTTTTTTTGCTTCTCTAAGCAATTTTTCATTCTCCTGATTTTTGATTAATTGCTCAAGATCCAAATAAGCATTTACCAGATCTTCACCAATCCCTTTCCAAGAAAACAAATTACTATAAACAAAGCCAATTGGATTATTAATCTCATGTGCAACTCCAGCTACAAGCTGTCCCATTGCATTCATTTTCTCGGACTGAACAAGCATTTGCTGCGTATCTTTCAGTTCGGACAGCGTGCGCTGCAAGTTTCTTTTCTCCTTAATCAACTCTCTTTGTAAATTATTAACCTGCTGATTAAGAGTACTCATTGTCTTGTTTTCTTCAAAAAGTTGCAATAGGTTTGCCTCTGCAAAAACTAAAATCTCACCACCCAATCGATACACTTTAGAATCTAAACTATAACTAACATCGAAACGGTTACCAATGGTTAAACTACCATCAAAAACAAGACCGTCCTCTTCTTTATTTACAAATACATCAAACTCAGGATTAACAAAAGTATTTCCCGGACATTGATCCTTTAAATCAATATTTAAAAAATGCTTCATTGCAGTATTTGCATACACAATATTCTCTTCTAGAGAAAAGACACCAATAGCTACTGATTTCCCCTCTATCATATTTTCTTGCAATAGAGAGTTCCAATTACCAAGTAAATTATTATTACTCACCAGACATTCTTGTTTTAGTGTTCAGACTTGGTTGAATCTAATTCTTCAACAGCATGTCGTTTAAAAGAAGGTATATTAACAATCATCCAATTGTAGTAAGGATAAATGGCAGCAAAACATTCTTTGGTTAATTCTTCTTTATACAATTCAACCCAAGTATTTAACTGTGCTGACCAATATAGCGAACTAAAACCTCTGGAGGAATACGATTTAAAAACCCATAAAACCGTTTCCATAAAAACATCTGCTGAATATTCGCAAAACAAGGATTCCAGAAAGCGAGCATGATTTGCATGATTGTCTTTCATCAATTCAAGATTATCCTCTCCAACCAGCTCCTTTATATCTGCTCTCGATTGCATTTTTTGATTCATGAGCGTTACAAGATTCTCTCTTTTTTTTGTATATTCCTTTAAAAATTGTTCTTCAACTTGTTGAAGTTTTTGTGCGCTTTCTAGAAGTAAATCTTTGGTCATAATCGTTTTTGATTAATTGATTTAATATAGTTTTCTAATAAATTCAAATCTGGGATGTAAATCAAATTTTCTAATTTATCAGACAAATTATTCTTCTTATTTGAAAATGCCTGCCCTCCCACTATCATTATTATATCCGGAAATTCCTCATTAATTTCCTTTATCATTCTAGTGAAATTAACATAGTTAAAGTAAATACTTAACGAAATGGCAACAATATCTGGAGAAACCTCTTTGATGTATCTGATCAATTCAGAAAGAGGGATCCCACTCCCTAAAAAATAACTATCCCAACCTTGCATCTCAAAAATATCAGCTACCATTTTAACTCCTACTTGGTGATGTTCATTTTCAACACAAGCAACTACAACCTTTTTATTTAATTTTTTTATGGGAGTAAGTTCCATGAAAAGTTCATTTAAAATCCCTTCTGTTATTGCCGTAGCTATGTGCTCTGTGGCAACACTAATCTTGTTGGCTTCCCAAAGTTCACCTACTTGATAAAGAGAAACCTTCAGAATCTTTTCATAAAGATCCTTTATTGATGGGTTCTGTTGAAGAAAATCTTTTACTATCGTCGAACATTTTAATCTATCACCTTCTAGTATGGCATCAAGATAATTTTTTACGTAGATGTCGTATGTCATTGTATTTATATTAGTTAAGACTAGCCTCTACTGCATTTATAATTTTTTGGCTTGTAGATGCTTACTTTCTTATTAACCCAAAAACATCTTCCTATGAATATAATAATTTACTTTCATATGTCCAATCTAAATCTTCTCTCTATAACCTATATTATAAAAGCCATTTCCAATTAAACTAAATTTAATAGGGCATAAAAAAATCCATCCTCTAAAAGAAGACGGATTTTTAAATTCTTATAAGCTCTACTACATTGCCAAAATCTTAACTTCAGTTCTTCTGTTAGCCTGATGTTCTTCTTTGCTGCACTTTACTCCATTAGAACATTTATTTATCAATTTGGTTTCACCATATCCTTTCGCTTTCATACGATCAGGTGAGATTCCTTTCGAAACAATGTATTCCACAGCTTCCTTAGCTCTTCTGCTGGATAAGGCCATATTGTAAGGATCGCTACCTCTTGAATCGGTATGCGAACTTAATTCGATTTTTAGGTTTGGATTCTCAGTCATTACAACTACCAATTTATCTAATTCGATTGCTGCATCCTCACGAATGTTTGATTTATTTACATCGTAAAAGATATTATCTAGGACAAATACTTTTCCAACCTGCACTTTATCTACCTCTTCTTCAACAAAAATTTCACTTCCTTTTATCATAGAAGTTTCCACTCTTCGCGTTTTAGATAATATGCCTTCTTTGTGATATTCGATTGTGTAATCCATTCCTCTCAGCAACTCACAAGAAAATGTACCATTTGTATCACTTGTTAAATTAATCGAGTCATCAGATTTGCTATTTTTAATCGAAACATTCACATCAGCAACAGGAGAACGATCCTCTTTGAACACCACCAAGCCTTTTAATGATAAAATATTATCTGGTGCCTGATATACAACCTTATTCAGTTCTCCATTCTTTCTTAATTCGCTAGCAGGAATAGCTACATCTCCATCAAAATAATATTCTTTAGTAGATCGGATTTGATAGTTATCTATCTTAGAAATCACAAATTGAAAGTTTGCATCTTTATCTGTTACTACTCTTTCAGCTACGTTCCCATTTTTATCAATCAATGAAACTTCTGTATTACCTAAGATCTCTTTTGTTTCAGAATTAAACACCTGACCTTTTATCGTTCGTCTCATTAGAGCAAAATGATATACATCATCGAAACTCTCCCCTTTTATTCTATTCGAAGCAAAATAGCCACTTCCTTTCTTGTGAATTAAATTAAAATCATCTTTCGACGAATTAATTGGATAGCCCATATTTACTGGCTTTGCTTTTTCATCATCTAAGTCAATTGAAAACACATCTAATCCGCCTAAGCCAACATGCCCCTTTGATGCAAAAAATAAGTTGTTTGTTTCATCAACAAAAGGAAACATTTCATTCTCTGAAGTATTAATTTTGTCGCCTAAATTTACTGGTTCGCTCCAACCTGATGCTGTTTTCTTAGAAACATATAAATCAGTCCCTCCAAATCCTCCTGGACGATCAGAAATAAAATACAAACTCTTTTCATTATCTGACAAAGCAGGATGTCCTGTTGAAAAAGCTTCCATATTAATTGAAAGCAATTCTGGTGTAGACCAGCCATCACCCTCTTTTTTACAATGATAAAGCTTAATACTTACCACTCCTTCCTTATTTCGTTTTGCCTTTTTCGAATCGGATACGTAATTACGTGTTAAAAACATTTCCTCGCCCGACTTCGTAAAGCAAACTGGACCATCATGAAATTTAGTTGTAATATCTTTCGAGAATAATGTTGCATTCAATAGGTTACCATCCTCACCAACATGAGTTTGATACAATCGAAGGTAATTTTGATTGTTCCATTTATGATTCCTCTTTATTACAGACATTTTCTCTCTAGCTGATGAAAAAATCACATCATTTCGATAATAGGCTACTCCAAAATCAGATTCTTCCGAATTAGCAGAAACTGGTTTCACCTTATATTTTAAGGAATCGCTTTTCAGCTTATTAATCACATCTTCATTAATGAGATCTTGCTTTGATCCTGATTCTTTTTGACGATATTTCTCCATCCACTCATTTGCCTTAGCGTACTTCTGATTGCTTTGCAAAGCCCTTGCATAAAACAAATAATCATCATTTTCCACATTCGGCATTGTCAAAACCTTGGCATACCAAAGCTCTGCTTTTTGTGAATTATTAATCAATCGATAAGAAGCAGCCAATTGTCTGGTTACGTTTTCATTTAAACTATCTTTCTCCCAAAGCATTTCATACAAGACAATGGCTTCTTGATATGCAAAAGATTCAAAATGTTTATCTGCCCTTTCTAACATTTGAGCATTCAATGAAAGATTCATCAATAAAAGCCCAAAGAATAATATAGTGCGTGTCAATTTTCTCATAATTTTCGATCAGTAGAATTAGAAATACCTTGGTGTCATTACTTTCTTTTTGTTGAACTGGAAGTCGAATGCAACCATGATTTCATGCGTTCCATTATTGTACCTGCGCAATTCCGATTCGGTTAAATCAAAAGCATAACCTACACGAAGTTGCTCTGATATTTGATAATGAATCAAGAAACTCATAGCATCATCAATACGATAAGCTGCTCCTAACCAAAGTTTATCATTCAATATAAAATTAGCCGAAAGATCTAAGGAAACTGGAGCATTCCAAACAATTTTAGATAAAATTGATGGCTTGAATTTCACATTCTCGTTAATATCAAACAAAGCACCTGCAGTTATAAAATAATGACGTTCCTTGTAACCCAAACTTGTGGTATTAACTCCATCATCATCGTAATTATTCTTCAACATTCTTGGTATTGACACACCAAGATAATAACGTGGTGTATAATAGTACAAGCCCAAACCAAAATTCAAAATAAAATCTTCTTGAAAATCAGATGAGAAAGAAGCATCATTTTGCTCATTAAGAGTCAAGTTCATCAGGTCAATCTGAATCATATCAAAACCTCCTTTTATTCCCATCGCCAAAGTTCCTCTTTCACTTAGCTTCAGTTGGTACGCAAAATCCGCATATACACTATTTTGCTTTACTGGCCCTAGCTCATCATTAATGTAAGAAAAACCCGCTCCAACATTATACTTTGTTATCGGAGCACTAAGAGTTAAAGTTCTTGATTTAGGTGCACCGTCAAATCCTACCCACTGTTCACGTGCGAGAAACATGGCACTCATCATATCGGTACTTCCGGCGTAAGCCGGATTTATCGTTAATGGGTTGTGCATATATTGAGTATACATAGGATCTTGTTGCGCTTTTAACACTTTTCCAAAAGGAAAAATTAAAACCAATAAAGCAACACATTTAATAATTTGTAAACTAGATCTATTCATGTTCTTCGTAATTAGTAGTTTATGTAAATGAATCCTTTAATAACTTTTGATCCATTTCCAAGATCGATCACATAGTAATAAGTTCCTTCTGGAATAACATTGGTTCCAACGGTCATGCTGTTTTCAGCTCTACCGTCCCAATCATTCTGATATCCCTTCTTACTATATATTTTAGCTCCCCAACGGTTGAAAATCATCAACTCACTATTTGGGAAATCTCTCATTCCTTTAATGACCAAACGATCATTAATTCCATCGCCATTAGGAGAAAATCCTTCTGGTATAATTATGTATTCAGCGCAATCATCGTAAGAATCCATGTAATCTAAAATTCCATCTCCATCACAATCATCATCGCCTTCTTCTTCATCTGGGTAACCATCATTATCACTATCTGTATCAAGATAATCAGGCATTCCGTCCTGATCAGTATCAACTGGAAGATCATTACAAGAATCAGAAATCCTTGCTTCATCTTCATCGGAAATACCATCATTATCGCTATCTAAATCCAGATAATCAGGAGTTGAATCAGAATCCGTATCTGCAGTTAATGTTTCAATTGCATCAGGAATGGAATCTTCATCGCTATCCATAACATCAATTTCAATTGTAACCACTGCTTCATCGCATAATCCTGATGGATCACAAATACGATATGTAAATTGATCGGTATTACAATAAGCTCCCAAATCAGCCAAATAAGAAACAGTACCATCACCATTTACAACTACAAAACCAAACTCAGGTTCCGTTATAATAGTTACGATTAGATCATCTTCATCGGCATCAGAATCATTATCTAAAACAGAAATAATAATCTCTTCATTATCTCTAGCAATCTCCTGATCATCGGTAGCAACAGGTGCATCATTCACACCAATAATTGTAATCACTACAGTTGCCACATTACTGTTAGCAGTTCCATCTGTTACCACATAAGTAAAGCTTTCTTGAACCTCTTCTCCTTCGTTTAGGTAATCGTACTCACCATTAGGATCGAATTCGTAGAAACCATCAGCATTCAATTGAAGAATACCTCCGCCTGACATGATGATATCAACACCTAAATTAGAACTTGAACCATTCAACTCAACAACTATTAATTCATCGTCATCAAGATCAGTATCATTAGGCAATACATTACCTATAACAACTGTATCTTCATCAGTTGAATTCACATCATCAACAGCTACTGGCACATCATTTATTGAATTAACCGTAATTGTAACTGTTGCCGTTGATTGCTCGCCATCCTCGTCTTCAATGGTGTAAGTAAACGTATCAACACCATTAAAATTCTCATTTGGAATGTAAGTATATGAACCATCAGGCTGAACTAAAACCGTTCCATTTGCTGGATTGGTATTTGCCACAACATTTACCTCTGCATCGCCCAAGTCCGTATCATTACTCATCAAATTACCGCTAACACCAGCATCTTCATCTGTTGTATTTTCATCTGCAACAGCGATTGGTGTATCATTAACCGGATTTACTGTTATTGTTACTAATCCAGTGTCCTGATCTCCATCCACATCTTCGATGGTATACTCGAAAGTATCAGTACCATAAAAATCTGCATTTGGAGTATAGGTAAATGTTCCATCAGCATTGACAACAACTGTTCCGTTTGCCGGATCAGTATTTGAAATCACAAGTACCGGAGGATTAATGAAATCTTCATCGTTAGTAAATAAATTACCACTTACCGCAACTTCTTCATCTGTTTCTACAAAATCATCATTCGCGATTGGCGGATAATCTAATGGATCAACAATTATCGTAACTGTTGCTGTCGATTCACTACCATCTACATCTCTTAATGTATAAGTAAATGTCACTGTTCCATAGTATCCTGAATCTGGTGTATAAACAAATGTTCCATCAGAATTTAGATTTAATGTACCTGAAGCTGGGTTTGTATTTGCTACGATCAATACAGGTCCATCAACCAATCTTTCATCATTATCAAATACGTTTCCACTCAAGACATCATCCTCTTTCATGAAGTAATCATCATCCACTGCCAAAGGTTCATCGCTAATCTGATCAACAGTAATCGTAACCGTTGCTTCATCACATTCCTGACTTAAAGGAGAAACTGCATCATCGCAGACCTGATAAGTAAATGTAACATCTCCAAAGAAATCCGCATTCGGCACATAAGTGAACGTACCATCTGTATTCAATACAAGATTTCCATTGGTTTCAGCAGTTCCATCATCAATTAATGAGTAAGTGAAATTGTCCGAGTCACTATCTGGATCAGAATCCGCACCATTTCCATTATCTGATTTTACATTTCCTGATAAATTCTCATCCTCATTCACTGTAAATAAATCATCTTCCGCTACTGGAGCATCGTTAACCGCTTCTACAGTTATCGTGAATATTTGAATGGCCGATGAATCTACGCCTCCATTAGCTATTCCTCCATCATCAAATAGTTGAACACCTAATGTTGCCAATCCAGATACATTAGTAAGAGGAGTAAATCGTAAATTACCCGCTGCATCTAATGTTGGTTGCTCACTGAATAAGGCTGGATTATCATTCGTTAATTTCAAGTTCAAAGCTTGACCTGTTTCATTTACAGGACCTGCAAACTGTGTTGCTACTTGTCCATTGATAATCACCAATCCTATATCCTCACTCACCCAAATGTCTTTTGGATTCATTAAGGTAAAGTAAGGAACATCATTAACAGCTGTAATATCAATACTCATTGTATAAGTTTCAGAGCTATACGCCGTTCCATCAAATACTTTAAATTCAAATGAATCATAATTTAATCCATTCTCATGAGCCTGTGATCTAAATATTAATTTAGAAATATCTGAACTAGCAATCTCTAATCCTGAAACAACTTCAGAACCATCGTATTCCAATTCGCCAACAGATTCAATAGTCACAATCTTAATTCCCTCAAAATCGTCAACCTCTGCGTCTAAATAATTAACAGAGAAATCTGTTTCTGCAAATAATAAATCTTGATCTTCAAAACCAGTAACACTTTCATTACTTGCTGTTGGGAAATCATTTATGGTAATTGAGATCTCATCAAAATCATCTGAACAAGCACCTGTTCCCAATCCTATTGCAGTCATTCTAAGAACAACATTATCAGTTGTTGATGGAGTAAATACTGGATTGATTGCAGTTGGATCATCAAATGAACCACCTGTACTTGTCCAAAGTATACTAGCATAATTAACAACTATTGCACCAGTAACAGTATAAGTCTCACCTTCATTAATTGTAGCCGTTTCGTCACCAGCATTCAGCAATACTCTTGGCCAAATCTTAAGTGTCATTACATCACTATCAGTTCCACTTATGCCAGAAACATCCAATGTTAACTGAACCTCTCCGTTTGTTCTATCCAAATCACTTGGATTGTAAACTGCATTCAAGATGGTCGCATCAACAAAGTTTCCAGTTCCATTAGTTGTCCAGGCAAAGTCACTCGCATTATTTTCAGTTGCCGTACTTAGCGTAACATTAGCATCCGAAGAACAAATTTCAAGATCATCACCAGTATAACAATCAATATCATTATCAATTATTGTTGCTGTTGCCTCATTTGAAGTTCCTATGATAGTTGTAACATCACCAGAAGTAATTCCTGTAAGTGTTATAATAACTGTTTCAGAGTCTTCGAATAAGACATCATCAAGTACACTAATATCAATAGTTCCACTTGTTGAACCTGCCAGAATTGTTATAGTTCCTGTTAAGGATGTAAAGTCACTTCCTTCCGTTGCAGTTCCACCTATGGTGTAACTGATTATCGTATTAACAGCAGAGGCATTAGTCATTGAAACTGTAAACTCTGCATTATCAACAGCAGGAGTACCTTCCTGAGCTGTATCATCCGTAGCACTTATTGTTACTTCAGTTGAATCATCATCTCCTAAGTTCATATTTGCAGAACTAGTCGCTGACAAGGTCACTGAATTGTTGGTAGAATTCAATGTCACAACAACACTTTCACCTCCAGTTTCAACCAGCACATCATCAATAACATTAACTGATATTGTTGCTTCCGTTGAATTCGCAGGAATTGTTACTGTTGTTCCAATTGCTGAATAATCGGTTCCTTCTGTTGCTAGGCCACTTACTGCAAATGTAATTTCTGTATCTACACTTACTGCATTAGTTAGCGTCAAAGTAAACAAACCATCAGTTCCCGGCTCACTTGCCTGAGTTGTAGCTGCTATGCTTACTTCCGATGCATCTTCATCAGAAATAGTGACAGTTGTTTCATCTGTAGCTCCTACTGTTACTGCAGTATTGGTTGAAACTAAACTTACAATTACTGTTTCGCCTCCAGTTTCTACTAGATCATCATTAATTACACTTACTGGAAGTGTGATCGATGTGTTGTTGGCTGGAATGGTAACGGTTGTTCCAAGTGCCGAATAATCAGTTCCTTCTGTTGCTTCCCCGCTTACTGCAAATGTGATTTCTGTATCTACACTTACTGCATTGCTTAGAGTCAGAGTAAACAAACCATTTGTTCCTGGCTCACTTGCCTGAGTTGTAGCTGCAATACTTACTTCAGATGCATCTTCATCTGAAATAGTAACAGTTGCTTCATCTGTAGCTCCTATTGTTACTGCAGTATTGGTTGAAACTAAACTTACAATTACTGTTTCGCCTCCAGTTTCTACTAGATCATCATTAATTACACTTACTGGAAGTGTGATCGATGTGTTGTTGGCTGGAATGGTAACGGTTGTTCCAAGTGCCGAATAATCAGTTCCTTCTGTTGCTTCCCCGCTTACTGCAAATGTGATTTCTGTATCTACACTTACTGCATTGCTTAGAGTCAGAGTAAACAAACCATTTGTTCCTGGCTCACTTGCCTGAGTTGTAGCTGCAATACTTACTTCAGATGCATCTTCATCTGAAATAGTAACAGTTGCTTCATCTGTAGCTCCTATTGTTACTGCAGTATTGGTTGAAACTAAACTTACAATTACTGTTTCGCCTCCAGTTTCTACTAGATCATCATTAATTACACTTACTGGAAGTGTGATCGATGTGTTGTTGGCTGGAATGGTAACGGTTGTTCCAAGTGCCGAATAATCAGTTCCTTCTGTTGCTTCCCCGCTTACTGCAAATGTGATTTCTGTATCTACACTTACTGCATTGCTTAGAGTCAGAGTAAACAAACCATTTGTTCCTGGCTCACTTGCCTGAGTTGTAGCTGCAATACTTACTTCAGATGCATCTTCATCTGAAATAGTTACTGTTGCTTCGTCTGTAGCTCCTATTGTTACTGCAGTATTGGTTGAAACTAAACTTACAATTACTGTTTCTCCTCCAGTTTCTACTAGATCATCATTAATTACACTTACTGGAAGTGTGATCGATGTGTTGTTGGCTGGAATGGTAACGGTTGTTCCAAGTGCCGAATAATCAGTTCCTTCTGTTGCTTCCCCGCTTACTGCAAATGTGATTTCTGTATCTACACTTACTGCATTGCTTAGAGTCAGAGTAAACAAACCATTTGTTCCTGGCTCACTTGCCTGAGTTGTAGCTGCAATACTTACTTCAGATGCATCTTCATCTGAAATAGTTACTGTTGCTTCGTCTGTAGCTCCTATTGTTACTGCAGTATTGGTTGAAACTAAACTTACAATTACTGTTTCTCCTCCAGTTTCTACTAGATCATCATTAATAACACTTACTGGAAGTGTGATCGATGTGCTCTTAGCTGGAATTGTTACGGTAGTTCCAATTGCTGTATAATCAGTTCCTTCTGTTGCGACTCCGCTTACTGCAAATGTAATTTCTGTATCTACACTTACTGCATTGCTTAGCGTCAGAGTAAACAAACCATCTGTTCCTGGCTCACTTGCCTGAGTTGTAGCTGCTATGCTTACTTCTGATGAATCTTCATCAGAAATAGTGACAGTTGCTTCATCTGTAGCTCCTACTGTTACTGCAGTATTGGTTGAAGCTAAGCTTACAATTACTGTTTCGCCTCCAGTTTCTACTAGATCATCATTAATAACACTTACTGGAAGTGTAATCGATGTGCTGTTAGCTGGAATCGTAAGGGTTGTACCAATTGCTGAATAATCCGTGCCTTCTGTTGCCACACCACTTACTGCAAATGTGATTTCTGTATCTACACTTACTGCATTGCTTAGAGTCAAAGTAAACAAACCATCAGTTCCTGGCTCACTTGCTTGAGTCGTTGCTGCTATGCTTACTTCTGATAAATCTTCATCAGAAATAGTGACAGTTGCTTCATCTGTAGCTCCTACTGTTATAGCTGTATTGGTCGAAACTAAACTTACAATTACTGTTTCTCCTCCAGTTTCTACTAGATCATCATTAATAACACTTACTGGAAGTGTAATCGATGTGCTGTTAGCTGGAATCGTAAGGGTTGTACCAATTGCTGAATAATCCGTGCCTTCTGTTGCCACACCACTTACTGCAAATGTGATTTCTGTATCTACACTTACTGCATTGCTTAGAGTCAAAGTAAACAAACCATCAGTTCCTGGCTCACTTGCCTGAGTTGTAGCTGCAATACTTACTTCAGATGCATCTTCATCTGAAATAGTAACAGTTGCTTCATCTGTAGCTCCTATTGTTACTGCAGTATTGGTTGAAACTAAACTTACAATTACTGTTTCGCCTCCAGTTTCTACTAGATCATCATTAATTACACTTACTGGAAGTGTGATCGATGTGTTGTTGGCTGGAATGGTAACGGTTGTTCCAAGTGCCGAATAATCAGTTCCTTCTGTTGCTTCCCCGCTTACTGCAAATGTGATTTCTGTATCTACACTTACTGCATTGCTTAGAGTCAGAGTAAACAAACCATTTGTTCCTGGCTCACTTGCCTGAGTTGTAGCTGCAATACTTACTTCAGATGCATCTTCATCTGAAATAGTTACTGTTGCTTCGTCTGTAGCTCCTATTGTTACTGCAGTATTGGTTGAAACTAAACTTACAATTACTGTTTCGCCTCCAGTTTCTACTAGATCATCATTAATTACACTTACTGGAAGTGTGATCGATGTGTTGTTGGCTGGAATGGTAACGGTTGTTCCAAGTGCCGAATAATCAGTTCCTTCTGTTGCTTCCCCGCTTACTGCAAATGTGATTTCTGTATCTACACTTACTGCATTGCTTAGAGTCAGAGTAAACAAACCATTTGTTCCTGGCTCACTTGCCTGAGTTGTAGCTGCAATACTTACTTCAGATGCATCTTCATCTGAAATAGTTACTGTTGCTTCGTCTGTAGCTCCTATTGTTACTGCAGTATTGGTTGAAACTAAACTTACAATTACTGTTTCTCCTCCAGTTTCTACTAGATCATCATTAATAACACTTACTGGAAGTGTGATCGATGTGCTGTTAGCTGGAATGGTAACTGTTGTTCCAAGTGCCGAATAATCGGTTCCTTCTGTTGCTTCCCCGCTTACTGAAAATGTGATTTCTGTATCTACACTTACTGCATTGCTTAGTGTTAAAGTAAACAGACCATCAGTTCCCGGCTCACTTGCTTGAGTTGTAGCTGCAATACTTACTTCTGATGCATCTTCATCTGAAATAGTTACCGTTGCTTCGTCTGCCGCAGCGATTGTTACAGCTGTATTAGTTGAACTTAGGCTTACTATTACAGTCTCGCCTCCTGTTTCTACGATATCATCATCAGTAACAATTACTGGAAGTGTGATCGATGTGCTGTTAGCTGGAATGGTAATTGTTGTTCCAAGTGCCGAATAATCGGTTCCCTCTGTTGCTACACCACTTACTGCAAATGTAATTTCTGTATCTACACTTACTGCATTAGTTAAGGTCAACGTAAACAGACCATCAGTTCCCGGCTCACTTGCCTGAGTCGTAGCGGCAATACTTACTTCTGATGCATCTTCATCTGAAATAGTTACCGTTGCTTCGTCTGCCGCAGCGACTGATACAGCTGTATTGGTTGAACTTAAAGTGATAATTACTGTTTCTCCTCCAGTTTCTACGATATCATCATCAGTAACAATTACTGGAAGTGTGATCGATGTACTGTTAGCTGGAATCGTAACTGTTGTTCCAAGTGCCGCATAATCGGTTCCCTCTGTTGCTAAACCGCTTACTGCAAATGTGATTTCTGTATCTACACTTACTGCATTAGTTAAGGTCAACGTAAACAGACCATCAGTTCCTGGCTCACTTGCCTGAGTTGTAGCTGCAATACTTACTTCTGATGCATCTTCATCTGAAATAGTTACCGTTGCTTCGTCTGCCGCAGCGACTGTTACAGCTGTATTGGTCGAAACTAAAGTGATAATTACTGTTTCCCCTCCAGTTTCTACGATATCATCATCAGTAACAATTACTGGAAGTGTGATCGATGTGCTGTTAGCTGGAATGGTAACTGTTGTTCCAAGTGCCGAATAATCGGTTCCTTCTGTTGCTTCCCCGCTTACTGAAAATGTGATTTCTGTATCTACACTTACTGCATTGCTTAGTGTTAAAGTAAACAGACCATCAGTTCCCGGCTCACTTGCTTGAGTTGTAGCTGCAATACTTACTTCTGATGCATCTTCATCTGAAATAGTTACCGTTGCTTCGTCTGCCGCAGCGATTGTTACAGCTGTATTAGTTGAACTTAGGCTTACTATTACAGTCTCGCCTCCTGTTTCTACGATATCATCATCAGTAACAATTACTGGAAGTGTGATCGATGTGCTGTTAGCTGGAATGGTAATTGTTGTTCCAAGTGCCGAATAATCGGTTCCCTCTGTTGCTACGCCACTTACTGCAAATGTGATTTCTGTATCTACACTTACTGCATTGCTTAATGTCAACGTAAACAAACCATCAGTTCCTGGCTCACTTGCCTGAGTCGTGGCAGTAATACTTACTTCCGATGAATCTTCATCTGAAATAGTTACTATTGCTTCGTCTGCTGTAGCAATTGTTACTGCTGTATTGGTTGTAGCTAAAGTGACAATTACAGTTTCTCCTCCAGTTTCAACTAAATTATCATTAATAACACTTACTGGAAGTGTGATCGATGTGCTGTTAGCTGGAATCGTTACGGTTGTTCCTATTGCAGAATAATCAGTTCCTTCTGTTGCCATGCCACTTACTGCAAATGTGATTTCTGTATCTACACTTACCGCATTGCTTAGTGTTAAAGTAAACAAACCATCAGTTCCTGGTTCACTTGCCTGAGTCGTAGCTGCAATACTTACTTCTGATGTATCTTCATCAGAAATAGTGACAGTTGCTGAATTACCAGCTCCTACTGTAACCGCAGTATTGGTTGAAGCTAAAGTGACAATGACTGTTTCTCCTCCAGTTTCTACCAAATCATCATTGATAACACTTACTGGAAGTGTAATCGTTGTGCTGTTAGCTGGAATCGTAACGGTAGTGCCAATTGCTGAATAATCAGTGCCTTCTGTTGCGACGCCACTTACTGCAAATGTGATTTCTGTATCTACACTTACTGCATTGCTTAATGTCAACGTAAACAAACCATCAGTTCCTGGCTCACTTGCCTGAGTCGTGGCAGTAATACTTACTTCCGATGAATCTTCATCTGAAATAGTTACTATTGCTTCGTCTGCTGTAGCAATTGTTACTGCTGTATTGGTTGTAGCTAAAGTGACAATTACAGTTTCTCCTCCAGTTTCAACTAAATTATCATTAATAACACTTACTGGAAGTGTGATCGATGTGCTGTTAGCTGGAATCGTAACGGTAGTTCCAATTGCTGAATAATCCGTGCCTTCAGTTGCTACTCCGCTTACTGCAAATGTGATTTCTGTATCTACATCTACAGGATTTGATAGAGTGAAAGTAAACAAACCATCCGTACCCGGCTCACTTGCTTGAGTCGTGGCAGCAACACTAACCTCTGAACTATCATCATCATTAATGATTCCTGTAGCATTACCATCATCAATTGTTATCTGTTGTTCATTTTTATCGCTTATCGTAATGTTTGCAGTAAAACTTTCCGCAGACTCTACAGTTTGATCACCAATCACAACAACTGGAATGTTCACACTTGTTGAACCTGCAGTAATTGTATAAAGTTGATTCGTCTGAGCCGTAAAATCTGTTCCATCAGCACTTCCATTGGTTGTTGTAAAGCTGATCACAACATCTTCTTGTGCTACTCCATTCATGGTAGCTACAAAGTTGTGAGAAGTATCTGCGTCAGTTTCACTTACGGTAATATCTGCAATACTGATTGTATAAGCATCATCATCATTAATGGTTGCTGTAGCACCGCCGGTTCCAATTGTTACTTGCTGTGAGTTAGCTTCATTAATAGTGATTGCTGCTGTGAAAATTTCCTGAGCTTCTGCGATATCATCTCCCAATACCATTACTGGAATGTTCACACTTGTTGAACCTGCAGTAATTGTATAAAGTTGATTCGTCTGAGCCGTGAAATCTGTTCCATCAGCACTTCCATTGGTTGTTGTAAAGCTGATCACAACATCTTCTTGTGCTACTCCATTCATGGTAGCTACAAAGTTGTGATTTGCATCTGCATCAGTTTCACTTACTGTAATATCAGCAATACTGATTGTATAAGAGTCGTTATCAGTAATCGTTCCAACACCTTGTGCCTTGGAAATAGATACTCCCAATTGTCCATTAACAATTAGGTTCGTTAAGTTGATATTATACTCTTCTTCTGGTTCTGCAATTGCATTTTCAATTATATCAACTACGATCGTTTGAGCAGTGCTATTTGCATCACCAAAAGTAAATGTAGTTGTTGATATAGCTGTATAGTCAGAAGGCTCAACTGCTGTTGAATTCGCCGTAGCAAAATCTACAGTATACGCATTCTGAACCGTACCTGTTTGTGTAACAGTAAATGTTGCGGTACCAGCTGATTCGTTCACACTAATATCATCAATTGCCAATGTAGCAACATCATTATCTGTTATTGTTGCAGTAGCATCAGCACTTGCGCCAGCACCTGTTAAAATAACATCTTGACTGTTATTGATTAAGTTGCTTAAGCGTCCGATTATTGTTTCTGAAGGCTCTACTACACCATCATCTGTTAATGAAACCGTTACCGTTTGACTAATATCATTAGTCGCTCCAAAATTCAACGTAGTTGAGCCAACAGCAGTATAATCTGATCCTGCAATTGCAGTACCATCGGCTGTTTCAAAATCAACTAAAATTGCATTTTGAACAGAACGATTTAAAGCAATCGTGAAATCAGCTGTTCCGGCAGCTTCATTTACTGTAAACCCAGTGATGGATACAATTGCTGCATCATTATCATTGATAGTTCCAGTAGCAGTATCAGTACCAAGAGCAATTTGCTGACCATTTTTATTGACAATCGCAATCTTACCTGTAAACGCTTCTTGTGGTTCATTTACTAAATCACCAATCACAACCACTGGAATGTTAACACTTAAATCTCCTGGAAGAATTGTGTATTCAACCACCGATTGCGCAGTAAAATCGCTACCAGCAATTGCTGTACCTTCAGTTGTTGTAAAACTAATCACAACAGGATACTGAGCCTCGATATCCATGCTAGCAACAAAATTATACGATACATTAGCATCTGCTTCTGAATTCGTAAATCCGGCAAGGTTAATTGCTGTCACCTCATCATCATCAGTAATTGTACCCAATCCCTGTGAATCACCTCCAGTAAATGAAGAGCTTCCTGTACAAACAATATTACTCAAATCAATATCATATGTTTCTGTTGATTCTGCAATAGCGTTATCAATAATTGGAATCGTGATCGTTTCTGTTGCTCCATTCAAAGATCCAGCAGCAAAAGTCACTGTATTTGTAACAGTAGTATAATCACTTGGTGCGTGAGCTGTTCCATCATTTGTTGTAAAATCAACTGTTAATGCATCCTGAATATTACCGGTTAATGTTACGGTAAATACAGCACCACCAGCACCTACATTTTCTGCAACCTCAACATCATTTATTGCAATGCTTGCCGCCTCATTATCGGTAATCGTTCCAACCGCAGTTCCATCTGAAATTGTAGCTAAACCACCAGTAATACCACTTAAAGTTACACTATATGTTTCTGTTGGTTCAACTATGTTATCATCAGTTATAGCAACAGTGAAAGACTTAGTCGTTCCACTTACCGAACCTGCAGGGAAAGTTAATGTTCCTGAAGATTCTGTATAATCAAAACCATCTAGAGCACTTGCATTATCACTAGTCGTATAATTTACAGAAAACTCATCCTGAATATTTCCAGTTAAAGTTACTGTAAACACTGCTTCTCCAGCTGCTACATTTTCTGCAACACTAACATCCGCAATAGCAATGCTCGCTGCGTCATTATCATTAATTGTGTAAACAGCATTTGCATCTGCAATGGTTACCTGTTGACTATTATCAGTCGTTAAAGAAATTGCTCCATTAAATACTTCTTGTGGTTCTAAAATTGCATCACCTAAAACATTAATAGGAATATTAACTGATTTACTACCTGCTGGAATTGTAACAACAGTATTTACTTGTCCAGTATAATCTGAAGTAGTTATTGCTGTTCCATCTGAAGTGTTAAATTCTAATACAACATCCTTTTCAGCTGCAATATTTGTACTAACAACATAATTTACTGATTGCGTTCCATTTGTTTCTGCAACTACTTTATCAATTAACGAAACTTCCATTTCATCATTATCATTGATCGTACTTGTTGCACTTGCAGTAGTTATTACTACTTGCTGCCCATTTATACCACTCAATGAAATTGTTCCATCAAATTTTTCTTGAGGTTCTGCAATGATATCTCCTAATATTGTTGTTGGAATATTAGTATTATCTGTCGAACCAGAAATCAATGTAACCGCCGTGTTTGTTTGAGCAGTAAAATCGCTTGCATTCTTCGCTGAATCTTCTGTTGTTGAGAACAACAAACCAATTGGCGATTGTGAAGCAATATCTCTACTCACATAGAAATTTTGAACCTGAGAACCATCTGTTTCAGTAACGGTAAATCCATTTAAAACTAGATTTACAATATCATTATCTGTAATTGTACCTGTTCCGAGAGCATCCGAAATTCCAACTCCTGTTTGGCTATAGGTATTTAGATCTGTAAGGTTAATTGAATATGTTTCTGTTGCTTCCGCAATATTATTCTCAATAATATCAACAGTAAAAGTCTGCACGTTACTATTCAAGCCACCAAATGTTAATTCAGTTGCTGCAATAGCAGTATAATCACTTATTGACTCTGCCGTAGCATCTGCTGTTGAATAATTTAATGTAAAATCATTTTGAACAGTACCAGTTAATGTTACCGTAAATGTTGCCGTCCCTGCTGATTCTGCAACACTCACATCATCGATCTTAATGCTTGCAAGATCAGTATCAGTAATTGTTCCTATTGCCTGTGTAGAAGCACCTCCACCAAAGAAAGTTACTGCTTGATTTTTTGCATCTATCTTATTGCTAATTGTTCCGTACAAATATTCTGTTGGCTCAACTACATCACCATTAAGAATAGTCACAGTTACAGTCTGTGTTAAGGCATTAGCACCTCCAAAATTAAGAGCAGTACCTCCTGTTTTTGTAACAGCCGTATAATCCGATCCTGTTAATGCTGTATTATCAGATGTTGCAAAATCGATCGTAAATACATCCTGAACAGCTTTGCTCATCGTAATCGTGAAGTCTGCTGTTCCTGCAGATTCATTCACTGTAAATCCTGCTATTGAAATTACAGCAGCATCGTCATTAGTAATTGTTCCTGTACCAACGCCTTCTGTTGCAGAAATGCTAATTGAGGAATCAACATTACCATCAACTAAAGCATTACTTAAGTTGATTAAGAAGCTTTCATCCAATTCAATAACTTCATCCCCATTAATATCGATACTTATTGTTTGTACTTCACCAGAAGTACCAACGAATGTAAGCGTACCTGATTTTGCATCATAATCGCTGTTTGCTATAGTTGCAGTATTATCTGCTGTTGCATAATCAACCGTTACACCTAATTCAACAGGATTACTTAAAGTAACATCAAACACCAATTGTTTCACTCCTGAGTCTCCTTCAGAAATAGTAGGATCCGAAATTGTTAACTCTGAAGTATCATCATTTTCAATTGTTCCAGTACCAATCTTATTTGCATTATCGATGGTAACATTTCGACCAGGAGCGATAACTGAACTCAATACCAATTCAAATGTTTCGTCAGGTTCAAGAGCAACATCACCATTAACAAGTAATGTCAATGTTTTAGTTTCATTTAACTGATCTCCATCAAATGTCAGTAATCCACCTATTGCTGCATAATCAGAAGGTGATTTAGCCGTTCCATTTTGAGTATAATAAGAAACTTGGTATGAACCTACTACTTCTGCTCCACTATGTGTTACCGTAAAAACAAAGTTGGTAGTTCCGGAATTTGTTTCAAATGCAGATACATCATCAATAGAAAGAGTTGCCGCATCGTTATCTGCATTAGTAACCGATACATTATCTGGATCATTTACTTTTGCAAGATCTTTATAAATAGGATCGGTTGTATTCGTTCTATCAGTAGTTAAATTAATAGAATAAGTTATATCACCATCTACTAGAATATCTTCAACACTTGTTACTGTTACTGTTTGTGCTATATTCCAATTTGTATGATCAAAAGTTAAACTTGCCTTATCAATTGTTCCTTCGCTAGTATCACCACTTGCCAAATCAACAATTACATTGTAATCAGTTGCATCAGTAGCTGGTTTACTTGTTAGTACAACTGTAAAAGTAGCTGTACTTGTAGCAGTTTCACTTGTAGATAATGTGAGAGGTGTTACAACAAAGCCTGCTGTATCATCATCAACATTATTCAAACTTACATCATCAACTACCAAATTACTATACTTTGGATCGGTTGAAGAAGTATTTTCAGTAATGATCGAATAATCAATGTTTCCATCATCAATATCATCATCTACTCCATTGATGGTTACCATTTGAGCTGTATCCCAATCTGCAGGAGTAAAAGTTAAAGTTGTAGATCCTGATATGCTTCCTTCCGTTGTATCATTACTTGAAAGATCTATTGTTACATTTTGCGTTGGTTCTGTATTCAAAACAACATCAAATGAACCAGTACTAGCATCTTCACCAGTAATCGCATCGTTTACAGTTACTGTAACTCCAGCAGTATCATTATCCTGATTAACCGCATCAACAAGAGTCCCAACAGCATCTTCGAATCCAGAATTATCATCTGTTAACCCTTTGTTTACTGTCAAGTTAATGTCATAATCGATATCTCCATCGTCAACATCATCATTAACTCCAGTTACTGTTACCGTTTGAGCTACGCTCCAGTTTCCAGCATTGAAAGTTAATTGAGCCTTATCAACAGATCCTTCACCTAAATCATCACTTACAACATCAAGAACAACAGTTCCTGTTGGCGCTGATTTCAATTTAACTGTAAACGAATCAAAATCTAAATCCTCGGTTGTTACAACATTTGCTTTGCTAAGAACTATTGCTCCGCTACCTGCATTAACTGTAATTGTAAATGCACATGTTTCAGTATTACCCGCAGCATCAGAAATTGTATAAGTTACTGTAGTAGTACCAATGTTGTATGAGTTATTATTAAGTGGATTCGTAGTTCCGCTTACTGGACTTAGATCTGAACCAGTTCCTGTTGTTGCACCTGTCATTACCCAATCGAATTGAGTAACGGCACAATTATCAGTATATGTAGAAGCAGGAATATCAGTAATTAAAACGTCGGTATTTCCATCTACGCTTACTAATTTTGAAATATTCGAAGGGCAAGAGGCAAATACAGGCTTTTGATCATCAGTTACTACAACATTAAATATTACATCATTCCTTGTATTTCCTGAAGCATCTAATGTTGTCCAAGTAACTGTAGTTGTTCCTTTTTCAAAAATCTGACCATCAAGTGTAGTATTTGAACCTGTTAGAGTTGATGGAGCTGAAACAGTATAAGTTATTGTAGGTGACGAATCGCAGTTATCTGTAGGATTCCAATCTGATCCACTATGTGTATAGGTACAAATCGCATCATCAACCACGACATTTCTATCGGATAAATCATCTAAAGTTGGAGCCTGGTCATCTTTAATGGTAAGTGCAGAAGAACAAGTCGTTGAATTACCAGCAGCATCTGTTACTTTTAAATAAACAGTTTGAGGAGATGGATCACCGCATGTGTACGCTACAAACGGAACATATCCAGACAATTCCAATTTTGAAATTTCCAATGTAATAGAACAGTTATCACTTGAACCATCATCAATTTGTGATGCTGAAACAGCAACATTTCCTTGTCGATTAAGCGTTACTGTAATGTCTTTACATTCAGCAACAGGATCAATAACATCTTGAACTGTTACCGTAGCACTACATGTTGAAGTGTTACCATTATTATCGGAAACTGTTAAAGTAACAGTATTTGCACCTAAATCATCGCAATCAAAACTTGTAATATCAAGAGATAAACTTGCAATACCACAAGCATCTGAAGATCCATTATCTACATCTCCAGTTGTTATACTTGCATTACCTGTAGCATCCAATTGAATTGTTACATCCTGGCACAGAGCAACAGGATCAACATTATCTTGAACCGTTACAGTTGAAGTACAAGTAGATACATTTGCATTGTTATCGGTAACTGTTAAAGTAACCGTATTTGCACCAATATTGGCACAATTGAAGCTCGAAACATCAATAGTTCTTGATGCGATTCCACAAGCGTCATTTGATCCATTATCAATATCATCTGCAACTATTGTAGCATTACCTGATGCATCAAGTTGAACAGTAATGTCTTTGCAAATTGCATTAGGATCAATATTATCTTGGACAGTAACTTGAGCAACACAATCATCTGTATTTCCAAATGCATCTGTTACCGTTAAGGTAACTGGAACGGAAGAACCTATATCTGTACAATCAAAAGAATTTGGCACAACTATTTTACTTGTTATTCCACAATTATCTGTAGATAAATTATCAATATCATCACCCGTGATAGTGGCATTTCCACTAGCATCTAACTGAACGGTAATATTTTGACAATTTGCAACTGGTGCAATATTGTCTTCAACAGTTACTGTTGATGTACAAGTTTCTACATTACCGCTTTCATCTGTTACTGTTAAAGTTACCGTTTGGTCCCCTAAATCAGAACATGTAAAATCTGTTATATCTAAAGATAAGTTTGGAGATGCATCACATGCATCATTTGAACCATTATCTACTTGAGCTGCTGTTAAACTTGCATTTCCTGCGGCATCTAATTGAATGGTAACATCCTGACAAATTGCATTCGGTTTTTGAGCATCACTTACTGTAACCTCAAAAGAACATTGTTCGAAATTTAAATCATCATCAACAGCTATCCAAATTACTGTTGTAACCCCTTTATTAAACACTTGCCCATTAAGACTTGTTTGAGGAGTTGTCTCAACTGTAGCTCCACTTAATTTATACGTCAAGAAAATATCAGAATCACAAGCATCTGTTGATGTTGCATTCCAAGTATCATCTGTATGAGTGTAAGTACAAACATCTGTATCGGTATTTACTGATTGATCTCCAATACAAGAAACAACTGGATTTACATTATCTTCTACAGTAACAGTTGCACTGCATGTTGCTGTATTTCCATTGTTATCGGTTACCGTTAAAACAACTGTATTCTCACCTTTATTGCTACAATCAAAACTTGTTTTATCTAAACTCATACTAGCGATACCACATGCATCACTTGAACCATTATCTACTTGATTTGCTGCAATTGCTACCAATCCATCAGAATCTAACTGAACAATAATATCCTGACAAATCGCTATTGGATTTGTGTTATCAACAACCGTTATTGTGGTTTCACATTCATCAAAATTTCCTTGAGGATCAGTAACTCTCAGTGTTACTGCATTTGAACCTATATTAGTACAGTCAAATACACTTGGCGTAACTGTTTTTGTTAGATTACAGTTATCTGTTGAACCTAAAGAAATTGCATCAACATTATCAGAAGTAAGCGTGTAATTTCCAGTAGCATCTAGAGTAATCGTTAATGGACTACATACTGCTGATGGTGCATTATTATCTTCCACTGTTACTGTTGCGTCGCAAGTTGAAGCATTACCATTAATATCAGTAACAGTAACTTCTATCGTGTTCACACCTACATTCGAACAATCAAAAGTAGTTTGTGCAGCAATTACACTTTGAATACCACAAGCATCTGTAGAACCACCATCTAATTGACTTGATAAAATTCTTGCTTGACCAAGAACATCCAATTGAATGGTAATATCTTGACAAATAGCATTTGGTGGTGTTGCATCTTCTAATAATACAACAGCAGTATTACATGTTGAAATGTTACCAAAAATATCAGTAACCGTTAATACAACACTATTATTACCAACATCATTACATGAGAAACTATTCGGAGAAACTTGCATTGAAGCAATTCCGGACGGATCAGAAGATCCACTACCAATAGCATTGATATCGTCCGTATCTAAAGAATAGTTACCAGAAGCATCTAATTGAACTGTAATATTATTACAAGTAATTGAAGGAGCTTCCTCATCATTAACAGTTACAAGGTATCTACCCGTATTCGTGTTTCCATGAACATCGGTTGCAGTCCAAACAATTTCAGTAATTCCTACTGGAATTTGAGCTCCAACAATAGTAGTCGTAAGATCAGTACCCACATCTGGATCAGAACCAATTTTATAAGTAATCTTGGCAACATCACAATTATCGGTAACAACTGGATTCCAATTATCTCCTGATGCAACTGTATAATAAGCCTCTCCAGAATCAGTTGTTCTCGTTTGATTGGCCACTGTTGTTACGATCGGAGCCTCAACATCTGATATGGTAAAAACAGTTGTACATGTAGCACTAATGTTATTACTTGTATCATATAATCTCCAAGTTATCGTAGTCGTTGGTGTTGCAACAGTACCTACTTGAATTTGCACACCTGCTAAAGTTGTTGTTAAATCAGTTCCTATTTCAGCCCCAGATCCTATTTGATAAGTTAGTTTTTGCAAGCCATTATTATCAGTAAAACCATAAGGATCAAATTCTGCTCCTGGCACTTCAAATGAGCAAGCGCCAATGTCAGCATTTTTAGCAACTGTTTCACTTGGACAATTCGTAATTGTAGGATTTTCATTATCCGTCACAATTATTTGAATTGAACAATTAACAGAATTTCCAGCCTCATCTGTCACAGTCCAAACAACATCAGTTGTTCCAACTGGAAAATGAGCTTCTTTTAATGTATTACTATTGTTAAAATTATTTGTTACCGTTGCACCACAATTATCTGTGAAACTTGGATCGAACTCCGTTCCTGGAGTTAAATAATAAGATTTTGTTGCTGTTGTATTCCTTGAAAATGGAGATCCTGATGGACAATCAATAACAGGATCTTGCGTATCGCTCACTGTCACAGTAAATGTGTGAATTAATTGATTTCCAACTCCATCAACAGCAATATAAGTTACTTCAGTATCGCCAACTGGGAATGTAGAACCAGAAGTTGCATCTGCAGGACTAACGGTTACCGTTACTGCAGGATCGGTCGTTCCATAATCAATAAATACTGGCGGAGTGTAATTTACCACCGCATTACATGAATCCAAATCATTTCCAGTGCTTGTAAGTAATGCTGCTGTAAATAACACAGGAGGCTCATTATCAACAACTGTTACATAAAACTGGGCTTCACTTCTATTACCACTATCATCTTCGGCATACCAAGTTATGGTATTTTCTCCGATAGCTAATTGACGTCCATCAAGTGAAGCAATATTAAATTCATTAACCAATTTGGTCACAATACCACAATTATCAAAGGCAGTTACCTCATCAAATTCGTCTCCCTGAACGGTATAATAATTTTTATTTAAATCTGTACTCTTTACCTGATTTCCAAGAACAACAATTATCGGTGCTTCTTTATCTTTAATGGTAAGCGTAAATGTACATGCGGAAGTATTCCCCATTGCATCTGTAACTGTCCAAGTGATATCTGTTTCTCCAGTTGCACCTGCGCCAGAACCTCTAGGAATTTCGACTCCCGATAATGTATTCACACCAGTTCTTACTTCTAACGTAACTGCATCAGTAAAACTCCACTCTACAGAATTTACACTACAATTATCATCAAAACTTACTGGATCAAATTCGTTACCTAGCACTAAATAAGAACAAGTTCCATCATCTGCATCTCTTTCTTGATCTACAATGCATGCAATTGTTGGGTCTATATCAGTCACAACAACATCAAAAACACATGTTGATATATTATCATTATTATCTGTAGCAGTATAAGTTACCGTAGTAGTTCCAACATCAAACAAACTACCAGGAGCATGGGTTGATGCAAAACTCTTCATTCCACTACAATCGTCAGTTGCAATTAAAGCAGGCCAATCAACTACTGCCTGGCAATTACTTCCAGAAGCTTGAAGTGTGATTGTAGAAGGACAATTTGTAATTACAGGACCTTCATTATCCGTAACCGTTACTTTCTGAACATATACTGTTTTGTTACCAGCCTCATCAGAAATTTCCCATCTAACATTAGTTGTTCCAATTAAAAATGGACTTGGAGCATCATTTATAATTACAAGATCACCTTGAGCTGAACAATTATCTGTAGCTATTGGATTTATCAATGTGGTTGTCTTGACACATGTCCCTGCATCTACAAATAAATTTAAATCTGCAGGTAACGGTAAAATTACTGGTGCTACCTCATCTGTAACAACAACTTGATGGCTGCATGTACTGATGTAGGTATTTCCTCCTATTACTTGAGTTCCAGTCCAAACTACTGTAGTTGAACCTTTAGGAAAAACAGCTCCATCCAAAGTTGTATTGCTAGGAGCATAAGGTTGAACTCCCGAATCAGCTGTCTGAATATCATGGATTAATGTACGACCTGCAATAATTGATAAGTTGGTAATTGCAGCATCTATACTTCCACCAGTGTGAGTATAAGTACAAGCATCGCTTGCAGTTGATGCATATAGTGTGCTTGGACAATCCATTAGTGGATCAAATGAATCAACTATGGTAATATTAACCGTACAATTATCAGTGTTTCCTCCTTGATCGATTGCAGTCCAAATTACGGCATGATCTCCAATAGTAAATCTCTCACCATTTAAACTATTCGTATTATCCTTGTTATTACGATATGACGAAAGAGTACAATTATCCGTTACATCTGGTTTAAATTCGCTTCCTACAGAAGTATAATAATCTACATACAAATTATTAAATTCACGATAATAAGTATCTACTGGACAATCAATAACAGGGGGTGTTTTATCCTCAACAGTAACTTTTTGAGTATGATAAACATGATTTCCTCTGGTATCTCTTGCAGTCCAAGAAACATTAGTTGTTCCAATAGCAAAAGTCGTTCCTGTTGGATTTCTCCAAGATGTAATTGCCGAAGGATCATCACAATTATCGGTAGCTGTTGGTGTACCTAAATCTACATTTGTTGCAGTACAAGAACCTGCATCTACCTCAACTGTAACATCAGCAGGCCAACTAACAACTGGCTGTTCGTTGTCATATACTCTTACAGTAAAAGTACAGCACTCATTAGTATCACTCCCATTCGTAGCTGTCCAACTTACGGTAGTAGTTCCTTTTTTAAGAGCAATACCATTTAAAGAAGTTCCTGTATTATTATCAGTATCCTCAGCTCCAACTCCAGTAAGAACATAAGTTAATGCCGTTCCGGTAGTAGTTGAAGTAACATCAAATTCAGCACCTTGAACTTCATAAGAACACAATCCTGGATCTGTTACTTTTGTCGAATTTCCACGACAAGTTACAGACGGTGGATCATTATTATAAATTGTTATTGTACTAGTACATGTTGAAACATTAGGTGTTGGTGTTACATTATCAGTAGCAGTCCAAATAATTGTATTTGTCCCTTCTGGTATTTGAGCACCAGCTAAGGTACTAAGACCATTAAAATCATTGGTAATTGTATAACCAGAACAATCCCAAGTATCATAAGGATCAAATTCATGATCAAAAACCGTATAGTATGTTTGACCTTGATCTATTTCTCTGCATAAATCACGACAACTTAAAGAAGGAGCATCATCATCTAAAACAGTTACTGTTTGTATTACTGTATTATAATTACCGTGAATATCGCGAATTGTCCATGTTACATTTGTGACACCCTTGTAGTAACTTGATGGTGCATTATTCCAATAATCATCTACCCCACAATTGTCAGTTCTAGTTGGCGTTCCTAAATTTACACTTGTTGCATAACAACCCGAATTTGTAGAGGTTACTATATCTCCGGCATGAGTAAGTACAGGCAATTCATTGTCATAAACAGAAACATAAAAGCTACAATCATTTGTATAAACTGTTCCATCAACTGTTTGTGTCGCCGTCCAAGTCACAAGCGTTGTTCCATAAGGAAAAACTGCGCCGGATAATGTAGTATTAGAAGCTGCTGGAGCATAGTCATGTGTAAGAGTTGCTCCTGCACTAGTTGATGTTGCATCAAACTCAGTACCAACAGCTGTATATTCACATTCTCCTGTATCACTTGATTTCGATTGATCTCCGACACAAGTTATGGAAGGATAAAGATCTTCTATTACATTTACAACTACAGTACAAGTCGTCTCATTTCCAGCATTATCGATTGCAGTCCAAACAATATTATGAGTCATAGGACTCAACTGTTCTCCTGTTAATGTGCTTGTTCCTGTAACATTATTAGTATAGGTTAGGTTACAATTATCAGAAGCAATTGGTTTAAATTCGTCTGCTCCAACCGTGTAATAATTTTGTCCATAGTCAACAACTCGAGTATACGGATCAACAGGACAACTAATCACAGGATCAGTATCATCAGTAACTGTTATACTAATTGTCTTGGTAAGTGAATTTCCATAGTAATCTGATACTGTCCAAACTACATCTGTTGTTCCAACTGGAAATTCTTCGTAGGCTAATGTTTTATAATTATTCCAATCGTTGGTAATTCCAAAATTATCTGGAGTACAATTGTCGATAATATCTGTAGGATCAAATTCAGCACCAACAACTGTATATACACAAGAATTACTTGCTGTTGATTTGCTTGCAGTTGCAGGCACATTAAATGATGGAGACGAAATATCATTTACCTTAAACTGATACTGTATAATTGTTACATTACCAGAATTATCTGTTGCTTTCCAAACTACAACTGTTACACCAACTGGAAATTCAAAGCCATCAAGGCTTGCTGTATTGTTTTGATTATTTACAATACTTGCAATTCCACAATTGTCTGTCACACTTACTGGATCGTAATCTGTTCCAACAACTTTATAATGACAAACATCTGCAGGTGCATCTTTTTCTTGATCGACAACAGCTGAAACAACTGGAAATGCATTGTCCTCAATTGTAATGGTAAAACTACAAGTTTCTGTATTTCCAGATCCATCAACTACTGTCCAAACAACATCATGATCCCCAACTGCCAGAATCTTACCTGCTAAACTAGTAGCTGCTCCACCTGAAATTCCATCCAGAGTATAACTAATATTCAGATCTGCAATATCATCACAATTATCTTCTAATTCAGTTGGATCGAATTCCGTTCCTACAATTGTATATTCACATGAATTTGAAGGAATACTTCTTATTTCGTTACCATAGCAAACAAAAGATGGTGCTTGCGCATCGGTAATTGAAATGGTAAAAAGAGTTGAAGTAACCGTATTACCATTTATATCAGACAAAGTCCAAACTACAGAATAATCATGAATCTCATCTTTTGGGAATTGAGTATTTGCAATGGTATTACTTCCAGTAAATACTTCTACTCCATTTTTTGTAATTACATAAGTAGGTGTTGCATAATCACAATTATCAGAAATTTCGCTCAAATCGAAATCTGTACCAGACACTGTGAAATAACATTGTCCTGGATCTGTCTCATATGAATAAGCATATGAACCTGCAACTAAACCTGTTGGCTGTGTAAATGTAGGGTCTTGAGTATCTGTAACTTTTACAAATACAGAACAACTTGTTGTATTGACTCCATCGGTCGCTGTCCAAACAATTTCATGATCTCCTGTTGGGATTTTCTTTCCTTCCAAAGTTGAAGATCCATCAAAATCATTAGTTACCATTAAATTACATTCATCAGTTGCCACTGGATTAAATTCAGTTCCCACAACTGTATAAAAGCAGGCTGCATTATCAGCATCTCTTTCAAAAGGTGCAATAAGAGTGCTAACTGGGCAAGTCAATTCTGGAGGTGTTTGATCGGCAACAGTAACATTAAAAGTCATATAAGTTACTAATCCTGAAGCATCAACCGCACGATATCTAATTTGTGTTGTTCCAACTTGGAAGGTTGAACCGCTAGCTGGGCCTAAAATTCTACTTAAGTTAACGCCCGGACAATTGTCTGTAGCTTCTGGCTCTGTCCAGGAGACCACTGCATCGCATTCTCCTGCATCCACATTTTGTAAAATATCACTAATTTGAGTAATTACAGGTAAATCATCATCTTCAACAGTAACCTGAAAAGTACGTGTACTTGTATTGGCACCATCACTTGCTGTCCAAACAACCGAATTTGTACCTTTTTGAAACACAACTCCATCAAGGCTTATTGCATTAACAGCAGTTCCGCCGTTTATAGTGTAAGTTTGAGAACTTACCGAGCAATTATCTGTAATACTTACATCAAACTCACCACTTTTTGCAGTATAACCACAATCAGTATCTGTTCCTCTATTTTTATTCGTTGTAGCAGAAATAATTGGAGCTTGATTATCCAAAACGGTAATCGTAAATCCTAATCCCGAAGCTTCCGAATTATTACTTCCATCAAGTGCTGTCCATGTAATTACATTTGCACCTTTATTAAGTTGTTGTCCTGCCAATGAACCAGTTCCACTCAAAATAGAAGCTCCGCTCACTGTGTATGACAATACTGTTCCCGAACAATTATCAGATACAATTGGATCAAATTCAGCACCATTCACTGAATAAAAACAATCTCCCGAATTTGTATTTACTGATTTAGTAACCGTTCCTGAGGTAGGTGAAATTACTGGTTTTACAATATCAACAATAGTAACCGTTGCATCACAAGTACTTGTTCTTCCCGCTGCATCTTTTACAGTAAGTGTAACGATGTTCTCTCCTTTATCTGAACAGTTAAAAGAAGTTTGACTTAAGGATAAGACTAAATCACCACTAGCAGTGCAATTATCTGAAGATGAATTGTTAATATCACCAACATTTAATGTTGCTAATCCCGAAGCATCAAGCGGTAAATTAATGTCTTTACAATTAGCTATTGGGTCCTCATTATCAACTACTTTAACCGTAAATGAACAAATATCACTAACATTTCCTGATTGATCTTCTGCTGTATAAATTACTGTTGTGGTTCCAGAAGGAAAACTAGCTCCTGGTAAATGTGATTTATTCCATGATAATGTACCAGCACAATTGTCTGTGGCTGTTGGCTCAGTCCAACTAGCAATACCAGTGCACAATCCGTTCGTATTATTAATTACAATATTCGAAGGGCAATCACTTAAAATTGGTTTTTGATCATCTGTAACCGTAACCGTAAAACTACAAGTAGTACTTACATTTCCTTTTTCATCTGTTGCTGTATAAGTTACTGTTGTTTCTCCTACTGAAAAATCATCACCTGGCTCATGCGATTTTGCCCAAACTAAATTAGCAACAGAAGTACAATTATCTGAAGCCGTTGGTTCGGTCCAAGATACATTTGCAGTACATACTCCTTCATCACTAGTTCTAACAATACCTGAAGGACAGTTGCTTATTAATGGTTTTTCATTATCGTTTACTGTTATTGTAAAACTTTCTACTACATCATTCCCCGCTGCATCCGTTGCAGTATAGCTTATGGTACTTATTCCAACAGGAAAAACCGAACCACTAACAGATCCGGCTGATTGTACGATATTATCACCTAGGCAATTATCCGAAGATGTTGGTTCTGTCCAACTTACAATTGCACCACAATCTCCAGCATCATTATCAACAGTAATATTTTCCGGTAAATCTATAATACTAGGATTTTCCACATCGGAAACGGTAACTGTAAAACTACAATCAGTTGTATTACCCGCTGCATCAGTAACTCGAAATGTATTTGTAGTAATACCTACAGGAAATTCTGCACCAGGTGCCAAACCTGCGGTTTGTACGGTTGTTGCTCCTGAGCAATTATCGACCCCCACTGGCGCTGTATAATTTACAACTACCCCACAGTTTCCAACACTCGCATCTGCCGTAATATTAGCTGGGCATGAAATACTTGGCAATTCAGTATCATTAACTGTTACGGTGAAACTTTCGTCATGAGTTCTGCCGGCCGCATCGGTAGCAGTATAAGTTACCGTAGTTACTCCAATTGGAAATTCTGTTCCTTTTGCTAATCCAGCAGTTTGTGCAATACTATGACCACTGCAATTATCATCAGATGTTGGTTCTGTCCATGATACAAGAGCACCACACTCACCGGAATCATTATCCTTTACAATAGGACTTGGTAAGTTAACAATCGTTGGATCTTGCGTATCTACAACAGTAACTGTGAATGCACAGGTCCCTATTTTTTCACTTTCATCTTCAGCAGAAATCGTTATGACTTGAGAAGAAGCATGTCCTCCACTCAAAACAGTACCGGCTATTGGAGATTGTGTTAAGCTTATATTTCCAGCAGTACTACAATTATCGGTAGCAACAATGCTGAGTAAATCAATATAATTTGGCAAAACTGCATCACATGTGCCTGCCGATATGTTTAGATTCTGATCAGCTGGACAATTCGTAACTGCTGGCTCTTCATTATCAACTATCGTTAAAGTATAAGACCAAGTTGCTGTATTATTGCTAGCATCTTTAGCAGTCCATACAATTTCATTTACTCCTTTATTTAAAGTTGCTCCAGAAAGACTTGTAGTTGCATCAGCACCAACTGGAGTTCCTCCATTAATTGTATAAGTTAAAATAGAGACGGAACAATTATCTGAAAAAGCAGTTGGATCATATGTTGTTCCTACAACAGTAAAATCACATTCCCCAGTATCGGTATCTACATTAGAACTTACGGTTATTCCTGTAATTGTAGGATCTATATTATCTATAACTGTTACGGTAGCATTACATGAATTTGTATTCCCCTTAGCATCTTCAACTGTTAAGGATACAATATTTGCACCCAAATCAGAGCAAGTAAAATCAGATTTACTAATTGTTCTGTTTGTAATTCCACAATTATCTGTTGAACTATTGTCAACATCAGAAGCTAATAATGTTCCTTCTCCTGATGCATTTAAATACAAATCGAATGCTTTACAATTGGCTACAGGGTTTTCGTTATCTATTACTATGGATTCTACCTGTTCAATTGAACAACCTGCACTACTAACAGCAACAATCGTATATTGCGTATCGGCCGTTAAAATTACAGTATATGGTAAATTGGAAATTAAAGCAGTTTTAGGACTATCCCAAAGTTCTATATGATCAGCACCTGTTGCCGTAGCAGTAATATCAAAACTAACACCGGAACAAACAGATTCTGTTGGACTGGTTAAAAGTAAATCTGATGGCAATGGATTTACTGTTATTGTTATAGTTGCCGCATCAACTGGTAAATAAGTTCCAAATTTATCTTGAACGCTTACCAAAGAATAGGTTGTTGTTGCATTTGGGGTGATAGCTATCGCATCTCCTCCATATGTAGGGCTCTCAATATCCCCATCACTAGTGTAATTATTTACTGTCGTAGATATAGCTCCATCGGAATAGATTACTGTGTAGGGACCAATACTGGCACCAATAATCACTTCTAAGCTTGTGCTTTCTCCAAAACAAATACTTTGTTGCCCTTTATTTTTGATCAAGGCATCTTGCGCATTTGCTTCGCTTATAAAGCCGGAAAAGAAAGAAATACTTAAAAATAAGGATAGAAATAAACTTGTGTTTTTTACGAATGAATTTGGTTTGAATAAACCTCGGAGTAAAGTTGCCACCATACGGTACGATTAGGGGATTAGTGAATAAATTATAGTTTAGAAAATAGCTTCGCAATTTATTATCATAAAAATAAATTACAGAAGTTAGTTCAAACACTAGAAATCATATACTCCATATCGTTGATAAATGTTACATTTCCGTTGACTAAAAGATGATTTTAAAATGTCAAAAGCAGATCGATTAATGCTTAAGGAATAAATAAAACACATCAAAACAGCATCATACTAAACAAAAGGACAACATCACAAAAGACTCTGTAAGATTGACAATTGCAAGCACAAAACAAGTCAAAACAATTTCAAAAGTTAAGAATCAATACTATACATAGTAAATGACATTTTATGACTATTTAAAAAGATTAAAAATTGCACTATCTGATGCTTAAATTGAAAAAATATGAAACCTACAAATAATCAAAGCTCGTAAAATTTTAAATCCAATTTATCAAACAAAAAAAGAGTTAGCCTGTACAGACTAACTCTTTTTATTCACTTACATTTTTACTCTTTAAAATATCTTGGATTAATTTAAAGCTTTCGCAATAACATCTTCAAAAGAAGGTTCGGAAGGCCTCGGTGCAAATACATCAATAATTTCACCATGTTCACCAATCATCATAAATTTTAGAACACCAAGTGGAATGTATTCCTCGAAGTCGGCTCTTTTACAAACCAATTGTTCAGATATTTTCTCACGCCTAGAAAGGTGTTTTTTCTCATGCTTTTAAATTGATTCAGAAATAAAAGACTCACAAGTCTTAATTATCATTTTTTTAAACTATTTTTATTCCGTCTAAATCCTAATTAAAATAAAATCACACTACGTTTACCGAAATTGAAACAAAATATACTGCAGGCAATTACTGTGGTTTGAATATAACTAGATCAAAAAAACATGAGTACAAATTTTTCTGAATACATAAAGACTTTCGAAAAGACCTTGAAATCTGTATTTCACGAACGAGATGACATTAGTAAGTTTAGTGCCCAAAGAGGATTACCTCCTTTGGTTATGCGAGAAGTTATGTCGGGCAATCCATTCTCTGTGGCTATTCCTGAGAGTTACGGTGGACGTGGTGGAAAAGTGAAAGAATGCTTAGGTATTTTGGCCTCTGCAGCCTACGAATCGCTTCCATTATCACTTACTTTTGGAATTAATATTGGTCTATTTTTAGAACCTGTAGCTAAATATGCTAACGAAGTCGTAAAAAAAGATATTTTTCAACGTTTCTTGCAAAAGCAAAACATGGGTGGTTTAATGATCACCGAACCAGAACATGGTAGTGGTGCTTTAAACATGCAAACCTCTTTTACAGAGAAGAATGACCATTACCATATTAAAGGAACTAAACATTGGCAAGGACTTACGGGGCTAGCGGATTATTGGTTGATTACATCTCGTCAAAAAAATGAGGAAGGCAAATTGGGAAGAGATATCGATTTCTTTATTTGCGATGTAACCCAAGATAACCAGAAAGTTGTTGTAGAAGAATATTACGACAATCTTGGATTGTACATGATTCCCTATGGCAAAAACAAATTAGATTTACAGATTCCTAAACAATTCAAATTAGAACCAGAAACCACCGGAATTAAAATGATGCTTGATATTCTGCACCGAAGTAGAATGCAGTTCCCAGGAATGGGACTTGGTTTCATTAAAAGAATGATGGATGAAGCCATTGATCAATGTAAAAACAGAATGGTTGGAGGCAAAAGCTTAATCTCTTACGATCAAGTGCAATTTCAAATCTCTAAAATTCAAAGTGCATTTACAATATGTTCTGCCTTCTGCGCTAGAAGTAGCGAAAAGAGCGGCATTGAAAACAATTTAGCCAATGATGGAATTGAAGCAAATAGTGTAAAGACTATTGTTACGGATTTAATGCAAGAAGCTGCACAAACTCTGGTACAATTGTCTGGTGCAAAAGGCTACCGACTCAGTCATATTGGCGGAAGAGGAATTGTTGATAGTAGACCATTCCAAATTTTTGAGGGCGCAAATGAAATGCTTTACACTCAAATTTCTGAAATGGTAATTAAGATGATGAAGAAGAAAAAAGAATTCAACTTATTTCAATTTCTGAAGAATTTTGATTTAACCAGCAAAGCATCTGAATACATCAAAAAGCAAACTGATTTCTCTTTGAGCACTGAATTACCTCAACGAAAATTAGTTGACTTGGGAAGAGCAATCGGACGTGTTGTTTCTGCTGGTTTAGTTATTGATCTAGGCGAAAAAGGTTTCCGAAAAGATCTTATTGACAACTGTTTATCTTCACTGCAGCAAGATATCAGCAACATGATCTTCTCCTATCACAACAATACACAAATTGCCAGTATTCCTGATTACCAAGATGGAAGTTCTTGGTTAGACTTCTCTAAGTAAAGAATTCTAGCAATAAATATAAAAGCTGTTTCAGATAATAACTGAAACGGCTTTTTTTTATTACCCTCATCTCAAATAAAACAAGATTGAATCCATATTCTAAAAACAAGGATTTATCCTAATAGCCGATTCGTAGATAAAAATCCCCCTTTCGTTGATTGCATTTTATTATAAAATCAAAATCTCATTCCTTAGCATTAGATTAAATAATAAGAACATTTAAATTATACAATTATGAAAATGAATTTCAAAAAAATAGCAACATTATTAATGATTACTGCATCAATAATGATAGGAGGAAACTTTGCACATGCACAACAAGGGCCACCTCCAACTCCAAATTCTACACAAATCAAGAAAATGGTAATTGAGTTAAGTGATACTCTTGATTTAGATGCCGATCAAACTAAGGATATTGCAGAATTATTTACAGATCATTTTAAAGAAGTTAAAGAAAAATTTGCATCAGGAAGACCTTCAAGAAAAGATATGGAAAGTTTGGACACCAAATTCAAAAAGGAGGTAAACTCGCTGCTAAATGAGGAGCAACAAGAGCAGTTTGAAGCTTATATGAAAAAGAACAAGCCTCAGCAAAGCCGACCACAAAGACGTTAAAAAAGAATAGTAGTAGTGTGCTATTTACCAGGATTCTCCGATGGTGGAGGATTCTGGTATTTTTTTTAGCTTTGCTGCCAGTTTAGAACTGTATTCCCCTAGCAAGAAACGTCCCTCTTGTAATTCTAATTCCCCCATTGATTGATAAATTTTGCCAGTTCGTTGATTTGATTTCTTCCCATGAATGCGATCATGTTACTTTACTATATAAAAGGTAATAACATCACATAAAACGAAGCGATGGCAATAGAAAATATTAACGGATGCATAGGATGTGGAGTTTGCATACAAACCTGTCCTACCGACGTAATTCGTCTAGATCCAAAAACAGAAAAAGCGACTATAAAATATCCGGCAGATTGTCAAATATGCCATTTGTGTAGAATGTATTGTCCGGTAGATGCCATTACGATTTCTCCGGAAAAATCGATACCAGTAATTGTTTCATGGGGCTGATTATGGAAAAACAAATTAAAACGTACAATATCATACTGGCAATTGCCGTATTTATTGGCTTACCGATATTATTTTGGGCGCTGGGAGATTTTCCTCAACGCAGTAGCTTAAAAGAAGCATTATCTATAATTACCTTACTTTCATTTAGCTTGATGATAGGACAGTTCTTTTTGGCACGAAGCAATAAAAAGATCCTAAAAGCTCACAAAATGAGTTTGGTAGTTAAATATCACAAATACATTGGATACATTTTTATTTCTATTCTTTTGGTTCATCCTTTTTTAATCGTTATTCCACGATATTTTGAAGCAGGCGTAGAACCAATAGATGCATTCATTACTATAATTACAAGCTTTAACAGCACAGGAATCATCTTTGGAATAATTGCCTGGGTCTCCATGCTTCTTTTAGGCATAACTTCTTTTTTTAGAAATCAACTAGGCTTAAAATACAAAACCTGGAGAATAATTCATGGTATCTTATCGATCTTTTTTGTTGGCATAGCACTAGTTCATGTTATTGATTTAGGGAGACATTCCGATACCGTACTTAGCACTTTTTTTATAAGCCTTTCGGCAATAGGAATTCTTTTATTGCTTAAAACCTACTTCTTTAAAACGTCTGGAGGAAAAAAATAATGGATACAAAAAACGAAATGACACGCAGAAAATTCATGGGATTAGCTGGTGGAGCAATTGGCATGGCCACTCTTGCCTCTATGGGAATAGCTGGCTGGGCTGCGAACAAAGTTAATATCGATCCGGAAAATTTGGAATATATTGAACAAGACACAGATGTATTGGTGATTGGAGGTGGTATGGCTGGCCTATTTGCAGCCGTAAAAGCTCACGATGCAGGGGCAAAAGCAATGATGGTCTCTAAAGGTAGATTAGGTTCATCGGGGCAAACACCTTTTGCAAAGGGTATTTTTGCTTACGATCCGAATACAGCAAAAGTCTCTATTGATGAATTTGCTGAAACAGTTTCTCGTTCTGCATTAGGGTCAAACAACTCGGTGTATACCAAACAAATGGCAAAGCATTCTTTAGCCAGAGTTAATGAACTAAAAGAATGGGGATTTTTTGATTCTGCACTCTACAACAAAGCATTTAGTAAGCCAATAAACGAAAGAAACATATCTCTTTTGGAAAGAATTGTAATCACAAATCTGATAAAAGAAAAAGGTAAAATTGTTGGTGCTGCAGGTTTTAGTTTAGATGAAGAAAAAGTATACATTTTTAATGCAAAAAGTGTAATTCTTTGTACTGGTGCAGGTGGGTTTAAGCCTAATGGGTTCCCTATTTGCGACTTGACTCACGATGGTACAATAATGGCTTATAACATTGGAGCCAAAGTAACCGGAAAAGAATGGAACGATGGTCACCCAGGGCAAGCAACAAATGCGGCTGACTGTTTCACTGGATGGCACGGTATGTTCGAACGCAAGCCAAGTGTAAATGGAATAGAAGTACATCACGATTTGGGTGTGGACATAAATTACATGGCTTATTCCAGTGGAAATCCTGTGCAAATGGGACCTCCGGGTGCTGGTGGGAAAAGTAAAGTTTCTGGTGGACCATTCACACCGACTGAATTCAGTAGAGGTGGACAAGGGAATCGTAAAGATGCACCTAAGGATGGGCCTAAAGATGGAAAAAGACCACCACGAGGAGAAAAACCAGGTGGCGGTGGTAAACCAGGAGAAGGTGGAGGTCCTCCTGGAATGGGTGGCACTTCTGTTGGAGGATCATCTGCAGGAATGGCCATACACAAATCGGAAGGTTTAGTTCCTATTAACGACAAATGCGAATCAAATATCCCAGGCCTTTATGCTGCCGGAGATGCACTAGGTTCTTATATGTCTGGAGGTATTTACACGCAAATAGGCTCATCATTAGCAGGCTCTGCAGTTCAGGGTGCAATTGCTGGTGAAGCTGCTGCAGAATACTCTGCCAATACCAACACACCTGCAATTTCAAAATCTAAAATTCAAGAGATAAAAGAAGCAATGTTAGCACCTTTGCATCGCGAAGCTGGATACAGTCCTGTTTGGGTTACGCAAACATTACAAGGCATTATGATTCCGAACTTTGTTTTGTATGTAAAGAAAGAAAACATGTTAAAAGCTGCATTAGCTTATGTTGAAGAATTACGCGACCATCATGTTCCTATGCTTAGAGCTGCTGACATGCACGAACTTAGACTGGTACACGAAACGGTTAATATGATTGCAACAGCGGAAATGAAGTTGAAAGCATCGCTTATGCGAAAAGAGAGTCGCTGCAGCCATTACCGTATGGATTATCCTGATATGGACAATGAAAACTGGCAAGCTTGGATTAACATTTTTAAAGGAAATGATGGCAGTATGCAATTTGAAAAACAAGCATTTGGTACTTGGCCTAACAACAATTTTTTAAGTACGGACTCTTAAATAGAATTATTTGGATATTTTTACAAGATACAATCTATATGTAATATGATGATTACACAAAAACGAAGCGAAAATTTAATATATATACTACTTTGGTTATTAATCTTTGCACTGCCTGTTTTTACTTTAAAAGGTGGAGATGAATTCAACTGGAATCGAGTATTTTTCGAATGGATGCGAACTTTTCCATTTCTAATAATTTTCATTATTAACAATAGCTTACTGGTTCCAAAATTACTTTTCCGTAAAAAAACGCTTTTGTACACCGTTTCAGTAACGGCAATTATCCTCGCATTTTCAATATTTAATGATTTGCCTCGATTATTACATGAATATTTATTTCAAGAACCAAGTCTAGGTCCAAGACCAGGTCCACATGGTAATCCCATGCGCCCAGGAGGACCTATGATGCAAGGAGATCCTTTTGATGGATTTCGCGAACCATTAAATGATAGGCCTCCTTTGCCAATTGGAAACAAACCTTTTAGTTTTCTAATATTTGAAAACATCATTATCGCATTCTTAGGTGTTGGATTTAACAATGCAATAAAACTAGGAGTACGTAGACAAAAAGAGGTATCGCAGCACGAGGAAAAAGAAAAAATCCATTTGAAAACGGAACTTTCCTTTCTTCGTCAGCAAATTAGCCCGCACTTTTTTATGAATACTCTTAATAACATCCATGCACTAATCGAAATGGATCAAATTCAAGCACAAAAGTCGGTAATCGAATTGTCGAAACTAATGCGATATCTGCTGAATGAATCGCAAGAAGGAACGGCAACAATCAAAGCTGAATTTGAGTTTTTAAACTCTTATATCGATCTAATGCGTATACGTTATTCAGATAAAGTGAAAATCGATATCAATCTTGACATTAAAGAAGATCACAGAAAAATTCCTTCTCTCCTCTTTATCTCATTGGTAGAGAATGCATTTAAATATGGCATTAGTTATTCTCATGAATCGTATATTTCTATCCACGCAAAACAAGATCAAGAACAATTATTTTTCGAAATAAAAAACAGTGTATCCAACAAATCGAAAACAATAGAAGGAACTGGTGTTGGTTTGGTTAATTTGAAAAAACAACTAGATATCTTATTTAATGGAACCCAAAATTTCGAAATCATTGAAAATGAAAAAGAATATCTCGTAAAACTTATAATACCTTTACAAAATGATTAACTGCATAGCCATAGACGACGAGCCATTAGCCTTAAAACAGATCTCTAATTACATCGAGAAAACTGCCTTTTTGAATTTACAGGCTGGTTTTGACAATGCCATGGATGCTTTGCAATTCATCTCAAAAAACGAAGTTGATCTGATTTTCTTAGACATTCACATGCCTGATTTAAGTGGAATGGACATGGCGAAATCGCTCAACAACGGACCGGAAATTATTTTCACCACCGCTTATAGTGAGTATGCTCTTGATGGCTTTAAAGTAAATGCACTTGACTATATCCTAAAACCATTGGATTACGCAACTTTCTTAAAGTCTGCACTAAAAGCTCAAACTCATTTCGATCGTTTGAATACAGCCAGTGAAGATGTCAATGTTAGTCCCGATCATCTGTTCATCAAATCGGAATACAAAATTATTAGAATTGAGATAGAGAACATTCTTTACATCGAAGGAATGCGTGAATACGTGCGCATTCATCTTGAAAATGCCAAACCATTGATGACACTTTTGAGCATGAAAAAAATTGAACAGAAACTATCTGACTCATCTTTTATGAAAGTGCATCGTTCCTATATCGTGAATCTCAAAAAAATTACAACTATAGAACGCAATCGAATTATCTTCGATGATGTTTACATCCCTGTTAGTGACCAGCACAAAGATAAGTTTCAGAACTATATCGATAACAATTTCTTGATTTAAGCAAATCAATTTTATATTCTGTAAAATCTTAACAATACACCCTTTTCCATTTTTTCCTCTGTGTGTCTTCGTGCCCTCGGTGCTTAATAAATAGTCGTTTTGCTCTTCCGTATTCTTAAATAAATATCACTACGAAGAACACCGAGTTACACAGAGGTTATCTTTTATTCGAACTACTTTGCAGTTAATTTATCACCAATCAAAAAAGCTTAACCTTTAAGTATTTAACAGTAAAACACAAAGAATATTCCTCTTACTATTTTTCCTCTGTGTGCCTTCGTGCCCTCGGTGGTAAATATTTTTAAGAAATCAATACTCATCTTTCAACCACTGAGTTCACTGAGATACACAGAGGATTTACAATATTCCAATACTACTCTTTTCTTTTTTCTCTGTGGAACTCCGTGTCCCTCAGTGGTGACGTTTTTAGCACAAACAGGATTCATTTTTTTTTAACACAGAGATCACCGAGACACACTTAGGATTTAAAATCTTCCAATCCTATCATTTACACGAATCCCAATTCGTTGATAAAATCTCCCGATTCGTTGATTCCTTTTTCAAAGCAGCCTTGTTCACCATATTTTTGAGGCATATCAATCAACAATAGGTGCATATGAAAACACATTCTTTTGACAGCATTACACTAAGTGAAATGGATCAGGTGAAGTTGATGAACAGAACTGATCAGAAGTTTTGGTTTCACAGCGATTACCTTCCAGAATTACTTGAGATGGTAAAAAATCAGTATTTCCTTTTGCATATTGATGGTGAAAATAAATTACCATATGCAACCACTTATTTCGATACGGAGAACAATCGAATGTTTGCAGCTCATCACAATGGGAAATTAAACCGGTTCAAAATCCGAAAAAGAAGCTATGTAAATTCTGGCATTAGTTTTTTGGAAACCAAGTTCAAAAATAACAAAGGACGAACCATTAAAAAAAGAATTCCTTGTGCATCACCTAACGGCAAATTCACAAGTACCGAATCTCAATTTATCGATTCTCACACGCCCTTTTTTACAAGAGAATTAAAACCCTCTTTAGGCAATAATTTTTCACGATTGACATTAGTAAATAAAAATTTTAAAGAAAGATGCACCATCGATTTAGACATTGAATTTAAAGTAACAGACCGAATTGTCACACTCGACAACTTGGTGATTGTAGAAATCAAGTCGGATGGAAAATCAACAGCTTCACCATTAGCTCTTGCCTTACGAGAGAACAGAATTAAAACCAGTGGATTTAGCAAGTATTGCGTTGGAAGAAGCATAACAGATCCACAGCTAAAAGTCAATGCTTTTAAGCCAAAACTAAGAAACATAGAAAAAGTTACCCAAACAAAAATAGTAATCTAATATAAAATAATCATGCTCGAACTATTACAAATCTCTGACACCATTGTCAATGCAGTACCAACAGTAAGCGAAATTAGTACCTGGGAAGAAGAATTGCGTTTTTTAGGAATAAAACTGATTAATGTTGGCGACTTTCTTGAACTTATTGTTCGTTTCACATTTAACACCACATTAATTTTCATGGTAACCCACGGAATGTATGCTAAAAATAGTAGCCGAAAAGATTTTTATTTCAGTTATCTCGCCATCGGTGTGATTGTTTTCTTACTCTGCTTCCTACTAAACAGTGTAAAATTAGAATTGGGATTTGCCCTTGGTTTGTTCGCCATTTTTGGAATTATTCGATACAGAACCGATGCCATCCCAATAAAGGAAATGACTTACCTATTCATTATCATTGGAATATCAGTAATGAATGCTCTTTCGAATAAGAAAGTAAGTTACGCCGAGCTGATGTTAACCAACTCACTAATTATTGCAGGTCTTTGGTTCTTGGAAAAGCGACTAATGCTTAAACAAGAAAAATCGATCAAACTGATTTACGAAAAAATTGAAAACATCCACAACAACAAACACGAGGAGATGCTACTTGATTTTGAAGATAGAACAGGAATTAACATCAGTCGTTACGAAGTTGAAAAGATCGATTTCCTTAGAGATGTAGCAGAAATAACCCTTTACTACAATGTGAATGGGCAAAATAAAACAACTAAATAATATTGAACCTATGAAGATACAAATCAAAAACACCTATCTCCTAGCATTCCTTTTTCTACTCTTTGCTTCATCAGCGCAAGCGCAAGAAGTAGAAAATGAATTTCAGACAAGAACCTCATTTACGGCTAAAACAAAACTGTTCAAAAACTTCAAATTAAGCGTAAGCCCGGAATTTCGATTCGATGAAAACTTATCCTTAGATAAATATTTATTAGAAGCAAAAGCATCCTATAAGCTTTTCGATTATTTTTCGTTGGGAGCAGGATACAGATTCTACGGAAATAAGAGAGAAACAAAAAGCACCGAATACTACAATCGCTATTCGCTTAGCGCCAAATACGAAAGATCATTTTATCAATTTGATCCATCTATTAAAGTAAGTTACTCCAACTTTTCCGATGATGATTCGGATAGCAATTTATTGCGTTACAAAGCTGCAGTAAAATACAACATCAAAAAAAGCAAATTTTCTCCTTATGCAGGATTAGAAGCTTTTCAAGAAACAGATGGAGGCGACTTGGCTAAAATGCGCTATTTTCTTGGAACAGATTATAAAATATGTAAGAAAAATTACATTCAAGCCTCTTACAAGTTCGATTACTTTCAAAATGAATTTAAAAACAAACACATTGTAAGCATAGGCTATAAACTAAAATTCTAAATCAAATATTATGAAATTAAAATATCTATATCTACTGGCACTTATTATCGGAATGTCATTCGCTTGTCGCGATGATGAAGCAATTGAAGAGGTAACTGAAGAAATTGAAGAGGAAGTTGTTGTTGACACTGAAACTTATCCCGACTGGACAGATGCAACACACAGTAAAAGTGCAGAATTAAACTACGCAACAGTCTTCAATCAAAATGAAGTTTTGCGTTTCGATATCAAGATTGATTCAGACGATTGGTCGGACATGCAATCAGATTTATCTTCCAATTTAGGAAGTAGCGGTGGAAGACCTGGACAGCAAACAACAAGCGATTATGATCCAATTTGGGTGCCTTGTTCTTTTACTTTTAACGATACCGAATGGTACCATGTTGGCATCCGATATAAAGGAAACTCAAGCTTAAGTTCGGCTTATCAATCGGGCAACAAAAAGCTTTCTTTCAAGCTCGATTTTGATGAATTTGAAGACGACTATCCATCTTTAAAGAACCAACGTTTTTATGGTTTTAAACAGCTAAACCTAAACAATAACTTCGACGATTCTTCTTTAATGCGCGAAAAAGTAGGTGCAGACCTGTTTCGCCAGTTTGGATTGGCTTCGGCAGAAACTGCCTTTTGTGTGGTCTATGTAGACAATGGATCTGGATCGCAATACTATGGTGTTTATGCATTAGTAGAAGAAGTTGACGATACTGTATTGGATACCCAATTTACAGATGGATCTGGTAATTTGTATAAGCCCGATGGCGATGCTGCAAGTTTTGGGAATGGCACTTATGATGAAGATGAAATGGAAAAGAAAACCAACGAAGACGAAGCAGATTATACGGATGTAAAATCACTTTATACCATCATTAACAGCAGCGATAGAACAAACAATACTGCTGCTTGGAAAACTAGCTTGGAAGAGGTTTTTAATGTAGATGGTTTCTTAAAATGGTTGGCTGCCAATACGGTAATTCAAAATTGGGATACTTACGGTAACATGACACACAACTATTATTTGTACAATAATCCGAGTACAAATAAACTGACCTGGATTCCTTGGGATAACAACGAAGCTTTCCAAAGCGGAAAACAATCTGGTGCACTAAGCTTTTCTTTAAATGAAGTGAGTTCTTCTTGGCCTTTAATTAGCTATTTGGCTGATGATGCCGATTACAAACAAGTGTACGAAGACTACCTTCTGCAGTTTGTAAACGAGGTATTTATTCCATCGGAACTAAGCGACGCGTACACCACTTATTACAATTTAATTAAGGATTATGCTTACGCTGAAGAATCGGGCTACTCCTATCTTGGATCCAATTCTAGTTTCGACTCAGCTGTAGAAACACTTAAGTCGCATGCTCAGGAAAGAAAAGATGCAGTAACAAGTTACTTGAAGTAAATCATAAACAATACACATTTAGTTAGAAAGAAGGTGGCGGCACTGATGAGAATCAGTTCGCCACCTTTACTTTTACGAGCCTATAAAACATTTCCTAAACTGATTCCAAAAAAAATCGTTCTTGGAGAAATTGGCCCATACACATAGGTAGCATCTCGAGAGTTTCCATAATCAGGATCGTCTTGAAATGAATTGAACAAATTCTTTACACCAGCATTAAATTCTATTTTCATCTGATCTCCAAAATCGATGTGATAAGCAAACTTGAAACCCAAATCGTAAAAAGAGTTGGTTTTCACCAAAGACTCCTCTATCAGCATTCCATTTTTATCCAATCCTCCACCTAGGTGTACCATATGCATTGGCCCGGTGTAGGTTCCATTAATTGACAGTTCGGTATGATGAGATGGGTTCAAATTCACGAGAAGATAGCCATATTGGTTTGGGCTTCGCAAAACTTTATCCGTAAAGGTATTTTCACCCTGGTTTAAAGCAGTATCGTACTTGCCATTCTGAAGCGTAAAACCCAACTGACAATTCACCACATGAGAAGGCACCAGTTTGTATTCAAAATTTACACCGGCAACATCCGATCCTCCTGCATTGGTTCGCAAGGCAATTAAATCTTGCGAATTATCAGGGTTGGGAATGTAATCATTGTAAAATGGATTGTTTAAACGGTTGTAAAACCCTTCCACCAAGAAATAAGATTCCCACTTATTCATTGTAAAATCCCATTCTGCAGAAAGCAAGTAAGTATTCGATGTTTCCTCTTTCAAATTCTCATCTAATTCATGCGTAATGGTTCTGGCTGTAGATGCCTCAATGTGCAAATCCTCATCGAATATTTGTGGCGCACGGTATCCTCTAGCATAACTTGTTCTTATATTAATATTCTCACTTAGCTTAAATTGCAGATTAACACGAGGACAGAATACGCTATTTGAAAAGACAGAATGATCGGCATCATTTTTAATACGGTAAGAATCAAATCGACCTCCTAAAAGCAAGTTCATAAAATTAAGATCCCATTTTACCTGAGCATAAGAACCTAAAGTGTTGTAGCGCTGATCTGAAATCACCGTATTTTCAAGCATCAAATTCTTAATTGGATCGAAATAACCCAGCTTCTTATCTTTTAGTGTATTGTACGTATTCTCGATACCCAACACAATTTTCGCTGGTGCCATTAGTAATTTATCAAAATTGGTAGCATACTGTGTTCCAATAACACTGGCAATATCTTTTGTAGAGCCGAAAGCACTATAATCTGGTCGAGGAACCGTATAGGCATTTCCATCAGCATCCTCAAACATTTGTGTGCCATAATAAGTTTCACGATCGGTATATTGCCCCGATACAAAAGTCGATAATTTGTGCTTCCGCTCTTTATCTAAATACAAATCCCAAGTAATGCCTCCAGTATGAATATCGTGTTCTACCTGCTCAGCAATTTCAGAATTAAAAGGCAAACGCTCCAAATGATCACCTCCTCGGCGAAATTCGTTCATAAAATGATATTCTACCGACAATTTACTGAAATCAGAAAAACGATGGTAAGTCTGTAATCCTGCTCCTTTGCTTTTTATATGAACCAGATTCGTAAAACCATCACCATTTGCATCCCATCCCTCACGATTTCGGCTAGTAGCAAAAATAAACATCCCCGTTTTTCGATCTTCAGAAAGCAAAGAACCATTAAAATCTACACTCAAATCATTAGCCTTATCAGATAATCCTGCTCCAATAATACCATTCTGTAGGTTAATGCTAAACGCATTTTTCACCGGATCTTTCGTAATCACATTAATGGTGCCTGCAATGGCATTACTACCAAATAAAGCAGAACCGCCACCACGTACTATTTCAATTCGCTGAATCATAGAAGTTGGGATGTGTTCCAATCCATAAACTGCTGCCAAACCGCTAATTACCGGACGGCTATTAATTAAAATCTGGGAATAATTCCCTTCCATTCCATTCATGCGAACCTGATTAAAACCACAATTGCTGCAATTGTTCTCTACCCGTAATCCTGGCGCAAAAGCAATTCCTTCGGCCAAAGAACAAGAAGCCACCTGCTTTAAACTTTTTGCAGAAAGCATGTTTACAACAATAGGTGCATCTTTACGGCTCACCTGACTTCTATCGGCACTTACAACAATCTGTGCGAGTCCTATTACATCTTCCGATAAGGAAACCTGAAGATTTACGGGAACATTTTCCTGAATCTCAAATTGCTTACGCATTGGTTTAAAACCTACACAAGAGAACTGTAATTCATGTTTACCAGGTTTTAAATTGCCCAGCAAAAAAGCACCCGAATCGTCGGTTAAAGTACCATTGGTACTGTTGGGAATCGAAACTGTTACAAAAGGAAGTGGGTCTTTCGACGATTGGTTAACTACCAAGCCTTTTACTACCCCTCGGTAGTTGTTTGGCATTGAAAATAAGCTAATACTCACTACAAAAAGCAAGTAAACAATAGCGCATAATTTTTTCATCATTAATTAATTTACTGATTAAAAAATATGCTCTGGAAATAACTGGAAGGTGCACAGAAAACCCAATACGAGCCCTATCAAATAGAATAACTGTACATCATAAACCCTTGTCCCGGAGCAATGATCTCTCTTGCAACGGCAGGTCTTCTGACTTATCTCAAATGTGTAACGCCTTCCCATTCCTTTTGTTAGAACAGTGGCCTATTTGTTACACACTTAGCGAGAATTACAGCTACGGGAACAGTCTCGGATTTACACCGAATTCCCTTTTAAGCTTTCGCACCAATTGCAGCACAAATCTATAAACTATTTTCCTTTTAAGTTAAATGTAAAAACATGCTATAAAACAATAATTAAACACTTACTATTGCTTATTCGCTTGCGCGATAGATAAGAATAATTTGCAATTAATAATGATTCCCTTATGAGATATTACTCACAAAACACAAACTTATGGAATGGTATGTTCCGATCACAATTATCCCCGGTATAGGTTTACTCATCATGTCTACATCAGCAATCCTGCTAAACCTGAATGGCGAAATATCGTAACTAAACAAGGAAAAGAGTCAATATTCTGAAATCATCAATTTAAAATTAAGGCAGTTAAAAAAACTAAGTATAGCCATTAGCATGCAATACCTTAGTGTTCTTTTCTTTTTGTTTTCAAGAATTATAAGAGCCATTTATATGGATGAAAAAATTTAGTCGAAATACGTTTTGCTAGCAGACGTATTGGCCTCAAGAATCTCTATTGGTATTTTGCATATCCACTATATTAAAGCAATTGGCATTCGTCAAAAGCATTTGAAATGCAATTCGTGAGTATTGACATCAACTTAAGAATGGATTGAGTAGAAAAACTGAGTTATTTTTAAGTAAAAAGATCGTAAACAGAAAAATAAATGAAACTCACCATGCAAAACATAACTATAACACCTAAATCATATATATTGATAATCCACTCAATAAAATACTGATACTATAAATTTACACAAACAAAACACACCTATACCATAAACCTTTAAATCAGCAACTACACCACCTTCTTCTATTGTATGCTATAAAGAACGATCGTATTAGATACGAAAAACAAGCGTAACAAATATGTTATGCAGGAAAAACCTCTTGCTAAACTCCCCTAAAAAACTGCTCCCATAATCAAGTAAAGCTCGAAACATTTTCATTTTTCTATCGTTTAATTATTGAATCAATACCATTATAAATTATTATTCAGTATAAAAAATTTACAGGCTTATTTTGTTGCAAGCTCATAATAATATTTTAAAATCTTAAAACTAAAGAGTTATTTCAACAGTAAAATGCCCTAATAATTACTTCTATTTTTGTAAAAAAAGCTCTAATATGCCAACTAACTCAAACGATAAGCTTTACAAAAACATTATCGATTTTGCGCCCATTGGGTTCTATCAGACCAACCGGAATGGCAAATTCACTATGGTAAACAACGAAATGCTTTCCTTACTCGGTTTTGCAGAAGAAGAAGAATTACTCTCCAAAAACATAGCTGACTTTTATTTTGACACCCAAGAAAGAGAAAAATTAATTGCCAAATATGATGTTTCTCCAAAACCTCAGGTTAAAAATGTAGAGATAAAATTCAAGAGAAAAGATGGAAGCCCTATCTGGATTTTAATGACCGCCAGAGCCATTAAAAACAAAGAGGCTAAAACAGAGAGTTATGATGGTTTCATTATTGATATTACCCATAAAAAGGAAGCTCAAGAACGCTTAACTGAGAGTGAAAATCATTTGAAATCTTTTGTGAATGCATCTTCCAACATGATCTACATTAAGGATGAAAATGATAAATACCTGAATGTAAATGAGAGTTTATGCGAATTTATAAATAAAAGTGAAGAAGAAATAAAATACAAACGAGATGAAGAAATACCAAACAATCCTTTTCAGCTTGCTTCTAATCCTACCTATGAAAATTCACTAAGCAACAACGCGACAGATCGGAAAACAATTCAGATTAAGGATCGCATTTTTGAGTTATCTAATTTCCCGATTAAAGTTGATGGAAAAATAAGATCCGGAGGTATTTACAGAGACATTACAAAACGAACAAAACAAGAAAACATTCAACACTTTCTTTACGAGATATCAGAATTGTCATTTACAGAAAACTCGCTTTCCAATTACCTGGAAAAGATTCATCAGGAAATTAAAAAGCTGATAAGTGCCGAAAATTTTTACATTGCCATTTATCATTCAGAATCTCAAGAATATTCCTTCCCTTACTCCATTGATGCCTTTGCCACTTACCCAGAAAACTACACCTCTAAATTAAAAGGCAGCCTAACCGATTTGGTGCGTCGGAACAGAATCGGTAAAATTATTATTGGCAAAGAACAGGAACAAGTTTATGCTGAAAGTAATGCTCAAGTAATTGAAGAACCCTCTGCTGCATGGATGGGTGCCCCAATTATCAACAAACTAACCAATCAATCCATTGGGACTATAGCAGTGCAAGATTACAATAATCAGGAGGCATATTCTGAGAATGATCTTAAAATTCTGGAAATCATTGCCCACAATATCGGTGTCTTTATTAAGCGAGTAAAATACATCGAACTGTTGAAAAGCGCAAAAGAACAAGCCGAAGAAAGCCAATTGGTATACGAAGCACTTTTCAACGAAAACGCATCGGCAATGATATTAGTTGATGCTAATAATGCAAAAATTGAAGATGCAAACCAATCTGCCTGTAACTTTTACGGCTATACCAAACAGGAACTACTAACTCTTTTTATTCAGGATCTTAGTACAGATTCTGCTTCGTTTGTAACAAGCGAAATTAATAAAACGACAAAATGCGAGAACTATAATGCAGAATACAAACACAAACTTGCAAACAATGAAATAAGAGACGTAGAAGTATTTAGTGGGGAAATGACACTTCGTGGGAAGTCTTATATCTATTCAATTATTAATGACATTAGCACCCGAAAAAAGAATGAATTGGAAATTCAACGTCTCTACACAGCTATTGACCAAAGTCTTTCCCCAATTGCTCTTACCGATTTAAATGGTATTATCACTTATGCAAATCCAGGATATTGTTACACTTCCGGATATTCAAACAAGGAACTCATTGGTCAGTCTGTCAGTATCCACAAATCAAACGAAACACCAAAGCAAGTTTACGAAGACCTATGGCAGACAATTACAAAGGGGAAAATTTGGAAGGGTGAAATGACCAATAAAAAGAAGAATGGAGAACGCTATGTTGAGCAAGTGATTATTTCACCTGTTTTTGATGAAAATCATAAATTGTTACAATTTATAAAAGCTTCTCGTGACATTACAAAAGAGTTGAAAATCAAAGAAGAATTGATTAGAGCGAAAGAAAATGCAGAGGAAAGTGATCGTTTAAAGTCAGCATTTTTAGCCAATATGAGTCATGAAATAAGAACACCAATGAATGGCATTTTAGGCTTTACAAACCTATTGCAAGATTCCGATCTTACGGGAGAAGAAAAAGAGGAGTTCATTAACATTATTAAACAAAGTGGCGATCGACTCCTAAATACCGTAAATGATTTAATTGATATTTCGATGATTGAAGCAGGCCAAATTAAAATCTCGAAGACTGAATTAAATGTTACCAAACAAATAGAAAGTTTGTATTCTTTTTTTAAACCCGAAACAGAAGAAAAAGGACTACAGCTCGAATTCATTAACGTGTCGGGAAGCAAGGATTTAGTAATGGAAACGGATGAAGCAAAATTCGTTTCTATTTTTACGAATTTGATTAAAAATGCCATTAAATTCTCGACCGAAGGGACAATACAAATTGTATGTGAATGTTTAGCAGAAAAAGATAAAGGACTTGTGAAATTTTCTGTAAAAGACCAAGGCATAGGAATTTCACACAACAAACTCGATCGAATTTTTAATAGATTCGAACAAGAAGATAATACGAATTCAAAAGGTTATGATGGATCAGGAATTGGTTTGTCCATTGCAAAGGCTTACGTAGAAGCATTAGGAGGCCAAATTTGGGTTGAGTCTGAAAAATCAGAAGGTTCAAACTTTCAATTTACTTTACCGCTAAATTCGCAAACGCAATCAACATTACATACTGAAGAACAGGATGATAAACAGCCTGCTAAAAATGGGGTTAAAATACTAATTGCCGAGGATGAAGTAGAAATTTCTAAATATTTATCAATTATTCTTAAAGACATAAGCAGCGAAATAATACTTGCAAAAAATGGGGCTGAAGCCCTTGAAATATTCATTACCCAAAGTGATATAGATCTTATTTTAATGGATATTAACATGCCTGTAATGGACGGATATGAAGCCACACGAAGAATTAAAGAAATGGATAACAACATTCCTATTATTGCTCAAACCGCTTATGCACTATCAAACGATAAAGAAAAAATGCTTGCTTCTGGTTTTGACGAATACATTTCTAAACCAATAAACAGAAAAAAACTAATCGAAATGATTAAAGCATTAACACGATAAACATTCGACAAAAGCATTTTAAATGTAATTCGTAAGTTTATTAACTTTGCATAAGATATTTACAACCCATATGCCACGATATTACATCTTTCTCCTTTGCATGAGCATGATATGCTTATCCTGCTCAAAAAGTGATAATTTGGAAAATGAAATCATTTCCGACGCTAATGAATTTATTCGTGGAGTAGACATGTCCTTTTTGCCACAAATGGAAGAAAGCGGCGTTTTGTATCGTGATGGAAATAATAATTTAGATGCATTGCAAATTTGCAAGAATAATGGAGTGAATACCATTCGCTTGCGAATTTGGCACTCTCCAACGAACAATCACTCCTCTTTACATGAAGTGAAATTGCTTAGCTCTAGAATTAAAGCATTAGGCTTAAAAGTTTGGCTAACGGTTCATTATTCCGATACCTGGGCCGATCCAGGCAATCAGGAGGTTCCAACAGCATGGAAGAATTTGAATTTTGAAAACCTCACGGACAGCGTATACCATTACACCACGGTAATTATGCAGGAAATTAAGCCCGATTACATTCAAATAGGAAATGAGATTAACCCCGGTTTTTTACACCCACACGGGGATAAATACAGCAATAAAGAACAATTCACAAGCCTACTTAGCAAAGGAATTCAAGCTGTACGCGATCACAATTCCGATACGCAAATTATGCTTCATTATGCTGGAATTAATGAGGCCAGTTCTTTCTTTGCAGATTTGACCACGCTCGATTACGATATTATTGCACTCTCTTACTACCCTATTTGGCACGGCAAAGATTTAGACCAGTTAGCAACAACACTTAACAATCTAAACAGCCAGTTTGGTAAAAAAGTAGTGATTGCCGAAACGGCTTACCCTTTTACTCTTGAATGGAATGATTGGACCAATAACATTATTGGTTCTAACGACCAATTAATTCCAGAATATCCAGCAAATCCTCAAGGACAAAAAGACTTTTTACTAGCTATTCGTAAAGCTTGCGAAGATAACCAAACACTTGGCTTTTGTTATTGGGGTGCTGAATGGATCGCTTTCGATGGACCCGAATCAAAGAATGGTTCGAGCTGGGAAAACCAAGCTCTATTCGATTTTAACAATACTGCATTGCCAGCTTTTAGGGCGTTTAATGACGAAGAATGAGATTCTAATTCATTAATATCCTACTTATCTAATAGACAAAATTATTTGAAATGTAATTCATAAATTCCACTTTCATTAGTTCCATAATTATTGATTAATTTTGATCCCGTTCAGATAAAAAATCAAATAAACTATCTAAAAAAACAACATGAGAAATAAGTTAAGACTGATAGTTGAAGATAATACAAGCCATTTAGATAGAATCTTTGATTATTTTATTCAAACGCTAATTTTACTCTCTCTAATTGCCTTCTCGATTGAGACACTTCCAAACAACAGTTTAGAAACTAAAAACATCTTATCTCTAATAGAAATTACTTGTGTGAGTATTTTTTCCGTTGAGTATATACTTAGAATATTTGTCGCCAAAAAACCTTTACAATACATTTTTAGTTTTTATGGAATAATTGATCTCCTTGCTATACTGCCTTTTTATTTAAGAGCTGCCATTGACTTAAGAGCACTAAGAGCATTTAGGATTTTTAGAATCTTTCGAGCTTTAAAATTAATTCGATACAATAGAGCGCTGCGCAGGTTTCATATTGCTGCTAAAATCGTTAAAGAAGAAATTGTTCTATTTTTTATCGTAACTGGAATTTTAATATTCCTTACTGCTTCTGGAATATACTTCTTTGAAAATGAAGCACAACCTGATGTATTCAGTTCAATATTTAGCAGTTTTTGGTGGGCAATTGTTACTCTAACCACAGTTGGTTACGGTGACATTGTACCAATAACACTAGGAGGTAAAACATTTACTTTTTTTGTATTGATAATTGGAGTTGTTACCGTACCAGCTGGTCTTGTTGCAACTGCCCTGACAAAAGCCAGAGTATTAGAAGAGGAAGAAATTAATAAAAAAGCCCCACACAAAGTGCAGGGCAGGTAATTAGTAGGTAAATGAACCCCGTATGCGGGTTCGTTGTTGAAAACCTTTATATACTTAAAAATCGTATCGAATACCCGTAAATATGCCAATAGAATAAGGCTTGTACTGGTACTGATTACTTTTATTTATTGAGTTCAGATAATATTTCATAGATGGTTCCAGGCCAATTTGTAATTTTGGACTCAATCGGTATTCCAAACCAAAGCTAAATTGCGAACTAAAATTCGTGGTTCGAATACCATCTATTTCTCCTATTTTCCGATTTCCTTCCGACTGATCGTAAACACCATTTCCAACAATCAAATTAGCGCTTAAGCCTCCAGATACAAACATGCCTACCCTTTTCTGCACCAAATTGTAACGCATTAAAAACGGTATTTCAATAGACTTAAAAGTTTGAATTAGGTAATCGGATGAAACATAGCTGCTGGTATATTCATTCATAGCAGCATCCTTTGCGTTTCCAGCACTCAATTTAATTGCTCCGGCCGAGGTCTGAGCTGGGTAAACTGCAACTCTCTCCATATTTTCTTCTCCTGATAAAGGAGCATCAGCATAAAGTAAACCACCGCCACCACCCGAACTCATGTCCTGACCAAAACGGTTGTACACGATTCCTGTTTGAAAAGCTATTTTCTCATTCATTGCGTAATTTACCTTCGCTCCCCCACCAAGACTCCAAATTCCTTTTTCGGCGTTACTTCCTTTACTATCTCCCGAATAGGAAGAAAAACTAGAAGAAACTTGTCCGATTACTGACCATCTATTTTCTTTAATCTCCTTTTGTTTTAGCTGTTCAATAGCCAATAAGTTCTTCTGTATTTGTATTTCATCCGCTAAAAGCGATAAAGAAGGTTCTTGCTGAAACTGGCTTGTATTTGGCAACAATTGTGTTGGCAAATCGAATTCAGCATTAGCAAGTACAAATGATTCTTCTGAATTGGCGAGTAGTTTAATAAACTCACGATCTAAAAAGGATGGATTCTTATTCTCCTTCTTTGAAGCTATCAAGGCTTCAAAAGAGTTCGTATTAGAACTAATAAATTTCGCCTGATTCCTACTCTCAGCATTTGCCGATAAATGAACATCATTTTTCTTTTCTCGTAATTCTGCCTCAATATTTCTTGCAGCCAATTCCTCTTTTCTGCTCTCATCAGCAAGCCTTTCCACATTATTTTTATTGCTGATATTGCTTTCCTTTTCTACGCTTGCACCATTAAGCTGATCGACTTGTTTGTTATTCGTATTTGCTTCGCTTTTTCCTTCATTCGAACTGGTATTTTCCGTTAGTGTTTCCAATTGCATATTGTAATTAGGCTGATCGGTAAGGTAGCGATTCCCAATTGCCAACAACAAAAGAATAGATGCTGCAAGTCCAGTCCAGATATAAATAGCGAACAATCTTCTTTTTTTAGCAGCAAGCATTTGTCCGCTTACCCCTTCCCAAACTTTCGGATTAGGTGGAACAGACAGATTTTTTAATCCATCAGCAAAAAGACCATCGATATGTTTGTTATCGTTTAGCATACGCGTAAATTGTTCTGTTTCACCTCCAAATATTCTTTTACTTTTTGTTTTAAGATTGCTCTTCCTCTTGCCAAATTCGATTTCGATGTGCCAACTGTAATTTCCATTACTTCGGCAATTTCGTTGTGCGGATAGCCATCTAAAACATACAAGCTAAACACCATTCGATACCGATCAGGTAATTCTTGTACCATTTTCAATAAAATATCAATGGAAATCTCCGATTCTGCATAATTTTCATCCTCTTCATCTTCAATATCTACAACTTCCTCTACAAGTTGAATTTTCTTTTCTTGTCGAAATTTAGCTAAGGCTGTGTTCACCATCACTCTTCTCATCCAACCCTCAAAAGAACCTTTAAACTGATAAGATTTCACATTCTGAAAAATCTTAATAAAGCCATCTTGAAGCGTATCTTCTGCCTCTGCCAAATCTTTAGAATAGCGCAAGCATACCCCTAACATTTTAGGAGCAAACGTTACATAAAGGAGTTCTTGAGCTTTCGCCTTTCCTTTAATGCAATCCTTTATGATTTTGTCTAATTGACGGCTTTCCAACTTATTTATAGCTTTAGGGCACAACAGATTTACCTATTAGTTGCATCTATTGCAAATAGGTTGCGTTAAAATTACAGTTTTTTTTATCAAGTTAATTAGGAAAGTTTTGAGCTTCATTTTTTCAGCTTTTTTTAAGCAACCAATTCCAAAATCCTTCATCAGACTATAAGTCAACAATTACTATTAATTTATATTTTAAGAAAAATGAAGCGTTTAAAAATAATCCTACTAGCAGTGTTTTCTATTTCAAGTTTAATTTCGTGTGATAATGATGATTTCCAGGATCCTGTTTTCCAAGCAGCTGTTGATATCTATGTTCGCACAGTAAAAATTGGAGAAGAAGTTGTTCATGCGCCTGTAATCTATACCTACTCTAACTTGGCATTGTTTTCCTCATCGGTTACGTTCAAAGGTGAAACGACTCCTCGTTACGATCTTGATGATACTTTTGAAGGTAGCAGCAGATTACGAAGTGTTCCTTTAAGCTCCGATTTTACAACTACCGATGTTGAGAATGGTATTTATGAATTCGAAATTACCTCATCAGGTAACGAGGTATTAAAACTGAAAGATGAATTGCTAGAAGAAAGAATGGAAGTAGTGAACATTACAGAATTCACCTATGATAGTGACACACATGAGTTTGACATTACATGGGATGAGATTGAAAAAGCAGATGTTTACCAAGTAAAATTAACATCAGCAATTGACAAAAATCGTATTTTCATATCTGCAGGATTAACAAGTAATACATACAATTTTAAACCCGGCAAGAGTGGATGGTTAGCAAACTTTACCCCAGAAAAAGGAACAAGCTACACGCTTGCCGTTTGTGCCTACATGTTCGAATCGGAAACGGCAACAAGTGGTTACGATATCAACCACGAAACGATTGAATATAAAACCATCGTTTGGTAGTAAACAAAAAATCTCGCCTTCCAAAATTGGAGGCGAGATTTAATCGTTGATCGTTAATTAATCTATGAACGTGAATTAAATCGAGAAACAAATTTATGATTTAATTCAGAGCATATATTTAGAATCCTATTCCTAAGATCAAGTTTGCTGTTTCTGCTTGTGGGTTAATACCAATCTTAGCCCATGCATTTAAAGCAAAATTATCGTTTATTTTGATTTCTCTTGTTGCAGTTGCTCCAATGTTTACGAAACCAACGCTTTTTCCGTATACTTGATTTTCGAATGGGTTAAGACCTGCGAATAATGATACAGTTTCTCCACCAATTTTTACAGGGTATCCAAACTCAACGTAAGTTGAATAGTTCTGTTTTCCTTCTTCATCTAAATCGCGACCATAAAGCATAGTAGCTACAGTAACACTCATAGGAAATTGCTCAGTAAAATAGAAATTAAAAGCTGCATCAATTAAGTGATTTGTAGTTTTTCTATCTAAATCTAAATAGTTGTAATCGTCGATAGAAGCTCTGTCTCTGTTTGCAAATAAATCCCAAACTGCAACATTAAAATGATCGCTAAATTTGTATCCTACATGGAAATCAAACTCTGAGTATGTATTATCGAAAGCATATCCACCCCAAGCTCCAAATGTGAAGTTTTCGTTTGTATAAGCAAGATCCATTTCGAAGTTCGCTGTATTACTTACCATGATACCTCTCCAGTAGTGACGAGTAGTTACCGATGGGCTAACTGTTACTTTTCCTTGTGCGTTAACTGAAACATTAGAAGCCATGATAATAATCAAAACTAGTAATGTGGTTATTTTAAATGTAATTTTTTTCATCTTTATTTAAATTAGATTCTGATGAGATTTGGATTACATGCGAACCCAAATCTCAATAGATAGGTTAATTTTTGTAGTGGCAATTTATTATAAGAACATAAAAAGTGCCGCTGCTATAACTGCTCCTGCAATTGGTGCAACAATAGGAATTAAAGAATATCCCCAGTCACTTGTTCCTTTGTTATCCATAGGAAGAATAGCGTGCATAATTCTTGGACCTAAATCTCTTGCAGGGTTAATTGCATATCCAGTAGTTCCACCTAAAGAAAGACCAATAGCAACAACTAATAAAGCAACAGGTAAAGCACCTAAAGTTCCCAAACCAATCTTAGCACCTTCTACGCCTGCACCTTCAAACGAAGGACCTGCTAAATAAAAGATTACAAACATCAATACAAATGCTCCAATAACCTCGCTAATTGCGTTACTTCCTAAGTTTCTGATAGCTGGACCTGTAGAGAAACAAGCTAGTTTAGCTCCACCGTCTTCAGTTGAATTGAAATGATCGCGATACATTAACCATACAAGGAATGCTCCCATAGCTGCTCCTAACATTTGAGCTGCAATAAATAGACCTACTTTTGACCATGCAAACATACCTGCTACAGCTAAACCAATAGTTACTGCTGGGTTAATGTGTGCTCCTGAAACTGGACCTGCAACAGCAACACCTGTAAATACAGCTAGTCCCCATCCCATTGTGATTACGATCCAACCACTATTATTTCCTTTTGTTTTATTTAATACTACGTTTGCTACAACTCCGTTACCAAGTAAAATAAGTAGCATTGTTCCTAAAAATTCTGCAATAAACTCACTCATGACATTAGATTTTTTACGGTTTTTATTTAAATAAATAAACGCCAGATAGTTTCATCTTCTCAAATCAATCCATCACCTATCTGGCATTCTATCAAATAGTTTTGTTATTAATTATGCGTCTATATCCCAGTTCTTTGAACGACCTAGAGCCTTATCCCATCCGGTAAGTAATCTCTTCGCTTCGTCTTCTGGCATTGTTGGCTCGAATTTCTTATCCATTTGCCACTGTTCTTTGATATCTTCAACACCATCCCAGTATCCTACAGCTAAACCAGCTAAGTAAGCAGCACCAAGAGCTGTTGTTTCAAGAGTTTTTGGACGATAAACCGGAGCATCTAAAACATCCGATTGGAATTGCATTAATAAGTTATTAATTGCAGCACCACCATCAACACGTAGTTCTCTAATTTCGATACCAGCATCAGCTTCCATCGACTTTAATACGTCTCTCACCTGGAAAGCGATTCCTTCTAGAGCAGCTCTTGCAATGTGAGCAGCAGTTGAACCTCTTGTAAGACCTACAATTGTTCCTCTAGCATACTGATCCCAATGTGGAGCTCCTAAACCTGTAAGAGCAGGAACCATAAATACACCACCATTATCTTCAACCGAAGTTGCTAAAGCCTCTACATCTGAAGATGATTTGATAATACCTAGTCCATCACGTAACCATTGTACAATTGCACCACCCATGAAGATACTTCCTTCTAAACAGTAAGTAGTTTCTCCGTTGATTTGCCAACCAATAGTCGTTAATAAGTTATTATTAGATTTTACTGGCTTGTTTCCTGTATTACAAAGCATGAAACAACCTGTACCATAAGTATTCTTAACCGAACCTGGCTCCATACACATTTGTCCGAAAGTTGCAGCTTGCTGGTCACCAGCGATACCTGCGATAGGTACTTTATGAGCAAATAATGTTGAAGTAGTGTGTCCATATACTTCTGAAGAAGACTTAACCTCTGGAAGCATACTTCCTGGAATGTTTAAAAGCTCTAACATTTCAGTATCCCACTCAAGAGTTTTGATGTTATAAAGTAGTGTTCTACTTGCATTCGAAACATCTGTTACGTGAACTGCACCTTGAGTTAATTTCCAGATTAACCAGCTATCGATAGTACCAAAAGCTAATTTTCCAGCTTCTGCTTTTTCACGAGCACCTTCAACGTTATCAAGAATCCACTTAACTTTAGTACCTGAAAAATAAGAATCGATAATTAAACCAGTTTTGTCCTGAATCATATCAGCATGTCCTTGTGCTTTTAATTCATCACAATACTTAGATGTTCTTCTATCTTGCCAAACGATTGCATTGTAAATCGGCTCACTAGTTTCACGATCCCAAACAACAGTTGTCTCTCTCTGGTTAGTGATACCAATACCTGCAATACTTAATCCGTTAACACCTGCAATTGTTATTGCTTCTGCAGCAACACCAGCCTGTGTAGACCAAATTTCGTTTGCATCATGCTCAACCCAACCTGGCTGAGGAAAGATTTGTGTAAACTCTTTTTGTGCAGTAGAAATCATTTCGCCTTTTTTATTAAAAACGATTGCACGTGAACTTGTAGTTCCTTGGTCTAATGCTAAAATAAACTTGTCTTTCATTTCAATTTTAATTTTGGGTTATTGTGGTATTCAATTATCAATTTAATAGTACCCTTATCGATAATTATCGATCCGGTTCTTCTAGATTTCTATCAGTTCGTTTTGTTTAATGTATTTCAATGGATGAAATAAGTATTTTTATTTCGATCAAAACATTGTATTTAGTTCATTTATTATCTTATTTGGCTATATCGTTTGCGTCAGTCACTTAAAAAAAATCACCACCCTCGATAACACTACCAGTCAAAACATTAAGGCGCAATTAATTTTCATCCACTTCTTCATTTTATCAGTACTCATCAATATTTGTAATCGATTGCAACGATATGGTAAAAAAAAATCTCACTTAAAACTTTCATTTTTCAACATATCAATAGAACTGTAAATTTCTCTTTTTAGAGGATGGAAGAAAGGTGACTAAATAACCACCTTTCTTCCTGGTGTAAAATGTAAGTTGATTTGCGCTGAGCTAATTTTGTGCCAAAAACTAACCGATTAATATTATTAAACTAACAATTATCCTAGTACTATAATCATTCCCGAAGTACTAACTTCCATTGCTAAACCTCATTGCAAATCAACCTGCAAACAAATTATTGTAATATATATCGAGATGCTAATTCTCTATATTCTTCAACTTGATTCTCTTCCCAAGCCTTATCGTAGCCTAGCTCTTTAGCTAATAATTCCGCTACTTTGGGAGCCATTTTTATACTTTCTTCGGCATCTAATAACAAACATCTGGTTCTACGAGATAAAATATCTTCAACAGTTCTAGCCATTTCGTATCTTGCTCCCCAAACTACTTGTGCATTAATTACCTTTAATTTTTCGCTTAAATATTCTGCTAATCCTTCTTCTTCTTTCGCAATACTTAGTATTTTCTCTTCATCTGCTCCGTAGAAATACATTGGATTTTTTAAATCAACATTTTTCTTATAGCCATGTATTTTTAAGTTTCGCGTTACTGATTTCTTTTCAGGTAGACCTCCTGTATTTGCTACCGTATTCATAACATCCTCTGCCATTTGACGGTAAGTAGTCCATTTACCACCTGTAAGTGTTACCATTCCAGATTTTGAAACTACAATTTTATGTCCTCTCGAAATCTCTTTGGTTTTCTTTCCTTCTCCACTTGGTGCAGCTAATGGTCTCAAACCTGCAAATACACTTCTTACGTCTGATCTTTTAGGAGGTTTCGCTAAAAAGCGTCCCGCTGTTTCCAAAATGAAATTTACTTCTTCTTCCAAAGCTCTTGGCTCTATTTCAGCCGTATCTTTATGTACATCAGTCGTTCCAACAACTACTTTATTATGCCAAGGCACAGCAAACAATACACGTCCATCTGATGTTTTTGGGATCATTAGTGCATAATCACCTGGAATAAATTCCTTATCTAATACCAAGTGTACTCCTTGGCTAACTTTTACGATATCACGGGCTTTTGGCTCATCCATTTTGATGATTTGATCAACAAAAACTCCCGTAGCATTTAAAACAACTTTCCCTTCTAAAGTATAAGTTTTACCGCTTTCCATATCTCTTACTGATACAGCATTCACTTTACCATTTGATTTTTGAATTCCCTCAACTTTCATATAGTTAAGTGCAACGCCTCCATTTTCAACAAAGGTCTGACACAAATTAATTGCTAATCTAGCGTCGTCAAATTGTCCATCATGGTATACAACTCCACCGCAAAGGTTTTCACTCTTAAGTGTCGGAATGTATTTTAAAGTACGTTTCTTAGAAAATGGTAAAGAACGGCCATAACCTAACTTACCTGCCATTAAATCATACATTGTAAGTCCTAAGGTATAGTAAGGAGTTCCCCACCACGTGTAATTAGGAATGATAAATGACTGATCTTTTACAAGATGTGGAGCATTTTGCTTCATTAAGCCTCTCTCTCTTAGCGCTTCTAATACAAGAGAAATATTTCCTTGTGCTAGGTAGCGAACTCCTCCATGTACTAACTTCGTACTTCTGCTTGATGTTCCTTTAGCAAAATCATCTTGTTCTAAAAGTAAAGTTTTATAACCTCTCGTAGCCGATTCGATAGCTGATCCTAAACCTGACGCTCCACCACCAACGATGATCACATCCCACTTACGATCTAAACTCTCAATCTCTCTAATCATCTTATCTCTTTTCATATCAGCTCAATAAATTATAAATTATCTTTTTATGAACTTCTAAAGTTCCTTTTCCCAGAACTCCCAAATACTTCCATATGTATTTTCTTCATCTCGAACATTATTGCCTTTCTGTACTGTCAAAATGTCGAGGAAAAAATCGTAAAGTCGATTCCCTACTTCTAAATCAAATCTTTGATCTTCCATTGTCGAGTAATTTTATATAACAAAATAAATCCGTTTGCAAAGTACATTGTATAACTATGTAGCTTTTGAAAAAAATTGGAAGTATTACTTCCAAAGAACTTTAACTGAGAAAGAGTAAGAACTACTTCCTTTTTGTAAACCCTCGATACAAAGCTAAATAAAATACTTAGCTTTACAAGGTACGTAGCATTAAAATTGCTAATTTTTATTTAGACTAAAGTCTACAATACACCTAAATAGCATTGACTAATAACACTTTAACCTTCTAAATAAATGTTAAAATATCTTAATTTAAAAAGTCAAAATCAATTCAAATTAAAAAGAGCCGTACTTAAAAAGTACGGCTCTCAATATATTTTACCTAGAAATTAGTCTTCCGAATCCAACCAATTAAGAGATCGGTTAACTGCTTTTTCCCAATACTTTTTATGATGTTTTACTGTTTTCTCATCCATTTTCACATTAAATTCATTCGCAACTTTCCATAAACCACGAATTTCATCCATGTTTTCCCAAAAACCAACACCTAAACCAGCTAAATATGCCGCTCCCATCGCCGAAATATCCTTTATTTCCGACTGTACAACAGGTATATCAAAATAATCTGATTGATATTGTAGTAAAGTATTATTGACCATTGTTCCACCAGCTCTAAGTTCCGTGAAACTAATACCTGAATCTGCCTCCATGGTCTTTAAAACATCCGTAGATCTATGAGCTATTGACTCCAAAGAAGCTCTCGCAATATGTCCAATACTCGTGCTCATATTCAAACCCCAGAATGTACCTCTCGCATATTGATCCCAATAGGGTGCGCCTAATCCTGTAAATGCAGGAACAATATATATACCACCATTGTCCTTTTCTGTTAAGGCTAAGGTTTCAATTTCTTCTATGGAATGTATTAAGCCCAATCCATCACGCAACCATTGTATAACAGCACCTCCAATAAAGACACTACCTTCCAGAGCATAAGTAACCTTGTCTCCAATACCCCAGGCAATTGTCGTAATTAAATCATTTTTAGATTCTACTGGCTTGTCACCTGTATTCATTAAAATAAAACAGCCTGTATTGTAGGTGTTTTTAACCATTCCTTTGTCAAAACACACTTGTCCAAACATAGCTGCTTGCTGATCTCCACAAATTCCCGAAATAGGAATATTAGTACCAAACATTGATCTTCTAGTTGTTCCATATACTTCACTCGAAGTACTAACTTTCGGCAGTAAAGATGCTGGAATATCTAACAAGTCAAGAAGTTCCTGATCCCATTTCAAATCGTGAATATTATAAAGCATTGTTCGACTTGCATTGGACATATCTGTCACATGTGTCTCGCCTTTGGTTAGCTTCCAAATCAACCACGTATCAACAGTTCCAAATGCCAGTTTTCCTTGTTCTGCTTTTTCTCTGGCTCCCTCAACATTATCAAGTAACCATTTTATTTTTGTTCCAGAAAAGAACGCATCTAAAATCAGTCCTGTCTTTTCTTTTATCTTATCGGAATAACCTTTTTTCTTTAGTTCGTCGCAGTATTGTGATGTTCTCTTATCCTGCCAAACAATAGAATTATATATAGGCTGACCTGTTTCCCGATCCCAAATAATAGTTGTTTCTCGTTGGTTTGCGATTCCAATACCAGCAATATCTTCACCTGTTAATCCCGCCTTCTCTAACACTTCTTCCGCAACCGATGCTTGTGAATACCAAATTTCCTTAGCATCCTGCTCTATCCAACCTGGCTTAGGGTAATATTGTTCGTACTCCTTTTTTACTTGAGCAACAATTTCTCCATCCTTATTAACAATTAAAGCTTTCGATACAGAAGTTCCTTGATCCAAGGATAAAATATAGCTTTTCATACCTTTACAATTGACTGGTTTTCATAAAATTATCACACACTCTCTAGAATCCTTGTAATCGAAAGATTTAAAGAATCTACATACTCTTTCATAACCTTTAAATGAGCTGTTCCCTCATCGGTAAGTTTATAATATTTTCGAGGTATACCTGTATCCATTTCAGCCCATTCGGACGTAACCAGTTTTTCTTTCTTTAACCTGTTTAAAAGTGGATATATGGTACCTTCAGCTATCTCTAGAGAAGTAAACTGATTCATTTCGCTAATCAATTCATAACCATAACATGGTTTGGATCTCAGCAGTAAAAGAATGATATATTCCAACAATCCCTTTTTAAATTGGGATTTCCATTTGGTGATGAAATATAAGTTAATGTCTTCGTTCATAGTTTAACAAACATATAAAAAAACACCTAGTTTTACAAGATACTTTGTAAAAACAGGAAACTTAATAAATAAGTTAGAATTCAATTTCGACCATTAAAGTAGACTATATTTTCATATTACTGAACAAAACAAAGTATTATTTTAAGGAAACCTCAACCCGATAATTTGTTTCCTTTTGTTGATCCGAAATATTCTTTAAATCAGATGTACTCACATCAATACAGTCAATAGGAAGCAATAAGCTATCCTTCATATAGTTGCGAAGATTTGAATTTCGATCTTCCAGTTGTTTTTCAAACAATTTGTCCAACTCTTGTTCTCCAATCATCTTTACACAAATAGAGATTAATGAATCCTGATTTATTGGAGCTAGCGCTTGATTAATAAAACTATGAAATTCAATATTATTTCTAGCCCAATTAAATAATTCATCAGCTTTCATTGAAATTTCACCCTGCCCGTTATTTTTATAAAATAAATTAGCACATTCCTGTATTGCAAATAAATTTCTTTCTTCTTCCGGATTTGTTTCCTGAGTAAACGAAAACTTCAACTCAGTCTTCTTTTTAGAAATTTTTGCAATCTGCTTCAATCGCTCTTTTTGAATATCATTTACATGACTCTCCAAATAATTAAACGGAAGCGATTTGATGTTATCTGGATTTGTTCCTGTCAAACTTCCTAACATACCGAATGGCTTGGTAGCTGTTTTCACTAAAAAGTTCATTAACGTTTTCCAAATAATTTTCCCTACTCCAAACTTCGGGTCCTGCGGATTACCACTCACAGGTAGATCAAAGGCTATAATATCGTTCTGATCTTTTAGCAAATAAAGAGCTAAACGAACTGGAGCTTTTATCGTATTCGGATCCTTTGTTTTATTCCCAAATTCAATTTCAGAGATTCTTAAATTATTCTGATTTGTTAATTGAGTTGGCGTCATATCAATACTACAAGAATAATTAAATTTACCTTGTGTTATTGGTCTGGCAATATAATATTCTGTATATGGCGAAAAACTCATTAAATCCATTTGTTTCACCTTTCCCTCGAAATCAAAATCAAAGTAATTTATCAAACTAAAATTCAGTTTGCCTGATGAATTTCCACTTCCATTTAAATTCATTGTATACTTTACAGGAACGCTTGTTGCTTTCTCTGTAATTTTGCCCATTTCCACAGCCATATTACTCATGGAATAAACAAATTTTCGATTTAGGGTATTGTCTTCAAATTCCACAAATCCATTTGAAAGTATTAGCGTATCAATTTGATAATACAATGGGGCAGATTCCTCTTCAACAACAATTGAGTCAGTCAACAAACTATCTGAAATCAGTACCGGCTCAAAAATAGTCTCAATATTACTTTTATCTGTATTTAGTACGGTATATAATTCTACAGAATCAAGCTCAATGCTAGCAATTTCATAATGAGATACCCCTAAATTAATCGAATCCAAATTCACTTTTGCTGTTTTTGCAGCAACAAACCGTTTATCTTTCTCATCAGTCAACTCAAAATCTTCTAACTTCACAAGACCATCAATGATCACATCCGTAAAATTACTCATACTACCATCAATATGAAGTTGCGTATTCACCTTTCCTTGTAGTGAGTTAACTCTCATATATTCTTTAAGGTAAGCCACAAAAGGACTAATATCAATATTGCTTACACCTAAATCAATAGAATAGCGTTCTGTAGCATGATCAACATCAGCACTAATAGATACATTACCTTCTTTCCCCATTGAAAAATCAACACCCATTTCTGATTTTTCATTGTTCCACGCGATTAACGGCAAGGCTAGATTAATATCTTTTAAATCAATCTCATTATCCTTATCGGTATCCATGTATCTAAGGGCACCATTTTTAAACTCAATATTATGAATGGCAAACTTAAGCACTTGTTCATCTTCCTGAATAGCACTGCTATCCACTTCAACTTCTTGTTCCTCTATCAGATCATCAAAATTAAATCCTTGCTCGTTCTGAATAACTGAAAGATCCAATCCATCCAGGTAAATTTCACTTACAGAATATTCTCCTGCAAGTAAGCTCCAAGGACTAAGGTTAATATACAATTCATCAAAAGCAACAAATAAATCTTTTTCATTCTGTTCATATAGTTTAAAACCAACTACTCGAACCGCTACTTTTGCATAATTAAAATGCAATTCAGTAAGCTCCAGTTTCCGCCCCATTAACTCTTTAGAATTTTTATTAATCCAGTATTTAACTGCAGTTGAAAGCAATAAAAAAATAAGAAAAAGTACAAATAAAATTGAAACTCCTATTATTCTGCCCTTGGTAATTTTCATCATAAAATCTTAAAATATATTCCAACAAAAATACGAAATACATCATATACTTTTCATCAAATTTCGTTTAATATTCTCCGAAATGCACAAAAAAAGGGAGACCGAAGTCTCCCTTATATAAAACCATATTAAATGGTCTAATGATTGTAAACGTGAACATCTCTCTGAGGAAATGGAATGCCAATATTGTTCTTATCGAATTCTTTCTTAACAGTTTCTTGCATATAGAAGAAAACAGTCCAATAATCAGCTCCATTAACCCAAGCTCTAACCGTAAAATTCACAGAGCTATCTGCTAATTCAGAAACAGCTATAAAATGAGCAGGATCTTTCAAAACACTTTCGTGATTAGCTAACAAACCATCCAAAATACCTTTGGCTTTATCGATATCATCAGTATAACCAATTCCAAAAGTCATATCCACTCTACGTGTTGGTTGAGTTGAATAATTAACCATTGAACCAGTTGACAAACCACCATTAGGAATAATAATTGTTTTATTATCTAAGGAAAGCAAAATCGTATTAAAAAGCTGAATTTCCTGAACAACACCAAGATACCCTTGAGCTTCTAGAACGTCTCCTACTTTAAAAGGCTTAAAAATTAAAATCATCACGCCGCCAGCAAAGTTCTGTAACGTACCCGAAAGAGCCATACCGATCGCTAAACCTGCAGCTGCTAATATGGCAATAAATGAAGTCATTTCTACTCCCACCATTCCAACAACGGTAATAAACAACATCACTTTTAGCGAAATTGTTAACATACTCATAAAAAATGGTCGCAAGGTTGCATCCACATTTCTACTTTCCATTAAGCGTCCTATTCCTTTACAGATAACTTTAATAATCCACAATCCAACAAGGAGAGTAATAATTGCTAATAATAATTTTGGAGCGTACTCCATTGCCATATTAACAAATTGGTCAGATTTCCCTATAATAGCATCAAAATCCATTTTCATTTTTTATTTTAGTGATTATTTAATAAACATTTCAAATTCTACTCTTCTATTAAGAGCTCTACCCGCAGCAGTAGCATTGGTTGCAATTGGCTCTACTTCACCAAACCCTTTCGCAATAATTCGATTCGCAGAAATTCCTTTTTCAGTTAGGAATTTTTTAGTTGCATTAGCTCTCTTTTCTGATAATATACGATTCATTTCATCTTTTCCTTGGCTATCTGTATAACCAGAAATCTTTAAAGAGTATGCTGGGTAATTATTCAAAATTTCAACAACTTCATCTAAAATTTTTCTAGACTTAGCTGTTAGAACATCTTTCCCTGAAGAGAAATTAACATTTTTAGCTGCAAACTCAAGCTCTTTTTGCACCTCAGCCTTAACTTCTGGACAACCATAATTACTTGACAAACCTGCAACCTCAGGACACTTATCCTCCTCATTCACAACGCCATCTTTATCATTATCAAGCGCACAACCGTTTACGTCCACTTTATAGCCTGGCTTTGTAGTTGGACATTTATCTTTTGAATCAATTACACCATCGCCATCAGTATCAGGGCAACCGTCAAAAGCTTTTAATCCTTTTACTGTTGGACACTTATCTTCAGAGTCTTGAACGCCATCACCATCAGAATCAGGGCAACCATCAAATTGAACTAGACCTTTTACATCAGGGCACTTATCCTTTTTATCAGCTACTCCATCACCATCAGAGTCAGGACAACCATCTAACAAAGGATCTCCTGCTAACATTGGACATTCATCCATATAATCGGCTACACCATCACCATCAGAATCAAGAGGACAACCTTTTTTATCAACAGCAACTCCAGAAGGAGTTCCTGGGCATTCATCTCGCTTATCGCTTACTCCATCACCATCAGAATCAGCTGATTTACCAAAACTGTAAATTACACCAATTGTATTGTGCATGAATTTATCATGATACGCCTCTGTATCCCTTTGCTTATTTTTATAACCATCATACTTGTCGTTTAATGGATAGAAAATTCCAGATTCGACAGCAACACTCCAACGATCATCAATTTTAAATGTCAATCCTGCTCCATAATAAAAGTTCATATTGTCATATTGCTTATTAAAATTTCCCCCCATTACACGACCTTTTGTATCCATGTTAGTATAGCCAAGCCCTGCAACAAGGAAAGGAGAAATTACAGCATCTTCTTTTAAAAGATAACCATTATTGAATTTGTACTTCATGTTTAAATTCGCATTGAACATCCAGTCATCAAAATAACCTAATGTCCCACTCGACTCTACATTAAAGTAACTCAATCGAACAAGTGCATCGAATGAAGGATTTAAATAGCGATTTAGAGTTGCCGACCCGATTAATGGTTCAGTATTTTTGAATTTCCAAAAATCATTGGCAATATCGCCTTTGTAATCATTAAAGTTTAGATATAATCCTACGCCCCATTTTTGGTCGGCGTTTTGGGCTTTTACTAGCGGGGAAATAAAAATAGCAAGCAATAGTACAATTGCTATTCTTAGGTGTTTTTTATGCATAGTTTAATTTTTAGGTAACAATTTATTTAAAAAATATAATCAGGAAATTGATTTCCCTCTACTAAAATTAAATAAATTTAATCTAAATAAAAAACTACATAAAAAAATTATTTCAAAAATTTGATTAACGTAACATTAATAATTTAACAAATTTTAAACTCTCAAAGTAATAACTACTAATTATTTGACAAAAAAAAGGGAAGCAGTAAGCTTCCCTTTTTTTATATCTTAATATCTCGAACTATCATTATTTTTTCTTCTTCTATCTCTAAAAGATTCTTTGCCTCGGTCAGAACCACCACGACTTCGATCAGAACTACCACGACTTCTATCACCTCTGTCACTTCTAGGTCTTCCCTTACGATGACTGCTTTCTGTTGGACGTTCTCCAGAAACTTCAATACGAATTTTTCTTCCGCCTACTTCAGCTCCAGCAAAACCTTTTACAATCTCATTTGTAAACTCTTTTTCAACATCAAAGAATGAAAACACTCCTTTTAAGTCAACACGACCAATATTTTTACCTCTAACACCACACTGCTTGTGAATTAAAGTTAAAAGGCGAGGTACATCAATACCATCCTTTTTACCAATATTGATAAACATTCTATCTTCGTTGCTATCACTATCATTTCTCTCGGTAGATCTTTGAGCTCTTTTCTGAGTCGAAGATTTCATATTCAAGTCTGGAGTATTTTTATAATAATCCATGAAACGATTAAACTCAAGAGAAACGAATTTTTTGATAATATCTTCTCTGCCTAAATCGGCCAATTCACCATTTATAGCTTCGAAATATGTCTCAATATTGTTTTCTTCCAAGCTTACTTCCTTTATACGATTCATAAAGTGAAGCAATTGTCTTTCACAAACTTCTTCTCCAACAGGAACTTTTACCTGAGCAAAATCAACCTTCAATTTTCTTGAAAGATCTTTTACTTTTCTTTCATCACGAGGTGTTACCAATGCAATAGAAACTCCCGATCGACCTGCTCTAGCAGTACGTCCACTTCTGTGTGTGTAGAATTCTAACTCATCTGGTAAGTTGTAATGAATTACGTGGGTTAAGTCATCCACATCAATTCCTCTAGCTGCAACATCAGTAGCAACCAAAAGCTGAAGAGTTTTATTTTTAAAACTTCTCATTACCTTATCACGCTGAACTTGAGAAAGATCACCATGTAAAGCATCAGCAGCATAACCATCCTTCATTAATAATTCAGCAACTTCCTGCGTTTCCTTACGGGTACGACAAAAAACGATACCAAAAATATCAGGATAATAATCAACTACTCTTTTTAAAACATTATAACGATCACGATTATTAATTAAATAATATTGGTGAGCAATGTTTACATTCGTTGCATTTCCTGATCCAACAGTAACTTCTACAGGATCAGTCATGTAATTCTTTGCAATACGACGAACTTCCTTTGGCATCGTTGCAGAGAACAACCATGTCAATTTATCATCAGAAGTAGCTGTAAGAATAGAATCTATATCTTCTTTAAATCCCATGTTCAGCATTTCATCTGCCTCATCAAGGATTAAATATTCAATTTTAGATAGATTTACTGCTTTACGTCTAATCATATCAAGTAGACGGCCAGGAGTTGCAACAATAACATGCGCACCTCTCCTTAATTTTCGGATTTGATCATCAATGCTAGCGCCGCCATAAACGTTCACAACATTAAGGTTCAAAATATTTTTAGAAAATAGTCTTAAGTCGTCTGCAATTTGGATTCCCAATTCCCTTGTCGGGGATAGAATCAAAGCTTGTGGTAATTTTTCGTCTTGCTCGATAAGTTCGAGCAAAGGTAAACCATAAGCCGCCGTTTTCCCAGTACCAGTTTGAGCCAAACCAACAAAATCCGATCTTCCCTCTAAAAGAACAGGAATTGCTTTTTCTTGAATAGGTGTTGGATTTTCGAAGCCTAACTCTTTGATAGCTCCTAGGATAGCCTCAGAAAGGCCAAGATTTTCAAATGAATTCATTCTATAAAATTTATGAGCCGCAAAGGTACAAATTAAATAACGAACTCAGCCATCTTTTATAGTATTATACGAATGAAGTAAAAACAAGAAGATCTGAAAAATAGAAAATATATTTTATACTGAAAATAAAATACTTATAAATCAATTATTTGTATTTGTAAAAAGCCTAACTTCTTACAAGCATAAAAACAAGTTCTGACTTAATTACAGAAGGCAATTCGATCTTTCTTAATTCTAAACTTCTAAGCCAAGCTTCCATTTCCTTCTCTTTTAAACTATAAAGAACCTCACGAAACTCGTCTATCTGATCATCATTATAATCATTTTCTTCAAAGTTTTTATAAGCATCCAATTCTTCATCTTCATAATAAATGATCTCCTCGGACATTTTATTGATCAAATCAGTCTCACAAACCTCATGAGCACCACAACACTCCTCCATCGGTTCGGCAGCTACCTCAACCTCTTCTTCTTCTTTGTTCGATTTCCAACGCTGACCAATATAGGTTGTCAGAAATGCGACTCCTGCAATTGCAACAATTGCTATCAATAAAACTTCCATGGCTACAAAGCTAGATATTCACATTTAATAAATCAAAATAATCAAAGACTACTTTTTCACACCAACAAAACGAATTAGCATCGCCTTCCCTTTGTGCAATTCTCCTTCAGATAATTCAGCCTCAAGTTCTTCCAACATCAAAGAATCGAATTCTCTAAAATCATTTCTAATCTCTGCTAAACTATACAGCATATCTTCATTTCTTGGTCCACCAGTACCTCTTCCAAGTTGAAGCTTAGAAAACACCTCAAGAATAAGAACACCACCTGGCTTTATTGAATCTGAAAGAAATCGATGTGCAAGTGGCCTATCTTTAGAATGCAGGTGCAAGTAGAAAAAACCAATTGCATCGTACTTTTCTTGAACAGTCTCATGCTCTAGAATACTTGAAAGATAGAAATTCGCCTCAACATTTTGAGACTTCAAAAACTCTTGAGCATTTTCAACAGCCTGATCACTGTAATCAAAAGCATCAACCTTCCAGCCTTGACGAGCAGCATGAGCCGCGTTTCGCCCCTCACCATCTCCAGGTAATAATATTGAAGCAGGCTTGCATCTTGCTAACTGTTCCTCGAAAAACAAATTAGCTGCTGTTCCATAAATATATTTCGATTCAGCATATCGCTGATCCCAATGTTCCTTCATCTATTCATGTCTAAACTTATTTTGAAAGCGCCTTCTCGTATTCTTTTTTGTATAAATTAACCTGATTGGTAAGCTTCTCTATTTCAGCTTCATTCTGCTCTTTTACTTTTCTCAACCAGCTTAATTTTCCATCTTTTTCAAGAATTTCACTTTTCAAGGTGCTTATTTCATTATCCTTTTGCTTTAAAGCATCTAAAGCCTTTCGCGCTTCTGTTGCAACTTTCTTCTTCTCCCATTCTGCATCAACGCCAGCTGTCTTTATATCTTGGCTCAATTTAGAAGACTCTTGCTTTAGAACACTAATTTGCTTTAACAAACCAGAAATTTGCACATTGTTTTCCTCATTTCTATTTAAAGCAGAATTGTATTTATCTAATGTTTCCAACAAGCGTACTTTCAGCTCTGTAGTATCAGACGCTAAGCCCATTAACTCTGTACTTAAATCATCAATCTCGGTATTTTTCATTGCATTACTCTCCGACATGCTATTTTTCATCTCGTTATACTCTGATAAAGTTTGATCCAATTTAGAATTCAACTGATTGATTTGTTTTCCTTTTTTAGAATTTTCTTTATCAAGAGCAACAACTTTAGCATCACTACGTCTTTTTGCATATTCCAACTCTTCGTATTTCTTTTTAGATACAACACATGAGAATAGGAATAAAGGAAGTAAGGACAGGGCTAATATTTTCTTTTTCATAAGATCATTTTTTAATAACAGATATGTAAACCAAATCTAAACTTTGTTCGGTAATTTGTCTACTTATAGCAAACGAAGATATTTCTATTTCAACGAAAAATAAACAGATATCATAAAAATTAACATTTTTTATCATGAAAACTGATCATACCCCTTTTCTAAACCTATCATAAACATATCTTTGTAGTATAAACTCAATTCCGAAACAAAAACACAAAATGAAGTTTAAATTTAAATTATCATTTTATGGCAAGAGAATTGATAGTACTTCTAAATATGAATAAGACTGATCAAATACACATACCTATGCAAAAATACTTTATCCTATTACTTTCAGCAATATTTCTTTCTCTATCCGCTTTAGCGCAAGAAGATCAAGAAACACCTAAAATAATTCGAATTGTTGGAAAATTAACCAATGACAAAACGAACGAGCCAATTCCTTTCGCCAATGTTGGCGTAATCGGATCCTATATTGGAGCAGCTTCTAATTTAGATGGAATTTTTGAGCTTAAAATACCGGTGAAACTTATAGATCAAACCATACAAGCGTCAGCCGTTGGATTTTCGACCTTTTCAAAAAGCGTTAGATTGTGCATGGGTGGAGACACCTTAAAAATAGATCTGACCCCTCAAAATTATAGCATTGCAGAGGTTGAAGTGATGGCTGAATCCTTAGTCTTGAAAAAAAGAATTAAAACTGCTATTGAAAGAATTCCAGACAATTATCTTCAAACGCCATTCAATTATGATGTTTATTATCGTTCAGAAAAATTTAAAAACGAGAAGCTAAATCGACTTAGAGAAGCTGCAATTCGCATTTATGATGACAAAGGCTATCAAAGAGCCGATGCATATCAGGTATTTAAAGAAAGAGGATACAAATTTTTACAAGTTCGCAAAAACTTTGAAACAGCATCTCTGGCCGACGGATCAACTTATTTGGATGAATTACTAGAGATGGACATTGTTCGTGGCCGTGGAAACATTTTAAATGGCAATCATCTTGATTTCTATGATTTAAAACTTGAGCAAATTACAGCTTATGAAAATGACTCAATTTGGGTTATTGGATACAAAAGCAAAAGACCAATATTAAGTAATACCGGAGATTATTATGCAACTAAATATTCGGGCAAACTGTATATTAAAATTAAAGATTTTGCAGTTGTAAAAAATGAAACTCATGTTGTTGCAAGCAATTATTCATCTCAAGGAAGAAGTTTCTATGTAAACGAGGAAAGACAAAAATGGAAGCCGATTAAAGTAGAATATGATTTTAGTGTTACCTACAAAAAGCATTCGGGCAGATATTATTTAAGTTACGTGAACTACAAGCGTCACCATAAAACAAAAGACAAAACGACTCATGACATTTCCACAATGGATGTCAACACCGAAATGTTAATCACAAAAATCAACACAGCCAAACCAGAAATTATTGAAAAAAGAGCCTATTATGAAAATATGCCCTACGATAAAAAATTCTGGGAAAGTTATAATATCATTTTCGATGGAGAATAAGAAAAGAGGCTACGGCCTCTTTTTTTTCTTTTATTTACTGATCGCAAATATTAACTGATCAAGAAATTGATCATTTTTATAAACCGCCTTCTTTAGCCTTGCCTCATGAACAAATCCTGCTTTTTCGAGCACTTTTACTGATCCAATATTACCATCAAAAACATTAGCATATAAACGTACAATTCCCATTTCGGAGAAAGCATATTCTACCATCTCTTTTACAACAGAAGTCATAATTCCCTTGTTCCAGTATTCGCGCCCAATCCAATACCCCAACTCTGCCGACTTGCAAAATACGTCTTCTTGCATTTCAATGCCAACACAACCTATAACTTCACCATTTACCTCAATTGCCCGAAAGCAACCATTAACTAGGTTGTTTGCAAAATAAATCCATCTTCTTGCATCGCTAAGCGTGTATGGATAAGGAAAACTATTCTTTAAAAACCGAACCACATCAAGATCACTAGCATGTTTTACCAGATCCTTTTCGTCACCTGTTTTCCATTTTCTTAGTTGAATGCAAATTTCATCCGTTTTTGTTATCATTCCTTGTACTTTAAACATGAGGTTTACTACAAGTTCGAGAAAAATAAACAGATATCAATCACAATTATGCAAAAAAAAAGCCGCCTTAAAATAAGGCAGCTCTCTGAAATGTATCGAAGATTTATTCTTCTTCTTTTGTTTCTTCTTCAGTTTCAACAACATTCAACAAGTCATTTTCCTGTAAAATATTATACCACTGAAATACTTTTTTCATATCAGATACATAAACACGATCTTCATCATAGTTAGGCAATACCTCAAGCATATATGCTTTTAGTTCATTTCCTGATGCTTTATGACTGATGGCTTGTCCGCAGTCTTCTTTTTCTTTAATATTCTTAAATACTTCAGCTAACTGAACATCACCTTCATCGGTAAAAATAGCAATATCTTCTAAAGCACTAATTTTAGAAGAGGCATAAGCCGGCATACGCTTTTTATCTACCAAAGACTCAACAATTAAAGCGTTCTTTGAGTTGGAAACCATTTTAAAAAGACCAGAATGTCCTGCTATAGCTAATATTCCTTTCAACATATTTTCAATTTTATATTTGGAAGCACAAATTTATAATTCAATTAATGGATACAAAACATTTTTGGAATAAAATGTTTTATAAATGAGAAAGATTATGCAAATCCTCTCTCTTTTTTAATTTTTTCGAAAGCATCGCTTAAATTTTGGAATTTCTCCTTTGCTGCTTCCTGAACATCTTCGCCCAGATAACTCACTTTATCAGGATGATATTTCACAGCCATTTTACGATAAGCTTTTTTCACTTCATCATTCGATGCTTCTCGTGTTAGTCCCAGAATTTTATAACTAGATTCTGTAGACTGTATAAACATCGACTTGATTGAGTTATAATCTCCTGTCTGAATTCCTAAATAGTAAGAAATCTTATCAATGGTAATCAACTCTGAATCCGAAACCTGTCCATCTGCCTGAGCTATTCCAAAAAGAAAGTGCAACAACTGCAAACGAGAAGAATAGTCGAGGTTATGCCCTATTTGTTGACACACTTGCTCTACTGCAATATTTTGCTTTAAAATATCACGAAGCATGGTTATTGCTTCACTAGCGCGCCCTAAACCAAAACTTTTTACCAAGTACGACTTTACGTAATCTAGTTCAACTTTTAGAATTTTGCCATCTGCCTTCATAACAGCAGCTACAAGAATCAATAAACTCATTACAAAGTCACCTTGCCTGGTTGCTCCTCTAGAGTTACCCTTCTCAATTTCTACGCTATCCAATGCTGATCCCAACAACAATCCTAAAATTCCACCCACTGGACCCAAAAAAGCCCAACCAAGTCCACCAGCAATCCATTTTCCGTATTTTCCCATTCTGTGGTATTATTCTAATCTAAATATCTTTCAAAGAAAATAAAAGAAAACCTAAGTAGAAATCGCAAACGCAAAAAAGTGGTTCTCTTAACAAAGTTTAACAGCTAATAGGCTCTACTTAGCCAATAGATCTAATTACTTTATCGATTAAAACAATTTGAGGAAGAATCAATTCATTATTATTATAAATGACAAAGTCAGATTTTTGAATTCTCTCTACATCAGGTAATTGATTTGCGATTCTTTTCTGAACCAATTCCCTACTCGAAGAATCTCGTTTCATCACTCGTTGAATTCGAATTTCCTCTTCTGCACTCACCGTAATAATTTTATCGAAATTGCGATACAAGCCAGTATCGAAAAGTATTGCCGACTCTTGTATAACATAGCTAAGATGAGCATGCTTATCACTCCACACTTTAAAATCTTCCCTAACTGCTGGATGAACAATTGAATTGATATCACTTAAAGCCTTTGAGTCGTTAAATACAATATCCGCTAAGCGTTTTCGATTTAAATCACCTTTTAGGCTATACACATCTTCTCCAAATCGAGCAGTTAACTTCTTTCGAACATCGCTACTCGTATTCATCAATCTTTTTGCTTCAATATCCGACACATAAACAGGAACACCAAGCATTTCAAAAGCCTTAGCGACAATTGATTTCCCTGAGCCAATTCCTCCAGTCAATCCAACTTTCAACATATTAAAAAGATATAAATGGTAGATCAATCATACTTTACTTGATTGATTTCTTTTTTTCAATAAGATAAGTAACATCTTGTGGATAAAATCGCACATTAGACACGAATGTAGGCTTTCCAATTAAACTAATAGCTAATCGATTGCTCTCTGCAGATAACGTCTGCTTGTAGTCAACCACAAAATCAAAATGGTCTGCAGAAACATTATCGTATCTTTTTAATCCAACAAAATAAGACACTTTTACATCTCTTGGAAAAAGTCTTATTACTAAAGAATCGGGTAAGTTATTTGCTCTTATTAGAACTGTTTTTTTTGCTTCGGTAAATTGCTCCACAGGAACAGTAACCTCAATTTTCTTTTGTAAAAACTCAATGCCTTTCTTCTCCTTTAGATCAACATTCTTTTTTACTGTTTTATCCAAATCTGATAAAACCAATAGTTCAGTCTCTACCTTAAAAATAGTATCTAGTATCGAACTAGGTCCCTTCACAACAACGCTATCTTGACTAAGAGAAATTTCCCCTCCTAACATGTATTGCTGTTCAAAAGCATTCGAAATATTTAATTGAATAGGAACTTTTTTCTCCAAAATTGGTGAAAGTTCAAAAACAATAGTGTCTGGAGATATTGATTGCAATCGGATACTTGAAGACAATTCTTTCTCAAATCGATTTGTGATTTGAGAAGTTAGTAAATGATACTTTTTAATCGATTCATTCTCTAAACGATTATTCGTATACTTATTTACATCAAAAGGATTAGAGAGAAAGGCGGTACTCAATTTGTATCTTAACAGATCAAAGCCAAAAGCGGTAACCTTTAGGGTTAAACGACTTGGCAATTCATTCGTTAAAACTTTACTCTTTGGCAGATTAACATACCTTACCGGGTAATTCACATTGGTTGTGTATTCTTTGCTAAGAGCATTTAGAAACCAAAATATGGTAGCAATTCCCACAAAAAACACATATACAAGTAATTTCTTATTTGATGTGATTTTTTCTGGATCGAAAAACGCTTTTATCTTTTTAAAATCAAAAATATCCAATGCTTAGGGAATTTAAAAAAGACTGTGTTCCAAAGAACACAGTCCAGTACATTTATTTTTGAGCTACGTCACCCATATCTTTAACTACTGCTGCCTTATCAATTTTCAAACGGTTCTGTCCCTCAACCTCCATGATAATTACACGCTCTTGAATCTCAAGAACCTTTCCGTAAATTCCACCTGTAGTAACAACCTTATCACCTTTTTTCAAGTCTTCACGAAATTTCTTCAATTCTTTCTGCTTCTTCATTTGAGGTCGAATCATGAAAAAATAGAATACCACAACAATTAAAACCAAAGGTACAAATTGCATGATTGGGTTTTGCCCTTCTGCAGGCTGTGTCATCAATAAGATGTTCAGTAAATTATCCATTTTAATCCTAAATTTTAAGGCCTATTGGCCATATTATAAATATACAAACTTATTCTAGTTAACTTCTGCTGTAATTTTCAATTCTTTATTGCCCGAAAGGGTATTACAAAAAATCGTAATTACCTTATATTGCTTTCCATACCTACCTTTGGAATTAAACTCAATTGAAATGGATGACTCCTCACCCATTTTAATAGGCTCTTTCTTCCATTTAGCAACAGCACAGCCGCAACTGGTTTCAATATTGGTAATTATTAAATCTTTCTCTCCTACATTTTTAAAGAAGAAATCATGAACAACAATCTCACCTTGAGAAATCTTTCCAAATTTATGTATTTCTTTAGTAAACTCAAATTTAGGGTAGCCATTCGATAGAATATTCTGTTCAGATTTTTCACCTTCATTTAATTCCTTCTCTTCCTTGTTATTTTTACCATTCACACATCCCGAAAAACATAGAGATAAAATAAGACAGACAAAAAAAACAAGATTATTTACAGACAATATTCTATTCATTTATTTCGGACCTTAAATTCGTGGTCGAATGTACTAATTTTTAATGGAAAACATCTTGGCTATTAATACAAAAAATGCGCAAACCTTACGGTTTGCGCATTTGAGTCTATCTATTGACCTATTCTATTTTCCACCAATCAATCCTCGTCCTACTTTTTTAACGGTACCATTCTCCTTCAACTCATTAACTAATTTATCTAAAATTCCGTTAATAAAGTTACTACTGTTTGAAGTGCTATAGTATTTAGCAATTTCTAGGTATTCGTTAAAACTTACTTTAACTGGGACACTTGGAAACTCTTTAATTTCAGTAAGAGCTAATTCCATTATAAGAATATCCATATAGGCAATTCTTTCCAGATCCCAATTTTTTGTGTTCTTATTAATCAAGTCCAAATGGTCTGCATGATTAATAATCGTTTTACGGAATAAAGTTTTTACAAATTCTTCGTCATCACTATCTTTAAACAAGGACATTAAAGAAGTATAAGTATCGTCATTTTTAGTGAATCCTTTAATCGTCTTTACAACCATACTGATAATAAATTCAATCTCATCATTCCAATAGATACTCTTCTCCTCCATCAATGAGTAGAAATCTTCATCAGCAGCAATAATATGTGTAAAGAATTTCTCTACAAATTTCTTATCGGCATTATAGCTTTTATCTTCTGATTGCATGTACTCCATATACAATTCAGAATTCAACAATTTCTCCCGTACAATTCGAACATAGTCCTCCTGATCATTCCAATTAATGGTATGAGAATCTGCATAAGAATTCAACTGAATATTATCAGCTAACTGCTTAATTACAGCATTATCAATAAATCTTGTATTAGGATTAAGGTCTTCATGAGAAGGAATAATTTTACTTCTAGATTTCTCAATTTTCTTTTCAGAAATAAAAGCAACATCTACAATTAGCAGAAGTAAATAATGATACAAATCGTACGCTTTCCCGACACTAAAGAATAATTCTTTCTCGGCCTTAGCTATTGTGCGATCTTGATTTTTATAATAGGCATACAGCAGCTGCAATACCTTAACACGAAGCAATCTTCTACTAATCATACGTTTAAAGAACTTTTCAATTATATTATGTGGCTGCAAAAATAGGCTTTTTTTACTTGTCCACAAGGGAAATTGGAGAATTAAGACAAAATATTTAAATCTAATCCAACTGTAACTTTACATATAGTTTTTCATCTATTATATTTATTTTGCGCTGAAAAGGTTTGCATACTCATTTTAAATAAGAAAATATTCAATAATTAATTACATATTAATATTAAGAAGTACTTATATTTTTTTATTTTTGAAATGCAATAATCAAAATAAATAACAAATTTATTTGAAATGGAAGGTTACGAGAAAAAGGAAGGATTTGAAAAACATAATCGCGATGAAATATTTTCAAACGCGGTAAGAGCGGGGAAAAGGACTTATTTTTTTGATGTAAAAGCAACAAAGAAAAACGACTATTACTTAACAATCACCGAAAGTAAAAAACGTTACGACAAAGAAGGCAATTTTTCTTTCGAGAAACACAAAGTATTCTTGTACAAAGAAGATTTTGATAAATTTGCTGATGGCTTGCTAGAAGCAATCGATTTTATCAAAACTACTAACTTAGAAAAGGAAAACGAAGAAAAAGAACTTGTTAATTCTGAATATAGTGAACCTGCTACAATCATTGATGGTATTGAAACAGATTCCTTCACAAATGTTGAATTTGAAGATCTAACAGAATAATTCTACTAAAATATTTAAAAGCTGTCTTCCACGGACAGCTTTTTTTTTGCTTTTTTTTTAACAAATACGAAAAAAAAATTCATGCTAAACCAGTGCTTCAGCTAAAAATCTTACTTTTGCAACATTGTGCTTATTTAGTCTAAACCTAAGAATGTAAATTATAAAATACCTAGAAGTAGGGATTGTAACTAAATCTTTTTTCCTATACGTTTGACATATATTAGTAACAATAAAATTTTAAACTAATAACTACAACAAATCGGCTTATACATTAAGTAAATAGCTTAATTAAGGCCTAAGAAACATGGTTAATTGTAGATACGAAATAAAAACGCATGAAGCTTTCCGAATTATCTGATAGTCAAGAGGCAATTATTACAAAAGTTCAGGGACATGGAGCCTTTCGGAAGAGAATTACCGAAATGGGATTTGTGAAAGGAAAGCAAGTTACCGTAATAAAGAATGCTCCCCTAAAAGACCCTGTAGAATATCAAATTATGGGATATGAAGTTTCACTAAGAAGAAGTGAAGCATCCTTAATTGAGGTAATCACGAAAGAAGAAGCCAAAAATATCAAAGTAAATGATTTTGAAGGCACCATAAGTGACGACATTCTAAAAACATCAGCAAAAGAAAAAGGAAAAAATATACATATTGCTTTGGTTGGCAACCCCAACTCTGGAAAAACAACATTGTTTAATTTCGCATCCGGATCAAAAGAGCATGTTGGCAACTACAGTGGTGTTACGGTTGATTCCAAACAAGCCAAAGTAAATCAAAATGGTTATCACTTTGAAATTACCGATTTACCTGGAACCTATTCGTTAACGGCATATTCTCCTGAAGAACTGTTTGTTAGAAAATACATCATGAGCGAACGTCCTGATGTAGTTGTTAATGTAGTTGATGCTTCCAATTTAGAAAGGAACTTATACCTAACAAGTCAATTAATTGACATGGATATTAAGGTAGTAATTGCTCTTAATATGTACGATGAATTGGAACAGAAAGGTGCCAACTTCAATTACAAAAAACTTTCCAAAATGCTTGGCATTCCAATTATCCCAACAGTTGGTTCAAAAGGCATTGGCGTTACAGAACTTTTCGACAAAATCATTAATGTTTATGAAGACCTTGATCCTATTGTTCGTCATATTCATATCAACTACGGAAACTCAGTAGAAGAATCAATATCAAATATACAAAAGGAGATCAAAAAGGACCCTAAATTATGTGCCAAAGTCTCTCCTCGATTCTTATCGGTTAAACTTCTTGAATCGGATGAAAGTGCACGTTTTATGGTGAAAGAAAGTGATCACCATTTTGAAATAAAAAAAACAGCAAAAGAAGAAATACAAAAACTAGAAAAAGAGTTTAGTGAAGTTTGCGAAACCGTAATTACGGATGCTAAATATGGATTTATTGATGGTGCACTAAAAGAAACCTACAAGGAAAGTCCCATAAAGAGAAGACGAAAAACAACTATAATTGACACTTTCATAACGCATAAGTTATTCAGCTTCCCAATTTTTTTCGTATTTATGTTTTTAACATTCTATGCGACATTCAACCTGGGCGAATATCCTATGCGCTGGATAGATTACGGTGTGAATTCATTTGCAGGATTGTTAGAACAAGTAATGCCTGCAGGCCCTTTAAAAGATCTTTTAATTGATGGTATTATTGGTGGTGTTGGAGGTGTGATTGTATTCCTTCCTAACATTCTAATACTTTTCTTTTTTATCTCCTTTATGGAAGATACTGGCTACATGGCCAGAGCAGCTTTCATAATGGATAAATTAATGCACAAAATAGGCTTGCACGGCAAATCATTTATTCCCTTAATAATGGGATTTGGCTGTAATGTTCCAGCCCTAATGGCAACCCGAACACTCGAAAATAGAAACGATCGCATACTTACCATGCTGATCATACCATTTATGTCGTGCAGTGCAAGACTGCCAATTTACATTCTAATTATTGGTACATTTTTCCCTGAAAATGCCACCTTGGTTTTATTTGGAATTTACACCCTTGGCATTGCTCTTGCAATTCTATTTGCAAAGGTATTCAAGGCTAGTTTTTTCAAAGCAAAAGAGGCTCCATTCGTAATGGAATTGCCACCATATCGCTTACCAACACTGAAAACAACCCTACTCCACATGTGGAATAAAGGTTTTCAATACCTTCAAAAAATGGGTGGAATCATCTTAATCGCTTCCATTATTATTTGGGCCTTAGGCTATTTTCCTCGAGATATTGAATACTCAAAAGATTACGATAAAATAATCACTGAAACTTCAGTAGAGTATGATAATATTATAAACCTTTCCCAAGAAAATAACACAGATGAACTATTAGTAGAAAAAAATACTAAAATTCAAGAATTACAAAACCTTAAGCTGGAAGAAAAACAACTGAACTCCTACATTGGCCAAATTGGAAAATTTATTGCTCCTGCTCTTCACCCATTAGGTTTTGACTGGAAAATGACCGTGAGTATTTTAACCGGAATTGCAGCAAAAGAAGTTGTGGTAAGCACAATGGGTGTTCTGTATCAGGAAGGTGAAAATTCAGATGAGAACAGTGCTGGGTTGAGACAGAAACTTAAAAATCAAAAGTTTACAGGAGAACACAGAAAGGGAGAAACCGTTTTCTCGAGTCTGTCGGCATTAACTTTCCTGATATTTATCTTGATTTATTTCCCTTGTATTGCAGTTATTGCTGCAATTGTAAAAGAAGCAAACTGGAAGTGGGCTACCTTTGTTGTGTTCTACACAACAGGATTAGCATGGCTAGTTTCCTTTATTATTTATCAAACAGGAAATTTAATACTATAACATTATGGACTTTCAACTCATAACAACCTACCTAATTGTAATGTGCGCTATCGGATATAGCCTATATCAATTTGCTTTGCTATTTAAAAAGCAAGAATCAAATTGTGGAAGTAGTTGTGGATCTTGTAATTTTAAAAATGAGCTGAGAAAACGAGGCATTCCCAACAAAGGAATCAAAAACACCCATAACTTAACATACATTAAAAATTAACAACCAACAAAAACTCAGCAAAAAGGGCAATTGCAGCACAAAAACATAACATAAAGACACACACACACACACAAAAAAAAGACAGCTGCAAAAGCTGTCTTTTTTGTATATGTATTTCAATCTTGATTATACTCCTAAAGTAGCAACCATAACTGCCTTAATTGTATGCAGTCTGTTCTCAGCTTCGTCAAACACAATAGAAGCAGGAGATTCGAATACATCTTCTGTTACTTCTACCCCGTCCATACCAAACTTCTGGAATACCTCTTCACCAACTTTAGTTTGTCTGTTGTGATAAGCAGGAAGACAATGCATAAATTTACAACTTGCATTCTCAGTCATTTCCATAGTTTCCTTATTGATTTGGAATGGCTTAAGAATCTCAATTCTTTCTTTCCACACCTCATCTGGCTCACCCATAGATACCCAAACATCAGTATATAAGAAGTCACAACCTTTAACACCTTCTTTAGTGTTATCAGTAATTGTAATTTTAGCACCAGTTTCTTTAGCAATCTCAAGGCATTGAGCAACTAATTCTTCTTCTGGTTGCAAGTTAGCAGGACCTACAATTCTTACATCCATACCCATTTTAGCAGCACCTACCATTAATGAGTTAGCCATGTTGTTACGTGCATCACCTAGGTAAGCAAATGACATTTGATTCAAAGGCTTATCTGAATGCTCCATCATGGTAAGGAAATCAGCTAAAATTTGAGTTGGATGAAACTCATCCGTTAAACCATTCCATACTGGAACACCTGCAAATTTACCTAACTCCTCAACAACAGCTTGTCCATATCCGCGGTACTCAATACCATCATACATACGTCCCAATACACGTGCTGTATCAGCCATTGACTCCTTAACACCAATTTGAGAACCTGAAGGTCCTAAATAAGTTACGTGAGCTCCTTGATCGTAAGCAGCAGCTTCAAAAGCACAACGAGTACGAGTGGATGATTTTTCAAAAATTAAAGCGATGTTCTTTCCCTTTAAAGTTTGAACTTCAGTTCCCGCATATTTTGCTCTTTTTAAATCTCTTGCAAGATCCAACATGTACTGCATTTCCTTTGGAGTAAAATCCAATAACTTCAGAAAGTTTCTGTTTCTTAAATTAAAAGCCATGGTATATATATTTTTTATTGATTACGATTACAAAAGTAATTTTAATCCGATATTAATAATAATAATATTCAATCAACTATTGAGAATTTTTACTAATCCTCATATTCCATTGTGATTTTTGTTCCGTAAGATCTATCTTCCAACTTAGTAGCTTCTGTGACAACAGATTTACCACCACCATTTTCGATAAAACTCAAACAAGCACGAATTTTAGGAGCCATAGACCCTTCAGCAAACGTACCATCTTTTAGGTAACCCATTGTATCCGCATGATTCAGGAACTCTAGTTTCTGCTCATTAGGCCCCTTAAAATCTTTGTAAACAAAAGAAACATCAGTAAGAATATAGAATTCGTCTGCTTTAATACGAGCACCAATCAATGCAGAAGCAAGATCTTTATCGATTACAGCTTCAACTGGGCAAAGATTTCCTTGCTCATCTTCGCAAACAGGAACACCACCACCACCAACGGTGATTACAATATTTCCTTGACGTGCTAAATCCTCAATAACCTTTTCATTCATCACTCGAATAGGCTTTGGCGAAGGAACAACTCTTCTCCATCCTCCATCAGCTTTCACTTCTTCTTTAAAAATCCATCCTTTATCAGCTATTAATTTATCAGCTTCATCTCTTGAATAGATTTTTCCAACGCGTTTAATAGGATTAGCAAAAGCTGGATCATTCTTATCAACCACAACTTGAGTAACTAAGGTTACAACATCTTTCTGAATACCATGTTTTTTCAACACGTTACGTAAGTTACGCTCAATCATATAACCAATTCCTCCTTGAGAATCAGCCACATCAATATCTAATGGCATCTGAGGAATATTATAAAGTTGCTCACCTGCATCGTTTCTCATTAAGATATTACCTACCTGAGGGCCATTACCATGAGCAATAATAACATCATATCCTTCTTTCACAAGAAAAATAAGATTTTCGAGAGTATCAATCGTATTTTGCGTCTGCTCTTCCACAGTCCCAATCTGATTCCCCCTCAACAAGGCATTTCCACCTAATGCTACAACTGCTAATTTATTCATTACATTTTGATTTATGTTTGTCATTCTATTTTGCAAATCTAAAAAAAATAACAACAAAACAAACGAATTAAACTTTTTTTAAATTATTTTTCGAACTCTGTTTTTCAACACCTTACAGATGTTTCGTTTTTACTGTTCACTAAACTTTTCTATAAATACATGAATTTCAAACTACAAAATACTTTTAATATCACTCGTTTGCACAAGCCAATTAAACAATGTAATTATGTTTATTTGTTGTAAAAAAATATCCTTCCAACTAAAATTACATTTGCATCATCCCCTTGATATTTTTCATCTACTCAATCAAAACACAGAATTACAACAGACTACAATAAAAAGCCCACACATCAATTTTATGCCTATTCAAACAATATTTAAGCTTATTTCGTAAAAAAATCCGTAAAGTTGTAATAAGATGATGTATTTTTATACAGTATTCTATAATGTTTTCCTATTTTTAGAAAATCAGATTTACTAAATAGTTAAACCATATTTAATCTGGTCTATATTTTATTTAAATAAATAATCAGATCAAAATTCTCTTTGTATGAAGCAAGGCTTATCTATTATTCTATTATTAATTCTTACCTGGAGTTGCAAAACAAGCTCTGAGTCAAGTAATAAAATTTCAGAAGGAATTATAACCTACAACGTAAGTTATTTTACCTCAGAAAAAGATAATCCAATAATTGCGCTGCTTCCGAACAAAGTAGAATTACGGTTTAAGGACAACAACATCTGCCTGATATCAGAAGGTTACTTAGGTTTTTTTAGCACCAAGTTTGTCTCCAAATACAAAAACGAAAGCAGTAATATTCTTTTAAAAGTTTTAAGCAATAAGCTCAATTATGAATTTCCTAAAGATGAAATTGCTTTTTTGTACAATCAACTTCCACCAACACAAATAGAGTATACGGATTCAACAAAAATGATTGCTGGCTATAATTGCAAACAAGCTATTCTGCATACAAAAGATCAAAATGCTATTCAAATAAGTCTTTATTATACATCTGAAATTTCATTAAAAGCACCTAATCGTAATACCCCCTTATACAAAGTTCCAGGAGTACTAATGGAGTTTGAAACAACAATGAATCAAGTTAAGACTAAATTCACAGCCCAATCTGTAAGTTTAAACAAAGTAAGTGATGACGACTTTAATATCCCAGAAGATTACGTGCTTTCAGATCTTAAAACATTACAAAAATACATTGTTGATTTTAACTGATAATCATTCACTTTTAAACTTATCTTTTCTGAACACTACATTCCGCTGGTTTTAAAAGTCATTTTTATTACTTTTACATAAATTCACAGGCAATAAGAATTTTGTGAAAATTGATAAAATATTCAATGGCTAAAAAGAAAACAACAAACAAAACCAAAGCAAAAAAACGCTTCTCGGCCCCAAAGTTTCTAAATGATGAAAGAACCAAATTCCTATTTGGAATTACCTTTTCTCTACTCACCATATACATTGGCTTAGCATTTGTTTCCTTTTTCTTTACGGGAGGTGCTGATCAAAGTAAACTTGATATAAAGTGGCTTGAATTGATAACTGATTCTAAAGTTAGGGTAGAAAACTGGACTGGAAAAACAGGTGCATATCTTTCAAACTTGTTTATTAACAAAGGTTTTGGAATTGCTTCATTCTCGTTTTTATACTTATTAGTTGTTGTATCGCTACGTTTTTGGAATGTAAAAATCCAATCGTTACGAAAAACCATTTTATATACCTTACTATTTAGCATTTGGTTTTCTGTGTTGATGTCTTTCTTCTTTGTAAAATCAACCTCACATTCTTTTCTATTTCTTGGAGGTGTTCATGGTTTTTTCATTAGCGAATGGCTTATCTCCTTAATCGGAAATGTAGGCACACTTTTTCTAATCGTTTTAAGCCTTTTAACCTTAATTACTTTCGCTTTTCAGAATAGTGTTACAGTCATAAAGAAATTCTTCTCTAAAAAGCCAAAAACCACATCTACTGACGACGAAGAGATCATTGAAAATAAACCTGTTGACAATTCTGCTGAAGAGGAAATAGATAGCTTTAATACGATCATTGAAGAACAAGTATTGGAAAACCCTGAATTGATATTGGGAACCGAAGGATATCCAACAAATGAAATTATTCTTAACGAAGAAGTTCCTGTGGTAGAGGAAGCAAAATCAGATACCGACACGGATGATTTAGAATTAAAAATTGAAACTGTAAAGATATCTGAAGAGCCTGTTAGTATCAAACATACTCCAATGGAGGATTTTGATCCAACTTTAGATTTATCCAACTACAAATATCCATCAATCGAATTGCTAGAAGCTCATGATTCAAGCAACTCAAGCGTTAGTAAAGAAGAGTTAGAATCGAATAAAAATAAAATTGTAGAGACTCTACGTCATTACAAAATTGAGATTACCCAAATTAAAGCTACCATTGGGCCAACAATTACACTATACGAAATTGTTCCTGCCCCAGGTGTACGTATTTCTAAAATTAAAAATCTGGAAGATGATATTGCGCTTAGCCTTTCTGCTTTGGGTATTCGAATCATCGCACCTATTCCTGGTAAAGGTACTATTGGTATCGAGGTACCGAACCGAAGTCCAGAGATTGTATCAATGAAAAACATCATTGCCTCAAAGAAATTTCAGGAATCAAAACATGCACTACCAGTAGCTTTAGGGAAAACCATATCGAACGAAACTTACACGCTTGATTTGGCTAAAATGCCTCACCTTTTAGTAGCTGGAGCAACAGGTCAAGGTAAGTCGGTTGGATTAAATGCAATCATCACATCCTTGCTATACAAAATGCATCCATCGCAACTTAAGTTTGTATTGATTGATCCTAAAAAAGTTGAGTTAAGTATTTATTCTACCATCGAAAAACATTTCTTAGCAAAACTACCAGATGAAGAAGAGCCGATCATTACTGATATCCATAAGGTAATTGCCACATTAAACTCTTTGTGTATTGAAATGGATTCAAGATATGATCTGTTAAAAAAGGCACATGCTAGAAACATTAAAGAGTACAATACAAAATTTGTAAAACGAAAATTAAATCCAGAAAACGGACACCGTTATTTGCCATACATTGTTGTTATAATTGATGAGTTTGCTGATTTAATTATGACTGCTGGTAAAGAAGTTGAAACGCCAATTGCTCGTATTGCACAATTAGCTCGAGCTATTGGAATTCATATGATTATTGCGACACAGCGTCCATCTACAAATATCATTACTGGAGTTATCAAAGCAAACTTCCCGGCTCGAATTGCTTTTAAAGTTGCTTCGATGATTGACTCAAGAACGATTCTTGATAGCCCAGGCGCGAATCAATTAATTGGTAGAGGTGATATGTTGATCTCCCTGACGAGTGAGTTGGTGCGTGTGCAATGTGCATTTGTTGACACGCCAGAAGTGGAAGCGGTTACCGAATTCATACAAGATCAACAAGCATATCCTTCAGCAATGCTGCTGCCTGAATATGTTGGTGAAAGTTCGGAAAATACCTCCACAGATATTGATTTACAAAAAAGAGATGTTCTTTTCGAAGATGCAGCTCGCTTAGTGGTAGCCTCTCAGCAAGGATCAACCTCAGGAATTCAAAGAAGATTCTCAATCGGATACAATAGAGCCGGTCGAATTGTTGATCAATTGGAAGCTGCTGGAATCGTAGGTCCATTTGAAGGAAGTAAGGCTAGACAAGTATTGGTGCAAGACGAATACAGTCTGGAAAAACTTCTTTCTGATGTTTTACAATAGTAATGGCACAATTATTGATAAAATATAAATTGAAATAAATAAAAACTGAAAATATGAAAAGAGTCTTCTGCATCCTACTTTTAGGAATACTATGCTTTAATCTGTCAGCACAAGATAATAAAGCCAAAGAGGTATTGGATAAGGTATCTGCAAAAAATAAAGAATTTAAAAGCATTAAAGCTGAATTTACTTTTTCAATGGATAACGAAGAAGAGGATATCCATGATGAATCTGAAGGTAGCATTATTTTAATGGGTGATAAATACCGTTTGAAAGTAATGGGTACGGACAATTATTTTGATGGTGCAACATTGTACTCTCATATGATTGATTCGGAAGAAGTAAACATTACTGAACCTGAAGAAGATGAAGATGGCGGCTTAGATCCTTCTAAAATCTTTACAATTTATGAAAGTGGATTCTCTTATAAATATGTAAAAGAAGAATCAAAAGGTAATGTAAGCTATCATGTTATTGACCTTTTTCCAAAGGATACTGAAAAAGAATTCACTCACATTCGCTTACGAATTAACAAGGCTAAAAGTCAAATTGAGTCTCTAGAATCGGTAGGGAAAGATGGCAATAACATTAACATCGTACTAAAATCTCTTACACCAAACCTTAGCTTTTCGGCTAGTGATTTTGTTTTTGATCAGAAGTCACATCCTGACGTTGAGATTAATGATATGAGATAACTATAACTTATGAAATTAAAACTTCCTCTTCTCTTTTATGAGTAGAGGTTTTTTTATGCTCATTTTCGACGAATAATGGCAAACTAAACCAAAAACAACTGCCTTTGCCAGGCTCACTATCTACTCCAATTTCTCCATTGTTTTTCTCAACGAAATCTTTGCACAATATAAGTCCTAAGCCAGTTCCTTTTTCATTTAATGTACCTGCTGTGGAATAATTAGTATCCAGCATAAATAACTTATCTGCGTCCACTTTATTAATTCCCACTCCATTATCTGAAACCTTAATTAGAGCTTGACTATTTTCAATTTGAACTGAGAACGAAATCTTCCCTTTTTCATTTGTGAATTTAATTGCATTATTTCCCAAATTCCGAATTACAGTACGAATCATATCTGTATCGATAAATACCAATACAGGTTCTTTTTCAGGAAAGAACAACTCGATATTCTTTGCGAAAGCTTTTTCCTCTAGAGACTCTATTTCATCCCTTAAAAGCTGGTTGATATTCAAGCCAACAGGATTGTAACTCATAACTCCCATTTGAGATCTTGACCAAGTCAATAAAGTTTCCAACAACAAAGATCCATGCGATGCAGATTTGTGGATTATCTCTATGTATTCTTGTCGCATGCTATCATCCAATTCTTCATATCGATCCATTAACAAATCAGTAAAACCCAGAACTGCGTTAAACGGATTTTTTAAATCATGAGCAACAATAGATAAAAACCGATCTTTAGTAGAATTCAAATTGGATAAATCATTATTCTTCTGATAAATAACTTTATTCTTATCAGTAAGAATTCTATTAACTTTTTTCCTAATTCTCGCAACATAAAAGGAGTAAACAACAAAACCTAGCACAAAAACTCCTATTGCCGATAAGAGCGTTGTTCGATTCTTTTGTGAGTCAATCTCTAACTTTTGAATTGTATTTCTTTGTCGAAGAATCTCATTTTCTCGGTCAAATTGCTCGACTTGATATTTTGATTGTATTTCCGCAATTTCTCTGCTATTGTTCACCCTGTTTAGGCTATCTTTCAAATTATCATATTTTTTATAAAAATAAACACTCTCCTTATAATTGGATTTGTGCTCATACAAGCTTGCTAAATTTTGATAACAATCTAACTCAATTACTGGAACACTAATTTCTTTGGAAATTTTTAATGCTTCCTGCAAAAAACCTAATGATTTGTCGTATTCTCCTCGCATAAGAAAAACATTTCCAAGTGCTGCCTTCACACTAGAAATATCAATTTTTGAATCTCTGGCTTCTCCCTCAAGAAGAGCTCTTCTATAATAAACAAGACTCTTATCATACTCTTCTGTATCCAGATAGTATTTTCCTATATTTTCCAATAATGTAGGCTTCCAAATGACATTATCTAATTCATCTGCAATTACCAAAGCCTTTATGTAAAAGGATATCGACTTCGCTTTTTCTCCCAATTTATGATAAATATTGGCTTGATTATTATAAATTACTGCAATACCCTTTTGATCCGAAACCTTCTTTTTAAATACTAAAGACTCATTATAGTAACGCAATGCATTGCTATAATCTTCAAGTTGAAAATACACGTTTCCAATATTATTCAACGAGCGAGAAATCAATAAGGTATCCGCTAATTGGTTTCTAACATTTAGGCTAGACAAATAAGAGCTAATTGAAAGCTTATAGTTTTCCATATTGCTAAAAGCATTTCCTAAAATATTGTAACAGTAAGCCTTATCTGTAAGTGATAATTTATCTTTTAATTCTAGAGCTTTTTCAACTTTAGCTATCGCGTTAGTATAATCACATTTAAAATACAAAGCCTTGCCTTGCAAAATGTAAGTTTTTGCATAATCTATTGAATCGTATAAATTCGAGTTCAGAACCTGATCTAAGTAGTAAATTGAGGAATCTTGATTTACAGAAACATAAGCCTCACCCAACTTGTAGAGCAATTTTTCATTTTTTGAATCTGAATAATCTTTCAATAAGACAGTAAGACTGTCTCGCTTGGTGTTTGCTGAGTAAACAAAAGACGCAATATGAATAGAAATAATAACGAATAAGATCCTTCGCATTTACAAGGTTTTATTTGGTTTTAGATAGCCTTATAAAGATGTTAAATAAAATTTATTCATCTGTAATCAAATACATTTATTTGACGAAGGAAGTAAAAAACAAGTTCAGCAAACTAAAAGAGGAAAACACTGCACAACAACTAGTTATCAAGCCTATTATTTACCAATAAAAACAGGCAGTAAAACATCTTTTGTTTTCATTTATTTCTGTCACAATTATTCTTAATAAATTTAGTTAATATTTTTATACTAGTCCATTTAGAAAGCATCCAAAATCAGCAAAATTAGTTATCTTCGAAAGGTAAACAATTCCAATTATGAGATTAAAATTAACGTCATTTAAAATTCTGTTGTTCCTTGTTTTAACTTTAACAATAGACAACTTTACATATGGTCAAAAATTATCCCAGGATGCTGAGATTAGCTTACTAACTTGTTCTCCTGGAGATGAATTGTATTCCCTTTATGGACATTCTGCCTTGCGAATAAAAGACACTGACAACAAGCTAGATATTACTTTTGGTTACGGTACTTTTAATTTCAACACGCCAAATTTCTACACTAAATTTGCGCGGGGAAAGTTAGACTATATGCTATCCTATAGTCCAACAGATCGTTTTAAGCAAGAATACACCGATGAAAAAAGAGGAATTGTAGAACAAGTATTAAATCTTGATTCTTTAGAAAAACAACAACTATTTAACGCCCTCGTACATAACTACAAACCAGAAAACAGGTATTACAAATACGATTTTCTGTTTGACAATTGCTCGACTAGAATTAGAGATATTGTTGAAGCCAATATTAATGGAGAACTCGTTTTTAATTCCGAAGCTCCAAGCCCAAAGACATTTTGGAATTTACTTGATCCTTTTATGGCTAAGAGTAGATGGATCTTTTTAGGAATACATCTAGCTCTAGGAATTCCTTGTGATGACGTCGCTACGCCATATCAATATATGTTTCTGCCAGACAACATGATGGATGGATTTACTGAAGCCAAAATTATTAAAGGTGATCTAAAAACCAACTTGGTAAAATCAACAAAAGTTATTTTAGAACCAGAAATTCAACTCCACACTACTGATTGGTTTAAAAGACCAATATTTATTTTTGGCGTAATTGCAATTATTGGTTTATTTCTAAGTCTATATTATTTAAAAAAGAAGAAAAATCTGTTTGTATTTGATACGATTCTATTTGGAGCATGTGGTCTTTTGGGCTGGCTTATTATCTTTTTATGGTTCTTCACCGATCATCAAGCTACTGGTCCAAATTGGAATATCATATGGGCCTTTCCCCTTCATTTTCCAATTGCGTTCACACTTCTAAGAAAAAGAACAAGCCTTTTTACATACTATTACTTTTTAATTCAAGTATTAATTCTCAGCTTGATAATTGCCGTTTGGCCATTTTTCCCTCAATCATTTCCAAATGAAATATTACCATTGGTGGTTCTATTGCTAATTCGCTCAATCTATATCATTAAAAAACTAAGAGACAGACTTATTTAATGGAAACAGTAAACGAAAATCTAACAAAATATAAGAGGTGTTTTCATATTGGCTCTTTCGATACTGATTTAAATGGGAAAGCCAAATTAACAAGCATTTGCAATTACCTTCAGGAAATTGCAGGAAATCACGTTGACGAGATAAATCAAGGAATTGATGATTTAAAAGCCAATAATATGGCATGGGTGCTCTCTCGACTGAAAATAAAGATGATCCATTTCCCAGTTTGGAAAGATAAAATTGAAATTGAAACCTGGTCGATCGGGACAGATGGTCTATTTGGGAATCGTGAATTTAAAATCTATAATTCGAAAGGAGAAACCATAGCAATGGCTAGTTCTTCGTGGCTTATTGTTAACACCCTAAATAAAAGACCAGTACGCCCACAAAAAATAGTAGAAAAAATGCCTTTCAATGCTGTAAGTCCACTTTTTGAAAATACCCTTGGTAAACTGCAGATCACTGAAGAACTTTTCCCAAAAGAGAACATTCCAATCCACTATAGTGATATAGACTTTAACCAACATGTAAACAATGTGAAATACATTAAATGGATTATTGATTCATGTCCGCTAGAATTTCTTCGGCATAAAGAAATTGAACAATTAGAAATTAATTTCCTACATGAAACAAAACTGGAAGATGAATTAAAAATTTTTCAATCTGATCCAACAAATCGATCAGAAATAGTTATCAAAAACAACAATACAAATCGGGAGCACTGCCGAGCAGTAATAAACTGGAAATAAAATTATGAATGCAATTCTTTCAAACTTAGAGATCGCTTTTTACCATTTGATTTCTTTTTCATCATTTGAACCATTTATGCTTTTGGTTTTATTTGGCGTTACATTTCAATTAAGGGATTGGAAAGCCTACTTATCTTTATTCTTAGCATTAACAATTGGATCCATAGTAGGACTCTTGGTATGTAATTTAGACATCCTAAATTTATCAACAGCTACAATTAAATTGCTGTTAGCAGCAGCAATACTTGCAATTGGGATACAAAATTTAATAGTTAGTAATTGTTCTGCCTCTACCCTTCGATACAATTTCTTTGCATTACTAGGAATCGTATTAGGCATTGGTATTCACCTTCATTACCAAAGACATTCAGGTAGTAGTTTTACAATCTATCCGTTTATTGGTTACAATTTAGGAGCCACATTATCTTACCTACTAATTTCATTTGTTAGCATGCTTCTCTCCTCATTAACCATGTTAGTCTTTAAAACAGACAGACGAAGTTTTAATCTGGTAGTTTCAGGAATTGGCATTGGTATTGCGCTAGTCCTTATTCATTTAAGATACTAACAAAAAAAATGCGAATCAAATGATTCGCATTTTTTTTGGGGGGATCTAATCCTTATACTTTATGAGTTAACTGATCAACTCTACTTATTTCCATAAATGATACTCCTTTCGAAGGGCCAAAACTTCCTCCGATAATGATCACCAAATCTTCACTTGTAAAGTAATTCTTCTCCATTAAAGAATACATTGATTGTTTTACGTATTCATCACGACTAGCAAGCAATTTACGATACTCAGCTTCAACACCATAGGATAAAGCTAATTCTCTCATTACTCTTTTAGAATAACACAGGGCATACACAGGTGATGTTCCTCTATAGGCAGATAAATATCTTCCTGTTCTACCTGTTAAAGTATCTGTTACAATTGCTTTAACTGGCAAGGACTGTGAAGCTTTAACTGCTGAACGTGCCAAGATAATAGGAAGTTCTTGATTAACACGCACAAAGTTTTTACGCGTATCAGGAAATAGTTCCTTTTCAACTTCAATCGCAACCTCCTTCATTGTTCGAACTGCTTCAACAGGATATTCTCCATAAGCCGTTTCACCACTTAACATGATTGCATCAGTTCTGTTGTAAATTGCATTAGCAATATCACTAACCTCTGCACGAGTTGGTCTAGGATTGTTTATCATAGAGTGAAGCATTTGAGTGGCAATAATAACCGGCTTCTTTCTCTCAATACATTTACGAATAATTCTTCGCTGTATAACTGGAAGTTTCTGAGCAGGAATTTCAATTGCTAAATCTCCTCTAGCAACCATCACACCATATACATGGTCCAAAATTTCCTCTATATTATCAACTCCCTCTTGATTTTCAATTTTAGCAATGATTTTAATTGCTGAATTCTGTTTGTCAAGCAAACCTTGAATTTGAAGAACATCAGCTTTATGACGCACAAAAGAATGCGCGATAAAATCAATATCTTGCTCTATTGCAAATTGAATAAACTCAATATCTTTTTGAGTTAAAGAAGGTAAGTTAATAGAAACTCCAGGAACGTTAACACTCTTACGGTTCTTTACGACACCTTCATTTTGAGCTTCTACAATAAGAGATTCTTCATTCTTATCAACAACAAGTAATTCTAACTCACCGTCATCAATTAATATTTTCTTTCCTACTTCAATATCCTTTACAAATCCTTCATAACTCACTCTAAGGCAAACATCCTTGCATTCAGGACCACCTTTTCCTTGCATTTTAATCCGATCACCTTTTTTAAGGTCTAGTTCAGTTTCAACATCAACAGTTCTAATTTCCGGACCTTTTGTATCAACAAGTAGGGCTATTCTATCAGAAACTTTTCTAACGTTCTCAATAACCTTCATCGCATCATCATGAGTTTGATGAGCTGTGTTAAGTCGAACAACATTCATTCCTTCCTCAAACAGCTGGGTTAAAAATCCCACATCGCATTTTTTGTCGGAGATAGTCGCAATAATTTTTGTGTGCTTCTTCATCGAGTTACTCTTTCAATATTAGTTTTGGCACAGCAAAGGTACTCAAATTCTCACTAGCTATATAATTTGCTCAAAGAAGTTCTATATAATCTAAAACATACGAAAAATTCCATTTATCAAAAATAACTTACCTTTTATCACAATGATTTAACAATCCTTCTAATCCCAATCGATAAGAATCAAGTCCAAAACCTGAAATGCTTCCTAAACAGCACTTTCCAATCATGGTTTTATGCCTAAGTTCCTCTCTTTTATGCACATTCGAAATATGAACTTCAATTACAGGCGTATTAACTGCAGCAATAGCATCCGCAAGCGCTAGCGAAGTATGAGTGTAAGCACCCGCATTGATTATTATACCATCGTATGAGAATCCTACACGATGTATTTCGTTAATCAACTCACCTTCAATATTTGACTGATAATACTCCAGGTTTACTTTACCATATTTCTCTTTTAGTTGTTGAAAATAAGTTTCAAAGGAAACTTCTCCATATATAGATTTTTCGCGGGTTCCAAGCAAATTAAGGTTTGGCCCATTAATGATCAAAAAATTCATTTAGTCAAAGGATTTTAAGGTTAAACATAAACCACTATTATAAAACTTTCCACCTTACGTAATATTTTTTTAAATTGCAGACAAGTTTTATCATAAAGATTCCGTATCTTATTACTAATTGAGTAAATCTAAGAATAAAATGATATTACTTACAACTAAACTACATACTAAAAACTGAATAAAATGAAATGGACAACAACAATTGAAAACTTTAAGACTTACTTGACCTTAGAGAAGAATCTCTCTAAAAACTCAGTAGATGCTTACATTAATGACATTACTAAATTAACAACCTTTTTTAGAGAGAAAAATTTAGAGGTTGCTCCTGAAGAAGTAATTCTTCAACACTTAAAAGACTTTGTAGCATGGATTAATGATGCAGGAACAAGTCCTAGAACTCAGGCTCGTGTTATTTCTGGTATCAAAGCTTTCTTTAAATATTTACTACTTGAAGAAATTATTGAAAAGAATCCTACTGCTTTATTAGAAGCTCCAAAAATTGGACGTAAACTTCCAGATACTTTAACGACAGACGAAATTGACGTTTTGGTTAAAGCTGTTGATATGAATAAAGCTGAAGGTCAAAGAAACAGAGCTATTTTAGAAACTCTTTATTCTTGTGGTCTTCGTGTTTCAGAATTGATTGACTTACGTGTATCGAATTTACATTTTAGAATGGGATTCATTAAAATTCACGGAAAAGGAAACAAAGAGCGTTTAATTCCAATTGGAAAAAAAGCTAAAAAAGAAATCAAGTTATATCTTAAGAGCTACCGCGGTAAGTTAAATATCGATAAGGATAGCGAAGATATTCTTTTCTTGAACCGTAGAGGTCGTAAACTTTCTCGAGTTATGATTTTTACAATTATTAAAAACTTATCGAAAAAAGTAGGTTTGAAGAAAAATGTTTCTCCTCATACTTTCCGTCATTCTTTTGCTTCGCATTTAGTTGAAGGTGGTGCTGACTTAAGAGCTGTACAAGAAATGTTAGGACATGAATCAATTCTTACTACTGAAATTTATACTCACTTGGATCGTGAATATCTTAAGGAAACAATCAAAAATTTCCATCCAAGATCTAAAGACTAATTTGTAATCGTAAACCATTATTGACAACAGGTAATTGGTTAAATTGCAATTTCATACTTTAAAACCTTCAAAAGTTATTCTTTTGGAGGTTTTTTTCTACTCATTAACGTACGATATAGATTTTTTTTAAAACTTAATATGAAATACAATTGAGGGGGAAAATATCTGCTTACTTAAAATAATAAAAACAACGCAAACGTTTGTATTTCAAGAGGCACAGAAGATTATCTTAAACAAAAAAAAAGATTAAAATCTTGAATAGTCCTGTATATGAACGCATTCAGATCAATCTTTCCCACGATAAAAGTACGAAATCTTATTTAGAAATAATATAAAAAAAGTTCATAAAAATTATCTACATAGTAGGATTTGTTTATATATAGTCATATGTTTGAGCTCCAAACTTAAACAAATATCACATGAACGTCATCGAAATCAGTATGATTGAAGATTTAAAAAAATCATTACAAAAGCACTCTAATCTTAGAGAAAATATCTCTAGAGAAGAACTTATTTCTCAGGCTGTAGAAAATAAGGAAGCTATCGTAACTAACAATGGGACATTGGCTACATGGACTCCAGCACATTCAACTGGAAGAAGTCCTAAAGACACTTACATTGTTAAAAATCCTGAAAGCGAATTGCATATTGACTGGTCTTCAGCCAATAATATCGGTATGAATCCGCAAACGTTTGCGTTAATTCTTGAAGATGCTTTAAAAGTAATCGATGAGAAAAAAACACTATTCACAACGGACAGAGTAATTGGCGCTGATTCTAAATTTGCACTACCTGTAAAAACCATTTGCGACAAAGCCTTAAGTCAGGTATTTATAGACAACATGTTTAGACCAATACCAGAAGATCTAAACAAATCTGTTTTTGCCGACGATGAATTCTTTTTAATTGCTCTTCCTAATGATAAATTAGATAAAGATCGTTACAAAGGTTTGGTACGAGACATGCCAAATGGAGAAACTTCTGATATTTGCGTTGTAGTGGATTTTGATAAGAAAATTGGTATTGTTTATGGTTCCTCTTACATGGGAAGTATGAAGAAACTAATGTTTACTGTCATGAATTACTATTTACCATTTAAAGGAGTGTTACCATTACACTGTTCTGCTAATGAAGGAAAAGATGGTGATTCAGCACTTCTGTTAGGTCTTTCGGGAACAGGTAAAACAACTTTATCGGCAGATCCTGAAAGAGCATTATTAGGTGATGATGAGCACGGATGGAGTGACAATGGCATTTTCAATTTTGAAAATGGATGTTATGCAAAAATGATTGATATCAAACCAGAAAATGAGCCAGAAATTTTCAAGGCGGTTATGCACGATGCTGAGTATACAAAGCATGGTTCAATAATTGAGAATGCAATGATATACCCTAATGGAGATATCGACTTTTTTGATGCTCGCTATACTCCAAATTCAAGAGCTAGTTATCCATTGTCGTTCCTTGAAAACATAAAGGAAAGTTCAGTTTCTGGGCATCCAAATACGATCTTGTTCTTAACTGCTGATGCTTATGGTGTTATTCCTCCAATTTCGAAACTGACTAAGGAACAAGCTATGCTTTGGTTCTTAATGGGATATACCTCAAAATTGGCAGGTACCGAAACCGGAGTTACTGAGCCTCAAGCCACATTCTCTAGATTTTTTGGCCAACCTTTTATGCCTTGCAATCCTAACATTTACGCTGAAATGTTAGGTGAAAAAATGGAACAACACAACACAAATGTTTTCCTCATCAACACTGGTTGGAGCGGTGGTTCTTATGGTACTGGTTCAAGAATAAAACTAAAGTATACCAGAGCTATGGTAGATGCAGCTTTAAAGGGGAAATTAAATTCTGGAGAATTTATTGAAAACAAACTTTTCCATGTTAATGTACCTACAAGTTGTGAAGGTGTACCAACAGAAATTCTTAGTCCTGTTAACACTTGGAAAGACAAAGAACAATATCAGAAAACGGCTGAGAAATTAGCCATGAAATTTTCAAAAGACTTTGACAAATCCTATGGTCAACAAAATCTTGATCCTAATGTAATTTCTCAATGTCCTGGTAAATAAATAACAAAAGAGCCTCTTAGGAGGCTCTTTTTATTTAAAAGTATAATCTGTCAACTTCTTCATTTCAAAGTCGTAATATGACATCTGAAGCACACTCTTCTCTTTTCTTATCTGAGTTACACAAAGTGTTTTCACTTTCTCTTTTCTATTCATCACGATCCCATTAATCGGGTCATCCTTTCCTGTTTGAGTATGAAAGTTTAAAATAGTTTCCTTAGAAAAAACGGTCGTTTTTGTCAACCAGTCATCAAACCATTTTTGACGCATACTTCTTGCACCTTTGTTATATAAGGTTGATGATGACCAGATATAAGGTTTTGCTGTATCCAATTTCCGATAATGAACCGATACACCATCCCATCGTACCTCTTCTAAAACTCTTTCATTTACATAGTTTAATACAATAAATGTAAATGGCTCAATATTATTAAAGGAAAAATTTGATATAAAATCTTTTACAGAAGAATAATTGCCATACTCCAAAACCATAACACCTCTACTTTTTCGATAGGGAGGTTTGTGCTCATGTTTTTCGTAGGCACCATTTAATAAACATGAAGAAAATCCTTTCTCGTGACACATCATCCAAGTTCCCTCTGCCATTTTATCCTTTGGAAATAGAACCTTACGACTATCTATTTGATATATTTCAGGAAACAAAGCCTCTCTTAAAGGACTTTCATCTCTATTTGTTGTAAAGAAAAAGTCTTCAATACCAATGGGGATGTAGGTTAACGTGCACATAAATCATCTCTAAATCTAATGGTTGAATAAGCAACACCAAAATCTTCATTCAGCTTAATATCCGTAAATTCCTTTTCAATCGCGATTCTTATAATGGCCATATGATGAATCGCATGCTCGATATTATAAACCAATTCTCTTTCTAAACTAGTATTTATGGCAAAACCGTCTTTTTGAAGTTTATCGTAACTCACGATCAATTTTATTTTAGTATCATCTGTAATATGATCGAACCAATTCAAAATTTCATTGAACCTATTCACAGCTACGCACTTTTCCTTTTCTGTTCTGCTACAATGTTCTCTTTTATCGTAACTTAATTCACTTTTTTGAAGACAACTGTCTTTTAAAATATCATAGAATTCAACAATATGCCGAATGTGCTTGCCAATTGAATTATGCATCAAAAGATTTAGCGAAGCAGAATATTGCTCCTCTGATAAATCTTCGCATAAATTTATTAGCTGATTTATAATGGTTTTAGATGCTGATAAGATTTGCATAAAAAAAATATGTATAGTTATTATTTACTTGATACAAGATATCAAATTATCAAAATAAATCATAACAAAGCATTTTATTATCGTTTGAATGTCGGTTGAATTACAATATTCAGTACTTTGGGATTTAAAACAACATTTTCTAACAACATTTTACTTCCTCTGCCTATGAAAATTAAATTTCCTTTCTATCTCTCAAAATGGTTTCACTTCGAATTTTGGCCCTTCTGGATTTTCTATTTTCCTGTGTATGGCTATGGATTGTATTTAGCAATTAAAGCTCGATCCTTTTCGTATTTTACAGCTGCTAATCCAGGGATGAAATATGGAGGTGCATTTGGAATGGATAAAATGGAAATTTTAGATTTATTAGATGCAAAATACATTCCTAAAGGCTTCTTATCAGAAAAAAGAAGTAGTGCTCCTAGCATTATTGAGCAAATGCAGAAAATGAACTTTTCTTTTCCCATTGTGTGTAAACCTAATGTTGGAGAAAGAGGAATTGGGGTTGAAAAAATTGATTCAGAAAAAGATTTGGAATCGTTTTTAAATTCACAAAACCAAGATATTCTGGTGCAAGAGTTTATCGATTTTCCAATTGAACTTGGCGTTTTCTATCATCGGTTTCCCATTTCTTTAAAAGATGGAATTACATCTATCGTTAGAAAAGAATTTCTTAGCATTACAGGTAATGGAAAAGCTAAATTTGGTGATTTAGTGAGGGAAAACATTAGAGCTAAAGGAAGAATATCATACCTTAGAAAAAAATACAAATCCAAATGGAAACAAGTAATCCCATCGGGTATTAGCTACAAACTTGAACCCATTGGAAACCATAATCGAGGCACAAAATTCTTAGATGGCAATCACTTGATAAACGATCAATTGGTTGCCGTTTTCAGAAACATTTCAAAACCATTAAAAGGATACGACTATGGCCGTTTTGATATAAAAGTTAATAGCTTAGCCGATCTACAAGAAGGAAAAAACATCAAAATAATTGAGTTGAACGGAACAAACTCAGAACCTGCTCATATCTACGATCCTGACTACCCCATTTTTAAAGCGTACAAAGAAATCACAAAACACATGAAACTGATTTATGAAATCAGTAAAGAAAATAGGAAACTAGGAGTTAAACCAGAACCATTTGGTATGTTACTGAAAGGGCTTTACCAACATCTGTTTTTAAAGAAATAATGATAGCAATTGTAGTCACAAAAAAAGAGGTTTCCCATATGGGAAACCTCTTTTTAGTTCATTGTATATTATCTAGAAAGTAAATGCAATCTCTACTTCGATTTGATTCATTTCTAACTCAATTGTTTGATTAGGAACCATATTTCCCTGCATAGCTTGAGCAGCATCAAAATCCATTGGGTTATAACCTTTTACACTTGCAGGCATAGCATATACCAATGCAAGATGAAGAGCTTTACCAGAATCTCCAATTGTTTTTGAGCAACCAATTGTGATATGATCTTCGATTATACCAGGAGCTAAGATATTAAACATTACTTCAGTATCAGGAACTGGCTGATCACAATGAGAATAACCACCACGGAATGTCCAAGTATCAATACCTGCATACTCCACACCAAATTTCAACACATTAATATCTTCCCATCCAAAACCTGAACCATTATCAGTTCCTAATGGAGCAAATGCAGGATCCATTGGAGTACGCATTTTATTAGATACAGAAGCAACATCAGTATAATTGATTGCTTTATAATCTGCCATTACAGCCCAATCTTCATTAATTTCATAAGCCAAACCAACAGTCCAAGTAGATGGAATATTGAAATCTCCTTGCTCAGCAAAAAGTCCAGCATAATCATCAAATTCACTCATGTATAACATGGTTTGGTAACTAGCTCCTAAATGTAAACCTTTAGCCAATTCTCCCATGTAACCAAACTTAACACCGTAACCAAAACCACTATCGTGACCATTACCGGTTAATTTAGTTGCATCACTAGACATTTGTCCAAAATTTGCTAAACCTTTAGCTTCAAAATATTGGTAAGCTAATAATGCTGTTACACCAAAACTATGCTTCTCAGCAATTTTTCTTGAATAAGTTAAACCAACAAACATTTGACCAAGATCTACACCAGTAGTTTCAGAACTTGTATCACCAAAAGTCATTGTAGGATAATCAGTATTCATTCCACCATTACCAAAAACAGTTGCAGAGAAACTACTTTTCTCATTAATCATCCAGTTTGCACCCATGCTTGGCATCAAAAATAATTTTGAATCACTCTCCACATTCCCTGGCATTAAACCAAAAGTACCTGGCATTCCAGAAGGATTACCTGTTATTGTATATTCACGATTTGGGTTAAAAAAACCAACACCAACTTGGTACTGCTTTCCAAGAAATACATGACCTGCAGGATTACCGTTAATTAAGGAGTTTTTGTACCAAGCAATACCTGCTCCAGCTAAACCTTTATTTTGAGCGCCATATCCCACTCCAAAATACCCATCCGTTGCCTTAACGGATTGAGTCGAAAAAATTCCAGCTAGTACAAATAAGGCTGAAAAAATAATTTTAGTAGTCGTTTTCATATTCTATTTTAATTTAGGTTTTCCATTAGGATTCATGAACAAAATACAAACTCTATAATTATCCATACATGTTTTATATCATATATCTAGATATCAATCCTATCACATCTCAAACTATCTAAATATTAGATGTTTACCAAAGTCGTTTTCATGATAGAAACACTATTTTAACCCATTGTAAATAAGACAGTTCTAAATCTAGAATTAAATCAATAACGCAACTGATATTATCCAATTACTGCATCGATAAATGTCTATTCATTTTCCTGTTTTTCAAATGATATAGAATCAAAAAAGCCTCTCCGAAATTAATCGAAAAGGCTTTTTATATTGGAATGCAAAATTTAACATCCCCCAGCTACTTTTTTCTTCTTTTTTCTTTTCTTGATTTTTGGTTTTACTGTAGTACTAGCTTTTGCATTTGAAACAACTGCACTACCACCACCTAATGCCATACTAGCACCTTTACGGAAATCATACTTTGCAATTTCATCATCAGCAAGAACTGATTTTGGAGCTGTTGGATTCAAAATGGTTTCGGCCCAATAATTTAAACCTCCTTGAAGAACGTAATTGTTTTCAAATCCCAATTGTCTGGTCAACATCCATGCCTCATTAGCTTTCAGATGTCCATTTGAATAAAACACATTCATTTTTACTCCTTGGTCAAGAAAATCTGCCCATTCTTCAGAAAGAAGATCGGCAAGTGGGATATTAATAGATCCCGGAAGATTATATTTTTCAAACTCATTTTGAGTTCGAACATCAATCAATTGAAGACTTGGATCTTTTTGAACCAACAGATCAGCAATTTCATCTGTACTTACAAATTGAGTACCCTCGCGAACCTCTTCAAGTAATTCCCCAGCGGTTAACCTGAAAGGTTTTGTTGTATTTTCTGGCACTGCAGCTATTATAATTCCTAAAGGAATTAAAACTGAGGCTAATATCAATCTCATTTTCATATGATTGTTTTTTAAGTTACCTGACCTTAAATCAAGTTAAATTAAAATCTCTTTTTAGTCAATATTTCTCTTCAAAAATTAATACTCTTCACGTGGAAATTTCTTCTCAGCCCATTCGCCAACCCAAAACATTGCGAAAGCAACCAGTATCAATCCAAGTGCGAACACTCCTCTAGGAATATCCAATATTTCATTCATAGTTGGAGCACCAATAAAATCAGCTTTATACATTTCTTCCCACAAAGGATATCCTTCTGTAAAAATGATGATTCCCAAAACTAAACCACCTACAAAAGCAAGTGCATCTAATTTTCCAATCGATAACGCACAAAATGCTGTACCGGGGCAAAATCCGCCAACAATAAAACCAACTCCCATAACTGTTCCTCCAACTATAGCTGAAGTTAAGTAAGTAGGATTAACATAGATATAACTCAAATCCATCCAACCAAAAAGGCTGAAAAACAACATACCTACCATTGCTGTAATGGCCGCGGTAAAAAATACTTTTAACACAGTTGTATCGTAACCGTAAAACATACCGGCTAACTTACGACTAGAAGAGAATCCACTGGATTCTAACACAAAACCAAATCCAATTCCAATTAATAATGCAATTAATAAATTGGTGTCCGGTGAAATTATTTCATTTACAATTAATGGTGCCATAATTTATTTCTTTATTACATTAATAATTAAATCCAATTCTTACGGAAAAAGTAAGCCAAAGCAAATGCAGTTCCAAATATAAAGGCCATGGTAATAAATCCGCCAACGGATAAAACTGCCATTCCACTTAAGGCGGATCCACTTGTACAACCTCTTCCCAATTGAGATCCAAAACCAAATAAAATACCCCCTAGTATAGCAAACATTATTCTTCGTTTCGAAGTAATTTTTGGAGAATGTTCAACCTTAAATTTTAAACGCTTCGCAAATGCCCCTGAAAGAAAACCACCAACCAAAACGCCAATCATCTCAAAAACCAACCAAGATTTCATCGGATTACCAGGATGTGACTCATTATATTCTGAATAAAAAGCAGAGTTTTCAGCGTGAGATGGCATAACGGTATTTACCGTAGTAACCACTGCACTTTTAATAGCTCCACTTGCGCCCAGTCCTCTACCAGAAACAAAATTTGCAGCCAAAAGTACGAGACCTAGCAATACCCCACCAATATATGGATTTAGGTATTTTGTTTTTTTCACTTCGCTCATAATTATATTGTTTATATAGTTTTTACAGATAAATTAGATTCACATTAAGTATTAATAAAGCCATCTACTAGCTTGTCCTGCATTCGAAATAATAAATCGAAGCATAACGCTTCCGAAAAGAACAAGAACAACTGGAATTGCAACAGGAATTTTGTAGCCTTTCAATTCTAATCCTTCTAATATTGCTGGTACTATCATTCCTAGAACAACAACAAATCCCCAAAACGGAGCAGTGTAAGGCCCACCTAAAAATAGATTTGCTGCATCAATTTGCACCTGCGTACTTGCAAGGAAACCCATGAACATGTGTATGATTAAGAATAATTCTATTCCAATAATCATTAAATCCAATTGAGCAAAACGCTTTCGTTCAGCGTGATTCTTAGTCATCCAAATCACAACTGCAGCTCCTGCAGATAAACCTGAAGCTAAAAACAAAGGCCCTAATATTGAAGTATTCCATAATGGTCTAGCATTAAATGCTGAAAACAGAATTCCAGTATAAATTCCAAGAATTGCAGATGAAATCAACATAACCCAAGCCAATACTTTCTTGTTTTTCTGGAAATAGCCAATCAATTCTTTGGCAAAATCGAACTTCCAATCCCACTTAGGAAATAATTCCTTTACATGAAGAGCACTCCAAATAATCGAAACTGGAGTAACCACCATTAAAGTCCACGCTCCCCACGACATTGGAGAGTCAAGACGAATGGTTGTGTACAATCTCCAAAAGTAAAGTTTATGATGTAAGTCCAAAAACAAAGCAATTAATCCGAGAACTAATGCTATTGGAGCCAACATAGGTGCAATTTTAACTGCTGTGCTGTATTCACTTTCTTTGCCTCTTAGATAATACAAAGCCGCAAAAAATAGTAATCCAGCCGCTAAACCTCCCAAAAATAAATAAGTTGGTATCTCCCAGTGCCAAACGTGTAACTGAGGATCAATTAGTGGGTTATTTCTTCCACTTATAATTATTTCTTCTCTCATTTTGTTAGTTTTTTCAGATTAGGAAATACAATTGAGGTTTTGTACCGGCCTCTGGAATTAAGGTTTTATGCTTTCTCTTTTTCAAGATTTCTGAAACCTCACTTCTTGGATCATCCAAATCACCAAAATACATACACTTGGTTGGGCAAACTGCTACACAAGCTGGCTGCATTCCATCTTTTACCCTGTGCATACAAAATGTACATTTATCTACATAACCTTCTGGATGAACAAATCGCGCATCGTAAGGGCAAGATGTAATGCATGCACTGCATCCAATACATTCATTTTTAGTTACCATTACAATTCCACCATCGGAATAATGACTTGCTCCAGTTGGACAACAACGCACGCAAGGTGAATTCTCGCAATGATTGCATCTTTCCGATCGCAATTCAATTTCCAACTGTGGATATGTTCCATCAGTAACCTCAACAATCCAGTCTCGGCAGTAACCAATAGGCACATCATTCTCGGTTTGACAAGCTACTACACAGTCGCTGCAACCCACACATTTTTTTGTATCAATAGCCATTGCATATCTCATAGCTTACACCTCCGATTTTTTGTTATCTAATCTAAAAGTCACAAAATTCCCACGCATTCCTGTTCCACCCATAATCGGATCGACCATTACATTTGTGATCAATTGTGTATCACTAACACCTTTTCCGAAAGCACGAGTCATTCGTTTATCTGTATGTCCAAAACCATGAACCATATATACAGAATCAAAACGAATACGTTCCGTTACTCTTACCTTTATTTGAAAATCAGAAATTACACCATCTTGATTTTCTAAGTAGATGTATTGATCATTTGTTAAATCCCACTCTTTCGCTACTTTCGGATTGATCCAAACCGTATTCTCATCCATTAAATCGGTTAGATTAGGATTGTTTGCAGTACGGCTAAAAGTATGCATTGGAGCACGGCCGTAAATCAATCTATAAAATCCTTCTTCTGGCTCTGGATGCTGTGTGAATTTTGGCATTGGATCAAATCCTTCTTCCTCTAAAGCTGTTGAATACAATTCGATTTTACCTGTATTTGTATTAAACTCAACATCCTCGTTCTCTCCAAAATACAAATCATCAAATTCACGAGTCATTCGCTTAACTCCAATTCTTTGCATTTCTTCTAATGAGCTACCAACTTGCTTCAGTTCCCAATCTATTTCATCTTCAATATTCTCAAATGGGAAGTATTGTAATAGATCAAGCTTTTTAGCCAATTCTCTTGCCATCCAATAAGCAGGCTTCGAATTGTATAATGGATCTACCGCTGGCATTCTTAAAGCAATACTAGGTTCACGTCCTTGAGAAACACGTAATGAATCATATCGCTCCATATAAGTACATTCGGGCAGCACAACATCGGCATAACCTGTAATTTCCATTGGCATTGTATCTACAACAACCAATAAATCTAGAGCTTCAATTGCAGCAATGGTTTTTCTTTGATCTGGTAATGTATTGATTAAATTGGTTCCATTAACAATCCAACCTTTAATAGCACAACTCATTTCCGGACTAGGTATAGATGCATCACAAACACCAGAAGCCAAGGCTAAATCTGCCAATTCATACTTCCCTCCCATCGCATCTCTCCAATTTTTACTTGGTTTTGGAAAGTCTGGAAGTTTAAAATGAGGTACAGAAGCTTTTTCCGGATTATAGTATCCACCTCTTCTTCCCCAACTACCTAATAAGGCATTTAATATTGCAACTGCACGCAGTCTTTGCGTATCATCACCATACCAAGTAACATGACGCCCAGGATGTACAATAACAGCAGGAGCTGCATTTGCCATCTCACGAGCTGTTTCTCTAATTTGCTGTGGTTTTATAGTCGTAACACCGTAAGCCCACTCTGGTGTATAAGATTGAACATGAGCTTTTAGTTCTTCAAAACCAAAAGCATATTTCTCTAGATATTCTTTGTCGTATAAGCCTTCGTTGATAATCACATTCATCCAAGACAAAAGGAGTGCAAGATCAGTGGAAGGTTTTATTGGTAACCAGTGTTTTGATTTACTCGCTGCTGTTGAAAAACGAGGATCAACAGTGATAATCGTTGCTCCTTTATCAATGGCATCAGACATTTCCTGAACCTGGCCGTTGTGCATGTTTTCACCAAGGTGTGAACCAATTAACACCAAGCACTTCGTATCTCTGATATCCGTATTCTCAGGTGAATTAATTCCCTGACCATAAGTAGCTAAAAACGCAACCTCGCGTGGTCCACGGCATTGAGCATAGGAAGGAGCAGCAATGTTATTTGAGCCGAATCCCTTAAGAAGTTTACCAAAATATTTTCCACCAGAACCGTGTGTAAATAAAGCAGTACATTCTGGACCATGCTCTTTTTTAATTTGATTCATCTTAGAAGCAATGAAATCAAAAGCTTCATCCCAACTTGCTTCTCTGTATGTTTGTTCTCCGTTCTTTTCAACTCTTAACAAAGGCGTTTTCAATCGATCTTCATCGAAATACATTCCAACTCCTCCAGTACCTCTAGGGCAAAAGCGACCATTACAATTAGGATCGTCATCGTTTCCGATTATTTTCTTAATTCTACCATTTTCATCTTTATGCACCCAACCAGCACATTTCCAAAAACACACTTCACAATAAGTAGGTGTGCGAGTAAAATCATAAGGCCCTTTAAAATAGGATTGATTATTCTTTAAAACATTATCGGCAAACGTTTCCAATAATCCCCCTCCAAATATCAGTCCTGCAGCACTTAAGGAACCTATTTTAATAAACTGTCTTCTGCTTTTCATGTTGTGAAAACTTTAAACTTGTACACATTAACACATATAGAAACATACATCTATGGATGTAAACATATATAAAAAGAGAATTCAAAAACATGCTCTAGAGCATAAATTGCTTCTTTATAATTGTTCTTAAAAAAGGAAAAGCCCCGAAGACACTGAAACAAACAAACATATAACTATTTAGATTTTTACTAAATTACATTTGTTGTATTTTTTCAACATTTAGACCAATTGCCAAGTCACAACACTCTACAATTAAGGGAATTGAGAATATTCTCACTAAAAAGAAACTCCTTTGCTTTACAGATCAAATTCTTTAATGCTTTTTTAAAAAATTAGAGTGCGTTAATATCCTTCGGAGAATTAGCATTTAAAAATAATTTAGAGCTATAATATGCCAGTTCATGCGCAATTATAAACGACTTACCATTAAGTAAATCTAGTAATTCCATCATTTTATAATTACCTGATAACAGTTCCTTTTCAATTATCGGTAAACAAGATGAGTTAAAAATAGAGATTAGTGGTTGTCTTCTATCTGTATCATCTATAGGACATATAAAATTAGCATCCATGATATTTGAAAGCATATCTAAAAATAATTGTTCTGGAACATTAGGAACATCACAAGAAATGACAGCATAAAAATCAGATTTGATAGCCTTCATACATGAATAGATTCCACCTATTGGTCCACAATCTTTTATTTCATCAGCTACAACTGGAATATTTAAATAGGAATAACAATCCTTATTTGAACTTATCACAAGCTGATCACAAATTGCTTGTAAAGCTTCAATAGGATATTCAATTAGTCTTTTTCCTTTGTACTCAACTAATCCTTTTTCAGTTCCCATTCTTGAGCTTTTACCACCAGATAAAATAATTCCCGTCACTTTTCTTGATCCACTCATACTTCAAATATAAGAAGAAATTAAAACCCAAAAAATCGGACAAATAGGTCTTTATATTTTGAAACCAGAACTACTATAATTATATTTAGAATCATTTTAAATAAAATTTAAATCCAGAAAATATGAAAAAGATGATATTATTATATTGTATACTCCTTTCTGGCTTTGTTAATGCAAATAACACTATGAGCGAAAAGAATAAAGAAGATAAATATGAACTAGCTACATTTGGAGCTGGTTGTTTTTGGTGTGTAGAAGCAATTTTCCAAGAACTAAAAGGAGTTGAGAGTGTAGTTTCGGGCTATATGGGAGGCAATGGGGAGACAACATATAAGGAGGTTTGTACAGGTCAAACAGGACATGCCGAAGTTTGTCAAATTAAATTTAATTCTCGCATAATAAGCTTTGAAGAACTTCTTGAAATATTTTGGCAAGTGCACGATCCTACAACTCTAAATAGACAAGGGGCTGATGTTGGAACACAGTATAGATCTGCAATCTTTTATCATTCAGAAGAACAAAAGAATATATCTGAATCAATAAAAGCAAAATTAAATGAAAGTGGTGCATGGGACAATCCAATCATCACTGAAATTTCCATTAAATCTAAATTCTACAAAGCTGAAAATTATCATCAGGACTATTTCAACAGTAATTCTAACCAGCCATACTGTTCAATGGTTATAAAACCTAAGCAAGATAAATTTAAAAAAGCCTTTAAACATAGGCTTAAAAATCACTAAACAAAAATGCCAGATAATTTCTGGCATTTTTGTTTCTCACCTTTTATTTTAATCAATTCACACGATTATTCTGCATTTTCACAAGGTTCACCATCTATTTTATCAAACCTCCCCAACTACTTAACAATAAGAATATTCCTATCAATAAATAGTTCTATATTTGTATTGACTACTCAACCAAAATTTAATTTTATGAATAAACATCTACTCCTTTTACTTTCTTGTATTTTCATTTTTCAATTCGGTTATACTCAAGCCAAATCGGAAATAAATAATTACCCTAACTGGGGCATAATGCAATACAAAGTTATCACTGAAGATAATGTATCAGAAAATGAAATATATCAGAATGAATTATTTCAAAAAGGAAAATTAACCACGAAAGAGAACCTTGAATTAAACGCTCTTAAATTTCGCTATAATATTAAAAAAGATGAAATTGAATGTAGAGTTGGTACACAGCATAGCATTATTAACTTTCCTCAAGCAATAAAAGAAATCAGCATTGATGGAACTTGTTACGAATATCAAAAATATCTTGTTAAAAAAGATACTACTAAAGGCTATTTACTAAAGCTACATGGAGGAGATCAAACTATTTATGCAAAATATTACATTCCAAAAAATAAAACAATTGCCCCTGCAAGTAAAACTTATTATTTACTGAAAAATAAAGGGCAGCTTCCTAAAAAGATTAGTTCGATAAAAAGCACAATTACGAACCATTTTGGAAAACAAGAAAAAGAAATTCGGGAATATGACAGAAAGAATAATATCAACTGGAATAACCCAATGGATTTAAAAAAGTTAATTAGCTACCTTTCAAGTTTAAAACAGACAATGTAGCCTCTCTTTTCAATTTCCCATTTGGAGTTTTAATAAATTCTTTAATGAAAAATATATATCTGGCTTGTTCGAACTTATCGAGCAAGCCTTTCATTTTTTCTTGAAGTTCCAATTTATCCTTTTCTGTAGCTATTGGATTTTCTACGAGTAAGACTAGCTTCTGCCCTAACTTTTCATCTGGTACTCCAGCTAAAAAAAATGGCGCAGAAATCACATTCTGCAGTTTTGCTTCAATTGTTTCTGGGAACAATTTGATACCTCCTGAATTTACAACATTGTCGTACCGCCCAAGCCAAGTAAATTGTTTATCATCAATTAAATCAACAACATCGTTGGTTACAATTGGTAAGGATAAAACCTGAGGTGCATTAATTTTCAAACAACTTCTCTCATCGAGAGAAAATGTGACATCGCCTAAACCTTTAAAATATTTGGATTGATTTGGTCCATTTAAAGGTTTAATTGCCACATGGGAAACCGTTTCAGTCATTCCATAACTAGAAAAACAACTTGTAGTCAAATTCTGAATTTGCTTTTCTAGTTTGACATCAACTGCTCCTCCTCCTATCAGCAAATTATTAATTAATCCTAATGTACTAGGTGATTTTAGGCTATTAACCAATTGAAGTGGAACCATAGCTGCAAAATCCACTTTAGTGTTGATACTTTCCAAAGGATTTCCATTTGGATCAACTAAAATTAGGTTTAGTTGCCACAAAAAGGCACGAACAATCATCATTTTACCAGCAATATAGTTTGCTGATAAACAAAGAAGTGCTGATTGCCCATTCTCAAAACCAAAAAAATCGCCTGTTAGCTTTGCTGAATTTAGCATCTTCTGTTTAGAGAGTGTAACTTCTTTGGGCACACCTGTGGAACCTGACGTTTTTGCAATAACAGAATCTTTTGAATCGAACCATTCTAAAATAAAAGCATAAACATCTCTCTCCCATTGAAAAGAGCTATTGTTTACACGTTCCTCGCAATGATGGTATAGTGCCTCACCTGCAAAATATTTCCCATTTATGGTCAATTCCTCTTTCATATAACTTCAGAAATTAAGTTCCCACTTATTAGTCGTATTAAAAGCTAGCAAGCCTTTTTCCATATACAAAGGAGATACAATATTATTCGTATAAATTTGCCCTGTACCGAGTCCTTGTGGCATTGAATTGCTTAAGGTATAAGTCCATTGGGCAATTGCATTCAGGCCGATATTCGATTCTAAAGCAGAAGTTATCCACCAAGGAATATTTCGTTCATTTGCTAAAGTAATCCATTCTTCACTTCCTCTGATCCCACCTAATAAACTTGGCTTAAGAATAATATACTGAGGCTTAATTGTATCCAGTAATTCACGCTTCGTTTCGATCTCATGAATTCCGATTAACTCCTCATCTAAAGCAATTGGTAGCGGGGTTTTCACGCACAATTCAGCCATCTCGTTCCATTGACCAGCTTTTATTGGTTGCTCGATTGAATGTAAATCATAATGTGCTAATTGTTTTAATTTATCCAACGAATTCTTAGGTGAAAATGCTCCATTAGCATCTACTCTTAATTCAATTTGATCAACTGAAAATTCTTTTCTAATCGATTCTAAAAGCTTAATTTCATCATCAAAATTGATTGCTCCTATCTTAAGCTTTAAACAATTAAAACCATCTTCCAATTTTTGTTGAATCTGCTCTTTCATAAAGACTGAATCCCCCATCCAAACAAGGCCATTAATGGAAATTTGTGCAAGTCCTTTCGTAAATTCTGATGGAAACAACAGCTTACTCCCATTCGATTTTAAATCCAGAAAGGCAGTTTCTAACCCAAAATAAATTGAAGGCCAATTCTTTAATCCATTCTCAAGATAGTACCAAAAATCATCAATATTTTCACAAACCTCTTTTATTTTATCTTCGTATCCTGGCCTGTCATCAGAACTCAAACCTTGAATGATAGAACACTCCCCAATTCCTTTAACAGAAGGTTTTTGATCATCCCAAACTCGAATGAACCAAGAATCTTTCTTTGTTAAAACCCCTCTAGAGGTTCCACTTGGACGTTTAAAATCTAAAGAATAATAATGAAAATCAGCTTTTAGCATTTCTTAAAATAATTTTAGAATTAATCCAAGGCCAAAACACAAACTAAATAAGAATGTACTAATGGCTAATTTTTTTAATTCTGGATCTAGTTCTCTTGAATTGACATTTTTAATTACCACAATAATATTTCTGATAAAGAATGGAAAACTAAACAAAAACAACAACTGTAGAGCCGAATCCCATTTAAAGAAAGTATATAAGCATGCAGAAAGCATTGCAATAAATATTAAAGTCAAATGGTATATTTTAGCTTTTTCAGCTCCCATTTTGACAACAATGGTTATTTTTCCTGTTTTGCTATCATTTTCAACATCACGCATATTATTTAAATTTAATACACCGACACTTAGCAAGCCAATTGATATTGCTGGCAATACTGTTATCCAATTTAAACTACCTGTATGCAGAAAATAAGTTCCAAGTACGCCCACTAAACCAAAAAACAAGAAGACAAATAAATCTCCAAAACCACTATAGCCATACGGGTTTTTACCCATTGTATAATTTATAGCTGCGCCTATTGCTAAAACTCCAACACCCAAAAGAATTAATCCTTCTTGCAGACTAATTAGTTGTAGACCTTCATAAATTAGATATGAGCCTGTTATCAGCGAAAGCGCAATAAATACGAATAGCATCTTTTTCATTTCTAATTTACTGATAACGCCACTTTGCACAGCTCTTTCTGGACCAATTCTATTCTTATTATCAGCACCAGAAATTGAATCGCCTAAATCATTTGCCAGATTAGACAGTATCTGTAAAAATAATGTGGTTAGCGTAGCTAAAATAAAGATTTTCACGCTAAACTTATCTTCCGAAGCAGCCAAAAAGCTCCCCAGAAAAATACTTGATAATGCCAATGGCAACGTTCTCAATCGAAATGCATGAATCCATGCTTTGGTTTTACTCATAAATAGTAGAAAAATTGAAATTCAAAGTTAAAAAATTGCCTGCACACTGCAAGACAAAAAAAGAGTGATGCTAAGCATCACTCCATAATTTCCATAGGAAATGTAATAATTAAAGATAAAAAAGGTTTTTAAGCTTCCAATTCAGGCGTTATCGCATCGGCAAATTGTTTTGAAAGAGCAATGTACTCCTGCTTAAAATCATCCTCTTTCAAATATTCTTTAATTTGCTCTTGCCAACCATCAGCCTGAGCTGACAATTCCATTATTTTATGCTTGTTACTAACATCAGCATTATTAATTTTCTCATTTTCTACAACCTCAATGTATTCATTCACCCAAACCTTATAATTTTCCAAAAATTGACGTCGATCTTGTTTCGATGAAAAACGATTTGGATTAATATCCGCAAAAGCTTCCTTATCAATTAAAGTAGCAGCACCAACTGCAACCCCTAATTTCTGAAGAAAACCTCGTCTGCTTGTGTTTTTATTACTCATTTCATATAGTTTAAGACTTTCAAGTCTTAAATCTACTATATTAAATTAGTTTAAAAAAGAATAGCAATTAGAATTTGAGTCTCATAGATTGAAAAACTATCTTAAAGATCATAAAAAGCAGTTTCAAAAATAAAAGTAACAAAACATGATGCTCATGACTAACAAACATATACCAACACGCGAAGAAGCATTCACTTTACTGAAAAAATACACCAAGTCTGAAAGCTTAAGAAAACATGGACTAGCGGTTGAAGCGGTTATGCGATACTATGCTAAGAAGTACAATGAAGATGAAGAAAAGTGGGGCGTAATTGGCCTTGTACATGATTTAGATTGGGATCAATTTCCAGAGGATCATTGCAATAAAACAAGAGAAATTCTGGAGCAGGAAAATTGGCCAGAAGAGTACATTAGAGCCATTCAAAGTCATGCATGGCTAACCTGCACAGAAGTTGAACCAAAAAGCCTATTAGAAAAAACACTTTATGCTGTTGATGAATTAACTGGATTGGTTACTACTACAGCTTTAATTCGTCCTTCTAAATCGGTTATGGATGTTAAAGTTAAATCGGTAAAAAGAAACTGGAAAAACAAACGTTTTGCAGCTGGAGTTGACCGAACTGTTATTGCGCGTGGAGCTGAAATGCTAGATATCGAACTTGAAGACTTAATTCATGATTGCATTAAAGGAATGCAGAAGGTTGCTAGTGAGCTAGGCTTAAATGGAAGTGATCTAAATACTTAAGTACTAAAACAAATTCAAAAACTCTTTCGTAGTAGTACGAAAGCAATTCATTTAATCTAAACATGACAATATGCCAAAATTATCATATTTACTCTTCGTTTATTTTATTTTATCCATTCCAAACAATACCTTTTCAACTAAATTATTTGCTCAAGAACAAAATAATTCAGAGCAAAATGTTTTAGTACTTCATAGCTATCACCAGGGACTGGCATGGACTGACAGCATTACTAATGGAATACGCGCCGTTTTTAAAGACCGACCAGATATTAATCTCATTTTTGAATATCTAGACACTAAGCGGAATTATAATGAAGAGTATTTTACCGCTTTGCAAAACATCTACAAAGTAAAAGCCAAACAAATTCCTTTTCAAGCAATTATTACCAGCGACAATGCTGCTTTTACTTTTATGAAAGATCATGGAAGCAAATTCTATCCAGACATTCCTGTTATTTATTGTGGCGTAAATGATCTTGATCGAAATATACTAAAGGACTATCCCAACTTTTTTGGCTATGGAGAAAAAGCTGACCATCATGGTACACTATCTTCAATAAAAAAAATATTTCCAGAAAGAAAAAATATTTTCATTATCAATGATAACACGCTTACTGGAAAAGCTATTCAAAGAGAGTTAGACGGAATTATTGAAGAATTTGAAGATGTTAATTTTGAATCTATTTCAGAATTCACAATGGAGAGTTTGCAACAAACCATACGAAATTTAGATGATAGCTATGTAATTTACCTACTTGTTGTTAACAGAGATAAGAACGGAAACTTCATATCCTACCAAAAAGGAATAACACAAATTAAAGAAGTAGCACATGTTCCAATATTCGGTTCTTGGGATTTTTACCTAAATAAAGGTTTATTTGGGGGTAAAATTACAAGAGGATACGAACAAGGCAGTAGAGCAGCAACCCTTGCATTAAAATTAATGCAAGAATCATTCACCAACGACATACCGCAATTCAACTATTTACCTAGCACCTATGTTTTTGATCATAATGAATTGATTAAATTTGATATCTCTATAAATCAATTACCCGAAAATAGCATAATCTTAAATGAACCAAAAGATTTAAGCTTACTTATAAAAATTAGCCTTATCAGTATAATCATATTGATTTTAGTCGTGCTAAGTTTAATAATTTGGTTAAAAATCAAACAAAAAAGAGCCATTGTACTACAAAATTTAGTCCTTGAAAAAACATCAAAATTAAATGAAACAAATCAAGAACTTGAAAAAGTAATACAAAACAAAGACAAATTTTTCTCCATTCTTGCACATGACCTAAGAGGCTCTATTGGCGTAATTTTAAACCTTTCTAGCTTTATAAATAATGAAGAAATTGAAATAAGCGAAGAAGAAAAAAATGAATTCAATAGAGACATATTTCATGTAGTTACGAGAACAAGTACTTTACTAGAAGATTTATTTTATTGGGGTACCAATCAAATAAAAGGTGGCCCAGAGCTAGACTATTCACAATTTGATATTAATGAGGTTTTACAAGAAATATCCAAAACATTTAAAATTAACCTAAGCGACGTATCTTTTGAAATTGACGATTCTTCTGAATTGAAAATCAATAGTGATTTAAACATTTGCAAGTTTATATTTCGCAACATTATTCAAAATGCAATAAAATATAGTAATAAGGGAGGTTGCGTGTGGATCCGATCCTATACTAAGGAGAATAAATTTTATATTGAGGTAAAGGATCAAGGTATTGGTATGTCAAAAGAAATTATTGAAAGCATTTACCAAAAAAATCCAATTAGAATAGAAGGATTATCAGGACAAAAAACAACTGGCTTAGGGCTTCCTACTGTTCTTGATTATTTAGACATATTAGAAGGTGAGTTATTAATTAAAAGCGAGCCAGACAAAGGATCAACATTTACGATTGTATTGAAGAACAAAAATTAAAAAAGATCCTTAAACTTGTCTACCGTAATAAACATGGCTGCACCACCTGCCATCAATATTAGCTATATTGGGAAGAGTGGCCCAACGTTCAAAACCATATTTCTCCAGTAATTTAATGCTGGCGATATTGGGTTCCAATAGAATGGCAAATAAATTTTTGAAATTGTACTTTGACGCATGAGTGATGGCAAACTCCATTAAACGAGCGCCTATGCCTTTTCTTAAATGATCTTCGTGCAGATAATAGCTTATTTCTGCAGCTGTTTTCAAAGCTCTACGCCCAGATCGATAGATCGAATAACACATCCAACCAAGTACGATCCCATTCTCTTCAACAACAAAAACAGGATGCGTATCAGGTTTATGTGAATCGAACCAATTTCTGCGCTCCTCCATATCAATTTCATCTAAATCAGCAGTACAATATCGTTTACGAACCGCTTGATTGTATATTTCGTTGATTACGGAAAGATCTGAAGAGTTGGCTAAGCGAATGTTCATTGTGTTTCTTTTTGATATTGAGTGTTCAAGATAATAAAAATATAGATTTACGAAACCCTACACCGAAAGCTTTTGGTGCCCTTGAAGAAGGCTCTGTAAAAAACGACGAAAGGCATCCAAAAATGGTCTTATAGTTATCCATATGCTTTATTCCGAATCTCTATTTAGGAGCAATATTCTTAATGAAAATGTGATTTATTTCATCATCTTGTAAGTATTCTATGTCTTCGTTAAACTCTTCTTCGTCAGTATTATTCTCAGCAGCCTGAGGTATCTTCTTATAGCCACATCTGGCAAAGAATAGGTTAAGTCTTTCTTGTGCTTTGTCGTATTTTTTGTCGTCGGCGATTCCTTCGAAACCTATAGGAAAACTTTTAAAAGCCACATAAGCACAGGTCGATTTAAAGTAGATATCTAAACTATTTAAAACATATTTACCATATCCTTTAGCTCTGTATTTTTCTTTAATCTCCAATCGATTGACAAGCAAAATATTCATATTAAAACTATCGCCCACCAATTCTACAAGCTGATCACTAACATTAGAATAGGTATCGTCTAATATAGCCTTACCCACCGCAAGAGATGAAGAAGATTTATCAAAAGCTTCCATTAAACTTGTATGCCCAGCTTCGAAATTCAAGTCATACATCTCTAAACAAATCGTTCCAATCTCGACCTCATCCAAATCATAATTATCAAATTCATCATATGAATGTATTAAGATCTTTCCCTCATAAGTCGTCATATTCGGGTGAGAAGCATAATCTACATCTAACAAATGCGAAAAACGGTATTCTACTCTAACATTTTCGTCCATATATTCACTATTTTTATTGAGGTGCAAAGGAAGTAAAAACCTCTAGAATAGTAAACATACATTCACTTCCTTTTATTTCTTAGTGTGCATTTTTCGTGTTCTACATCATTCAATTAAAAATGGCCATCAGAATTATCCAATGGCCATTTTACTATTTTCAATTTCTGAATTATCCTGGAAATTTTGGGAATTTCTGGAAATCAGGATCACGTTTTTCAAGGAATGCATTCTTTCCTTCTTGTGCCTCTTCCATCAAGTAATACATCATAGTAGCATCACCTGCGAATTCCATTAAACCACGCTGTCCGTCTAATTCAGCATTTAAACCACGCTTAATCATACGTAAAGCCATTGGGCTACGCATCAACATCGTTTTACACCAATCAACAGTTTCGTCTTCCAATTGCTCCAAAGGAACTACCTTATTTACCATCCCCATATCTTCAGCCTCGGCAGCAGTATATTGCTTGCAAAGGAACCAGATTTCACGAGCTTTTTTCTGCCCTACGTGACGAGCTAAATAAGACGAACCAAATCCTGCATCGAAACTACCTACTTTTGGTCCAGTCTGACCGAATTTTGCATTATCAGAAGCGATTGTTAAATCACAAACGATGTGCAACACATGACCACCGCCAATAGCATATCCATTTACCATTGCAATAACCGGTTTCGGCATTGAACGAATCGCTTTATGCAAATCTAAAACATTCAAACGAGGCACTCCATGGTCATCGATATAACCACCAACACCTTTAACATTCTGATCTCCACCAGAACAGAATGCTTTATCACCAGTTCCTGTAAAAACAATAACACCAATATCGCTGCGTTCACGGCAAATATCCATCGCATCCAACATGTCAAAGTTGGTTTGCGGACGAAATGCATTATAGACCTCAGGTCGGTTGATTGTAATTTTTGCAATCCCTTCGAAAAACTCGAATTTAATGTCTTCGTATTCTTTAATGGTAGTCCAGTTTCTTGTTGTCATACCTTTGTTTTTATGTTTTTAAAGTAATTTATTAGTACTTGATCATTCACCGTTCTTGGTGTCTTGATTTCTAAAACTGCCGCTTTCTTATTTGCAGCATAAAAGTTTGGTAAAATATTTTCTAGCTGATCTTTATTTTCAGCATAAAAATAATCTAAACCATATGTTTCCGCCAATTTATCAGCCTTATAATCTTGAACTGTTTCAAAATATTCTTCTAATTCATCTACTCCCGATGGGCCAGATATAAAACGGAAAATGCCTCCTCCTCCATTATTTATTAGGATAATTTTGATATTTTCTTGTAAGTATTTATTCCATAAAGCATTTGAATCGTAGAAAAAACTAATATCACCAGTAATTAGCGTTGTAATTTTGTTATTCACCAATGCTGCTCCAACGGCAGTTGATGTACAGCCATCAATTCCGCTAGTTCCTCTATTTGAATTGTACGTTAATTGGTTAGAAATTTTAAAAAGCTGAGCATATCGTACTACTGATGAGTTCGCCAAATGCAAATTTCCATTTTCAGGAATTGCACCCAAGATGCCTTCAAATGCCTTCATATCGCTCCAATCTAATCCCTCCAAATAATTTGCATGCAAGTCAGATACTTTTAGATCTCTGGCTTTCCAAAAATCGGCATATGAACTATCCGATGGTTTTATTCTTGGTAATAATTGTTTGAAAAATGAAGCTGGGCTAACATCTATATGAGATGTTAAGCTTTTAAATGTATCAATATAGTGATCCTCTTGCCCTATAAACCAATGTTCTTTTGATCGATTATCCCTTAAAAACGATTTAATCATTTTAGAAACCAAAGGGCCGCCAAAATTAATCAATAAATCAGGAGTGAAATCTTCTAATTCGTCTTTTTTTATAGAACAGATCACTCGATCTATACAAGGCAGAAATTCTTTATTTTGAAGATTAGAAACCGACTCGGTAAGAACTACTACATTCTTATTTTGAGTCAATTCCGATAGTAATTCATTTAAATCGGCTTGCGGATGCAGTAAACCCGCCACAATTAATATTTTCTGAGTTGAATTGAAAATATCAGCAATAGCATCTATTGTATCTCCACTTAAAGCATCAACCGAATTTATTTTTCCAATAACTCTTTCATTTGTATCTGGATATTTTTTCACTCCATACAAAGGCTCTCGCAATGGAAAATTAATATGCACCGGACCAATTCTTCCGGTAAGTGTTTTTGTTAGAGCCTCATTTACCATTCTATTTAAATACCAGCAATCGTCTGGATCATTAGCATCTAATGGCAATTGATAGCTTGCTTTAACAAATTCACCAAATACATTTACTTGTGGTAAAGCCTGCGAATCATCTTGCCCGATCCATTCCACTGGTCTGTCTGCTGATATCACGACTAAGGGAATTCTTTGATAAAATGCTTCAGCTATTGCTGGTCCATAATTTAACAAAGCTGTTCCTGAAGTACAAACCAAGCCAACTGGTTTTCTTGTTTGCTGAGCAATACCCAAAGCAAAATACGCCGCACTTCTTTCATCGACAATTACCAAACTTTTTATTCGCTGATCTTTCGCAAAAGAAATACTTAAAGGAGCGTTACGAGAGCCTGGCGAAACAATTACGTATTCCATTCCTTTTGCCCAACAGATATCAATTAATTCTTTAACACCTTTAATATCCGAGTATATTCGCTCCATATCTTTATTTTTGTCCTTGTTCTATTGCAACAATAAACCAGTTTATCGCAGAAGTAGTGTAAATATGCTCAAATTTAAAATAAATTATTGGGCTTCCCTTACTTCGTAATCACATTCAATAAAGTTTGCGCTTTTAAACAGGTTTCTTCCCATTCCTTCTCTGGAATTGAATCAGCTGTTATCCCTCCGCCAACATAGAGTGCCATTTTATTTTCCAGCACTTTCATGCTTCTTAAATTTACAAAAAGAGAGATCTTTTTTATCGAATTTATTGGTCCCAAGTAACCTGCATAATATTCTCTATCGTGCTTTTCTAGCTTATTGATTAAGGAGATGGCTTTTTTCTTTGGCAAACCACAAACTGCAGGAGTTGGATGAAGATCCTTGACAAAGTTTGATAATTGATCAAAGTTCATCTTTAAAGGCAAACGGTAGCTCGTTTTTAAATGCACTACATTTCCTGCTTGAACAGTTGTTGGGCCTTCTCTCTCAATTTCATTTAACTGATGTTCTTCAAAAATATTTTCTATATATTGACTGACAAAGGCTTGTTCATTTACTTCTTTTTCTTCCCAATGAATTTGATCCAGTAGCCTGTTCCCTATTTTTTGAGTTCCAGCTAAAGCAACTGTTTCTATTTTATCTTTATTTACGGAAAGTAATGTCTCTGGGCTAGCTCCTATCCACGTTCCAATTCCAGGGATCGAAACATAAAATACAAATGCAGAATCATATGCCTCCGTCAATTTTAAAAATGAACTTGTGGCCTTACTCCTACCAATACCATCTAAAATTTCAATCCTAGACAGAATGACCTTATCCAAAGCTTTCTGCTGCAAGTCATGAATCATACTCTTAACCTGCTGATAATATAAAGCTTGAGAACTACCGAAAACCTCTCCTAAATCGGAAGAGTTCACGAAGGAAAGTTCCTCATTACCCAGTAATTGAATTGATTCAGTCTTTATTTCTGAGGCTTCCAGATCGATATCACTGCGTATACACCATGCTTTGTGAATCCCATCTGTATCAAAAGGAGAAAAAACGAATCCTTTATTTTCAACCAATTCATTCAAGTTCTGATAATCACACAAGTCGGCATCTTTCTGCACACCTACATGTATCTCCTTCTCTTTTGGTAATTGATAAGCAAAAAATGGATTGTTATTCTGCAAGCAATAATTCAAGAAAGTCGTTACCTCATTTCTATTTTTGATCATGCTTACTTCTTTAAAATAACATTTGTAATTCGACACACAGAGATTAATTTCTCTTGTTCATTCATCACATTAACCTCAACAACATGTGTCATGCTTCCTTTATGAATGAATCTGGCCTTAGCAGTAACTGTTCCTTGTCGTATACTTCTAATATGATTTGCATTGATTTCCATGCCTTTCACATCATATTTTGTTAAGTCTGTTTTAATAACAGATAAAGCACTTCCAACAGATTCTGCTAATGCAAGACTTGCTCCCCCATGTAGTATTTTCATTGGTTGCCAATGCTTTGAAGTTACTGACATTTTAGCAATTAGATAATCCTCACCAACCTCGGTGTAAACGATTCCCAAATGCTCCATTAATGTGTCTTCACACATTTTATTCAAGATATCTAAAGTATCTATTTCGTTGATCATTCTACAAAAATAATATAATCTTCAATTAGAAAAAACCTGTTGAAATGATTCCTTCTATAATATTTCTAATCTGACGGGAAGCTACAAAATAAGACACAAAAAAAGCTCAATTCTAAATTGAGCTTTACTAAGGAAAAATATTTTGTTCGAATTAGTTAATTTTTACATTAACTGCATTCATTCCTTTTTTTCCTTCAACGACATCATAAGTTACTGCGTCACCTTCATTAATTTTGTCAATTAATCCTGTTACGTGAACAAAAATGTCTTCGTCTGTCTCGTCGTTCTTAATGAATCCAAATCCCTTAGATTCGTTAAAAAATTTTACTGTACCTGTAGGCATTATTTAGTATTTTTTAAATTATTATGAAGTAAATGTACGTAATTTGATTTAATAAGGAAATAAATCTATTATTATTTTCTAAGATATTTACTGTCCTTTTTAATCATCCTAAAACAAGACAAAATTTAACCATGTATCTTTCCAAAAATTAAAACTACTCTCACAAAACTTTTTTTGTTTCTTTGAATAAAACCATTACTTTAGCCTTTAGAAACACAATAACAATGAGACAAATATTTAATTCAAATAATCTTTTCAATAATTCAATGAATAATAATTCGTTGACAATGGGAAGCTTATAGAATAAATTAAAATATTCAATTATCAAGCCTTTCCAATTCGGGGAGGCTTTTTTTTATATCAATATGAACACACTTTTAAATAATTACAACAACAATAATAATTCTCCTCCAGGGTGAGAAAGGATATTGTTATATACATTATACAGCCTTTCTCGCCAAACGAGAGAGGCTTTTTTATTTCAACTTTTTTCTATCAAACCAAAATTTTAAAAAATGAAGAATTTAATTATCCCTAAGGGTTATCAAAGTGTTATTGATCCAGACACTACAGAAAAAGCAATCAAATTTATAAAAGACCAATTTCAGCTTCAGCTCTCCTCAGAATTAAAACTGAGACGAGTAACAGCACCTATGATTGTAATGAAAGGAACAGGATTAAATGATGATTTAAATGGCATTGAACGACCAGTTGCATTCCCAATTAAAGGCCTAAATGACTCAACTGCAGAAGTTGTTCATTCGCTTGCAAAATGGAAGAGATACATGTTAGGCGAATTACAAATTCCGATAGGAAAAGGCTTGTACACAGATATGAATGCACTTCGTCCTGACGAAGATTTCACCAACCTTCACTCCATTTATGTAGACCAGTGGGACTGGGAAAAATCAATCCGTAAAGAAGAGCGAAAGCTTGATTTACTAAAAAGAACAGTAAAGCAAATATATTCTTCTCTAAAAAGAACTGAATATCTCTTAAGTGAATACTACCCAAGTTTGCAGCCACAATTGCCAGAAGAAATTCATTTTATTCATGCCGAAGATCTACTTGCACAATATCCTGAGCTAAGCCCAAAAGAACGAGAAACTACCGTTACCAAAGAATTTGAAGCTGTATTTATCATTGGTATTGGTGGTGAATTAGCCAACGGAGAACCTCATGATGGAAGAGCTCCTGACTATGATGATTGGACAACACCAACCAAAAATGGTTATTCCGGATTAAATGGTGATATACTATTATGGAATCCCGTATTGGAGAAGGCCTTTGAGATTTCATCAATGGGAATTAGAGTTGATGAAAGTGCTCTCTTAAAACAGTTAGAAATAAAAGGTGAAGAAAAACGAAAAGAATTAATGTTTCACAAGAAACTTCTTGCTGGAGAATTACCTTACTCTATTGGAGGTGGCATTGGTCAATCTCGTCTTTGTATGTATTTACTGAGAAAAGCCCATATTGGAGAAGTACAATCGAGCATATGGCCTGATGAATTAAGAGATACTTGCAAAAAATCTGGTATCATATTCCTTTAAAAAAAAAGGTTTATATAAAAGAGTCCTACTTTCCTAGGGCTCTTTTTGAATGCATCTTTTTAATGTAATATTAAAATTGGTTATCTTTATTACATCACTAACCAATTTACAACACAATGAAAAAATTACTGTACATTCTAGCTGCGCTTGCTATAATTGTAGCCATACTTCATGTAATCGCGCCTAAAACCTATCATGTAGAAAGAAAACTTGTAGTATCTGAAAATATTGATACCGTTTTTAAAAGTCTTTGTTCCCTTAAGGAGCAGCAAATATGGTCACCATGGGGCGCAAAAGATCCAAAAATGATCGTGACTCATAAAGGAATTGATGGTCAAAAAGGATCGGTAAGCCACTGGATTGGCAACAAAGAAGTTGGTGAAGGCGAACAAGAAATAACTACAATTACTCCTAACTCTTACATTGAAACAGAACTTCGTTTTCTAAAGCCATTCGAATCAACAAGTACAGGCTTTTTTAACATCAAACAAGTTGAAGGTGGTACGGAAGTAGCTTGGGGATTTAAGGGAAACAATACTTTTCCTACAACCTTAATGATGGTATTTATGGATATGGATAAAGCCATGGGACCTGATTTTGAAAAAGGATTATCTAGCTTTAAAGCTTATATCGAAAAATAAAATCAACTAAAATTAATAAGAATGAAAAAAAACATGGGTAAAGTTGATCGGATCCTTAGGGTAATTGCAGCAATTGTTTTGGCTGTTCTTTATTTTACCGATACAATTACCGGAACAATTGGTCTTGTTGTACTTATTTTTGCATGTGTAATGTTTCTAACTAGTCTTATGGGAAGCTGCCCTCCCTATAATCTTTTAGGAATTAACACTTGTAAAATGAAAGAACAGAAATAAACTGATTTTATTTTTAATAAAAAACCTCAAAAATTTCTTCTTTGAGGTTTTTTTATGCCCTTTAGTCGAAAATAATTACCCATTCTGTGCTCTTCTCATGACAAGATTACGAATCATTATAATTTAAAATCATTAAGCCTAAATCAGCTTGAAAAACATGAATTTCTTGCTTATATTTAAAGATATAATTCTGCAATTAGAATGAAAACAACAGCTAAAAAGACAGAAGGGGATGAGAAGAATACAGGAGAAAGAAAGAATAGCATACTGCGGGATTAATTGTTCAACATGTCCTGCTTATGTTGCAACTCAAAAAGGGCAAGAAAATGTTCGTATAAGAATAGCGAAACTATGGTCAGATAAGGATTATCAATACGATGCATGCGAAATTACATGCAAAGGATGTCATGAACCGTGGGGCAAAAAATTTCGCCATTGCCAAGAATGCCAAGTAAGAGCTTGTGCACGTGAGAAACTTTATGACACATGTGCCGAATGTGCTGATTATCCTTGTAATAAATTGGAAGATCTATTTCAGACATTGGATAAGAAAATTACAAGGATTAATTTAGACAATTTAAATCGACAAAATAAGGCTGGATAATCCAGCTTTTTTTCTGCATTAAAAAATGGGGAGGTTTATAGCAAGTGTTCTAATTTGAAAAGCATGTGCTAAACACTTCTCGACTATTTTATAATTCGAAATAGGCTTTAAAACCGCAACCTCAATTGGTTTATTTTGTTCATGAAAATACCAAGAACGATGATGACCATCATGCACAATAAAACGCACTTTTTTCTCTTGAAATAAATCCCAAACGATAATAGGCGGAAACTCCTCTCCTTTTTCCTCTATATAATCATGAGCAGCATACACCATGTTAATCTTTTCCTGCTCTAGTTGGGTTTGACTTGCCCAAAGCAAGGCTGGAGAAAACATTCTTGGTGGATTAACTTTTACATGTTTAGGATTAAGTCTGAATTGGAAACAAGCCAAATTACATAAATTAGCCGTTGTATTGCCTTCAACCCAATGAGTTCTCCCTAAAAATGCTTGATATCCCCTTTCCCTTTCTTCAAAATTATCAGAAAGTAATAATTTCGTTATTTCAACAGGAGATTTAATCTGCATCATAAGGCATCCTTTTATCCTAAAGTTACGAAATGCGCTAGACGAAATAAAATTTTAAAATTGCAGTGAAAACTCAGTTAATCTATTTGGTTTTGATCGCACTGACATGGTTCCTCCATGCAATCGAAGAATCTGTCTTGACAAGTTTAAGCCAATACCCGATCCATTTTCCTTTGTTGTAAAAAAAGGTGTAAAAACATTCTCGATCAACTCGTCAGAAATTCCAGCACCATTATCTCGTACAATAATGAAATTAACAGGATTAGCTTCTCCCGTTGATATGGATAAACTTTTAGATTCCGTACCCTTCAATGCCTCGATCGAATTTCTAATTAAATTAATTAGGACTTGAGTAATCAGCTTTTCATCAGCAATCAATTCTTGCTCCTTGTCTTGTAGGTGATATGTGAAATCGATATTTTCTAATTTAAACTCCTCGGCAAATAGGGTTTCAATGTGGAGAAACAATTTTTCAACCGAAATTAACTCGAAATGTGGCTTGGGTAGTTGTGTTAAGTTCTTGTATTCATCTACAAATGCCATTAAACCTTTGCTCCTTTTACGAATTGTTTGCAAGCCCATTAAAGTATTCGAAATGGCTCCTTCACTTAATGCTTCCTTACATGGCTGATCACCATTCTTCTCGTACAATTCGATTAAACTGCCAGAAAGCATGGAGATCGGACTCACGGAGTTTAAAATTTCGTGTGCAAAAACACGAATAAGCCTATGCATGGCGTCCATTTCACCTTTGTCAATTGCATTTTTGATATCCTGAAAAGCAACTACTTTGAGCTGCTCATTCTCTAACCTAAAGTCGACAGACTTAACTGCTAATTTCAAAATACGATTTTTCACCAAGTACTTTCCCAATTTTTGCCTTCCGGATTTAATGCGATTTAAAAAATCTGGAAATGACTTCTCAATTGATTCCAGCTCACTAATATTTGCAAAATCTTTTACCAAAAAAAGCTCTTTAAAAGCATTGTTACAAAGCTTCACATCCCCTTTGTGATCGAATGCAAGTAACCCAATTCCAACAAGATCTAAAGTGTGCTGAAAAAAGACAAAATCTTTTTCCTTCTCTATTTTCACTTTTCCAAAAGCATTAATAATTCCATTGAAACTCTGGTGAAGATTCTGAAAAGCTTTCTCATTTTGATGCTCATTAAAAACCAAAGAGGCATCTTGATATTGGAATGCATTAAAAAAACGAGCCAAATCTCGATTGGTTTTATTAATATAGTAGATTAAAAATACGATTTGAAAAATCCACAAAACAACCAAACTGTAACTCGTTACAACCATGTATTCTTTAGCGTAAACATGGAGAAATAGCAAGGGTGTTAATGACAATAAAATTACATGAATAATTATGCCAATATAAAATCTTTTATAAATCATACTTCTTAATTTTATCGTATAATGTGGAACGATTAATTCCTAACTCCTTCGCTGCAAGACTCATATTTCCTCCAGTAAACCCAATGGCTTTCTCAATTAAAAACCTCTCATTATCTAGCAAATTTAAAGTATCCGGCATTTTCTCCTTTTTAAAGGATTCACCACCAATATGAACATCATCTGTAGTTAATTTTTCAGAATCACTTAAAATTACAGACTTTTCGACAACATGTTGCAGTTCTCTAATATTTCCCGGCCACTTATGTTTACTTAGTTTATTTATAGCTGTTTTTTGTAAAAACATTTTCCCTTTGCCATACTGATCTGCATATTTTTTCAAATAAAAACGGCTCAATTCTTCAATATCCTCAATTCGATTTCGAAGGGAAGGTAATTCAATTAAAATAGTGTTTAAACGATACAATAAATCTTCACGAAACAACCCTTCACTCACCATTTCGAACAGATTGCAATTGGTGGCCGAAACAATACGCACATCAATTTTCACAGGAGTATTGCCTCCTACAGAAATAATTTCTTTACTCTGTATCGCTGTTAACAATTTGATTTGCAGATGAAGCGGCACATTACCAATTTCATCTAAAAACAAAGTTCCACCAGATGCCAACTCAAAACGCCCCATTCTATCCTCTTTTGCATCGGTATAGGCCCCTTTTTTCGAGCCAAAAAGTTCACTTTCAAATAATGATTCGCTAATTGCTCCTAAATCAACATGCATAAATACTTGATCTTTCCTTTTCGATTGCAAATGAATTTCCCGTGCAATAACCTCTTTCCCTGTTCCGTTCTCTCCAGTAATCAAAACATTGGCTTCTGTAACTGCAACCTTTTCTACCGTTTTAAAAACCTGAAGCATTGGCTCTGATTTTCCTTTTACAAAGCTACTGTTCTTATTAATCTCTTGATTCAGCTGTTTTTGCTTTGTCTTGAGTGTTTTTATTTCAAGTTTAGAACACCTCAATTTATAGGCCTTCAATAAAGTTGAAAGAATATGACTCTCATCCCACGATTTTTGAATAAAATCAATAGCACCATTTTTCATCGCCCTAACTGCCAGCTCAACATCTCCATAAGCTGTAATCAACACCACACAAGCATTTTTATCCTGCTCAATAATCTGTGACAACCAATACAACCCTTCATTTCCTGAGTTGATCCCAGCTTTAAAATTCATATCCAATAAAATCACATCATATTCCGTTTCTCTGAGTTTTGAGAGTAAACTGTTGGGGTTTTTAATGGTATCAATCCTTTCAAAATGTGCTTGTAAAAACAGCTGAAAAGCGAATAACAATTCTTCATTATCATCTACAATTAAGAGGTTTCCTTTTTTTGGCATACAAGTTTGATGTTTAAATAATATTTAGATTTAAAGTTAGCATATTGTTGTAATTAACAACATGAAGTGTTGGGAATTCCGACACTAACAATTATCACTGATAACATAAACCATTGGTTATAAGGCATAATTTTATTTGGCACAGTACTTGGCTTCATCTGTACAAATCTTAAAACTAAAATAATGATTCTTACAAAAGACTTGTGTAAAACATTCAGAACTGAGGAAGTTGAAACATCTGCTTTAAATAATGTAAACCTGCATATTAATGATGGTGAATTCGCAGCTGTCATGGGACCATCGGGATGCGGTAAATCCACACTCTTAAACATCATTGGTTTGCTAGATAATCCTAGCAATGGCGATTACCTATTTAATAACAATGATGTAAGTAATAAATCTGAGCGAGAAAGAACACAATATAGAAAAGGAAATATTGGTTTTATTTTTCAAAGTTTTAATCTAATTGATGAATTAAATGTATTTGAAAATGTTGAGTTACCACTTCTTTACATGGGAATTTCAACATCAGAAAGAAAAAAAAAAGTGAACGAAGTGTTAGAAAGAATGAATATTTCGCATAGAGCCAAACACTTTCCTCAGCAGTTATCAGGAGGCCAGCAACAACGTGTCGCCATTGCTCGTGCAGTAGTCACCAATCCCAAATTAATTCTCGCTGATGAGCCAACAGGTAACCTTGACTCAACTAATGGAACTGAGGTGATGGAGCTACTAGATGAATTAAACGCAGCTGGAGCAACAATTGTTATGGTTACTCACTCGCAAAGCGATGCAACTTATGCTCACCGAATTATTCATTTGTTTGATGGCAAGATTGTATCAGAAAATAAAAAGATCGATGGTAAAACTCAAAAAGAAATACTAGAAGCATAATTTTCAAACAAATCTTAAATACATTTAACCCAAATAATCTTCTTATGCTCTGGCACAATATAAAACTGACATTCCGAAATCTTTTTAAGAACCTTACGAATTCCTCCATCAACATTTTGGGACTTTCTGTTGGAATGGCAACTGTTATTCTCATCATGCTTTACGTTCAAAATGAATTTAGCTATGATAAATTCAACTCAAAGCATGAGAGAATACACAGAATGTACTCCACGTATCATGGCAACACTGGACCACGTTGTATGCGTCTGACTTCTGAAAATTTCTCCTCAAAAATTCCAGAAGTCGAAGAAGTTACTCAGGTATATGGCTATGATCAACCCATTGATTATCGTAAAAATAGATTTACTAAATTCACTCATTTATATGTTGATTCTAACTTCTGTAAAATATTTGATTTAGAATTTCTATATGGTCATCCACAAAAAGCACTGTCAAAATTAAATGGATTAGTGTTAACCGATGAATGCTCTAAAATCATTTTCGGTGAGATCAACTCCATAGGAAAGCAGGTTACAATAAATGAATCAATTTATACTGTTGAAGGAATTGTAAAAAAACTACCTATAACATCGCATTATGAGTTTGATATTTTAACAACAATGGGATCAAATCCTTGGTTAGAAGAATTAAGGAGTTTAGAATTCATTACTTATATATTGTTCAAAGAAAATATCAATACGAAATTAGCAATTAACAAATCATTGGTTGTTTATAATCAAATCATACAAAATTGGTTTACTAAATATGGATATGAATCAAATGGAAATCTGGAACCTCTTACAGATATTCACTTGCATTCGACGATTAACAACCACCTTGGAGATCAGGGAGATATTGTATCTATTCTTGTACTAAGCACACTTGCAATACTAGTCCTTTTGATTGCCTTAATTAATTTCATTAATATAATGACAGTTCAATATGAGGCGAAAATGGGTGAGATTGGCTTACGCAAAGCAATCGGCGCCAATCGTATCGTATTAATTAAACAATTCTTAGGTAGCTCTTTCCTTTACTCTTTTGTTGCATTAATATTAGGCATTATTCTCTCTGAAATCTTTCTGAATAAATTTAACAACCTAATTAACAGAAATATTACACCTGAATATTTCAACAATCCTTCACTATTATTGGGGCTCATTGGAATATTTGTCTTGACTGGATTTCTTTCAGGAGTATACCCTGCACTTTACCTTACGAAATTTCATGCAGCTGAAATAATTAAAGGCAATTTAACAAAACGAAAAGGTAGTTTATCTTTTACAAAGATTCTGGTTATTATACAATTCACCATCTCAATTAGCTTAATTTCCAGCCTATTAATCATTCGTCAACAAACCAATTATTTAGAAAGTGCCGATTTGGGCTTTCAACCTAAAAATGTAATGGGAATCATATCTTTAAGCCAACCACTTAGGAGGTCTTTTCCTGCTGTTAAAGAAGAATTATCTAAAATTCCCGAAATACAATTCATTAGCGCTAGTGATCACTTTCCTGGTGGTGGAGCAAGTGGACAAGGTTTTTATTTGCTTGGGAAAGAACAAAGCAGTTCAATGGATTGTGACGAATACAGGGTGCAAGCTGATTATTTCGAAACATTAGGAATAGAATTTAAAGAAGGTCACTCCTTTAACGAGGGCAATGAGTCTGATCGTTATGGCATAATTATTAATGAAGCTGCCGCTAAAATGATGGACACAGAACATGTTTTGGGTTCTAAAATTAATTATGCAGATACAATCTATACAATTCAAGGGATTGTTAAAAACTTTCATTTCAGATCGCTTCGCAGTAAGATAACTCCTCTTCTATTTAGCAATCGATGTTTTGGCCTATATACCATATTGATTAATTACAACACAAGCAATTACAAGGAACTCGAAATTAAAATCGAAAGTGTATTACGCAAGTTCGATCAAAGCTACAATCTAAATGTTATCAGTGTCGAAAAAAGTAACCGAAATCGCTATCATCAAGAAAGACGAACAATGAAAATAGCAATGTACACTTCTATTTTATCAATCATTATTGCTTTAATTGGCTTATATTCATTAAGCTTATTTATGATTCAAAAACGTACGAAAGAAATTGGAATACGTAAAATAAATGGTGCGTCTATAAGTCAAATTTCAAATCTATTTCTAGGATTATTTAGCAGATGGATTTTAATAGCCTTTATCATCGCAATTCCTATTTCATGGATCTGCATGAATCAATGGCTTGATGGGTTTGTTAGAAAAATTGATATAGGAGCTTTACCATTTCTAATTTCTGGAAGTGCAACCATGCTCATTGCTCTTATAACAGTATTCTATCATACCTGGAAATCTGCAAATCAAAATCCAATAGAATCTTTACGTTACGAATAAATCATGTTAACTATGTTCTGGTACAAATTAAAACTCGCTATAAGAAATCTAGCGAATGATAAGTTAAATTCAATAATAAACATTTTTGGCCTTGCCGTTGGAATGGCAGCAGTAATTCTTATTTCCATTTACGTACAGCATGAATTGAACTACGATAAATTTAATGAGAAGCATGAGAGAATTTACAAGCTTATCTCTCTTCTTGATGATACTGGTAAAGAATTAACTCCACATGAAATAGGCTTACGTTTAACAAGAGAGAACTTTAGCAATCAAATTCCTGAAATTGAAGAAATAACTCAAATTTTACGAGGTTATAGTCAAACTGTAAAAATAGGCGATAGTCACTTCAACCGAATTCGTTGTCTTTATGTAGATACTAACTTCCATAAAATTTTTAGTTTAAAACCCATTTCGGGAAAGACAACCCGACTTTTCTCAAACCCTAACGGGTTTGTCATTAATGCATCTACTGCACTCAAACTTTTTGGAACCACAAATGCTAGTGGAAAAGAATTTGAACTGTTTGGAAATTCATTTACCGTTAGTTCAGTTGTTGAAGATCTTCCGCTTACCTCTAGTTACGATTTCGACATGCTATTGCCTTTTTCAGGTTTTCCAAGGCACGCTGGACATAAAAGTCTTGAATATTACACTTATGTTTTATTAAATTCAGATGTAGATCACAAAAACTCAATAGAAAAAATAGAAAAAACGTATAGTAAGATGCTCGATGATGCGTTTGGCGATTACGGTGAAAAAACGGGATCTTATTTGCAAAATCTGGCGGATGTTCATCTGCAATCCAATTACCATTCAGAATTAAAAGAATCAGGAGATATTAATACCATCTATATTCATATTCTACTTGCTCTTTTAATTTTAGCCATTGCAATCATCAACTTTATCAATATTATTGTCGTTCAATATGATAGTAAATTAAATCAAATTGGAATTAAAAAAGCAATTGGAGCTGAACGCAGTGATTTAATAAAAGATTTTCTAGGACAAACCGTCCTTTTATCTATGATTGCACTTTTATTCGGGATCATCCTTTCAGAAATTCTGATGCCATTATTCGGGGAATTAATGAATCGCGAATTGAAAATTGAATACCTGAAAAATCCATTGCTTTTTGTTGGACTTCCTTGCATGGCTTTACTGGTCGGTTTAATTTCCGGATTGTATCCAGCTATCACAATTACAAGATATACACCTGCGGCAATCATTAAAGGAACTTTACAAAACAATCACAAGAGCAATCTTTTATCTCGCACCTTAGTTGTTTTTCAATTTACAGCTTCCTTTGTTTTATTATCAGCTATTCTCATTTCTCAAGAGCAAATTAGCTTTATGAAAAATGCAGATTTAGGTTTTGAAACAGAACAATTAATTGCTATAAATAATTTAAGTAAAAGGCAAAAACAATCCTATTCTTCAATAAAAGAACAATTGCAAAAGATTCCACAAGTTAAGCATGTCAGTGCTAGTCTTCATCGACCAGGTGGTGGCGGAAGTGGTCAAATCTTTCGAATGTATGGAACCGATATAAAAAACTCCAAAAATTTTAATGAATATCGTGTTCGCCCTGAATATTTTAAAACGCTTGGAATAAAACTTTTAGAAGGACATGAATTTAAGAATAGTCAAGTAGATAGTTGCAAAAGTATTATTCTTAATGAAGCTGCAGTTAGGAGTTTAGAAATAGATGATCCATTAGGAAGAATTGTATGGTTTCACGGAGACAAATACGAAATTCAAGGAATTGTTAAAGACTTCCATTACTCCTCATTACGAGAAGAAATAGCTCCTTTAATGTTTAGCTGTTTTAGCTATGACCAGAATATTCAATTTGTTTTGTTAAAAGTAAAAACGAACAACATGACTGATTTACTTTCAAAAATTAAGGAGAAATTCAAAATGGTCGATCCCGAAAGAACTAATTTTCATTTGTTTATTGATGATATCTGCAGAGATCAATATCAGCAAGAGGAAAGGTCGCAAACACTTACCTCTTTTTCATCAATTCTTTCTATTCTACTAGCGCTACTTGGTTTGTATACGCTAACCCTATTCATGGTTCAGAAACGAACGAAAGAAATTGGCATTAGAAAGGTTACCGGAGCAAGTATATTACAAATTACATCTCTTTTATTCTCGACCTTTTCAAAATGGATCGCCTGTGCATTTCTAATCGGAATACCTATAGCATTGTACATCATGAACAATTGGTTAGAGCAGTTTGCTTACCATATTAAAATTACTCCATTACCATTTGTAATTGCAGGATTTGCAACAGCATTTTTTGCCTTTCTAGTAGTTGGTGGACAAACATGGAAAGCTGCTAACCAGAATCCTGTAGATTCTTTAAGAAGTGAATAATATTAATTACAAAAATAATCCCCGGTCAATATGATTGGGGATATATTTTTAATGCCATTAAATTTCATAATAGATATCCGTTACAAAAGAGAACATGCAACTTTGTAAATCGCATCGGTTCGTTGTTTTTCAGGAGCAGAGCTTCCTTTTTTGTTACCAATGTCGCTAAGTCGTAAATGCGTAAAATCAGATAAACCATTCTTCTGCATCACAATTTTACCGCAATCCAAATCGCAACCATCAATCACCAGTATCTTAGCTCCTTTTACCGACTCAATCATTTTTGGAATACCAGCTCCAACAAAAGCCAGACATTTCATTTGAGCCACTTTATCCTTATTCATTTTTCTAGCTACCAAATCTGTTAACTCACCTACATCGGCAGCACCAGAGCAAGCAAAAACTACATTACTGCTCCTCGCATCACATCCACTAGATTTACTTTCCATGATGTACATTTTTAATAAAATTATTTTCTAACTAAAGTCATTACCTTAAATGCTTTAATACTGATTCTAATTCACTAGATATTCGATCAAAAACAGCATTAAATTCTCCTACTCCATCAATTTTCTTAACTCCATGCAATTGATTGTACTTTTCGATTACTGGCACTGTTTTTACTTCATGTTCCTGAAGTCTTTTCACAATTTTAGAGGTATCATTATCGTAGGGCATGCACCGATCAGTTTTACTTCTCTCATCCAATCGGCTAATCAATTCTAAGGTTGGCACCTCAATTTCTATAATTTGAGAAATGGAAGAACCATGCTTTTTCAAAAGTCCATCGAGAATATAGGATTGAACCAATGTTCGCGGAAAGCCCTTAAAAATAAAGCCTTTAACGCCATTCGAATTGGCAATCTTCTTTTCAATCAACTGAACCACAATTTCGTCGGGCACTAATTCTCCATTCTCATACAATTCGATGATTCGCTTGCCAATATCCGATCCAATCTGAATTTCATGATCAAGCATCTGCCCTGTTGCCACATATTCTAGATCGTATTTTTTCGCCAAGGCAATTCCTTGCGATCCTCTTCCCGATCCTGGATATCCAAACAATACCAAATTGAAAAGACTCTTGTTTAATTCTTCCTTAATAATTCCTTGAATATTAGCATTTACTTCCTCAATAGAATCATCTCCCTTTACTTCAAAATAAATTCCTTTGTCTTTATAAAACTGCAGAACAGGCAATGTTTTATCATTGTATTCTTTCAAGCGGTTACGAATCACCACTTCATTATCGTCTGCTCGGCCTGAAGTCTTTCCTCTGTTGAGCAATCTTTGCACCGAAACTTCTTCATCTACTTCTAGACTGATCAAACAATTTAAAGAGGTATTCAATTTGATCATTAATCCCTCTAAAATATAGGCTTGAATATAGGTTCGAGGAAATCCATCGAAAAGGAATCCATTAGAATCTGGATTCTCCGTAATTGTTTTCTCGATAATCTGGACAATTATTTCATCGGAAACCAATCCTCCCGAAGCAATGATGCTCTTAGCTTCAAGACCAAGCTTCGTTTCTTCCTTCAATTCTTTCCGCAACAGATCTCCAGTTGAGATATAGAAAAGATTGTATTTGTTTATCAGAAATTCAGATTGAGTTCCTTTTCCTGCACCTGGTGGGCCAAATAAAGCAATGTTTAGCATATGATAAGGTTTTTGAGAATCATTATAACAATAGCAATAAGATACTAATAATGTCTTATTGACACATAATAATTACACTTCTAATTTTACCTAAACTCAACTTCTACACAAGGTGAAACGAAAATCAAAATTTGATCGTATTCAACGAGTTACGACCGACAAGTATCGATTACTCATTGCAATTTGCAATTAAATCGAATATCTACAAAGCTTCAAATGCCCACAATAAGAACAATTCAGCGGGATTTAATAAAAATTGCGAAAAAATAAAATCCAATCATCATAAATAAGAAAGCTTTTAAACAAGCTGACTGACTGGACTTTTAGCTTCCTTTTCCATAAATTATAGATACATATAAAACTATCGATATGAAATTACCTAAATCGTTTTACAATTGGACTTCAATATTAGGAGCTAGCATAGCATCAATCACATTTTTCCTAATTGTCTTCTTTTTTGTAATCTCTGTTCTCTTCAATCAGGGAAGTTCTTACATGGGCTTAATAATTTATTTGGTATTGCCTGCATTTCTAATTATTGGCTTAATTCTAATTCCAATTGGGATGCTCATTCAGATTAGAAGAAAAAATAAACAAATGTTTATTGCTGAAGATATGAAATGGCCTCGTGTTGATTTGAATGACCAAAAACATAGGAATGCATTCTCGCTATTTGTTATCATTAGTTTTATATTTCTCTTTCTATCCTCGGTAGGTAGTTACGAAGCCTTTGTTTATAGTGAGTCTGTTGAGTTTTGTGGAACACTTTGTCATTCGGTAATGGAACCAGAATATGCCACTTATAAGAAATCAGCACATGCTAAAGTTGCTTGTGTAGAATGCCATGTTGGTGAAGGTGCCGATTGGTATATGCGTTCAAAATTAAGTGGTTTGTATCAGGTTTATGCCGTTACTGTTGACAATTTTCCACGACCGATACCAACACCTCTCGCTAATTTACGTCCAGCTAGAGAAACCTGCGAACATTGCCATTGGCCTGAAAAATTTTATCCTAAGCGAATCAAGAATCAAATCCATTTCTTGGCTGATGAAAACAATACAGAATGGAATATTCAATTGACCATGAAAATTGGTCCCGATCATCATACCCAAAAATTATCGGAAGGCATTCATTGGCATATCAATCCAAATATCAAAATTGAATTTATGTCGGCCGATGAAAAATCAGAATACATTCAGTGGGTAAAATACACCAATACTGAAACCGGAGAAGAACATATATTTGAAGATCAAATGATGCCGCCAGACAGTACATTTTACGCAGATGCTAAACTACACGAAATGGACTGTATGGATTGTCACAATCGACCTTCTCATGGTTATTTATCTCCACCTGATTATATAGATGTATTCATGGCAAAACAGGAAATTGATCCTAAAATTCCATACATTAAATTTGCTGCTATGGAAGCATTAAAGGACACCTATTCGACAAAAGATAGTGCCAACTTGCTTATAGAACAAGTGATTCTCAATTTTTATAAAGAAAGCTATCCCGATATCGCAACACAATTTAATACAGCTATTGCAAAAGCAATTGAAGGCATTAAAACTGCTTATCATGAGAATACATTTCCAGAAATGAAAGTACGCTGGGATGTTTATCCCGATCACAAAAGCCATATGGAATCACAAGGATGTTTTCGTTGCCACGATGATAACCACACCAGTAAAGATGGAAGAGTCATTTCAAAAGATTGCAATCTCTGTCATTCTATTACCGTACAAGGCACGCCAGATTCTTTACAAATGGCCTTCCCAAATCAAAATATGGAATTTGTTCATCCTGTTGATATTGGTACCGATTGGAAAGATTATTCCTGTGTTGATTGCCATGCCTATTTATATCCTTAAAATTCAAATTTGCTAATCGTACTTATTCTATTTGGATTTGTTCCATATAAAGAAGATCTTCGCATTTGGATAGAACAGAAAAATAGAATGAAGAAAGATAAATTAACGGGAGAAGAACTCCACGAATTAGGAATTAAGTGGGTTTACAAACACATCAAAGATGAATTTAAAATCTTGTCTGTGAACATTGAATTTGAAAAAAATCCACAAATATTAGCCAAGAAAAATGATGAACTGCATTTTATTGTGGTAAAAACAAGCACGTATCCTGATCTTGGCTCTTTAACTCCTTCTGCAGCGGAAGAAATCATCAAACACGCTGATAAACACAAAGCCAAAATTCTGTTTGCTAATGTAGGCGTTGCAAATGCGGATACTAAAGATGAAAAGGAAATGCAATATCCTTTAAAAGGTGGGCAATACTATATCAATTTTACTGGTTTAAGTATTGAACCAAACATTCTGCAAAATCCATTCGCTTAAGAACTAATTACACAAGCATGAAGAAGGAAATCAGAGATATAAGGCACGAATATGGAGAAGCAGGATTAAAACGATCCGATATTTCTAAAGATCCTTTTATTCAATTCAAAAATTGGTTTGAGAATGCGGTAGCCTTAAAATTACCTGATGCTAATGCAATGACTTTAGCAACTGTATCGGCAGAAGGAAAACCATCAGCTCGAATTCTTCTTTTAAAAGATTTTAACGAAAAGGGATTTTGTTTTTTTACAAATTACAAGAGTCGTAAAGGATCGGATATCGAAGCTAACCCGAATGGTGCAATGGTATTTTTCTGGCCCGAATTGGAAAGACAGATTCGTATCGAAGGCAAAATTGAAAAATTAGAGCCAGAATTATCTGATGAATACTTTTTTGAACGACCACTTGGAAGTCGAATGGCTGCATCGGTTTCTCCTCAAAGCGATGAAATAGATAATCGAGAAGTTTTAAATAAAATGATTACTGCATTTCAATCGGAAAATGACGAGAATTTCCCCAGACCCAATTTTTGGGGTGGTTATCGATTAATTCCTGAGCTTTTTGAGTTTTGGCAAGGTCGAAAAAATAGATTAAATGATCGATTTGAATACAATCTTGAAAAAAAAGATTGGAATTTAAGAAGACTTGCACCTTAAAACACTCCCTTGACAAGGAAAAAATAACTGTTCATACAAAAGACTAAAAACAACTTATTAGTTGGGGTTACCTTTTTACTTTAAACGGAATTAAAGGATAGGAACAGTGTCCATTGTTCCTAGTTTATGTATGTAGTTAAAATCACCCCTAGTTGTTGTCTGGGGGTGCTTTTTTTATAAGCGATATTTACTTGCTATACTTAGCGGTAAAAAATTATCGTAAATCATGCATACTTCCTGTGAAAACTCAATTGCGAACTTCGCTAAATCTTCCAAATCTACATCAGTCATATTTACTAAAGTAGATTGTTGAATTCCATTTCGAACAATAAAATATGCAATTGCAGCATTTACCGTATCACCTGCTCCAACCGTACTAACAGGATTAATAGCTGGAACTGAATAAAAATGAGATTCTGGATTGAATACAAAAAGTCCAAACTTATTGGCAGTATAAACCAAGCTTGCCTTAGAAAATTCATTTAACCACTTAAATGCCGAATCTCCATCTTTACAATTACAGATCAAATCAAAATCTTCATTCGATGCTTTTACAATATCAGCCAAAGCCATATTCTCTTTAATGTAAGGCAACACATCGGGTAACATCGGAAGGTGCTGTGTTCTAAAGTTGGGATCATAAATAAGTAAAGCTCCTTTTTTTTTACTTTCCTTTAGAAAATCAAGTAAAGAAGATCTAAATTCCTTTTTGATAGCCAAAAATGATCCAAATAAAATAACATCACCTTCTTTTACACTATTTGGAAATGTAATTTTACTTTCGAGTCCTTTCCTTGTTTTATAAAAAGAGTAATCCGCATTTTTATTTTCATCCAAATAAGCCAAAGCTAAATTTGTACTTGTATCAGAAAAATAAGAAATGTGATTCGTATCAACCTTGTTATCTTGTAAAAAGTTCTTAATCTGATCACCAACCCGATCGACCCCCAATTCACTAATAAAGGAAACCTGAACTCCTAACCTACCCAAACTAACGGATGAATTAAGAAAGGAACCTCCTGGCTTTGCCTCTATTGGCTTTTCATTTTCAAAATAAACATCCAATACCGAATCTCCAATTGTATATACTCGACTCATTAACTCCTAATTGCTGATTAACACCTTTTTTTGTGAAGCACAAGATACAAATTCCTTTATCAATCAATACTTCCATATTTTGGATATGCGCAATAGAAAATCTCTGTTAAAAGAGCAAAATTGACTCAATTTTAGGATCGCAACTTAAAAAAAACATGATTTTCGGTTAATTTTGATAAAAAGAAGACTAAAATATTTATGCTAATGAAAAATTATTTAATTTAGATACATTCTTAATAAAACTCAAAACATCAAGCTTAAATCGTTTTCGCTTCCTCCTATTTAAGCCCGTTAAAAATAGCACGGTTAAATTGGAGAGTTTTGAACAATAGTACGGAATGCAGGAATTTTTGGAAGCTGAAAAAATAAAGGTAAATTTGGTTCCGTCATTCCCTCAAGCAAAAATAAATTGGAGACATATGCAAAGTAAAAAAGCAAGCAAAATTGAAATTAAGCATAAGGAGGTAAAAGGCAATCAAAAAGATTTGATTCGCTATATCAACCTTCAGCTAGCAGCAATGGGGCAACCTATTTTTGATGAAGAATCTGAAGATAAGAAAAATCAGTTATCTGATCCAAAGTTTATTCAACTAACCGATAGTCTTATCAAAAACTATCGTGCCAAGTCACGATTGTTAGCAGATCATCTTTGTCCTGCCGATCAACGTATTCAAAATTTCCTTAATGAATACTTAGAAGACGTTACAACTAATGTTGCTCAACTTCCAAATTCTACTTTTATTCTTGATCAACCGGGAATTGCAAGAGAATTAAGTCTTCCACCAAATAAGGATGAGCACATTACTGAACTATTGAGTTCATATAGAATAAAACAAGGAGTACTTCACAATCCAAAACACGATAGAAGAACAACAAGTGGTTCTTTCCATATTGTTGACGGAGGTTTACCTGTACCTTTGGATAAAATTGAAGTGCCTAAAAAAGCATTTGCAAAATTTTTAGAATCAGCTTTCACTCCTGGTTCAGCAATGAAACAAATTCCATTTACAGCTACTCAAGATGAGAAAGCTGAGATGATTGTATCTCTTTTACTACGCCCGATTGTATGTCCGGAAGTAAAAGGTGTTATTAGTCAAAAATCGATGGAGGTTCGTTTCTTCGCGCCAGGAAGCTTGGTTAGTAACCTTGATTTCGTAGAATCCATTTTTGGCAACGCTGGAGATCCAAACCTACCTTCTAATGATGCTGGTTTAGATATTGAACATTGGACTGGTCATACTGGTTGTGTTGTTCTTGCTCCACAATTGTTAAAGCTTACCAAAAAAGAACTTGGTTTGCCACATTTCGATGATGCAACTGAGCGTCAAAAAAGAGATGGTGTATGTTGGAAAGAAGAAAATGAGTTGTACAACAATGGTAACGCATTTAAGCTAACATGTCGTAGCGAAAAAGGTGTAGTTATTACCTTAATTGCTGATAACTATTTCGGTTATTCTAAGAAAGAAATCAAAACTCAGATTAGCTTCTCGGCCAACCTATATGGATTAGCTGAAGAAGAGCACGCTGGTGGAGCAATTGCTTTCCCAAGAAAAAATTTAGGAGACAGTTTTGATGGTGCTCTTTACATGAAAAACGTATTGAAAAAACAATACAGTTTTGATGAAATGGTAAAAGATTACGGCGAAACAATGGATGTAAAACCAGAAGGTTATGCCATTGATACGTCTAATGATCGCATTTACTACATTAACGAAAACACTTCAATTGATGTATACAAGAGTACATTAAGTTGGGTTAAGGATGGCAAAGAACAAAGTATTCGTTTGTTACCTGAGCATTACTACGTTCACCCTTCTGGATGTAAATTGCACATGGAGAAGCATCCAACTGCACCATCTTGGAGATTGGTAAGTACTGCTTCGGAAGGAACATTCTGTCACAAGCCTTGTACTGTTTCTGGTGGTGGAAAATCTGAAATTTCTAAGTCCTTGCTAAATGCTATTATTTACAGCTCTTTCTATGTACAAGACATGGAGAAAGACTTTAATTTAGCTGATGAAGTTATTAAGCATGACTACACAAAACGTTGGAAAGATCATCCAAACAGAAAAGAGCCTTCAAGATCTTTATTAAGCTCTCAGCGATCATTAGGTTCTGTGGTGAAACTATTAACACCATCAAAATATTACGATGCTTCTTACAACGAATATTTAGATACGATTCCTGATCACGTAAAAGGATTGGTTCTATTTGTGAAACGATTCTACCGTCCAGAAAGAACAGATGGCAGTTGGAGAGATTATTTCTCAGTTGATGTTATCAACGGAAGAAAAGGTCATGAATTGTTATTCAACAACCGTAAAATTGTTGCTAGTTACCTACGTGTAGGTTTTGCAAACGACAATTCTTGGTACTTGCATAAATTACGTCAGGATTTTATTGCTGCAGCTAAAATTCAAATGGAAGATGATATTACAGCTTCTGTTGTATTGCCAGCAACTAGCCTAAATAACTTAAATGAGGCTTATGACAATAAGAGTGTTAAGCTAACAACCAACTGTGAGAAGAGATTCTTCCAGCGTCCTGATGAAGCAGTTCACAGAGGATACGATAAAGAAGCAGAGGCTGATCTATCGATGAGAAATAACTTTACATCAAACTACCAACCACTTACCAAAGAAGATGGTCAGGAGTTAGTTGCTGATGCAATTGGATTTGATTTATATACTAAGCCAATTAAAGAGATTATTCGTCAAGGAGCAGAAAGCAAGAAATCAAATTACTTTATTTCTCCTTCGCATACTAGAATTGTGAATGGAAAGCCATCTCAAAACCCAAGATATTTACAGATTCGTCCAGATTTAGTGAATCCTATTGACGATCGTTTAGCAGATATCGGTATTCGTCTAGCGAGAAGAATTCCTTTGGATCAGCCGGTACATCATCCAGTAAATGCTGTATTGCCAGGTCGTAGAAACAATCCTGCAGACAAAGAAGCTGGAATTCGTGCGTTAAGTGTGTACAACCCTATTCATTATCAAGAATTACCAGAATTGTTCATGGATTTCATTTGTAGTTTAACAGGAAAATCTCCTTCTACTACAGGTGCAGGTTCTGAAGGTGCTTTAACAAAAGGCCCTTTCAACATGTTGTCACCAACTACAGATTTGAATAATGCATTGCTTTCTTATATCCTTACCGGATATCAAGGATTCTCTTCTGCTGCTGGTCATGTTGGATCTGAAAATCGTTTCGACCATGATGTTTCTTTATTGATTCCTGAACTTTGGTGTAGACTAAAAGAAGAAACTCGTGAACCTAAATTATTGATTGATGAAGGTTCTCTAGAGAAAATTTCAGATTTCGAATACAAAGGTGAGAAAATCCCAGCTAGTCGCTTAGGATACCGTATCACTGAAGAATTCCTTTTCCGTTATATGAACCGTATTTTTGATGAGCCACAGAATGTGTTCAACGAAAGAATGCTGAAGCCGGAAACACAAGATATGGAAGATTTTGTTGACGGTATTAAGAACATTGTTGAAGCACAAGAAAAAGTTGCAATCAACTTCTTTAAAGACAGTAGTGTTGACGCTGCTATTCCTCCATTAAAAATTCTTTTAAGCATTATGGCTTATGGAGAATATGAAGGAAAAGAAATTAGTGATCCTGAATTGCGTAAGCAGTTTGATCGTGAGCTAGTGATCAACTCTTCGTGGTATCAAGAGCGTTTGAAAAACAAGCAACAAATTGACATCAATTTCTACGAAAAGCAGATTGCTTACTTAGAATCATTTATGGCGAATAAAGTTAATGCCGAATGGAATGATGAGTTGAGCTTAGAAGAACGTTTCTGGAACGCTAAAAAAGACCTTGAGAAGGTTAAATCTGAAGCATACTTAAAAAGTTTAGTTGGTACAATTGGTGCTGATCCTTTATTTAAGGCTTAAACTAAATTTTCACAATAAATATAAAGGAGAACTCTTAATTGAGTTCTCCTTTTTTTATGTCCTGAAGCTAAAGCTATTTTGAGTACACAATTGGGTAAAAAATATGCCCGTGATATAGGGGAATCACGGGCAACAATTCTAAAGGGTTAATTAACCTACTAACCAACCTTTCGGTTGAACCTTTACAAATTCCTACGTTTCAATAAGAATTCGCTACTAAAGATAAAAAAAAAAATCAATTCTCAGTTAAAAATTGTTAAAATCCTAACTCTTTAAAACAATTCTATACTGAGCATAATTAAAATTCTAATTGCAACATCAATTAGAATAATACCTATCCCCCAACTTTGCTTAATCATAATAAAGACATTTACACATGTAAGAAATTACATTAGTACATATCTAAAAATAGCCTTGAATAAATCAAGGCTATTAAAACTAACAACTAGTTCATCACAAACTAGATTTCTAATGTACAAATTCGAAAAACAGACTTTCTTTCTTTATTTGTTACTATCCTTAAAACGAGTATTTAAAATGTACCATTAAACGAGTACTTCCTACTTCATTGGAATCTTTTACTTTTCCGTTAACCTGAGTCGTACCATAAGCAGCAGAAGTATAAAGTGCTTGTGTACCAATCATGAAATTACCAGAGTAAAACTCAACACGAGGACCAAACTGGTATACGTAATCGATATTAGCACCACGACTATACAAACCAACAAAATCATCTCCATTCTTTGCTAAATCATCATCAGCACCTAAGTTTTTGGTATAACCTGCAAATAGGCCATAACGAACATTACCTGTTGTTGTATACACATCAGACCAAATAGAAGAAGTCTTAACATTGGTGTACTCATAGTCTCCATTTGCTTTAACATTCTTAACACCATAACCACCCAACATTACAAAGTTGTACATGTTTTGTCCGTAAATTGTATGAAGGTTCCAAACTACCTTATCCGACTTAAGAGTCATCCAAGCGTTCATTTGGTAGCTGCTTAGTAGTTCATCGGTTTTAGCACCTAAAGGATTTACAACCATTGGCTTCAAAAACTTGTATCCTGCCGTTGCACCTAAGGTAAAACCTTTTGCAAAATCGTACTTCACCTGAGCTGAAAATTCAGGAATACTAGCTTGTTGCGCATATTTTACATTTGCACCATCAGGACCATTAGATTTAAAATCCATTTCGGACAGAGCCGCAATAAATGCATATCCTTTTTTATCTCCTAATTCACGAGTATAACGAAACTGAGGAGCTCTTCCCAACACATTAAATGGTAATCCTCCACCCCAGTGCTGAACTTTTGGGAAACATGAAGTAACGAACATTGGGTGCCAAGTTTTACCAACCAATAGTTCATCTTTACCCCAATCTAATTTTACAAATGCATGACGCAAACGAAACAATCCACTTCTGCCTGTAGAAGTACCAACAAAATCGCCTTGAATGGTTGCCGATCCTTGAGCTCCAAATGCCTCAAAACCAGTAACACCAACATTTAAACGAGAATGAATTGAAGTCATGAACAACTCAGACCTATCATTTAAATCCTCACCATTAATATCGTATGATTTGGCTGCTGGATAAAGGATAACCTCACCCTCGCGAGAATTAACTGTTTTACGCGAATCGAAAATTGCCTCAGCAGATACAAATCCACCTAATTTAACTTTCACATCATTTTTCTTTTGAGCTATACCTACTAATGGAAGCAGTGCAAGCATCAAGATGAATAATTTCTTCATTTTATAAATTTTAGGTTTTTTTTCAAATTAGGAAGCAGTACATGATCTTTTTATTGTCGCTAGATAAAATAAAAGCGATTAAATAAAGATCATGCATGTTCCAAAAATAGTGATTATGGTTTGGAATTTACAATTTCCAATTGGGTTATTTTTTTGCAGTGGTTGCTCTATCTACCAAGTAAACAATAGATTGATAAGACACACCACTATTTAAAGTAAGGCCAATTTCACAAGTTCTACTTGTTGAATATCCATTCTTAACTTCTGCTGGATGCTGAATTTTCAGATCTCTTAAGCCATGATCATTTAGCTCTGGATGAGTGAATCCTCTATCGCCAGCAAAACCACAACAGTTCGTATCTGGTTTCACAACATTTGTTGCACATCTTTTAGCCAAGTTGACCAATTGATCGTCAACACCTAATTTCTTAGCAGAACAAACTGCAAATACCGAAACGGTTTCGTCAACTGGTGTAAAGTTTAAATGATCTGCCAAATATTCAGTAATGAACTCAATTGGCTCGTACAATTTCAAGTTTGGTTCCATGTTTTCTTTCATGGTATACAAGCAAGGACTCATATCGCACAAAATTGGATATTCACCATTGTTACTTGCTTTCTTTAAAGCAAACTCTAGATCGTTCGACTTCTTGATTCCCGCCTCTTTGAAACCTTTACTCAAGAATGCCATACCACAACAGTGTGTATTTACATTTTCAGGATAAATAATTTCATAACCAGCTTTCTGAATCAATTGCTCTATTTTCTTGGTTAAGGCTACTTTTTCATCGTAATCTTTCGAAACACCCATACTTTGATTGATACAAGATGGGAAGTAAACCACTTTTTTAGGATTGTTTTTGTTTACCGCAGGTGGCACAATTTTAGGTGCTCCCTTTGGGAAAGCTTTGCTCCAACGAGGAATTGTATTACCCGATAAAGAACGCATTCCACCAGAGATTCCGCCCATTATTCCTGAGCCTAAAATCGAATGGAAGAAATTGACAGTATTTAGGCCCATTTTTGCATAAGACTGCACTTTATCCATATTATCGGCACACCACATGGCATATTTTTTAGCCTTTGGCGATGCTTCGGTCGATCGAAGATCTTTGACCAATTTACCGGTATCGATTTTAACTGGACAACTTAGTGCACACAAACTATCGGTAGCACACAATTGTAGCGCTTCGTAGTCGAATTGCTTCACTAGGTTAGCCAATTCGTGTGGCTTCTCTCCTGTGGCTTTTAAACGGGTAATTTCGCGGAATGTAGCAATTCGCTGACGTGGACTTAAAGTTAGGTTGTGCGAAACACAAACTGGCTCACAGAATCCACATTCCATGCACTGATCGATTTTCTCGTGAGCAGCTGGTAGTGGTTTTAAATCTTTAAGGTGAGCTTGCTTATCGGCATTTAAAATTACACCCGGATTGATTAGATAACGAGGATCAAAAATCTCCTTAATCTGTTTCATTAGGTTGTAAGCATCCGTTCCCCACTCCATTTCTACATATGGAGCCATGTTTCGGCCCGTACCGTGCTCTGCTTTTAGTGCACCATCGTAACGACCAACCACAAGGTCGGCTAACTCATCCATGAATTTTGCATACCTGTCGATTTCGGACTGCGTACCAAAATCTTGTGTAAATACGAAGTGAAGATTACCTTCCAAGGCATGTCCGAAAATAACGGCTTCAGAATAATCATATTTCTTAAAAAGATCTTGTAGGTCTAATGTTGCTTCGGCCAATTTTGGCACTGGAAAACAAACATCTTCGATAATTACTGTAGTACCGACTTTACGCATACCTCCAACAGTTGGCAATAATCCTTTACGGATTTTCCAAAGCATTGCAAATTCGGCTGGCACATCGGTAAATTCAATTGGAATTTCGACTTGAATATCCTTAACGGCATTTTTAATGATGCCGATTTGTTCTTTTAGTTTCTTTCCATCTTCGGCTCTTGTTTCGACCAAAATAGCCGAAGCACCTTCCGATAGTGTTTTCAAATATGCAGGTACGCCATCGTCGTTTTCAACAGAACGCAAGGCAGCTCTATCCATCAATTCAACTGCAGCAACCGGCTCCGATTTCAAAATAGAAACCGCTCTACAAGCTTTTTCAATATCAGGGTAAACCATCAACGAACTCGCCTTAAATTTGTGCTCGATTACAGTTTTGTAAACCACCTCGGAAATAAAGCCAAGTGTTCCTTCAGAACCAATCATGATATGTGTTAAAATATCGATTGGATCGGAATAATCAACCAGTGCATTTAAGCTGTAACCAGTTGTATTCTTCATTTTGAATTTTTCGCGGATACGAGCATTCAAAGTTTTGTTGTTGCTAACATCGATGGCCAATTGCCCTAAATCCTTTAGCAAACTGGCATGCGTTTTTTTAAAATCGGCAATGCTTTCTTTACAAGAAGTATCTAAAACAGTTCCATCGTGCAAAATAACACGAATAGAGTCGATTGTTTTGTATGAATTTTCGGAAGTACCACAACACATTCCTGATGCATTATTAGCAGCAATACCACCAATCATAGCAGCATTAATGGAAGCTGGATCGGGTCCAATTTTCATTCCATAAGGAGCCAATAGTTGATTGGCACGTGCCCCTGTAATTCCTGGCTGAAGTCTAATTTTAGCTCCTTTATCAAGAATGGTATGCTTTTTCCAATGATCTCCCGCAACCACTAATACAGAGTCGCTAATTGCCTGTCCCGACAAACTGGTACCAGCTGCTCGGTAGGTTACTGGAATATCTAAATCGTTACATTCGCGCATGATAAGGCTTACCTCAGCTTCGCTTTTTGATTTGATAACCAGTTTAGGTATTAATCTGTAAAAACTAGCATCGGTACCCCAAGCCAGTGTATGTAGTGGATCATGAAACATACGATCTTTAGTAATCGTTTTTAACAATCGTTCATGTAGTTTTTTATATTCTCCTGTAAGCATCTTTCTTCGATTTTATTTTTCGGTCATCCTAATTAACAAATACTTGGCAAATTAACCCAATCTTAAATTGGTAACTTGTATGACAAATATACGTTTTCAATCTTAAAAAAGAACCATATATCCGCGAAAGCGAATACATGGTTGATATATTATTACAATGGCAGCGGATTAAAACCTGATGATATTAAAATCACCACAATAATCATTACCGCCAAATAGTAGATGAATGCTGGAATTGCATTTCTTCTGATGATTGTACCTTCGGCACCAATACAACCAACAGTAGCACAAACTGCAACCACATTATTTACACAAATCATATTACCCAAAGCAGCACCAATTGTTTGAACCGCTACAATTAATACTTGAGGAATACCTAAAATAGTTGCTGTTTCGAATTGAAGAGAAGCAAACAACAAGTTAGATACGGTTGCCGAACCAGACATAAAGGATCCTAACACGCCTACAATTGGCGCAATAATTGGATACGCATTACCTGATAAATCGGCAATAGCTGTAGCCATAGTGGTTAACATACTATCCATTCCTGCTCCGTTGGTTCCCGATTTTAACATTAACTGAACCATTGCAACACCTGCAAATAAGGCAATTGCTGCACCACTAATTTGCTTAAAGGTTGTTTTCCAAGATGTAAGTACCTGCTTAGGCGACATTTTATGCATGAAGTTGGTGATAACAGCTACCAAAATAAAAGGAATTGTTCCTGGTAGGTATGCCCATTTTAACACATAAGTTAATCCTTCTATATCGAAAATATTAGAAAGTGTTATTGTTTGAGCAGCCAACCATCCTTTTAATCCTAAAGAAGGAATACGGGTAACTACTAATATAATAGCGATTAATACATATGGCATCCACGCTTTTACCAAGCCCATTTTTGCTTCACCAGTATCACCTGTTGAATCGTTAGATAACCAGCTTTTATCCCATTCTGACTTTGGAGGAAAATCCCATGATTCTTTTGGCATAAGAAAACCTCTTTTTGCAGCAAAAATAATAATTCCTAACCCGATAAATGCTCCTAATAATGATGGAAGATCGGGTCCTAATGTTGAAGCAATAACAACATATGGCACTGCAAATGCTAAACCAGCAAAAATTGCGAATGGTGCAGCTGCTAATGCAGGCTTAATCGATTTTTCTTTACCAAAAAACTTGGTCATGATCATGATACCCAATAATGGCACAAAAATACCTACAATAGCGTTCGGTATTGCAACCCATTCGGTTAATGCCATTTTAAAAACTTCTGGATTGGCACCTATATCGGAAAGGTTTTGCTCAAGCGTAACCATAGCACCACCACTAATTGGTGTTCCTACCGCTCCGTAAGGTACAGGTACCGAATTAAAAATTAAGGCAACCATTGCTGCGGCTAATGGGGGAAATCCGAGACCAACCAAAAGGGGTCCGGCTAAGGCAGCAGGTGTTCCAAATCCGGCAGCACCTTCGATAAATGCTCCAAACATGAAACCAATGATAATGGCCTGAATTCGTCTATCGGTGGTAATTCCACTAAAACCATTGTTAATGGTTGTCATTGCACCCGACAACTTCATGGTGTTTAGTATGAGAATTGCACCAAAAATAATGATGAGAATATCCATGGCTTTTAAAAATCCAAATACGGAATATCCCATAATGTGAAACAAGTCAATTTCCCATACTGTGTAGGCAACGATCACGGCTAACAGCAGCGATAAAGGCAAAGCCTTTTTTGCTCCCCAATTGAGGCCCACCATTAATACAATGGTTAATAAAATAGGTGAAAAAGCTAATAATGCGTCCATAAAAAATTAGTTTAGGTTTAATTATAAATTGTTTTTTTATTTTTAGTAAATGGGTTAGATCTACTATATTTTTCGTTTATCGATTTGTCTGTCTTTTTTAAGTCTCCGAACTTTGCACTCGAGTGCATTAAAGAATCCAAAGCATTCAGTTTTTGTTTTAAATCGTTTAAACTTTTATTGATATCAATTTTATTATTTTCAAAGTCCATTACTTTATATTTTATTTCTCAATAATTTCCACATGCTTTTCGATGAATTCTGTTAAGTGAAGTACTTTTACAGGCACATTTTTGTGCATTAATCCGCCGTTAATTTGCATTACACATCCTGGACAATCGGTTACCAATATCTCAGCAGAACTGGCTTCGATATTTTCAATTTTCTTGGTTAAGATTCCTTCAGAAATAGTTGCAAAGTCGAGAGAATAAGTCCCACCAAAACCACAACAAACATTTGTATCGGTTAATGGAATAAATTGTTTTCCTAATAAACTGGAAAGGAAAGATTCTGCGGAATAATCCAATGATCTGGAATCATGACAAGGCGTATGATAAGTCACCTTTTTATTCCCTTTTACTTTAAAACGTATGTTATTATCTTCCAAAAATTTCCCTATTGGTGTTACCATATCTCCCAATTGAGATGCTTTTTTATAGCGATTAGGATCCTCTTTGGTGAAGTCTAAAAATTCGTGTTTAATTGCTCCTCCACATGTAGGACAAAGCACAAGTAGCGCTTCATAGTTTTTAGGACCTTGTAAATTATCCAGTGTATTGTAAATCATGCTTTTTGCATTCTCAGGATCTCCTGATGCAATTGCAGGAATACCACAACATGCTGCTTTTTTAGGAATATCGACCTGGATACCGCTCTTTTGAAGCAATTTAACCATTGCCAATCCCATTTCTGGATAGAAATATTCGATTGCACAACCAGGATAAAAGAATACTTTTCGATCGGAAGTAAACTGATCGTAGCCATCTTTGTAAAAGCGTTTGCTAAATGTTTTTGAAGCTAAAGCAGGGAATTTTCTAAAATCCATTTCTTTAGGCAACATTGGTACCGTGCTAATTATTTTTTCTTGATTTGTTTTGTTGGTTTTTGTAAGTGGAAATTGAAAGTTAGCTCCAATACTTAGTAAGGACTTCATTCGATCGGGCTTTGCAACCACATTTTTAAAGACTTTCTTTTTTATTGGGTTGATGCCATACTTTTTACCGACAACCAATTTCAGATCAGAAATTAAAGCCTGTAAATCAATGCCCGAAGGGCAATTAAAAGAACAAGCACGACAACCAATACACATTTTTAAAATGTCCTTAGCTGCTTCATCTCCCTGATATAATGCTGTTAAAATTAGGCCAATAGATCCGATGTATCGATCGCCATAAACATGACCACCAACCATTTCGTATGCAGGACAAATGTTAGCACAACTTCCACAACGCACACATTTAAGTGCTTCTTTAAATTTAGGATGTTCGAAAAATGCCAAACGTCCATTATCTAAAAACACATAATGCGTTTCCTTAACACCATCTTCATTTTTATAAGATGGCACTCTACCTTTAATCCAAGTAGTATATGATGTAATGGTTTGTCCGGTTGCACTTTTTGGCAATACACGGACAATATCTAATGCTTGATTAAAATCATCGCACAACTTCTCGTATCCGACTAAAACGATATGTACTGGCGGCACGGTTGACGATAAACGAGCATTACCTTCGTTGGTTACCAAACCAATTGTACCTGTACTGGCCACGGCAACATTTGCCCCAGTCATTCCCACACCCGATTTAAAATATGAGCTGCGAAGAAATCGACGAGCAATTTCGACCATTGCCTTAATGTCCTCCGGATCTACTGCTTCTCCGGTATAATCGGAAAATATTTTGGCAACTTGCTGTCTTGTTTTGTGAATAGCTGGCATTACCATGTGCGATGGATGCTCATTAGCCAACTGAAGAATCCATTCACCCAAATCGGTTTCGATCGGTTGCAAACCTTCCTTCTCTAAATAATGATTAAGTAATATCTCTTCTGATGTCATCGATTTACTTTTCACCATGTATTTAGCATCGTGCTTTTTCATTACATCGGCAATGTATTTGCATGCATCCTCGCCTGTTTTTGCTTGAAAAACCTTACAGCCGTGCTTTTCTACATTATTTTTAAAAAGATTGAATTGTTCCATTACCTTCTTTAAATCCCGATCTTTTAAATCGTGAACTCTTGTACGTAATGCTTCAAAATCTAAACCTTTGTAAGCATTGTCTTTAGAAGCCTTATATGCTGTTGCAAAACCCTTAAGGTTTTTGTACAAAACCTCGTCGTTTATTTTTTCCTGAATTTTATCTTGTATGTTCATGGCTTCTACTTATAAATCATTTAAAATATAAACTGTCATCTCTTTCGGACCGTGTACTCCAACTGTTAATACACGCTCGATATCGGCTGTACGACTAGCACCAGTAATAAAAGCAACATAGCCACCCATATCTGCAGTTCTCTCTTCGATAAAATCGGCTACATCATTTAAACTGGCAACAAGCTTACTAATTGGCATTACCACAAATAACTTTTCTGCCAGACAGGTTGCTAAACGTTTATTTTCGTTACAACTATCGATAACTACTGTTCCCGTTTCTGCTATCGCGAAATCAACTTCGACAAGAGCACTTTTTATGCCTGCTTCTCCAGCTTGTATATCTTTCAGTTTAGAGAAAGTTTGAACATCGATGTATTCGAAACTTTCCTTGCCTAAAAGATTTTTAAATTCATCAGCTGACAGGATTTGGTTTTCATTTCCAACCAGTGCTGATTTGTCTAAAAAGAGTTCTAGCTTATTCATAGTTTATATCTTAAGGGTTTTAATAGAATTGTCTTAAAAAGCTTACTATTTGGGAATCTTACTAACCAATAGGGATGCCAAGAATTTCATGAGCTCACTATTTAGAATCATTCAATTCGACTTATGGCTGATTACCTGACTTTTAGTCTACGCAAAGGTTTTCGACAAAGGAAGTTTAAATCGTTTTCGGCACCGTTCAGAAATGAACAGGTAACACAAATCGAAGGTTCGTTTTCGCGCAATTGCGCAATATGGAACAGCGTTTTTTGCACTTTTTTTATCAGCGAAAGCAAACTGGATATTTTGGTTTTTTTCATAAAAATAGATGTTACAAATGGGATAAAAACAAGTTTTTCTACTAATCCATAAACATGTTTTATGCTTAACACCAATTAAATCTTAGCCTTTATCTGATTTACAATAATTTAATTTATAAATAGTTACCTAGAAATATTTATTATTAACATATTTTTCTCACTTTAAACTTTGACTAGAGGGGCAATGATTCAGGCGTATTGCACTCGCCCCGACTGACGCTCCGAAAAAAATAAGAAATATCAATCTGCATTTTAAGAAAGCATGTACAATCCTCTCCTCCACCATAGAAGAAGCATACGTTTGAAAAATTACGATTATTCGTGCGAAGGTTTGTATTTTATTACCCTCTGCTCCACTCAAAGTCTGAACATATTTGGGCATATCGCTAAAGGAAAAATGAATTTGAATGCTTTTGGAAAGATTGCCGCAGAAGAATGGCTTGCATCAGCAATTATTAGAAAGAATATCTCGCTGGGTGAATTTATTATCATGCCCAATCATATGCATGGTATTATCAGCATCGATTGTAAGATAGAAAATGATAATAAGGAAAATCTCGGAAAATTTAAATCTCCTTCGCAAAGCATTGGTGCTATTATTAGAGGATATAAAGGAGCTACAACGAAAAGGATTAACCTGCTAATTAGAGAAGAGGGAAATAAAATTATAGCTGCGAGGGAATCTGATTCGGGTGATTCATTTATTAAAGATCCTGTTACGGGCGTATTGCAATACGCCCCAACAGACGCCCCAACGAAAACCTCAACTAACGGCCCGACGCGAAATCGGAAAGAAAAAGGGCGAATGCAATTCGCCCCAACAGACGCCCCAACAGACGCCCCAACTGGGGCCCTGACGGGATTATCGGGGGAAGGATCGATCTGGCAGCGGAATTACTACGAAATTATTATTCCAACAGATCGGGCTTACCAAAACATTTCTAATTATATTATTAATAATCCGAAAAGTTGGACAGAGGATAAATTAAAAGGGTAATGGCTTGAATGGTACAAGACAGAAAATAAAAGGCCCCTCCTACTACTCTATACTATTTAACATGATTCTACTTTGTTAAACAGTATTGATTTTATAAATTAGTGAATTATTAATATAGGAGTATTTAATGAACATCGAAATCCATTTATCGGCCAATACGCATCGCAATAAAGAGATTGTAGTTATTCAATTTGACTACAGCGCGGAAATTGTGGGTTTATTGCGGCAGCACTTTCCTGCCCAATGGAGCCAAACAAAAAAATGCTGGTGGATAGCACGTAAAGATTTTGATTATAATAAGTTTAAGGAAATATTCTCAAATACTGCTAAAATATCGCTTCCGCATAAAAAACAAAAAGACATCGTAAAAGAGCAAATATTGCCTTCAAATTACCTTGAAAAACTACAAAGACTAAGGTATAGCGATAGTACCATAAAAACCTACTCTAAATACTTTAGGGATTTTAAAGCTGCGTTTAAAAATATTAATATAGATGATTTAGGGCCAGAAGAAATTAATGACTACTTAAGTGATTTAATTAGTAAAAGAAAAATGTCTACTAGTCAACAAAATCAGCGTATTAATTCCATAAAATTCTATTACGAAAAAGTTTTATTACGAAAGAAATTATATTACCATATTGACAGACCTAGAAAGGAAAGTAAATTGCCCAAAGTCTTAAGCAAGACAGAAATTAAGAGCATCATTTCTAATTGCAATAATTTAAAGCATAAATGTATACTATCGGTGATTTATTCGGCAGGACTGCGAAGAAATGAGTTAATCAATTTAAAAATAACTGATATTATTTCAGATCGTGGTTTAATTTGCATTCAGGCGGCAAAAGGCAAGAAAGATAGGTATACTTTACTATCTAAGGAGCTAACTCAAAGTTTAAGATTATATTATAAAGAATATCAGCCTCAAATTTGGTTATTTGAAGGCATAAAACCTGGCACACAATATAGTGCATCGAGTATTGTAAATATATTAAGGCGTGCTTGCTACAAATCAAAAATCAGTAGAAGAATTACACCCCATATGTTAAGACATTCATTTGCCACACATTTATTGGAGCAAGGAACAGACTTGAGATACATTCAAAGTTTATTGGGCCATAGTTCACCAAAAACAACTGAAATTTACACCCATGTTTCCAATCAAAACTTGAGTTTGATTAAAAATCCAATTGATGACATTCTCAATGACTCAACATAATCAATTGTGGTTATCCCTCCAATTTGGCAGGATAACAACAACAAAATTTAATGAGATATAAGATATAACGACAATATTGTTGTTATAAACTAGTTAAATCATCAATTGTGCTGTGAATTTGAGCGTTTGAGATAAAATTTCAGGGAT
>JAEINT010000054.1 GCA_016342745.1 Labilibaculum sp.
CATTATATTTATGATGCATATGGGAATATTGTTGATACAGATATCGAGCCAGGTTATAGCAATGTTGCTGAAATTAACCCATATAGATATCGTGGATATCGCTATGATGAAGAAATCAGCATGTATTACTTAAACAGCAGATACTACAATCCTGAAGTTGGTAGATTTATTAATAGTGATGTTATGCTAGGACAAACTAAAGACTTGTCGTCTACTAACATGTATTTATATTGTGCTAATAATCCAATTATGTATGTCGATGAAGATGGGGAATTTTGGAATATTGCTGCAGGATTCATAATTGGTGGATTGATTAGTGCAACCGTAAGTGTCGCATCTCAATTAATTACTACTGGTGAAGTAGATTTAGTTCAAACTGGAATTGCATTCTTGGCTGGTGGTGCATCAGGAGCACTTGCTGCAACTGGTATAGGCTTAGCAGGATCGATAATCGCTAATGCTGGAATTGGTGGAGTAACAGATACTGTAAGTCAATTTGCTTCCACGGGTTCATTTGCTGAACTTGATCCTATTTCAATTGTTGCCTCAACTATTATGGGCGGAGTTGCTGGCTGGATTGGTGGCCCTGGAATGAAAAACGCTAGTAATCCATTGGCTCAAGCCGACATTAACTTATCAGTATTACGCCAGTTGAATTCAGAGATGCCATCGCAATTATACGGGGATCTAATATCAGATACATTAAGTGGAATTGGACAAATTGCAGCTAGAGAGGTTGGAAAGCAGACTGGGAAGTTTGCGCTAGGCGCTACTGTAGCAGGTGCTGTCGTTACAGGAGTCAATATAATTGTTGATTTCTTAAGGGGGTAGAAGACATGAAAACATATAAAGCAGTAATATTTATTGATATTATATTATGCATATTGATCATGTTGTCTCTTGCTTTATTAGTTAGAGTTGAGAATAACATAAGATTTATAGCAATAGTATTTATGGTTTTCGCTGCAAATTTTGCAGGAGCAATGGGACCTAAAGGAACTCCTGGTTATGTTCTATTCAAAAAAACATCATTTAAGCTAAAGAAGATAATTATTTTTGATTTTGAAAATTGGCCAAATATCCCTATAAGGCTTTTAATTCATCAATTGCTCTCTTATACTTTTTTATTTGTTGGAACTATATCTTATTTAATACTATATTTTATATCAATGTATAGTAGTTTAAGTTGGGATTGGAACAGATTCTTCTTGATTTACTCGCTAGTATATAGTCTTGGATTTGGAGGGTTAACACTGCTTGTATTTATTGTGATTACAATCTATGAATTCTCAAAATATAGGGGAGAGTTTTATGTTGATTCTAGAATAATTAAATAATGTAATAGCATAGAAAATAGGGTTTAATTATACTATATATTGATTTAAGAGCTAGATTTCATAAAAATCTTGCTCTTTTCTCTATCAAAAAGCAACTCCATCCGAAAATGAGTAAAACTCCGTCGGAAATAGAGTAAAACTCCGTCGAACACGAGCGATTTTAGAGTAAAACTCCGTAATGACTAACTATTAAAAGTCAAGGGATAAAATGTAAATACGGCAAAATGACTCTCAAATGAGAGTTTTTTTGTTAATATTTGATATTTAAATCAATATCGCTACTATTGATTAATTATCTAAGCTTAGAAGAATCAAATGCTATGTTGTTTTTTTCAAGATGATGAATAATACGAATTAATTTTTTTGCTATGTGAGTTAGAACTACTCGATGAGCCTTACCTTCAGCTTTCTTTTTCATATAATATTCATAGATAACAGGATTATGAATCGCAAAAGTAGAAGCACTATTCATTAAAGTTTCTCGTAAAAATGAAGAACCTCTTTTTACCAATTTACCAGTTTTATCAATCATTCCTGATTGAATAATGCTAGGGTCGAGACCTGCATAAGAAAGCATTTGTTTGGGAGAGGAGAAGTTATTAATATCTCCATATTCAGTAATGATAGATAAAGCAGATAAAGGACCGATGCCTCTAATTGATAAAGTAGGTGGATTAATTAGTTTTATCTGTTTTGTTAGATAAGACTCAAGCACATTAATTTGATCTGATAAATGATTTACCGAATCTAAGATCATATCTAGCTTTAGCTCAAGAGATTTAGATGTATAGCCAACTGTATTTTTAGCTAGCGTTTTTAACTTCACAAATTTAACGGTGTTAAAACTATATTGAGATATTTTTCTAATCTTCTCGAAACTCTTAATGTTAATGCTCATAATTCTTTCAGGAGTTTTATAGTTATTCAAGATAAACAATGCGGTTTGAGTAAATTTATTGCCAAAGAAAGGCTTAAACTCTGGGAATATCTGATCTAAGATAATGGTTAAGGATACAAGTTCTTTTGAATGCTTATGAATTAATTTTTTATAATAACGAGATAATGATTTTAAATCATTCATGTGGTATGACCCAAGTTTGACACTTTGAACATATATTAAACATCAAATCAAACATTTGACTACATAAAACAAAAAACACAAAAAG
>JAEINT010000055.1 GCA_016342745.1 Labilibaculum sp.
GTCCGAACGGAGCAGCAGCCCGATTTTGGAGGGTGGGATTAATTATTTAGGGATATTTTCCTTTAAGCCTTGTCTTTCTCTCATTGACATTTTTCCATCAATGAATATTTTGTTTGCATTGTGCACCAGTCGATCAAGGATGGCATCTGCAAGAGTTTTATGACTGATCTTGTCATGCCATCCACCTGGTCGGAATTGAGAACACAAAATTGTTGATCCCTTCATGTATCTTTTTTCTACAACCTCAAAAAGATACTTTGATTCATCTTCGCTTATATTGGTAAGCAACCACTCATCAATTATTAACAGATTTACGGTTGCGTATTTCTTTATGAACTTTTGATGATTGTTTTCGCTTCGGGCAACTGCAAGATCATCCAATAGTTCTGGAAGCCTAATATATCGTACACTATAGTATTTTCTGCATGCTTGATTCCCTAAGGCACATGATAACCATGTTTTACCGCTACCGGAGGCACCCATTATGATTATATTCTCATTTCTCTGTATATAGGAACATGATGCTAAATCTATTAATTGACTTCTGTCTAATTTTCTGTCTTCATGATAATCTACATCTGCTATGCTGGCATTGATAAATTTGAAATTTGCCTCATGAAGTAATCTTATCATTTTATTACTTCTTCGCTTATCCCATTCACTATCAACTATCATTCCCATTCGTTCCTCAAAACTGTACTTATCATAAGATCTGTCATTGATTTGTTCTCTAAGAGCATCAGCCATTCCATTCAAACTCATTTCTCTTAGTTTTGTGATTATATTATTATTCATTTTCATTTCCTCCGTAGTAACCTGATTCACGCTTTATTGCATATTCTGAGTCCGATCCGTTATCTTTATCATGGTTATTATCAATACGCTGTGCATCTGACTTGATAATAGTTTTGAGTATCTTTAAATTTGGATTTGGTGTGTAAACAAGTGCTCGCATACAAGCATTTTCGAGTTTCTCTGCTCCGTTCTTTTTCTCTATACTTAATATTGCCATACAAGTTCGGTAGCCTTGTTGCTCAACACTGCAAGATGATAAAACTGATTGAATTGTTTTTTCCGTGCAAGGTCCTATGCTTTGCCCCCATTTAATGAATCGATGTGCATCCCACTTATGGTACTCTTGATGTTTTTTGGGCATATGCTTAAAACTGGTTTGATATCGATTATTATCCTTATCAATACGTTGATGTAGAGCTATACGTTCGCCTTGACTGTATATCTCTATCATCCTGTCAGTAATGCGAACATCTACTTTTTGATGAATATATTCATAAGGAACTGAATAATATCGTTTATCTACTTGAATGTGATAGTTATATGCTACAGTCGCTGTTGACCATGTTGAAATCTCATAGCTTTCCCTAGGCAGTGGAAGTAACAGTTCTTGCTCTTCTTGTAGAAATACGCTTTCACGACTCCCATCTTTAATCTGAAAGGGCTTGGTGTTGAAATCTTTAAGTTTTTCCTTGATTGCCTTATTCAAATCATTAAGTGTAAAGAATTGCCTATTTCTTAATGCTGCTATAATCCATGTTGATATTTTTCCTACTGCTCCTTCTGCACTGGCTTTATCTTTAGGGTGCCTTACTCTAGCTGGAATTACTACTGTTCCATAGTAACTAGCCAAGTCATTGTAGGTCTTGTTGATTACACTTTCACTTCGCGATACTTGCGTTATGCCTGTTTTAAGATTATCCGGAACTAAAATCCTTGCTACTCCACCCATATATTCATAGCAGTTTATATGAGCTTGTATCCAATTTTGCATCTTCATGTTCAGAAAAGCCTCAACATAAGTATAACCACTGTAAGGAAGTACTGCTACAAACACATAAACCTTTATAGGATAACCGTTTATATTGTTAGTCAGATAAGCTGCTTGTCCTGCCCAATCAACTTCAAGTTTCTCAGCTGGCTTATGCTGTATTCTCATTGTAGCTTTTGTTTGATGTGCATATTGTTTGTAAAGTCTACAAAAATGAGTGTAATGGAAAGGTATTGTCTTATTCAAACTACATTTCTCACAATATTCATACCATAATAACAATAAGGTTACACCACTCCTGCTAAGTTCTTTGTGAATATAATCAAAATCCGGCATACGTCGTTCTTCCCTGATTTCTTCTACAGGGAATAATCTTCTCTTAATTTCCACATTACTGATTGTTTCTGGTATAGGCCATTTTACATCATGTTGTTTTGCTGCTTGAAGTACTTTTGATATTGTATTACGAGAATGCGATAAACTAACAGCTATATCGCGTTGACTAATACCTTGCGCAAATAAACGCAAGATTTCTTTGTAATTGGTCATTTTCTGACCTCCATTTCGTTATTTGTGCCTTATGACACATAACGTTATGATAAGAATAAAAACCTTTTTGGCAAGGTGGCTCAATATTATGAGATTGGGTGGCTCTATTTCATGATTCTAATGGCTCAACATTATGAGACTCATGGCTCATTTCAAGAATAATATTCA
>JAEINT010000056.1 GCA_016342745.1 Labilibaculum sp.
GTTGAACTAAACCACCTGCGGTGGTATCGCTCTTTCTCAGTTACATCCTTTTTTTCCATTCATAATAGCCTACTATTAAGTCATAAACAACTTTTTTAGGAGGTGCTGTATTATGAAAAAATACACACATGTAGAGATGAAAGAAATGATGGAGGTGCGTGGGTACAGTCCGAATACTGTTGATATCTATATCAGCCATGTACGCAATTTGGCAGCGTACTTCAATAGACCGCCCCATACATTGACACCGGAACATATCCATAAGTATCAGGTTTTTCTCGTTCAGGAAAAACAGGTTTCATGGTCAACGTTCAATCAATCCGTATGCTCCATGAGATTTTTTTTAACTATGTGGTTGGGAATGATTGGTCAATCAAGCATATACCATTTCAGAAGAAGCACAAAACACTCCCTGTAGTTCTTAATCAGGAAGAGATAAAAGCCCTTCTTTCCGTTATTCAAAATCCTAAATATTATGCCATTGCGGCAACTCTTTACAGTGCAGGGCTCAGGCTTTCTGAGTGCCTGAATCTGCAAATAAATGACATTGATTCAACAAATATGGTCATTACCGTAAGGGAAGGCAAGGGTAAAAAAGATCGACAAACTGTTCTCTCAGACAGGCTTCTTAAAATACTTCGAGAATATTACCGCAACTCAAAAATAAAACCTGGTTCCTATCTGTTCCCCAATAGCAAGGATAGTAATAAGCCTTTCTCTAAACGTCAGATACAGGGTTCTATCAGGAAAGCTGGTGTAGAAGCCGGAATAAAAAAACCTGTATCACCGCATGTCCTCAGACATTCATTTGCAACTCATCTTATGGAAAATGGCACCAACTTAAGAAAGATTCAAGTCATTCTTGGTCATAAATCACTCAAGACTACTTCGATCTATATCCATCTTGCAAAAGATTTTCTTAAAGAAGTTCAAAGCCCTCTAGATAACCTGAAAAACGAGGTGTAAACCCGTGGAAAGCAAAATACTTAAAATCATAGAAAGAAACCTACCCTCACTCACCGGTATTTCTGAATACGAAAGGAGCACATTTAAGAAGGTTCTAAACTGCCGTACCGAAACAGTACCGAATCTGTTTTCAAGATGCGGAAACTGTGGAACTATACGTCCTGTCTACAAATCATGCAAGAACCGGCTGTGTCCGATCTGCAATGGAGCCGGTACTGTAAAATGGATTGCAAAACGGGAATCAGAATTGCTGCAGGCTGATTACTTCCTTCTAACCTACACCATTCCATCAGGCCTAAGACCGCTGTTTCTTTCAAACAAAAAACTTTGCTATAATCTGCTGTTTAAAGCCATGAGTCATACTCTTCTAAAGGAAGTAGAAAATAACAATAGGACTTTCAATGGGAAAGCCGGCTTTTTTGCCGTACTTCACACATGGGATCAGAGACTCAACTTCCATCCACACCTCCATGTTGTTATTCCATCCGGCTGTCTCAGTTATGACAGGACAAAATGGAATCCGTCGCATCCCGCATTTCTATTACCAATAAGAAAACTGTCTGCTGAGTTTCGGGATAAACTTCTTTTTTATCTAAGAAAAGAAGAACGAGCAGAAACTTTGTACATCCCTGATAAAATAGAAAACTTAAAGCAACTTTTTGAAGACTTGGGACAGATTCCGTGGGTAGTGCATTCACAAGCGCCTGGGGGCGGGAAGAATAAACCACAGCTAATGATAAGATATCTTTCCCGCTATGTTAACAAAACGGCTGTCAGCGACAAGAGAATCAGAAAACTTGAAAATGGCAATGTTCATTTTGGATATTTTGATCGTAAGAGAAAGAAGGCCAGAACTGAGATTATCAGTGAACAATTGTTTTTGAAGAGATTAGTTTTGCATATTCTTCCTAAGGGATTCAAGAAAATCCGATTCTATGGATTTATGGCAAATACATGTCGAAAGAGTATGCTGTCTCTTTGCAGAATGCTTTTAGGGATACCTCTTTCGGAGCAGACTGAAGATTCAGAGGAGCTGAATGATACGGCATTCCTTTTCTGGAAATATTTTGGAGTCGATATTACATTGTGTTCAGCCTGTGGGAAGGGCCATATTTCTTTTATAAAAACTAGCATAGGCGGAGGCTAAAATATGCTATAAAATATTGAATTCCATTTTTCCGATAAGAAAATTATCCTCTTTTTTATTTTCAAAAGAGGTGTCTTTAAAATATACAGAAAAATAGAAAAGGTGAAATAATATTCCAATTTTTATAAGAGGTTTTTAAGAATTATGATCAGCCACTGTCATTTTCGGAAAATTATACTTAATCAAGTATGTACTCGTTTAATGCAAAATAGAAAAAAAGCTTATCAATTTCCTTACTAATACACCTATGGTTTCGCTCAACAAAGTCTTAACATAGCTGCTGCCTTTATTTTCTGTCAATTCATTTTTTCTCACAGGTATCTTGGGT
>JAEINT010000013.1 GCA_016342745.1 Labilibaculum sp.
TAATACGAAGTTTTAATGAATGCACCCTAAAGGTACTTAAGTTTAGGCTTTAGCTACCTTTAGGTTTCGTTCAACAATGGCTATAAAGCATAGGCCTAACCAACCAAACCGTTCCTACGCTTCATAGCCGGAACGTTATGTGCAAGGCTACGATAACATCTAAATAATAAATGAAGAAACTAATTTTAAACGTCATATTTATCCTAAGTTTCTTGTCTACCGTAACTGGTCAGACAGACTTGAGTGGAAAATATTGGTCTAAAACATGCGGTTTTGTTCACGGTTACTTTTTAAGATTATTACCTGATTCAACGGCACATTATACTCCAATTTATGAATACGCTCACGAATATGAAAAGGGTAAATGGTGTCTATCAAATGACACCCTTATTGTTACATTAACCGATTCGAAAAAGGTTGAATATTTTAAAGTCATTGATTCCTTGAATTTGGAGAAAATTAACTTAGCCAAATATGTTAAGGTTAAGAGTCTATTCAGACAGGAAGCCTATTATCCTAATGGAGACATTAAATACAAAATAAACTTCTTCAAAAATGAGATTGGAAAAAATCTATTTCATGGAAGACTTTGCTTTTACTATCCAAACAAGAGACTAAGGCAAATTATCGACTATAAGAATGGAAAGAAGCATGGGATTGAAATTAATTTTAAACAATACGGTTATTTGGAAAGTCAAGGAACATGGCGGAAAGGCAAGAAACATGGAGATTGGATTACATTCGACCCAGACTTTAACCCAAAAACTTTCAGCAAGTACAAAAATGGAAGATTAATAAGCGAAAATAGCTCAATCCCCTGTTATCCAGGCTGGAATATGGAAATATACGAAAAGCTATACCTAGATAATTAATAAACCGCCCAGCACATAACAAAAGCTAAATTATCATGGGCGTTGATGAGCAGTTTGAAAGCTTAGTACAATTAAGGAACACCAGCAAGCCAATTAAAATTGGTTTGCTCAAAATATAAAAAGTAAATTTAACCGGCTTGCTTACTTAGTGCATTACTCACTTTTTTTCGTGATCTCCCGTTGGTCGGTAGATAAGACAATAACTTTAATCCCGATAGCTATCAGGAGCACAAGAAACTTAGCAAGACCGTTTAATGAAATATCAACATTGTGACAAAGAATAAACTAGATAAAGCATTTAAGATATTTAGAATAATAGTTATAGTTTATCTAATCTTAGATATTGTTTTACATACATATAATTTGATATATGAAAATATCTATTTTTCAAATCCACTTTTCCCTGATAATTTGAAGTACCATTTCTATTTCACAGCTATATTAAAATTTGTGATATTACTCTCAATACTTCTATTGGTGTTAAAAGGAAAAAGAAAATGGATTATCTACCCGATAACGATTCTTATTTTATTTTTTGTTTCTAAGTATTTCCCACAATTGCCTTTTTATACTCACGCTATTGTGAAAGATATAGTAACGGAGAAAGTCAATTATGATGATATAATACAATTACAGGCAAAATCAATAAATACTTCGCCAAATAAAGTAAAATTAAAAAAAGAATACTTGTTTACCTATAAGCGTGGGAAGTTAATAAATAAAGGAGAGCAAGTGAATATTACGCAATACAATCTAAATGGAAATATAGTTAAAGATAAGATGATAAATTATTTTCATGATTCACTTGGTAACGTAATAAAGGAAATCAGATCAGATAATAATGGAAAGGCTGATACCACTATATACAAATACAATAAGTGTAATTTACCAACTGAGAAAAGGTATATTACATCAAAATATAGTAGCACAACAATTTATGATTATGATTTGAATGGAAATAAAGTTCGACAAAAAATTTATAAGAGTAACTTTCTTGAGACTAAGCTTATATGGAAATATGACAGTTTAATGAGAGAAACCTCTCTAACATATCATGATTTTAAAGATGATCGAGTTAAAATTGATACGTTCATTTATGTTGGTAATACAAAATCAACATATGAAAGTGATTTTAATGGCGGTATTCAAAAAAGAGTATTCGAATATGATTCTCTGGGTAATGAGATTAAACAAAAGGTAATTGATAAAAGTGGCAAAGAAAAGTATAGCTTTATAAAGGTTTATAACTCTTACGGAAAAAGGATAGGGGAATATCATCTAGAAAATGGAAAAAAATCAATGGTAAAGAAATGGAACTATAATAAAAATAGACTACTCATTTCTGCAATTGATTATTATGGTTATGGATCTTTAAAAAGAATAGAATACACATATGTGGAAGAACTTCTTACTTCAATTCAAATTTTTGATATTGAGAGTAAGGAACAAATATTTGAAGAGAGATATTTGTATGAATTTTGGAGGGAAAATTAACTAAAGATAACAAAACCTAAAATACCATTGGCCTTGACGAGCATTTCGAAATCTATCGAGAGCCCAAGAAAATTAACAAGCCCCGTAGCAATCTACAAAAAAGTGCAATTGACCCATAGGAGTATCTCAGATACATATGAAAACAGCAATAGTTGAGTTGTTTTCCCAAAACACTCATCGATAAAAAAAGGTCAAACTTCTAAAATAATGCCGCAGTGGTCTAAATGAATTGATGGGCACAATTATTACATGAATCTTTGTTTTGAAATTTAAACAAAGGTTATATGATAAAGCATTTCATTTTAGTTCAGATTATTGTACTAAGCATTATTCCTAAATTTATACAGGCACAAGAACAGCCTTTTTCATTAGATGCCTGCATAAAATACGCATGGGAAAATAGCACCGAAATAAGCAGGGCAAGTAATAGTGTTGGCATCCAAAATGCTTATTTGGCTCAATCGAAAGCGGAACGTGGACCTAATTTATTCATGAATGGGAGCCAAACATTAAATTCATCTAGAAGTTACGAGAATAGCGATACAGGTGGAAGTTGGAAGCAAAATTCAAGCTCTAAGCTTTCAGTTTCCTTAAATTCTGAAATCACCCTGTACAATGGAGCAAAACTGAAAAACACCATTGCTCAAAATAAAACGAATCTTGCTGCTTCAGAAACGGATATTCAAACACAAAAAGAATTAATTAGCTTAAATATACTTTCAGCATATATTAATGCTTTGCTTACCATTGAGAATGTTAAAAACTCCGAATCTCAACTTCAATCCACTAAAAAACAATTTGAATTGGCAGAAGCACGTAAGTCGGCAGGAATTATTTCGGCTTCCGATTTTTTAAATATAAAATCGCAATATGCTTCCGATAAAGCTTTAGTGATTAATGCCAAAAATACGCTTCGAATAAATTACGTTGCGCTCATGCAACTAATGAATATGCCCATTAACGATTCATTTAGCATACAAGAGCCTGATATTGATGCCTTACTGAAAATTGCATCTGAATCGGACGCTAATTTAATTTACAAGACTGCTTTAGGGCTACAACCAACAATCAAATCGGCTGAATTGAACTTGGAAAGTGCAAAAATGGATGCGAAAATTGCACAAGCTGGAGCATTGCCTCAATTATCTCTAGGTGGAAGCCTTGGATCTGGATATAGTTCCGATATGTCGGGTATTAATTTTGGCGAACAGTTTTCCAATAAGATCAACCCATCTATTGGCTTTTCGCTATCCATTCCAATTTTCCAACGAAAGTAATTGTCCTATTCTTATTGTTTTCTTGCACTGGACAGCCTTTCTGTTAGCTATTTTTCTTGTTCTGTAGTATAACATATGCCTTTTGTTCATAGAATGAAGTAGGATAGGAATCAAAAGAAAATAGTAAGCTTAAAAAAACACCTTCATCAGATTAAATGTACTGATGAGGATGTTTTATTTACCGATCAAAACTGCTTAAAAATAGTGAGGGTAATGAACACAATTTCTTAAAACAATATTAATTATTATACAATAATATGACATGCAATTACGCAGAAAAGATTCTCTGAACTATCAAAGAGTCGGTTTTTTTGTGTAAATTAATTCAAATTCCGACAAGATTTAGACATCTGAAAAACAGTTGTGTCATGAAAATATTAGTATTTATATTTCTAGTAGCTTTTTTGAGTATAACTCCTTTACTTGTTGCAGCGCAGGTAGTTGATGCCGTTACAGCAAAAAAGTTGACGATGTTATCGTTTGACGATTTGATGCGGGTTGAAATTACATCGGCAAGCTTAACTGGAGTAGAAAAAATTAAGACTCCGGGTTCTATAACCACAATCACTAAAGAAGACATTCAAGCCACTCCTTACCGTAATTTATTGGATTTATTAGAAGTTTATGTGCCAAGCGGTACTTTTGTGAATCATTGGCTTGGTCCGCGAATTGGTGTTCGAGGAGTTATGAGCGACCAGAACTATTCGTATTTACTATTGGTTAATGGCGAAAATATGAATCTGCAGACTGAAAACGGAGCTATATTTGAGATACAGAATAAGGATCTGGCTGATATTGAAAAGATTGAAATTACGAGTGGACCAGGTTCAGTAATTCATGGACCGGGTGCTATTGGCGGAGTAATTTCAATTACCACAAAAAGTGCAAAAACAGCCGACAAGGCAAATATTGGATTTAATCGTGATTTTACGTACAAATACTCCACCTTAAATGGCAATTATTCTGTAGCGAAAAAAGATTTCTCAGCTTACTTATTTGCGAGCATAACGAAATCGGAAGGAATTGAAAACCCCGAATTTTATTACATCGATCGGGCTCATGGATATGGGTACGGATATATGTCTGCTGACTGGGGAAATAAAGATTTAGGAACACCAGCTCCAAACTTTTACGCCGATTTTGATAATAGGCCTGAAATAAAAGCACATCTGAATATAGATTTCTTAAAAGAGTTTTCTTTTGATGCGAGATACACCAGCTTTAGTTTTATAAAACAACAGCAACAAACTTATTCACAAGAAGGGCCTGCCTTTCCCGGCATTTACGGGCAGCAATTTATGTCTGTTCTAAAGAATAATCACGAATTTTCAAAAAAGACACAATTAACAAGCAGCTTAAGTTATCAATCGCAAAGCCACGGAGATATTGCACTTTATCAAGCTACCAACAAACCCTTTAATGATATAACGCAGCGAAATACGTCTTACTCCGAAAACAAAATAAATGCGCGTTCCATTCTATCGTATCAAGCATCCGGAAAATTAAAATTAGCATTAGGTGCCGAGTATAATTACTGGTATTACAGGCCGGAGTGGGGAAAAGCAGAGGATAATTTTGTTATGGATTTTAATCCTCCTGTTAAATTTGCTGTAATGAATACTAATTCAGGATTTTACTCTCAATACAATCAGTTTGGTATTGTAACTCATATTGATAAAACTATTGGAACAAACCAAATTTCAGGTTTTTTTGAAGTCAATTATCAGCCTACTGAAAACACGACTGTTTTAGTCTCTGGCAGATTTGATAAACATAAGCTTGCCAAATCAGCTTTTTCACCGCGCGTTGCAATTATTCAACAATTAGACAAGAACAATTTTTTAAAGCTAATTGCCCAACAATCTGTTCGCGTACCTGGTTTTCGTGAACTATATGCCATTGATTATGCGTCAGGAAATGCTTCGGCTCCTGAAAAATTGAATGGCATAGAATTTATTTACTCACGAATTCAAAGCCAAAATTTCACCATGAATGTATCGGCATTTTATCAATCAATTGACCAAATTGCATGGCTTACAGATGATGGCGAAGGATTGGTAGGTACATTTGAAACTTTTGGCATCGAAACGGATATTTCATATAAAATTAATAATTTAAATCTTGCTTTGAGCTACTCCTATATCAGACAATTGAGTTGGGAACCTGTATTTGAGTTTAATTCTTATTTATCAAGAATAGGAGTAGATAGCTTAGATATGCCACTTGTAGATGCTGGAGCAAATAGAATCAATAATTTGCCGCAACATCAAATTAAATTTGTTAGTTCATATTCCTTCAATAAATCATTATTTATACATATCGATGGACGATTTGCTTCGCAATACGGACAAAATGATATGCTGAATATGTTTAAAGATATTCATGATACTTACGGATTAGATCATACAAAGAATGAAATGAATGCTATATATAGTGATGTGGTAGATAAAGGATATGGGAAGTCTTCCTTTACTTCAAATGTTTCTGTTCGTTATCTATTGCCAGTTAAAAAAGCTAATGTTGCAGTAACGGCTTATGCTATGAATCTGATAAGTTTCAATCACATAAGGTATGTTCATCAATTTTGGGAAGAGGGGAACAATAGACAATACCCCAGACAGATTGGTTTTGTGAATGAACCTCTTTCTATCGGTCTAAAATTAGAAGTTAAACTCTAAGCACTAATGAGGCAATTTTTGATATATATATATTTCCTTCTATTATTTTGTGTAGCACACAATTCAGTGTATGCACAAATATCTGAGACCGAAATAAAAGCGGCATATATTGAACGGTTTACCAGATTTATTGAGTGGCCAACTAGTACCGAGAATAATGCCACAAAAAAATCATTTAAAATTACGGTTTTGGGTGATAATACATTTGGTTCCTCGCTCGATAATTTATTTAAAGATCTCAAAGTAAAAGAACTGCCGGTTATATTAAAATACACTCGTAATTACACTGAGGTGCTTGGTTCAGACATTGTAATTATTTGCAATTCTGAAAGAAAAAAACTTCAAGAAATACTCCAGTTTATTGGTTCAGAGCCAATGTTGATCATTAGCGACAGTGAGGGATTTGCACAAATGGGAACCTGTATAAACATGTATATCGATGGCAATAATATTCGATACGAAATAAACCAAAAGACAATCAAAAAATCAGGACTGAATGTTAGCAGTTTGCTTTTAGCCTCAGCAAAAATAATTAACGCGGATGATTAAATTAGAATTCATACAAAACCTGTCGATAAAGAATAAAATAGTTGCGATTATTTTATCTGTTACTTGTTTGGTTATAGGTATTGGATTTACTTTAGTTTCAATCTGGAATATTAACAAACTAAAATCGGATACTTTATCAGGCTTAGCATTGAATGCCAAACTAGTTGGCAGCTACTGTATTGTACCCTTAACTTTTAACGATGAAAATCAAGCCAAAGAAACATTATTAAGCTTTAAAAACATCAACATTATTGAAATTGCACGTCTCTACGACAAATCAGGTAATCTTTTTGCCACTTATCCTGATTCATTAATCAGTAATACCAATGTAGCATTTAAAGAACAACAGAATAATGTATTCTTAGATGATTATTTTTACGTTAAGGAACGTATTTTTTTCAAAAACGAGTTTTATGGAACACTTCATATAAAGGCAAATTCAAGCCACCTTAGTCAAGCTACAAAAAATCTAATAATTCCATTTTCTCTGTTAATTTTTGTATTGATTATTTTCTCCTATTTATTGGCGCTACAACTACAAAAGTATATATCCGAACCCATTTTAAGTCTAAAAAATCATTTTGATAAAATTGCGGAAAATCAGGATTTCACAACCTATATAGACAAACAAAGCAAAGATGAGATAGGCCGTTTGTACGATGGCTTTAATAATCTGCTCAGTCAAATTTCAATAAAACAGGGTGAAAGGGATAAAGCACAAGTGTTGCAAAAGGAAAGTGAAGAGAATTTCCGTGGTATTTATGAACAATCACCCATTGCAATTGAAATATATGACAAGGATGGTAAATTAGTAGATGTTAATTCTCAAACACTTAAAATGTTTGGATTGAATGATGTAAAATACATTTTAGGATATGATTTTTGGACAGATGCAAATTTAACAAAGGAGAATATAAAAAACTTAAAAGATGGTCAGCCTATATTCGTATCTGCAAAGTTTGATTTTGATTTAGCTAATGAGCTTAAACTTTTTCCTACTTCACGAAAGGGCTTAATGCATGTTGATATTTACGCAATTCCATTGGTCAGGGAAAACCTAATAAATGGATTTCTTGTTCAAATGATTGACGTAACGGAACGTAAGAAATCTGAAGAGGCAATTAAACGGATCTCTGAACGATTGCAATTTGCTACAGAAGGAGCTAACGTAGGAACATGGCATTGGAATACAATAAGCGGTGAGTTAATCTGGTCATCAGCCTGTAAAGCTCTTTTTGATATTCCGGAAGATGAAGTAATGAGTTACGAGCGATTTAGCAAAGCATTACACCCCGACGATCGTGATAGAACAGACCAAGCAGCTAATTTTGCTTTAGAAAATCATACTGATTTTAATACTGAATATCGAAGTGTTTGGCGAGACGGAAGTATTCACTGGCTTGAGGCAGCAGGACGTGGTTATTATGATGATACTGGCAAAAACATCCGTATGGAAGGAATAATTATCGATATTGATGAAAAAAAGCGAGCAGAACAAGAATTAATACATTCACAAGAAAAACTTAATTTGGCATTAGAAGGTGGCGAAATTGGCGTTTGGGAATGGGATTTTGCCACAGACTTAACCATTTGGGATTCAAAAATGGAGCGAATGTTTGGATTAGACGAAGGTGAATTCAATCAAACATACGAAAGGTTTAAAGCATGTCTTCACCCGGATGATATTGCTTCTGCTGAATTTGCGATGAAAAATGCAATCGAAGGAATAGCCCCTTACGATACAGTTTATAGAGTAATCTGGAAGAATAAAGAAGTGAAATTTATTAGGGCAAAGGCGCTAGTTGTAAAAGATAAAGAAGATAAACCTATTTCTATGGTGGGTATTTGTATTGATGTTTCAAATATTAAAAATGCCGAATTGGAGATAAAATCACTCAATGAAAATCTTGAACTTCGAATAAAAGATCGTACAGCGCAATTGGAGGCTACCAATAAAGAACTCAATGCATTTTCTTACTCAGTATCACACGATCTTAGGGCTCCCTTGCGTGGAATCAATGGATTTACTCAAATACTTATGGAAGATTATTCCGATAAGATGGATGATGAATTTAAAAGAATCAGCACTATTATTTGGGAGAATTCAAATAAAATGGGAAAACTTATTGATGATTTGCTAGCCTTTTCACGTTTAAACCGCTCCGATGTGCAAAAATCAATAATTGATATGAAAAAGATGGTCTATTCTATGTTTTTTGAGATTACCAATGAGGAATCGAGAGAAAGAATAGATCTTGAAATTGGAGAACTATGCAATACATATGGCGACCCTGCCATGCTGAAACAGGTATGGACTAATCTCTTATCAAATGCCATTAAATTTAGCTCAAAAAGGGATAAAACGATGATCTCGATTACCTGTAAAAAGGAAAAAGAAAAATATGTATATTGTATTAAAGATAATGGCGCAGGATTCGATATGAAATATACAGATAAGTTATTTGGTGTATTTCAACGACTGCATAGTCTTAAAGAATTTGAAGGTACAGGCGTAGGTTTAGCTATTGTCCAGAGAATAATTTTGCGACATGGTGGTGAAGTTTGGGCCAAGGGGGAAGAGGATAAAGGTGCTGAATTTTACTTTTCATTGCATGCTAATGACCAATTAAACTAATCTGACACTATGAAAAATTATGATCCTATTGAAATATTAATTGTAGAAGATAATCCCAACGACGCCGAACTGACTATAAGGGCATTACGAAAATACAATCTGGCCAATGAGCTATACGTGGCTGAAGATGGTCAGGAAGCTCTTGATTTTATTTTCTGTAAAAATCAATTTGATTCCCGGAATCCGATTAAACCTTTAAAAGTAATATTTCTCGATTTAAAACTTCCTAAAATAAGTGGACTTGAAGTTCTAAAAAAAATAAAATCTAACCCACTTACAAAAGCATTGCCAGTGGTGATTATTTCCTCTTCAAAAGAGGATCCCGACATTAAAACAGCCTATGAATATGGAGCCAATGCCTATGTTGTTAAACCAGTTGGATTTGATGATTTTGTACAGGCAATAAAGCAAATAGGACTTTTCTGGTTGTTGGTTAATCAAGCTCCAGAATAAAATGCGAAAGAATTATTTGAAATATTTGATAGATATTTAATGAATGACCTCATAAAAATAGTACACCTTGAAGACCTTCCGTCTGATGCGGGACTTGCAGAACGTGAAATTTCTAAAGTCCTTAAGAATTACGACATAAAGGTTGTTGAAAATAAAGCCGATTTTATTTTAGCACTTGAGGAGTATAATCCGGATATTTTTATTTGTGATTATAAACTTCCCTCTTTCGATGGAATGAGTGCGTTGAAAATTGTTTTGGAAAGATCACCTCACATACCGGTTATATTATTAACCGGGTCGATGAACGAAGATACGGCTGTTAATTGTTTAAAAACAGGCGCCGCAGATTATGTAATAAAAGAACATATTAAAAGGCTTGGTCCAGCAGTTTTAAATGCACTCGAACAGAAAAAAATTAAAAAAGAAAAGAATATTGCCCTGCAGCAAATAAAATTGCTTAGTAAATCAATAGAGAAAAGTCCGGTAAGTGTTATTATTACTGATCCTTTTGGAAATTTGGAGTATGTTAATCCGAAATTTATTGAACTAACAGGATATTCAACTGATGAAGTTTATGGTAAAAATATGCGAATTTTTAATTCGGGAAAACAGCCAAGGGAATTTTATGAGCAGATGTGGAAAACCATTTTGAAAGGTGACGATTGGAAAGGTGAAATGCTGAATAAAGGGAAGAATGCTGAATTGTATTGGGAAAGTGTAGCTATATCTTCTATTGTAGATGAAAATGATGAAATACTACATTTTATTGGCATAAAAGAAGATATAACAGAGAAAAAACGAATTTTAGAAGAGTTAATCGAAGCCAAAGAAAAAGCTGAGGAAAGCGACCGTTTAAAATCTGCATTTTTGGCTAATATGAGTCACGAAATACGCACGCCAATGAATGGTATCTTGGGCTTTTCAGGCCTACTAAAAGAGCCAAAGCTTACAGGAGAAAAACAACAAAGATACATTGGTATAATCGAAAAGTCCGGTGCGCGCATGCTCAATATCATCAACAATATTGTTGATATTTCGAAAATTGAATCAGGAACAATGGAAATTGATCTGAAGGAGACAAATATAAATGATCAGCTGGATTATGTATTTATTTTTTTCAAACCTGAGGTTGAAAGTAAGAGAATAGATTTAGTATTAAAGAATACGTTATCAGTAAAAGAAGCAATTATAAATACAGATAGTGAAAAAATTTATGCCATTCTTATCAATCTGGTTAAAAATGCCATTAAATATACCGACAAAGGTTCTATTGAATTTGGATGTGATTTTATAGAGAAGCATAATTCTTCATTTCTACAATTTTTTGTTAAGGATTCAGGTGTCGGAATTGCAGAAGACCGTCAGGAAGATATCTTTGAGCGTTTTATTCAGGCAGATATAAATGATGTTCAGGCACGTCAGGGAGCCGGGTTGGGATTATCTATCTCAAAAGCATACATTAAAATGCTTGGCGGTAAAATATGGGTTGAAAGCAATAAAGGCATTGGTTCAACATTCTATTTCACTTTGCCATATCATCCGGCTTCAAATGAAAAGGAAATTGTCAAAACCGAAATTTTATTGTCTAATGAGGAAAATTCGATAAAGAAATTAATAATATTAATTGTTGAAGATGATGAACCATCTGAAATGTTGATTTCTTTAGAAATAGAAGAATTTGCAAAAAAAATAGTAAGAGCAAGTAACGGATTAGAAGCCGTTGAAGCTTGCCTCAATAATCCTGATGTCGATCTGATATTGATGGATGTTAAAATGCCTGAAATGAACGGATATGTAGCCACACAGCAAATCCGAAAGTTTAATAAAGATGTTGTTATAATAGCACAAACTGCTTTTGGATTGAGTGGCGATAGACAAAAAGCTTTGGATGCAGGTTGCAACGATTATATTTCAAAACCTTATAATAAAAAAGATTTCAATGCAACAATAAGAAAGTATTTTAAAAATTAAATAAAACGACAGGGAATATAGCACATGGCTAAAATATAGGGTTTAGCTCATAAGGGTTTCATGCTAAGCTCAGGGTAAGGATTTGATCTTGCTTCTATGGTCATATGTGATGCAAATCAGTTAATTCTATCCGGCTTGTTGAATTTTGTTGCCAGCTTCCTCAATAAAATAACAGCAATAAGACCACCACAAAATGACACGGCACAATTTTGAATACAAGCTGGAATATAAACAATCTATTTTGGGAGTGTTTTATAGTATGGAGCATTGTTACCATAGGACTTTTCGTTATCAAAATAAACCGTAGATGAGCAGATCTCATCACCACACGATTGTATTGTGTGGTAATGAAGTAATTCTATTTTATTATAACTCGTTTAGCTTCATTATTAGCATTAAATATTGGGAAATACATTTGTACAATTTTAGCAGGATTTAATTGATAGTTTCCAGTGTATCTCGGTAATAATTTTATTTCAAAGGTGTATTCTCCTTTTTTCAATTGTTGACAGAAAATTGCGGTTTCATTTTTGTAATATTCTCTGTGAGATTCATTCCAATAACTGTTTTTCTTTTCGGCATACGAACAGCCTCCTGGAATAGGTATGTTAATCATCAAATATTCAGCATCTTTTTTAAGTTTCACTTTAGCAGTTAAAGTAACTTCTTTACCTGCCATTAATTGATTTGAAGTATTATTTTTAAAATAGGTGTTGATTTCAAAATCACCTTTATTGGTTAAGGGAGATGTATTCCAGAAGGTTTGCGAACTTCCTATATAAACTGGGAAATCTCCTGATTTGTTTACCGTGATTTTTTTGGATGGATCTATAACCATTGAAAAAGGAAACTTGGTAATGGATTTATTTATATCTCCTGAGAAAATAATTTTGGCTTTGTTGATACTATCCTTTGATTGAAGTAGGTCTGGTAAAATCGTTTCTATTATCTGTGCCGATTCATAAGTGTTTCTCCAATGCGCTTCTTTTCTTGATTCGAAAAAATAATTTCTAATTTTTCTTAATACTGAATTATTTGTAGATGAATCTCGTTTTGAAATTCGATAAGCTAAAATTGTATTTTGAATATCATTATTTAAAAGATGATCACTCTTACAGGTATCAGTATAAAACAGATTACCAAACAATGTACTTTGTTGATAAATTTTTAGAGAGTCAATTTGATAGGGTAAATTGCACATTTGTTTTAATTCCATGATGTGTAACTTAGAATTAAAATCTAGTTTTTTCTTCTCTAAACTATTTATGTAAGCTCCGTAATTAATTTGAGCATTCAAGAGACGCATAATTCTTAAAATTTGTATTCTCTCTTTCGTATCTCTAGTTTCTTCTAATTGCCAAACTAATCGATCTGTGATGAATTTCTCATTGATATCATTTTTAAATCCATTAGCCTCAGTTTGAAGAATTGCTTCTAGTACATGAAGGCTTATCCATTTGTTTTCACTGGAATTTTTCCACCATCCCCAAAGTCCATCTCGTTTTTGATTTTTACCTAATAGTTTTATTAATTTCTGAACTTTACGATTCGATTTAAATTTTTCATTTTTGTAATTCTTTATATGCAACTCTGACATTAAAGCTTTCAGTTTTGAAGCAATTTGTTCATTACAAAGGTATTTGTAATTGATTAAATGATTGATTTCTCCTTTGATGACTTCCAGAACGTCAGCTTGTGCATATAATTTTACTTTACCTAATACTTCATCAAAATCAAGCTGTAGGGTTGTATCTCTATCCAAAACATGAAAACTCGATTTCGATTGTTTTAATCCCATCGGGTAGACCGGAATACTTTTCAACTCACCATCAAAATAACCATCTTCCTTGTCCAATACATATTTTAGTGATATTGAATCTTGGTAAGCAATTAAAGGTAAATTGTGACTCGTGGAATTGACACAATACCCGCTTTTCTGGCTAACAATGCTATCATTAAGTTCAAATTTGGTTTTAATATGTATAGAGTCGGAGGTGTAATTTAATGCTTTACCATGTACCAAGCATGTGTCTGTTTCAACCATAAATCGTGGAACAGATAATTTTGCCATTAATGGTTTGTATGATTTTATTCTGTCTTGGCTTTGTCCGGTTTGTTTATTTCCATTCATTGCTAAAAAGAATGTATCCCAACTTGTGACATCATCAGGGAATCGTACTTTGAACGTTGCTTTCCCTTTTTTGTTCGTAATTAAATTAGGTTGCCAGAATGCTACATCGGAGAAATTGTTGCGAATAGAGCTTGCCTGTGAAGCAGATTCATAAAACTCTTGATTGTAATCGGCTCCTTTTGTTTTTGCAGAATTTGTACTTTTAAAAGCACCATTTTGTGTGTCAATTATTACAACACCATTTGCTGCTCTTGCACCATATAATGCCGTTGCGCTTTTATCTTTTAAAACTTGAATGTTAGCAATTGAGTTTTGATCTAGTTCAGATATATCGCCATCGAAAATTTGTCCATTAATGATGTAAAGAGGTTTGTTATTAAAATTTAGGGTTGTTGCACCTCGTATGGATATTGAAACACCACTGCCTTGTGGGTTTATTTGTACTCCAGCTACTTTTCCTTGTAAAGTTCGTGAAATGTTGCCACTCACACCTGGAATTCCTTTGTTTAAATTGTTTGGGCTAACTGATACTATGGATGATGCAGTCATGACTGACTTTCTACTAGTTCCATATCCAACAACCACTACTTCATCCATTGCAAGAGCCTCACATTCTAAGCTAACATTGATATGCTTTTCATAACCAACTTGCTTTTCTTGCTGTATCATCCCAACAAAGGAGAAGACTAAACTAGTATTATTGTATGGTACTTTCAATCGGTAATATCCATTAAGATCAGTTACGGTTCCATAAGTTGTTCCTTTAATTACAACATTAACTCCGGGAATTTCTAACCCATCATCTACAGCAGTTACATATCCTTCTACATACTCACCATCGCCAGTGAAGTGATATTGGTTTTGATATGAATTGAAAATATTTTTTAGTTCTTTTTGTTCTTCTCCTAAAAAGGGTTTAGGCTTGAATACTGTTTTTTCAATTAGTGAATTAACCTCCTTGCTAAATGAATCCTTCTTTAAATTTAGAGCTTCATCAAATTCATAGTAATTCAGTCCGTTCGCCTGAATATTTAAAGAATCGATAACACTATATTTACTGCCTGGGTAAAAGAACAATAGTTTGTAAAAACCAGGTTTTAGTTGATGTATTGTACTTGTGTTACCCGGATAAACCCTTAGGAATTCATGATTATCGTATCTGAATAATAGCAGATTTAAAGGAGTATTTTCAGTTGTACTTTGCTTAGCTTGAATAGTAAATTTTAATCTGCCAGCTCCGCTCGATGTTGAACGTGGATAAGTATATCTTGGTGTTTGACTTCTTTTTTGATTGATCTTTTCACGCCACAATTGCATAATGTCTGACTTGGAAAGAACACTATCATTTAATCTAATTTCAGGATTAATGTTTGTTAATATTTTTGGATATCTGTTATTACTGTTTGCTTCTCTCATTTTTAACAAATTGGGAGCAAAGTCATATTCAAAAAATCTTTCGTGCTTAAAATTTGTACTGAAGCTATCAATCAAATTGAAAGTTAACTCACCATTAATTGGTCCTGCAAAATGATTTCGAAAATGCTTATTTCTTGAAGGAGTTAACAATTGAACATTATCTTCTTGTTCTAGATAGGCAAGTCTGTCCCCAAAACTATTTCTATATGGGAAAATGTAATTGTAGAGGGTTCTCCTTTCACCGTAAGTTAATCCATCCCCTGTATTTTGAATCCTTACTTTATGATAGGAGCGATCTTCATCAAGGCTGATAATTTGTTTATAGCCTTTTTTAAAGCTCACACTATCCATAGTAATGATTTTGTCAGTGGTTCGAAGTTTAATTTGGTGATATCCACTGTCAATGGCAAATGAGTATGGGCGCATGTTTGTGGACCAACTAAAATATACTGGTTTTCTATCAATATAAATTACATGAATAGGATCTATCTGACCATTTTTAAAAACGAATGGAGCAAATTGTGTTACAAAGTCATTTGTTTGATATTCGCTCCTGTATACTTCCTTTTCAGGATAAATAAATCGATAGTATTCTATTGAATCAAGATCTGCAAGCGCTTTCCATGTGTTGTAATTTAATGACTGACTAATGCTATTGTGATCATGAGTATTTGAATTGGAGAATTGATTTATTATTGTTTTATCTTTTCTTTGTTTTCCAAGATAAGGAAGAGAGGGAGCGCTGTAATTGAATTTTTTAGTCAAGGCATAAGCTGTTAAATCAACTCCTTCAACAGGCTTTCCATTTTCATTGGTAACTGTAAGCTCTATCTGTGACTCCTGACCTGGATAAACAATTTTTGGCTGTAAAACGGATATAGTAAGTTGCTTATCCATCAAAGGAATTTTGTAGTTTTCCTGTTTCATTTCTCCAGCCCAAATATAGTTCACACAAACAAAATAGTTTTGTTTGCTATTAATTTGTTTGTGAATGAGTAAAGCTTTGTTGTAACCTCTCTCTTTTTCTTTTTTGTGTTGATATATATGATAGGTAAATGGGATTTTTCTTGGATTTACAATTTGAATTTTGATTGAATCTGAAGTTCTTTCAGAGTAACACTGCAACAGTGCACTCTTTTCGCTAATATCCACAGTATTACTTATGCTATCAGATTCTAAAATATAAGAATTGTAGTAAGGGGAAAGAGCTATTCTAAATGGTGTTACTTCGGAATTTATTTTATTTCGATTTCCAAAATTATCTAAGGAAAATACATTTGCCTGTTTCTTAATTGACAAGCCGTTTTTAAGACATTTGAATTGTATTGAATCTGCTATTATTTCACCTACAAATTCTTCTGTGAAATATTTATATTCACGTTCTTCTGTTTCAGTTTTTGCTTCATTTTCAGAACTAAGCATTTTTACTTTTATCTGATAGGAGAAATTTGCTTTCGGAAATATTGAATCATGAATCAAAATTTCAGTTTCGCCTGATGGTTCAAGTTTTTGTTCCTTATGAATTAATGTATCAGGAATAAAAACATGATTGGAAAAATACTTGTCTAGTGATAAAGTTGTGATCGTTAATTCGATTTCTGCATCTTGAAGGTTGAGATCATTTTCATCCGTTCCTTTTACAAACAAACTCAATGACTGATTTTTATAATGAGTTTTTTCTTTAAGTCTTAATTTTAGGTGCGTACTCGATAATTCGTATTCCTCATACTTAAATTTGTTACTTATGTAGGAATCTAAATTTTCAGTTTCCAAAGAAAGAGTATAATCTCGATCTAACTGAAGTTGCAATGAATCATGCAAAACAAATTGTGATTCGTAAGCTCCATTTCTATAAGCTTGTAAAATTGGAAATTTAATTTTCTTGCCATATCCTCGTAGTACAATATGAACAGGTTTGTTTATGGCTTTTCCTTTTTTATTTGTCAAATAAGATTTGAATTTTACTGTATCATTTGGTTGATATTTTGGCTTACTAAAAACCAGATAGCCTTCATGTTTATCTTCAAAACTGTCACCATAATAATCATTGCAATGATAGTCATCGAATAAACAAGCTACTATTTCGTACAAACGAACAAAAAACTGTTTTGTGCTAGCAATTGTACCTTGAGCCCAACTATTTTTTATCGATTTATATCCATCTATTGGTAAATGTATAATGTAATTAACGGGGGTCCAAGCATATTTTAAAGGAGTGCCATAAATTATTTTTCTTTTAACTCTATTAAAACCTGAATTGTTGTATTTTCTGGAAAGCTTAGAATATGCAGTAAAACCATTGTGTGTTACTGATAGAAGACCTTTCTGATTCGATTTTTTATCAAGATAAGAATTTGATTTATCATCGAAATAAAGTTTCTTTTTATTTATTCTTACATCTGCATTAGAAATGAGATTTCCATTTAAATCAAAAACTTGAAATAGTAAATCAGTATTATTTTTTACGATAAAGACTTCAAAATTTTGAATTGTAGAAATTGAGATTTTTTGTTCATTTTCCTCTGCAAATATTTTCAAATAATGTCCAAATGGTAATTTTTTTTCATATATATCCTTGGTTGGAAATGAATCAACAAGAGTATGATAATAAGAATCATTAATTTGCCATATTTCATTTTTGTATATGGTTTTAGCTTCGGTATTCTTAATCTTATAGATATAAGTGAAAGGGCTGGTTGATCTACTATTTAGCAACTTTTGGGCGAGAGAAGAAAGGCTGTTAAAAGTTAATAATGTAATAATTACGGTGATGATTAGTATAGTTTTTTGTCTCATAGTTTTATGATCTTTTTCTTTAAGATGCAGATAGCTCAAAAATTCCATAAAATAAATACAGGAACTTTTCATGCCGTTTGGGGTGTTTAAAATAATCAATGTTTATGATTAAAAAAAAAGGAAGGCATTATTTTTCTAAAATGAGCGAATTTAAGAGACGTGAAGTACTTTGGAGTACTAACGGGATTTTGGAATAGAGGTGGTTTGATAAGTTCCTTTTTTATACCAATAGGTTTCTCTTTTCGTATCGAACGATTGTATTATGTGGTAAGTGAAAATAATAAATTTGAGTATGAGTCGTAATTTTAAAATTCACTTACCAGAGTGAGTTTATTTTGTAAGCTTTGCTATAATTGAGTGGTTGGATATAGTAACTACACGATATAATCGTGAGGTAGCAGGGGAATTTAGTTGATTCTATCCGACCTGTTGAATTTTGTTGCCAGTTTGCTCAGTAAAATTACTGCAAGAAGACCACCAGAAAAGGATACTAGAGAATTAATTACAAACAAGTTGGTATTCATACTACCTGTTTCCATGATTGCTTGTGGCGAAAACCCTAATCGACCAATCGATTTAATGAAAAAAACACTGCCGAAAACTCCGGCAATGGTGTTTCCAATTAATCCAAAGGAATACTTTTTGAAAAATAGCCCCGTGCTATTGGCTCCAATTATTCCAATAAGAATACTAAGTAAAGAAATCAGTGTATCTGTCATAGTTTGGTTCGAAATATTAATGCCCGTAATCCATTTTATCAATTTTTCCACCCATGAATCTTTTCTGAACAATGAAGTAAACAATAAGGAGTATAAAGCCAACAATTCCCCATCCAAAAGCAACGTTTAAGCCATATTCCGATGTGGCGGTGTTGTATATGGTTAAGGACTCGTTTACACTATTTGTAGAAGGTAAAATTACTGGAAACATAGATGCCAAGGAAGAAGTTATGCCGCCAAGAATAATTAGCGATGAACAGGTAAAGGCATAAACAGCTTTCTTGAATTTTTTAATGAAAAAAGTACCAACTAATCCACTAAGGTAAATCATTGGGAAAATGATCAGAAGTGGATTATCCGTAAAGTTTGAAAATGGCTCTGGCTTAATAATATGCCAAATAGAAATTGAGAAAATTGTAAGTAGTAAAAGCGCAATGTTAAGCTTCAAAACTACCGACTTCAATTTTTCATTAATCGATGACTCAGTTTTCAAGATAACCCAATTGGCACCATGAATGGATAAGGTAACAACGGCAATTATTCCAATAACAATTGTGAACCAGTCGATAACTCCCGGATGAATGCCTGCAGGGCTAAAACTGCTGTTCCATAAGGGTAGGAAAAAGTAGTGAGCTTCGTAAGCTGAAACACCATTTTCAACACCGCCCAAATTTACTCCTCTAATAACATTTCCAAGTGCAATACCAAAAAACAGTGTTAGCAGTAAGCTCGAAACACCAAACGATTTATCCCAAATATCCTTCCACATTTGAAAGTTAAACTGACTTCTTAATTCTAAACCTATTGCTCTGAAAATAATAAACCACAGGACAATGATTAAAGGAAGATAAAAACCACTAAAAACAGAGGCGTAGAAGGTCGGGAAGGCCATAAAAAGCAATCCTCCGGCAGCTACCAGCCAAACTTCATTCGAGTCCCAGAAAAGCCCTGCGGCTTTTGCAATTACCTCTTTGTCTTTTTCTTTTTCAGCAAAAAACAAATGAATAATTCCTGTTCCAAAATCGTAACCGTCCAATATGAAGAAGACAGCTAAAACAATAGCTATCATTGTGTACCAAAATAATTCCATAATTAATGTGTTTGAGTTTCCGGTCCTTTATGAATTGTTTTTCCAACCAAGACCAGGAACAGTAAGCCCAGTAGCATATATAAACCAACAAATCCCAATAGGGTAAATAAAGTATTTCCTGATGAAACGGTTGGAGAGATTCCATCAACGGTTTTTAATAGTCCATATACTAAATAGGGTTGTCGTCCTAGCTCGGCAACATACCATCCGGTCATGTTAGCAATATATGGAAATGGGAAAGCGAACATGATGCCCCAAAGCAATGTATTCATTGTATAGAGTTTTTTCCGCCATAAAAAGAATAGTGCCATGCCCATTAAACCAATAAAAATAGTCCCCAATCCTACCATAATATGATAGGAGTAGTAGAGAGCAGGAATATTATCGGGTAATTCTTCTTTTGTAAATTGATCCATTCCCGGAATCTGTTTGTTCCAATCCTGATAAGTTAAAAAGCTTAAGATGTTAGGAACGGCAATTTTGTTGTCTATCTTTTTCTCAACCATATTCGGCTGACCAATAAGTACGATTTCGGCTCCTGCTTCTTCGGTTTCAAAAATCCCTTCCATGGCGGCAAAAGCAGCAGGCTGGTATTTGGCTACATTTTTAGCGTTCCAATCTCCCGTTGGGACAGCCACAAGAATGCTCGAAACAAAGCCAAAAATAACTCCTGTCTTTAAAAATAGCTTTCCGTATTCCAGATTCTTATTTCGCAATACATAAAAAGCACCTATAGCGGCAACAACAAAGGATGAGGTTACAACAGATGCAAACTGATTGTGTAAGAAGGCAGGCATTAACCAAGGATTACTGAATAAAGCCGAGAAATTGGTTAATACGAATTTACCATTCTCTAAAATTTCGTAACCAACAGGATGTTGCATCCAGGCATTGGTCGCTAATATAAAGTAACCACTGGCCCAAGAACCTAAAAAGACTAAAAAGCCCGTTAAAAGATGCAGTTTTTGCCCCATTAGTTTTTCACCAAAAATGAAAAGGGCCAAAAAGGAAGATTCGAGAAAAAATGAAAACATACCTTCCATAGCCAAGGTTTGTCCGATAATTCCGCCAGTAAGTTCCGAGAATTTAGCCCAGTTGGTACCAAATTGAAATTCCATTGGAATTCCTGTTACAACGCCCATGGTAAAGTTAATGGCAAAAATCTTCATGAAGAATTTTGCCGCATTGTTAAACTTTTCAAGTTTAGTTCTTAAATATTTCCATTTAAAATAGACAATCATTAAAGATAGTCCCATTGTTAATTGTGGAAATATATAGTGAAATGTGATAGTAAATGCAAACTGCAATCTATCATAAAATATCATGTCTTCCATATTCTTATTTTTAAACGTTAAAAATAAGAGTTTTTATTCGTTTTCTTGTCAAAGAGAAATGATATTTTTTCTTTTTGTGAATTATCTCTCATGTGCATATTTCACTTAGGTTTTATTAAGAACGATAGTCCTTACTTCGTGTGAAATGTAATGGGTTGAAGTGAGGTTTATTAGCTTGAAAGCAAACTTAATTGTATAGTGCATAATAAAATGATGATAATGTTAGTACCAAATTATAATGGAAGCTATTATAAAATATTTAGCCCTAAATAATTTGTACGCTTATTTAGGGCTAAACTACTATTCTTTTTGTGGAAAAATTATTTGTGTAGAACTCTTAACTTTTACAAAGTCAAAATCTTTTCATCTTTTTTGATGTAATCTGTTAATGGTTCCCCCATATATTTCACATCCAAACCAAGTTGTTCTAGAGTGTCGGTTACCCCATATCCATCGCTGCATGCAAGACAGGCTTCTATCGAAACACCTGCTTTTAGCATTTTGTATAAGGTTAAAGGAGTATGGGGCATTGTAATAAATTAAAGAGGAACACAATTTTTTGTATTCCTCTCTTCACTGATGTAATTATTGTGGTGTAGTAGTTTTCTTAATTTAAGTAGTATTTAAATGTTTATCCATCTTCTTTTTCATTGTCATTAAAGGTGTAATATCTTCTAAAATAATGATGATATAATTTTCCTTTTTATAGGTAAACAATCGTGTTGAAAACTGTAAATCTTTATCTTCTTTTTTTCCGTCGTAATCGAAAAAAGGTTTGGTAATGTGTTCTCTGAAAATTGCTTCATTATTAACGTAAGAATGAAGAGCTGCTAATCTTAATTCACATGTGCGGCACATACTAGTGGTACCACATAGCTTCTGTTCTTCTATTTGATAAGCACATCCAATTACATCTCCACACTTTCGATACATTAAATTTTCATCTCTTTTATTAGAGAATATGCTTAGCATAGGATTGTTGTACGCTCTTAACTTTAGATCCTTATCTAAAAGCATAATGCATGAGCTAATATTATTGAGAATTAAATTTAGAAATTCACTGTCTTCACTCAAGACACTAAAGCGCTCATTGGTATGTGTTAAGTCAGTTTGCATTTTTTGTCAGCGAAATTATTTGATTCAAATAGGATTTGAATTGTTTTATCTAATTTATGTAATTTTATGATAATTTCAAAATATTATGGGAAGATAAAATCTATTGTGATTTATTTCACATAAAATCAAATTAGTGGTATTTATGTAAGAAAATAGAGTGGTTTTTTTTTGTTCACTCATTGGCTTAGTAGAGTTGGAGTGAAATGCTTTTGAGACAAATGTTTTTGTATTGTCTCGAATTACAAGTGAATTAGAAATCGGAGTCTTTGCTTGTAAAGTTTTAACATGATAAAGGAAGATTAATAGAATGTCATGGAAGGTGTTCCAGATGTAATTGCTTATTTAGTGTAATTCTTTTGATCTAAAATTGCAAGAAATAGAGTGATGATCCTCCGATTATAATCCAAAGGATAATTCCCAATAAAAAAGTATTACCACCCGTTTCCTTGATTTCAGAAACAGAAATACTTGAACCGATAAATAGTAAAGCAATGACCATTCCTTTTTTGCCTAACCACTTTAAATGAGCAAAACCTTCTTGCCATTGAGGAAACAGATGAGCAACTATAATTGCCAATACAAAGACTCCAATAAACCAAGGTATTTTTATTTTACCTGAGTCAGAGTTTTTATTGAAAATTGCGAATACAATTGAAACAGGAATGATCCAAAGTGCACGAGTTAATTTAACGGTAGTGGCAATTTCCAAAGCTTTCTCTCCATAGGCTGCTGATGCACCTACTACTGAGCTGGTATCGTGAATTGCGATTGCAGACCAAAAGCCAAATATTTCCTGACTCATTTCAAAATAATGACCAATAATAGGAAATAGCATTAGTGCGAGCGAATTAAGAACAAAAACAACAGCCATTGCGAACAAAACCTGTTTGTTTTTTGCATTAATTACTGGCGCGACTGCAGCTATTGCACTGCCACCGCATATGGCCGTTCCTGCAGCAATTAATATGGTGGTTGCTTTCTCAACCTTTAAAAGTTTACCTAATAGCAATCCAATATTAATGGTTGCAATTACAGACACTGCGGTAAAACCAAAACCTGATTTTGATGCTTCCACTACCATGCTTAGATTCATGCCAAAACCCATTAGTACAATGGAAGCTTGCAATACTGAAGATGTGTGTTTGGTAAACCGATTGGTTTTAATTCCAAACATGGAAAAGAAGAGTCCCGTAATTAAAGCAATCGCCGGTGAAAATCCTGGCACAAAGCAGAGAATAATCCCAATGAAGAATAGATAACTTGATTTTTTAGAGAATAGCTGCATTCGTTTTTGTTCTTTGTTTTGTAAAACAAAAATACAGTTAATTAATAGCTTGTGGAAATTGTAAAATGTTATTAATTATAGCTAAAAGTTATAGTGATTCAGAAAATCAATAAATAATCCAGGAATTTTTAATTCAGGTCCTTTACGCAATGCCATTCTTAATTTTCGATGAATATTCAATTCACTAACGTTTAGTTTACAAAGACTTTTTAGCTTTATTTCTTTCTCAATCGACTTTTCTGAGATCAAGGCAATACCATCAAAATTACAAAGGAAATTTTTAATGGCTTCGGTACTTCCCAAGTGAATTAGAATGTTTAATTTTTCCAGATCTATGTTTTGTTTGGCAAGGGCTTTCTGAATTACCTGAAGGCTTCCAGAGCCTTTTTCGCGAAGCACCAAAGGTATTTCCTGGATATCGCTTAATTTAATGTTTTTGCGTTTGGCATACACACTTTGTGTTCCTGTAACTACAACAATTTCATCATCCAAAAAATCCATGTATTTGATGTTCGAATTGGATTTCTCATTTTCCACCAAAGCCAAATCAATTTCATTATCGAGTAGTTTTTGCTCCATCTCAAAAGAATTACCGTTGAATAAATCCAATTTTATTTTTGGATAACGCCTATGAAAAGATGCAATAACCGATGGAATAAGGTATTGAGAAATGGTTGAGCTGGCACCAATCCGTAAAGAACCATTAAATGCCTCGCTTAATCTGCCCAGTTCGTATTCCAAATCACGGTATTGCTGTTTGATTTGTTTAAGGCTACGATACACCAATTTACCCGATTTGGTAAGATAAACCTTGTTTCCTTTTCGTTCGAAAAGAGCAGTTTCTAATTTGCTTTCTAACTCCTTAATGTGTTTGGTAACTGCAGGTTGGCTTATGAATAGTTCTTCGGCCGCTTTTGAGAAATTAAGGTTTTCTGCTACTGCAATAAATACTTCATCACGATAATCCATATTTTATCCAATTAGTTTTATTTTCAACCATTTCCAGGGAAATAACATTGATACATTCTGCTGGTAAATTTTGTACTCTTCTCCGTATTCGAGGACTAGTTTTTTTTCCTCCAGATAGCAACCAACAATCAGGTAAATGCTGAATATTGCATTTACAATTAGTGCACTTATATCTATATTTCTTGACCAAATAAATAAAAAAGTTGCCGTATACCAAGGATGACGAATGATGCTGAGTATTCCTGCAGTGCTTAAATTTCCATCATCAGACATTGTTTTATGATGTTCTGATTGCTGAATCTGGCGAAAGCCTAAAAAGGATAATAAATCGTATGATTTCGAGCCTGCAAAAAACAGAAAAAAGCAGGTTAGTAAGATTAGTATACGGCCAATTTGAAAATATCCCGACCAGTCAAAAATCATTTCACTTTTTAATGAATAGGAAAACAAAATAAGTGGTAGAAATGTAATCAGAGAGAACAAATTGTAAAGTATCCGATAAGTTCGAAAGTGTTTACCCAATTTTGGTTCAATATATGCGAGAAAACGGTTGGAAATTAAACTGCTGTGAAAAATGCACCAGAGTACTAATAATAATGAGAGGAGAAGATATTGTGTTGAAATCATCAGGTAAAAGTAAGAAATAGATTCTGTTTGAAAGAGAACTATTTCTTACTTTCTAAATGATATACATCGGAAAAAGGTCTTTTTATCAATTATCTCTAATTAAGGGAAATGTTGTAAGCTCCTTTAGTCAGAATCTTAGCTAGGTTTTGAGAACCTACAATTTCTGTAAATCCTTTAGATTCACTTCCAGTTTTTATTTTTTCTTTGCGCAGATAATAGTTTTCTTCATCACTTTTGTCAATTACAAAAACATATCGGTCGGGGCCTGATTTAAGAATTGCCTGACTCGGAAGTGCCTTTGCCTCTTTTTCATTTGTAATAATTTCAGCTTCGATAAACGAACCATTGTATAATTTCCCTTTTGCCTCTTCTTCAATTTTAGCCAAACAGAGAATGGTTTTAGTTTTCGGATCGATTCCTTTTCCAATTGCACTTATATGTGCGGTATGTATTTTATCAGAATTACTTAAGGTTTTAAAATACATAAGCTGTCCTATTTTTAGCCGTTGAATATCCTTTTCGAATACCGAAATTTGAACTTGGAGCAGATTGGTATTCACAATTTCAAGTAAGGATTTTTGTTGTTCGGCGAATTCACCAAGAATCATATTGTAATTGGTAATAAACCCATCTATTGGAGCTGTTAATGAAAGAGATGAGTAAAAATTGCCTTCTTTTATTTTATTCGTATTGAGGTGAAGAATCTTTAATTTCAACTCTAAACTTTCATATTTTGCTTTTGCTGATTTGTAGGTGCTTTCAGAGGAGCTAAGGTTTTTCTTGGCGCCAATTTTTTCGTTGTACAGCGCTTTGTTTCTTTCGTAATCCGCCTTAATACTTGGAATTTGTGCTGAGATTTCCGCGAAATCTTGCTGAAGGGAAATCAATTCATTGGATTCAATTTGACACAACACTTGACCTTTTTTCACATAATCACCAGTTGTGAAATGAATACTCTTTACAATACCTGAAATAGGTGTGCTTATATTGGCAATTCCATTTGGAGGTGCTGAAATGGATCCGTTGCAGGAGATTAAGTCCTCAAAGCAATGCGTAGTCGCCCTGCCAATTTCCATTTTTTCGGCTATGAATTGTTGCTTGGAAATCTGAATTAATTGTTCGCTCTCATTAATGATGGGATTAATGGGAGGTGTTTTTGGCTTGCATGCAAAAAAACACATTGTAAATAGTATATTGGCGAGTAGGATATAGCTTTTCATGATATTAGGTTTTATTTATTAAGATAGTTGGCTTCAAGAGCAAGATTATTGTACCGAGCAAGATTATCGAGATAATTTAGGGTCAGATTTAATGCATTTTCAATGCTTACAACATACTGGAAAAAGTCCAGTTCACCCATTTGATACGATTTTTGAGCTGTTCTTATGATTTCTTCACTCAATTTCCGACCTGAATCTTCATAGTTTTGGATGGATTCTTCAAATTTCATCAACTCTATTCGCAATTCTTCCTGTTTTGCTTCGCGATTAATTAGAAAATTACTTCGCATGTTTTGATTAATGTCTAAGGCAATTTTGTTGGCTTTTATTCGTGCTTTTTGTTCTCCGAAAAATAGTGGCACTGCTAATCCAATTTGAAAACCTTGGTAGGTTTGAGCCTTAGCATACTTATTACTTCCTCTGTAATAGCCAAGTGATACATCTGGAAGTAGCTTGTTTTTCTCTAATCCAAGCAAGGCATATTGTTGTTCGCGTTGTAGTTTCATAATTTGTAAATCGGAACTAGATTCAACGAGATTGTTCTCGATAGGAATTCTATTTAATTCCTGCAGTGGAATTGTAAATGCACTATCCTGTTGCAAAATAGCTTTCATTTTTTCATTGGCGATATCCAGATTGTGCTTCAGTTGTTGGATATCAGTGGCTATTTGTTGTTGTTTGGCCTTGGCATTTAATAAATCTATCTGACTGATGTCTCCTTTTTCAAATCTGATCTCAGCACTTTTTCTGAAATTAGTATATAAAGAGTCTATTTTGAAAAATACTTTTAGTTTGTGTTTGAGATAGAGGATTTGATTATATGCTTGAGATACATTTTTGGAAACCATCTGTTTTTGTCGGTAATAGTTGGTTTCCGTAATTGATACATTTCTTTTATTCACCTTCAATTGTGCTCTGTAAACACTTGGGAAACTAAATGTTTGTTCTACACCAAAAATTTTGAGAGGATGACCATTTTCCGCAATGTTGTTTTGATCGTATTCGTAATAGAAATATGTTTTGTCCATAGAGAAAGCAGTTGCTTTTAAGGCTTCACTTTGTTTTATGGCAAGTTTGAAAGCTTGAAGTTGCTTATTGTTATCCATCGCAATTTCAATTGCATTTTCAAGACTCAATTCCTTCGTTTGTGCTGTTGCCGTAAGCGATAAAAAGGCAATGAGGATGCCGGTAATTGCAGATTTAGATCGGATGAATCGAAGTGGTCTCCATTGAATGCCGATTACATTATAAAAGATTTCAAATAGTAAAGGCAAGGCAATCATAGTTAGCATGGTAGATGTAATAAGACCTCCGATAACGACAGTTGCCAAAGGGCGTTGTACTTCAGCTCCAGCACCTGTGGAAATTGCCATTGGTAAGAATCCCATTGCAGCTGCAGCCGCGGTTAGCATTACCGGACGAAGTCGATCTTTTGTGCCAGTAAGTATCAATTCTCGCATACTGGTCATTCCTTTTTCTTGCAAATCTTTAAGATGTTCAATCAACACAATTCCATTTAAAACTGCAATGCCAAAAAGAGCTATAAAGCCTATTCCTGCAGATACACTAAAAGGCATACCTCTTATCCATAAAAAAAGAACACCACCAACGGTAGATAAGGGAACCGCGGTAAAGATTAGAGCTGCATCTTTAAACGACCCAAAAGCAAAGTGCAGGAAGATAAAGATCAGAAGTAAGGCAAGTGGAACAGCAAAAAGTAAGCGTTTGCTCGCATTTTGCAAATTCTCAAACTGACCTCCATAAACAATGTAATTTCCCGGTTCCAGTTTAATTGTACCCTCAATTCTACTTTGTATATCTTCAACGACTGACTGTAAGTCGCGATTTCTAACATTCACACTAACCGACATCATACGATGTGTGTTCTCACGGGATATTTTTGCAGGACCTTCCGAGAAAGAGATGTCAGCCAGTTCGTTCATCGGAATTTGATTTCCATTTGGGAGAGGAATCATTAATTGTTGAATGTTTTCGATATCCACCCGACTTTCTTTTTGAAGTCGAACGACCAAATCGAAACGTTTTTCTCCTTCGAAAACACTGCCACTTGATTCTCCTCCAAAAGCCATTGCCAAATAGGAGTTTAGAGTTCTCATATCCAATCCGTAATGTGCTACTTTATTGCGTTTGTAGATCACACTCATTTGTGGTAATCCTTCTGTTTTTTCTAAAATGATATCAGCAGCACCAGGCACATCTTCGATTAATTTCTTGATCTCACTGGCTTTTTCATTTAAATATGCCAAATCTTCACCAAAAATTTTGATGGCAATATCAGCACGGACACCTGTAATTAATTCGTTGAAACGCATTTCTATTGGCTGAGTGAACTCATATTCAATGCCGGGAATAATCGATAGAGCTTCTTTAAATAGATCTGCCAGTTCTTCCTTATTTTTTGCGGACGTCCATTCATGTCGGGGATTTAGTTTTATAATCATATCAATTTCTTCCATCGACATTGGATCTGTTGGAACTTCGGCTGCTCCAATACGACAAACAATTTGATCTACCTCGGGAAAACTATCGATTAGGATGTTTTCCATTTGAGTGCAGATTTCAACGGTTTTTGACAGAGAGGTGCCTGTTTTTAGAACCGGTTGAATTACAAAATCACCTTCATCAAGTGTAGGAACAAATTCACCTCCCATTTTCGAGAACAAAACACCCGTAAAAATAAGTGCTGCCAGTGAGGCTCCTAAAACGAATCTCTTGTGACCGCAAGACCATTTCATAACGGGAATATACGATTGGTAGGTTAAATTCATGATTTTATCCGCAATATTCCATTTGCCTTTTTTTTCAGGTTTTAAGAAGAGGGAAGAGGCAACAGGAAGCCATGTAAAACCTAATATCATAGCACCAATTATCGCAAAACTAAACGAAAGAGCCATTGGTCTAAACATTTTACCTTCCACTCCTTGCAGAGATAGAATTGGAATAAAAACGATGAGAATAATTATTTGCCCAAAAATGGCAGAATTCATCATTTTGGATGCTCCGGTAAAGGTGATTTTATCAATAAGGGTTTTCTTTTCTTCTTTGTTTGCTTGATTGAATTCATCAGTTTTCACATTGATCCGAATGGCAATGTATTCGACAATGATAACGGCTCCATCAATTATAATTCCAAAGTCGAGAGCTCCCAAGCTCATTAAATTAGCATCAATACCAAAAATGTACATCAAGGAAAGCGTGAAGAGAAGTGCCAAAGGAATCATTGAAGCAATAACCAATGCCGATCGTATATTTCCAAGTAATACAAAGACGATTAGCATTACAATCAAGCAACCCAAAACCAAATTTTCGACAACAGTAGTCGTGGTTTTGCCTATTAATTCACTTCGCTCTAATATTGGATTAATAAAAACACCTTCGGGCAGATTTTTCTGGATTTCAGCAACTCTATCCTTTACTTCATTAATCACCAATTTGGAGTTGGCATTTTTCAGCATCATGACTTGACCCAGAACTTTTTCTCCCTGACCGTTTGCCGTGATAGCTCCAAAACGATTGGCATATCCAAAATGAACCGTGGCAATATCTCTAACCAAAATGGGAATACCGCTGTTATTCTTAACCACAATATTTTCAATATCCTGAATGGACTTTACTTGCCCGTCGCCACGGATAAAGTAGGATTGATTGGTTTTTTCGATGTAGGCACCACCAGAAATGCTGTTGTTGTTTTGTAAAGCTTCAAAAACTTCCATCAAGTTAAGATCCATGGATCTTAATCGAGTTGGATCAATTGCGACCTCGTATTGCTTTAAAAATCCGCCCCAGCTGTTTACTTCAACTACTCCTGAAATTCCGGATAATTGTCTTCTAACAATCCAATCCTGAACAGTTCGTAAATCCATTGCAGAATATCGATTTTCAAATCCGGGTTTAATATCCAGTATGTATTGGTAAATTTCGCCTAATCCAGTGGTTATTGGTCCCATTTCTGGAGAACCAAACCCTTCAGGAATATTCGCTGATGCTGCCTTAATTTTTTCTGCAATTAGTTGGCGGGGAAGATAAGTGCCAATTTCATCATTAAATACAATAGTAACAACGGATAAGCCAAATTTCGAAATTGATCTAATTTCTTCAACTCCAGGAAGGTTTGCCATTTCCAACTCAACAGGAGCGGTAATGAATTGCTCTATTTCCTGTGTAGATAGATTTCCCGAAGTAGTAATCACCTGAACCTGATTATTGGTAATGTCGGGAACAGCGCCAATTGGGATTTTTAAAATTGAGTAACATCCAAATAGAACAATAGAGAGCGTAAATAGAATTACAATAAGTTTATTTCGGATACTGAAATTGATGATCTTTTCTAACATTGACATTGGGCTTGTGATTGTTAGTAATAAATAATAATATTTAAATTTAAGGATTATTATATAAAATTTTGAGTTTAATTGAAATCAATTAAGAATATTCTCAATTTTTCGTTGATGAACTCTTCTAAATGAACCAAGCGAAAGAATTATTAATAATATTGAATGTTATGAAAATATAACATAAGGGTGAAATGATTTGTTTTTTGTTAAGTAAATCGATAAATTATGATTTGGTAGAAAAATCTGGTGATTCAATTAGATTTTAGACTAATAAGAGTTCAGTTAGTGTGAGTGGTGTAATAATTAATGTGAAAAATATTAATTTTATTAAACGTATATTGTTTTCAGCACAAACAGGTTATGTGTATGCGTGTTTTTTTTGAATGAAATTTCTTGTGTTTATAGTATGAAAAAGTAACAAAAAAGGCATTCTGCCGTAAATTGGTTGTAGAATTTATATCTGAAAGGATTAGAATTAAATCGCTATTTAATTAAATCAGACTCATGCTTTCACTAGAAAGCAATTTAATATTCACTTATGAAGAAAATTTTAGTTGTTGACGACAAACCTTCCATGAGCCAATTAATGGTTCGATTTCTACAAAATTCATTTGATGTAACCACAAAAGAAGATGGTTTGCAAGCTATCAGTTGGTTACAATCTGGTAATATTCCTGATATTATTCTAACAGATCTTCAGATGCCCGTTATGGATGGGATAGAATTAATAAAACGAATAAAGGAAAGTGGTTATTTTAATGATATTCCAATCATTGTTTTAAGTAGTCAAGAGAGTAGTAATATTCGTGTTGAGTGTTTAAAGTTAGGTGCTGAGGATTACATTATGAAACCGTTTAATCCTGAAGAATTAATGATTAGAATCGAACGTTTGATTAAATAACAACATCATGGAAGTAGGGAGTAGACAATTGAATCTAATGTACATTGGGACTGACGATGCTGTCCTTAGCGATTTCAATCGACAGGATCTAAATATAAATTTAATACATCATGCAAATCCTTTAAAAGCATCCGATTGGATCGAGAAAAATGGATTGGTTGATGGTGTAATTAGTGAAATGGAATTGCCTGGTAGAAATGGATTGGATTATCATGATGTGTTTGTAGATAAATTCGACTCAAATCAGAAAATACCTTATATTCTTTTGGTGAAAGAGAAGAAGCCTGAAATTCTACAAAAAGCAATGCAGCAAAAAATTAGTGATGTATATGCTAAACCAATTGATGCAGAAAAATTGGCACATAGGGTGAATTTTTTGAAAGTTTTGCAAGTACATATGTCTTTTAATAAACAGGATAATGATAAAACTGTTAAAGTATATAAGACCCCCTTCTTTAAAAGATGTTTTGATATTTTCTTTGCCGGATTTGGCTTGTTATGTATTTCTCCCTTATTACTTCTTTTCATTATTGCGATTCGACTAGAATCAAAAGGGAAGGTGTATTATATTTCAAAAAGGGTTGGGACTGGATATCGAATTTTCAATTTCTTAAAACTAAGATCGATGTATCCTGATGCTGATAAGAGATTAAAAGAACTAGAACATTTAAATCAGTATAGTAATGCTGAGGGTGAAGAAGAACAGTTTGACGAGATAATTAAGGATAGCACTGAAAATCCAGGAGGAACCATTTTATTTGGTGATGAAGAGGAAGTTGAGGAAAGTGCTCACATACAAAGACAAAAACAAAAACAGGATAAAGCATTTGTGAAATTCGAAAATGATCCTCGTATTACAAAAGTAGGACAGATCATTAGAAAGTTGAGTATTGATGAGTTGCCTCAGTTAATTAATGTAATTAATGGAGATATGTCTATTGTTGGTAATCGCCCTTTACCTTTGTATGAAGCAGAAATGCTAACAACAGATGAGTGGACAGATCGATTTAATGGCCCCGCAGGAATTACTGGTTTATGGCAAGTTGAAGCTAGAGGTAAATCTTCTAAAATGTCTCCAGAAGAGCGAAAAGGCCTTGATAATAAGTACGTCGAAATTGCTAACAGTAAATATTCATTTTGGAAAGATTTATGGATCATTTTACGTACGATTCCTGCAGTATTCCAAAAAGAAAATGTTTAAAAATTTATCTATGATTAGAAGGATTATACTTGTTTGTTTATTATTCTTAACATCTATCTTAACAGCACTTTCACAGGAAGTTGAACAGGTTGTGAGTAAAGTTGTAGAGGGGAGTCATGTTAGTGATATGCTGATACCCCTAAGTGATATGCAACTCTTGGCTGTTCAAAACTCTCCTCTTTTAAAATTTTACAACGCGGATATCATTATCAGTGAATTAAAAATTAAGGCTGAGAAGAGAAATTGGATGACTACTTTAGGGTTTGAAGCAAGTGCTAAATATGGATTGTTTGATAACCTTTTAATTACGGAGGATTTAAATACAGAATCGACTACTTCATCTACCGAACAAACACGATATAGTGTAGGCTTAACTTTGAAAATTCCATTGAACACAGTTGCCGACCGTACCAATGTAAAACAAGCAAAGGCAGAACTAGAAAAATTTAGATATCAAAAGGAGAGTAGTATAAAAGAACTCAGGCAATTGGTTATTGTTCAGTACAATAATGTATTGAAAAGTTATACCAGTGTTGAAGTGAGAAATAAATCTTTAGGAGTATTGAAAATGCACCTGAGTTCTGTCGAAAAAGATTTTGTAAATGGAAAAATCAACATAGCGGAATATTCTAGAGTCAATGATATTAAAATGAATGCAGAATTGGAATTTGAAAAAGTTAAAATTGAATTGTTAACCGCTATTCAAATTCTAAGTGAAATTGTAGGCAAGCCAGTTATCACCAAAAATTAGAACACTTTGAATATTATCTTCTTCATACGACTATTGCAAAAACACCTACTAGGACTAATTATTACTCCCATAGTAATGGTGTGCGTAGTATTCTTTTTAACGCAAGATCAACCCAAGTTATATGATTCTAGTACTAGGATTTATACTGGGATTGCTACCGGATCATCTATCGTATCATTAGAGGAATCGAAACTAGATTTATTTGGGACAAGGATAGCCTTCGATAATTTAATTAACCTGGTTAGAACGAAGACTACAATTGAAGAGGTTTCTTTGCGCTTATTTACAAAGCATATGCTGTTGGACGGGCCAAAGGCAGATGTAATTCTTCCTGAACATTATAAACTCTTAATGGAAATTGTTCCAGATGAAGTTAAGGCTTTAATCGTTCAAAATAATCCAGAGAAAACCTATCAAAATCTTTTAGAATACAAAAATACAGATCATACGAATTTCATTTACGAATTAATTCATTTAGGACATAGACATTATAGTACTAAAGAGATTCTTAAAGAAATTAAAGTTGCTAGAGTTCAATCTAGCGACATGGTAAAAATTTCCTTTAATTCAGATGATCCTGGGGTTTGTTCTAATACCTTAGAATTAATTAATGAAGTATTTGTTAGAGTTTATTCAGATATAAAAGTAAACCAATCGGATGCTGTTGTTGGTTATTTTCAAAAGGAAATTGATAATGCCGAGTCTAATTTGAACTATGCAGAGGAAGAGCTTGTAGAGTTTAATAAGAAATATAATATTATTAATTATTACGAGCAAACAAGACATATTGCTTCTGAAAAAGAACAGTTTGATTTAACCTATACCGAGATTCAGATGAAACACATGGCAGTGGTATCTGTTTTAAAGCTTCTCGAGAAAAAAATGACCAGAAATGAAAGACGAAGGGTGAATAGCAATGAAATGCTGGCTTTACGTGAGACTCTTTCAGATATCAAGCATCAAGTTTGGATGCTAACGAACTCTTCGCCAATTGAAGAGATTAAAACCGAAGCGAACTCGCTTAAATTGATTGAGTTAAAAAAGCAAGAAGCCGTTATTGAAGATAAATTGGGAGAATTAGTTGATGCCCAATATCGTTTTGATAATTCTAAAGAAGGAATTGCTGGTAATTCGATTTTAGAGCGATGGTTAGAGAAAATGATAGAGTTTGAATCTTCTAAAGCTCAATTAGAAGTTGGAGATGAGATCAAAAAAGATTTTGATAAATTATTTGAAAGTTACGCGCCTTTAGGAGCCACAATGAAACGACTGGAGCGAAAAATTAACGTTGCAGAGCAAAAGTATTTATCCTTGCTAGAAAGTTTAAATAAGGCAAAGCTTAAACAGCAAAATATCGAATTAAATTCGAATTTAAAGATTGTTACACCTCCATTTTTTCCTATCGAAGCAAGGGCTAGTAAAAGAAAATTCTTGATCATTATCGCATTCATGATTGGATTTGTTATACCTGCTTTTATCATTATCGTATTAGAGTTTATAGATACTAGTATCAAGACAGTTGCAAGAGCTGAAGATGCAATTGGTTATAAGGTTTTGGCTATGTTTCCAAACCTTCTTCATCCAAATAAAAATTTAGATGTCAATTTTGTAAAAAAACGAACATTGGAAATCATGATTAGGAAGCTTTTACTGCTAAAATCAGCAGCTAGAGGTGATAATCAACCTGTTCAAATGACACTTTTTAGCAATCAAAAAGGGGAAGGGAAGAGCTTTGTTTTTGACTTGTTGGTGAATAAATTAAATGATCTAGGTTATAAGTGCTTGTATCTAACCCATAACAATATCGAACCAAAGGCATCGGATGTGCGAAAATCATATGAAATTACACCAATGTTTCATAGAGCCAAAACGATAAGTCAATTGGTTGGCTATGATATTAAGAAAGAGGATTATGATTATGTTTTTGTTGAAATTCCAGATGTGATGAAAAACACTTATCCTGTTGAATTGGTTGGAGAGTCAGATTATGCAATAATGATGGTTAGAGCAAACAGAGCTTGGTCTTCTGCAGATGTAAATTCATTAAATGATTTTAAATCTGTCGCAAAAAAAGACACAATCCAAATTCTATTAAATGGTGTTGAATTAACAGAAATGGAAAATATATTGGGTGATCTTCCAAAAAAACGATCATATTTTAGACGCTTTATCAAGAATGCATTGCGTTTAAGGTTTTATACGAAGACCAATATTTCTTAGTAAACAGTTAATGATATTAATGTAAAAAGACTACTAAAAGCCTAACTTAATGAAGGTAAATCAATTAAAAGTTGGTGCAATATTATCCTATGTAGTAATGGGCTTAAGCAATGTCGTTGGATTGCTTTATACTCCTTACATGCTTCGTATGATGGGGCAAAGTGAGTATGGTCTATATTCATTGGTGGCATCGGTAGTTGCTTACCTTACAATTCTTGATTTGGGTTTTGGAAATACTATAATTAGATACACTGCTAAGTTTCGTTCCGAGGGAAAAACAGAAGAACAGTATTCCATGTTTGGAATGTTTATTCTTCTTTATGGTGCGATAGGTTTCATTGTTTTAGTGCTGGGAATGGTTTTGTATTTTAATATTGAATCGATATACGGTGGCACCTTAACAGCTGATGAATTGGATAAGGTTCATACATTGGTCTTGTTAATGGTTTTTAATCTGGTTTTTACTTTTCCAGTAAGTATTTTCGGTTCGATTGTAACGGCTTACGAGAAGTTTATTTTTCAAAAGGTTATACAGGTTGTCCGAATTATTTTGAATACGGGAATTATGATTGCCTTATTGGAAATGGGATATCGTGCGATTGGTATGGTTGTATTAATAACCATCTTTAATGTCACTACTCAGTTGGTTAATTTATGGTATTGTAAATATAAAATCAAAATTAAAATATACTTCAAAAAATTCGAGTGGAAATTTTTTAAAGAGCTTGCCGGTTATTCATTTTATATTTTTCTAGGAGCTATTATTAATCGTCTTTATTGGAGTTCGGGACAATTGGTTTTAGGAGCTAATGTAGGTACTGCAGCCGTTGCAATATTTGCTGTAGGAATCCAGTTAGAACAGATGTATATGGGCTTTTCAACTGCCATTTCGGGTGTTTTTCTGCCGAAAGTTACAGCAATGGTAAGTCAATCGAAATCAGATAAAGAAATATCCGACTTATTTATACGAACAGGTAGAATTCAGTTCATTGTAATGTCTTTTATATTAGCTGGATTTATTCTCTTTGGGAAACAGTTTATTCACTTGTGGGCGGGTGCAAATTACGCGGATACTTACATAATTACTTTGTTGTTTTTTATACCACTAACCATTCCATTAATTCAAAATTTGGGAATAATTATTTTAGAAGCACGCAACAGAATTAAGTTTCGAGCTTTAGTATATATCTGTATAGCTGCATTTAGTGTTGCATTGCAACTGATTCTTGTTGATACATATGGAGGTATTGGATGTGCTATTGCAATTTGTGCTGGATTGGTTCTTGGTCACCTTGTGGTTATGAATATCTATTATTATAAAAAGCAGGAAATTGATATTCCTAAATTTTGGAAAGAAATTGGGAAAATGTCTATTTCTCCATTGGTTATAGGGCTTCTTACTTATGTAATTTTACAAAGTATAGAACTTGATACCGTTGTTAGTCTTGCTTCTGGAATTATTTTGTTTGCAATAATTTACATTCCTGTTTTTTGGTTTACATCAATGAATCAGTACGAAAGAGATTTATTATACAAACCAGTAATGGGTGTTGTCTCACGCTTCAAATCTTTGAGATAGAATTAGAGGAATTAAAAGAAAATTAAAAAGACGCTATATGGCATCATTTAAAGAAAAAATAAAGAATTTGCTACCTCAAAAGTTGATGTACATGTATTATCTAAATACTGCCAAGAAGGCTAGTATGTACGATTTAAGAAGACGTGTACATGATAAGGTGTATAATGATTCACATATCGAAAAAGTGAAACGAGATTTAGCTCTTGCTTATCACATTGTTGAGAAAGGACTTACTATGCCTGAACCACGTCCAGGATTTGGTAAAGCGGTTGTGTTCAGTTTGATCGGTACTGTTGAGAAATATCAAAATCTGAATCTTCCACTTGAAGATATGGAGTTTGTACAATCAGTTTCCGTACTAAAAGAATATTTGGAATTCCATCAAGAAATCAATTTTAAGCTAGATGAAGCTTTAGAAAAAAAGCTAACGGATTTAAACGAGAAATTTAAAAATGTAGAAGGATTAAAACAGATAAAGATTACAAGGAAAGAATTTTTTGGAGATAAGAATAAGTCTTTTGATCAATTTTGTAAATCAAGGTATTCAGTTCGTAATTATACAAAAGAAGAAGTGCCTTTGCCATTATTGTATGAATGTATTGATTTAGCTCAACGATCTCCTTCGTTTTGTAATCGTCAACCTAATAGAGTGCACATCGTAAAATCGAAGGAGCAGAAGGAAGGAATTTTAAACATTCAAAATGGCAATCGTGGTTTTGGACATTTGGCAGAAACCCTTTTGGTTATTACTTCTGTAGTATCAACAACTAAAGATATTCATGAGAGATTTGAAAACCATTTAAATGGTGGGTTGTTTAGTATGACTCTTCTAAATGCATTGCATTTTAATGAGATTGGAGCTTGCTCGCTAAATTGGAGTGTTTCTGATGATAAGGATATGAAATTGCGTGAGGTGATTGAAGTTCCTGAAAATGAGGTGGTATTGATGATCATTGCCTGTGGTTATCTGCCAGAGGAATTTGCGATAGCGTCATCGCCTAGAAAAACTGCAAGAGAAATAACTGTTGCGCATTAAATGAATTACAGCATAGGATATTGTATTACTTTAAGAATGGAATTATGAAAATTGGAATTATTACTTTACCCTTTAATTGGAATTATGGCGGAATTTTACAGACCTATGCTTTGCAATTAGCTTTAAAGAAATTAGGACATGATTCTTATACCATTAATAGAAATACAGAACCAATGTCTTTGAAATTAAAGATCTTGTCGTTTACAAGACGTGTAATTTTAAAAAATTTATTTGGAAAAGATGTTGTTGTTCGAACCTGGCCTACAAAACAGGAAGAAAAAGAAATTAGACAACATACGGATCGTTTTATAAATGAGAATATTCAACTAACAGAATTGCTAAATACCGAAGCTGATTTTAAAAACATAGCTTCTTATCAATTTAAAGCATACGTTACAGGTAGTGACCAAGTATGGCGACCTAAATATTCGCCAATAATGGAAAATCATTTTTTGAAATTTTTGGGTTCCGACAAAGAGACTAAGCGTGTTGCATACGCAGCATCTTTTGGTGTTGATAATTGGGAGTATTCACCAAATCAGACTAAGAATTGTGCAAAATTGGCTCAGCAATTTAATGCGATTTCAGTTCGTGAAGATTCAGGTGTTGAATTGTGTAAAGATCAATTAGGTGTCAAAGCTACTGTATGTTTGGATCCTACGATGCTAATCGAGAAGGAAGAATATATTAAACTGGTAGAAAAGGATCAAATTCCTCAGTTGTCAGGTACACTTTTAAATTATATTTTGGATTTGACTCCAGATAAAAAGAAAATTCTTGATCAAGTAACCGACGAGTTAAATATTAAACCTGTTTCAATCATGCCAAAAGGTATTTTTCGAGAAATGGGTAAGCAGCGACTAAAAGATTGTATTTGTCCTCCTGTAACCAATTGGTTAAGAGGATTTATGGATGCGGAATTTGTTGTGACAGATTCATTTCATGGAACCGTTTTTTCAATCATTTTTAATAAGCCATTTATTGCAATTGGAAATGTAAAAAGGGGAGTAACTCGCTTTAGTTCACTTCTAAAAATACTCGGATTAGAGGATCGCTTGGTATTAAAATACGATGAAAGTATACTTGATAAAATCAAAACTCCGATTAATTATAAAGAAGTAAACAAGGTTTTGGCTGAGAAGAAAAAAGAAGCCTACGATTTTTTAGAAAGTTCATTAGCTAGTAATTAAACAGATTTACAATTAGAATGCTTTTGCAGATAAAAGAATTAAATGGATAACACTTTTGATAAAAAACATGGTCATGAGCTTCTAAAAAAGCCCCAATTTTTCTTCGGCATGCTGCTAATTATGTCGCTGCTAGGATATGTTGTGGCTAAGGGAGGTGTGGTTTCCGGTATCGGAATCTTGGCTATGCCTATTGTTATCAGTTATGTCTATCTTATTTTTGCAATTCCGAATACAGGAATAATAGGTATTTATATTTTAAATTTTGTTGCCATTGGAATTGTTCGATATGTGAAAGGAGTTCCACTGGGTTTAACTATCGATGCCCAGTTTCTATTGATATATCTTGCACTTTTTTTCAAGACTTTTTTCCACAAAATACCATGGGCTAATGCTAAAAATGATTTAGTCTTATTAGCAGCTATATGGTATGGCTATGCTTTGGTACAGTTAGTGAATCCTGAGGCTGCAAGTCGTATTGCCTGGTTTTATGCAATGCGATCTGTCTCTTTATATATGCTTTTTACGGTTCCTTTAATTTTCATTCTTTTTCATAAAAAAAAGGATCTAGAATTACTCTTCAAAATTTGGGCTATTCTATCGATTTTAGCAACAATAAAAGGCATTGCCCAAAAGATGTTTGGAGTAGATGCTTTTGAACAAGCTTGGCTTGATGCGGGGAATGCAAGTACGCATCTTTTGTTTGGCAAACTTAGGGTGTTTTCATTCTATTCTGATGCTGGTCAATTTGGAGCAGCTCAAGGACATGCTGGCGTTGTATTTATTCTGTTAGCACTAAGTCAGAAGCGATCTCGGCGATTAAAAATATTTTATATTATTGCAGGTGTACTTGGCTTGTATGGTTTAATGATATCGGGAACAAGAGGAGCAATTGCTGTTCCTGTAATGGGCTTTGCATTGTATACCGTTTTGCAGAAAAAAACGAAGCTGGTTCTTATGGGGGCAATAATGGGAATTAGTGTTTTGGTTTTTTTTAAATACACCACCATTGCACAAGGAAATCCTACGGTACGAAGAATGCGTACAGCATTCGATCCTAATAATCCATCGCTTCAGGTTCGCCTAGCAAACCAAAGAAAACTAAAATCATATTTGGCTTCTAGACCGCTTGGAGGAGGTATTGGTTCTGCTGGAAATTGGGGCCTAAGATTTACACCACATACATTTTTAGCAAATACAGCAACGGATAGCTGGTATGTTATGATTTGGGCAGAGCAGGGCGTTATTGGCCTTTGGTTGCACCTGTTTATTTTGTTTTACATTCTAACCAAATCGGTTTATATGATCATGTTTAAATTAAAAGATGAGGAAATAAAAGGAATGCTAAGTCCTCTGGTCTGTGGATTTTTTGGAATTATGGCAGCCTCTTATGGCAATGGAGTGCTAGGGCAAATGCCAACAGGATTGCTAATTTATTCGAGTATGGGTTATCTCTTTTTAGGTACGAAATTAGAAAAAGAGAATTTGGCAATCAAGGCAAAAGAACAACTTGAATTAGCGCAAAGCAACAAGTAAAAAAGAACTACTAGATTATTATATATAAATGATTTTATGAATATTTCGGGAAAGTGTTTTATTGATTAATTGACTGTTTGTTATTTAAATGTAATCCCGAAAAATAAACTAAAGCATATGGAATACAGGAATATATCAGATTTAAATCAGACCATACTTAAAAGGTTAGATGTGCTACCGCGCGATTTTGATTTAATAGTTGGCATCCCTAGAAGTGGCATGCTTCCTGCAAATTTATTAGCGCTTTACCTTAATAAACCTTATACGGATATTGATTCATTTTTAAATGGTCATATCTATAAAGCTGGAGAACGAGGACAGTTTTTCGATATCAAAGAATTTAAAAAAGTTCTTGTTGTTGATGATAGCATTGCGTCAGGTTCAGCAATGAAGAAAAGTCAGAAAAGGCTGGAAGAAGTAGCGGAAAATTTCGACTTAAAATACTGCGCTATTTATGTTGTTCCAGGAAAAGAAAAATTGGTCGATTATTATTTTGAATCAGTGGCTTTGCCTAGATATTTTCAATGGAATGTATTTAATCATACCACGCTTGAAAAGGCTTGTTTTGATATTGATGGTGTACTTTGTGTGGATCCAACAGAAGAGCAAAATGATGATGGAGAAATATATACAGATTTTGTATTGAATGCTCCACCACTTTATATTCCTGGTGCTAAAATTGGAACCATTGTAACATCACGTCTCGAGAAGTATAGAAAAGAAACCGAGATTTGGTTGGACAAACACAATGTGAAGTACAACAAGCTTGTTATGCTCGACCTTCCAAATAAAGAGGCACGACAAAAAGCAAATAGTCATGGACAACACAAGGCTAAAACATATGCTTCTGAACCCTACGTTTTAATGATTGAAAGTGATTTGGGTCAATCAATAGAAATAAATCGCCTGACCAAAAAACCAGTTTTGTGTACGGCAAATTTTGAAATGATTTTTGATTCGCAATCACTTAAGTACAATATTAAAAGTGGGAAGTATTTTCCTTTCTTAAGAAAAATTGCTTTAAAAGTCAGGGATAAAATACGTAACAATTAAACCTGATAAAGGATAATAAAAGGTAGAGCTATTGACACTAAATTGGATAAGGATGAGTAACAAAAAAAATATTGTTTGTGTATCAAATACTACATGGGAAGGTTTTTATACTAAATCAACAGTGCAATTGGTTTCCTTACTTGCGAAATCTAATAACCTGCTCTTTGTAGAATATCCTTTTACCATTAAAGATTTGATTTTTACCTTAATGGGAAAGGGAAGAGCTCCTGTTGCTAGAATGTTAGGTCTAAAAAGCCGCTTGGTTAAAAAGAATTCTACATTTAACACAGAAGTAAATCATTTGGTTTTACCTCCTCTGCTTCCATTTGCATTTTTTAAAAATGAGAAGTTATATCAGTTCTTTTTAAATCTCAATAGCTTTTTTTATGCAAGATCTATTAAAAGAGCTTTGCGAAAACTAAATATGACAAAGCCTGTTTCCGTAAATGCCTACAATGCCATTTATGGTAATGCATTGCTTAATAAAATAGGTGAAAAACTCAATATTTACTATTGCTATGATGGACCAGATGTGAGAAGGTATGGTGACAGAGCCATTGTTTCAGATCATTCCTTTGCCGAAAATGTGGATGGTGTAATTACAACGTCTGATTTTTTAGCCGAGTCTATGAATCATCTTAATCCTCAAACGAAGGTGGTTAAGAATGGAGTAGATTTTCAAGTATTTAATAAATCAGCAAAAAGTTCTTTAAGAGGAGCCGTAAAAAAGAAAGTTGGATACATTGGAAGTCTTGATCATCGCTTTGACCTAGAAACAGTAGAATATACAATTCAGCAATTGGCTGATTATGAATTCGAGTTTGTGGGTGATTTAATGAATAAGAAAATTCATGAGGTATTGGCTCATTATCCAAATGTTACTTTTTTACCACCGGTTAAACCTCACGAGGTTCCTGATCTTTTAAAGGATTGTGATGTTGGTTTGATTCCTTATTTGTGCACCGAATACACAAAAAATATTTATCCATTAAAGATTAATGAATATTTATCGGTTGGGGTTCCTGTAGTTCTTACCTCTTTTGCTCACCTACCTGAATTTGATGGAGTAGCTAATTTTACGACTACTAAAGAAGCATTTTGTGAGGCGATTAAATCTGAGATTGAGTCAGATACGGAAGCTAAAATTAAGGAGAGAATAGAATATGCTAAAGGAACTTCTTGGGAAAGTAGAGCTGTAGATTTCGAGAAAATTATAGATGGTTTTCTAATAGAATCAAACAAGAATAACTGATTTCCTTAGGAGATATTTAATATCAAAGACAACTATTATGGACGTACTATTCATCATTTTATATTTAATTGAACTTGTAATTTATATTTACTTGGGAGTGGCTGCTGTATATGTGTTTATTTTTGCCTTGGCAGGAATATTTCCTCATAAACAAAAGCAAGCTAAAAGTACAAAACAACGGAAATTTGCCGTGCTTATTCCAGGTTATAAAGAAGATGCGGTGATTGTGGATGTTGCTAAAGATGCATTGAAGCAAGATTATCCTAAAGATTCATACGAGGTAATCGTAATTGCCGATTCTTTTAGTGCAGATACATTGAAGAAATTGAGAGAATTAGCCATTCGTGTTGTGGAGGTGTCTTTTGAAGTAAGTACAAAATCGAAAGCATTAAACAAAGCCATGGCAACCATAGGTGACAATTACGATGTCGCATTAGTTCTTGATGCGGATAACTTAATGGCGCCAGATTTCATTACCAAAATAAATACTGCATTTGATAATGGATTCTCTGTTGTACAAGGACACAGAGCTGCAAAGAATTTAAACAATTCATTCGCGATATTAGATGCAATTAGTGAAGAAGTAAATAATCATATTTTTAGAAAAGGTCATCGAGTATTAGGTTTTTCATCAGCTTTAATTGGTTCGGGAATGGCATTTGATTATGGCTTTTTTAAGGAGACGATGAGTCAGGTAAAAGCTGTTGGAGGCTTCGATAAAGAACTTGAACTTAAATTGCTAAAGAGTGGTAAAAAGATAGAATACGTGCACGATGCTTTGGTATTGGATGAAAAAGTTCAAAAGTCAGAAGTCTTTGCCAATCAGAGAAAGAGATGGTTGTCAGCTCAATTTGTATATTTTGCGCGTTACTTTTTCCCAGGTTTGTATCATCTATTTTTCAAAGGAAATTTTGACTTTTTCGACAAAGTATACCAAATGGTTTCACCTCCACGGATACTCTTGTTGGGTTTAGTCGGAATTCTTACGGCAGTATATACTGCATTGTGGTTCCTGATTCCAAATTTTGAATTTGTAAAAATGTCAATTATCGACTGGTTACCGGTATTTGTTTTGGTTGTAGCGGCCTTTTTGTTGAGTATTCCTCGAAAATTTTACAATGCAAAAACGTTGGTTGCAGTATTAACCTTACCAAAAGCATTCTTTTTAATGTTTATATCCCTTTTTAAATTAAAAGGAGCAAATAAGAAATTTATCCATACAGAACATGGTGTTGAAAACTAAAAACTGAACTTATGAAAATAGGAATTGAAGGTCAGAGACTTTACAGAAAGAAAAAGCACGGTATGGATATGGTTGCTTTGGAGTTGATCAAGAATCTCCAGGTAATCGATAAAGAAAATGAATACGTAATTTTCGTAAAGCCAGATGAGGATAATACTTGCATACCTAAAGCCGATAATTTTAAGGTGATTGAGTTGGGTGGAGGTCCTTATCCTACATGGGAACAGTTTGCCCTTCCTAAAGCAGCAGCAGCCGAAGGTTGTGATATATTGCATTGCACGAGTAACACAGGGCCAATAAAATCGAAAGTGCCTTTGGTTACCATTCTACATGATATTATCTATTTGGAAAGTGTAAGTATTTTTAAAAAAGGAGGAACTTGGTATCAGAAGTTAGGAAATATGTACCGAAGATGGGTTGTACCTCCAGTTGCAAGAAAAAGCAAGCGTGTTTCAACGGTTTCTAACTTTGAGAAAGACAGAATTAAGAACTTTATGGGATTAGGGGACAATTTGGTCGCTATTCATAATGGAGTAGGAGAGCATTTTCAGCCAGTAACTGATCAGGAAACGCTAAGTAAAGCAAAGGAGCAATATGCTTTGCCTGATAATTTTATGTTTTTTCTTGGTAATACCGACCCAAAAAAAAATACACCAAACACTTTAAAAGCTTTCGCTGATTTTAATAAAAAAAGTGAGATCAAATATAAATTAGTGATGTTGGATTATGAAGAGAATGCTCTTCGTAAGATTCTATCTGATATTGGTTGTCCTGAAATTCGAGAAGATATTCACCTTACTGGTTATGTAGTGAATACCGACCTACCAGCTATTATTAGTCAATGTAAGGTTTTCTTGTACCCATCTCTTCGTGAGAGTTTTGGAATACCTATTCTTGAAGGAATGGCGTGTGGAGTACCGGTAATTACTTCAAATACATCATCAATGCCAGAAATTGCAGGAGATGCAGCCTTAATTGTTGATCCTCATAAAAGCGAGGAAATTACTTCTGCAATACAAAAGATTGTAGATAACGAAGAATACAGAGAGGAACTTTGCAAAAAGGGCGTGGAACGAGCAAAAATATTTTCATGGAAAAATATGGCTAAAGAATATTTAAAACTCTATGAGGAAGTTTATTCCGAAATAAATTAAACCTAAAGACTATTAACCTTTATCATCCCTTATTAATTGAAAAACGACTATACTTATGAAATACATAGAAATTATATTTTGGGTAGCATTGTTCATTATTTTTTATTCTTACTTAGGTTATGGTATACTCCTTTACCTAATTATTAAACTAAGACGATTATTTGGCTTGTCAAAAAAGTTTACTGGAAATCAGGATTATGAACCTGAAGTAACCTTGTTTGTTGCAGCTTATAACGAGAAAGATTACGTAGACGAAAAGGTGAAGAATTCAAAGAGTTTGAACTATCCTCAAGATAAGGTAAAACAAGTTTGGCTAACAGATGGTTCCGACGATGGAACTCCAGATATATTGAGAAAATATGATGGTGTAGAAGTTTATCATGAAGATGCTCGAGGAGGAAAAATTGGAGCAATGAACCGAGGAATGAAGTTTGTAAAAACACCTATTGTTATTTTTTCGGATGGAAATACTACACTTGGTGAAGATTCGATTCAGGAAATTGTCAATTTATTTAAAGACCCTAAGGTTGGTTGTGTTTCTGGTGAAAAGAGAATTTATCAAAAGGATGCTGATGCTGCAGCTGGTGCTGGAGAAGGTTTGTATTGGAAGTATGAGTCTACATTAAAAAAGTGGGATGCAGAATGGTACTCTGTTGTTGGTGCAGCTGGGGAATTGTTTGCTATTAGAACAGAATTATGGCAAGAGGTCGAAAAAGATACTTTATTGGATGATTTCATTATTTCTCTGCGAGTGGCCATGTCTGGATATACAATTCAATACAATCCGAATGCCTATGCAATTGAAACAGCCTCTGCTAATGTAAAAGAAGAGTTGAAGCGTAAGGTTCGTATTTCAGCTGGAGGAATTCAGTCCGTAGTTAGACTAAGTCCACTTTTGAATTTGTTTAAGTATGGAAGATTATCATTCCAATACATTTCTCACAGAGTACTGCGTTGGACTTTAACGCCTTTATTATTGTTATTTCTTATTCCGCTAAATTTTGTTTTGGCCTATAACTCAGGAATGAACCCAAGTAATATTTATACAATTTTGTTTTATGCACAAATTGCATTTTATGCAGCTGCAATATTAGGATGGTTTCTTGAGAATAGACAAATTAAAATCAAGGTATTGTTTGTACCTTACTACTTTTTCATAATGAACCTTTCGGTATATTTAGGCTTTCGCCGATATATAAAAGGAAATCAATCAGTGAAATGGGAAAGAGCCAAGCGTGGTTAAGATAAAGCATAATTGAACGAAAAAAACAGGAAATACATATCGTATTTCCTGTTTTTCTATTATTAATAGTTCTAGTGTAATTAATTTTTTGTGATTGGTAAATCTAAAGTGAATGTACTTCCATTATCAATTTGACTTTCAACGGTTATTTTACCTTCCATTTTTTCTGCAAAACTACCTGCAACCTTAAGTCCAATTCCTCTTCCCGTTTCCCCATTTGTTCCATAAGTTGAAATATGTTCTTTTGCATCAAATAATTTAGTTTGATCTTCTTCGGTGATTCCTATTCCAGTATCTACAACCGAAAGGTGTATATGTTCTTCGTTTAGTTTACATTGAACAATTATCTTTCCTCCTTCTGCTGTGAATTTTAAAGCGTTGGATATTAGGTTTCTAAGAATTGTTTTTGTGAGGTACATGTCTGCAGAAATCTCAATGTTATCTGAAACTTGAGATTCAAAGCTAATGTTCTTGAGGCTTAGGTTTCGTTTGAAAAGATAGAATGAACTTTCAACTAAGTTCGCAACATTTATTTGTTCGGGCTGCATCTTCAGATTTCCACTTTGTGATTTAGCCCAACCAAGAAGATTTTCAAGTAAGTTTGATACTTCGTCACTACATTCAACAAGAGTTTGCATTGTTTCTTTGTAATCATCACTATCATGTTCAAATATCCCTTTTGATAATAAATCAAGAGTCATTTGAATGTTACCGAGTGGTGATCGCAGATCGTGGCCAATTATAGAGAACATTTTGTCTTTAAGGCTATTTAAATCGGCAAGGTGATCAGAAGTTTCTTGAAGTTCGTCTCGAGTAAATTTAAGCTCGAGATGGGTTTTAATTCTAATAATCAGCTCTTCCTTATTAAATGGCTTAGTGATATAATCAACACCACCTAATTCAAATCCTTTTACAATTTTTGATTTTTCGCCAACGGCGGTTAAGAATATAATTGGGAGATTTTTGTGTTCTTCTTTCGATTTAATAATCTCACAAACCTGAAAACCATCCATTTCTGGCATCATAATATCAAGTAATACAAGGTCTGGTTTAGTTCTTTCTACCAAATCAATAGCCGACTTACCATTGGTTGCAATTACAATTTTGAAATTAAGTTCTCGCAAAGTAAGCGCAACAATTTTTAAATTATTGGGATTGTCATCAACAACCAAAACAGTTGGAGTATGCCCTTTGATGTCAATTTTCATATTCGTATTCACGCAGAAGCAATTTTAGTTGAGGTTTAAAATAAAGTCAGTATTTCTAGTAATGATATTGGTTACGTAAAATACCAAGAAGGGTTCAAAAAAAACTAATTTTTATTTGTGAATTTTGATAAATAAAATGAATGAAAATTTAAACCAAGTTTATTATCTTACGTATTGTATTTATTGCTTAAAATAGGAAAAGATATGTTTTTTCCTGATTTTGAGTTTATTGAAAATTAAGAATACTTATAACTTAGATATAAAAATATGAAAGGATTGATTTTTTGTGAGTTTCTCGAGATGGTAGAAGAGAAATTTGGATATGAAACTGTTGATGAGATTATTGAAAAATCAAACTTACCTAGTAAAGGGGTCTACACTTCAGTAGGAACCTATTCACATGAAGAAATGTTCTCTCTTGTAGGACAGTTGAGCGTGAATCTAAAAGTGCCTGTTTCTAAATTGTTTTATACTTATGGTGTATATGTATTTGGGGTTTTTGGGAAAGCGTATAAGGATCTAATCATAGAACATTCAGATGCATTTCAATTTTTAAGCAGAGTAGAAGATACCATTCATGTTCAAGTTTTAAAATTATATCCTGAGGCAGAATTACCAACTATTGAGATTAAAAGTCAGGGACCTCACAAGCTAGAGTTGATTTATACTTCTCAGAGAAAAATGGCTGACTTTGCTGAGGGGTTAATTCAAGGTTGTTTGAATTATTTTAATGAAGATGCTAGTATAAACAAAGTAGGTTTAACTGAAGATCAAACTCAAGTTTTATTTACGATCCAGAAAAATGTATGAGCAAAGAATTTGAACTAATACAACGTAAACTAGAACGAGAGAAAAAGGCTCGGTTACAGGCGGAAAAATTGCTTGAAGATAAGTCCTTACAACTTTATGAATCTAATCAGCAATTAAAAAGCCTAAATAATAATTTAGAAACTATTGCTCAGGAGAGAACCAAGAAGTTATTAGAGACAGAGCAAGAGTATTTCACTTTGGTAGAAAGTATTACGGATATTATTTGCAAGGTAAATTTGCGAGGCGAAATCGTATTTGTAAATCAAATTGCGAGTGCAATTTTAGGTCAGTCTAAAGATAGTTTGATTGGTAAAAGGGTTATCGATTTTGTATCTAAGAATTTCAGGAAGAAAATTTTTCAATTTTTTGCTAAACAGTTTATTCAAAAAAACTGTATTAGTTATTTTGAGGTGCCTATCGTTACTGGTCGAAATGATATATTATGGGTGCGTGTTAATGTTCAATTTACAGAGGAACGTTGCAAAAATTGTGATCTAAAAAGATGTTTCCTTGCAGGAGAAACCAATAATGTAAAATCTGGGCATAATTGCAATTTTAATGAAATAATTATAGTTGCGCATAACATTACTGAGCGCAAGAAGAACGAATTAGAAATTGCAAGAAACTTAAGGCAGCAGGAAATTCTGTCAGAAATTTCGGTTACTTATAATTCTCTTGAAAATTTTGAGAACAATACAAAAGAGGCTGTTCGCATAATTGGAGAGCACACACAAGTTAGTAGGGTTTATATTTTTGAAGATAGTATTGATGGTGATCATACAACAAATACTTATGAGTGGTGCAATAATTCGGTAATATCGAAAATTGATGAACTTCAAAATATTCCTTACAGTAGTATTCCTTCGTGGAAAAGAATGTTGGAAGAGGATGGAATTGTTTTTTCTGAGAATATATCAATGATGCCAGATGATATAAAAGATATTCTAGAACCTCAAGGTATTAAATCTATTATTGTCTTACCTCTTGTAATATCTGGTAAAATTTTTGGTTTTATTGGTTTTGATGAATGTAGTCCAAATTACAGATGGTCAAAATCAAAAATAGAACTTCTGAAAACCATTAGTAATATCATTTCCACTTCTTTTTTACGCAATAAGGTACAAACGGAATTAGTTATTAGTGAGAAGGAAAATAGAGGAATTATAGATTCAATTCCTGATGAAATCTTACGACTTAATAGGGAAGGTGAAGTAAGTTCTTATAAGTTAAAATCTGAAGATAGTTTATTTTCGAAACTGGAAAATGAATCGTGCAATTCGCTTCAAGATGCTTTGGATGATGATTTGAGTAATTCTTTTATTTCTGGTGTTGAAGAATGCATTGTAAAAGGGGAGTTTCAATTTGACTTTAGTAGCTTAAATTGGGATAAAATGGAGTATTCTGAGGCTCGATTTGTTAAGCTTAACGCTTCGGAAGTATTGGTGATAATTAGAAATGTTACCGAGATAAAAGAAAATGAAAAATTATTGCAAATATCTAAGAATAAAGCAGAGCAAGCTTCTAAGGCAAAGTCGGAGTTCTTAGCGAATGTTTCGCACGAAATTAGAACTCCTATGAATGCTATTTTGGGTTTTAGTGAGTGGTTACATTCTAATGTTGAAAATCCACAGCATAAAAATTATTTGCATACGATTCTGACTAGTGGGCGTAATCTATTGGCGCTAATTAACGATATACTTGATCTTTCCAAGATCGAATCTGGGAAAATGAATATTGAGTTGGAACCAATGCAATGTTCTGTTATTGTAAATCAAATCAAACAAGTATTTAAGCAAAAATTAGAACTTAAAAATCTTGCTTTTAATATCACGATTGATAATTCGGTGCCGAATTACATTTACATGGATGAGGTTCGATTTTATCAGATTCTGTTTAATTTGATAGGTAACGCCATTAAATTTACGGCGAAAGGATACATTCATGTTTCGGTAATGGCAGTAAAGACTTCCGATCCAAACTCGATTAATTTATTTATTAATGTAGAGGATACAGGTATTGGAATTAAAGAAGATCAGCAAGGAGATATATTTAAAGCATTTACACAACAGAGCGGACAAAGTAATCGATATTATGAAGGTACCGGTTTAGGACTTACAATTATTGGAGGGCTATTAAAAAAGCTAGATGGGGAAGTTTCTTTAATTAGTGAAGTTGGAAAAGGTTCCAAGTTTACAGTTAAATTTAGAAATGTGAAAATTGCTGAGATTAATTCAAAAGAAGATCAGCAGAAAAAGGATTTGTACAATTTTACTTTAAAACCATGTAAGATTTTAATTGTTGATGATTTGAAGTTTAATATATTGGTTTTAAAAAGGATCATTCAATCAGAAGGAGTTACTTTCATGGAAGCTGAAAATGGGGAAGAGGCTCTGGAAGTAATGGAATCGGAACAACCAGATATTGTTTTTATGGATATTCGAATGCCAGGAATGAATGGATATGATGCCACCGAAATAATTAAAAAGAATCCTGATTGGAATCACATACCTATTGTTGCATTTACTGCTTCTGTAGTAAATGAAGAGTTAGAACGTGTACGAGAACTTTTTGATGAATTTTTACAAAAGCCTGTTTTTAGAAAAGATGTTTTTGCTGTTCTTAAAAAGTTCCTTCCAATAAATGAAATAGATGAAGCAGAAGTAGAAGAGGATGAGAATGAAGAGTTAATGTCTGAAGAATGCAGAGCAAAATTGCCTGAGCTTATAGAAGCTTTAGAAAATGGATTTATTAGTGAATGGCAAAAGATTAAAAATGATTTAATTATTTATGAAATCGAAGAATTCAGTCAGAGTTTGTCTGTTTTTGCATTTAAAAAATCTTGCTACATACTAGATAAATATTGTAGTGAATTAGATTTGGCGATACAATCGTTTGATATAGAGTTGATAGAGGATAGATTGAATCGATTTGATGCGCTAATTGAAAATTTGAGAGGACAACTTACTTAAATAATTTCATATGTTGAATAGAGCCTTGCAATAATTATTGCGAGGTTTTTTTTGCCTTAAGAATTATTTCGATGAAGAATTTTGTATCTTAGAATCAAGCCACTTGTTAAAAATCCCTTAATTGTCTGTTCTAAGTTTAGTTATTTTTTAAAGTATTTGTAAAAACAACTACTTTAGCAGATCAAAATATCAAATCATGAAGTTAGATCAATTGAAATTAAATATAGATGAAATTCCATTCAAGAAATCGTTAAGTTTTTTGCCTTTAATTAACATGTTGAAGGAAGAGAAAAAGAATGGTTTTAATTTGCAGGCAGAATCTATATTGCGTGTGATCGAGGGAAATACATCATTGTTGAAAGCAGATTTTGACATTAAAGAAGTTGGGAAGTTTGAAAAAGAGATTCATGCATTAATGTCTTATTTTTTTACGCCAACCCAATATAAAAATGACATTGGTGTTGCCTCAAGTCCTTTCGATGACCATAATTTTTATTTTACTCCGAACTATTTGAAAGTTTATGGGGACGAGAATATTGAAATAGAGATGGTCGAGCAAAAGAAACAAGATAAGTGTTACATGACTTTTACAATGTTGATGTATGCTTATTTGATGATTTTACCAAAGTTTTACAAGTTTAATTTGAATATGGACTATCTGTTTATGTATCGTATGACCGATAAATTAAATGGCTTAGTTAGGTATTATAAATTAGAGTTTAATGAGAAATGTGTGGATGTCACCCATAATGGACCTATCCCAGTTGCTTCGGAAGATGATATTCGAGAGATGATTAATGATCCAATGAATTTGGATTTTTGGTTAAAAACAATTCCTCTTAATAATTTTACATTTAGAGGTTTTTTAACCTTTCGATATGTTGATGTAACTCAAATTGAGGTAATTTCATCACTTAAATCTCAATTGTTAGAAAAGTCTTCAATTCTTAACAATAATAATTTCAATGATTTAGAACAAAACATACGCTCTTTGTTGTCACTGCCTAATTTAAACTTGGGTGTATTGGCTTTAGCAATGTCCCAAGGGAATGTAGATAATCCTGCTGATTTTTGGCACGGGTTCGTTGACCCTAACATATATAAATGTGATGCTTATCAAGGAACCATTTACGAGGAAGCAGCAAAATCTGGAGCTCCTGTTTTAATTAATGACCTTGCTAAAAGGCCTAATTTAAAACCTTTGGAACAAGAGTTGTTAAATTTGGGGATAAGAAATATTAGTATTATACCATTGCATTACGAAGGAGAGCTCGTTGGTATGATGGAATTGGGTTCACCCAAAGCTTTTGATATCAGCTTTACAAAACTTAGAATAATAAAAGATGTAATTCCTGTTTTCTCTATTGCGGTAAAAAGAACTAGCGATGAGTTACGAAATAGAATTGAAGCAACCATAAAAGAGGAGTGTACCGCTATTCATCCAAGTGTTGAGTGGAGATTTCAGCAAGCTGCGGGCAATTTGTTAAATAAGAAGGAGTTGGGTGAGACTGTACAAATGGAGGAGATTGTTTTTAAAGAGGTGCATCCATTATATGGAGCAATTGATGTAAGACATTCTTCTGTAATTCGAAATCAAACCATTCAGGATGATTTGGTAGAACAATTACAATTGGCTCGTAAAGTGCTGAGAGAGGCCTATGCAGATCGAAAAATGCCAATTTATGATCAATTAATTTATAAAATTGATTTCTTTATTGATGGAATCAGAAAAGGCTTATCTTCTGGTGATGAAATGAATGTATTGAATTTTATTCGTCATGATGTTGAGTCTCTATTTCCTCACTTTAAAGAGAATAGTGATTCTTTAATGCTTGCGATTGAAGAATATCATAACAATATCGATTCTGAATTGAATATCGTTTATAAGCGAAGAAAAGATTTTGAAGATAGTTTAGGTATCATAAACGATTGTGCGACTGCCTATATTGAGAAAGAACAAGAGAAAGCCCAAGAAATGTTTCCTCATTATTTTGAGAAATATCGGACGGATGGTGTTGAACACAATATTTATATTGGACAAAGTATTTCGGAACAAAAGCCTTTTGATCGTATTTACTTGAAGAATTTGCGTCTATGGCAACTGATTGTAAGTGCTGAGTTAGCAAGAAAAACAGAATCCCTAAAAGGAAGCTTACCGATCGATTTGGATGTTACTGGTTTAATTTTGGTACACAGCCAACCATTGGCAATCAGATTTAGACAAGATGAGAAAAAGTTCGATGTGGATGGCGCCTATAATATTCGTTATGAGATTGTTAAGAAGAGAATTGACAAGGCTGAAATAAAGGGAACAAATGAGCGTTTAACCCAACCAGGTAAGCTTGCTATTATCTTTAGTCAAGAAGGAGAAATGGTTGAATACCAGCGTTATTTAGAATATTTAGTGGCGAAAGGATATTTTGAAGATGATATTGAGCATCTTCAACTTGAAGATCTACAAGGAGTGTATGGTTTAAGAGCTATTCGAGTAACAGTTAAAAAGGGTGTTGAACCCAAGGAAGCACTAGTTGTCGCTAAGGAACTAAAATTGAACGATTAAATATATTATTCATAAGAAGTTACATAATTTTATGCTATCAAAAGCTTTTTGGCTTAGTTTGGTCTTATCAACAATAAGTTTATCAAGTTATGCTCAGATAATGGGCAATAATTTTAATGAAAATGAGCGCCCAAAAATTGGACTTGTCCTTAGTGGTGGAGGGGCCAAAGGTTTTGCCCACGTAGGTGTACTCAAGGTAATTGATGAATTAGGGATTCCTATTGATTACATTGCTGGAACTAGTATGGGCAGTATTATTGGTGGCTTTTATGCAATTGGTTATTCTGCTACTGATATTGAAAAAATAATTTTAAATCAGAATTGGGAAGAACTTCTGTCAGATCATGTTTCAAGAAAGTTTGTGCCAATCTATGAAAAAACTGATTTTGAGCGTTACATCTTGTCATTTCCAATTAAACCAAAAGGGATAGAATTACCAAGTGGTATTGTAGGTGGACAAAATGTGATTAATTTATTTGAGAGTTTAACTATAGATTACCATAACGAGACAGATTTCAGTAAACTTCCTATACCATTTTTATGTATTGCTACGGATCTTGAAACTGGAGAAGCTGTTGTTCTTGATGAGGGGTATCTTCCAGAAGCAATGCGGGCAAGTATGGCAATTCCTACTCTTTTCGAGCCAGTTGAAATTGACGGAAAACTATTGGCAGATGGTGGTATGATTAATAACTTCCCAGTTAAAGAGGTCCTTAAAATGGGTGCTGATATTGTTATTGGTGTTGATGTTCAGTCAGGAGCAAAATCGAAAAAAGAACTTAAATCTTTATTGGATATTGTAAATCAAACAGTCTCTTTGATGGCACTTGCTAATTTTAAAGAGAATGTAAAATATTGTGATATTTATATCAAACCAGATATAAATAATTATTCTGTAGGTAGTTTTGAAGAAGCAGATTCGTTGATACAAAAAGGAGAAGAGATTGCTAAACAATTTATACCAGCACTAAAAGAATTAAAAGAAAAATATGAATTGGTAGCTCCAATAAAGAAAACTTATTTGCCTCCAAGTGATACTTCTTCATTTTATTTGAAAAACCTAGAGGTTGTAGGCTTGCATCAAGTAAGTCATTCATTATTAGAAGGAAAGTTGAATTTGGATATGGATTCTAAGATTAGCTTGTCGGAATTGAAGAATGGAATTAATCGTATTTATGGAAGCCGATATTTTAATCATGTAGATTTTCAGTTAAAAGGCGAGGAGGAAAAAACTCTTTTACTGAGAGTTAAGGAAAGAACAACGAAACGTTTTAATGTTGGTTTGCATTACGATAGTGATAATAATGCGGCGGTGCTTCTTAATACCACATTTAGAAATAAATTAAGAAGTGGATCACGCTTATCTTTTGATTTAAAATTATCTGAAAATCCACGATTCAAAACTACCTATACAATTGATAATGGTATTAAGCCTGGTCTGAATTTAGAAGCAGAATTTAACGATTCTGAAGTATCTGCTTTTGATGATAATGGAAAGAAGGTTGCTACTTATGATTTTAACTATATTAAGGCTGATTTTAATATTCATTCAATTATTCGAGAATCATATTCTTTTGGGATAGGTGGAAAAATGGAATACTATAACATTAATTCGGATGAAGTTTTAAGTGAGGGAATTATAGATAGGGAAGAGGATTATTTTTTCTCTTACTATGCATTTCTTAATATCGATTCGCATGATAAGGCATATTATCCTAAAAAAGGCATGTGTTTATACGGAGAGTATAAGTTGGTAACCAATAATGGTGCGAGTTTGGATGGAATGGAAAGACCAGCTTCTGTTGCCTATATGAAATTTAATAAAGCCATAAGTGTTAATCCTAACTTCACTGTTTATCCTCAGTTTTATGGTCGAGTAGTATGGGGAAAAAATATACCTGGTTTTTATCAGTCTTATACTGGAGGTATGGATAAATCAGATTATTTTGACATTCAAATACCTTTTGTGGGTTTGGATAGATTTCAGTTTTCATCGACAAATGCATTTGTATTTCGAAGTGATTTTCAATACGAATTGTTTAAAAATAATTATTTGATATTAAAAGCCAACGCTGGAAAATTGGTGGAGGATGTTGATTCTAGCTTAAGCGAAGGAAAGTGGATTAAAGGCATCGGCTTAACTTATTCGTACAATAGTTTAATTGGGCCAATTGAATTTTCCTTAACGCACTCGGATGAAAAAGAAGGGATTTCGAATTATGTGAATTTGGGATTTTGGTTTTAAAGTTTAGGATTATAGTTATGTGGAGATTATTCTGTTTATTACTTGTTGTTTTTATTACTGGACCTAATATACTGGCTCAGGATAAAGTTGATAGTACTAAGTTTGATTGGAATCCAAGTGTCATAGGTGGTGGACCGGTGCGCGGCTTAGAAGTTTCTTATCATTCCAATTCCGATTTTGATGTGAATTCAACATCTAGCTTGTATGGCAATGGAAAGGGAATGATTGATTATAACCGCGTTTTTAAAACAAAATTACGTTTTCCTGTTTTAATTAAAGATAAGCTTGCAATTGCGGGAGGTTTCGAGTATAGTGATGAAGAATTTCATTTCAAGAATATTGATGGAAATAAGTACCCCCTGTACCAGAGTTTGAATCAGAAAAATTTAAAGAGCATTGGTGGAAATGTTTATGTAATGACTCAGTTGAAGGAGAATCGATTTTTTCTCTTTCGTTTTAGTGCTCGACTTAAGGGCGATTATTGGAAAGAACATATTGGGAATGTAAACAAGTATACCTTTCTAAAAATGGAATTAAGTCCAATTATAGGATGGAAGGTAAATCCTAAAAAATCCTGGGGTGTAGGAATTGCTTACTCCTATACTTTTGGAGATCCTTTAGTGTTTCCTGTTTTTGTATACAATCATTCTTTTGCAGATAAATGGGGAGTTGAAGCCTTTTTGCCTGCAAGAATAAAGTTGCGATATCAAGCCTCTAAGCTTTGTTTTATAAATGCAAAAGCAAAATTAAATGGAGGTAGTTATAGTATTCATTTTGATGATCCTGAGTTAAGTGATTTTAAAACTCTAGAATTTAGACGTTCTGATGTTAATTTTTGTTTGGAAATCGAAAAAGGTATTACTGATTGGTTATGGACTTCGGTTGAATCAGGATATCGAACCAATATTAATTTTGATGTGACAAATAAGAATCATGCCTTAAGCTTGTCAGGTAGTAAATTAACTAAAGAAGACAACATTATTGACTCTTACGCTAAAGGAGGAATGTTCTTAAAATTTTCTGTCTTTATCGTACCATCCAAATCACTTCTAAAAAAGGTAGGCATTAGATAGAAAAGCAAGAGCAATATCTTATTTAAAAATATTGCTCTTTTAATGCTTATAAGTTGTTTGAGAAAATCGAAGGTGCAATATCTCTTAGGTTGTATCTTGACGCCATTGCTTCACCATAAGCACCAGCACTTCGAATTGCTATCAAGTCATTTCTTTTGGTTGCCGGTAACTCTACCGCTTTACCAAAACAATCCGATGATTCACAAATTGGACCAACTACATCGTAATTCTCATTCTCTCCATTAGAGCTAATGTTTTCTATTTTGTGATAAGCTTGGTACAATGCTGGGCGAAGTAATTCGGTCATGCCTGCATCTAAAATGGCAAATTTTGTGTTAACCCCATTCTTCACATACAAAACCTTACTAATTAGGCTGCCACACTGTGCAACCATCGAACGACCTAGTTCAAAGTGAAGTTCTTGATTAGATGAAAGGTCTAGAAAATCATTAAAGATTTTAAAAAAGGTCTCAAAATCAGGAATAGAATTTTCGTCTGGCTGATTGTAATCTACACCATAACCACCTCCAACATTGATGTGGTCAACAAGTATTTGTCGATCGATAAACCATTGCTTTATCTCATTAATTCGAAGGCATAGACCTTTAAAAACGCTTAAATCAGTAATTTGAGAACCAATATGGAAGTGCAAGCCGATTAATTCGATGTTTTTGAATGTAGCCAAACTTTCTACCACATTCTCAAATTCCCATCTGCTAATTCCAAACTTGTTTTCTTCTACTCCTGTTGTAATGTAATGATGCGTATTAGCATTTACATTTGGGTTGATGCGTATGGCAATTTTTGCAACTTTATTACTTTCGGCTGCCAATTCATTTATCAGTTCCATTTCTGGGATTGATTCACAATTAAAACAGAATATTTCTGATTCTAAAGCGGTTTGAATTTCTTGATCGGATTTTCCGACTCCAGCATAAACAATTTGATTTGCCTGAAACCCTGTTTCTAGAGATCTTTTAATTTCGTTACCACTCACGCAATCGGCACCAAAGCCATAAGATTGAACGGTGGACATTATTGTTGGATTTGCATTTGCCTTTACAGCGTAATGCACATGATATCCATATTTTGATGATTCTCTTTTGACTAATTCCAATGTATTTTGGAGAACCTCCATATCATAGTAGTAAAATGGAGTTGGTAGCGTTGAGAATTCGCTAACTTTTGAGCTGCTAAACATGATGAAATAAATTGTAGGTACAACAACTAAAATAAATGATTACTTAAGGCTCTTAATGCCTTTACCTTGTCTTCCTGGTTTACCAAAACCGAAATATTGTGTTTGCTTCCTCCATAGGAAATCATACGCAATGGAATATCTTCAAGAGCTTCCATTACCTTTTTAGCACTTCCTGCAGATTCGGAAATGAAGTCTCCTACTACACAAATAATCGATTGGTCATAGTCTATTTCAACAGCACCAAATTTAACAAGCTCAGATTCTATTTCTGAAATGTGAGTAGAATCATCAACAGTTAGAGAAATCGCAACCTCCGATGTGGTAATCATATCAATAGGAGTCTTGTAAATCTCAAATATTTCGAAGACTTTACGAAGAAACCCATAGGCTAAAAGCATTCTTCCTGATTTTATTTTAACTGCTGTAATGCCATCTTTAGCTGCAATTGCCTTAATTCCTTTGCCCTCTAATGCGTCAGAGATCAAAGTTCCTTCATCCGAGGGACTCAAAGTGTTCTTTAAACGAACAGGAATGCTCCATTGTTTGCACGGAACAATACTGGAAGGGTGCATTATTTTTGCGCCAAAATAAGCAAGCTCGGCTGCTTCATCAAATGATAGCTGCTTTAAGGCTCTGGTATTTTCTACGCAACGAGGGTCGTTGTTGTGAAATCCATCAATATCAGTCCAAATCTGAACTTCTTCTGATTGAATTGCTGCACCAATAAGAGAGGCCGTATAATCACTTCCACCTCGCTTTAAATTATCAACTTCGCCATAAATGTTTCTGCATATAAAACCTTGCGTAATAAATAACTTTTGGTTTGTATGTTGGCTCAGTTCTCGCTCAATATTTTCTTTAATATAATAGGAATCTGGCTCACCATCTTTGTCTATACGCATAAAGCTAAGGGCAGGAAGTAATACCGAATCAACACCTATTTCACTAAGGTAATAATGAAAAAAAGCTGTTGAAATTAATTCTCCTTGTGCCAAAATTGCTTTCTCTTGTAAAACCGTAAAGCTTCGATAAACAAAGTTTCGTATGTAGTTAAAGTGCGATGTAATCAACTCATTACCTTTCGATTTGCCTTCTTCGCTTTTGAATAATTCTTCTATTCTTTCTCTGTATTTACCTTCTAATTCGGTAATCTTTTCATCCGCCTTTTCCATTTCTTTATTGTAAAGAAATTCGGTTATTTCTACCAACGAATTTGTTGTTCCAGCCATTGCAGACAGAACAATTATTCTGGGCTCATCACTTTGAACCAGTTGAGCAAGATTTTGAATCCTTTCAGGTGATCCAACGGAAGTACCACCAAACTTTAAAACTTTCATTACTTCTTGTTTTTAAATTGTTATCTCTTTTGATAGAAGGAATAACAGATTGACCTCAATTTATCCTCAAATAGTATAGAGGTATGGTTATAGTTAATAGTTCAAAAAAAGCCTGCAGAATTTCTGCAGGCTTATATATCTTTTCGATAGCGTTACATTAATTCATACATAGGAGCGTCAAGAACGTTTATTGCGTTTATATAGCTTCTTATATGTGAAAAAATGAGTCATCGAGTTATCTTTTTTGTTTGATGGTGTAAAGTTGTGTAAAATATTCCTAAAAACAATAAAAAATACTCACAATGTTAAAAAATTAACTAATCTTTAAATAAAAATGCTAAAAAAGAATGCCATTCCAACCCCAAAATCCTCTTGGAACATCCATAAACTCTACGAATACTCGATCTTTTGCGATTTTTAGTTTTTCTTCAGCTAGGCAAGCAAATTTATTCGATAGGTCTTTTGTTTTTGTATCTGGAAGTCCAATACTTTTTAATTGTAAAAATATTGCGGGTTCAGTAACGCCTCCTAGAGTCATTTCTACTTTAGGTTCAAAAGCAGTCATGACATACTTTTCGGGTTTACCTAATTCAAAAGAGATAAGCGTTGAACACTCTTTTAAAAAAGTTTGTTGCTTTCTGCTTGAGAAACTCTTGTTTGTTTGAACTTTTAAATAGGGCATAAGTAAAAGCTTAAGAAGACATTTATTGTAAAGCAAAATGCTCTTCGTTTGTTAGTAAAATAGTTAGTTGCGACTCTTAAGTTATTATTAAAGGTTTGAATAACAAAATTATAGAAATACTTCTTTATTTGTTCTGCACTTCTTTAGCAGCATTTTCAATGTTTTTTTTTGAATTACCAACGAATATTTTTTCATTTACAATTAGAACGGGGCGCTTTAGAAATGTATACTCCTTCAAAATGTAATTTTTGTAATCATCTTCGTTTAGGCTTTTTTCTTTTAAGCCTAGTTCTTTATATTTCATTGCTCTTCGGCTGAATAAACTCTCGTAACTTCCTGATAATTGAGCCATTTCATCAAGTTGATCAGCAGTGATTTGCTCTAGTTTAATGTCTTGTAGTATAAAATTGGCGCTTAAATTCAATTCTTTAATAATTCGCTGACAAGTTGTGCAGTTTCCTAAGTGATATATTTTCTTCATTTTATTTGTTTTTATTACTGATGATTTTTTCTATTATTTCTTCTACTTGATTTAAATTTTTGCTTTGTGTTTGAATGGCAAAATAGTTCTCATAGTAAGTTGTCTGTACACCTTGCCATAACTCTCTAATTTCTCCTTGTTCAAGTAATTCTTCACAAATGCTTAATGGCAAAAGACAAAGTCCATTATTTTGCTGAACAGCACTAATTATTGCAATCAGGTTTGGAATCACATATCGTGGTTTAAAATAAGGACGTTTTTTGAAATTATCCATCCAAAACGATTTTATAGCTTCCATTTTGTATGAATAGGAGTACCAGTTTTGCTCACTTAGCCATTTTTCGGCATCTTTCATTTTTCTTTCGTAAATGAAACGGTTAAAGGGAACGGTATCAAGATTCTTACTACAAACCAAAAGTAAAGCTTCTTTGCAAAGATGCTTGTATTCAATATGCTGATAGGTGACTTGTTTATTCGTAATGATTAGGTCAAGCTGCTTTTTGAATATTTTATCTTGCAATTCGTCTGTTTCACCAAAAGTGAATTCAACATTCATTTCGAGTTGATCGAGAATAGGCGCAAAAATATGTCCAAAGGTTTCCATTGGCATTCCTACTTTTGCTGTAGGTCTGTTTTTTAAAGTTCTTCGTTTAAAATTTTCTTCTGTTTTTTCCAATTGTATAATGGCATCTTCAATTTGATTATACAACTGAATTCCATGAGAAGTTGGAAGCATTTTACGGGGTTTTCGCTCAAATAGTTTAACGCCCATATAAGTTTCTAATGATGTAAGCTGTTGGCTTACTCCAGGTTGTGTTAGTAATAATGTTTCGGCAGCACCCGTTAAAGTACCACGTTCATATATTGCTTTAAATGATCTATACCATTCAAGATTTACCATATGCTATAAATAAATTTATATAAATGTATAAAAAGAATAACTTTATTTATACAAATAGGAGCCTTAAGTTTGTATCAAAATATTTAAAGTGTTATGCCAAAAGTTTTATTCGCCTTAACAAGTCATTTTAAAGACAAGCATGGATGGGAATCAGGATGCTATGTGTTAGAAGTTGCAGTGCCTTATTTTTATCTCGTGAAGAATGGAATTGAAATTGATTTTATATCACCAAAAGGGGGTACGGTTCCAGTAAAAAAGTTGGATTTAGATGATCCAAAGGTTCAAAGCTTTTTAAAAGATAAAGACGCAAAAGAGAAATTTTACAATTCAAAACTTCCTAGTGAGGTTCAGGCAGAAGACTATGATGCGATTTACTATCCAGGAGGACATGGTGTAGTTTTTGATTTGCCGCATAATGAAGAGATAGCAAGTATTGCAGAGCAAATTTATTCTAATGGGGGTGTTGTTTGTGCCGTCTGTCATGGTTCTGCTGGTTTGCTAAACATTAAAAAGTCCGATGGTAGTTTTCTTCTTGATGGGAAGAATGCAACTGGTTTTAGCAATTGTGAAGAAGAGGCAATTGGAACGGATACAAAAGTTCCTTTTTTGTTGGAAACAGCTCTGAAAGAAAAAGGGGCGAACTATTCTTGCATTGCGAATTGGCAGGAATATGTTGTAGTCGATGGTAGATTAATTACAGGACAAAACCCAGCATCTGATTTGAAAATGGCAAAAGAATTAGTGAAAATATTACAAAAAAAATAAATACTTAAAACAGATATAAAAGATGGAAAATTTTGATTTTTACAATCCGGTAAACATCCTTTTTGGAAAAGGTAAAATTGCAGAGATAAATAAGCATGTTCCTAAAAATGCAAAAATTTTAATGACTTATGGTGGTGGAAGCATCAAGAAGAATGGTGTGTACGACCAAGTAATGGCTGCATTGGAAGGTTATGATGTTACTGAATTTTCAGGAATCGAACCAAACCCACATTTCGAAACATTAATGAAAGCAGTGGAAATTGTTCGATCAGAAAAGATTGATTTCTTGCTTGCAGTAGGTGGAGGATCAGTTGTTGATGGCACTAAGTTTATCGCAGCAGCAACCTATTTTGAAGGTGATGAGTGGGATATCTTAGCCAATCGTGCACCGATCACTAAAGCTGTTGATTTAGGTGCAGTATTAACTTTGGCTGCTACAGGATCAGAAATGAATAATGGTGGAGTTGTTACAAAAGCAGCCACTAAAGAGAAAAAAGCTTTTGGTAACCCATTGTTGTTTCCTAAATTTTCAGTGTTGGATCCAGAAACCACTTTCTCTTTGCCTAAAAGACAGATTGTTAATGGTATTGTGGATGCTTACGTTCATGTAATGGAACAGTACCTAACTTACCCTGTTAATTCGCCAGTTCAGGATCGTTTTGCAGAAGGTATTTTGTTAACTCTACTAGAAGAAGGACCAAAAGCATTAGCTTCTGATACACCTGATTATGAGAATAGAGCAAATTTGATGTGGGCAGCAACGATGGCTTTAAATGGATTGATCGGAATGGGTGTAAAAAGTGACTGGGCGACTCATATGATTGGTCATGAATTAACTGCTTTCCATGGTATCGACCATGCGGTTACTTTAGCGATTGTTCTTCCAGGATTATTGACTCAGTTGAAAGAGCAAAGAGGAGAGAAGCTGTTACAATATGCCGAGAGAATTTGGAACATTACAGAGGGATCGGATGAGGAGAAAAAGACTTTAGCGATTCAAAAAACAGAAGAATTCTTCCAAAGTGTTGGTATTGGAACACGTTTAAGTGATCACAATGTTGGACAAGATAGTATCGATACCATTTCAAAAAGATTTTTAGAAAGAGGTTATGTCGGTATGCTTCCTGATGTTGCAGTTACTGATGTTGCTGAAATACTTGAAGCGAGATTATAAGTTTACTATTATAAAATTATTAAGTCCTTCTCATTTGAGAGGGACTTTTTTTTGTTATACAATTTTAGACAAATGTTTTTACTTGTATATATAATACGATCTGATGTTAAGAAATTGTGAAGAATGAAAAATGAGTTTGCAAACCAAAAGCAATGTCGTATGTTTGCGTCATTAGATGTTAGAATAAATTTAGCAATAAGATCGCATGAAGAAATTGGAATTATTTGAAGAGGATCAGCAGGAGATAGCCTCGTTGGCAAAAGCTTTGTCTCATCCTGCTCGTGTGGCAATATTGCAGTTTTTAGCATCAACACCAAAATGCATATCAGGAGATATCTCAGATTTTTTGCCATTAAGTAGAACAACTGTATCTCAACATTTAAAAGAGTTGAAATCGGCTGGCTTGATTCAAGGAGAGGTGGAAGGATTGAAAGTTAAATATTGCTTGCATAAAAAGGGAATAGAGAAGTTGAGCAAGATTATTGGAGATCTATTGATACAAATTACACCATCGAAAGATAAATCTTGTTAGGAAATAGAATTTTAAATAAATATAAAATAAAGTAATATGAAAGTATTGGTTTTGTGTACTGGAAATTCGTGTAGAAGCCAGATGGGAGAAGCAATTTTACGAGAAATTAATCCAGAATTAGAAGTGGTTTCTGCTGGTACAAAAATTGCAGATCAAGTTCATCCTCTTGCTGTAAAAGCAATGGCTGAAATTGGCGTTGACATCAGCGATCTTCGTCCGAAAATGGTAGATGTATTTTTGGAAGATGGAGTTGATTATTTGATCTCTGTATGCGGTGGAGCAAAAGATGCATGTCCTGCATTTTTAGGTCCAGTAGGAACTCGTTTGCATATTGGTTTTGATGATCCTGCTTACGCAGAAGGAACAGAAGAGGAGATTTTTGATGTATTTAGACGTGTACGTGATGAAATTCGTAGAGATTTTGCAAAATTCAATGAGGAATATATACTAAACAAATAAAGATGGGTGCTTTAAATAAACGATTATCATTTTTAGACAGATACCTTACTTTGTGGATATTTGCCGCAATGGCATTTGGAGTTGGAATGGGTTATTTCTTCCCTTCAATGTCTGGATTTTGGAACAAACTATCGGTTGGAACAACTAATGTTCCGATTGCTATCGGTTTGATCATCATGATGTATCCTCCATTGGCAAAGGTAAAATACGAAGAGTTGAAAGATGTATTTAAGAATCGAAAAATTTTGATTCTGTCTTTGGTTCAAAACTGGTTGTTGGGGCCAACATTAATGTTTGCTTTGGCGATTATTTTCTTGCAAGATTATCCTGAATACATGACAGGTTTAATTTTGATAGGTTTGGCTCGCTGTATTGCAATGGTAATTGTTTGGAACGATTTGGCAAAGGGAGATCCTGAATATGCAGCTGGATTGGTTGCGTTTAATAGTATTTTTCAGGTCTTGTTCTTCTCTGTTTATGCCTATGTGTTTATAACGGTTTTACCAGGATTTTTTGGTTTAGAAGGATCAGTTGTTGATGTATCAATGGGTGATATTGCTGAGAGTGTAATGATTTACTTGGGAATTCCATTTTTTGCTGGAATGATAACAAGATATTTTGGGATTAAAGCGAAAGGAAAAGATTGGTATCAGAAGAAATTCATACCTAAAATTAGTCCTTTAACTTTATTTGCATTGCTATTTACAATCTTTGTAATGTTCTCCTTAAAAGGTGAGTACATTGTAGAGTTACCATTTGATGTGGTTCGTATTGCAATTCCTTTGGTAATTTACTTTGTCATCATGTTCTTGATTTCATTCTTTATGGGAAAGAAATTCAAGGCTGGTTATTCAAAGACAGCAAGTTTGTCGTTTACGGCAGCTAGTAACAATTTTGAATTGGCCATAGCAGTTGCTATTGCAGTGTTTGGAATTGATTCTGGAGTGGCTTTTGCCGCTGTTATTGGTCCATTGGTTGAAGTGCCAGTGTTAATTGCATTGGTAAATGTTTCTTTACGATTACGAGACAAATACTTTAATGGAAAGGTAGAAGTAGTGAAATGTGATGATTAAATCATAACAATATAACAAGTTGGAAAGTCAGGCTTCGAGAGGAGTCTGACTTTTTTTGATTCAAGAATTTATTGTTTGTGGCGTTTTTACATAGGGAATGGTAAAATAGAACTCAGCACCTTCTCCAGGCGTTGAATTTACACCTATTTCTCCTCCCATCAACTGGATCAATGATTTAGAAATTGCTAAACCTAAGCCACTTCCTTCTTCGGCGTGGAAAGCTTTGGTATCTGCCTGTCTGAATCGTTCAAAAACAATATCTTTCATTTCTGGATGAATTCCTGGACCAGTATCCTTCACAGAGAAATAGAGCTGGTCATTTTGTGTTTGGTAAGAAAAATGAACCTGACCTTCTTTTGTAAATTTGATTGCATTTGTCAAAAGATTAGTCAAGACTTGTTCCAAGTGAAGAGAATCGATTTCGATTAGGCAATCAGTGTTGGGGAGTTGGCTTTGATAAGCTAAAGACAAATTGCTTTTTTCAGCCAAAGGTTTAAAAAAGTGATAAGTATTTTCCATTAATTGATTAAGATCAGTGGTTACTATATTGCAGGAGATTTGTCCTGTTTCAATCTTTGAGATGTCAACTAAATTATTGATAAGCACTAGCATGCGATGCCCACTTTCTTTAATTAAATGTAAATATCGTTGTTGTTGTTCAATAGAGATTTCTTTGTAGTCTAATAATTCTGCAAATCCAATAATTCCATTCATCGGAGTTCTAATCTCATGACTTAAATTAGCTAGGAAGCTAGTTTTTAGCCTGTCGCTTTCTTCTGCTTTTTCCTTTGCTACGGCTAATCTGTTATTGGTAATTTGTAATACCTTGCTGGTTGTGTTAATTTTCTGAAGTAGGTGCGATAAGATTAAAACAATAAATACCAGCACAATTATTATTATTGAAACTGTCCAGATTAGGGTTTTGTATTGCTTAAAAAATGAATAACTCTCGTTTACAACGATACTGTTTGCTGGTAGTTCACTAGTAGATATTCCATAGTTTTCAAGGGCATTATAATCAAACTTGTGAATCATAGGACTGCCTGAAACTTCTATTTCATTGGCTTTGGTGCCTTTGATTAATCTTATAGCAATTTTAGCTGCCTCTTCTCCTTGAAAAACTGGGCTCGTAATTTTCCCACCAATAACGCCTTGTCCAACTACATCCCAAATGCAATAGATTGGTAGCTTTGTTGCTGATTTGGTAAATTCTAAACTCTGTTCACTGGTTAATACTTCTCCCTGTGGTGTGCGTATGTAAATTCCCCAAATTACAGCTGCATCCTTTGGTAAATTACTTAATTGCATGTGCAGATCTTTTAGATCAAGATCGTATAAGTGTTTGAAATCGATACTGTCTTTTAGTATTGATTCTACACGAGTCATTCGATTTTGAAAAGCCATTCCAGATACTGTCGCATCGTAAATAACGGCTATCTCCTTAATATTTGGGTGCAGTTCCCGAATTAAATTCACGGTACCCAAAACATCGTAAGATTCATAGATTCCTGTAATGTTTTCATTTCCTTGAATTCGTTCTGGTTGAAAATCATTTATTCCACAAAATACTATAGGAACATTAGGAAACAATTCATCTCCATAGTCGATTAAGAAATTTAATGCATTGTCGTCTGAAGAGAGGATGGCATCAAACTGGATATTGGAATATTTATGATGGTAGATGTCTTTTAGTTGCTGAAAGTAGGCAGAGTCAGAACACCTCTTTGTGTCCATATAATTGGTAAATGTTTCTACGTCTTCATTTTCAAAAACGGTATTAATTCCTTTCATGATACGGTCTGTCCAATAAAATCCTTCATGATAAGAATGCAGAATTAATACTTTTTTCTTCGTTAATAATTTGAATTCTTGATTTGTATTTTGGTGTAAAGGAAATGAATAAGCACCTGAAGAAAAAAACAGAGAAATGATCAATGCCAAACAAAAGTAACGCAAAGCATTGTGAATAATTTTAGGGTCAAATGAATTCATAGTAGAAGTTTCTCTCGATACTGTTTACATTTAGTTAGTAATTGTATGATTAGCAGAATTCTGAATTTTATCCTTAAAGCTGAGGGTTAATAGGGCTTGCCAAAGAATTTGTTCGAATCTTTTTTTTTGTACGCAAAAGGATACTGAAAGATACAATCTATGTAAAGTATTCTGTTCAAGATGCTTTGTTTTATTAATGGATCTGTTTTTTTTTAATAAAACTCATTACTTAGCTTCGTGTAAATGCCTTTTATCATCAGCAATATTGTTTATATTTGAAATACTAAAAGAAATTATATGATTAAGCCTGGATTGAAAATTGGCATAGCATTGAGTATCATCCTTATTTTACCTTCTCTGTTTTTTACTGCTTACGAAATTGGCAATTTAAATCAAAACGAGGCGGTGATCGATTCTATTTATTCCAGTCAGTTGGAATCCGTACTGTTTTCCATTAATCAATACTCCGATGATGTTTTAAGTGGTTGGGCTAATCAACTGGATAAGGGACGATATGGGCTTGATAAGGAAATTGAATTATTAGAGACAAAAAACTATTCGATAGATGCTTTTTTTCTTATTAATGCAGATCGATACCAACTGTTTCCGAAAGAGAAAATACTAGAAGACAGTATCAATAGCCTAAGTAAAATACTCGAAGAGATCTACTTGGTAAATGAATCTGAAATTGCTGCCTTACAGCGATACATTAAAAGTGGGTATCAGAAGATTGGTGTACTGAAAGCTAATATGGATGGAAAAAGCTTGTTTGCCTTTGCAAGAAATCAAGATTCCTTATCTGTTGAAACGGTTTTATTACTTGTTGATACGGAAAAATTCATACAAGAGAATTTAGGACCTAAAATACAAGGTATTGCACAAGATCAATACTATATTTCTGTTATCGACCGAGAGTTAAATACAGAATTGTATTCTAATGTGGTGTTTGATGCAGAGGGTAAAAACATCCAACAAAAGAAAGAGATTTGGTTGTTTCCCAATTACGATTTAGGAATTCAGATGAAAGGAAATACCATAGAAGATTTGGTTCGTAAACGAACAAAAACGAACGTTATTTTATTGGTGGTAATGAATGTGATTCTGTTGCTAGGAGCCTGGTTTGTATACAAGAGCATTCAACAACAAATGCGATTAACTCGATTGAAATCGGATTTTATTTCGAATGTATCGCATGAAATAAGAACACCACTTGCCTTAATTAATATGTATTCTGAAACCTTAGAAATGGATAGAGTGCCTACGGAAGAAAGAAAGCAGGAATATTATAAGGTAATTAATGCAGAAGCGAATCGTTTATCGAATATGGTCAATAACATCCTTAATTTTAGTAAAATTGAAAGTGGTAAAAGGGAATATCACTTTAAGGAGACTGATTTAAACCAAGAAGTAGAAATCATCCTCCAAAATTATGGACAACATTTGGATAGTAAAGGCTTTGAAATAAGCTTTGCGGCTTGTGAAGATTTGCCGAAATTATTAATTGACCAAGAGGCTGTATCCGAGGCAATAATCAATTTGATTGATAATGCCGTTAAGTATAGCAATGAAACAAAGAAGATTAAATTGCAATGTGAGAAAAATGCTGATTACGCAATTTTGAACGTGATAGATCATGGAATTGGCATTGCTACAAAAGATCAATCCTTAATATTTGATAAGTTTTATAGGGTAAGTACTGGTAATTTGGCTTATAAAACCAAAGGATCGGGAATTGGTTTGAGTATTGTAAAGCACATTATGGATGCACATGGAGGCAAGATTAATGTGAAAAGTGAGCCAGGAGAAGGAAGTGTTTTTAGCCTGTGGTTCAAATTAAATAAATAAAGTGACCTTATTAAAATACGCATACTTATGTATCCAATATTAATTGTAGAAGATGAGCCGAGCATGCAAATGGGCTTAAGAGATAATTTGGAATTTGAGGGCTATGAAGTAGACCTTGCCGATGATGGCGAGTTGGCTCTGGAAAAAATACTTGAAAATAAATATAGTCTGGTGCTTTTGGATGTTATGCTTCCGAAGCTTTCGGGATTTGATATTTGTAAAACAGCTCGCAAGAAAGGTGTTGCCGTACCAATTATATTGCTAACGGCTCGTGGAGAAGAGATAGATAAGGTATTAGGTTTGGAGTTTGGTGCCGATGATTACATAACCAAACCATTTAGTTTACGCGAACTATTAGCTAGAATTCGTGCAGTATTGCGTCGTTCACCAGCATTGGAACAAGCTGCAACAGAGGAGCGAGTTCAGATTGGTAACTTGGACATTAATTTTACTTCATTTGAAGGATTTGTAAATGGCAACGAGGTGAAAATGTCTCATAAGGAAGTGGAAATATTGAATTACTTGTGGAAAAATAAAAATCAAATTGTTAGTCGCGACGATTTACTTGATAACATTTGGGGAATGGAATACCAACCAACGTCCCGAACCATTGATAATTTCATTTTAAAGCTGAGACAGAAGATCGAAGTTGACCCTAATCATGCTAAGGTAATATTAACCGTGCACGGAGTTGGGTATCGATTAGTTGTATAAGTTCAAAGTAGAAAGTGACAAGGATAAAGGAACAAGATTCAAGGAAAAAGTAGAAAGGAGAAAGGAAAAAGTTTCTAGCTCCAAGTTCTAAAGAAAAAGGATAAAGAGTCATCAATTGACCCGTGCTTTAGCTCGGGGTTTTAGAAGGAAATATAAAGCTGTGACAATTGATGACAACTGCTAACTTGCGGGTGACACAAATGTTTTTTTTGTAGCCTAATTTTACCAATAGAAAGTTAAGATAGAAGAAAGGAATGAATGGCGCGCGAATTCATTCTCTTTTAAAGTTTTAAAAATGATTGGTAACATTTAAAATTAGGGTTATGAAAACGATAAAGATTGTATTTTTCGCATTAGTATGTTTAGTATTAACAACTAATTTCGCAATGGCGGTTGAGCCAGAGAAGCAAAAGATTGAAAAAGAAAAAATTCAATTACTTAAGAAAATTAAAAGATCAGTTTCGAGTACAAGTTTTGCTGATTTTATGCAAGAAGGGAAATCGGAGCAGGTTATTGTACGTTGCACGGTAAATGAAAACAACCGAGTGGTAGTTAGTAAGGTTATTGGTTTTGATGATGAACTTAAGAAAGCGATTCGAAAAAATATGGACGACAAGTTAATTAAGGCAAGTTCTGATTTAGTTGGACAGGAATTGGCACTTCATTTTACATTTAAAATGAAATAAGGGTAAAATTGGAATTAGCTACAAGATAAAAGGATGATAATGAAAAGTAGGATCTCTAAAATACATATGGTAAAGCTTGGCTTACTGCTACTGTTCTTGATTTTTCAAGTGGGTAGTGTAAAATCAGAAAACCTGAGAAGCTTGGTTAACCTAAAAGGATATTGGAAATTTTCAATTGGGGATGATCCGCAGTGGGCCAACCCCAATTATAATGATTCGAAATGGCAAAAGGTATTTGTGCCTGATAGTTGGGAAACAAATGGTTTCGAGGACTACAATGGATACGCCTGGTATCGAAAAACTTTTGAATTGAATCAATCATACAATCGTGAGTTTGTTTATTTGCGAATGGGGAAAATTGATGATGTTGATGAGGTTTTTGTGAATGGAAAATTGGTAGGCGCATCGGGGAATTTTCCTCCTCGAATGAAAACGGCTTATGATATTCCGCGAATGTACCCAGTTCCGGTAAGTTTGCTTCGGGAAGATGGCAAAAATACAATTGCAGTTCGTGTGTACGATGAAATTTTGGATGGTGGAATTATTAGTGGTGACATTGGTTTGTTTTTAGATCTCGATCAGATAAAAATGGATGTAGACTTAAGTGGCTACTGGAATTTTGAAATCAATAAAACGGTAGATAAAGGAAATTTGAATTGTGTGAATTACCGAAAAGGGAAAATATTTGTTCCTGGATTTTGGGAGGCACGAGGATACAACGACTATGATGGGAAAGCTGTTTACACAAAGAGTTTTTCCTATCCATCCGATTTAAGTCGAGATGACAAGGTTTTGGTTCTGGGTGTAATTGATGATGAAGATGAGGTATATTTGAATGGAGATAAGCTGAGAGTATTAAGAGCTAAGCAGGATCGAAGAAGTTCTTATGCGAATTCGAATTATGCTACCTTTCGTGCTTATGAAATACCAGATGGCTTACTGAATAGGTCGAATGGAAATGAGATTGAAGTTATTGTGACCGATCATATGGGACCAGGTGGAATTTATAGGGGACCTATTGGAATTACCAATAGAGACAGAGCCGAGGCATTGCTTCAAAGGGAATACAAAGACAATCGATCGAATGTGCAGAAGTTTTTTGATTATTGGTTCGATTAAACAAGGGTGCGTAGTTATACTGGAGAAATGGAGAAGAGAAGAGAACATACAATAGATTTGCTAAAAGTATTATTGATTAGTCTGTGTTTTATTGGGCTGAATTGGAATGCGAGTGCTCAAGATTATCGGAAAGTGGTTGATTTGAATGGATCGTGGAAATTTTCGATAGGAGATAATGAAAAATGGGCAGCAGCCGATTATAATGATTCCAATTGGGAGCGAATTCAAGTACCATCACAGTGGGAAAATCAGGGCTTTCATGGCTACGATGGTTTTGCCTGGTACCGAACCAGTTTTAATTTTCCATCCTCGTTAAAAGCGCAATCTTTGTTTCTTAAACTAGGTACTATTGATGATGTAGATGAAGTTTACGTAAATGGAAAAAGGGTAGGGCGTACCGGTACTTTTCCACCTCATTTTTCAACGGCTTACAATTCTAATCGTGTGTATCATGTTCCTGTTGGCTATTTAAAAGAGAACAACAATACCATTGCTGTTCGTGTTTACGATGATATCGGAGAAGGCGGGATTGTTCATGGTGATATTTCTTTAGTTGTCGATCGCGATGCCATTCCTTTGGATGTTGATTTGCAAGGAGATTGGAAATTTAAAACAGGTCGAAATGCCCACAAAGATCTTGGATCCGTAATTGATTGGGATGATATTTTGGTTCCTGGCCATTGGGAAAATCAAGGTTACAAGAACTATGATGGTTATGCTTGCTATGTGCTCGATTTTGCTGTAAGTGCAAATGTTCTGGCAGAAAGAATGGTTTTGGTTTTGGGCAAGATTGACGATCTTGATCAGGTTTATGTAAATGGAGTTTTGGTAGGGCAATCGGGAGCGTTCAAGCCATCCACAGTTCGACAGTATTCCGATACTTATCGTCAACTTAGAGGCTATTATCTACCTCCAAATCTGCTTAAAGCAAATCAAGAGAATAGAATTGTAGTACGTGTTTACGACGCAGTAGAGGGTGGAGGAATTTATACCGGTTCTATTGGCCTAATAACACAAGAAAACTACATCGATTATTGGAACAGCCGAAGAAGAAGATGATTTACAGTGATCAGTTAGCAGTGAACGGTTATCAGTAAAATTAACCTACTGCCTTTTTACTTTTTCCTTGGAGCTTAAAACTTTTTCCTTTCTCCTTGTTTCTTGGATTTTGTTTTCATTACTGCATCCCCGAGCTAAAGCACGGGGCAATAGATGGCCCTTCTTTCTTTTTACTTTTTCCTTGGAGCTTAAAACTTTTTCCTTTCTCCTTGTTTCTTGGATTTTGTTTTCATTACTGCATCCCGAGCTAAAGCACGGGGCAATAGATGGCCCTTCTTTCTTTTTACTTTATCCTTGGAGCTTGAAACTTTTTCCTTGAAGCTTTATTCTTGAACCTTAATAAATAGAATTGGCTTGCGCTTTTCTTTTCTTCTTGTCCTCTTTCTCCTTTAGCTTTTCCTTCTTTAGGCGTGCACGTTCTTCTCTTTTCAATTTCTTTTTAATTTTTCGTTTCTGCGCTTGGGTCATGCTTTCGCGGATATCATCATCGGGGGCAGAAATACCTCTGTTGCTTCTGCTTGAATTGTAATCTTGTGCACGAGTGCCATTGTTATTGCCGTTATTTCCTATATCATCTCCAGATGTGTCTGTAGCAGAATCTGCTTTGTTCGATCTGCTTGAATTGTAGTCGGTAGCTTCTACGCCACGATTATTTCCACCATTGTTATCCATATCCAATACGGAATGATTGGAGTTTTTATTGCTTCGGCTCGAGTTGTAATCCGTTGCTTTGCTACCATCACTGTTGCCATCATCACCTGATGTATCCGCAGCGGAATCTGCTTTGTTCGATCTGCTGGAATTGTAGTCGGTGGCTTCTACGCCACGATTATTTCCGCCATTGTTATCTACATCCAATACAGAATGATTAGTGTTTTTATTGCTTCGGCTCGAGTTGTAGTCCGTTGCTTTGCTACCATCATTATTGCCAACATCTCCAGATGTGTCTGTAGCAGAATCTGCTTTGTTCGATCTGCTGGAATTGTAATCGGTGGCTTCTACGCCACGATTATTTCCGCCATTGTTATCTACATCCAATGCAGAATGATTGGAGTTTTTATTGCTTCGGCTCGAGTTGTAGTCCGTTGCTTTACTTCCATCATTATTGCCATCATCTCCTGATGTATCGGTAGCGGAATCTGCTTTGTTCGATCTGCTGGAATTGTAGTCGGTGGCTTCTACGCCACGATTATTTCCACCATTGTTATCTACATCCAATACAGAATGATTGGAGTTTTTATTGCTTCGGCTCGAGTTGTAGTCCGTTGCTTTGCTTCCATCATTATTGCCATCATCACCTGATGTATCGCTAGCCGTATCTGCTTTGTTCGATCTGCTGGAATTGTAGTCGGTAGCTGCAACACCTCTGTTTCCTGTATTGCTATTTGGTCGATCGGCGGAAATTCCTCTGTTACTGCGGCTCGAATTGTAATCTTGTGCTTTGCCACTTGATGTTCCGCCTGTGTTGCCTCCCGAATTATTGGCACCCTCGTACAAAACATTTTCCCCTTGATTGCTGTTTTGTTGATACATTGGGTTGCTATTGTTACTGCTTCTAGGCTGATACATTGGATTATCACCTTTGGTTCCTGAGTTCTGATAGAGTGGGTTGGAGCTTCTCTGGGAATTGTTAGCACAAAGACTACCAATGCTAATGCTAACGCCAAAATTCATGTTTAAACTAGAAAAATTCAAGCTTTTAGCCGTGAATGGAATTTCACTTGCCAAATCAGGATCTAACCTGCCATCGGCACCAATTGCTTTCGATAAATCTTTGCTATAGAAATTGATATCGGAATTGAGTGTAGTTACATATTCGCTACTTACGAATAGTTGCAAGCCTGTACAAACTTCCGTTTTAATTTTGGCACCCACACGAGCACTCAATGCTTTTACACTTTGTTGATTTAGTTTCTCTGTTGTGATGTCGGTATTGGCCTGTAAACTTTTAATTTCAGGTGTACTCGTTACCGATAATCCGGTTCTTCCATATACTTGAATGGCAAATTTGCTATTGCCCAAGCTGAACTGTGGCCCTACATCAAATGTAGTACTGCTGTATTGGTTTCGGGATCCTTGTACAGGACCAAATTCTTGTCTTACATTAAAAGAGGAATGTTTGGCTCCAAAGCCCAAGGAGATTTTTTCGCAGAATTGTTTGCTTAGTGATAGTTCACTATTGAATCCATCTTCTACAAAATCTTCGAAGCCTCCATTGGGAAGGCTAATACCGTTGATTATTTCGATTTGTAGTTGGCCTGAATTCGATTGGCTATTTTGTGCATTAGAATAGGTGCAGAACAATATTAGGACGATAGACAAGAAAAGGTTTTTCATATGTGGGATCTTTAGGTGCAAGACTATTAATCGGCTGGTTTAGGTCCGATTGATATCTTAAGATACGAAAAAATATTTAAAGATGTCCAAGTCTTTAATTGTGTTTTTATAATACTTGATTGTAGTTCTTGATTTACTTCCATGATCGAAAGTTCAAAAACTCTTAATACGAGATTTATTGCAGTTGTTCAGTTTTTGTTTAGTTAGTAAATACGGAGGTTTACTAAAGGGTATGTATTTTTATATCTTCAAAATAAAAACGAATTGTCAGAACTTAAATTTAATGAAACAATGATGCAGAAACGAAGCTTAACAAGCAAACACACTCTTTTTTTACTGATTTTATCTTTATTTATATGCCAAACTTCTTGCAGTAGTAATTCTGATTTGGATGCAGAGTCAGTAGACACAAATGATAAGCCAAAGGCGGTAAATGATAATTTAGCGGTTGATGAGGATAGCTTTGCAGGTACGCCAAATCAGGTTAAAGTCTCGGCGAATGATGAAATAGGTAATGATGGTGGTGATGGAGACGATTACAGTTTGCTTTCAGATGCTAGTAATGGGAGTGTGAGTGAAGTAAGCGATGGGGTGTTTGAATATGTACCTAATGTAGATTTTAATGGCACAGATAGCTTTACTTACACCCTTACCGATGCGGATGGTGATACCGATGGGGCAAGCGTAGACATAACAGTAAATGCGGTAGCGGATGGTCCAACTACTGCCGATTTTAATAATATTGATCCCAACAATCCATCTTTTGTATCGATAGATGATACCACTCCTGAGGGAAAGAAATGGGTTAAATTTGAAAGCATGTCCGATGAGTTTGATGCTTGGGATAGCGATAAATGGTTCAAGTCGACATGGAATTACGGTGTTCCTGTATTCATGTCACAATCGGATAATAATTCGGGGGTGAAGGATGGAAATTTGTGGATAAAGGCTACGCTAAATGAAAGTAATGCCGATGGCAGATGGTTCCAGACAGCACGAATTCACTCCAAAGCCGAAACAAGTTATCCGATGTATACCGAGGCAAGAATTAAAACAGCTCATATTTCAGCATATAATACCTTTTGGTTGAATAATGGAAACTCAACAAATAGAGACGAAATTGATATTATTGAAAACAATTCGAAACCATCTTGTGGCTGTCAGCCTGATTATCCTTTGCTAATGCATTCAGGATATTGGCATGCCGATTCTGATAAATTACCCGTTGAAATAAATGATTCAGATGATTTTATGAATACAAATTTATCCGATGCCAATCCGTTGAAAGGAGTAAAATGGAATGAGGATTACCATACCTTTGGTGTGTGGTGGAAAGATGCCAATAACATTCAGTTTTATTTAGATGGAGAACCAGCAGGTAGCGTTGTGGTAGGTCACGATAAATCAGGAACAACTTATGCAAATCGTGAGTTTACAAGAGACTTGGAAGTGATTTTCGATTTGTGGACCAAAGAAGCCGATTGGATAGGTGGTTTGGCTTTAAAAACCGATTTGGGCGACGATGCAATCAATACCATGAGAGTTGATTGGGTTAGAACTTGGAAACTTGAAGAGGAATAATAAAGAATTTATTGGGCTTGTTTAAAGAATAGGCCTCTTAAATAGTAGAGCTAAGGTCCGAAGTAAACTTGATTTGCTTCGGACTTTTTTGTGTTTTGTCGCTTCTTAAAAAGCAATCCATTTGTCTTTTTATAGAAATATTTCATTGTGGATTTGCTAGGAAATCAGCATTTCTTTTTACGGTTCTATGGTAAGAAAAATAGGTCCTATTTCGGATTGCTTCTTTAAGGGAGTTAGGAAATAAGGAAGCAATATTATTCTCTATACTTGGTGTGTCTTATAAAACAAAATGATTTATTGTTTGTTGTATTTGTTATATAATGTATTTTACTGTTCCGATTTAAAATTACAAACACCACTACCGTAAAGTAGTTATGGTTATGATGCTTTGAATAGAACGCTTTAGGGATTTTTTCTATTGCAAAATGTAATTTCTCCACCTATCTTTATTCAAATTGATTAGCCTTAAGCATACTAAACAAAATAAAAACAGATAATGATAGTAGAAAACAGAGTAGACATCGTTTATTCGATTTTATTGAAAGAGGCTGTATGTTAGCCGAAAGCAACCCCGACTTAATTCCGCCTTACATTAAATTGAAAGATGTAAAAAAAGATGTGGAAGCGTGGAAGGTGATCAATCCTATAATTAAAGATTTGGAACAACAACTAAGCCAGCTAAACGATACAGCAGCATTGTGCGGAAACGAAGCCTATTCTCCTGTATTATCTTACCACTACATTAAACAAGCTGCAAAAGATGGCGTGACTGGCGCAAAACCAATTTACGAGGATTTAAAAAAGCAGTTCCCATCTACTGCTCCTAAAAAAAAATCTGAAGAACCTGTTGTTGCAGAATAATTGCAATGGTATGGATTGACGTGTAATGGGTGAAAGTGGAGGCAGAGATTCTTCCACTTTTTTTTGTGCCTAATAATGAATACTGAAATGGGAGAGAGAGCACCAAAATACATGCCTAGGGCATGAAAAAAGGTGCCCTACCCACCAAATTAGGTGCCCTCTCTTAAAATATATTGTGTATAAATTATTGTCTACTACAACAAGTAAAGCTAGTGTTCTTTAATTCTCTAAAAATAAGACTACTTACTCTTTATTTGTCTGCCTTATAATGCACTGTTAAATTATCAGTGCGATTCTTTTGTAAGCGGCATATTGTTTTGTAGATTCAAGGGCGAAAAACGAATTTGTGCGATATTGCCACCCAATAGGATGTTGTAAAGTGCATGGATGCGATATACACATTTGTTAACACAAAAACGAAAAAAATGAGACAACAATGAAAATACTAATGACAATTATTTTTGCTTTCTTAATTATTTCTTGTAAGTCGAATACAGAAAAGCAGGAAACAAAAGCTGTGCAGTTAAAAGCACAAATATCAGCTCAAACTGTGCCTAATAAGCAAAAATCAGAAGTTTCAAAAAAAACCTATACTCTCAATGACATAAAAATTACTTTGACACAGGCCAAAAGTTATGGAAAAGAATTTTACTGTAAATCAAGACTATTAATATCTAGAAATAATGATTCAATTGATAGTTTGAACTTTACATCTGAACCAGTTGGTGGACATTATGGTATTTCAACACCAATACAAATTGATAACCACTTAATTTTCACAAAACACGGAGATTATGACGGAAGGACTATCATAGTTGATGACAAGGGGGAAGTGTTCAATATAATCGGTGGTTTAAACTATTACGATCCAAACAAAAGTCTTCTTTTCACAATTTACGAATCCGACTTAAGTGGTTTTGCAGTGTTTGACTTGAAAAATGATTCATTAAAATTTGAAATGCAGGAAATGGAAGATTATCCAATTTCATTTCACAAGGCATTTGGAGAAAGATATTTTATTTTGTGCAACAATGAAGATGCTGACGAAGGAGATATTGCAATTTGGGAAATTGAATTTGAACTTAATAGAATTTTGCAAGTTGACTTTGATATAAACAATATTAACGAAGAAAACATTCTAAAAACGTGGAAATTGGAAGATGTAAATTGCGAATGTGATGAATGAAAAAACGAAATGCCAATAAAAGCTAAATAATCATGGGGGTTATGAGTCGTTTGCAATTAATTGCTATTGGGAGCACAAGAAGATGGTACGGCCGCTGAGTGGAAATTGAAACAAAACCTATTATTTAAACTGAATTACACTTTTATAAAATGAGAAAAATAACCTTACTAATTCTGCTTATTGGACTTTGTACAATTTGTAAAGCTCAGACAGAAAGAGAGAAAGCGATTGACTTGAAAAATCATGCAGTTGAGTTAATGGATAATGGTAAAATAGATGAATCAATAAAGATTTTAGAACGGGCTCAACAAATTGATCCAGATTTTATTACCATTCCCTACGAAATTGCATTTGCCTATCAATTAACAAAAGAATATGATAAAAGTATAGAGATTGCTAAACCATTATTAAAACACCCCGATGTTTTTGATCTTGTTTATCAGTTGATTGGAAATTCCTATGATTTAAAAGGAAATAAAGCTAAGGCTATTAAAATGTATGATAAAGGAATCAAGAAATTTCCCAATTCCGGTAAATTACATCTTGAAAAAGGCATAGTTATGGCAAGTCAGGAGAAATGGTTTGAAGCATTAGATATTTGGGAGCAAGGGATCGTGGCTGACCCATCTCATTCATCTAATTACTATTATGCAAGTCAAGTATTAGCTCAGACGGATGAGCGGATATGGGGAGTTTATTATGGGGAAATCTTTCTCAACCTTGAGCCAAATTCGCAAAGGTCCGCTCAGATAAGCAAACTTCTATACGATACATACAAAACATGCTTTCCTATAAAAAATAATAAATGGGGATTACAATTCAGTCATAAGGCTACCAATATCGTTTTAGGTGATTTAAAGGATATAAAATTCTCCTTCGAAACGATACACAATCTTGTCATGGAGCAAGGATATAAAGGAGTCGAGCCTGAATTTACGATAGATAATTTAATTAATATTAGAAAACAATTTCTAGAAGAATGGAATGCTGAATATGCTGAAAGATATCCTAATCTTATATTTGACTATCATGACTTTTTGATTAAAAACAAAATGTTTGAGCCATATATGTATTGGACTTTAAAAGGAGGTGCTGAGAATGAATTTCAGATTTGGAAGTCAAATAATGCGAGTACTCATAGTAAATTCATAGAGTGGTTTAATAATAATCCAATGTCATTTCCGGATGATAGAAAAACAAATAGATTTAGTTATTAATCATTTTTCCCCGTTAGCCCGAGCTTGTAGCTCGTGTTCTTCGCAAGCAGTAAACTTGTGCCTAGCAGATGTTTGAAAGAAAAAGAATAACGCAAACTGCCACAATTTATACAACTTACTGTATTTGCATAATTAATGCGCATGAGATTTATGGAATAAGCAAAGAAAAAGCATCTTATAAGAAAATACTGATTATGAAACATACAATTTTTATTCTATTTATTGCATTCCTATTAGGATCGTGTCATCAGAGCCCGTCGGATAAAGCTGATTTTATTGCAGATGATTTGATGATGGAAGAAATGATTCCGATCACAAGACAAGAACTAAGTAGTCCACCACCTTTACCTCCAAGGGAGACAAAAGAAGTGATTAAGAAAAAAATCATAAAAGATGGACGGATTGGTATTGAGGTTGATAATTTAGAACAGACTAAAAAACAGATAGATTCTTTAGTGGTAAAGCATGGTGGATATTATGCAAATGAACGATTAAACAATTCGGATTGGCAAATATTCTATAATCTGAAAATAAGAATTCCGAGTAATAGCTTTGAAAAGCTGATTGGTGAGATTGAGACGGGCGGTGGCGAAATAAAGTATAAGGAAATTGATGCAAGAGATGTCACAGATCAATTCATTGATTTAGAAATTAGACTTGAAAACAAAAAGAATTACTTAAAAAAGTACAATGACCTATTGAAACAGGCGAAATCAGTTAAAGATATCCTTGAAATTGAAGAAAGGATTCGAGGAATTGAAGAGGAGATTGAAAGTACAATAGGGAGGCTGAAATATTTAAGTGATTTAGTAGATTATAGCACACTCGATTTAGAAATATCAAAGCCTAAGGATAATAAATACCAACCCGAAAAACGTGATAAATTTACAAAACGACTAAAGCATGCGCTTTCAAAAGGTTGGTTTGGATTTGTGGATTTTATTGTGTTTGTGATTAAAATTTGGCCTTTCTGGATAATTGTAGGAATTATAGTTTACGCTTGGAAAAAATATAGAAATCGAAAAAAGAATAAGGAATAATTGAACACAACAAAGGTAAAATTATCATGGGCGTTATAGGTCATTTATAAAAAACATTAACAGATAAATAAACATATAAAAATGAATACAATGCAGAAGGTAATGCACAACGTAAAGACGCAATGCATTGCGTCTCTACAAAATGTCGTGATGTGGTTCTCGCTTCTGCACGATTGTAACGTGTGGATTTGTAGACTAGAAAAACAAACTTTACGATCAATTACCAAAATCAATAGCCAATAGTAACTATAATCAGTAAATGACAATATATAATTGGTCAAAAATTATGGGGACTTAGTAGGACAGCAATAGGCAATTCCGTCACATAAACTACAAACACACAATTAATCAATACAATGGATAATTTAGAATACAAAATTGAACCGAAAGAAAACTTTTATTTTGCATTAAAAGTAATATTTGGATTAGCAGGTTATGTGCTTTTCTACTATATCATTAAATTACTTTTTTCGAATGATAATTTCATGTCATTTGTTCCCTTGTTGGTTTATATTCCGATTATATTACTTGTCCTTTTCTTTAGGATGGGATTGTTGATCGGTTATTTGAAAGGAAACTCTATTAAGGTAACAGATAAGCAGTTTTCGGATCTTAATAAGATCGTAGAAGAACAATGCAGAACACTGGGTATGCAAAATGTTCCTGATGTTTACATCCTTCAGAATGGAGGTTTGCTAAATGCTTTTGCTGCAAGGTTTATCGGTAGTAATTACATTGTATTGTACTCGGATATAGTAGAGGAAGCCTACGAAAATAATTACGATTCGCTAGCATTTATTATTGGGCATGAGTTGGGACATGTTAAGAGAAAGCACATGATTAAATCATTGATCTTTTTTCCTTCCATTATTGTTCCTTTCTTAAATGGAGCCTATTCAAGAGCGTGCGAATATACTTGCGATAGTATCGGATTCTCACTAAAGCCTAAAGGAGCTCAGCCAGGTATTTTGCTTTTGGCTGCAGGTAAAAAAATATGGCAGAAAGTAAATGTTGATGAGTTTATAAAGCAAGAGCAAACGGAGATCGGATTTTGGTCTTGGTTCGCCGAAAAGGTATCCACACACCCTAAACTGACAAAAAGATTGATGAGGTTCGATCAGCTTACTCCAGTCATTAAAAAACAAGCTGTGGTAGAATCAGTAAAGGTGCAGGAAATTAAATCTGATCATTCGTCATATATGCCCAATTAATAGCCTTGCAAATTGGGATTTATAGTTACGATACATTTACATTGCTTAAAAAAAAATAACAATTGGATGTGATTATTAATAGGCTAAATATGCAATACAGAACTGTACAATACGACGTATAACCTTATGCACAACGTAAAGACGCAATGCATTGCGTCTCTACATATCGTGATGTAAAACCTATATACTGTAATGCCCAATCATTTTCATGCCATTATCGTAATTGGCGAAAATCAATACAATGCACAACGTAAAGACGTAATGCATTGCGTCTCTACCAATAAAACGTGATGTAATATCTAAACAAAGGAATGGCAGAAAAATTTCAGAACAAATATAGAATACCATCAGCCCGTTTGCAAAACTGGGATTATGGATCGAATGCCATGTACTTTGTGACCATTTGTACGCAAAATCGGGAATGCTATTTTGGCGATGTTGTAGATGGGGAAATGCATTTATCTGAAATTGGAAAAATCATAGAAGAGGAATGGTTAAAAACATTTGAAATGCGACCTGATATGTGTTTGCAAATGGATGAATATGCGGTGATGCCTAATCATTTTCATGCTATTATCGTAATTGGCGAAAATCAATACAATGTGCAGCGTAAAGACGCAATGCATTGTGTCTCTACAAACAACAAATTTGCACCCCAATCAAAAAATCTGGCAGCGATAATGCGTGGTTTTAAATCAGGGGTGACCATTAATGCCCGTAGAATAGACGCCGATTTTGCTTGGCAAGCACGATTTCACGATCATATCATTCGAAATGACGAATCATTTCAGCGAATAAGGAATTACATTTCTGAAAATCCGGTAAAATGGTCGAATGACAAATTTTATAATATTGGGTAGAAATAATACTACCGTACAGTAACATAATGAGAAGTAAAACTATGAGAAAAATTGTATTGCTAGCCATAATTTGCGGATTGATATCGTGCAATTCTAAAAATGAAAAAACTCAAGAGAAAAATGCCGATAACCAAGAACTAATTGAGATCTATAAAGCCGATCAGGGAGATCGTAGAACAGATAAGATAGATTGGAATGTTGTAGGAAAGCGAGATAGCATAAGAAAGGCAAGAGTTTCTGAATTATTAGATTCGAATAAGGTACTTACCTCACAGGATTATCATCATGCCGCTATGCTTTTTCAGCATGGAGGAGATTCCATTGCTTACGGAATGGCTGTGAAATTAATGAAGAAATCGATTGAGTTGGATTCAACGGCTAACAAATGGTTATTAGCCGCTGCAATTGATAGAAACCTTTTGAGTAGGCAAAAGCCGCAGATTTATGGTACGCAATTTTGGAGAATGAATGATGAGCCTTGGGAGATGCGCGATATGGATACAACGCTTATTACTGATGCAGAGCGAATAGAATATGGTGTAGGTACTTTGGCTCAACAAAAAGAAAAGCTAAAGCAGATGAATCGCAAAAAGCTAAACGAATTGGTGAAGGAAGGAAAAACGACAAATGAATTAATTCAGTTCATAAAAAGCGAAGATCCCGACTTATCAAAATACGATATCTCCGAAAGAGGAGTTAATAGTTTTGCCTATGAATTGTTGGCACAAGGAAAAGAAAAAGGGGCTTTGAAGGTTTTTAAATTGAATACAGAATTGTATCCAAAAGGTTTTAATGCTTTTGATAGTTACGGCGAATGCCTTTTGAAGTTAGGCGATAAAGCAAATGCAATAAAGGCTTATCAAAAATCATTAGAATTAAATCCTAAGAATAAAAATGCTGAGAAAGTACTGGCAGAAATAAACAGCTAAATGAAAAAAGCATTAACACAAATTGATATTAAAGAATTAAGATACCAATGCAGAATGGGTTATCTTCTTCCTTCTATGCTTTTTCTATTTGGAAATGTTTTTGTTGGTGGAGCCTATGTTGCCAACTTTGGCTGGCTTGGAGTCGATACTGAGATCTTGTTGATCATGGTATCAGTATTTGCTTGTTTATCGCTATTTATTGGCTACAAGATGAATTGGAAATACATTTCAGATATTAGTTACAAGGAGAAGCAGGTTGAAACGAAAATAGTTCAGAGGAAAGAGGCGAAGAGAGATTATGAAGCTGGGAGTGGGACTTTATATGTAGGGCAAGAAATGAAGGGCTTCGATTCTTATAGCATTATCGTTGAAAATACGAGATACAGAGTTGATGAAGAATTGTACTCAGCTTGCGCTGAGGGCGGCGAAGTCTTGTTCAATTATGCGCCAAAAAGCCGATACCGTTTAAGTATTGAAGTAAAGAAATAAGCAAGTTTTTAAAAAGGACCTTAAACGCTTTAGATAATTGGCTATGTCAATTTTAAGCATATAAGGCCATGGGAATGTGCTGTAAATTATCCATTGATACTTAAATGTTCATTTTGAATAGTTGTTAATAAGCTTTTTTACTTCATATTCTCCTTAAAGTTATTCCTATTACATATTTAACAAAAAATTGGGAAAGAGTATGTAAGCAATGAAATCTTAATATCTTTGACAAACAGATATAATATTTTCAGATAAAAGCTTTTTATGAAATTAGGATCCTGTTTTTATATGATTTTTAAGTCTTTGTTGAAGATGAGAACGAAAGGTTAATCACGATTAATACTAAACAAACAAATATGAAAACCATTATCAGAAATATTGTTGCAGTCTTAGTTGGTCTTATTGTTGGAAGCGCAGTAAATATGGGTGTAATCATGATTAGTGGCTCAATTATTCCACCACCCGAAGGGGTTGATCTTAGCAATGTAGAAAGTTTGAAAGCCAACATGCACTTGTTTGAATTTCGACACTTTATCATGCCATTTGTAGCACATGCTTTTGGAACATTTGCAGGAGCTTTATTAGCTGGAACTATTGCTGTAAGTCATAAAATGAAGTTTGCCATTGTAATTGGTTTGTTTTTCTTGGCAGGAGGCATAACCAATGTTTTCATGTTGCCTTCGCCAGTATGGTTTACGATTACTGATTTGGTAGGTGCCTATATTCCTATGGCTTGGTTGGCTTCGCTGTTATTTAAAAAGAAAATCTCTTAAGCTTAAAATTAATATAAGCTAGTAGAAATAAAATAGACAAAGGTTGAATCATGTATTGGTTCAACCTTTTTTGTTGATTCGACGCAACCCTTTTGATAAGGGGCATCTTTTATTTGCAATGAATACTGTTTAGCACGATATTTGTTTAAATCAGTTTCGTATTTAATTAACAAGCACGCACAAAATTGAAATCATATGAAACGTCCATGCCAAAGCGATTTTGACACACAGGGAGATGATTATCTCAGCATGGTAAGTTCCATATGGCAACTAAAAATCAAATTATAATCATATGAAAAGGAATGTAATTGTTTTATTGACCGTTTTTTTGAGTTGTACAGCTATGGCTCAAGGACAGAAGAACTTTATCGATCAGAATTATATTGAAGTAAAAGGGGTAGCTGAAATGGAGATTGTTCCTAACGAAATCTATTTAAATATCCATATAGACGAAAAAGACACCAAAAATAAAGAGAGTGTTGAAGTGTTGGAGAAGCAAATGTTCTCAGCATTGAAAAAGGCTGGTATAAACCTTGAGAAACAGCTTTCTGTATCTGATTTTGGTAGTAATTTAAAGTTTCACTTCATGAAAAGAACCAATGTAATGAAATCGAAAGATTTTGAATTGCTCGTTCATGATTCTAAAACACTTGCTAAGGTATTTGTAGAGCTTGAGAAAATTAAAATATCGAATATTAATATACTACGAGTAGATCATTCTGATATTGAAAAATATAGAAGAGAAGTTAAGATTAATGCAATGAAAGCTGGAAAAGAAAAAGCTACAGATTTATGTGAGGCAATAGGACAGACAGTAGGAAAAGCAATCTATATAAATGAAAGCTCGTCGCATTACAAAAATGAATATGCAAATACTGCCGTTCGAATTCGAGGAATGAGTAGCATGGCAAAAATGGATGTGCCGAATCTCGATTTTCAGAAAATTAAATTAGAATACTCAGTTTTGCTTCGTTTTGCAATAAATTAATGGAATTGTAAGCCTCATGAAAATGAGGCTTTTTTATTGTTGTAATCTATCTTACGAGTAGTTTAAAGGCTAAAATTTCAGGTTCTGTTTTTCTCACCAAATATTTTTTTTGTTCTTTTGTGGAGAATTACCAAATCAAGAAATTAAATGATCAAGATATTATCATATCCTTTAAGCGTTATATTTTATATCCTATTTTTACTTTTATTGGTTATTTTTCATCCAATACAAGTCATTAGTCATAAGCTTTTCGGATACCAAGCACATAAGAATTCTGTTGAAGTTCTAAACTTTTTTTTGATGCGTGTTGTCGTATTTTTAGGCGTAAGAATTACTTCTTTACCAAAATGCAATCTTCCTACCGATCGTCCTTTAATAATCGTTTCAAATCACCAGGGAGTTTATGATATTCCTCCAATTGTTTGGTTGTTTAGAAAACATCATGCAAAGTTTATTTCTAAAAAAGAGCTAGCTAAAAATATTCCTAGTGTTTCTTATAATCTTCGTCATTCGGGAGCTGCTTTAATCGATCGTAAAAATAGAGCACAAGCAATACCTGAAATTTCTAAATTGGGTGATTTAATTGCAAAGAATAATTATGCAGCTTGCATTTTTCCAGAAGGAACTCGCAGCAAAACCGGCCAAATGAAAAAGTTTAAAGCTGGTGGCATTGAGGCTTTGCTTAAAGCTGCTCCAAATTCGCTAATTGTTCCTTTTGTAATAGATGGAAATTATCAAATAGAGAAAAATGGCATGTTTCCTTTGTGTTTAGGAGCAAAAGTACGTTACAAAGTTTTGGATCCAATTGAACCTGGAAACAATTCAGCAATTGAAATAACTGAAAAAGTGGAAAATTTGATTCGAAAAGAATTGAATCAATAATAGATAGTATTTAAAGCTTCTTTTGTCGAGAGAGAGCTTTTATTAAATTGATCAGAAATGAATGAGCAGCAAGAAAAAACAGCACTAGTAGTAGAAGGTGGTGCCATGCGTGGAATTTTTGCCGCTGGAGTGTTAGATCAATTTATGGAAGCTGATTTTAATCCTTTTGAAACGGTTCTAGGTGTTTCTGCAGGTGCGATTAATGCAGCAGCTTATTTGGCAAAACAGAAAGGTCGAAACTTTAAAGTGTTTACGGATTATTCTTTACGTCCAGAATACATTAGTTGGAAAAAATTTCTGAATGGTGGTCATTTAATGGATTTGGATTGGTCTTGGGACATCACCACGCGAGATTTGCCAATAAGTACTGATATCTTGTTTGCCGAGAATCCTGATTTTGAAATTGGTGTAACCATGAATTCTGACGGTCGCTCACAATTTATAAAACCCGATGCAGATAGTCTTAGTCATGTAATGAAAGCAAGCTGTACGGTTCCTCTTTTTTATCGAAAATTCCTAAAAATAGAGAATGAAATTGTTTCGGATGGTGGTGTGTCTGCTCCAATTCCAATTCAAAGAGCAATAGAAAAAGGTGCTACAAAAATAATGGTGATTCGTTCGCGTCCAGATTCTTTTCGAATGAAAAAAGGATTAGAGGCCAGATTAGGGAAATTTCTTTTTCGCAAATATCCTGGACTGGTAAGTGCTTTGCAAAAACGCCCCGAAACATACAATTCAGCTATTGAATTGATTCAAAACCCGCCAAAAAATCTGCAAATATTTGATGTTTGTCCTCCAGAAAGTTTCCAAACCAAACGATTTACCCAAGACTATGATTTATTAGTTAAGGATTATGAATTAGGGCGAGAAACGGGTAGAATAGCCATCGAGAAGTGGAATTGCAAATAAAATTAATTTCCGATTAAACCTTTTTACCTTTCACGCGTCTATAAAGTGAACTAAAATCCTGAAAAGAGACTTATTTATCGGCCAAATGTTAATGAAAATCTAAAATGGTAAATTTATTGATGTATTTGGATTCTGAGTTGTAAGTTTGTTAGGGCAATTTTAAAAACTTTATAATCTACTAAATGAATCGATTAATTCTTTTGATAAGCTTTTGTGTTTTATTTACATCAGCAAAAGCAACTGTACCTGTTGGGAACTCTGAAATTAAAGGGGGAGTAATTAAGGGTATTGTTATGGATAATGCAATGGATATTCCTGTGGAATATGCAACTGTATCAGTTTACACGATGACTGATTCGACATTGATTGACGGAACAATTACCAATGGGAAAGGTGAATTTGAACTCCAAAAGTTAAAACCAGGAAAATACTTTGTTGAAGTTTCATTCATTGGCTATAATAAAGCAATGGTTCGAAATATTCCCATCAACAAAAAACAAAAAATAGCAAATCTGAAAATTGTTAACCTTCGACAATCTACTGAATCTTTAGATGAGGTGGTGGTGACATCAGAAAGGTTACCGGTACAATATCAAATTGATAAAAAAGTGATTCCGGTAAGTCGTCAAATTACAGCTGCAAGTGGTACTGCGGTGGATGTTTTGGAGAATGTGCCATCGGTTAGTGTTGATATTGAAGGGAATGTTAGTTTGAGAGGGAATTCGAATTTTACCGTTTTGGTAGATGGTAAACCTTCCATATTAGATGCCTCCGATATCTTAGAGCAAATGCCTGCTAGTGTAATTGAGAACATCGAAATTATCACCAACCCTTCAGCAAAATACGATCCAGAAGGAACTGCAGGTATTATTAATATCATTACAAAAAAGAATACAGAAAAAGGTTTAAATGGTGTTGTTAACCTTAGTTTGGGAAGTCAAGAGAACTACAATAGTGATTTCTTAATAAACTATAGAAAGAAGAAATGGAACTGGAATTTTGGATTGGATTATAGCAATCGACAGTTTGAAGGAACTAGTCATACTGAAAATAGAACTACTTACGAAGGTCTTACCAATACTGTAATATCGGATGGTGAATCTAAAATGAAACGCTCTGGTTATGGAATTAGAACAGGTTTCGATTTTGATATCAATAAGAAAAATCAAGTGTCTTTTGGTTTTAGATATGGAACCAGAGAAATGGAAAGAGGTTCTATTCTCGACTATCAGGAATTTGATAGTAATAGCTCCGATAAAGCATTGTATGATAGCAAAAACTTGTGGAGTAAGGAGATGACCTTTATCAATTCAAACTTATCATATACTAAGAAATTTGAAGGGAAAGGACATCAATTAGCTACTCAGGTGAGTTATTCACGCCGAGGGAGTGGTGATGAGCAATCAACTAATGAGTTAAAAGTTGGGAACGACATTGTTAGTGGAAAAATTGCAACAGAAGAAGGGCCAGGAAGTCGTTGGGAAATCCGTTCAGACTATACTTTGCCATTGGGTAAGGATTCAAAATTTGAGTTTGGATACCAAGGACAGGTTCGTTCAAGTGAAGCAGATACCAAACAAGAGCACTACAATACGTCTACAAGAGCTTACGATTATCAACCATTGTATAGTCATGATGTAACATACGATCGTCAGGTACATGGATTGTATACTACTTATGCTTCAAAAATTGGCAAGTTTGGTTACCAGCTTGGTTTCAGATCTGAATATACCAATCGCGAAATTGATTTTAAAGGAGAATTAGAGAAGTTTACCATTGAAAGATGGGATTTCTTCCCAACGATTCATACACAAATGGATTTAGGCTCGGATAATCAGGTAATGGCAAGTTATACAAGAAGAATAAGACGTCCTAGAGGATATTACTTAGAGCCTTTTGTAACTTGGAGTGATGCATACAATGTTCGACAAGGTAACCCAAATTTGGATCCTGAGTACATTGACTCATACGAGTTGGGATACATGAAACGATTTGGAGATCAGTCGGTTTCTATTGAGGCCTATTATAAGGTGACGCATGATAAAATTGAAAGTATTAGATATCCCTGGAATGATCAAAGTAATGTTACATCTGGAGATCAGTCTAATGTCATGAAAAATACCTTTGTGAATGTTGGTAATGATTATTCTTTGGGTATTGAGGCTACATTAAACTTATCATTTGCGAAATGGTTTAAAAACGATTTAATTGGAAATTTCTATCACTACCAAGAAGAGGGTGATTATATCATAACCAATTCAGATGATGAAGATATTTATCAGGATTTCTCTACCTCAAGTTACAATTGGAGTTTGAGAAACAACTCAACATTCATTATTGATAAGGCAACTAGATTTCAATTTACAGCCAACTATAATTCCGATACAAATTGGGCACAAGGAAAACGAGAAGGCTTTTTTACAACATCTGCAGCTTTAAAAAGAGATTTTCTTAAGCGAAAATTATCTGCAACTTTTCAGGTTCGCGATATATTTGGAACTGCAAAACATGAGACTTTGTATGAAGGTGAGAACTTCTACAATTTTAGTCAGTTCAATCGCAAATCGCCAGTGTTTAGTTTAAAACTTAGCTTTAAAATCAATAATTATAAAGTGAAAAGAGGAAAAGGAAATGGCAGTGGAGTTGATGTGGAAGAATTTGAAATGTAGAAACCATTAAAAATATAAAGGAGAACTCACGGAATTAATTTCGTGAGTTTTTTTGATATTTGTACTTTATCGATTCAAAATAAAGAAGCTAAGAATGAAATATATTGGAGCACATGTGAGTGCAGCTGGAGGAGTAGAAAATGCACCTGAGAATGCAGCTAAAATTGGGGCGAAAGCTTTTGCTCTTTTCACTAAAAATCAAAGGCAATGGACTGCTAAGCCTTTGTCGGACGAGAGTGCAGATCTATTTAAAGAGAATTGTGATAAATATGGCTACGAAGCATCGCAGATATTAGCTCACGATAGTTACCTCATTAACTTAGGTCATCCCGATAAGACATCTCTAGAGAAATCTAGAAATGCATTTTTGGATGAGATGCAACGTTGCGAAAAGTTGGGCTTGGATCGTTTAAACTTTCATCCAGGAAGTCATTTAAAAAAGGTCTCCATTGACGAATGTTTGCATACAATTTCCGATTCGATTAATTGGGCTTTGGATAAAACCAATGGCGTTAGTGCTGTTATTGAAAATACGGCAGGGCAAGGAAGTAATTTAGGCTTTTCATTCGAGCAAATTGCAGCCATCATCGATCGTGTTGAAGATCAATCGAGAGTTGCTGTTTGTATTGATACTTGCCACGTATTCACTGCTGGTTATGATATATCTACAAAAATCGGTTTTGAAAATGTTTTTGCAGATTTTGAGCGTATTATTGGCTTTGAATACTTAAAGGGAATGCATTTAAATGATTCAAAGAAAGAACTGGCTACAAAAGTTGATCGTCACGAATTAATTGGACAAGGGTTTATTGGTCTTTCGGCTTTCGAATATTTAATGAACGATGCTCGTTTCAATAATATTCCAATGGTTCTTGAAACACCAAACGCTGATCATTGGGTTGATGAAATTAAATTACTTTACAGTTTAGAAAAGAAGTGATTGGTTTTTAATAGATGCGATACGCAACAAGCTTAATTGGTTTACTAAATAATGAATTCTTTATTATAAGACTGCAGAAATAACAATAATCGAACCCGTAACAATGTTAATACCAATTACAATCTTACGGAACTTTTCCGGTTCAATTTTTCCAGAAAACTTGGAGCCTAAATGAGATCCAAAAAATAGAATAGGAAGGCAAAACAATGCTAGATTGATTGATTCCATTTCAATCATTCCTTTCATTAAAAAAGCCGCAGTTGTAAAAAATGCAGAGAAGGTACTAAACCATGCAAATACACCACGAAAGCGATCTTTAGAATAGCCTTTTCGGTTCATTGCAATTACCAGTGGCGGTCCACCAACCGAAATAGCGCTATTTAGTAGACCACTAATAAATCCTGCAAAAACAATAGGGAAGTGTAAATATCGTTTGGCTAGTTTCACTTTGCCAAGCATTTGTACCGAAAACAGAATTACTAAAATACCTGTAATAAGCCGTAAACTTTCGCTACTTACATATTCTAAAGCATAAATACCCAAAGGAATTCCACCCAAACTAGCAATAAACATGGGAATGAAATAGTAAGCCTTTATTTTTTCCTGAAGTTTAAAAAGAATTACCAAGCTGGTAATCAGGTTAAACAAACTCATGGCAGGAACTAAAACCTGCATGGGAAATATAAAAGAAAGAAAGGGTGCTGCCAGTAAAGCAAATCCGAAACCCGTCATACCTTTTATAAAGGCAGCCGAAAGAATTACCAGAGCACAGAGAATTATTTGAATTACCGTAATGTCATGCATAACTAAGCTCAATTAAAAATGAGAGTAGATTAAGACAAAGGTAGTACAAGTACTAATTGTTTGTGCGTTAAATAAGTTTAAAACAATTCAGTTTTAATGTTGTAGAGCTTCTTTTAAGAAAGGAAATAAGGTGTGTATTTGAATCGCCACATTTGTCATGAATAGCTTTACGGATATTGCTAAAAGAATAATTCCAAATACTTTACGCAAAATATGAATCCCACCTTCTCCAAGGAAACGTTCAACTAGATTTGTAGAACGAAGTACCAGATATACAAGAGCTAAATTGAGAACAATGGCTATTATGATATTTTCCATTGCATATTCAGCACGTAATGCTAGAACAGTGGTGAATGAACCTGCTCCTGCAACCAAAGGGAAAGCGATTGGAACGATGGAAACTCCACTTGGACCATCGTATTTAATAATTTCAATACCCAAAGCCATTTCAACACCCATAATGAATAGAATAAACGAACCGGCAATAGCAAAACTCGAAATATCTACTCCAAATAAGCCAAGAAGTTTTTCTCCTAAAAAAGTAAAGGCAATTAATACACTTAATGCAACAATTGAAGCTTTGAATGCTTCAATTTTACCACCTTTTTTCTGTAAATCTAAGATAATAGGAATCGATCCAATAATATCAATTACTGCGAAGAGCACCATCGAGGCCGATACAATTTCGATAAAACTTAAATTCATAACAATCTATTTTAGGGTTATTAATAGCTAGCTTAATCAGATAATAAACTTACTGTTTTAGTTCGTTCAATCTGTTATTCACTCCACTTTTTTTACAAAAGATAAAGAAGAATAAATAAGACATATTTTACGATTGTTAAAAATTAAACACAAAATGCTCTTTTGTGTTTAATTTTTAAGCGACTGCGAAGATAGATTTATTTTTTAGAATGTTAGTAATAATTGATTTTATTTTTCATTAAATCGAAAGAGCCTATTTGGTAACTAAATTTCATAAAAAAAGCCTTACTTGGAGTAAGGCCTATATTATATTTCTATTTCTTTTCTGGATCATCCGTATGCTTGAAATTCAAGGATATGCTATTCACACAATGCCTGGTGTTTTTCTTGGTAAATCCTTCTCCTTTAAAAACATGTCCAAGATGTCCATCACAATTAGAGCAAACAATTTCTGTTCGTCTTCCATCAGCATCGGGAATGTGTTTAACGGCTCCTTCAATTTCATCGTCGAAACTTGGCCAACCACATTGCGAATCAAACTTACTGTCCGACCGGTACAATTCTGCATCGCATTGTTTACAGGTATAAATGCCTACGGCTTTATTTTTTAAATGCTTTCCCGTTCCCGGATATTCTGTCCCTTTATCAATAATAACCCTCTTTTCGTCTGCGGTAAGTTTGTTGTATTTATCTTTGGTCATCGCTTTTTGTGCTACAAGATTATTACTAATGAAAAGGATCAGTCCTATTAATATGATATAATTCTTCATAATACGATCTCCTTATTTTGAATGATTCTAAAGATAGTTGAAAAAGTGAATAGTGCAAAGCTTTACTTAGCCAATATTTTTTGTAATTCTTTACCTTTTTGTTCAACTGAGCCAATGAATGGCTTTTCTTGAATTGCTTGAATAATAAGATCAGGGTTCGACCAAGGAACAAAGTGATCTTGATCTTCAAGTAGACTGTAGTTCACGTCTTTATGATGTTTCAGATAATACTCTTGTGTTTGATAAGGTACCAAAATGTCTTTTTCCCCTTGTATGTATGTTGTGGGTATATGTATTTCCTTTAATCTCTTTTCATTTATACCTAAATCTTCTTCCAAGGCCAGCATTTCCAAATTACTAATACGTAATTCATGTGGCATGATTTTGTTCGGCAAACCTCCTGAAACCAATAAATTGTACCATTTGGCTTTTTGAAATTCAGGAGAAAGACAAGGCGCTATATAAATTGCATGACTTATTTTATCTTGATAATCAAGAATGGTTTGTTCTAGAACAGCTCCGCCATAGGAATGCCCCAAAACCGTAAACTTTTCTTCATCTTTTGCAAAATGATTCATAACAGCCTCAGCGATTTTCGCCTGATCTGAAAGTCGCTTTTTTACAGAAACACTAGTTTTTCCGTATCCTGGTCTGTCATAGGAAATTATGCAATAATTATCCAGTAAATTTTGATCTGTGAAAATATTTTTGAAATCGTACCAATATCCTGGCGAACCATGAATCAATACTACTTTTGGCTTGGAGAGATCACCTGCATAAGTAGCATGAATTTCATCTTCGTAGTAAGGTATCATTGTACTTGTAGGAAATACATTTTTTGAGTGCATCTCTCTTAGCACTTTTTTAGCGTCAAATTGAGCTTTAAATATTTGAAATGACAATACAAGAATTCCTACAATACAAAACAGTGTAAAACTTGTAATAAATACCCCTTTTTTAATCCTTCTCCCCATAATCCATCCTATTTTATTACATTAGAATGCAATAAAATACTTTTTTGTCTGAAATACAAGGGGGGAAATGTTATCAATTCTTAAAATAAGAGAATTTAAATCAATTTTATAAATCAAATTTGTATTTATTTATAAATCTGACACTTTTCTTATTGTGAAAATATCGCCAGTGGAATGGCGAGTTGTAAAAGAAACCCTAATGTTTAAGGTAGATATTTTCTGATCAAATTAATCAGTACGTCCTTTTTTACAGGTTTTGAGATATAATCATCGCAACCATTTTCCAATGACTTATTTTTGTCTCCAAGTAAAGCAAAAGCTGTTTGGGCAATAATTGGAAGATTCGGGCGTATTTTTTTAATTTCTTTCGTTGCTTCGTAGCCATCCATTAATGGCATTTTTATATCCATTAAAATTAAATCAATGGCGTCATTGTTTTGACAAATTTCGATGGCTTCAAGTCCGTTATTTGCAACTATTACATCACAGTGAATCTGATTTAGTAATTCTTCAAAATAGATTCTGTTGAATTCTTCGTCTTCAACAACGAGAATTAGTTTGTTTTGTGTGTTATTCATATCGGTACGCTTTATTCTATCAAATGTATATTTTCTTTTTGAACTAGCGAAATGATTTTTCATTTAATCAGAAAAAATATTCTCTAGACAGGGACGAATGTGTGAATTATAAATTTTAGTAGATAATAAAGTGAGATTAATAAAAATTAGAGTTATTCCTTACCCATTGAAAAAGATTCGAAATGATGTTTGGTAATTTATCAATAATCAAGGTTTAGTCATTAATTTTTCAAATTGATTAAAGAAATCACAAACATGATAACCATCAACAAGAGCGTGGTGTGCTTCTACACTAACCGGCATGTAATAATTATTTGCATTTTTAAATACTTTACCGAACACAATTTTAGGAATGCAATCGGTATTTCCTTCGGTTCTAGGATGTTTTATACAAGTAAAGCTTCTCCATGGAATTACCGAAACATGAATGAGATCCATGATGGGTTTGTCTTCCAATTGTTTAGAGCTTTTTGCGATTAGCAGTGCCTTTTCTGTTTCTTGATAAAAGTTCTTAAAGTTTTCATGATACTGAAAGTAGCAAAATGAAAATGTTTTGTTCTCCTTAAAAACAGTTGTTGTACCATTAATAACAGGGTATTGTACAACTTTATCATTGACTATGCGCAGTTTAAATTCAGATATTTTATTTATAGCCATTAAAGCTTTATGCATGTAGTGAATAAAAAATGACTCATTTTTTTCTTTAGAGCTAAGAAACAACTGTGTGCATTCAATGTTTGATGTTGCACCCATAATTGGATCCATAAAGTCCTTGAAGAAATGATATTGTTCCTTTCTTGCCCATTCGTTGATGTTAATTTCTTTCATTAAAAAAAATGTTTTAATTCAATGGTTTATTTTTTGTCCTAGCCTTAATAAACAGTCTTAAAAGTAAGATGATATAGAGTTCTTAATCTTCTTCAAAATACTAATTTATTTTGTAGCAAGAATAAAGGACTCAATTTGTGGTGAGATTAAATTTTTCAAAAGTTCGTTACTGCTTAAGTCCAATTAATCATATGTTACTTTTTAATTGATCTAAAGTAGTAATGTAAAAAGTTTTCTATATCTTCGGTTTACAGAACATAAATCTTTAAAATAACTGAACTATGACTGACGATACTAACATTATTTGCGTATTTACAGGATCACTTGTAGATGTAAAATATTATCAAGAGAGATTAGAAGAAATTGGAATATCTTCAATGTTTAGAGATGACTTTAGATCAGGAACAATTGTTGGTATTGGTGGAGTGCCAGATTCTGTAGAATTATTTGTCGAAATTCCTGATGAGGAAAAAGCACAAAAATGCATAGAGAATCTTCAAAAAGAAGAATAAATAATTAAAATCTTAAAATGAGAAAAAGAATAACATTTATAGCCATTGCTTTACTTTTTTCAGGCTTTTTGAAAGCTCAGGAAAAAACTGAAATGGTAACAGATCGTCCAGACCAAACAGAGTCAGCGTCTGTAGTACCGCTCCGTGGATTTCAATTGGAAACAGGGTTTTCTTTTGAGAAATATGATTCATACACCAATAATACTAGCTATAATTCAACATTGTTGCGTTATGGTTTATTTGAAAGAGTTGAATTGCGAATGGGATTGGAGTACCTTGGCGTTTCACAATCATTTGATGGAATGGATTTTGATGAGAACGGTTTTGGTCCAATTTCAGTAGGAGCTAAGTTCTTTTTAAGAGAAGAAGCGGATGGTTTACCTCAATTGGCTTTTTTAACTACTTTATCGATTCCAAAAACAGGAGCTGAAGTATTCGAAAATAAAAATTTAGGTGCTGATTTCCGTTTAAATGGCGAATATACACTAAATGAAGCGATGTCCTTTGGAGCTAATTTAGGTGTACAGTGGAGTGGAGTAGAAGGAGATGATTCTGCTGTAGGGATTTATACCGCAGTGATTGGAATGAACCTTTCTGAAAAAATTGGAGCCTTTGCTGAACTGTATGGGTTTCTTCCAAGTGAGGGGAAAAATGATCATCGTTGGGATGGTGGTTTAACCTATGCTGTAAATGAAGATCTTCAACTTGATTTTTCTACTGGAGTAGGATTAAGTAAGGTTTCTCCAGATTTTTTTATTAGCTTAGGCTTATCAATTCGAATGCCATAAGATGGGATTCACTACATCAATTCAGGAAAAAAGCTTGATTAGTTCTAAACTAATCAAGCTTTTTTTTTATTCAATAGTTCTTGAAATCAGGAATTTAGAATCTGAAATGGCTTTTAAACCATGCATTTGCCCTTTCGAAAAGGTGAATAAGTCATCAGATTCAACAATGGAGGTTTGACCATCAATTTCAAATTGCATTTTACCAAAAATAACATAAAGTACAGCATTTGCAGGAGCTGGTTGTTCAGGAACAATCATTCCTTTTTCAACAGAGACGATAAGGCTCTCAAAGGCGTTGTTTGAATAAATTTGTTCTTTTTGAATGGCTGAAACCGAAATTTTATCGGATATTGCTTTTTGTAACATATTATTGTTATTTAGAATATTATTCAAAGAAAAGAAAAAATGACAATTATAACGATTTGGTTTCGTTGGAATTAATTTACGACTGTATGAAGAAACGTTTTCAATATATTTTATCTATTAGCATTTTAACAGTTTTATTTGTTGGTTTTATTGCCTATTCTGTCTGGGTAGAGAATATTATTTATAATAATCTTAAAAATCAGGCATTAAAGGATAATTTAACGATTGGAGAGACGGTGCTCGGGATGCTCGACAAAGCTAATATTGATAAAAATGATAAATTGGCTTTTATTCAGATGGTTCAGGAAACTTCTGATGTTCTTAAAATGCCTAACAATGGTTTCTTATGCATGATGGATTCAACAGGAGCCTTATTAGCCGCACCTGGATTAAAACCATCTAAAAAAGTACGAATTAGCGAAGCATCTTTTTATTCTGCAGAAAAAGATGAAAAGTACAGTTTTAAGGACTTTTTTTTGATGAGGCCATTTACTGGATATTATGAATATGAGGAGGTTGGTTATTCTGATATTGTTGTAGCTATTAATCATGACTATTCAGGTTATAAATTAATGGTTCATCAAGATGCCAATGTAATAAAGCAAGAGTCCAAAGAAAAATCACTTCCTATTTTATGGGTTGGTTTAAGTTTTGCGGCCATTATTTCAATATTCGCTTTTTTTATTATCAGGAGACAAGTAAGAACCTATCAGTTTAAAATAGAGATTCAAAACAATCAATTGACTTCAGTAAATGAGGAGGTTAGGGATAAGAATAAAGTCTTGGGTATTCAAAATGAAAGGTTGGAAGAGCTCGCTGAGGAAAAAAGTGCTCTGTTGGGAATTCTAGCACATGATTTAAAAAATCCTATTGGTGGAATTTCAAGTGTCATACGATTAATAAAGCACTCGGCAGATTTAAATCAGGAACAGGAAACCTATTTTGACTTAATTAAATCGCAAGTTAAATCTGCGGAAACTTTAATTTCTGATGTGCTTGAAATGAATATGGTTGAAAGTGATCGTAAAAGCGTACAAAAGGATAAAATAGATTTGGTGAAATTGTTGAATCAAAAAGTGGAGAGCTTTACTCCTTTGGCCGAAAAGAAGGGAATAAGCATTAATCAAAACCATATCTATACTGAATTATGGACGATCACAGGTGTTAATGAACTCAATAGAATTATTGATAATCTACTTTCTAATTCCATTAAATATAGTCCTTTAAAGTGTAATGTGAGTTTGGAATTAATTCAATTAGATAATCGAATTGAAATCTGTTTTGCAGATGAGGGTAGTGGAATACCTAAGGAAGAATTGCCATTGCTATTTAAAAAGTTTTCTAAGCTGAGTACAAGACCAACTAATGAAGAAGAATCGAGCGGTCTTGGCTTGTATATTGTAAAATTGTTGGCAGATAAAATTGGAGCTACAATTAGAGTAAACAGTAATGTGGGCACTGGTAGTAAGTTTATCCTTGAACTACCGATTTCGTAATGTAGTCTTATTTAAGTTTCGATTTTGTGTTCCGAAACATTGAAATTGAATACAAAACAAGAGCAAACCAAATTAAGCCGAAGGCAATGACTTGTTCGTATCTAAAAACTTCTCCGTAAATGATAACACCAATTAAAAGCATTAAGCTAGGGCCAATGTATTGCATAAACCCTAATGCGGATAAAGGGATTCTTTGAGCTCCTTTTGCAAACCAGTAAAGAGGCAAAGTGGTAACGATACCTGCTAACATTAGATACGAATCGGTTGCTAGAGATACCGAAAATAATGCTCCTGTTCCCATCCAAAGTTTATATCCAATAAAGATTGCAGCCACAGGGCTTAGCAATAGTGTTTCTATGGTCAAAGCAGGAACTGCTTCTAAACCAGCAGTTTTTTTAACTAAACCATAGAGGCCAAAAGTACAAGCTAATACTATTGCGATCCAAGGAAATTCACCGAAGTCAATGGTTAAGTAAATAACCGCTATAGATGCAATAATTAGAGCAGATCGCTTTAATTTGTCCAATTTTTCGTTCAAAACCAGGACTCCGAGTAGAACGTTCACGATTGGGTTGATATAATAGCCAAGACTAGCTTCAACAATTTGATTGGTATTTACCGCATAGATAAACAAGCCCCAGTTCAATCCTATAAGAAGGGATGAAATAATTAGACTTATGCGCGTTTTTTTCTGCTTTAATAAACTGAGAACATTCTTTTGTTTGGTAAATAATAAAAGCAAAAGAAGAAATACAAATGACCAGAAAATGCGATGAGCAAGAATTTCCAGAGCAGAAACATTAGATAATAATTTCCAAAAAATCGGAAGGATACCCCATGCAAAAAAAGCTTGAAGGGCATAAATATAACCCATTGTGGTATTCTTGGTATTTTCCATGGAAATCTGCTTTTATTGAGTTGGCAAATGTAATTAAAAATGAACATGTAAAACATTTCTGCGCAACATTATATCTCATTTTTTTTCAAGGAAATTAAATATTAATTACCTTTATAAATAAGCTCTAAAAGTATTTAGAACCCTTAAAATGTATTTGTAATTATTTAATTCATTGTTATGAAAAAGAAATTTAATCAGCAGTTATTAGATACTATGAGTAGGGATCTGGGTAATTGGCATGGACCGTTTTACAGCAATCGTAAAGATCCTCGATTAATAGTCCCAAAATACAATCCAATGATGGGATGGACCTTTAATTTTGCTAGTCCATATACCTATGTTATGGTAATTGCAATTGTACTGATTATAGTTTGTTATCAGTTATTTTTATAAATCAAGAAACTTTTTTTGATATTAATAATATGCTTATAAAACGATAAGCTTAAAAATATTGCTATTTTTAGGCAATTGTATTCTTATAGCTATTTTGTATGAGCTTAACGCGTCGAACCTTAACTATTTTTTTTCTTTTATGTGCGACACTTCCTTCCTATGGACAATCTGGTGGTAAAACAATAAACGAATTATTCTCTGACATTGAGGTGTCAAAAAAAATTAAACTTTTAGCTGATCAATGTTGGGAGTATAGAAATAGTAATCCTGATTCTGCTTTACTTTTAGGCAAACAGGCAATAGATTTGGCTGTAAAGCATAACGTAAGAGAGGAGTTTCCAAGGCTTAATGGATATGTTGGTGTTGTGTATTTGCACTATTTACATGATATAAAAGAATCTACTCCCTATTTGCATCATGCTATGGAATATAGTTTTGAGCAAAAAGACACTGTTCAATTAGCTTATGCATATAATAACTTAGGGGATTTGTATTTATTGACTGGGAATACTCCTTTGTCTCTGAAATATTCGAAGCAATCATTAGAATTATTTGAAAAATTAAATCATTCTGCAGGAAAATCATATTCTTACGCAAATATGGGCTTGGCATGTCGTGCAAATAAAGAGTTTGATTTGTCGATATATTATTTTGACTTAGCAAAAGATGCTTGGCGAGATTTGGGGGACGAATACGGTGTTGGTTCTGTTTTACTTGAAATGGCACGTACATACGATGCTCAGGGAAATTATGATGTGGCAATGAGTTATTATCAAAAATCATATAATAAAACAATAGGATTAACAAGTGTAAGATATGCGGCTTTTTGCGTGGATGGTATGGCTGGAATTTATTATTACCGGAATAAATACGATAAAGCATTTGAATATTATGATAAAGCTTTAAGGCTAAATAAAAATTACAAGTATGGTCAAATTGATAATTACATTGGTTTAGCCTTAGTCTATGCACAAAAGAATAATAAGGTTGATGGAGAAGCTGCATTATTCAAAGCACAAGAATTAGCTCAAGCTTTAGGATTGAATGTGAAGATTTTGGAAGTTCAACAGGCTTATGCCAAATTCTATCAAATTTTAAAGGATTTTACGAAGGCTCTGGAGTGTTATAATAGATACTATCATCAATATGACTCTATATTTTCATTACAACAGTTCGAGATCATCAACGAGATGCAAAATGGTTTTACCATTCAGCAAACCCTTTCGAATACAGAGCAGGAGTTGGAAAATGGAAAAATTAAGGAATTGTATTTACTAGTTATTTTGTTACTTCTGCTTGTTATCGCTGTGGTGTTTTATTGGCAATATCAATCTCATAAAAAGCTAAATAGACAATTGTCCGAGATAAATAGGACAAAGGATAAATTATTCTCTGTTATTTCACATGATTTAAAAAATCCATTTAATTCCCTCATTGGTTTTAGTGAACTGTTGAAAGAGGAGGTTGAAAGGGGAGATTTGGATAATATAAAGAGATTCTCTGGGTATTTGAATCAAGCATCTCATGAAGGGATGAAATTGCTAACCTCTCTACTGGATTGGTCAAGATCTCAATCTGGAAAGATTACCTTTTCTCCTTCTGCTTTGAAATTGGAGGATGTCTATTCTGATTTAAATGAATTTTTTGAGCAAGAAAGACATAGATATGGAATTACGATTGACTTTATCACATTAGTAAAAGAAGAGATTATTATTGATCCGGATATTATAAGAACGGTTTTGATGAATTTAATTTCTAACGCTATTAAATACACTAATGAAAATGGAGTGATTCATGTTGAAGCCAGCAAGCTAAATGATGTGATACAAATTAGGGTTCGAGATAATGGAACAGGAATGTCCAATGAAGTACTTAGTAATTTATTTAATGAGGAAGAGCAAATGATAAGTACTCCAGGTTTACGTAATGAGCAAGGGACAGGTTTGGGTTTAAGTATTTGTGCTGAGTTAATACGTATTCATAATGGAAAAATACGGGTGGAGAGTGAATTGGGAAAGGGTAGTTTGTTTGAAATAGAAATTCCTTTCATTACTGAAAAGGAGGAGAAATAAAGGCTTTTAAGGCTTAAAAAAGAATTTTTTCTTGATTTGTTTGCCTGATTTTTTTTCATTCTGTCTTGATGCACTACGGCATATAACTTGCTGTTTATGAATACATAGTGTGATTAGGATAGCTTTGTTTTGTAGAAATGAAAAGACGCAAATATCATAAAAAGATCACCTAATGTTCTTTTTTTTTTAACTTGCGAAAGTAGCAACAGCTTAATTCAACCTTAAAATCTGCTTGCAACGATTAAACCAAACCATGATGAAACAGTATAAAAGCTTAACATTTCCTGCTCTTTTTTCGGAAACTGTAGAGAAATTCGGAACCTGTAACGCAATGGCCCTTGTAGGGCAAACACCTTTTACTTATAACGAGGTAAATTCACATATTCAATCTTTAATTGTATTTTTTGAGAAGCTAGGCATTAAGCCTGGTGATAAGATTGCACTTTTAAGTACTAACATGCCTAATTGGGGCATGGCTTACTATGCTATGACATTTATGGGAGCAGTTGTTGTTCCTATGTTGCCTGATTTTAGCGAATTTGAGATTGAAAATATCTTAAAGCATTCAGAGGCAAAGGCCATGTTTGTTTCGAAAGGTTTGCGATCTAAAGTAGACAAGATAGATGTTGAAACTTTAGAGTCTAAAATTAGCATTGAGGATTTTTCACTGATAAATTCAGTGGAATCATCACCTAAGTTTGACTTGGCAGAAAAATCTACCACAGACTATCATATTAATGAAGATGATATGGCAGCAATTATCTATACTTCAGGAACTACAGGAAGTTCTAAGGGGGTAATGTTGTCGCATAAAAATATTTGTTCGAATGCGATTAATTCTAAAACAATTCATCCAATGGATGAAACAGATCGCTTTCTATCAATATTGCCATTGTCTCATACCTATGAAAATACTTTGGGCTATGTAATTCCTATGCTTGCTGGTGCATGTATATACTATTTAGGGAAAACACCTGTTCCATCATTGTTGATAGCTGCATTTAAAGATGTGAAACCGACTATTATGTTCTCGGTTCCTTTAATTATTGAGAAAATTTATCGTGGAAAAGTTTTACCATCAATCAATGGGAAGGCTGTTACGAAATACCTATATAAAATACCTTTTTTCCGTAAGAAGTTAAATGCTGTTGCGGGTAAGAAATTAATGGAAACCTTTGGTGGTGCATTAACCTTTTTCGGAATTGGTGGTGCTAAACTGAATTCGCAAGTTGAACTGTTTCTTCGAGAAGCTAAATTTCCATATGCAATTGGTTATGGTTTGACAGAAACAGCTCCATTGATAGCAGGAAGTGGTCCAGCTATTACTAAATTTCAATCAACTGGTCCTGCATTAATTGGAGTAGAATTGAAAATTAATAATCCTGATCCTGTTACTCAGGTGGGAGAAGTTTGGGCAAAGGGTGATAATATCATGATGGGGTATTATAAGGAGCCTGAGAAAACGAAAGAAGTATTGACAGAAGATGGCTGGTTTAAAACTGGTGATCTTGCCAAATTTGATAAGGATAACTACTTGTATATTGAAGGTCGTTTGAAAAATATGATCGTTGGAGCTAGTGGAGAAAATATTTATCCTGAAGAAATCGAATCAGTAATCAATAACTTTAAGCATGTTGTTGAGTCGGTGGTTGTAGAGCAAAAAGGGAAGTTGGTTGCAATGGTTCATTTTAATCATGAGGAGCTAGAGCAACAATACAAGCATCTTAAAAAAGGAATAGAAAACTATGTGGAGCATACAGTAGATGAATTAATTGAAGAATTACAGATCTATGTGAATTCCAGAGTAAATAAGTTTTCTCAAGTACAAATGGTTGTTGCACAAGTCGATCCGTTTCAAAAAACAGCAACACATAAAATAAAACGATTTTTATATTACTAAATATACAAAAGGCTGATCTTCATCAGCCTTTTTTTATGTCTATTTATTCATCCAGAGACCAACTGTAAATTAAGGAGGCATCTCCTGTAAATTCTTTTTCACGATCAATTTCGGTTTGTTTTTCGAATTCTGGCCCAAAGCGTTCAAAAGCACTGATAAAACCAAAATCTCGATCTGGAATGTCTTTTAAAATCTTACCAACTAATGAGACAGCCTTTTTGGAAATTACCAACCAAGGAACTGTTGCAGCACCAATAAGATCTGTAACAATGCCAAAAGCGTCGCCAGCGATCCCTGTTTCAATTTCTTTCAATATTTCGCCTAAATCTCTTTGTGCTTTTCTTGTATGTCGTAGATAGATATGCACGTTTAATTCTCGATCTTCTGGCATTTCCCTACTCAAAATATACAATCCTTCGGATCCTGATTGGTCCGTATCAAAAAAGTATTCGTTGTCGTGACGCTTACTCAATTTGAATGGTTCCTGAGGAATGGTAGTGACCATCATTTTATCATTTTCGGTAGGATGGTCAGCGATGATTACAAAGTATAATTTCCAACTTCTTTTAGGGCGATAGATCCGTATTCCATCAATTTCCAATCTTACTTTACTCATGATTTTAGGCTTTAGTTTTTATAAATATAGAGATTATTATGTTGAGGTAGAAATTTTATAGAATTTTTATATGGTTTACTTGTTTGCGCTTGTGATTAGATGTTATGGAAGTTTTATTTATGTTTTTAGACAGATGTACTTGATGTTGTTATTTTTAATTGTTTGATATTCAAGTTGTATTGGTTTGATATTTATTATGGAAGGATTCCATATAGGATAGCTCGTGCGGATCTTCAATTAAATTTAATACATTTGTTTCGTGATTTGGCAATAGTAGATCTCTTGATCATCTATTAAAGAGGGAATCCGGTTTGAATCCGGAACTGTACCCGCAGCTGTAATCTCTATACCAAACTCTGTTGCACAATGCCACTGTATCTTATGGAAGATATGGGAAGGCGCAACAAGAGGGAGAAAGTCAGAAGACCTGCCTAATAACAAATATGTTTAATCGATACTTTCGGGACTAAAAGTGAGATTATGATGAGATATGATGTATTCATGCCTGCGGGGCATGCTGTTTTTGGTTCTTACAAAAAGAGCCAACTTTGCAAAAATAAACCAGGAACAAAGAGCGCTCCGCTCATTTTGTACTCCAATAAATTGTGCTGGTTTACCAATAAAAATAATTTCGACAAACAAGTTGACGCAAGCAATTATTGTGAAAACATAGTCTTGTTTCGGAAAGCAATTCAAAAAATTAGAATCCAATAATTCTACTTGTTGATTTCAACAGGTAAGAATTGATATACCCCAAATTTAAGGCAAACCTCCGTTTGCAAGCTTGAAATTCGAGATAATATGATGCGTGAAAGAGGAAAAGTAAGTATCGTTGGAGCTGGACCAGGTGATCCGGAATTAATTACACTAAAAGCTATTCGAGCTATTGAAAATGCTGAAGTGGTACTCTATGACTATTTGGTAAATAACCAATTGCTAGACTATTGTAAAGAGGGTTGTGAGATTGTTTATGTTGGAAAAAAGAACCGACAACATACTTACCCACAGGAAGATATTAATAAAATGTTGATTGAGTATGGATTGGCAGGGAAAAAGATTGCTCGATTGAAAGGCGGAGATCCATTTGTTTTTGGGCGAGGTGCTGAAGAGATTTTAGGCTTGAAAGAACACGATATTGAGTTTGAGGTGATTCCTGGAATTACTGCTGGAGTAGCTGTTCCAGGAGCCGCAGGTATTCCGGTTACATTGCGAAATGTAGCTTCATCAGTGGCTTTCTTTACTGGTCACCAATGTGCAAATCACAAAACGGAGATTTATTGGGACAAAATCGCAACAGGAATTGATACTCTTGTGTTTTATATGGGCGTAACACAAGCCCCAAGAATTGTAAGAAACTTGATGGCCTGTGGGAAAAACCCAGAAACTCCAGTTGCCATGATTCGTTGGGGAACATTACCAGAACAGGAAGTTCTTAAGGGAACACTTGGGACGATTGTTCAAATGATGGAGGAACACAATTTTAAACCACCAGCAATATTTATTGTTGGTGAGGTTGTAGCTTACTCGGAACAATTATCACCATTAATCAATCAAATGGCTGAATCAGAAATAGAATAGTTATGAGCAAAAAAGGAATTTTAATCTGTGGGCACGGTACCCGTAAAGAAAGAGGAGCAAAAGCTTTTCAGGAATTTGCAATGAAATATGCTGCTCAAACTACCGATTATGAGGTGGAACTTGGCTTTTTAGAACTTTCGGAACCTAATTTTGAAACTGGCGTGAAGCGCTTGCTTGAGAAAGGAGTTAAGGAGATTATAGCTGTACCGGTATTTCTATTTACTGGTGTTCACATTCAAAGAGACATTCCTTATGCTCTAAATAGCTTTCAGGAAAAATATGATGTGAAAATTCAGCTAGCAAATTACATTGGAACTTGCCATGAAATGGTTGATTATAGTGTAAAGCTTCTTGAGGAGACACTAAAAGACAAAAATTGGAATGTTGAGGAAACAGCATTTCTGGGATTAGGTATTGGAGCTTCAAAAGCCGAAGCAAATGGTGATTTGGCAAAAATGACCCGTTTGATTCAGGAGAAACAAAAGTATCCTTTTTCAATTAATGCCTATACGAGTAGCATGACTTATCCTGCTTTGCCTTCGGTATTGGAATGGATGAAAGTTTTGCCTTTTAAAAATATTGTAATGCTTCCTTTCGTGTTTTTCCCTGGTGTTTACATGGATAGAGCATATGAAACAATGGATGTTTTTGTGAAGGAAAATCCGGATAAGAACATTGCAATTGCACCCTTATTAGGTGATACAGATGGTTTGTTTGAGATCTTAAATACAAGGTTGCAAGAGGTCTTGGATGGTAAAGTAGATTTGATTGCATCGACAGATTTAACTGGAGTTGAGCCACATCACCATCATCACGGACACGATCATTGCCACGGACATAGTCATGATCATGGACATCACCATCATTAATAAGAACAGAGAGAATAATTAGATATGAGCGGAAAAGTGTTTGGAGTGGCTTTAGGTCCTGGAGATCCGGAATTGATTACAGTTAAAGCCTTGAATTGTCTTAAGAAAGCGGAGAAAATATATTATCCGGCAACGCAAACATCGAAAGGAAATCAGGATAGTTTCTCTTTGGTGATTTTGAAACAACTGGATCTTGAGGAGTGTAAATTTGTACCGATTACGGTGCCGATGAGCAAAGATCGATCGCATGCAGAAAAAGCATATGCAGACCTGTTTTTAAAGGTGCAGCAAGATGTAAAAGAAGGAAAGCAAGTTGCAATTGTTAGTGAAGGCGATATCTCTTTCTTTAGCACATTTGCTTACTTGTTAGATGATTTTAAAGCTAACAGTATCGATTTTGATATGATTCCTGGAGTTCCTGCTTTCATACTAGGAGGATCGGCTGGGAGATTGCCTTTGGTAACTCAAAACGACAAGCTTTTGGTTGCGCCTGATTTAGAAAATAAGGAAGAGTTGAAATCTCTTTTGGAGCAAAATCAAACGGTTGTTTTAATGAAAATTTCTAAGGTTCGAGATTGGATCAAGGACTTTATTGAGGAGAGTAAACTGCAGTTCTTTTACGGTGAATACTTGGGAACCGAAAAGCAGTTTACCTGTACCGATATGGACAATTTGAAGGATCGAAAAATTCCATATTTCGCCATTATTATATTTTACGGAAATAAATAAAAAATCATGCCAAATATATTAGGGAAGATAACTGTTGCAGGCTTAGGACCAGGAAGTCCTGAGATGTTTTTGAACCCTGCAATTGATGCAATCAGAGAAGCCGATATTGTGATCGGATACAAATACTACTTTCAGTTCATAGAATCATTTCTGAAAGAAGGAACTGAATGCATGGATACTGGAATGCGTCAGGAAGTGGAGAGAGCTGAAAAAGCATTCGAATTTGCAGAACAAGGAAAAGATGTTGTCGTAATCAGTTCTGGCGATGCTGGAATTTATGGAATGGCATCGCTTGTTTTCGAGATGGCAGAAAAAACAGAATCGAAGGTTGAGCTAAAAGTTGTTCCAGGTATTTCGGCATTTCAAGCAGCAGCGGCAAAATTAGGCGCTCCTTTAAGTCACGATTTGGTCATTCTGTCCTTATCGGATTTATTAACCAGCTATACCCTAATCGAAAAGCGTATTAAAGCTGCAGTAATGGGTGATTTTGTTACAGCCATTTACAATCCGAAAAGCAAGAAGAGATATTGGCAGTTGTATCGTTTGAAAGAACTGTTTTTAGAAGGAAGAGAAGAGACCACTCCGGTTGCTATTGTACGTCAGGTAGCTCGCTCTGAAGAACAAATTACCTTAACAAACTTACGTGATTTCGATCCGGAAATGGTTGACATGTTTTCAATTGTAATTATCGGTAATTCACAGTCTTACATTTCAGGAGATCGTTTTATTACGCCACGAGGATATTATAGCAAAGAGGAACAAAATGGAAGACCTGGTCCATTGATTATGCAGGAAAGCTTCCGAACCATTGCTGCTGAATTGAAAGGAATGGATTTGCCATTGGAAACAAAATGGATGATGTTACACTGTATTCATACATCTGCTGATTTTGAATTGGCTAAGATTCTAAAAGTACAGAACAATGCGGCTCCAAAACTGAATGAATACCTTCAAAAAGGTGGTGTAATCATTACTGATGTAACCATGGTTCAGTCTGGAATCCGCAAGAAAGCTTGCGAGCGAATGGGCGTTGAGATCAAATGCTATTTGCACGATCCTCGTACAATGGAATTGTCAGAAAAGCATGGTATTACACGTACTCAAGCTGGAATTCGTTTAGCCGTTGAAGAACATCCTGATGCCTTGTATGTATTTGGAAATGCACCTACAGCTTTAATCGAGCTTACAGAATTGATGCGAAGCAAAAATATTCAGCCTGCAGGAATTATTGCTGCACCTGTTGGATTTGTAAATGTAAAGGAATCGAAACACAGAGTGAAGAGCTTTACCGAATTGCCTGCGGTTATTATTGAAGGCAGAAAAGGTGGCTCAACATTGGCTGCAACCATTGTAAATGCGATTCTTAGTTTAGAAGATGCTTACGATTTAAAACCAGGTAGAGATGTTTAATTTTTACATCATAGGCATACCAGATCGAATGGAAGTGAGCCTTTCCGCTGAGGTGAAAGAAGTGTTGAGTAGTCAGCATTATTTCTCGGGAGGAAAGCGTCATAGAGATTTGGTGGCCTCATATTTACCAGAAAATGCTGAATGGATTGACCTTGTTGTTCCATTGGGAGGTACTTTTCAGGCATATGAAAAGATTGAAGAACCAATCGTAGTGATTGCCTCTGGAGATCCTTTGTTTTTTGGAATTGGCAATACGATAAAACGTCGTTTCCCAGATGCCAAAATGAAGGTGTACTCTTATTTCAACAGTCTGCAATTGTTAGCTCATGAGTTTCAATTGGCTTATGGTGAGATGACCATTTGCACTTTGACAGGAAGAGATTGGGTGAACTTGGATCAAGAGTTGATTCGCGGCAAGAAATGCATTGGCGTTTTAACCGATAAGAAGAAAACTCCTTCTACAATCGCCCAAAGAATGTTGGAAGCTGGTTTTGACAATTACAAGATGATTGTAGGATCGAAATTGGGTGGTGAAGAGCAATATTGCACAGAAATAAGTCTGGAAGAGGTTGTTCAAAAGGATTTTGCACATCCCAATTGTCTGATTTTAGTTCAGCAGAAGGAGATCAAGCGAACTTTAGGAATACATGAGGCCGATTTTCACATTTTGGAAGGTAGACCAAAGATGATTACCAAGCGAAGCATTCGTTTGAACTCGATCTCATTTCTGGAATTGCAGAATGCGAAACATCTTTGGGATGTTGGCTACTGTACGGGTTCCGTATCGATTGAAGCCAAACAATTTGCTCCCCATTTGAAAGTTACAGCCTTCGAAAGGAGAGAAGAATCTAAAGAGCTTTTGAAATTAAATCAACGAAAGTTTTGTGTTCCAGGCATAGAGGGAATTCACAATGATTTTTTCAATATCAACTTATCGACAATTGAGAGACCAGATCGAATCTTTATTGGAGGCCATGGTGGTATGTTGAATGAAATGATGCACCGTTTACATGAAGTATTAGAAGAGGATGGAATCATTGTTTTCAATACGGTTAGTGAAGGTACGAAGAAGGCTTTTTTGAATGCTGTTACTGAACTTCAAATGGAAATCATCGATCAGATGAGTATTCAACAAGATGAGTTCAATCCAATCGTGATTTTTAAGGCAAAAAAGAAGTTTAACCACGAAGAAAAATAAAGTACAACACAAAGTAACACAAAGGTTTTATTTGGTGTTGTAATAGTTAACCTGTGGTTTAATAGGAAAATAGTTATAAGAATTGAAAGCTATAAAAGGAGTAAATACTTTGTGTGTCTTCGTGAACACCATAGTGTATCCTTTGTGGTAAAAAGATAAATAAAATGAGCAATATATTCATCATTATCAACAATAGTTTTGCCATGGCAACAGCCGAAAGGATTGCCTCTAAAATGGAAGGAAGCTCTATTGTTTCAGTAGCAGGTTATCCGGGAAGCAATAAGATTTCTTCTTTACCTGATTTTTTGAACGAAAACTTTCAGGCAGCCGATTTGCTAATTTTTATTGGTGCCATGGGCATTTGTGTTCGAAGTATTGCTCCACATTTACAAGATAAGGCGAAAGATCCTGCTGTAATTAACATGGATTTGCATGGGAAATACATTCAGTCGGTAGTGTCTGGACACAAAGGCGGAGCGAATGAATACGCGAAACAAATTGCAACAATTACCAATGGTACAGCAATTATAACAACCGCTAGTGATACATTGGAATTATGGCCTTTAGATATATTTGGAAATAAATTCGATTGGAAAAATGAGTATCAGAATACCACGGAGAATGATTTAATTTCAGCTTTTGTAAATCAGAAGAAAACAGCTTTGTTGCTGGATGTAAAAAATGAGGGAACTCAAATTCTGCAGGAATCTTGTCCTGATTTCGTTGAGGTTTTCTACGAATTTGATCAGATCAAACAAGAGAATTTTGATTTATTAATTGCTGTAACACCAGGCATATACGAAACAAGTATTCCTAGCTTATTCTTCCGTTCCAAGTGTGTTGTTGTTGGAACTGGAGCACAAAAGGGTATTGATGTAAAGGCATTTGAAAGTGAATTGAAAGCATCCTTTGCTAGCAGTCATTTGGCATTTACATCACTGAAAAATATCAATAGCATAGATGTAAAAGCGAATGAGGAAGCTTATAAGCTGTTTAGCGAGACAAAAAATATTTCTTTCGCTACTTATACAGCCGATGAATTAAACGAGAAAGAGGATCAGGTATCCTATTCTGAAGCTGCTCATCGTGAGGTAGGAGCCGTTAATGTATCTGAGGCATCTGCATTGCTTGCGAGTGGATCGAAAAGATTATTGCAAACCAAAAGCAAGCATGTTGATGCAAATGGAAAGCATTTTACATTGGCATTGGCAATGGATTCGGAGCAAGAACGAAAAGGGGAAATCTTTATCGTTGGAGCAGGCCCAGGAGCACCCGATTTAGTTTCAGTAAGAGGTAAAAGTTTACTGAAAAGAGCTGATTTAATATTATATGCTGGTAGTTTGGTTCCAAGAGAGTTGACTGATTACGGCAAAACTTCATGTGTGATTCGCAACTCAGCAGATTTAACCTTGGAAGAGCAATTCGATGTAATGAAAGAGCATTACGATCGAGGTGGTTTGGTGGTGCGTTTGCATACAGGTGATCCTTGTATTTACGGCGCAATTCAGGAACAAATGAATTTCTTCGATCAGCATGAAATGGATTATGAAATCGTACCAGGAATTTCATCTTTTCAGGCTGCTGCAGCGAGATTAAAGTCGCAATTTACCATTCCAGAAAAAGTTCAGTCTATAATTCTAACTCGTGGAGAGGGAAGAACACCAATGCCTCCAAGAGAGCAACTTTCAGAATTTGCCAAATTCCAATCTACCATTTGCTTGTTTTTGAGTGTGACTTTGGTGGAAAAGCTTCAGAAAGATTTATTGGTTGGATATCCTGAAACTACTCCAGTTGCAATTTGCCACAAGTTGACATGGAAAGAGGAGAAGATTTGGAGAGGTGAGTTAAAAGACTTGGTGAAAATAGTAAAGGAAAATAAGCTGTCATTAACAGTGATGATTGTTGTTGGAGAAGCAATTGGAAATCGTAAAAACAGATCTCTTTTGTATCATCCGAAGTTTACACACGGATGCCGAAAAGGAATTGAGAATTAGTAATGAATAATTATTAATTGAATAAATAAGACAGAGCAAGTTTCTGTGTGAAAAGTAAAATAAATGTTCGTTACGTAGCGAATGAGATAAAATAAGTGCAATGAAGGTACTTCTATTTGGGGGAACGACAGAGGGGAAAGCAACTTCTAACTGGCTGGATGATTTGGAAATTTCACATTTCTACTCGACAAAAACGAGTTCAGGAAATTACGAATCCAAATTTGGTCAGCGAATTTGTGGTGCGATGAATGTAGAAGAAATATGCACTTTTTGTCTTGAAAATAAAATTGATTTGGTGATTGATGCAGCACATCCTTTTGCGGAGGTTCTGCATCATTGCATCTCAACTGCGGCAAATCAAGTGAGTTTACCAGTGATTAGAATAGAAAGAGATACTGTGCCAAGGATTGAAAGTGAATTTATAAGATATCATCACAGTCTTGCTTCTATTTTGACTGATATACAAACTGAAGCTTGCCAAAAGATAGTTTCGTTAGTTGGTGTTAAATCTCTTCCTGTTATCCACAAAACAATGCCAGAGGCTAGTATTTGGTATCGAATATTGGATTTTCCTTCTTCCATAGAGATAGCTAAGGAATCAGGAGTGAAAATTGAAAAACTGATTGTTTCTGCAGCTTTCGAAGGAATGGAATCCATTGAGGATTTGTTGCTTGATGAAGGTATTGAAGCAATGATTACCAAGGAAAGTGGCTTCTCTGGATTATTGGATCAAAAAATGGATTTGGCAATAAAACATCAAATTCCATTGTATGTGATTGCGAGACCAGAACTACCTGAATACGATGAAACGATTACCAATCGAGAGATGCTGCAGAAGTATTTGAAGGGTAAGTTTCAATTGGAAAGAAAGGAGTTGGCTCCAGGTTATACAAGTGGAACTTGTGCAACGATATCCGCGAAAGCGGCGATGAAATTATTGCTGGGAGAAGAATTGCAACAAACAGAGAGTGTTGTGTTAGCAGATGGTGGCATTTGCGAAATGCAGTTGCACCAGAATAAATTAGGAGGAGACTTTGCTCTTTGTTCGGTGGTGAAAAATTCAGGAGACGATCCGGATGTTACTGATGGAACAGAAATTGGGGTGAGTTTAAAATGGAATGATGAGCATTGCATTCGATTTGTGAAAGGTGAAGGCGTTGGAACCGTTACTTTAAAAGGTTTGGGAATTCCTATTGGAGAGCCTGCGATTAACCCAGTTCCGAGAAAAACGATTGCCTTTGAATTGGAACAGCTTATGGCAGATCATGACCTGACAAGAGGTGTTGATGTTTCTGTTTTTGTTCCCGTTGGCAAAAAGTTGGGTGCGAAAACCTTTAATCCAAAGTTGGGGATAATAGATGGTATTTCAATTATCGGAACGACTGGGCGAATAAAACCTTACTCTTTGGATGCTTACATGCAGAGTATTCGCAAAGAAGTTGATATGGCCGTTGCCAATGATAACAAACACATTGTTGTGAATTCGGGAGGCAGAAGCGAGCGGTATTTGAAGAATAAATTTCCAGACTTAGATAATTTGGCATTTCTACAATATGGCAACTTCATTGGAGAAATGATGAAGACCATTAATGATTCTGGTGTGCACAAAGTAAGCATGGGAATCATGACAGGGAAGGCCGTGAAATTGGCTGCTGGTAATTTGGATACGCACAGTAAAAAGGTGGTTTTAGATCATGATTTTTTGAAGGGAATCGCCAAGGAGTGTAATTATCCTGAGGATATAATAGAACAGGTTGGAAAGATAAAAATGGGACGGGAGCTGGAAGAAATATTCGCATTCTCGGAAGAAGAAGCATTTTTTAAACAGATAAAAGAGAATTGCATTCAAGTTTGCCAACAAGTATTGAAAGGCTACGAATTTGAACTTCTGCTAATTAGTAATAAGGGAGAAATAATATAGAAAATGGGAAAAAAGCTATTTGTTTTACTGGCATTTTTAGTTCCTTTTCAGGGATTTAGTATGCACATCATGGAAGGTTATCTGCCTGCTGCATGGTCTATTTTCTGGACTGTTGTTTACCTGCCATTTTTTGTTTGGGGTGTTAAGGTGATTCAAAAGAAAGTGAAAAAACATCCAGAATTGAAAATGTTGTTTGCATTGGCAGCGGCTTTTGCATTTGTTTTGTCGGCACTAAAATTGCCATCGGTAACAGGCAGTAGTTCGCATCCGACTGGAGTCGGTTTGGGAACCTTGCTTTTTGGACCAATTGCCATGAGTGTTTTGGGTGTTTTGGTGTTGATTTTTCAGGTTTTACTATTGGCACATGGAGGTATTACAACTTTAGGTGCCAATGCTTTTTCGATGGCTTTGGCAGGTCCTTTGGTAACTTTCGGAATTTATAAATTGTGTGCCAAATTGAAGTGCAATCGATCTGTATCTATCTTTTTAGCTGCTAGTTTAGGCGATTTAGCAACCTATACGGTTACCGCAATTCAGCTCGCTTTGGCGCATCCTGATACACACACAGGTTTTGCAGGTGCATTTGTGAAGTTTGCTTCTATTTTTAGCTTAACGCAGATTCCGATTGCCATTGTAGAAGGTTTAGTAACTGTTTTGGTTATGAATATCTTAATTAAAACAATACCGAATTGGGACGGGTTGAAATTTAACTTCCAAACATCTAAATCCTAGGGTATGAAGAAATACATTCAGAAAAATCAAAATATTTTTTTGTTGCTAGCAATAATTGCAATTGTTATCGGGGTTTTTGCCTATGTAGGTGATTCTGAATTTGGTGGCTCCGATGGTCATGCTGAAGAGTACATTACGCAAGCAAATCCCGATTATGAACCTTGGTTTTCGAACATTTGGGAACCACCAGGATCAGAAATTGAAAGTTTGCTTTTTGCATTGCAAGCAGCAATTGGCGCTGGTGTAATTTGTTATGTGATTGGTTACTATAAAGGGCGGCGAGCAACGATTTTAAAATGATTTTCTAGAACACCCCTCTGGCTTTCGCCTCTCGAAAGCTTTCGGGATCTCCTGAAAAGGGAGAAAGAAAAAAGAGATGTTTAATCATTTCTAAATATGCTAAATTTTAAAATCTTCCCCTTTTAAGGGTAAGTGCCGATAGGCGAAGGGGTGATTGTATTATTAATTACTCATTATTAATTTATAATTATAGTAGGTGTTTATAAGCGAACGATACGTAATAAAGAAATCCATTTTCGGATTGCATAGCATGGAGAAATTTGCCCTTTTTATGGTGCTTCTAAATGCTGCTTTGCTTTCGGGGAATTCTTATTTACACTTGTTTCTTATTCTGTTTATTTCTCTTGGCTTTTTTGCGCATGGTCTTGGTTTTCTAAAATTGATTCGTCTGCTTGCTTTGCCATTTGGTTTTATTGTTTTAGGTAGTATTTCCATTGCTTTTTCTTTGCATGCCGATCCTGAGAGTAGTTTGTTTTGTTTCGACACAATGGATTTATGCATTGGTTTGGAGGAAGCTGGATTAAACAAAGCACTTTCCTTGTTTATGAAAGCAATGGCCGCAGTTATGGCTCTTAATTACTTAATTTTATCTTGTTCCTTATCAGAAATTAATGATATCGGTAGGAGATTGCGGATTCCGCTTATTTTGCGCGAGTTGTTTGTCCTGACGTATCGTTACATATCACTTCTATTTTCATTCACCAATCAGGTTCATATATCGCAACGCAACCGACTTGGATATGTAAATCGAAAGAAGTCGGTTTTATCGATTGGGATGTTATTTTCTTCGGTGTTTATTAAGAGTCTTTTGTTTTCGAACAGAAGTTTGGAGGCACTTCAATCTCGAGGATACGATGGTGAGTTCTACTTTAATGAACAAAATATGCCGATAAGACTAAAACAAGTGCTTTTATTAATCTTATTGGGAATTTTATTAATCGTTATACACTTTGTCACTTCTATTTGATTTTATGATTCAACTTAAAAACATACAATACACATATCCGGAAGGAACAAAAGGTCTAGAAGATGTTTCATTGACTATAGAATCGGGAAGTAAAGTGGCTTTTCTGGGTGAGAATGGAGCAGGGAAGTCTTCTCTATTTTTGGTGATAAATGGAATTCATAAGCCTCAGAAGGGAGAGTTCATTTTGGATGAGTCTCGATTTAAGTTTACGAATAAGGAACGCAAACAAATGGCCCGAAAAATTGGTTATGTGTTTCAGGATCCTGATGTGCAGTTGTTTGCTGCTAGCGTGTACGAGGATATTGCTTTTGGACCCTTTAATTTAGGATTGAATAAAAAGGAGATTGACGCTAGAGTAGAGAAAAATTTGAATTTGTTGGGAATTCAGGACTTGAAAGACAAAGCACCACATCAATTGAGTTACGGACAAAAGAAACAGGTTGCTGTAGCTGGAGTGCTTGCTATGGAACCGGAAATTATTTTGTTTGATGAGCCATTTGCCTGGTTGGATAATCGCCACAAGCAGATTATGAATGATATTATTGATGATTTGAACCAGCAAGGCAAGACCGTGCTGATTTCAACGCACAATCCTGATTTTGCTTTTGAATGGGCGGATAAGGTTGTATTGATGAAAGAGGGGAGAATTATTGCTGCAGATTCTCCAGAGAAAACCATGTGCAACAAAACATTGATGCAGGAAATTGGAATGGAATTACCTTTGGTTGTGCAATTGGCAGAAAAAATGGGAATCGATTCTTATTCTCGATCAATAAAAGCTTTACTACAAGAAGTTTAATTCTTCTTTAGTTGATGGTAGATGTCAATTAAATTATCCGCTTGTTTGTAGATGTTGAATTCATTCTCGACACCATTTTTCGCATTAGAAGAAAGTTCTAGCAATTGATCTTCATTGCTAAGAAGAGCTTTTAAAGCTTTGGCTAATTCTTCGGGTGTATTTTCTTTGTAGATGATACCGCCTTTTGATTTTTCAACAATCTCCGGAAAAGCACCAAGCTTTGGTTGCACAACAGGAACACCAGAAGCCATACTTTCTAATAAGTACAAGCCAAAAGCTTCTCCGTTTCGCACAGGCACTGAAATCATACGTACTTTTCTGAAAAAATCGTGTCTTCCATCTCCATCAAAATCTTCATGGAATTCAACTTGTTCTAGTAGATTTGCCTCTTTTAGTTTTCGCCTCATTTGCTTTAGGATAGGCTTGTCATCGCCCGTTGAACCTCCAGTTAAAATCAATTTTACATCACTAAAATCAGCATCTTTTTTGAGTTCGATAAAGGCATCAACCATTATGTCGAAACCATTTGCCTCGCACATTCGTGAGATGTAGCCAATGTTTCGTGCCTTCTCTTTTGGCTGGGTGCATTTGTACTCATCCGGATCAACACCCAAATGGTTCGTAAATACCTTTTCTTTACTAATCATCATTTTATCGATGGATACTTTCGAATAGAAATTGCTAACACCAATAAAGCCATCAATGTATTCCGATTTGGTACTCATAAGAGCCCAAATTTTATCTCGGAAAGAATCTTTCATAGCATCTACCCAAACATCTTCATCCTGTAAAGAGCAAACGAGAGTGGCATTCGGAAATTCTTCTCTTAATTTTGGAGCCAATCCCAAAAGAAGGGCATTCGATAAGTGAATCACATCTGGCTTTAGGTATTCTGCCATCCAACTCACCATTCGGTTCAGTTCTTCTTTTTGAGCTCCTTCATCACCCATTAGCATCGAGACGGTCATTTCTTCCAGACCTTTTGCACTGGTTGAACCAGCCATACTTGCAGCCAATTTTAACATTGGGCGTGAATTCAGTAGGCGATCGACCCAAGCTGGTGCATTTCGAAAAATAGGATACAACTGTTTTAAGTAAATGCTAATAGCACCATAAAAAACAGGCATATCATTTAGGTCATGCTCATCAGAAAATAAAGGAAGGTACATGGGGATTTTGGTCACATCATGTCCTTGCTTTTTCATTGCTAGGTGAAATTTATCATCACGCAAGCAATTACCACAATAGAAGCTACCACCAGAACCCGGTATAATCTGAAGAATGTTCATAAAGAAAAGTTGAAAGTGACTAATGCTTAAAGTTAAAAAATAAAGTTTAAAGTTTTTAAATAAAAACTGCCTAAAGTGATGAACAATAGGCAGCTTATTTTTATTTAATTAGACGCTAATAGGTTTGAAAAAGCGTGTTGTGAATTTTTACTTTTTCCTTGGGACTTTTGACTTGTCCCTTTCTCCTTTTTTACTTGAAACTTGGATCTTTTCCTTTACTTATCAAACTGCTTTGCCTCTTCCCAAATCTCATCCATTTCTTCCAAGTTCATGTCTTTTAGGTTTCGACCCAATTTCATGGTTTTGCTTTCCAAATAATTGAAACGCTTGGTAAATTTTTGATTGGTTCGTTCCAATGCATTCTCTGGGTTTATGTCATACAAACGAGCTGCATTGATCAGAGAGAAGAACATATCGCCAAATTCGGCTTCCATTTTATCGTGATCACCTTTTTTTATTTCAGCTTCCAATTCATGCATTTCTTCCTTTACCTTCTCCCAAACTTGCTCTTTTTCATCCCAATCGAAGCCTACGCCGCGAACTTTGTCTTGAATTCGATTTGCTTTTACTAGGGCAGGAAGAGATTTTGGAACGCCTTCTAAAACGGTTTTGTTTCCATTTTTCTCCTTCAGTTTCAATTGTTCCCAATTTTCCTCTACTTCTTTCGCATCGGCAACTTTTGTATCACTAAAAATATGAGGATGACGATAAATTAGCTTTTCGCTGATACCATCACAAACATCAGCAATATCGAAATCATTGGTCTCCGATCCAATTTTAGCGTAGAATACAATATGCAAAAGGATATCACCCAATTCTTTCTTAATTTCTTCCTTTTCACCTTTCAGAATAGAGTCGGCCAATTCGTAAGTTTCCTCAATGGTAAGCGTTCGTAAACTCTCAAAAGTCTGTTTTTTATCCCAAGGACAGCCTTCACGAAGCTGATCCATTATATCTAGTAAGCGTTCAAAAGCTTTTAGTTTTCTATCCATTTGTTCTGTGTTTTATCTAATCGAAGATCAAATTTACAAAAGAATTTGGGAGTTTAGGGCTTTATTCCAAGGCTAAATAGACTGGTAAGCTTAGAATGTTTTTCAAAACCTCGCATGGATCACTTTTGCGCTACGAAATTCCCATCTATTTTATTCTTTACACTTTTCAATACATTTTCTGATTTTTAATGTGCTATGAAACTTGCTTTTACATCCAAAAGCTTTTAACATTTCCTGATTAAATCTGGGTTTTTAATTTAAATTTGCAACTTGTTTTGTGCAAAGACTTGTTCCACTTGGAACCGATCGGTTTGATTTGAGGTTTTGTACTCGTTTAGAATTCTTTTTGTAAGATCTTATGAATATCAATAAAATTAAAAAAGCCCTTTTTTCTATTGAACAGATTCCATCTTTACTTTACCTCGTAAAATGGGTTTTTATTTGTTTGTTATTAGGAGCTATAGTAGGCAGTGTTTCTGCTTTTTTTCTTTCGAGTTTAGAGTGGGTAACCAATTGGAGAGAGTCAAATTTATGGATCATTGCTTTGCTTCCTATTGGTGGATTTGTAATTGGTTTATCTTATCATTTGTATGGCAATAGCGTAGTAAAAGGGAATAATTTATTGCTGGAAGAGTTTCATTCTCCTAAAAAGATTATTCCTTTTCGAATGGCTCCTTTGGTGTTGTTTGGAACTATTCTTACACATTTCTTTGGCGGTTCTGCAGGGCGAGAGGGGACTGCTGTTCAAATAGGTGGTGCAATTGCAGATCGTTTTACAAAAATATTTAATCTTTCAAAAAGTGATCGGAAGATTGTATTGATTGCGGGTGTTAGCGCTGGATTTGCTTCTGTTTTTGGAACGCCACTAGCGGGAGGTATTTTTGCACTCGAGGTAATGGTTTTAGGACGAATTCGCTTGGAAGCCATAATTCCAAGTTTTTTAGCAGCAGTATTCTCAAACTATTTTTGTGAAATTTGGAATATTTCCCATACCCATTACCATATTACATCTGTTGCCGAAATGAATCCTGTAAATCTATTATGGGCATTGTTGGCAGGTATTATTTTTGGACTGGTTGCCATGTTGTTTTCTAAGTCGACTCATTTTTGGAGTAATTTGTTTAGCAAATTGATTAAATATCCACCACTTCGTCCAGTAATTGGTGGTATTATATTAGCTGTTGCAATCTATTTTATGGGCACTACCAAATACATTGGCTTGGGTATTCCAACAATTGTAGATGCTTTTAATGTTGATCTGAACTCCTACGATTTTATTTTAAAGCTGTTGTTTACCTCTTTTACTTTAGGAGCAGGTTTTAAAGGTGGGGAAGTGACACCTCTATTTTACATTGGAGCTACCTTAGGAAATGTGCTGGTTTGGTTTATTCCATTACCCATGAGTATGCTTGCAGGAATGGGATTTGTAGCCGTTTTTGCGGGAGCAACAAATACACCTATTGCTTGTACAATAATGGGAATTGAATTGTTTGGTATCGAAGCGGGGGTTTTTATTGCACTGGCTTGTAGTACAGCATATTTATTTTCTGGTCATTCGGGTGTTTACGCTTCTCAAATTATTGGGAGTCCTAAAAATAGTAAATACAGTCTTGAAAAAGGATTACAGCTTTCTGATGTTAAAAATAAAAGGAGTAAAGGATGAAAGAATTTGTAACGTTAAGAATTTATTTTGAGTACGGTCAGAAAACAAAAGAGCATTCTTTCTGGAAGAAGCTACATTCTGGAGGTTTTGATCGGGAATTACTCAAAAGAGCAAAGGCTTTTGACTTGCATCAGGTTTTGAATTTTACAGTAAGTAAAGGCTACTTTAATCATGCTGAAATTCAGTGGGGACGAAGTGAAAGTATGCATTTTAGACATCCGCAGGTGATTGAAATAATCGACACCGAAAATAGGATTATGGATTTTGTGAAGAAAGAAGAAATTTTGCTTCAGGAAACCAAACTAGTGATGGTGAAAAACGAAATTGTGCTGCTCTGATTGAGGGCTTGTATAAATAACACAATGCTGTTATTTAATTCGGAGCAAATAAACGAGAACAATGGAAAGTAGATTTCCGATTCCTGTCATTAAAATATCAAAATAGTCTATTGGGAAGCCCATAAAATATTGAATAAGTTCCCAAAGTGTCAAGCCAAAAAACGAAAATGCAAAAGCAAATATAATTCTTTTCATTATTGAATTTTCATTGTTGTAAAAAGCTCTGAAATAAACAAATGCGATTACAAATAAGCCAGATCCAGCAAAAAGATTAGGCAATGTGCCTTGCAGAAAATCGAAAGTATCAGACAGGTGAAGGTGTTTTGGTCTTATAATGGTTTTTATAATTATTACGCCAAAAAATGATAAAATCGCCCAATAGGATAAGACTCTCATTTTAGGTTTTTCTTTCCTTTCTTTATCAATCTCGTATTTTATATTTTTAAAATTCATCGATACTTAATTATTCTTTTCGCAAACCCAGATCTTTCTAGTGAATTTTGCCTTTCCCATTTTCTTAATACTGCAATAATCTGATATTTTAAATCCTGTGTTGCTGATTAAGTTGGTAATGTCTGAAGTGGAGACAATTACAAGTCGATCTGTGATTTTTGCTGTTGACTCAATAATGTGCAAAATACTATCATCATTTGCATAGCTGAACAAATTGTATGGCAAATCGATTATGGCAGTCTCATACCTTGTGCTAATGTCTTTTATATCGGAGTGATATACATTTGCCGTATAATTGAAATGAGAAAGATTTTCTTGTGCATGATTATATATTTTCTCGTTAATGTCGCACCCCTCAATGTTATTTCCTGCAAAACAGGCCTCTAACATTATTGTACCAACACCACAACAAGCATCTAGCAGTTTACTCTCTTTGTTTGTCTTTGCTGCAATGTTAACAAGCGCTTTGGCGACATGCATGCTTATTGAGTTACTGTATGAGCATGGTTTTTGCTTGTGTTTATGCCAGTCGAAATTGTCTTTAATTAAATTGCCAAAGTACCAAATACCCTCGTAATAGCACAAAGCATAGGTTATGGTTGGGTTATAATAATCGGGAATACCTTCAATGCTGTAGCCTATATCTTTTAGTTTTTTAAGCCTCTCAGTATACTCTGTTGTATCACCATCTAAAACGATATATTCAACTTTGAAACCTTCAATGCAAATACTCTCTTTTTTGATTTCATTTATTAAGGCAGAATAATCCTCAGAAAATGAAATAATATCAAGTCTACTTTTAATGAAAGCACTACTTGAAGGTTCTACTTTAATATCTGAAAAAAGAAGTTTATTTTTTTCTTCCTTATTGAAAATGTATCTCGATTCGAGCTTGCATAATTCATTTTCATTAAGGTCATAACTAAAGGAGTAGATATACTTGTTCTGATGCATATTTTTTGATTTTAAATGCAAAGGTAATTTTATTAAAAGCAGATTGCTTTTTTTCTAACAAAAGTTTAGTCGCTTCTATTAGTTTTCTCTATAGTCTGCTTACATTTTTGCGAGTAGTTATTCCATATCCAATACGAGAATATTCTACTCATTTAATTAATGACTTATTGTATCATTTTCTTGCAAATAAAATTTCGATATCTGAACTGAAATAGACAACTTATTGACAAACAAATATCTGTTTTTCGGAATTATCATTAAATGCTTTTTCTTCAAAATCTCCAAACTTATGAATAATATTAAAACCATTCCATTCCAGGTATGAATCTAATTCTTGAGGGAAAAATAGTCTCATATCCAAATTTTGAATAGAATTAAACTCACCATTTATAAAATAATGCCATTCTATGAGGTTAATTTGAGTTTTATTTTCATATCGCATTATCTGCTTTATCAATATTTCTCTTCCATCCTTGCTTGTATATTCAGCTATTTCTTTTTGTTCTTTTTCACCTTCAACGATAAATTGAATATTTGGGTTAAAGCAATCTAAAAGAAATAATCCTCCTTCTTTGAGATGATTTTTCACAACATTAAATGCCTTAAATAAATCTTCATTTTTGTATAAATGATGGATTGAATTAAATGGAATAAAAATAAGGTCGTATTTTTCCGGTAAATCTAAAGTTCTAATATCTGCTTCAATAAATTCTATCTTTACTCCTTCTTCGGAAGCTTTTACTTTTGCCTGTTCAAGCATTGAAGAAGTGTAATCTACACCACAGATATCATATCCAGCCTTTGCAATTGGAATAGTAAGCCTACCTGTGCCACAGCAAAGTTCAAGTATACAGGCATCCTTATTTTTTGGCAGCCACCGCTTGTAAAATTCCAAATCAGCTAGGTTGGTATTCATTCCATCATAAATATTCGCATCATAAATTAAATCACCAACTTTATAATTACTTTCCATATTTTTCTCCAAAATCTATTGATTATTTTACCAGAACTTCACTAAAGAACAATGTGCAATCCTATAAAAAAGGGAAGTGTCTACAATGATCTTGCTTGTGTTTTCAATTTTATGAAATCCACATGCTAATGTAATCATCAATTATCCATGCACCGTTCTTTTTTTTAATCCTGATCAAGGCTCCGTGACCGCAATCTTCTCCACAATAAACGTCGTAATAAAAATATCCTGTTGTTAGTGATTTATTAAAGCTAGTTCTGGAAAAACTTATAGTGCCAATAACTCTTTTAGAATTGTATTTTTCTTTAGGATACATGTTTTTACGACCAAATATAATATCGACGTTTTTTAACTTTTCAATTTTGGTAGAATCAATAAACCTTCTTCCTAGGTTGCTGTTATCTAATTGTTTCAGAAGTATATTCCGTTTGTATTCTTTTTTATGTGATTTATTGAGGTCGCAATCTAAACCAGTATGAAAGTAAAGCGTAAGAGGTTTGTCTGTCTCGTTATACTTGCTCAATCTTTCTGCATCAATTAATTTATAAAGAAATTGATTAATCACTTTTATCTCCTCGTTTTCATACTTATTATTTCCTTGGCCATATAAAAGGATAGGAGCTAATGAAAGAATTGCTATAATTGATATTCGATACAGTTGTTTCATCCTTACAATTATTGGTAACAGTAGTTTTAAGTTTCGTCGGCGATTAAAACAGTTGTCTTATCTACCGACCAACGTGAAATCACGAAACGAATTGAGTCATGCGCAAGTAAGCAAGCCGAATAAATTTACTTATTCATATTTTGAGCAAGACTAATTGAATTGGCTTGCTGGTGTTTATTAATTGAACTAAGCTTTCATGTTGGGCAGTTCCTGCCACACGAATGCTTAGTTGTTAGCGGTTTTTATTCTTCACTATTGAAAAGTTTGTCACCGATTAGAAATAGATATTCAGTATTATTTCTAGAAACTATTATAGTGTCAGAATTTGAGTTTTTTAGAATTGTGTCTCCTTTCTTTATAAATGCCCCAAGAAAGGAAGGAGCATAAGCATGATTACGGCTATGATCAATACTCCAATATTTATCTTTGCCGGAAAGTAGGATGAAAATTTGTCCTTTGTATTCTGATTTTTTTTCTACTAGTCCATTTAATTCAGTATCAAGATTTACGAGTTCGGAGTTATTGTAGACGGTTATGGTCTTAAACACTAAAATACTCATCAGGATAATCACAAAGAAAAGACCTAGATAAATCATTATTGATTCGTCCAATTTTCTTTTTTGCCCTTTGTCACATTCTTTCTGTGTCATAGAATAATTACCGCTAACAAGTGGATAAGACGCATAGCGTCTTATATCACTTATGTATTATTTTGTGTAAGTTGTTGTTATTGTGTTTCTTATCCATCAAAATTAGCTCTAATAAGCTTTTTGATTTTGCAAGAGATCTTTTGCTTAATACCAATTGTTTCAATCTAAAAAGCTTTTAAAAGAGTTGAATAAGACAGAAGAATTCTCTCGTTTCAAATTATGATTTTTAAAGATAAACTTAATAATAGTTTTTTTGATAGTTCTATTATGAAAAAATGGAGAAGGAGAGTGGTATTTTTTTAGGATGGATTGCAAATTAGGCTATGAAAAAAAAATCACCTTAAGTGGGTGGTTAACAATCAAACGATACTTACTATTTATTTATTTCTAAACGGGAGGTTCAAGTTATTATTCGTTTAATACGATATTCCATTCACATTTATCGGCTCCATTATAAATTGTTTTAATCAGGCTGATTTTTTTAACAGAGAAAACAGAATTGAAGAATTTAGACATATGACCGGTGCTACAATTGCAATAGCTATTATTGTCTACAAAATGCTCTCCTTTATTTATAAGACCACAAATGCACTTCGTTCTATTTACTTTTATTGAATGTTTCAAATGGTCATAGGAAATAGAGGTATTGTATTTTTCTTCCTCTTCATTTAAGTTTTCAAAGAAGTTTTCAAGTGATTCGGAATTGGTCCAAATTTTCTTCACAAAAGTAGACCACGATTTTCCACAACACTGTTCTCCACAAGCAAACAAAACATTATTGGTTTTGCTTTGTCCAATTGCATCTACCATTCTGTCCATTACTGTTTCAATGTATTTTGTTTGCTGCTTTTTGTTCAGCTTTTGAAAATCTTTTGAGTCGTGCAGTATTTTTTCCATTTCTGCTTCAAAACCTTGCTTTCGCAGATTTTTGGTAAGCCGTCCAAATCTTCCTGTCTCTTGATATTTCATAAACTTATCGGCTATTTGTTTTTATTTTTTTCAATTTGCCTATTTTTCTGTTGGTATTGGTTTTTTGACTTCTATTTGTAATTGTTTAGAAATTTGATTGGCTACTTCGCCAATAAATACATCTTCTCCCGAAAGCAATTCGATGCTTTCATTGGGCATAACAGCTCGTATTTTATACACTACATTGTTCTCGTTGCGCGCAATGGAAAGAACAGCCATTCCTGTAGTTTGCTGCACTCGAATAACTTGTAGGTACTGAACATTTGCAATATTTTCCCAATCACCTAGTTTTAGTGCAAACAATCCCGTGTATTTTTTAATTTGTTTCTCATCGCAATCAATAAGAATTCCTGTTCTAATAAATAGAAAGGGGATAGCAATTGGTAAGGTAATTAAGCTAAGAAGTTCACCATTGTATAGGCCAATAGCACCAAGTAATAATAGAATGATACCAAGCATAAAGAAGTTTGGCGGTAGTTTTCCTGTGGTATATTTTAGAATCATCTTAACTTGTGTTTTGTTAAGTTGAAAAGGTAAGCATTCTGCCTTAATTTCACATCCGTTAAGTTAATTTTTTCTCTGTGTTGCTTGCTGCTCTCTGTGGTGATTATCTTTAATGGATTGTGCAATTATTCACTTTGTGTTACTTCTTGATGAGCTTATTTTTCCTTTGTGTTTAAATTTTTCTCTGTGTTACTCGGTGCTCTCTGTGGTGATTATTTTTAATGGATTGGGCAATTATTTTCCTTTGTGTTACTTCGTGCTATCCTTTGTTTGCCTTCGTGGTTAAACTATTATTTCTCTTATTGCGGTAAAGTACAAATAGAAGTCGGTTTAAACAGAAAACACAATTAACCGATCGTTAATAACGATTTCAGAAAAGCCAAATTCTTTTTTAATCCACGCAAATGTATTCTTGTGATAGATAAATACGTGTGTGGGATCGTTTTTGTAATACCAATTTGTAAAAGGAATACTCTCGTCGTAAATGTGTGTCATGCAATAAAGTTTCCCACTGGGTTTGAGTAAACGCTTTAGTAGGCTAAATTCTTTGTGCGGATAATAAAAATGTTCAATTACTTCGCATGAGGCAATGTAGTCGTACTGATCTTTTAATAATTCAGGATAAATGTGAAAGTAAGGATCGTACTGTTTGATGCAAAAATCATGATCATTTAGAACCTTTGATATTACAGGACCTGTACCTGCGCCAAAATCCAATCCTACGTTCTCCTTTGTGTAATCCTGAAGAATAGACTTTGTAATTGGAGAAACGAAATTTTGATATCCTTTGTCTTCAACGTCGTTGTTGTGCTTTTCGTAATGAGATTGCTCAACTTCTATTGTAGGTAAAGATTTGGTATTTACAAATATCCCGAAACATGTGCCGCATTGATAATAAATACGGTTTTTTTCTTCATGAAAGATGCTTGATTTATTATTACAAAGCGGACAATCTTGCGACATATATTCGGGGAATTGGTTTGTAAATGGCTTTAATGTTTTTTAACGCATTTTAGGTATAGGTTTTCTACTTTATCTCGCGCCCATGGTGTTCTTCGTAAAAACTTAAGGCTCGACTTAATGGAAGGATCGCTCGTGAAACAGTTGATATTGATCATGTTTCCCAATTCTTCCCATCCGTAATAACCCACTAAAAATTCCAATATATCTACCAACTTAACGCCATGTAGTGGATTGTTGTTTTGTTCTCTGTTTTCCATTCTGCCTATCCTTTGATATCAATATTTTTTGTGTCTACAAGATTAACTCTTTTGCCCATTTTTTTCTGAATTACTCTAAAATGATGCTCATCATTAGCAGTAATAAAGGAAATGGCTTCTCCTGGCGATTCGGCACGACCAGTTCTACCAATTCTGTGAATGTAATCTTTTGGTGAACGCGGCAAATCGTAGTTCACAACGTAAGGCAAAAATTCAATGTCGATTCCTCTTGTTAATAAATCAGTGGCAACTAAAACACGAAGTTTACCTGTTTTAAACTTTCGTAGATTTTCTGTTCGGGCTCCCTGACTTTTCTTGCTATGGGTACTGGTTGCCTGAATTCCATTCTTGCTTAATTTATAGGCAACGGCATCGGCTCTGTGCGCTGTAGAGGTAAAAACAAGTACTTGTTGCAAGTCATTTTTCTTAATAATATGACGTAGAAGAGGACCTTTCTTTTCTTCAGCAATAGAATAGGCTATCTGATCTATCAAATCAAATGTATCTATTTTAGCTTCTATTTTAATTACCAAAGGATCTTTTAGCAGAACCTGATTTACATCTTCTACATTTTTACTTAGCGTTGCCGAGAACAATAAATTTTGACGTTTCTTTGGTAAAAGTGAAAAAATACGATTCATTTCATCTGCAAAACCCAAGTTAAGCATCTTGTCAGCTTCATCTAGTACTAAAGTTTCAATTTCTGATAGATGAACGGCATTCGAGTCTTCCAATTCTAATAATCGCCCTGGAGTTGCAACCAAAACATCAACCTTATTCATGGCTTTCATTTGTGGATTGATTGACACACCACCATGAACGGCTAAACATTTAATAGGATCGGCAAGTGCAGTTGAAAATTGTTCAAATACTTCCAAAACCTGTGCCGCTAATTCTCTTGTAGGTACCAATACCAATGTCTTGATATGGCGATTTTTCGAAATGCTAGCACCCTGTAAATTTGATAGAATTGGCAGAACGTAACTAGCCGTTTTTCCTGATCCTGTTTGGGCAATCCCTAATACATCTTTCTTCTTAAGAATAGCTGGTATAGCTTCTTTTTGAATCGGATATGCTTCAGTATATTTTTGATCTTCTAATGCTTTTTGTAATGATTGAGGTAAACCCAAAGAGGTAAAGGACATGATATTATTGTTCTGATGATGGTTTTAAACTAATTTTCCGCTGTAAAGATAGGGGAAATAAAGATCAACTACCTACTTCGCGATATCCTTTTGTTTTCCCTTTGCGCTTAGGTTTTTTCTCTGTGTTACTCTTTACTCTCTGTGGTGATTATTTTTAATGGATTGTGTAATTATTCCCTTTGTGTTCTTTGTGGTTTACTTCGTTAGCCTTTGTGTTTACACTTTTTGGCTTAAGAAATAACAGTTTCTGTAAGGTATTTATTCACGACAGCTAATAGCTTCTTTGATCTAACAGGTTTGCTAAGGTATTCATTACAGCCAGAATCGTAAGCTTGCTGGCGATCATTGCCTGATGCATAGGCAGTTTGAGCAATAATGCTAACTTCTTTGTTTTCTTTTCTTATTTGTTGAGTCACTTCATAGCCACTAAGGTCAGGAAGTCGAATATCCATTAGTATAATATCGAGATTGGTTTGTTTTGCAATTTCGATTGCATCAGAACCATTATGTGCTACAAGAATATTGGCGCTTGTGTTGTTAAAAACTTCCTGTAAGTATTTAGCATTTGGCATGTCATCTTCAACAATAAGGATGTTTTTATTCGTAAAATCGAAATTTACTTTGGACTTCGTATTATTCTGTGATGGGCTTTTAGTGCTTGCAGAAAGTTGTGGCAAACAAACCGTAAATGTACTCCCTTTATTTGGCTCCGATTTTAGGTGTATGCTTCCAGATAGCGAATCTGTAAGTCCTGTGACAATTGATAAGCCAAGTCCAGTTCCTCCATATATTCGATTTGCCCCTTGCTCTACCTGCGCAAATCTTTCAAAAATAAGTTCTTGGTCTTTTTTATGAATTCCAATACCTGTATCGGAAACGTAAAATTCTAAATGTTCTTTTTCATTTATTTTAAATCCAATAGTAATGAAACCTTCATCAGTAAATTTAATAGCATTGCTAATTAAATTATTTAGTATTTGGTTTAATTTACCATAGTCAGCATGAAAGGTGAAATTATCACTGTCTTGATTTGTAATGTTTAAGCTAATGTTATCCTTTTCTTGTCGGTTTTTTTCTTCGGTAAAGAAATAAGTAATGGAGTTAATTACATCTTCTAACTTGCATTCTTCAATGTGCTTAGTTACTTGTTCCGACTCAATTTTAGAAATGTCTAGAATGTCATTGATGATACAAAGCAGATCATCACAACGTTGCATGATAATGTTAGAATATTCTTTAAGGCATTTTTTATCGTCAAAATATGCAGGTAATAGGGATGAAAAACCCATAATTGCATTCATTGGAGTACGAATTTCGTGACTCATGTTTTGAAGAAAAACAGTTTTTAATCGGTCACTCTCAATTGCTTTTTCTTTTGCTATCCTTAAATCGTTATTTTGTTTTAAAAGAATGGTTTCGTTGTGTAAAATAATTTTTTGTGCTTTATTTCTTTTTTTCATTTCGATTATTATTCTTCTATAGCCTAATGTGCTAAAGAATATAATCACAAGATAGGAGAGTAAATGAGTATGAGTCAAACTCTTAATTTTGGCTTGTACAATATTTTCATAATTACTGACAGGTATTGAAACACTAATACCTCCTCGAATATCGCCTAGTTTGTACCCTTGATCAGAATGACATTTTAAGCAACTTTGTTCTACAAACATTGGTTGCATTAATCTCATATAATCTTTGTCATCTATTTTTTCGATACTGCTATATTCTGTTTCTCCTTTTTCAAATCGTTTAAGTGCTTTTGTTTCCCACTCATCCGCTTTGTTTTCTGGTCGAATAGGGTTTAGACTGGTTATGTGGCCTTTTTGACCATATTGTTCTGCACCTAACTGAAAAACCAATCTTGTCATGTAAGCAGGATTTATCAGTGTTAATTTTTTGCCATCAGTTGTTGTTACATTTTGTTCTCCTAAGAAATTTAAATGAGGATTTGGTTTTATTGAATCAGTAATAGGTACATAAACACCACCATGTTTAGAAGCCCATCTACGAAATGCTAAATCCTTATTGTAGCTTCCAAGTGCTTCAACTTTAGCTAATTCGCGAGCGGTTTCATGCTCTTGATTTATGTTCAGAGCTAACGAACTGCCTATTAGAATGGTTATGCTAATGACAATTAAAATGAAAAAATTGGTGATGTATCTTATTTCTTTTCCCATATATTACACTGCTACTAGGTTGAATTTTATTAATCTAAACAAGAAAGAAGTTCAGATATGAAAATCCGAAATGCTGATTGAGTAATGTTAAGTTACCAATATTTTCTATACGTGACAATTAAATATAAGTTCTTATGAAAGAGCAAATAACTTTGTAGATTACCGATGAATATTTAAAGAAATAGAAGGGAGAAGAATTTTGTTGTTTTTTACTGTCTGTAATACAGAGTATTAGTGTTGTGTTAGGTTTGAGCGCTTTTATTTGAGAAAAAATCTGAAAATCAAATTTTGTATCATTGTTGTCCATAAAAAAAATGATTATGGTTTGGAGGAAGGAAAAGGTTTTTCTGTGATCTTATTTCGTTAAGCTCCATGCTTGGGGCTTCTCAGAAAACCATAGCTTTACTCTTTGCCAGTTTCCTTGAAAAAAATCAGATTCTCGGTACTTGTTTAATGCATTTTCCGATGTCCAATGACTAACAGTAAAGAATACAGTAGGATTGCTAATATCTTGCAGGATCTCTAGGTGAGAACAACCATCGAAGGCAAGGATGTCACTTTTTTCTTCTGTAGTTAATTGCTTAAAATCTTTAATGTGATTTGCAGCTATTTCTAGTTTTACGAATCTAACGATCATGGAATTTTATTCTTATGTCGGAGTTAATATCGAGTTGTAATAATTCAGCCAAATGCCCTTTATTGATCGCAATTTCTAACAATCCAGAAGAATTAAAGAGAGCAAGGAAATCACCTTCTGCAGTTTCGTGGTAATTTTTATTAATTGTGCTTATTCGATAATGATTGCTTTGAATTAAAATTTCAAAATCACGTTTCTGACGTGCAGATTCGAATAATTCTTTGGAAATATTAGTTGTTGCGTTTCCGTAAGAGTCGATATAGATTATTTGCCCTGTAACAGTGCCTTTTTGTATTAAAGCACGTATTGGAATTAAACGATTTAATTCGGCTAAAGAAGGTCCTAAATCGCTTATGGAATTGTGTTTTACAATGTGAGCTGCAGCTTTTGTAAAGATGTTCAGCTCTGGAAAAGTGAGGTATTCTTCTTCACTTTTGATATTTTCAATGATTACAATTTCATCTGGCTTCCCTTTTAGTGCTAAACAGAACAAACCGTTATCTGCACCAATAAAATAGTGTTCCTTATATTTTATGGCAATGTGCTGATGCTCATCTGTTTTCTCAGAATTTAAACCGATAATATGAATCGTTCCTTTTGGAAAATGATGAAAGGAATTTTTTAATATAAAGGCGGTTTGGGAAATGTTATAATTATCAACATTATGACTTAAATCAACTAGTTGGACACCTGGGCATAAGCTTAGTAATCGTCCTTTTACAGCACCCAAATAATAGTCGCGATGGTGCCAATCGCTTGTTAAACTTATTGTTGCCATATTAGGATATTCTTAATGAAGAAAGGTGAATCAGTAATAAAAATAATTTTATTCACATTTCTCTTTTATACTGCTTAACAAATCAGAATTAATAATTAATTTGTAGGCTCAAAAGTAATGAATATTGAACGGAATTTATGATTGAAAAGAGTATATCTTTAGGAGTAATTGACCCACTTGAGTTTTATGGAATAAATAATTCGAAATTGAATGTTTTGAAGGAAATGTTTCCAAAATTAAATATTGTTGGTAGAGGAAATGAGATTTTCGCCAATGGGGAAGAGAATACGCTGGAATTATTTGAGGCGAAAGTAAATCTACTTATTCAACATTACAATCAATACAATGTTTTAACGCTATCCAATATCAAGCGAATTATACTTGAAAATACGCCAGGAATTCAAGATCCTGATGATCCGCAAAGTGTTATCTTATTCGGGAATAATGGGAAAATTATTCGTGGACGTACAGCTAATCAACGAAAGTTAGTTGAGAAGGCAGCTAAGAATGATATGATATTTGCTGTGGGACCTGCAGGTTCAGGAAAGACATATACTGCAATTGCCTTGGCGGTTAAGGCCTTGCGTAATTCGGAGGTGAAAAAAATTATATTGAGTAGACCGGCTGTAGAGGCAGGGGAGAATCTTGGTTTTCTACCTGGTGATTTAAAAGAGAAAATTGATCCGTATTTACAACCATTATACGATGCTTTGTTAGATATGATTCCGCCGCGTAAGTTGGCCGATTATTTAGAGGCAGAGATTATTCAAATCGCTCCTTTGGCATATATGCGTGGTAGAACTTTAAATGAAGCTTTTGTAATTTTAGATGAGGCTCAAAATACAACAACCAAGCAGTTGAAAATGTTTCTGACACGAATGGGTACAAGCGGTAAGTTTGTGATTACAGGAGATATAACACAGATTGATTTGCCGCGAAAACAACAGTCTGGTTTGATACAAGCCTTCCGTATTTTAAAAGATATAAAAGGGATTGCAATGGTTGAATTCGATAAATCGGATATTGTACGTCACCGTTTGGTAAAAGAGATTGTATCGGCTTATGAAATAGAAGACGAGAAACAAGAAAAAAAGAGAGAAAGTAAGAAAGATCAGTAAAAGGTAAATAGTATTATAAAAAGATACTAAAGCTTGATATAAATACTTCTAAGTGCTTTTCTACTTTTTTACTTTTATATATCTTCGCACTAAATTAAATATCTGATTGTAGTAAATGCTTATTGGAGTAATAAGAAGTATTGAAAATCAGTTATTTGATAAAAGCTTTAAAAGTAAACCATTTTTATAAATTATTTGAATTTTTTCGAACGATGAAAGAAGCAATTGTTAAAACAGATTTTAATTTTCCAAATCAAAAGAATCTTTACGTAGGAAAGGTTAGAGATGTCTATAATATTAATGATGAATATCTAGCAATGGTTGTTTCTGACCGTATTTCAGCTTTTGATGTTGTTTTGCCAGAAGGAATTCCATTTAAAGGTCAGGTATTGAATCAAATTGCAGCCCGCTTTTTAGATGCAACAGCCGATATCGTTCCAAACTGGAAGATTGCTACTCCAGATCCTATGGTTACTGTAGGTCATTTAGCAGAACCTTTTATGGTTGAAATGGTTATTAGAGGATACCTATCTGGTCATGCTTGGAGAGAGTATAAAGCTGGTAAGCGTATGCTTTGTGGTATGCCAATGCCAGAAGGAATGAAGGAAAATCAGAAATTCGAAAATCCTATCATTACGCCTACTACAAAGGCAATGGAAGGACACGATGAGGATATTTCTAGAGAAGAAATTTTAGCACAAGGAATTGTATCTAAAGAGGACTATGAAGCATTGGAAGAATATACTCAAGCATTGTTTGCTCGAGGAACTGAGATTGCTGCAGAGAAAGATTTAATCTTGGTTGATACTAAATATGAGTTTGGTAAAAAAGATGGAAAGATCTATTTGATTGATGAGATTCATACACCAGATTCATCTCGTTATTTCTATTCAAAAGGATATGATGAGCGTTTGGCTAATGACGAACAACAAAAGCAATTATCGAAAGAATTTGTTCGCGAATGGTTAATGGAAAATGGTTTCCAAGGTAAAGAAGGACAGGAGATTCCTGTAATGGATGAGGCTCGTGTAAATCAAATTTCTGAACGTTACATTGAGTTGTACGAACAGATTATTGGTGAGAAATTTGTGAAAGTAGATGCTCAAAGTGTAAATGCAAGAATCGAAAAGAACATTGCATCTTGCTTAGAGACATTATAAGATAAACCTTATTTATATGGCAAAAGAAAACCGAAATCTTTAATAGATTTCGGTTTTTATTTTGTTCAAATTATATGGATTTAAAATATCATCCACCAACACGTTTAACTTTATAGCCATCCGCTTTTAGTAGATCCATGATTTTATCACGATGATCGCCTTGAATCAGAATCTCTCCATCCTTAGCAGATCCACCGCCTCCACATTTACTCTTTAGGGTTTTGCCAAGTTCTTTTAGGTCATCAGAACTGCCTTTAAATCCTTCAATTAATGTCACAACTTTACCTTTTCGCTGTTTTTTATCTAGCAGAACTCTTAAGGTTTGTTGATTATTAGGTAGTGTATCCTCAACTACATCTTCATCAAATTCGTAATTGTAATCTGGGTTCGTTGAGTAAACGATATTTTTTTTCTTTTTAGCCATTTTATTCTTCTTGTAATTCAACTAAGTATTGCAAAGATACCTATTTTCTGTATTTTATACGATCGTAAAAATAGATAATGGAGCCAATGAAGGGGATAAAGGCTACTAGTAGTATCCAAATTAACTTGTCAAGACCTAAAAGTTTTCGTTTAAGGATATCTATAATCGCGATTGCGGGCAGTATAATGGCTACTATTTTTGTTAGTAGCCAAATATCAAATATTATTGAAAGTATCATAGTTGATTTTAATTCTAAATTCTTTTGTAATTAAACTTGTGTTATCGATTTGCGCAATTTACACATTTCTTACTTTCAGGCATAATCATTATTCTTCCTAATGGAATTGTTTGGCCACATTTAATGCATTTGCCAAAATCATCTGAATCTATATTTTTCAAAGCATCTTTTAAAGCAATGTATTGACTTTCTTTTTTTCTTAAGGCAGCTTCATTTACACTTTTGTTATTGATTGCATCCATTCTGCTAACTCTGCCAATGGCACAATCTGGCGAAATAGGTTGCGTAAGATCTTTTAGCATTTCGATTTCTTTTTCCAATTTAGAAATTCGATCGATTATTTGGGTTTCCATTTCAGCCTTATTAAGTTCTTGCATTGTGTACATTAATTGTTTTCGTTATCAAAATTAGAAGAATTAGGAGAGAAACAAAATTAGTATTGCTAAGAGTCAATTATAAGTAAAGTTAGAGGCTATTTAGATTCATCCTAAAGTAATTTACACCCTTAATTTATACGCAAACGACTAGGCTGATAGCCCACTTCTTTATACTTTTGAATAATAATTAATTGCTGCTTGAGTTTTTTGGAAACGATTGCGTATTAGATCGTTTCAATAAATATCATGTTGTTATTTAGCATTTTTTTCATTCATTTATTTAAAAGAAGTAATGAACAAGATAGTTGAAAAAGAGAATTTTTCAGAAAAAGTAGTAAAAATTGTTGTTGAGGCACCCTTAATTGCAAAATCTCGTAAACCAGGTAATTTTATTATCCTACGAGTTGGTGAAAAGGGAGAACGTATTCCTTTAACTATTGCTGGCGCTGATATTGCAAAAGGTACGATTACCATTATCGTTCAGAAAATGGGCGTATCATCTTCTAAGTTGTGTGAACTAGAAGTTGGAGACTACGTAACAGATTTAGTTGGACCGCTTGGGAAACCAACCGAAATTCATAATGTAGGAACTGTACTATGTTGTGGTGGAGGTGTTGGAGTTGCTCCATTACTTCCTATTGTAGAAGCTTATAAGAAAGCTGGAAATCGCGTTATCACTGTTTTGGCAGCTCGATCTAAAGATCTATTGATTTTAGAAGATGAGATGCGTAAGAATTCCGATGAGGTTATTATTATGACCGACGATGGTTCTTACGGAAACAAAGGTTTGATTACCGAAGGAATGGAAGAGGTAATTAAGCGTGAGAAAGTTGATGAGTGTATCACAATTGGACCTGCTATCATGATGAAATTCTGTTCCTTGTTAACCAAGAAATATGAAATTCCTACTATGGCAAGTTTAAATAGTATTATGGTTGATGGTACAGGTATGTGCGGAGCATGTCGTGTAACTGTTGATGGTAAAACTAAATTCACTTGCGTGGATGGACCAGAGTTCGATGCTCACAAAATTGATTTTGACGAGATGATGTCAAGATTAGGTGGATACAAGGAAGAGGAGAATGACAAAATGGATCATTTTCAGAAGTAATCATTAACTAGACAAAAACAGGACAATGGAAAGGTCTGAAGAATATATAAAAAACGAGCGTAAAAAAGAGTGGAGAGTCGAACTCCAAAAAAAGACAAAGGCTAAAGATCGTATGGCGATCGAAAGAGTTGAAATGTCAGAAATGGCTCCAGAAGAAAGAATTAAGTCGCAAAGACTTGAGGTAAATTCTGGCTTAACAAAAGAAGAAGCTATTTTAGAGGCTAAACGTTGTATGGACTGTGTTAATCCGACCTGTATGGAAGGATGTCCAGTTAGCATCAATATTCCTAAGTTTATCAAGTATATTGAGAAAGGTGATATTGGAAAAGCAGCTTCTGTTTTGAAAGAAACAAGTGCTTTGCCAGCTGTTTGTGGTCGTGTTTGTCCACAAGAGGTGCAGTGTGAGCAAAAATGTTTCTATGTTGAGAAATTAAATCAACCATCGGTTGCTATTGGTCATTTGGAGCGTTTCGCTGCTGATTGGGAAAGAGAATCAGGAGAGATTGCGGTTCCAGAATGTGCTGAAAGTAACGGTGTAAAAGTTGCTGTTATTGGTTCAGGGCCATCAGGACTTTCTTTTGCTGGTGATATGGCTAAATTAGGTTATGATGTTACTGTTTTCGAAGCACTTCATGAAATTGGTGGTGTATTGAAATATGGTATTCCTGAATTCCGTTTGCCAAATGCAGTTGTAGATGTAGAAATTGAGAACTTACGCCAAATGGGTGTTAAGTTTATCACTAATTATATTGTTGGTCAAACAGCAAGTTTAGATGATTTAAAAGAAGAAGGTTACAAAGCATTTTACGTAGGTAGTGGTGCGGGTCTACCTCGATTTATGAATATTCCTGGCGAAAATGCTAATGGAATTTTATCATCTAACGAATACCTTACTCGTGTAAATTTAATGGGTGCTGATGCGGAAGATTCAGATACGCCTATTTTGCGAGGTAAAAATGTTGTTGTTGTTGGTGGTGGTAATACCGCTATGGATTCTGTTCGTACAGCTAAAAGATTAGGTGCTGAAAAAGCAATGATCGTTTATCGTCGTTCAGAAGAAGAGATGCCAGCTCGTTTAGAAGAGGTACATCATGCAAAGCAAGAAGGTATCGAATTCTTAACGCTTACAAATCCAATTGAATACATTGCTGATAAAAATGGTCGTGTAAGTCAAATGAAGGTTCAAAAAATGGAATTGGGAGAGCCTGATTCTTCAGGTAGAAGAAGACCTATTCCTATTGAAGGATCGGAATATATTATCGATACAACAGTTGTAGTTGTAGCTGTTGGTGTTTCTCCAAATCCATTAATTCCAAATTCTGTTGAAGGACTTGAGGTTTCTAAATGGGGAACAATTGAGGTGGTAAAAGATAAAATGCAATCTTCAATTCCAGAATTGTTTGCTGGAGGAGATATCGTTCGTGGTGGTGCTACTGTTATTCTTGCAATGGGAGATGGTAGAAAAGCAGCTGCAAATATGGATATCTATTTGCAAGAGAAGTATTTGTCTAAAAAAGTAGAACTTTAAAATTAATAGCTATGAAAGAATTTAAATCACTTGAGGATATTTTGGATTTTGCCATTAATGAAGAACAAATGGCTGCTGATTTTTATACTGAACTTGCTGCAAAAATGAAGCACCAAGAGATGAAAGATACTTTTGAGCAATATGCTTTAGAAGAAATAGGGCATCGTGCTAAACTAGAAGCTATCAAAAACCGTAAAAAATATCAAGTCTCAGAAGCTAAAATCGCTGACCTTAAAATTGGGGATTATTTAGTTGAAGTTGATGTAGATAAATCAAATATTACTTACCAGGAAGCTTTGATTATTGCAATGAAAAAGGAGAAGTCTGCTTTCAGATTGTATAATGATCTTGCTGCTGCGACTACTGATGAGCCATCAAAGAAGTTATTCTTAATGCTAGCTCAGGAAGAAGCAAAACATAAGCTAAGATTTGAGGTTGAATATGATAGTAATATTTTAACGGAGAATTAAAAAAGAATAAATATATTTTTGGAAAGAGCCTTGTATTCACAAGGCTCTTTTTTTTGTGTTTGAAATTCTTTTGCATTGATTGTGAATATTTTGTAACTTTTAAAGTCAATCGCCTTGATAAAAAAATGAGGGTGTTATTATTTACAAATAGGGTCAATTAATAAAATTTAGAATGAGAATTTTCAGGACATTTGAAGAGATTATTGATTATGCAATTGGTAAGGAAATGGATGAAATTGAGTTTTATTCTGAGATTGCAAATCGGATGGAAAGGAAAAATGTAAAAAGGCTTTTTAGAAATATAGCCTTAGAAAAAACTGCAAGAATGCTTCGTTTGGAGAAAATTAAAGATGTAAAATCTGGATTAAATTGGGAGGAGATTGAAGATCTTAAAATTGAGAATAGTCTAGAGGAGGTAGATCATCGTAAAAATGATTTGTCTTATCAGGATGCATTGATTATTGCAATGAAAAAAGAGAAGATGAAATTTAAGTTTTATTCTGAAATGGCAGAAGGAGCTGAAAACAAAGAATGTAAGGAGACATTTCTTGCTTTGGCTAGTGCTGAGGCTCGTCATAAATTAAAATTTGAAATTGAATATGACGAACATGTTTTGGTTGAGAATTAAGAGGATGTTAAGATTTATTAAAATGAAGTAATAAAATCGAAATTTCAGGCTGAGATTTCGATTTTGCTTTTTTATGGTTCAATTGTTGTAGATATTTTGTTTTCCAAGCTGACTTTCGTATTTTTGTTAGCTATTCTAATTGAACTATAAATATTTGAAATACAGATAATTAATGAATTATTTTTTTCGAAGTATTCTTCTGATATGTCTTTTGTTTGAGACATTAAATTTTGCACATGCTCAGTCAACTACTATTGAGTTATCTAATAATAAGGTAGTTGTAGGTGGACAGACGTGCTTTTTACATCTGGTTAAAGAGAAGCAAACTTTGTTTTCCATTAGCCGGGCTTATGGTGTTGAGCTTTCTGTTATTCTACAAGTGAACCATAAAACAGAGGTAACAGTAAATGTTGGTGAGGTGTTAAGAATTCCGGTTGTTGATTCAAAAACAGCTGTTGCTCCTATGTTGGTTAAGAAGGAAGATGATCAATTCATCTATCATGTCATAAAGAAGAATGATACGTTCTTTTCTCTTTCTAAAAAATATGATCTCTCTATTGATGTTCTTAAAAAATCAAATCCAAACATTGGGGATGTATTAAGTTTAGGTTCTGTTTTTATGGTTCCCAAAGGAATTAAAAAAGAGAAAAAAGTTATCGTACAAACTCACCCTAAACACGATAAAAAATACTATTATCATGTTATTCAGAAAGGGGATACTGAATCAGCTATAGCACGAAAATTTTTCATGAAATTGAGGAAGTTTAGGAAGTTAAATCCTCAATTAAAAGGCAAGGCTTTAACAATTGGAGATTGGGTAAGAATTCCAAGGTATTTGGTTCCTCCAGAATATTTCGTAGAGAAAAAGGTTGAGAAAGATACCATAGTTGAAGAATTTGAAGAGCAAACTACTCTTGTAGATAAGGTAATTCAAAGACCTTTATCACAAGAGAAAATTCGAATTGCTTTATTTCTGCCATTCTATCTGGAAGCGAATGATACAATTAATGAAATTGTAACTTATAGGGATACTTTAAAGATTGTAAATGATCGCGATCCTAGGGTTGTATATCCGAAGTCTCATAATTTTATCCGTTTTTATCAAGGTATACTTTTAGCAGTAGATTCATTGCAAAAAGAAGGTTTGTCGGTTGATTTACATGTGTTCGATACTGAGAGAAAACCTGAGAGAGTTCAACGCATCCTTTCTGGTATTCAATACACAGATTTAGATTTTATAATTGGCCCTGTTTATTCAAATACATTTTCACTTGTTGCTAGTTTTGCTCAAAAAAGAGGAATTCCTATTATTTCACCTCTTTCTCCTAAGAATTCGCTGTTAAAAACGAATCCATTTGTTATTCAGTTAAATACTTCCATAGAGTCTATTTGTGGTCGTATTTCTGATTATGTGGGCTCTGATCTCGAAATGAAAAATCTTATTGTGGTTCATCCAGATCGCTACCAGCATTTGAGTGAATATCAGTTGGTAAAAGATATCGAACGTCAGTTATTCGAGAAAGGTGAGTATTGGAAGAATGATGAGATGAGTTATCGAAAAATATCATTTGAAGAATACGGTCTTTTCGGGATTGAAAGAATTTTATCAGATACCTGCGAAAATGTTATTTTATTGCCTTCCACAAAGCAACCATACGTTGAAAATATTATTTCAAATTTAAATGTTTTAAGTCAAAGATTTGCTATTCGTTTAATGGGTTTTCCTGTTTGGAAACGATACAATAGTTTAGAGTCAGAGCTTTTTTACAATTTGAATTTGAGTATTTTAACGCCTTATCATATTGATTATAAGGAAGAGAAGATTGAAAACTTTGTAAGTAGTTTTAGGACTAAATTTAAATGTGAGCCAAATGATTTTAGTTTTAGAGGTTTTGATTTGTGTCGTTACTTTACGAAGGCAGTTAGTCAATACGGAAATCATTTTCCAGATCATTTAAGCGAGTTGCAAATTGATCTTTTGCAATCTCATTTTGATTTTAAGAGGGTAAACGCTTTTGGCGGATTAGAGAATCAAGGTGTTCATTTTGTGAACTACTCAAGAGATTTTAAAATCAGACATCATGTTCCTAACTTTGAAAGCAAGTAGAAGATTATCTGAAAAAAAATACTAAATTATTATTATAGTAAAAGGCCGAATCTTAGAGATTCAGCCTTTTTTTTATATCCGAAAATGGATAAATCATCCAAAAAGGGATGTAGATATAGATCGTTACGGAAAGGCTTATGCATGCTATGTTTTTCTCATAGCTTTGTATATGTATCCATTATCGGAGAAAATACGGGATTCGTAAAATTCCTGTAAGTCCCATAAAGAGAGAACTTAGCATTTGGTGGTATAGACTTTGTTTAATTTTTAAGGTTAGTTACCTAAAGTCCTATGTTATGAAAAAATATTTACTCTTGGGATACCTATGCGTATTCTCCACTATTTTATTTGCTCAATTAGATCCTCCTGTCTTAACTGCAAATGGCAGTGCTACCGTGGATGCTAGTTTTGTTATTACTTTTACGGAAGTTGCAGGTTGGGAGGCTGTAACATCTCCTGAGCCTATTGTCACTTATAATGGTGTAACTTTAACAAAAGATACTGACTACACTTTAAGTTACGATCCTAATGAACTTACATTAATTCCTTCAGGAGGTAACACAGCATTGCAAACATCGGGTACTGCTAATGTTACTATTGATGTAGATGGATATAATCAGGCTATAGTAGAACAGATAATTGGTCATGGAGCTCCTACTAAATTAGGTGTTGAAACTGAACCAGTAGCTGATATCGTGAATGGAAGTGCTTTTTCGACTCAGCCAGTGGTTGAGGTGCAAGATCAATATGGAAATAGATGTACTAGTGATGGTCCGCGTGAGATTACTGTGGCAAAAGCAGATGGTGGCACTTGGACTTTAGGAGGTACCTTAGTGCAAAATGCAGACACTGGATTACTTACTTATTCTGATTTATCAGCAACAAGTAATGTAGTCGTATCAACTGCGCAAATTAGTTTTTCTGCTGATGTAACTGCTGTGAACTCAGCAACATTTAATATTCCGCTAACAAGCCCACCTCCTCTAACTGCAGGAACAGATAATGATATCGATTCTGATATTGTTATATTATTTACAGATGATGGGAATTGGGCGGATTCAATTCAAACTTTATCTTATAGAGGTACCGTTTTAACTGTAACAACAGATTATGTTGTTGATAAAGGAGTGGGTACAATTAGTTTAAAACCAGGAGGAGGTAATTCAGTCTTACAAGCTGCTGGTGCTGGCAATGTGGAAATTACTGCTAATACTTATAGTGTAGCAACAGTGTCTCAAACTTTAACGCACGGAGCAGCAAGCCAACTTTCTATAACAACTCAACCAACAGCTCCAGGATCAAATGGTGGTGTTTTAGCTACTCAACCAATACTTCAACTTAAAGATCAGTACAATAACAATTGCACTACTGATGGTACTAGCACAGTTACATTGAGTGAAACGGGTGATGGAACTTGGACAGTAGGTGGAACAAATCCTGCTGCATCCTCAGGTATAATTACCTTTACGGATCTTACGGCAAGCAGTAATGTTGAAGTTGCCAATGCTACACTTACTTTTGAAATTGCTTCTTTTGCACTTGCTTCAGATGCTTTTGCAATTCCAGTAAATCCTTCTCCAGCACTTACTGCAGCAACAGATCCTACTGTTGATGCTAATTTCAATATTAATTATGCGAACGATGCAACTTGGGAGACAAGTATTGCCTCTGTTAGCTATAATGGATCTTCGCTAGCTTTAGGTACTGATTATACAATTGATACAGGATCAAATTTTATTACTTTTATTCCTTCAGGAGGTAATAGTGAACTTCAAACTCCTCACGATGGTATTACAAATAGTGAGATTCGCATAGTTGCCAATGGATATGCTGATGCTACAATTGATCAAGAATTAGGACATGGTGCCGCAAGTCAATTTTTAATTACTACTCAACCAACAGCTCCAGCTTCAAATGGAGGTGTTTTAGGTACTCAACCAGTACTTCAACTTCAAGATCAGTACAATAATAATTGCACTACGGATGGTACTAGCACAGTTACATTGAGCGAAACTGGTGATGGAACCTGGACTGTAGGTGGAACAAATCCTGCTGCATCTTCCGGAGTCATTACTTTTACTGATTTAGCAGCAACAAGTGATGTAAAGGTTGATAATGCAACAATCACCTTTGATTTGGGTTCTTTCTCTTTGGAATCAAATGCATTTATTATCGATGTTAATGCAGCTCCAACTTTAACAGCAGCATTAGGTGCAACTGTAGATGATCCATTTGAAATCTCTTACAGTGATAATGTATATTGGGAATCAAATATCGATTCAATAAAATTTAACGGTAATATTGTGCCTTTAAGCGCTTATTCATTCAATTCTACTACTAATAAAATAACGTTTACTCCATCGGCGGATCCTTCCTTGCAAACAGCAATATCAGCAAATTTGGAAATTTTTGTTGCTACTTATGGTGTTGCAAGTGTAACGCAAGAAATAGGGCATGGCGCTGCAGTAAAAATAGCAATGCAAGTAGAACCTGTTGCTTCAGCAGTTAATGGAGATCCGTTTACAACGCAACCGATCGTTGAGATTCAAGATCAGTATGATAATGTATGTACAACAAATAGTTCTGTTTCAATAACAGCAAGTGAGGATGATCCAGGAAATTGGACTCTTGGTGGGGCAACAGTAGGTACTGTTAATTCTGGAGTATTAGCTTATGCGGATTTAACAGCAAGTAGCAACTCTGCCGTTACAAATGCATATATATCGTTTACTGCTACTGGACTAACAGGAGAGGGATCAGCTACCTTTAATTTAGGACAGAATTCTCCTCCTACAGATTTTGCTGCAGCTACGAATGCAACTGTGGATGGAACATTTACAATTACTTTCACAAATACGAATGATTGGCAGACAGAAATTACCAGTGTAACCTACGATGGTAATGCTGTGGATGCTGGTGCGATTAACACTACTATTGATGGACAAATAATATTTGATCCTTCTTTGTCGACAGCATTACAAGTTGCGGGAAATAACGATTTTGTATTTGTAGCTTCCGGATTTTCAAATTCAAGCTTAACTCAAGAAATTGGTCATGGTGTTCCTACAGCAATTAAAGTGAATGTAGAACCAACTGCACCTGCAAGTAATGGTGGTTTATTGGTACAACAACCAGAAATTATAAGTCAGGATCAATACCAAAATACTTGTACAGGAGATAATGCTACGACAATATCTGTAGTTAAAGGCGATACTGGTGATTGGACACTTGGAGGTTCACCTAATCAAACACTTGCTAATGGAGCATTTGTTTACACAGATTTATCTGCAACAAGTGATGCAGCCGTAAGTGGCGCTTTCTTAACTTTTTCATCTGGAAGTTTTTCCGATGTTAATTCTGCTAGTTTTGATATTCCGGTTAACGCTGTTCCTTCAATAACTGAGGCAACAAACGCAACTGTTGATAATGAATTCTCAATTAATTTTAATGATGATGCTACATGGCGTGGCAATATTACAGATATTCAGTATGATGGTAATTCATTACCAAGCTTGGCTTTTGAAGCTGGAAATGTTGGAAGAATTACCTTTAAGCCTGCAGAATCAGCCTTATTACAAGTGGCGGGTTCAGAGTTGATAACAATTATTTCTAGTGGTTATGCTAATGCTGAATTTACTCAAGAAATCGGACATGGTTCGGTTGCTGATTTATTTGTTTCGACTCAACCAATTGGGCCCAATTCTAATGGAGGAAGCTTGGTAACACAACCAATTGTTCATTTGCATGATCAATATGATAATATTTGTACGACAGATAATACAACAAATATTTCTTCAGCAACTTCTGGTGGAACATGGACATTAGGAGGAACAGGTGATCTTACTTCTTCAGCTGGTATTTTTACTTTTACAGACTTAACGGCAAGTAGTAGTGCTGAATTAACGACTGCAACAATAACTTTTTCAGCATTTTCTTTAACAGATGTCGTTTCTACTGTTTTCACGATACCTTCTTTGGATGCTTCACCTACTTTGCTTGCCTCTTCAACAGCCACAGTTGATGCAAGTTTTGAAGTGACATTTAGTGCAAATGCTGATTGGCAATTGGCTATTGATTCCATTAGGTATGATTCTAATTTAATCGATCCTGCAGCCTATAATAATTCTCAGTCTGGAAAAATCATATTTGATCCTTCTTTAGATTCTGATTTGCAAGTAGCTGATACGAAAGATTTGGTAGTTTATGCTCAAGGATATGCTAATGCTAGTGTATCGCAAGAAATAAAGCATGGAGCTGCAAATACTTTAAATATTGTATTAGAGCCTAGTGCACCTGCAGAAAATGGTGCTTTACTGGCTAATCAACCAGCTATTACCATTCGAGATCAATATGGGAATGATTGTACCAGTGAGAATACAATTGAGCTTACTGCTGCTAAAGGAGATACTAATGATTGGAATCTTGGTGGAACTTTGGTAAAGCAAGCTGTGAATGGTTCGGTTAGTTATTCAGATTTAACTGCTTCTAGTTCTGCTGCCGTTACAGGCGCTTTTATTGCATTTTCGGCAAGTGGATTAACGACAGTTAATTCTACAACATTCGACATTCCTGATTTAACTGCTGCGCCTGTATTAACAGCTGCAACAGAAGCAAATGTTGATGAAGATTTCACAATTACTTTTACTGATAATGCTGCTTGGCGAGATCAGATTACAGAGATTAAATATGGAACAGAGGTTTTACCTGCTGCAGCTTATGATGCTACTGTTGCTGGAGAAATAACCTTTAAGCCTGCAGAGTCAACTATTTTGCAAGCTGTTGCTAATGAATATCTTTTTATCGTATCAACTTCATTTTTGAAAGATTCAGTGCAACAAGAAATATCGCATGGAGCTGCAAGTATGATTGTAATAACAACTCAACCTTTCGGACCACAAAATAATGGAGATGAATTTAGAACTCAACCGATCGTTAAGATTCAAGATCAGTATTTAAACGATTGTACTACTAATAATGAACAAGAAATTGAAGCTAATGCAACAGGAGGAAGCTGGATTATCGATGGGACTACTTCGATAATGGTAACTAACGGGATTGTTGAATTTACCGATCTTACTGCCAGAAGTACAGATCTGGTTTCAGACGCAACAATCACCTTTTCTGGCACAGGACTAACAAGCCAGGAGTCAGATTCGTTTTTAATTCCAGCACCTCTTTTTGCACCTTCATTAATATCTTCAACTTCTGCTACGGTAGATTCGTTGTTTGATGTAACTTTCTCAACGAATGCCGATTGGCAAGGTAATATCGATTCAATATCTTATGGAGGAACTCTTTTAAGTTCTGATGCATTTGATAAGACTCAATCGGGTAAAATTGTATTTGATCCGTCAAAAGATGATGAAATGCAAGTAGCAGCTACGAAAGAAATTCTGGTTTATTCTAGAGGGTTTCAGGATGCTACTGTTGACCAGGAAATAAAGCATGGTGTTCCAGACACTTTATTGGTAGAAACTCAGCCTGAAGCTCCATTGATTAATGGTGGTACGTTAGATTTACAGCCTAAAATTTCAGTTCGAGATCAATATGATAATGCTTGTTCGGATGAAAATGCATATGAAGTAACAGTTGTGAATGGTGATGGTCAAAATTGGACATTAGGTGGAACCGTAACTCAGGCAGTTAGTGGTGGTGTTATCAATTATAAGGATTTATCAGTATCAAGTGATCTTGCAATAACAGGAGCATTTTTAAGCTTCACAGGTGCTGGAATTACATCAGTTAATTCTGATCCTTTTGATATTCCAGCATTGCAGAATCCTCCAAATTTATCAGCTCAATTTGATGCAACGGTAGATGCCGATTTTGAATTGGGATTTTTTGGTATAGATGATTCTTGGCCAACTAGTATCGAAATGATTACTTATGAAGGTGATACATTGCCTAGTTCAGCTTATGATGTAGAGTCTGATAAAATCGTATTCCATGTATCGGAAGATACCTTATTGCAAAAAGCGGGTGTATTTAATATTGCCATTAAAGCTTTAGGATATAGTGATGCAACAGTAGAGCAAACTGTTGGGCATGGTGTTGCAACTGCAATGAATATTACACAACAACCTCTTGCTCCACCAGCTAATGGTGATTTGTTAGCTCAGCAGCCTATTCTAGAATTTTACGATCAATATTCTAACTTATGTGATAGTGATAATGAAAGAATTATTACTGTTTCGAGAAACGATGAAGGCGTTTGGGATTTAGCAGGAACACTAGAAAGAACAGCTATTAATGGTTTGGTTACTTTTGATGATTTGTCTGCTTTTTCAACTGAGTTAATAACAGGTGCTGAAATTCTGTTCAGCTCAACTGATATAAATGGTGTTGTTTCAGATCCATTTGATATTCCTGATGTGACAACTCCTCCTGCTTTAACCGCAGCTGCAGATGCAACGGTCGATAATCCTTTTAAAATTACATTTGTCGAAGATTCTGTATGGAGAAATCGAATAAATGTAGTGACTGTAAACGATAGTGTTCTGCTTACGGATAGTTACAATTTTTCACAAGCAGGAGAGCTTGAGTTGATTCCATCTGCATCTGAATTTTTGCAAAAGAATGGAAGCTTTGAAGTAATCGTGCAATCTAGAGGATTTTCTCATGATACTGTGCAACAGGATATTCAGCATGGTGTAGCGGATAGTTTACTAATGTTGAAGCAGCCAACAGCTCCAGAAGTTAATGGAGATCTATTGGCACAACAACCTGAATTGAAATTGGCAGATCAGTATTTAAATGATTGTATAACAGATAATACAACCATGGTAAGCGTAGAAAAATATGACAACAAAGCATGGGATCTGAGTGGAACTTTGGAAGTTTCGGCTGTTGAAGGTGCGGTTAATTTTACAGATCTTGTTGCAACCAGCGAAATAGCTATCGATTCAGCTTATCTTCAATTCTTATTTTCTGGAGATACTATCGTTTCAAGTTTATTTAGCTTGCCGGTTCCAATAATTGAATTGACTGCAGCCGCAGATGTTACGGTTGATAATGAATTTACTATTGCCGCCAGTGATAATGCTAGTTGGAGAGATTCTATATCTGCAGTTAGTTTTGCTGGAGAAACCTTAGTCGATACTTCTTATTTGATTGAAGCGGGTAATATTACTTTCTATCCTTCTCTTGATTCAATATTGCAAATTGCAAGAACAGATACAATTGTTATACTTGCTAATGGATATGCTAATGCAATGGTTGAACAGACGATTGAACATGGTGTAGCGACAGAAATGGTAATTGTTAATCAGCCAATTGGACCTGAAAATAATGGCGATACTTTAACACAACAACCTAGCTTGCAATTAAAAGATCAGTATAATAATAATTGTGATAATGATAATGCAACACAGATTGTAACTGCCAAGTATTCTGATGGTAGTGATACGGATGTTGTTGACTTATGGGATTTAGGAGGTGTTAAAACAATAACAGCTATTGAAGGTCTTGTGAAATATTTGGACTTAACTGCTACAAGTGAAAATAGAGTAGAAGGGGCAAGATTACTTTTTACTTCTGATGCTCTTCCAAATGTTGTATCTGATAGTTTTGATATTGTAATTCCACCACCACCAGTTATTGTTGGTAATCCAAATGCAAATGTGGATGAAAGTTTCTTTGTAGAATTTACTGATAATAAAACGTGGAGATCTTTAATTGATGATATACGTTATGGAATTCGAAGTTTAGAAGGAAGGTATGATATTTCGGTACCAGGCAGGATTACTTTTGATCCAGCGGTAACATCAATTCTTCAAAAATCTGGAGTTGATTCGATATATATTTATTCTCAAAATTACGATACCGTTCGATTTGAGCAAGTATTGCATCATGGAAAATCGAAGTATCTTGTAATTCTGAAGGAACCATCAGCGCCATTAACTAATGGAGATGCCTTTTTAAGACAGCCACAGCTGCAGTTACAAGATCAGTATAGAAACTATTGCGAAACAGATAACGAAACGCCAATAGCGGTTAAAAAAGGTGATGATGGTGATTGGACACTTTCTGGTACATTCACACAGATAGCAGTAGAAGGACTAGTTAGCTATACTGATTTGTCAGCAACAAGTACTATGGAAGTTGAGGGGGCACGTCTCGAATTTGAAGGGACTGGTATTATACCAAAGCTGTCTCAGTCATTTACAATTCCAGAGCCACAAGTGAATAGAGCTGGAGAAGCGAATGCTAATCCCGAACTGGTTTGTTATGGCGAAAATTCGAGCATAACACTCGTTGGGTTCGATGGAACAATTCAGTGGCAGAAGTACAATGAATTAGATGAAGTTTTTGTTGATGTAGATGGTGAAACTTCGGAAATCTTCGTTACAGATGAAGTTGTTGAAAATGCAATATATCGTGCTATGGTTAGCAAAGAAGGATTTACTACTCAGTATTCCAATTCTGTAACAGTGAGTCCAATAGAAGCTCCAATCGCTGATTTTACATTCGAAATGGAATACAATCAAGTTGAATTCACAAATTTAAGTGTTAATGCAACTTCGATCGTTTGGGATTTTGGTGATGGTATGATAAGTAGCGATTTTGAGCCAAGCCATTCATTTGTTTTGGATAATTCAGAAGGAACGGGTTATATTGTTACGCTTACAGCTTCCAACGAGGCTTGTCCTGATAGTGAAAAACAACAACAAATATTCATCACTACTGGCATAAATGAACTGCTTTCTCAAGAAAGTATTGCTGTTTATCCAAATCCAAGTCGAGGTGAGTTTTTTGTAGAGCTTTCTAGTTCAGATAAAGATGGAATTTTGAGGATTTTCGATCAGTCAGGTAAGCTCGTTGCTACCCGAAAAATCGAGACTTCGCTTCAGAAGAATCGCATGGCTTTTGATTTGTCGAATTTAAGAGGGGGAGTTTACTTCCTAACCATCCAATATTCTAATAGAGTAGTACGGACGAAACTGATAATTCAATAAGAGACTCTCGCTGTAAAAACGATATTCTAATTAGAGTGCATGAATAGCAATTTTGCTGCAGGACAATTTGTCCTCACGGCAAGCTTGCTATTTTTTTATAGTCTTTTTTCAAAGAAATAATAACACCAGGTGTGATTATTAGAAAAGTAAATATTCTAATGTTTAATAGATTATTTTAATAAATTTGTTAAACCTAATTAATGTTGATTTATATAAGTCAACAGGAACCTACTAATCCAAAAAAGATCACACATGAAGAAAACTATTTTGCTTCTGACTTTTGCATTTGCTATTCTTGAAGGTTTTGCTCAAGCAGAAAACTCAAATTCAGTAGATGTAAAGGGAACTGAAAATGTTATTCAAAAAACACTAGGGAACCTTATTATTCAAACAATACCATCTGCTGTGAATATTGAAATACCTCAAATGGGTATTAAAGGGAATAAAACTCAAGATTCTTTAATTTTAGAAGAGATTCATACAGGTAAGTATGATCTTATTTTTAGATTTAAAAAGAAGAAATTTAAATGTTCAGTTGAGGTTTTGGATCAGAAGACGATTCATGTTTTAGTTGATGTTAAAAAGAAGAAATTTAGTGCTAAAGAAATAAACTATAAACCACACTTGCCAGATCCAGTGCCAATTGATCCAAATGAGGTCTTTGTTATTGTTGATGATATGCCTGAATTTCCGGGTGGACAAACTGAGTTGCAAAAATGGATTGCAATGAATGTAAACTACCCATTAAAGGCAATACAGAATGGAATTACAGGACGGGTTTTTACTAGTTGTGTCATAAATCAAGAGGGAAAGGTTGAAAATGTAAAAGTAATAAGATCAGTAAATCCTGATCTTGATGCTGAAGCGGTAAGAGTTATTACTAGCATGCCAACTTGGAAACCAGGAAGGCAAAATGGTCAATTAGCTAAAGTATCCTACACATTTCCAATTAATTTTCAATTGTCGGATCCTACTCCAGTTAAGAAAGATACAAGTGAGGTATTTGTTATTGTTGATGAAATGCCCGAATTTCCAGGAGGTTCGAATGAATGCCAAAAATGGATTGCAATGAATGTAGAGTATCCAGAAAGAGCAATGCTAAATGGAGTGATGGGAAAGGTATATATTAGTTTTGTGATTAATAAGGATGGCATGGTTGAAAGCGTGAAAGTTATTCGATCTGTAGATCCAGATCTTGATAGCGCAGCAGTGAAAGTTATTAGTAATATGCCGATTTGGAAGCCCGGACGGCATGGAGGAGAATTGGCTAAGGTTTCTTTTACATTTCCAATCAGTTTTTATATGGAATGATAGGTATTTAAAATGAATTTTTAAATATAAAAAAAAGGCTTTCCATCGGAAAGCCTTTTCTATTTTATAATGATTTCGCTTATTCGAATTCAGCCATTGTTTTCTTGATGATTTCAAGGGCTTCACGTAATTGTTCTTCATTAATTGTCAATGGAGGAGCAAAACGAATAATGTGTCCATGAGTTGGTTTTGCTAGCATACCATTATCTCTTAGACGCATGCAAACATCCCAAGCTGTTTTACCATCCTTTGGCTTAATAACAACAGCATTTAGCAATCCTTTTCCGCGTACAAGTTCAATCATGTCTGATTTCACATTCTGTAATTCTTCGCGGAAGATGATACCCATCGCTTCAGCATTTTCAGCTAATTTCTCTTCTTTAACAACTGTTAAGGCAGCCATAGCTACTTCGCAAGCAATTGGATTTCCACCAAATGTAGATCCGTGCTCACCTGGCTTAATGCAAAGCATGATATCATCATCAGCTAATACAGCAGATACAGGTACAACACCACCAGATATTGCTTTTCCGAGAATCAATACATCTGGACGAACACCTTCATGATCAACAGCTAATAATTTACCAGTTCTTGCGATACCAGTTTGTACTTCATCTGCAACGAACAAAACATTGTTTTCTTTACAAAGCTTAGAAGCTTTCTTCAAGAAACCATCCTCAGGTACATATACACCAGCTTCACCTTGTATTGGTTCTACTAAGAATGCACATACGTTTGGATCTTTTAATTCTTTCTCCAATGCTTCAACATCGTTGTAAGGAATTACAACAAAGCCAGGAGTGAATGGTCCAAATCCTTTGTAAGAATCCGGATCAGTAGACATAGAGATAATGGTAATTGTACGACCGTGGAAGTTTCCATCACATACAATAATCTTAGCTTCATTATCTGGAATACCTTTTACATCATATCCCCAGCGGCGAACTAGCTTAAGAGCTGTTTCATCAGCTTCAGCGCCAGTGTTCATTGGTAAAACTTTATCGTATCCGAAGTATTTTGTTACAAATTCTTCATATTTTCCGAGGTTGTTGCTATAAAATGCACGAGAGGTTAGGGTTAGTTTTTGAGCTTGCTCAACAAGTGCATTTACAATTTTCGGGTGGCAGTGGCCCTGATTCACAGCTGAATAAGCTGAAAGGAAATCAAAGTATTGTTTTCCGTCAGTGTCCCATACATATACTCCTTCTCCACGTTCAAGAACTACAGGTAGTGGATGGTAATTGTGAGCACCAAATTTTGATTCTTTTTCCATGTAGTCTTTAGCAGTCATGGAAATTGTTGTATTAGACATAATTGTGAAATTTAAAAGATTTGTATTTTAGGATTAAACTCTTAAAATCCGATACGCCAAATTTGCAATTATTTTTTTATCTACCAACACTTTTGAAAGATTTTTTTATTTGTAATGTTAAAAAAATAAAAAAGCCCTATGTTATCATAAGGCTCTATATTAAATAAGGTGTTTTTTTATGATTATAAATAAATGTTCTGTTCCCAATGGAATCACGTCCTCTGCTTTAGGGTAGGTATTTAGCCATGCATTCAAGTAAATCACTTTTCTTGATGGGTTTTGCTAAATGATCTGAACAACCAGCTGCTAAGGAGTTTTCCTTATCCACATTTAGGGCGTAAGCGGTTTGAGCAATGATGGTTAAGTTTGGTCTTTTCTCTTTAATGGACTTGGTGGCTTCTAGTCCGTTTATTTGAGGCATATTGATGTCCATCAGTACAATGGATATTTCTGGATTTTGCAAGCATGAATTAATAGCTTCTTGTCCATTTTTAACCCATAAAATATTGATGTTTGTTTTTTGAAGGTATGCTTCAAGTATCTTAAAATTAGTAATTTGATCTTCCGCAATTATAACGGTGTAATTTTCCCAATGATAAGTTGTTGTAGTTTCTTCATTCTCAAATTGATTTTCAGAAGTGAGTATGTTAGGGATGCTAAAGCTAACTGTTGTTCCGATGTCTTTTTCAGAACTAAACCATATTTTACCACCCAATAGTTCAATTTCTAACCTTGAAATATACATGCCAAGACCTGTGCCTCCATAATATTTCTGACCAGATTCATCTACTTGACGAAAGCGTTTGAATACTCGACTTTCATATTTCGAAGGAATCCCAATTCCGGTATCGGTAATTGAAAAGTGTATCGTGTCCTTGACAATTTCGTACGAGCAGTTTATGCTTCCTGTCTCTGTGAATTTTATTGAATTGTGAATCAGATTCTTAAAAATATTTCTGATTTTTATTTGATCGGAATTGATTAGATCATTTGGAGCTTCTAGGGCAAAAGAAAAGTTGAGTTCTAGATTTTCTTTTCCTTGTTCTTTAAGCATATCCAATCCATATTCTTTTATCTCTAAAAGCATTTCGTTCAGACGAATCTTTCTTTTGTTAGGCTTAGATACTCTGCTTTCTAGCATCGAAACTTTAAGAAGATCTTCAATGATTCTTAATAATTGTAAGCCAGAGGTTTTTATTGAGTTTGCAAATTTTCCAACAGAAGGATCATTTTGTGTATTTTCTAAGAGATCTGAGAATCCAATAATTGAATTTAAAGGTGTGCGCAGTTCATGACTCATGTTTTCAAGGAATGCATTTTTAAGATTTTCAGCTTCCAATGCTTTATTCCAAGCCTTTGCAATTTCAAATTCTTTAACTTTTGTGTCTGTAATGTCTTGGAAAAGAACTTCTTCTATTAAGCCCTCATTTTTATTGTCATACACCTCGCCAGTTATTTTTCCCAATCTCAATTCGCCATTTTTAAAAAATCGAAATTCAATATCCATTGCTTGTTGGTGCATTTGTTGCAATGAAACCAAAAAGAATTCTAAGTCCTCCGGGTGAATGTGCTTTACAATATCTTGTCGAGTAGGAGTGAGGCTTTGATCGCAATAGCCAAGTATAGAATAGGTTATGTTAGACCACCACATGTTATTGGTATTGTAATTGTAAATCCAATAGCCAATACCTGCAAGACGATGAATTTTATCAAGTTGTCTTAATTGAAGAGCTGTGTCGATTTTCATAAAAGAGTCAGGGTTAGTGTGTATGTTAAGTAGTAGTAGCTTTATGGGTTTAAAACATTAGGTTTTGTCGTTTGTTAAATAGTAATTTATGTTTGATTAAAATTTAGCTTTAACAATAATTGTTTCTGAAATAATAAAGAATATACAAAGAATTACAAAAAGTTTCCAGTATTGTTCTCCATTACTTTGTTCGTTATACAGCTCAGATAGTTTCATTTTATTCGGAAAACTTATTGAAATTTTGTTTAAATGATCTTCAATTAAATCATTTATTTCATTTTCACTGTAGTATTCGGGAACTGATTCTAGTCTTGAATAGTTATAGGAACAAGAGTTAAGAATGGAATCATTAAGACTTATTAAATAGTTTTCGGCTATTGTAATCTGTTCTTTTGGAAATAACACAATTCCTTTTTCAAAGTGCTTAGCTTGTTCTGGTATAAAATCAATTTTTAAATCATTATTAACAATGTGTAACTGATCTTTATTCTTTTGGTTTGGCTTAATTTTAATAGCCTTAGGATAACCAATTTGATGGTAAAGAGATGTAGATTTACCTGGGTTTCTTGTTAGGTTTATTAGTGTTGGAATAATAATAGGATGTGTAACAAGATTAGTCCATTTAGGATTTAGCTGAGTTGTAAAAAGATACAATTGCCCATTTCCATAAGAAATTTTTGTAAGTATTGGAGCATTTCCTTTTGTCTGTAATAGTTTCTCACCGAATTGATTCTTAGAGCTTTCTAATGTATAATGCTTGAAAATATCTGGTAGCCTTGCATTATCCTTTAATTTTTCAAATACATTTTTGTAAATCTCAGAATTGAGCTCAATTTTTGCTAGCTTTTGCGCACTCGTATCAGTTTCAGTTAGAATAGGTGCTTCTATATCTTTTAAGAACAGGTTAACACTTTCGTCTATCTTTTCATTGGGAATTAAAAGTATTCGACCACCATTTTCTATGTATTTTGTAAGCACATGTCTAAAACCACTTTCCATTTTATCGATTTCATTCAAAATGATAAGTTGGTATGCATCAGTGTTCTCATTAAATAAGTAGGCCTTACTTTTATTTGTTAGCTTAAAGGTTTCACTTCCAGTAAAAAGCTTATTCAAATATTTGTTGGGACCATCTTGATTTATTGAAAGAATATTGTTTTCCTTATTAATGTAATAGGAGAAAAATAAACTGTTGTCATAGGATATTGGATAATCATCTAACTCAATTTTTCCGTTGTGAATACCTACTTCGCGATTGTAATACTTCAATTTTAAGATTTTGCTTGAGTTTTTCTTTATGTCGAAGCTTATTTCTGATTTAGTAGCCTTGTTGATACTCAGTTTGATTGGGATTTTAGAGAAATCAGTATTTGAAACGTTTTTAATGCTAACAAATAACTCTTCTGCTAGGTTTAATTGATGAAAAGGCTTTTCGAACCAACATGAATCAACTACAAGATTACTGGTTCTTTGTATGGAAAGAGGTAGTAATGTGATTCTTGCACTAGAATCAATTTTAATATTTTTGAAATCACTTTGATTTTTTTGAAAATCAGAAAAGATATAAACACGAACATTCTCTTCTTTTTTATCAATGTTTATTGTTCTTAGTTTATCGGAGAGTTTGGCAATAACAGGAGAGGGACTTATCTCTTGTATTTTTGTGATTGCTTGCTCTTTGTTTAGCGAAGGGGAACTAATGCTTAATTGGTTGCTGTAAATTCTTATTTTAGAATGTTTCGGAAAACTATTGATTAGTTGAAAAGCCTTATTTTTAGCAACATCTAAAGCTATCCCTTGTTCTGTTTCAGCATTCATACTAAAGGAATTATCAATGTAAATGCTAAAGCTTTCAGATTGAGATGATTTTTTATTAATCTCTGTGCTAATATAGGGTTGTGCAAAAGCAATAATGATACATGCCAAGGCCAGAAGACGTAGTAGTAAAATGATCCATTTCTTTAAGTTCGAACGTTTTTTATTTTCGGTGCTTAAGTTTGAAAGAAACTTAAGGTTGCTGAAAAAGATCTTTTTGTATCTCTTAAAGTTAAAAAGATGTATAATGATTGGAATCAGTAGAGCTGTTAGTGCCCATAAAACCTCAGGGTGTAAAAATTGGAACATGAATTTATTATATTTAGATCGATTTGCAAAATAGATAAAAAGGCAATCGCATAATAAGCTTTTCTTAAAAATTAACGCTCAATTTAAGGTTGAGCTTTCGCCCTGTAAGGTAATTAGGAATTGCATATTGATTGCCAGAGACGTCTTTCATCCACAGATATGAAACGGTATTGTTTATATCGAGAACATTAAAGACTTCTAAGCTGATTCGCATTGTTTTAACATGCTTGAATAGGCTATTTATTGATTTGTGATTTTCATCAATTAATGTCTTTGAAAATCCTAAATCGATTCTTCTGTAATTAGGCATTCGAAAGTTTGAGCCATTCTTGCCATTTTTAGGACTCCAAACGGGTAATTTTCCACCATAGAATAGACTTAAATGCATTCTGTAGGATGGGTTGCTAGGCAAGTAATCCTGAAAAAACATCGAGAAATTAACCCGTTCATCTGTTGGTCTAGGAATAAAACCCATTGCATCACCAACAATATTTTCTTCTGTTTTCATGACAGATAAGCTCGCCCAAGATTCTGTTCCAGGAATAAACTCCCCATTTATTCTTAAATCGATTCCAGTGGCATATCCTGTAGCCTTTTGATCTCCATAATAGCGAATCCTTACATTTTCAATATCATAAGGAGTAATTGCCTTAAGATCTTTGTAGTACAATTCACTTGAGAATTTAAACGGACGATTCCATGCTGTAAAGTAATATTCTTGTCCAAGAACGTAATGGATGGATTTTTGCAATTTTAAATGATTACTAATTTGTCCATTAATGGTAAGCATTTGCCTGTACGAAGGTGTTTGCTGATAGTAGCCAGCAGCGAACCTAAACTTCACTTTTCGTTCCCAATTTGGGATGTAATTTACCGATGCGCGTGGAGATAGAAAACTCTCCTTATTGTAATTCCAATAATGGTGTCTTAAACCACCTGTAAATTGAAATTCTCCTTTTTCATTTTCAAAAACATAAGTTGCTTGAGCAAATGAGTTGATATGATTGCTGCTTACTTTATTGTTTGCATTTCGAGAGTAGGCAAGTTGCACATTTGTATCAGAAATTGGAACTGAATAGCCTGCAGAATCTTGATATTGCCACTCGTTGATCTGATCATCGATTTCTTCTTGTTTTACACCTAATCCCCATTGTAAGAATAGATTATTTATGCTATGATCTGCCTTTACATCAAGGGTGTAAACCTCTTTTGAGAGTTTGTTTCTTGCATGATCGATAAAGGTGCCTATTCCTAGATTTTCGATACTTTCGGAATTACTGCCACCTTGGGACACGAACAAATCACTTAAATAGTATTGCCCCATTATATCAAAGTTTTCTTGCTCAAGGGTTTCGTATCTACTGGCTATAATTCGGTAAAGTGAATTGCTATTGGGATGATATTTTACAGTTAAAGCTTGAATGTTTGTTTCGTATTTGTCTTTTTCTTCACCTTCAAAATAGATTTTGAGTTGTAGCGCTTTATTAATGGTTCCAAAAGAAGTGTTGCGTGTTTCGGGCTTAAAATTGTAATTATTTTCACTAAAACTAGTCCATAAATGCATACTAAGCGATGATGAGAATCGGTAGTTTATCAAAGCTTGAAAATCGGTGTAATTGGGTTTGTATTCTCCTTCAGAATCTAGAGAGTTTAGTAAGTATTGGTTCGTTTTATAACGAATGCCTGCTAAATAAGAGAGTTTATTATTTAAATGACTATTGGCTATGTGTGCCGAACTACCTAATAAACTGGCTTCCGCAGATGCTTCAAAATGTTGAGGTGTTTTGTATTTTACATCAAGTACAGAGGATAGTTTGTCTCCATATTTTGCATCAAATCCTCCAGATGAAAATTGTACCGATGAAACCAAGTTAGGATTGATGATGCTTAACCCTTCTTGTTGTCCCGATCGTACCAAATTTGGTCGGTAAATTTCTACATCATTAATGTAAACAAGGTTTTCGTCGAAATTACCTCCTCGCACAGAGTATTGAGAGCTTAACTCGTTGTTTGAACTAACACCGGGTAAGGTTTTAATAATTTGCTCAACGGCACCATTTCCACTTACAGGAACTTGTTCTAGATGAATTGTGTTTATTTCTGTAGTCTGTTTTCTAATATCTTGGTTCGATTCAACCCTTACTTCTTGTAATTGTTCTTTCTTGTAGCTTAAAATTGGATTAAACTCTTTTATTTCTTTATTTGTAAGATTGATTTCATGCGTGACTGTCACATAGCTAACATGGCTAAATGTAATGGTCGCATTTTGGTTTGCTGTGAGTTCAATTGTGTAATTACCATTTACATCGCTAGTTGTTACGCGTTTTTGGTTTTTAATTTGAACATATGCCCCAAGAATTGGTTCTTTTTTCGAATTGGTAATTTTTCCTTTTAAGATGGCATTTTGTTGTGCTGAAACTTGTATTGGGAGTAAAAAGAAAAATAGAATTAAAGGGCGTAAAATAGATTGAACCATAATGAATCTAGTCTGTTAAAAGGGCGCAAATAAAGTTAAATAAAATACCAAAACACCAAGATACAAAGCAATTCTAAATAAAGGAACTCTTTTCATAAAATATAAAAAATCAATATTCTTATTGTTTTCGACATCAGTAGCTTATCTTTAGTCCTTCAAAAATTACAAATACCCAATTTCATGCAAAAAATTCATTCTCTTACCTTATTATTACCAATATTTTTACTGTTTGCATCTTGCCAATCAATTGATGAGAAAGCTGAGAAGATACACAATCATGCATTCACGGTTGATACACATGTAGATACTCCTTATCATCTTTTAAATAAAGATTTTGATATTGGTGTGGCACATCCTTTTAAAAAAGGAGGAAGCCGTGTTGATTTTCCAAGAATGAAAGAAGGGGGATTGGATGGGATTTTTTTCGCAGCATTTACCTCCCAAAGAGAAAGAACTGAAGAGAATATTTTAGCTGCTCGTTCGAAAGCTGATGAGTTAATTGATTCAATTTATTCTGCGTGTACGAAAAATAAAGATCAAGCGGAAGTTGCACTCTCTGTTGCTGATGGATATCGTATCGAGAAAGATGGGAAAAGAGCTATTTACATTGGTTTAGAAAATGGGTTTCCGATAGGAACCGAGATTTCTGAAGTGGAGAGATATTATAATAAAGGAGTGCGTTACATTACCTTGTGTCATACTTCGAATAACGACATTTGTGATTCATCAACAGATAAAAATGGAGAAGAATTTAATGGAGTGAGTACGTTTGGAGAGCAAGTTGTTGATGAAATGAACGATTTGGGAATTTTAATTGATGTTTCGCATATCTCAGACAGTTCCTTTTATGATGTGCTAAAGCTTTCGAAATCACCGGTAATTGCATCTCACTCTTGTGCTAGAGCTATTTGTGATAGCCCTAGAAACCTTACAGATGATATGCTGAAAGCTCTTTCTAAAAATGGAGGAGTAATTCAAATGTGTATTCTTGACGATTACGTTAAAGCTCCAGATACAACAACTATTGGCTATAAAAAAGAGCTCGAATTACGAGAAAGGTATCGAAAGGCTGGTAAGATGACCGAAGAAGAGGAACAAAAGATTTGGGATGAATGGAGACAAATGCAAATTGATTACCCGAAGGATAAGCCAACAGTTGCCGATGCTGTTGATCATATCGATCATATCGTGAAATTAGTTGGGATTGATTACGTTGGAATCGGTACTGATTTTGATGGAGGAGGTGGCCTAAAAGATTGTGTTGATGTTAGCCAAATGATGAATATTACGAAAGAATTGCTTCGCAGAGATTATTCAGAAGAGGAAATTGGTAAAATCTGGGGAGGTAATTTTATGAGGGTTTTTAAAAGGGTAGAAGAGTTGGCTTCAAACTAGCTTTCGTGTTTTGTAGCTTGTTTCTTTTAAAGGCAATTGCTTACATTTGTGATCTTAAAAATTAAAAAGAAAAGTTCGTGAAGAAGGTATTGATATTAAGTAGTAAAAATGAGGCACGCTCTCATATGGCCGAAAAATGGTTAAAATACTACGGTAAAAAGCATTTGGAAGTGGTGAGTGCTGGTCTAGAAAAGGGAATTATTAATGTGATGGCACAAAAAGCAATGGCCGAAGCAGTAATGGATATTCCTGAGTACAAAGCAAAATCAATTTCAGCTTTTCAGGATACGAACTTTGATTTTGTATTGTGTTTCGATGCAAAAGTGAAGGAGAATATGATAGAATTAAATGGTAACCCAGAAGTTTTGTTGTTTGAATTGCCTGATCCTGCCAAGGTAGAAGGAGACAAAGAGGTGAGACAGCAGGCTTACAATGCAATTTGTAATGCTGTTGAAGACATTTGTTTTGGCTTTGTTCAAGACAGATTTCAGATTGTTGCTTAATCTTTGTTAATTTTATTGATAAACAATTTTTTATTTAAAAAAGTGCTAGGCTAGTTTAATAGTCGAATAAAATATAATTCGGGATCCCAAAAGGATCCCGTTTTTTGTTTACCTAATCTCCATATTTATAGGTTTTGTAAGCGAAGATGAACATCGAACGCTTGTAACGTATAGGTGATTTTAACCTAATTTATTATTCGCTCAACTTGTTAAGTTGCTGATTTCTTTCTGTATGAATAATAGTTTAATACCAGCTTTAGTCTTGACAAGTGGCATTAAAATTCGTAATTTTAGTTTAGATCTAATAAAAACAATTAACGAGTAAAAAAGGACTCTTAATATGAAATTTATTCTTAAATATATAATTCAACATTACTTTCTTAACAAACTTAGATCCATCCTCTCATTCCTGCCAATTAAATGTAAAAAATATCAGTACTCATATTAACAAGGAGGCGAAAATGAAAAAAAATATCGGAGTATGGTTAGATACCGAAAAAGCTTACGTTATTACAATCGAAGAGAAAGATGCCAAAGTTGAAATAATTGAATCTGAAATTGAATCGAGGGTTCGTTATAAAGGGGAAACAAAAGCATATTCACGCTTTGGTAATCAATTTGTTAATCCAGCAACAAAAACAACACATAAAAGAAGGCATCAAATAAAACACTATTTTGAAAAAATTACTGATGCCTTGATAGATGCCGAAGAAATTTACCTTTTTGGACCGGCCGAAACAAAAGTACATCTGGCAAAACACATTAGTAAAGAACCTTTGCTAAAAGACCGTATTCGCAAGGTCGAATCGGAAGATCATTTGTCCGAAAATCAAATGATTGCATGCGTAAAGAATGTATTTAAACAAAAGCCAATTAAGGTGAATGTTCGTATTCGTCATTAAAGAATGTTAAGATAATTAAATGGTGAGGACTGGATAATTTTGTATGAAATTACCTAGATAGAGCGGTTCCCAGTTATGAGTTTCTTACGCGATTGCCATCGAAGAAGAATTCAAAACTGGGAATTTGTTTTATTAGTTTTTGAATCTTAGTTGTGTCAAAAAGCTTGTAACTTGAAGCTGTTAGCTGATTGCATTGTTATTGTAATGCGAAATTTTAAATTTGTAATTAGCTTACTTCTTAAATCAACTCAAAAATTAGACAATGATACAACAAGTAGAAATTACGCTTCCTGCATATTCAAGAGGTTATCATTTAATAGATTCGGAGATACACAAGCAGCTTGTTGATTTGCCAAAGACAGGTATCCTGCATTTATTTATAAAACACACTTCTGCAGCAATTACCCTTAACGAGAATGCAGATCCTTCAGTTCGAGATGATTTTGAGTCGATCATGAATAATTTGGTTCCTGAAAATCAATCTTACTACACACATGTTTTTGAAGGATCGGACGATATGCCTGCACATGTTAAGGCTTCGTTAATAGGGCCTGAATTAACGATACCAATTACAAAGCATCGTTTAAATATAGGAACTTGGCAAGGAATTTATTTGTGCGAATTTAGAAATAGAGGTGGACGAAGAAAAATTGTAGCTACAATTTATTCCTAGTTGCCGCAAATTTTGATATAAAAAAACGCCTCTTTTTAGGAGGCGTTGTTATTTTATATTGCTTTGGTTTTTTCTTTTAACCAAGTTTTGTGATCATCGTCCAAATCGGGAGACAAGGTGTCAAATACCAATTGGTGGTAATTGTTTAGCCACTTTTTCTCAACTGGAGTAAGAAGTTCCATTTGAAGTCCTTTTGTTTCAAAATGACATAAGGTAATGGTTTCGAAATCTAAGAACTCACCATACTGACTTGTTTCAGCTTCCTTACATAAAATTAAATTCTCATGACGAATACCGTAATGGCCTTCTTTGTAAAAGCCAGGTTCATCTGAGGTAATCATGCCTGCTAATATAGGCTGTTCTTTAAGGTCTTGACGAATACTTTGCGGTCCTTCGTGTACGTTCATAAAACATCCAACACCGTGGCCAGTTCCATGTCCGTAATCTTTTCCCATATTCCAAAGTGCCTGACGAGCAAGAATATCTAAATTGCATCCTCTAGTTCCTTTCGGAAACTTTGCCATTGCTAAATTTATCATTCCCTTCAATACCAGCGTGAAATCTGTTTTTACATCAGCACTCAAATTTCCCATTGGGATGGTTCTGGTAATATCAGTTGTGCCATCTAAAAATTGTGCTCCAGAATCAATTAAAAGGAGTCCTTCTGCTTTTATTTCAACATCCGATTCAGGTGTTGTTGAGTAGTGTGGATGTGCGCCATGATCTTTATAACCAACAATACTTCCGAAACTTTCACCAATAAAATCTTTTTGTTTAGATCTGAATTCTTTCAGTTTATTCATTACTGTGAATTCTGTAATCTTCGTGTTTCCGAGCTTGTGTTCTAGCCAGTAATAGAATTCAGTTAGTGCAATACCATCTTTTCTCATGGCGTTTTTCATGCCATTAATTTCAACGTCATTTTTTACACTCTTTAGAAGTTGTGATGGGTTTTCTTGTTCTATAATATTTGCGCTTATTGAATAAAAAGCGTTTAAATTTGTTCTGTTTGGATCCAATAAAACATTTGCAGAACCAGGAATTTCATCTAAATCTGTAAAAATTTGTTCGTAATCAGCAATGTAGATTTCGTCGTCAGCAAGACTCTTAATAAGTTCTGCAGGAATCTGTTCTTCACTTAAATAAAGGGTAGCCGATTCTTTTCCAATGATAGCATAAGCTAAGCACAATGGATTGTAGGCAATATCACTTCCGCGAAGATTGAAAATCCATGCTACATCATCCAAGCTGCCTACGAAATGGAAATTACACTCTTTTGCAGCCATTTCTTTTCGGATTTTGGTCAGTTTGCTGAACCTGGTTTGTCCCGAAAAAGAAACTGTGTGATCGAATATTGGCTGTCTTGGTAGCTCTGGACGATCTGTCCAAATTTCCTCTGCTAAATCGAATTCTTCAACAACATGAATGCTTAAATCTCCTAACTTATTTTTCAGTTCTCGAGTTTGAGCCACTGAAAAACAGTTGCCATCAAAACCTATATTGGGATTAATTGGCAGCTCGCTCGACAACCATTCAAAATGATTAGGGGTGCCAATTAAGCCAGATTTGAAAAGTTCTATTCCACTTCCAGCCAATTGAGTTTCAGCTTGAAGAAAATATCTAGAATCAGTCCATAAACCAGCTTTTTCTTGCGTGATAACTAGAGTTCCTGCCGAACCAGTAAAGCCAGATAACCAACTTCTGGTGGTCCATCTGTCTGGAACATATTCGCTCATGTGAGGATCTGAGCTTGTTATTATAAAGGCATGAATTTCTTTTTCATGCAGTAAAGAACGCAGGGCGCTTACTCTGTTAGCAACGGTCATTTTTTAGTATCTAATTGTTTCAGCGTAAAATTACAATATTATGAAGATTTATTGTTGATAATGAGACATATTTTTTAATTATGACTGCTTTTAATGAAAAATCCCCCTTCGAGTTTCGAAGGGGGATAAATTATTTTATGAAGCTAGTTATTTAAGACTAACATTACCATATTGGCTATTGATTTGTACCTTAGCTTTCGGACTTTCTGAATTGCCCACAATAACCTTCAGTGAAGTCTCTGAATTGTCAACAATTTTCTGAATAACTTGTGCATTATCTGGATAGCTAATGCCACAATATTTTGTTTCCGCGTTTAAGGAATAATTTGCACCTTCTTCAATTGCGATACGACTTGCAACGTATTTGTTATCCACCTTAATGGATTCAAAATCTTTCGAAACATTGTCAATTTTGCAATTGCCGTAGCGAAGGTTTAATTCCAAATTTTTATTTACATTTTCTATTTTAAAATCAGAATATTGCCCCATGCTCACTAAGAATGTATTGGTGTTAACAATATTAAAGGCATCGTACTTACTATCGGCAATAACAGTCTCATTATTGTCTAAGTGCAATTTTGAATAACGACTTACAACTACCAATGCTTTACTAGTACCAATATTCATTTTTGAATATTTAAGTGTTAGTTTGGTTCGATTGCATTCATTAACAGTAGCTTTTGCATAGCTAAGGTTTATAGTGCTAACAGGCTTTTCTTCAGGATATAGAAAGCTTTCCCCTTGAAGGTTTCCATAACTTAAATTGATATTGGCCTTTGCTCTTAGTGCTTTAATGTATATGTTGCCAAACTTGTTTGAAACATCAAGCTTAACATATTCAGGCATGAAGATCTCATAGTCGATGCTGAATTTTTTACCTGTTTTAAATTTGTGTGACATCTCGGTTAACGCCGAAATATTATTTCCAACTTTATTCAATTTTATGTCAATATTGTTGAAGAGAGATTTTGCTTTTTCTTCACTCGTGGTTTCAATCGTAATTGTTGCAACAATCGAAACAGAGTCAGCATCCCAGTTTTTTATGTCGATATCGCCATATTTATTAACAATGCTAAATTCAGTACCCTGTGATGCAGTAAATACTTCTTTGATTTCTTTCTCGTATTCATCTATTGCAAGTGCATTAGTAGTAAATCCAAGAATTAGAACCAGTAAGAAAGCAGAAAATTTAGATTTAAATGATTTCATGGTCTTTTGTTTTATAGTTGTTTCTTAATTTTTTTTATTTAAACAGATGTGTTTAGAGCTGCTCTATTGTCCTTTTTTATTTGATATAATTGCTCAATTATTCGGTTTAGAACATTTGTTTTAACCTGATAATATTCAATCATAGCCTGAATAACTCTTTCGTCATCAGGATATAACTCAAGCTCTTTCTTTAGCTGAGTATAACGCTCATCCATCTCTTTTAGTTCTTCGCTAAGAATACTTTGGTGTTGTTCCTTATCAAAACTTCCCAATTGCTTTAGCATTCCCAATTGGCTGTTTATATTCGAAGTATAAAACAGCTCAACCTCCCTGTATTCAGGAGAAATTTGACTTAAACCTAGATTTTCACCTTCCAAATTCTTAATTTGATATCCAATCAAACCTGAAAAGAACACAAAAGTAATGATTACAGCCACTTTTAAAACAGTTGGCGCCCTTTCAAAGAGATTTCTTTTCTTTGAATGATTCATTTTCTCAAGAAAGTTTTCGAAATGACCTTCTTGAGGCTCCTCCTCGAACTCGTCTTTATGATCTCTAATAATGTTTTCTAACTCTTTCATACTTACAAATTTTCACTGATTGAAGTATGTAACCTTCTTTATCGTAATTATCTTTTTGGCAATAGCATACAAGTATGTTTACTCAAGTCGATAATAATAAGAGAATGGTTCATAGCAATTTTTGGTTTTCTTTTTTCGAAACAAGCTGAATCAATTTTTTCTTGGCTCTTAGGAATTGTGATCGAGAAGTAGAGGGGCTTATATTTAATATCCCACTTATTTCCTCATGATCATATCCTTCGAGTAGATATAGATTCAAAATAATTCGATAGCCTGTTGGTAGCAGGTTTATTCCTTTTTTTAATTCATTTATTTGTTCTTCAGAGTAATCAAAACTCTGTACGTTTTCTTCAATAGGAAGCTTGTGAATTTCATTATCTAGCGGAAATAATTCCAATTTTTTCTTTTTTAAACTATCCAATGAACGGTTAATCACAATTCTTTTTAGCCAAGCTCCAAAGCTAACTTCACCCTTGTACTTACCAATGTTTTTAAATGCAGCTAAAAAAGCTTCTTGCATGATGTCTTCAGCCTCCGCAGGATCTTTTACGATCCGTAAAGAAGAGTTGTACATTGCTTTATAGTACAACTTGTAGATTTTGAATTGTGCTTTGGGGTTATTTTTTCCGCAAAGCTCAATTAGGTCCTGATGAATATTCTTGTACAATGAGCTCATTAATCAATTTCTATTCTAATGACGAATGCGGAATTCATGCGTTGCATGTTCTTTGGTTTATTTCAATAAATATAAGTAAAATGTTTAAAAAGCTTTACAAAATAGTTTTATTGATTTAATATGATTGTGGAAATGAAAAAGCCACCAAAAGATATTTGGTGGCTAATTAGTGATCCCTCTGGGGTTCGAACCCAGGACCCCAACATTAAAAGTGTTGTGCTCTACCAGCTGAGCTAAGGAATCTGTCCGTTAGGGAAACTAAATTTACTGAAAATTTTGACAATAGGAAATAGGAGGAATAAATTCATTTGCAGTTGACTGCAATTTTAATTGGTAATTAAAGAATATCCTTTTGGTTATCCAAAACTAGAATATGTACCTTTATGTAATCGTTTTGATAATAATAAAAGTAATAAATCGTTTAATTTCCATGAATCGTAATTTCCTTGTTATTGTATTATTGTTCCTAAGTCAGTTTGCACTTGGACAAATGCAACTTCAACTAACAGCTCAAATGCCAGATTGCAAAAATGAGAGCTTTTTGCTCCTTAAAGGAGATGAAGGTGGCGTATTTGTTATCGATCAGAGATCTGTTTCGGAGAATGGTGTTCTTTCTTTTGCGTGGGAGGGAGATTATGGATTTTATCGTTTACAAGGAGATATTGGCAAAATTGATTTTTTTCTACAAGCCAAAGACTTTCAATTTTCATTGGATGGTAAGCCTGGAGAGGGCGAATTACGTTTTCCAGATCAGGATGAAAACAACCAGTTTCATTATTACTTGTCTGAATTTCATGTGTTGAATGAATCGATAAAGGCAATAAGGGCAGATGTTTCGAAACTAAATGAGAAAGATTCTTTATACAAAGAGCTAAGCAACCAATTTAAAAGACTGCAAAAAGATAAAAAGGTTATGTTGCGAGATCTTTGGAATGGACAGATTGATTCATGGGCTGCAAGAATGGCCTTGGCACAGCAAGTTTTGATTCCAGATATCAAATTAAAGGGGAAACAATATGACGAGTATTACAGAAAACATTTCTTCGATTATTTTGCTTTTACAGATACCGTTTTACAAGCTACACCAATCTATTATGAGAAAATAGGGCAATATTTAAAAGCTAGTAAATTAGAAGCCTTGTTAAAAGCTGAAAATTATAAACAGATTAAAGAGGCAATAGGAGCTTTGTTTTGGATGACAGAATTGGAGCCTAATTCGCAAAAATATTTGGCTAATTATCTCATGAATCGTTATCCCGAAGAACAATATCCCAAATTGTATCACATGACGGTTGACGCATACAAAGTGCTAAATGCGTGTGAGTATGTGTTATCAAACAAAACAATTCAAAATCGTATCCTAAAATCAAAAGAAATAGGAATAGATTGGTCTGTTCCTGATCTAGATTTGTTTAACTCAATGGACGGAAAAATACAATCCATTTCCGATGTGAATAGCGAATTAACTTTATTGGTGATTTGGTCGGGAAGTTGCGAGCACAGTAGAGTTTTGTTAGATCGGATTAGAAATTTATACCCTGAATACAATGAGCTAGGATTAGAAGTAGTGGCTATTTCTTTAGATAATAACTTGAACTATTGGCAGCAAATTGTTGCACAAAATCAGTATCCTTGGATTAATGCATGCGATACCGAAGGCTTAAGCGGAACTACAGCAACGCAATTTAGCATTTACGTTACGCCAACAATGCTTTTATTCAATCCATCCTTAAAAACCATTGCCGTTCCTCAAACCTATTTTCAGCTAGAACAAGAGCTGATGGAGTATTTTAAGTGATTACGCCGCCTTTTTAGTACTCTTTTTTTTAAGTCAGCTTGCACTAAAGGCATCTACAGATGTCAATTTAGTATTTATAACGACGTAGATTTATTTTTGTGATAGAGTAAACCAAAAGTTTTTGGGCTGCAATTAGTTTAGAATAATAAACTACAATTAGGAATTGATTCAATAAAATAAACATAGAAACCATTTGAGTAGAGGCATAAAAAAAACCACCAAATTTCTTTGGTGGTTTTTTTGTGATCCCTCTGGGGTTCGAACCCAGGACCCCAACATTAAAAGTGTTGTGCTCTACCAGCTGAGCTAAGGAATC
>JAEINT010000014.1 GCA_016342745.1 Labilibaculum sp.
TACTGCAGAAATGTGGGAGAGTAGGTCGACGCCAACTTTTAAAGAGTCTTATTCCAAATGGAGTAAGACTCTTTTTTATTGTACATTAATTTTTCTTCTACATATAAAGGATTCGTTTAGAGTTTCCTTCATCTTTATTATAGCTTCCTTTAACTCTTGCTAAGGTTTTTTAACCTATATTTTCAGACAATCCATTCAACTTAATAACAGTTTGTTTATCTTTGTTGGCTATGAAACAATCGTTCGTACTTTTACTACTTTTATTAGGCGTTGGCTTGAGTTCTTTTTCTCAAGTATACAACGGTGGCCCTGGTGATGCACTTAGGGGAGGTTCTCGGGATAATCGTGAATTGGGTAAGAAGGATGGAAATGAAATGGATAGCTTAGGTTATAATAGTGTTAAATCACATATTAAAACCTGGAAACTGACTAACCTTGGAACAAAAAGAGATTCGGTTAGCTTGGATACTATTTTGGGATTACAACACAATTACAATCCTATTTTTAAGAGAAGTATTTCTAATGCATATTTAGGGAATTTAGGTTCGCCATATCAATCTAATATTTATAGAGATAGGGTGAAGGATCAAGATTTTTTCTTTTTCTCTACTTTTCGAGCATATATGTTGATGCCTGAGGATTTTGTCCATTTTAATACGACAACTCCATATACAAGTATTGCTTATGAAACTGGTGGTCCGAAAGGAAGATCAGAAAATTTCTTAAAGGTATTACACACTCAAAATATCAAACCTAATTGGAATGTTGGAATCAGTTATAATTTGATTTCTAGTGATGGTCAATACCAGAATCAGAAAACAAAACTGTATGACTTTAGTATTTTTTCTAATTATACCAAAGAAAGATATTCACTTGATTTTGTACTCAATCAAAATACAATTAACAATCAAGAGAATGGTGGTATTGCGGGAGATACTTTGTTGACAGAGACAGATGATAATGCTGAAAATATACAAGTTTCTTTAGATGATTCTAAAAGTAAACTATCAAATATGAATTTTTACATGAACCATTCGTACGGTTTAGGTGAAGAGAATGAAATTATAAATGATCAAGATACCTCATATACTTATCCAATAGATATTGTTTATAATATGAAGTATGAATCAAATTCATGGAGGTTTAAAGAGAATATCTTAAATGATGATTTCTATTCTACTTCTTATTTTGATGCTGATGAGACTTTTGATAAGGTAGATTATTCTAATTTGAGAAACACCTTTCAAATTGTTTTTAATGAAAATAAAAATAAGTGGATTCGTTTGGGTGCAAGGTTCGGCCTGATAAGTGATCTTGGAAATTATACTTCAAGATTAGTTGAAAATGATTATTCATTAAAACAGAAAAAAACAGAAATTCATAACAATCAGCTTTTGGCTAGTTTGTATAGTACTGCTGGACCATCTTTGAATTGGAAAGCAACTGGAAATTTTGTTTTCGAAGGATATCGACAGAATGACTTAAAATTGAAGTATGAGTTAACGAAGTGGATTGGGAAAAAAGATTCCATTCCACATGGTATTTCTCTTGTTGGAAAACTGGAGTCTAAAACTCCAAATTTCTTTTTGTCTGAGTATTATGGGAATCATCAGCAATGGAATTTGAATTTGGATAAAACTACCGAATTAGAGCTTGGATTTGAGTATTTTAATGAGAAAAGGAAACTAAAAATAGGTGGGCAAATTAACCAAATCGATAATTATACCTACTTTGGCTTAAATGCAACACCCGAACAGACTAATAAAGGAATTACGGTTTTAACCGGATATTTAGAAAAAAGATTTAAGCTTGGAAACTTTTATCTACAACAAAAGTTAGTTGGTCAAAATACTTCTGAGGATGAAATTTTGCCATTGCCAACTTTCTCAGTCTATAGTAATAACTATTATAAAAATACATTTTTTCAAGGTGCTTTAGGTTTACAAATTGGATTTTCGGTTCATTATAATACAGCATTTAATGCACCAAATTATATGCCATCAACTGGTCAGTTTTATTTACAAGATCAGAAAGAATTAGGTGATTATCCTAAGGTAGATGTGTATTTTAACTTTCGTATCAAGAGAACACGTATCTTTTTTATGTATGAGCATTTGAATTCTTCAATGGGGAATAAAAATTATTTTACCGCTCAAAACTACCCTCTCAATCCTGCTATGTTTAAATATGGCTTAATTTGGACCTTTTACAATTAAGATTTACTAAACAAAGCCAAGTATAAGAGTCAAATATAACTTGGTTTGCGATCCTATTTTTTCTAATTTTTAATTAGGAAGGGAAAATTTTATGTCTGGACTAAAATATTTAAAATTAATTATACCTGTGATTTTCATGGTTTTTCTTCAAACCTGTAATCAGAACCGTAAGGTTGTACGATTGCAAGTAGAGGACAAACCCGTGGTGGAGCTAAAGCATGTTAAGCTTCGGGGAAAATTACGTGTTGTAACTGATTATAATTCGACCAATTACTTTATTTACAAAGGTAGAACCATGGGCTTTCAATATGAAATGTTGAGAGCATTGGCTAAACATTTGGGTGTAAAGTTAGAACTAAGTGTTAATAATGATCTAGTTTCTTCTTTTAATGCTTTAGAAAATGGTGAAGTAGATTTGTTAGGAATGAATTTGGCGGTTACAAGCGATCGAATTGGTAAATTTAATTTTACCGTACCTCATAGTCAATCTCCACAAGTAATTATTCAACGAAAAATTACCGAAGACTCGAGCAGTTATATTGCTAATAAGGGTGATTTAGGTGGGAAGACTATTCATGTTCCAGCTGGATCTTCATTTCAGGAGCATTTGATAGATTTGTCCGATAATATGGACACACCAATTGAATTGATTCCAGTCGATAAGTTAGAAGTAGAGGAATTAATTTCTAAGGTCGCTGATGGTGAAATAGATTATACCATTGCAGATGAAAATGTTGCCTTGGTGAATTCGACATATTATCCAAATTTAGATATTACTACTGCAGTTAGTTTTCCACAGAATCTGGCTTGGGCTTTGCGTAAAGGAACTGATCATCTTACACATGATATTAATTTGTGGTTAATTGAGTTTCAAAAAACAAAAGAGTATAAGAGAATATACCGTCGATATTTCAAAAGTAGCAGAATTGAAGAAATGTTGCAAAGTGAGTTTTTTACTGTGAAAAGTGGGAAAATTTCTGAGTATGATGATTTGTTGAGAGAAAAGTCCAAAATTGTTGGTTGGGATTGGAGATTATTATCTGCCCTTGTTGCTCAAGAGTCTAATTTTGATCCTAAAGCTCGTTCTTGGGTTGGTGCATTTGGTTTAATGCAATTAATGCCTGAAACAGCTTATAGATACGATGTAGATTCTCTCTCTTCTCCAATTGATAATGTTGAAGCTGGTGTGAAGCATTTAAAGTATCTGGAAAAGAGACTAGAGGAAACTTTAGTGGATAAAACAGATCGCTTAAAGTTTATGCTTGCCTCATATAATGTTGGTTTAGGACATGTTTTGGATGCAAGGCGATTAGCCGTTAAAAACGGAAAAAATCCTGATCAGTGGAAAGGTAGTGTGGATTACTATCTGCTAAATAAATCTAAACCAGAATTTTTTAATGATCCTGTTGTGAAGTATGGGTATTGTCGTGGTGCTGAGCCGTACCAATATGTAATTAAAATATTAGAGCGATACAATCACTATCAGAATATTGTTTTATTTGATGAGACTGGCTCGTAAAAATATTTCTCTTAATTCTGAAAGGATCATAGCGGTTGCTCCCCAAATTTTGTGGCCCTTAGCATTAAAGTAAGGTGCTATAATATCAATACCATTCTTTTTAATCGTGTATTCGCCTATGTTTTCGTCTGCAAATAATTGGGAAACGGGCATTTCAATAATTTCTTCAACCTCAAACTCACTCAATTTGAAGTCAGGTCTTTTTTCACAATAGCCTAAAACTGGTAGAACCATAAAATTGCTCACCGGAATGTAAAGTTCAGTTAGAAAACCAAGAATTTTAATTTTTTTACATTCTACACCTAACTCTTCGTTGGTTTCGCGAATGGCTGTAATGGTTCTATTTTCATCACTTTCTTCATATTTTCCACCTGGTAAACTTATTTGTCCACTGTGACTAGTATTTCCAGTAGTTCGTTTCATAAAGGGAAGATATAATTGACCATTTTTTGGATAGAAGAGAAGTAAAACACTGCTATCCCTTGCAATGGTAGGATCGCTGGTTTTTAAAGCATGATCTCGAATTGATGGTGACATTATTTTTTGAGCAGCAAAACCGGGTAAACCATTGTTAAGCTCTGCATTTAATGTTTTGGTAAATTGTTCAAGGTCAAATGTTGTTTCTAATATACTCATAAAAGCTTTTTTCTTATCGTACTTAAAGATAAGAATAAAGTTTCCTCTTGATATGAAAAAATTATTAAACTTTTATTTATAATAATAGAAAGCCCCAGCGTTAACTGGGGTTTTGTTTACTTTCTAAAATTTTTCACAAACTGTTCTACCTCAGGAACACCTCCTTGGTAAAGTAGGTAACCATTGTATGGCTCTCTTTTTGTGATTTCATCATTGATTGAATGCTGCATTAAATCAATCACTTCTTCTCTATTAGTTGTTTGTCCTAAAGTCCAACCTAATTTAATATAGGCGGCTTCGGGAAGCATATTATCAAGAGGAATTACGCCCATTGATAATAAGTCTCTTCCAGTATCATATACAAACATATGAGTGTAACCCCAGAGGGTTTGTACCGTCATGAATATATTAACACCTTTTTCGATGGCACGTTTGATTGCTGGATATACTGGTTTGTTGACATGACCAAGTCCTGTCCCAGCGATTATAATTCCTTTGTAACCACAATCTACAAGAGCATCAATAATGTCTGGTTGCATGTTAGGGTAATAATAAAGAATGGTAACCTTTTCTTCGAAGTAAGGCAGAATTTTTACATTTCGATCTTTTCGACGATGATTGTACTGCTTTTTAATAGCTTTAACGCCCTTTCTTGTTACCGTAGCTAATGGAGTATCTCCAAGTGTTCTGAAGGTAGAGCGGTAACTAGAGTGCATTTTACGAACTCTTGTCCCTCGATGCAAGAATCCATACTCATCCGATGTTGGACCAAACATGCACACCATTACTTCTGCAATATCACCATGACCTGCAGCAACAGCAGAATGCATTAAATTTAATGCAGCATCAGAAGATGGGCGGTCAGAAGAGCGTTGAGATCCGACTAATACAATTGGAACAGGAGAGTCTTGTACCATATAAGTTAGGGCTGCAGCAGTATGATGCAAGGTGTCTGTTCCATGCGCAATAATAATTCCGTCTATACCTTTTTCAATTTCCTTACCAATGGCAATAGCTAATGATATGTACTGCTTTGGTCCCATATTCTCGCTAAATACCGCAAATACTTTCTCTGTACTTAGGTTACAGATATCAGCTAATTCGGGAACAGAACCATATAGTTCTCCAGGAGAAAAGGCGGGAATTACGGCTCCTGTTCTATAATCTAAACGAGATGCGATAGTTCCACCCGTTCCAAATAGTTTAACTGCTGGCTGTCCTTCGGTATATGGAAATTCTTTTTCGGGAACTTTGTAATTTGCTTTTTTATAGCCGGTTTCCTTCATTTCAGTTATCGTTGAAACGTTTATCCCAATGTTGTAGCCAGTTATTATTTTTAAAACGATATGCTTATCATCATCATTTTCTGCACGTGGAAGTATTGTTCCGTCGAATTCACCTCTTGTAGTAACGATATGTGTTTTTCCCCAAACGCGTACATGGTATTTTTTTAGCGTTTCAAGAGCCATTCCTTTGTATCCTTGAAAAATATCTTCCATTACTTCAATTTTTTGTCAATGTTTTCTCTTAATTCTCTTAATTCAATATTACCAATTGCTTGTCTGTGCAATTGTCCCATGATCCAATGAGCAGCATTTTCCATATTTTCGTCGAAATGCAGATCTTTGAATTTTTCTTGCAAAAAATCGATAGGAGCAATTAATTCTCCCATGCTTCTTTTCTTGAATTTTAGACTTGTAAGCATAGATTTAAATTCCATACTTGGATGTTGGTAAAGAATAGGGAATAGATATCGCGCTATATTTGGATGTAATTCTTGTTCATAAATAAATTTAAAAAGACCGATTAATTTTCGGTAATTAAATTCAGGATGTGCTTTATTTTTGCCGATGATGTTTTTATAGGTATGTCCAAAGAAAATAGCGGTACTTTTAGGATTAAATTGAAAACGATCACAAATTTCTTTTATGATTGGATACAAGTCTTTACTGAAAATAAAATGGTAGGTATCGACAGGTACTCCCCACTTATTCATTTGACTTATTCTTTCATAAATATCATTTGGTAGCTCTTTTCCAAGTTCTGTAATGTACTCATCAGATAATGGAATTGGTGCAGAATCCGTATCTGGATACATTCGATCGGCACCTGGAAGAACTCTTTCAAAAATTGTAGTTCCGTCACTAAATGATTTACGTGTTTCGTTAGGAACACCATCGAAAATCATTTTACAACGTTCGGCGATGGTCTCAATTGCAGTAGGAATATCGTCATTTTTGCCCCAAATAATTATTTGTGCATCATTTGATTTCGCATTTAACTTCTTACGTATTAATTCAAGATCTTGTTTTGACAGTAGCTCTTCTTCTTGTTCAGAATGAACTAGATTTGGATGCTCAATACATGCAATTACTTTTAAGCGCTGGGCTAATTCATCAGAAAAATTTTGATTAGGTTGGGTAAAATGAGATAAAATTCCTTTGAATTCAGGAAGATTTATTGCGATTATTTGCAAACGCTTTTCTTTGCATTCGACTAATGGTGAATAAGTAAATTTGTATTCTAAATATTCAAGTTCTTCGGTTTTAATTTCCCAATCTTCTTTTTGAATTCTTTCAGTGAGTGTTTCTTTAATATGCAATAGAGCCCACTGTCGGAAGGCTTCGTTATGAGAAAGTTCTGGAATCCATTTGTTGTGGGCAACGCCTTTTATTTCTACTCTTGATCCGCCTTTGCAACTAACGTTAACATCTTCTCGGCCTGCTCCCATTCCCGTTTTTACGAGGCCTGTGCTTCGATTTAAAAATCGGATGTATTCTGCAGCTTCTCTTAATTCATCGGGCGTATTTAGCTCTGGAGCCGTTACGGTTTCAATTAAGGGAGTACCTAATCGATCGGTCTTATAAACACGTTCGTGTCCAATGTCAGAAATTTCTCGGCATGAGTCTTCTTCGATACTCAACTGTATTAAATTAACCTTTTTGTTACTTAGTTGAATTTGACCATTTACGCCGAGAATTGCAGTACGTTGAAAACCTGTAGGGATACTGCCATCTAAATATTGTTTTCTGGTAATGTGTACTTCACCAACAATATTTAATTTGCACAAGAGCGAAATTCGAAGGGCGATTCCGAGTGCTTCCGGATTAATTCTAAAAGGAGGAGTATCATCAATTTCGTAGGTGCAAGCCGTTTCGTTATTGAGTTGATAGATGATGTTTTTTCGAGTTTTGAACTCCATTAAAGCTGTACCATCATAGCCTCCAAGTTCACTCATTGCAGGCCGCATGTGCCGAATTATTTCAGCATCATAGTCTTCATTCTTATGAAAAACGCCACACGGGCAATGGCAAAATAGCTTTTCTTTGGTGTCAAGTTGCTGATGAACTTCTAATCCAGACATGAAACCAATACGAAGATAATCTTCTGATGTGGCTTTTTTTCGGGGGACATAGCCAATTTTTTTCTTAGTCTGTTGAAAGTTCTTTTTAGGTGTGAATTTCGTATTCATTGGGTTTTGGGTTTTAGAACCCCAAAAAATACTAATTACCTGTTAGTTAAGAAATGATTTAATTCATATTTACTCTTTAATTGAAGCCTTTAAGTAAATATTTATGGTGTAAATGGCAATCTGATTTTAAATCCCTTATTTTCAATATCAGCTCTTATCTTTTCACCAATTGTTTGTCCCCAAGACATTCCTGCCTGCATACTTTCTGTGGTGATTTTTGGTAGTTTTTGAGCAATTCTTTTTCCAGCGACTGATTCATAAAAATTAATCATAGCCAATACATCCTCGTGAGAAAGATTCTGCCTGTAAATTGGAAGAAGCATTTTAATCAAATCATCAACGGAAGTATTCACAAATTCAACTTCAGCCTTATCCCAATATTCGGCAGGAACATCAGATTCATGTTGTCTTAGCTGAACAATCATGGCTTTAATAGATTCTTGATAGCTTGCTTGCGATCCGTTAATCTGAAAAAGATATTTTAAATCTTCTTCGTACTTATTTGAATCTTGTCCTGCAGTTGCAAATGTTGATGCTGAAAGGATTAAAACGAAGAGTAATATTATATTTTTCATAGTCTTTAAATTGCTGTTATTTAGTTAACTGAAGCTGCTTAAGAATTTTAGAAACGATGATTTTTCTTTTGACAGCATCGTCTTTATTTTTAATATCCATATTAATGGCAAAGAAATAAACATTTTCTCCTTTTTCAAGATAACCAACATACCATGCAATTTGTTTATTGATCCGCATTGCCCAACCTGTTTTTGCATGAATGGTATAATTAGGAGTTTGGTCAACAATCATTATATTTTTTGCAATTTCTTGATTTTTCTTCGAAAAAGGAAGTTTGTTTAAGTACAATTTTTGTAAAAAATCAATTTGTTGATTTGCACTAATTCGAATGTCGCCATTGAGCCAGAAGTAGTCTATTTCACCTCCAATGTTTTGATTTCCGTATTGTGATGTATCTACCCAATGTTGCATTTTCTCTTTCCCAATTCGGCGAGCTAATTCCTGATAGAACCAAACAACAGAATATTTTATTGCTGATTTTAGATTATGATCCTGATTCCACTCTTTCACAAAACGTTTTTTTCCATCCCATGTGATCATTTCATTTTCATCTTTAATTGCTCCTGTTTCCAAGGCAATCATCGAGTTGATAATCTTGAAAGTAGAAGCAGGAAGAAAGCTTGAATCTAATCGAGCCGAATTATAGGTCAATTTTTTATCTGCCTTTAAATCAGATATGACAAAACAGCCATCTGCCATTTCCGATTTGAAAATGCTTTCCAAATCAGAGGATGAAAAGTCTTCTAGAATGGATTTTGGTTCGAGAGAACAGGAGACAAGAAATCCGAATAAAAAAAGATATAGAATTGGTTTCATTTGACTTAAATTGTTTCTGAATTTGCTGAAACGATATCTTGTTTTTTATAAACCATCCAGAATATAATTATTGCTATTGTGCAAAGACCAGTGGCTAAAAGGGAACCTTCTAATCCAAATTTTCCTCCAGTTAATAATTCACTTCCCTGTATGGTATGAGAAATAAGAGAATCGGTGTTGGTTCCACTAACTTCGAACCCAAAAATAGGTCCTTGAAAGAAATTCCAACTAAAATGTAAGGCAAGTGGGAACCATAGGTTTTTCGTAAAAATATATCCAATTCCCAATAAAATTCCAGCAAGAAATAGATTAATAATCGCAACTAAAGAGAGGTTTGGATTCAAAAGGTGAAGAGCCATGAACAGTACAGATGAAATTACTAAAGCAATGTACTTGTTCATTGATCCCATCATATTTCTAAGGATGTAACCGCGAACGAATACTTCTTCATTTATTGAAACAAAAATGAACAATAGAACAGCTTGTAATAATCCAATCAAATTAAAATTAATGGTGTCATAAGTTAGATTACCAGAAAAATATAGTAGTAAACTGCCAATACCCATCATGAATACACCAGCTAGTAATCCGTAAAGGATATCTTTAGATCTTTTTTTAATTGAAAAGCCGATATCAACAAAATTTTCACGATCGATGAAACGAGTGAAAATCCAAACGAGTAGAATGGTTCCAACTGTTCCGAAAATTTGAAGGACAGCAAAAGAAGAGGCTGAAGCATTAGCCATGTTTTGTGCCAACTCCAAAAAATCTTGGTTAGATATTATGGACCAGACATACATTCCGATAGCTTGAAAAATTCCAGTAAAAATTATGAATGGAATAACAATTAAGAGTGCACGTAGCCATCCTTGTTTAATTGCAGGGCTTTTAGTTAGTTCTGACATTTTTGAGTTTTTGGTTAGCAGCTCATAAAGTTAACAAAAGCTAGTTATTATGAAAGAATAAATTGAAATTCGAACTATTTTTATGACACGAAAAATGCTTACCCTGCAAAGGGTAAGCATTATCCTTATTTGTATAAATAGTTATACAACTCCTTGTGCAATCATAGCGTTGGCAACTTTAACAAAACCACCAATATTTGCACCATTAACGTAATTCACATAACCATTAGACGATTTACCATACTTAACACAAGCTGTATGGATGTCTTTCATGATGCGTTTTAAGTGGTTGTCGACTTCTTCTCGTGACCAACTGATTCGCATTGCATTTTGAGACATTTCTAAGCCAGAAACTGCAACACCACCAGCATTAGCGGCTTTCCCTGGTCCATATAGAATTTCATTTTCTAAATAGACATCTACAGCTTCGGGAGTTGAAGGCATATTAGCCCCTTCCGAAACACAAATACAGCCATTTTCTATTAATGTTTGTGCATCTTTTTTGTTAATTTCATTTTGAGTAGCACTAGGCAAAGCTACATCACAAGGTACGCCCCAAGGTTTTTCGTTCGGATAATAACCAACTTTGAATTTCTTAGCATATTCTTCGATTCGGCCTCGTTTGATGTTCTTTAATCTCATCACATAGGTGAGTTTTTCTCCATCAATACCATCTGGATCGTGTATGAAACCAGAAGAATCGGATAATGTAACCACTTTTCCACCTAGTTCATTTACTTTTTCTACTGTGAATTGAGCAACATTACCAGAACCTGAAACACAAACTGTTTTTCCTTTTAAACTGTCATTTTTTGACTTAAGCATTTCCTGAGCAAAATACACATTACCATAGCCGGTTGCTTCCGGACGAATTAAACTACCTCCCCATTCGGCTCCTTTACCTGTTAAAACTCCTGTAAATTCATTTTTTAGACGTTTGTACTGTCCAAACATGAATCCAATTTCTCTACCACCAACTCCAATATCTCCTGCAGGCACATCCGTATTTGGACCAATGTGTTTACAAAGTTCGGTCATGAAACTTTGGCAAAACCTCATTACTTCACCATCCGATTTTTGTTTTGGATCAAAGTCTGATCCGCCTTTTCCACCACCCATCGGTAGTGTAGTTAAGCTGTTTTTGAATACCTGTTCGAATGCAAGAAATTTTAGGATACCTAAATTTACAGTAGGATGGAAGCGTAAACCACCTTTGTATGGGCCAATTGCACTGTTCATTTCAATACGATAGCCTCGGTTTACTTGAATTTCTCCCTTGTCATCAACCCAAGGAACCCTGAAGATTAAGATTCTTTCTGGTTCGGATATTCTTTCCAGAATTTTTGCTGTTTTGTACCTTGGATTTTCTTCCAAAAATGGAAGTAATGATTCAACAACTTCATGAACCGCTTGATGGAACTCTATTTCCCCCGGAGTTCTACTTTTCAAATTGTCCATAAATTCCTTGCTTGAAGGAGCTTTTAACATTGTTGTCATGGTGATAATGTTTAAGTTAGACATGATTTATTTTGTGTGATCTAGCCAATCGCATTTTGGGAAACGAGTAGCTCTATTAAAGGTAAAAAAGAATCTACTCAAGGTCAAGTGGTTGGATCTCAATTAAATTCATTAAATTTAAGAGAGCCTATGAACAATAGCTGATTAAGAGCAAATGGCATACTATTTTTATTGTATCTACGTAAGTAAACCCAATATCTATGGAATCAGAAACTGGTAATGATCATGGAATAAGTAGAATAATTGCGGAAAATATTGAACGTTTAAAGGAGCTTTCTGCGATCAATCAAACAACAAGTATAATAAAGGAAGGAAAGTCAATAGAAGATACCTTGCAGCAAATTTGTTTTATACTTCCAAAAGCATGGCAATATCCTGAATTTACTGTAGCCCGTATTGTTTTTGAAGGACAAGAATATCTTAGTTCGGGTTTTCGCTTATCGCAATGGACACTTACACAGGAGTTTTTGACAATAGATAATCGGAGTGGGCGAATTGAAGTTTGTTACGTTAAAAAATTCCCAACATTAGATGAAGGACCTTTTTTGAAGGAAGAAAGGCATTTAATAGAAAATATTACCCATATCATTGTTGGCTATATAAATAGTGAAACGGGAAAGCATCTTCTGACACAAACGAGAAGAAAAGATCCTGATAAAAAGGAAACAATTGGGCCATATGTACCGGTGACCAATCGGAAATTATTACAGAATTTTTTAAATAAGAATAATTCAGACCGGGATATTTACCATGATCTAATGCCTTTTAAGGTTAAAGAGATTTTACTGGTAGCCAATTTATACGATGCATACTGCATAGAGCGAGAAGGAAGATTTTCGGAGCAAATTTCCAGTGAATATCATCAACTGAATTTGACCTCTATGCCAAGGGTTACCGGTGTTTCTACTCTAGAAGAGTCAATGGAGTTATTGCATTCGCGACATTTTGATATGATTATTTTAATGGTTGGTGTAGATAAGAAAACGCCTATTGAATTAAGTGAGCGAATAAAAAAAGAATTCCCATACATCTCAATTTTTTTATTGCTGAATAATGATGCGGACATTGCTTTGTTCGAGGAACAGAGGTCGGAGTTGGTAAGTGTAGATAAAATATTTGTATGGAATGGAGAATCACAGGTTTTCTTCGCTATGATTAAGAGTTTAGAGGATAAGGTTAATGTAGAAAATGATACTAAAATTGGATTGGCTCGAGTGATTTTGCTTGTAGAAGATTCTGCCAAGTATTATTCTCGCTACATGCCGATGCTTTATCAAAGTGTACTGGCACAAACCCAACGGATTATTCAAGATGTAAGTACAGATGCTCAATATAAAATTCTTCGATTAAGAGCTCGCCCAAAAATATTATTAGCCTCTAACTACGAAGAGGCAATGAATATCTATTATCGATATAGAGAATATTTACTCTGCTTAATTTCTGATGTGAAATTTAAGAAGGATGGTATTTTTATGGATGACGCAGGAATTAATCTGGTGAAAGAAATAAAGGGGGAGTATCCAAATTTACCTGTAATTTTACAATCGTCGGATGTTACCAATGCGGCTCATGCTTTTACCATGAAATGCAGTTTTATTAATAAGAATTCGGAAACGCTACGCGGTGATATTCGCTTGTTTATTCGCCAGTTTTTAGGCTTTGGAGATTTCATTTATAAAGATGCTGCGGGAAAAGAGATTGCTACTGCTAAATCATTAAAAGAATTTGAAGAATATCTATTTCATATTCCAGGAGAATCCTTGGTTTATCATGCTACAAAAAATCACTTTTCTCTTTGGTTAATGGCGCGTGGTGAAATTCGAATTGCAAAAATGATTGCCCCTTATCGGATTAGTGATTTTAAATCTGCCGAAGATCTTAGGGATTATTTAATTAATGTAATTCAGAATTATCGAAACGAGAAAAATAAGGGAAAAGTTGTTGAGTTTGATGCAGATTTTGCTTTGAATTCGAATAATATAGTCACTTTATCGACAGGCTCTTTGGGAGGAAAAGGTAGAGGCTTGGCTTTTATAAATTCGATGCTATTTAATTTGAATTTAAGTCGGTTTGTGCCTGGAATTAACATTAAAGCGCCAATGACTGCAGTAATTGGTGTAGATGAATATGAGTCTTTTTTAGATCGAAATAATTTGCTCGAAAGAATGAAAGAGGTGACGAATTTTGATGAGATTCAACGAATTTTTATTGATTCGGAATTGACTCATAGATTGGTTCATAAAATTAGAATATTATTGATGAATTTTGAGCAACCATTGGCCATTCGTTCATCGGGTTTGTTCGAGGATTCTTTATTACAGCCAGTTGCAGGTGTTTTTCAGACTTATTTGGTTCCTAACAATCATACTGATTTAGATACTCGTGTTAGGCAAGTTACCGATGCAATAAAATTGGTTTATGCTTCAATATTTTCGGATGAATCGAAATCGAATGTCTTTGCCATGAATTATAAAATAGAAGAAGAGAAAATGGCAATTGTGATTCAGGAGGTGGTTGGAAATCAATATGAATCTACTTTTTACCCTCACATATCTGGCGTAGCACAATCGTATAATTACTATCCATATGGTCATATGAAACCTGAGGAAGGCTATGCGGTTTTGGGTGTTGGTTTGGGTAAATATGTTGTTGATGGGGAGAAAGCATTTCGATTTTCACCAGTTTTTCCAACCATCGAAAATAATTCTGCTAAAGATCAATTTAAAAACTCGCAGGTAGAATTTTATGCCGTCAATCTTAATAAACCAGATTTAAACCTTTTGGAAGGGGAAACTGCAGGTTTAATTCGTTTGGATATAGACGATGCAGAAGATCATGGAAATTTAATGCATTGTGCATCTGTTTACAATGCTCTAAACGATACCATTAGTCCGGGTTTAGATACAATGGGGCCAAGAATCATCAATTTTGCCAATATCTTAAAATACAATTACATTCCTTTGGCGAAAACCATCGAATTGGTTTTGGATATCATAAAGGAAGCAATGGGATCTCCTATTGAAATTGAGTTTGCGGTTGATTTATCGAAGGACAAAGATGGAAAAGCTTCTTTTTATTTGTTGCAAATAAAACCTTTAATCGGGAATGTGGATGAGTATCATATTGATCTGAGTGAGATTGACCGAAAGAAAGTTTTGATGATTTCCGAAATGAGCATGGGTAATGGTTTGGTGGATGATATCGTGGATGTAATTTATATTGTACCAGAATTATTTAAGAAAGACATGACTCCGGATATTGCTTCTACTATTTCTAAGATTAATGAGGAAATGAGACAGGAAAGGAAAAGGTTCGTTTTGATTGGACCAGGTCGTTGGGGAACACGAGATAGATGGATTGGTATTCCTGTGAAATGGAATGATATTTCATTCTCTAAATTGATTGTTGAAACCAGCTTTGAGGATTATCCTTTAGAGGCGTCTTCTGGTTCGCATTTCTTCCACAATGTAACCTCGATGAACATTGGCTATAGTTCTGTGCATCATCACTCCGAGACTTCTTTTATCGACTATCAAATATTGAAAGATCAAGAATTAGTAGCTGAATATGGCGCAGTACGGCATGTTCGCTTTAAAAAGCCTTTAACAATTAAGTTAGATGGCAAAAAAAGAATGGCTGTTGTCAGTTGGGAAAAGTAAAGTTTATTTGAGCGATTTAAAATGAATTATTTCTGCACTTAAATTTTGCTCATGATATCCAGAAACCTTTACCAGTAATTCAAAATATTTTGGGAAATTCCCTTCGTATTCTGGGTATTGTTTTAGAATTGTTTCTTCGGCATTTTTATTGGTAACTAATTCCATTAAGCCTTTGTTGCCTATTGAATGAGAGTCTGAGATAATGGATAAGGTTTTTCCTTTTGGGGTAGGAATTTTTACGAAAAAAGCGTAGTCCGTGTAAAAGTCATTGTAGGATTTTACAGCAGTGTATTTAATTGTATCTCTTTCATTTATCAGTGCCAAGCTGAGACCATTTTTATTAGGTATCCTGATTGAAGTTTTGGCTAAAAATTCATGGAATAATCCAATTGATTTCAAGGAAGTAAGGGCAATTGTGTTGTTGTTTTTTATATTCTCGATATTGATATCTTCTCCAGATTTCAATTGAATTTCGTTATTGCTTTTAGATAATGCTTTGAATAAAAGTGGTAAGGAGTTGATGTTGTTGTTGGCGAAATATGAAATGTCACTTTTATTGATATCATATTGATTTTTAGAGAATAAACAGGGTGTATTTGTTAATTCTACTTCCGAATTGATATTGAAATCTCGCACAACAAAAGTTGAATCATTCTCTAGATTTCGAACGGTGTAAAAAAATGGATTGGCAAGCATAAGGTTAACATCGCCTTCATCTGTGACATATTCATTCCAAATTGAATTTGCTGATTTTTCAGTATTAAAAATTCCAATTTGCCAAAATATCAACAAGTTGAGGAGAAGTAGGGCGCTTATGCTGACAATAAATAATTTAAGTGAGCTTGTGTTTGTCGTATTTGTTTTAGACTCAGGCAAACGAAAATTGAGATCGTATTTCCCTTTGGGGATTTCAATAATTATTTTTTCGTTTTGGCCTTCTTTTTTGTAGTAATCATCAAGTTTGGCTCTTAGTTTATGAACGTATACACGAGCAATTGTTTCATCATTTTCTTTTAGGTCACCTTTCCTTTTGAACAAATCAATAGCAATATTAATTGCTTTCACATGAACCTCTTTTTTATGTGATTCAAATAGATAATGTAAAAGTTCTCGAAGCATTTCTGATCTTGAAAACACCTTACTCTTAACGATTTGTTCAATAATTTTTTTCTTTTCTGATTCCGTTATTTTCATTGCTACTTGTCAGATATGTAGAGGTTTGAAGGAAGTGGTTACGGTAACTAGTTACCGTTTTTAACTTTTAAGAATAAAATTCCAATCGTATTATTGTTTCAAACCGAAAGATATAACAAAACTAAAAATATCATATCATGTTAAAGCAAAAATTGCATTACTTCCTTGTTCTGTTTGTTGGAATTTACTTTTTATCCAGTTTTACAGCTGCTGCCGAAAAGAGAATTACCTATTCGATCAATAAGAATGAATGGAAATTTATAAAAGAAGATGTTAAGAATGCACACAAAACTTCTTTTAAAGATAATGAGTGGCTTAGTGTAAGTATTCCTCACGATTTTAATGGAGGAATTGATGGAGTAAACAATGACGTATTAGAAGGACGTTTCGATTTTGAAAACGATGTTCGAACTATGTATAAAGGTCCAGCATGGTATCGTACAAATTTTAGTATTAATGAAAAGCAGGTCGGGAAACGAATATTTGTCGAATTCGAGGCAGTATCTTTAGAAGCTCAGGTTTGGGTAAATGGAAAAAAAGCAGGAACTCATCAAGGAGGATATACAGCTTTCTCAATTGATATTACTGATTTTATAAAGTTTGGGAAAGAAAATGTGTTGGCAGTAAGAGTCGATAATTCTAACAATTCGGGAATTGCACCATGGATGTTCGATGAAAAAGGTTCCTTCCCATTTAGTTTTGATTATGCAGTTTATGGAGGTATTTATCGTGATGTTTGGATTAACATTACAGACCCTGTAAAGATTGAAAAGGTTTTTAATACACCCGTTTGTGGTGGACAAGCGCCAAGCGTTTTATCGATTAATACCAAAGTGAAAAACTATTCGAAACAAACAAAAAAAGTAAAATTAAATTCTAAAATTTATTCTCCGGAAGGAAAATTAATAGCTGATAAAAAAATAAGCAAAAGCATTGAAGCTGGCGCCGAAGTAAGCTTTAAACAATCGGAATCAGCCCTTGGTGATGTGAAACTTTGGAGTATAGATAATCCTAAACTCTATAAAGTTGTTTCTACAATCAGTTATGATGGAAAGGAAGTAGATAATTTTGAAAGTAGTTTTGGATTTAGATATTACACTTTGGCAAATAATGAAGGCTTTAGCTTGAATGGAGAGTCAATGATGTTGCGTGGTGTGAATCGTCATCAGGACATGGAAGGCTTGGGTTATGCTTTGCCAAATGAACAACATTATGCCGATGTTCAAATTATTAAGGATGCCGGTTTTAATGCGATTCGTCATGCACATTATCCTTGCGATAGAGAATTTGCAAAAGCTTGTGACGAGTTAGGTTTAGTCTTGTGGTTGGAAATTCCATTAACCGGAAGTGTTTCTGATGACCCTGCATTTATGGCAAACTGTAAGCAGCAGATGAAGGAAATGATTGAGCAGTATTATAACAATCCGTCTGTAATTGTTTGGGGAGTTGGGAATGAGTCCGATCGTTCGGGAGCAAACGAAGCCGGATCGAATAAACTGTACAAAGAATTAGTTGCTATCGCAAAAGGAATTGACCCAAATCGACCAACAACAGGTTGCAATTTCAAATACAAATCGAATCAAGAAATTGTTGATGTTTATGCGCCTCAAGACTGGAATGGCTGGTATATGGGAGAAATCGATTTGTATAATCCGAATCAAATGATTGGAGAATATGGTGCTGATATTGAATATACAACACATAGTGAAGAGGAGTTTGATGTTAGTAAGAATTACTATTCTTCAGGGAAAGTAGAATTTTGGTCTCAGGAATATGGATGTTTGCTGCACGAATACAAAATTTCAAAAGGAATGTCGAATAAAGAAAAATTCCCGGGACAATTTGTTTGGGTTGGTTTCGATTTCGCATCGCCAAGAATTGGCAGAGATATGAATCCGATTCCCTACATGAATCAAAAAGGATTGCTATTACATGATCATAAAACAAAGAAGGATGTTTATTATTTGTACCAGAGCATGTATCGAAAAGCTAGTGATTGCCCTATGCTTTATATTGTTTCGGAATCGTGGACTGATAGATGGGAAAAGCCAGGTCTGAAGGATGTTTGGGTTTATAGCAATTGCGATTCGGTAATGATGTACAACGATCTTGGAAAAGAAATCTCTTTCGGATCGAGAACCAAAAGTGCAGGGCCAAGAGGTGATACCCGTTTTCAGTGGGATGCTGTTGATGTTCAAAACAATATTCTATATGCCGAAGGATGGTTCAACAACCAAATTGTAGCAAGAGATACGATTCAATTGAAAAATTTGATTCCGATAAAAAAATAATAATTACGATGTGGAGGCAAGATTATTTCTTGCCTTTGCATTTAATCAAACTTGATCGCCTTAGCCGGAGTAATCTTTGTAATTAAATAAGAAGGAATTAATAGCATCGATACTGTTGCAACTAAGCTGCCTACATTTAAAAGTATAAGGTGGCTAATGTTAAGATTAATTGGAACCGTGTCTACGTAATAGTTCGCAGGATCTAATGGAATAATTTCGAACCAATATTGAAGCAAGCAAATGCTAATTCCAATCACATTTCCCCAAAGCATACCTTTGCCGATTAGCATTGAAGATTGATAAAGGAAAATTTTACGGATCGACCAATTTGGAGTTCCCAATGCTTTCAAAATTCCGATCATGTTGGTTTTCTCTAGTATAATAATTAAAAGGCCAGATACCATATTAAAGCCGGCAACTAAAATCATTAAGCTAAGAATAATCCAAACATTAAGATCTAACATATCAAGCCAACTAAAAATTTGAGGATATTTTCGAATTATATTTCTCACTTTTAAACTAGCACCTTCTTCAGAGAAAGAGCTTGCTGTAATACCCTTTACTTGATGTTCTATATATTCTAAATCATTAAAGTCATCAATGAATATTTCATAACCACTAATCTCATCTTCTGTCCAATCGTTAAGTTTTTGAATGTGTTTGATATCGCAAAACAAAAACAATTGGTCGAATTCCTGCATTCCCGTATTGTAGATTCCCGTAATCGTAAACCTTCTCATGCGAGGAGGATTCTGAATAAAATGGAGAGATATTTTGTCGCCTAAATTAAGATGGAGCAGAGTAGATAATCTTTCTGAAATTAGAATGTCGTTACTTTTTCCATCATCAGATAATTGAATTGTATCTCCTTCTACAATGTGCTTTTTAAAAAAGTCCCAATCGTAATCAAAACCTACACCATTTAAAACAACACCTTGAATTTCCGATTTTGTTTTTAGGATTCCTGGTTTGGTTGCAAAAGCCTGAACATGCTTAATGCCAGAAATATTCTCAATTTGATCTATTGAAACTGTGCTTTTTTCAATTGGTTGAGTTTCAAAAGAGGAATTGTTGTCGTAATTTGTGATTTGGATATGTGAGCCAAATCCAATAACCTTGTTTGTAATTTCAGATTTAAATCCTGTAACAATAGCAACAGCCAAAATCATTACAGATATTCCAAGAGCAATACTAACTTTGGCAATACTAATAATAGGATGAGATATATTACCATCACCTTTTTCGTTGTTGGTAATTTTTTTGGCTATGAAAAGTTCTAGATTCAAATTAAAGTTCTTTTTTTTAGATTAATACAAAAGTAGTAATTTCAAGATTACAGAAGAGAAAAATAGATTAAATGAGAAAAATAAAACAAATAATGCAATTTCATGTACTGATTTCATGCCTGATTATTCAGTTTGGAATGAGTGCTTGTGCACAAAATAAAAGTGAGGAATTAATTGTAGGGGCAGACAATTACCAAGAATATTTACCTGCCTTGGAAAGTAAAAATATCGCAATTGTAGCTAATCAATCGTCTTTAATAGCTGGTGAACATTTGGTTGATTTCTTACTGGCTAAGAATGTGCAAATTGCAAAAATTTTTAGCCCAGAGCACGGTTTTCGAGGGAATGCAGATGCTGGCGAAAAAATAGCCAATGGAAAAGATGTGAAAACAGGTTTGTCTATTATTTCCTTGTATGGAAAACATTACAAGCCCTCAGCAAAAGATTTGGAAGGTGTTAATCTGGTTTTGTTTGATATTCAAGATGTAGGAGTTCGTTTTTATACTTATATATCTACTCTTCATTACGTAATGGAAGCTTGTGCCGAGCAGAACATTCCGCTAATTGTGTTGGATCGGCCAAATCCTAATGGACATTATGTAGATGGACCAGTATTGGAAATGGAACATAGCTCTTTTGTAGGCATGCATCCGGTTCCTGTTGTATACGGAATGAGTATTGGAGAATATGCTAAGATGATTAATGGAGAACATTGGTTGAAAAATAAGATACAGTGCGATTTGAAAGTTGTTCCTTGTCAGAACTGGAATCGAAATAAGATCTATTCATTGCCAGTTAAACCATCGCCAAATTTACCTAACGATCTGTCGGTTAGCTTGTATCCATCTTTGTGTTTTTTTGAAGGTACAGAAGTAAGTGCAGGTAGAGGAACAGATGCTCCTTTTCAATTGTACGGACATCCATCTTTTACTCAAGGAGAATATAAATTTACGCCAAGAAGTATTTCAGGAGCAAGTAAATACCCAAAATTCAAAGGAAAAGAATGTACGGGATATGATTTAAGGACAATTAACACGCAAGAATTTCGCAATAGGAAAGAAATCGATTTGTCATTTTTATTGACAGCATATGGTGAACTTAAAAAAATGGAGCCAAAGTTTTTTAATTCATTTTTTATGAATTTGGCAGGAACAAAAAAATTGCGAAAACAAATTGAGAATTCGTTAAGTGAAGAAGAAATTCGAAAAAGCTGGGATGCAGATATTCATAACTTTTTAAAAATCCGAAGTAAATACCTGATTTACTCTGATTTTGAAAATGAAAGGAATTAGAAACATCTGGTAAAAAGGAAAGTCGTTCTCGACTAGGCTGAAAATTTGATGACCTGTAATGCCATTTTATTGATTATTTGAATGGATTTTATTTAGAACTTTTCAAAATAATCGGTAAATTTAAAGGAGAGTACTAATAATAAATTGAAGAAAATGGCATTTACATTACAAATAAACGACAAGGCTCCTAATTTTAGTTTGATTGCAACAGATGGAATAAAATACAAATTATCAGATTTTAAATCGTCAAAATTGTTGGTTGTATTTTTTACCTGCAATCATTGTCCGTACGTGATTGGATCAGATGAAGATACCAGAGCCATTGCAGATAAATACATTCCTAGCGGCGTGGAATTTATTGGTATCAATTCGAATTCGCCAAATACTTACCAGGAAGATGATTACGATCATATGGTAGCTCGAATGGAAGAGAATGAGTTTCCTTGGGTTTATTTGTACGATGACACGCAAGAAGTCGCAGTGAGTTACGGTGCATTGCGTACTCCTCATTATTATTTGTTTGATGAATCGCGTAAGTTAATTTATACGGGAAGAGCTGTTGATAATCCTAAAGACACTTCGAAAGTACAAGTGCGCGATTTGGAAAGAGCAATTGATGAATATTTAGCAGGGAAAGAAATTTCGGTTCCGGTAACCAATCCAATTGGCTGTAATGTAAAATGGGATGGAAAAGACAAACATTGGATGCCAGCAGATTCTTGCGATTTGATATAGTTTTGTTGTCAATGAGTCGTTTTATATATTTTTTTAAATGGCTTTTTCTTATTGAAAACAGTGTACCTGAGTGTGTAAAGAAGAATTTTCAACCGCATTTGAAAATATTAAAATTGGTTTTTAAACTGATTTTTTAGATATTCAACCTCGATATGAAAGAGCTTGAAGTGATACATAAATTGAATGATGGAAACAGAATTGTTTTTAATCAGCTATTTAAAAAGTATTATTCAGGGCTTTGTTCCTTTGCTTCTAATTATATTTCAAATCAAGATTTAATAGAGGATTTCGTGCAAGAATCCTTCATAAAACTTTGGGAAAAAAGAAAATCCGTTGAATCTATTAGTGCCATGAAAGGTTTTCTGCATGTTGTTATTCGAAACAAGTGTCTCAACCATATTCGTGATTCAAAAAAAACATTTTTACTGGCAGATGAAGAATACAAACAACTTTTATCTGAAGATTTTTTTCTTGAAAAAATTATAGAAGAGGAGTATTATTCCCAATTATATCAACTTATAAAAACTTTACCTCCACGAACTCAAGAAGTTTTAAATTTGAGTATGAGAGGTTTAAATCAATCGGAGATATCGGAAGAATTAGATATCGAAATAAGCACTGTTAAAAGCCATAAGAAGCTTGCTTACAAAACATTAAGAAAAGGTTTTGAAGTTTTTGTTTTTGCGATGATGTTGAATTAATTCTTCGTTGTTTAGTTTGATCAAACAAACTTATAAAAATTCTTTTTTAAAAAATATCATTTTCTACTCCCCCTTCCATTCTTTTTTCGTGTTATATATTTAGTAATAGGAAAAAAATGGAAAAATTTAGTAAGGAGTTTAGGATTGGAGAATTACTTTTCAAGCAAAGAATTGAAAGTTTATCACCTGTGGAGGAAATTGAGTTGAGTGCTTGGTTGGAGAGCGATGGTGAAAATGAATTGTTTGCGAATAATTTATTATCGGATGAAAATTTAGTAGAACAGATTTCGAAAAGAAAGAGCGTAGGAACTAATTCAGCCTTACAAAAGGTAAATGAAAAGATTGATTCTGCGAAAACCCGTCGTTTAGTTATAAAATTATTAAAATATGCAGCTGTAATTTTCCTGCCAATTGCTGCTGTTTGGTTTGCAAATTTCACTTACAATCAAAGTGTTGTTGTTGAACAGACTTTCATTGAACCTGGTAGTTCTAAAGCCGTTTTAATGCTTGCGGATGGTTCCAGTGTTGATTTGGAGGCCATCAAAAATAAATCCATTCAGTTCGGGAATGAGGTTGTTGCGGAAAATGTGGACAATAATCTTTTTTACAGTCAATCGGATGAGGATAATCAAGATCAAAATATAATTGAAAAATTCAATACTTTACTCACCCCGTTAAAAGGAGAATATTCAACAACTTTGAGTGATGGAACAAAAGTTTGGCTGAATTCTTCTTCTTCCCTTCGATACCCAGTTCGATTTTCAAAAAATAAACGTAAAGTGTACTTGTTGGGAGAGGCCTATTTTGAGGTGGCAAAAAATGAGACAAAACCTTTTTTCGTTGTTTTGGAAAACGGAATGGAAATTAGAGTATTGGGAACCAAATTCAATATCATGTCATATGGGGATGAGGATGTAGTTGAAACCACACTCTTGGAAGGTAAGGTTCAGGTGACCTCTCGAAATTCTGCAGGCTGTGAAGAGAAAAATATCTTAATTCCTAATCAGCAGTTTTCTTACAACAGGGAATCAAAAATTGGAGAAATGCTTAATGTAGATGCTTCATCCTATGCTTCGTGGAAAGATGGCCTATTTATTTTTGAAAATGAAAAATTGGATGTCTTTATGAGGAAACTGGAACGTTGGTATGGTTGTGGTATTGTTTATGAAAATGAGGGATTAAGGAACATTTGTTTTACTGGTGAAATAAAAAAATATGAGGACTTTTCCTCAGTTTTAAAAATATTAAAGCTGACCGAAGATGTTGATTTTGCTGTTGAAGGGAATGTAATTTACGTAAGAAAAGGGTTAAAATAAAAATCGGAAAATGCGCTAACATTTTCCGATCCTAAATCAATTTTCCTACCATGATTAGGACTCATGTAGGAATGTATTAAATGTATCATTTAACGAATCAAAACTATGAAAAAATCATGGAGAATGAAAACCTTTCTTCCAGGAAGGTGGAGAAAAATTCTACTAATTATGAAATTGACCTGTTTATTCATGTTATTAAGTGTGTTTCAGCTAACGGCAAGTGTAAGTGCCCAAAATGTTCGCATGGATGTGGATTTTGAAGATGCGTCATTGTCGGAGGTGTTTCGAGAGGTGAGAAAATTGAGTGGATTCAATTTTCTTTACAATGCTGAGGAAATTAACAGCAAAGAGAATGTTAGTGTTGAGATGAAAAATGCTTCTCTAGAAGAAGTGCTTGAAGAATGTATTAAAGGAAGATCTTTAAAGTATAAGATTCAAGATAGTACCATTGTTTTGTCAACAGCACTTGAGGTAAGTATTCAAGGGAGTAATGTTCAGGAAAAGAAAATTATTGATGGATTGGTAAGCGATAAGGATGGATTTCCATTGCCAGGTGTTTCAGTAGTAGTAAAGGGAACTACAAGAGGAGTTATTACTGATGTAGATGGTAAGTTCAATCTTGATGTAGTAGACGATAATATTATTCTGGTTTTTTCATTTGTAGGAATGAAAACGCAAGAGGTTTCTGTAGGAGAACTTTCTACTCTTGATATTGTTTTAGAGCAGGATAATGTGGGAATGGAGGAAGTTGTGGTAATTGGTTACGGTCAGATTAAAAAAGAGGATGCAACGGGTTCTGTTGTTGCAATTGGGGAGAAAGATTTTAATCAAGGAACTACAAGTTCTCCTCAAGATTTAATAATGGGAAAAGTTGCTGGTGTAAACCTTGTTAGCGAAGGTGGACAGCCAGGTTCAGATGTTAGAATCAGAATTAGAGGTGGTTCTTCCATGTCGGCAAGTAACGATCCGCTTATTGTGATTGATGGAGTTCCTATTGACAACAGAGGAATTGATGGGATGAGTAATATTTTAAGCTCAATTAATCCAAATGATATTGCTTCCTTTTCTGTTTTAAAAGATGCTTCGTCTACAGCAATTTATGGATCGAGAGCTTCTAATGGTGTTATAATTATTAACACAAAAAGAGCTAAGAAGGGACAAAAATTAAGTGTTGATTATAGTTCTAGATTTTCAATTGGTAAAGTTGTGGAAACGTTTGATCTCTTAAGTGGTGATGAGTTCAGACAAATCATTAATAGTAGACATGCATCCGATTCTGATGTGGATATGGCAATACGCAATCGTTTGGGTGTTGAGAATACTGATTGGCAAGATGAGATTTATCAAAATAGCTTTGGGCAAGACCACAATGTGAGCATTGCCGGATCTGTAAAAAACATCCCTATAAGAGCTTCAATTGGATATACAGATCAGGAAGGAGTATTGAAAACTTCGGAGATGCAAAGAACAACTTATACGCTTAATATTAATCCTAGTCTATTAGATGATCATTTAAAGCTGAATATTGGTTTGAAAGGAATGAATATTGAAAATAGATTTGCTGATGCGGGTTCTATTGGTGCAGCAATACGTTTCGATCCATCTCAACCGGTTAGAAGTTCAGATCCTCAATTCGATCAGTTTGGTGGATATTATACATGGATGCTTAATGGAGCCAAGAATATCAATGGAACTAATAATCCTGTATCCATGCTAGAGCAAGCTCGAGATAAATCAGACGTGAGCAGAATTATTGGTGATTTTAAATTGGATTATAAAATTCATGGAATGCCTGAATTAAGTGTAAACTTAGTGGCAGGTATTGATTATACTAAAAGTGAAGGAAAAGATGTTGTTGAAGATAATGCAGCATTTGCATCAAACGATAATTCTGAGCTGAATCGTAATTATAATCACGATCTGAAAAACGAACTTTTTGATTTTTATTTGAATTACAATAAAGAAATTGAAAGTATTGATAGTAAAATTGAAGCTATGGTTGGTTATGAGTGGCAACATTTTCATAGTGAATCAGATCAAACTGTGATGCGTCGTAATGTTGAAGATCCATCTAAAAGTAGTGATGAAACAGAAAATTACCTTGTATCTTTCTTTGGTCGAGTTAATTATACTTTTAAAAATAAGTACTTGTTAACCTTTACGCTTAGACGAGATGGTTCAAGTCGATTCCATAAAGATGAACGTTGGGGAACATTTCCATCTTTAGCCTTTGCATGGAAAATGAAAAACGAAAGTTTTCTTAAAAACTCCAATTTGATAAGTAGCTTAAATATGCGTTTAGGTTATGGAGTTACAGGACAGCAATCATTGTCCGATAATGATTATCCATACATGGGAACATTTACAAAAAGTGATGAGTTTAGACGATATCAGTTTGGATCTGATTTTGTTTATACACTGCGCCCAAATGGATATGATAAGGCTCTAAAATGGGAAGAAACAACAACTTATAATTTCGGTTTAGATTATGGCCTTTTAAATAATCGTATTTATGGTAGTCTAGATGTTTACTATAAGGAAACTGAAGATCTAATTAATACTATTCCTGTTCCAACAGGTACTAATTTTACAGATTTGTTAACAACAAATGTTGGAGCATTAGAAAATAAAGGAGTTGAGTTTTCTATTAATTCTTTATTAGTCGCAAAAAAGGATTTTTCTTGGGATTTGGGACTGAATATTACTTATAATGAAAATGAAATTACCAAATTGACTAATTACGATGACCCTAACTATCGTGGAGTTGAAACAGGCGAAATTAGCGGTGTAGGAGTTGGAAATAATGTTCAAATTCATTCTGTTGGCCACGCGTTAAATACATACTCTGTTTACAAGCAAAAATACGATCAATTGGGCAAGCCAATTGAGGGCGATTATGTCGATTTAAATAATGATGGAGAAATAAATACTAGTGATCGATATTATGGAGATAGTCCAGACCCTAAGGTTTTTATGGGGATATCATCAAGTGTAAACTATAAGAATTGGGACTTTAGTTTTAATGGTAGAGCAAGTTTTGGAAATGATGTGTACAATAACAATGCATTAGGAGCTCGTTATCAGGAAATGGTGGTAAATGATTACTTGACAAATTTACCGTCATCGATTAAGTATACTCAATTTGAAAATGCTCAACAGTTTTCTGACTTTTTTGTTGAAGATGCAAGTTTCTTTAAAATGGACAATATTTCATTGGGATATAGTTTTAAGAACTTGAAATTATTCAATAGTGATGCTCATTTAAGAGTGTATGCTAGTGTCCAAAATGCTTTTACTATAACCAGTTATGACGGACTTGATCCTGAAATTACAGATGGGATTGATGACAATGTTTATCCAAGACCAAGAACATTTTTGTTTGGAGTTAACATGAAATTTTAATCTTAAAAATTGGAAAAAATGAATAAGAAATATTTACAATCAATATATATCATCGTATTATTTTTATTCAGCTCTGCTGTAATATCATGTACCGATGATTTGGACACAATCCCATTGGATGATGACATCCAAATTGAAGTTAGTACCGATGAGGATTTTAAACAATTAATGGCTAAATGCTATGCAAATTTAATTCTTGGAGGACAAACAGGTAGTGATAGAGATATCAGTAGATTGGATGTTAATTTTTCATCTTATTTGAGATTGCTTTTTAACATGCAGGAATTAACAACAGATGAGGCTATTTGTGCATGGAATGATGGAAATTTAAGAGATCTTCATGATATGGATTGGAATTCTCAGAATGAATTCATTACAGCGATTTATAGCCGAATAAACTTAGGTGTATCTTATAGCAATAAGCTAATTCAACAAATTGGCGAACAGTCAAAGTATTCAGATTATTTGCTTGAGGCTAGGGTTTTAAGAGCTCTCGCATACTGGCACATGTTAGATATGTTTGGAACAGCTCCATTTGTTACTGAAGCTGACCCCATAGGTTCTTTCTTTTTCCCGGAACAAGCTTCAAGTGAGGACTTGTTTGAGTATTTGGAAACAGAGCTTAAGGCCATCGAAAATGAATTGCCTGAACCTGGAGCCAATCAGTATGGACGGGCAGACAGAGGTCTGGCTTGGATGTTATTGGCCAAATTGTATTTAAATGCCGAAGTTTATATCGGGCAAGAGAAATATTCAGAATGTATTTCTTACTGTAACAAATTTACAGGGAATGGTTTTTATTCATTGGAGCCTGTTTATAAAAATCTATTTTTAGCTGATAATCATTTGCGACGGAATGAAATAATATTTTCGATTTGTTCAGATGGAAAGCGTACCCAAGGAGCGGGTGGAATGAGTTTCCTAATTCATGCAGGAATAGGAGGAACAATGAAAGGAAGCGACTACGGAGTAAGTGGTGGCTGGGGAGGAAACAGAACTACCAAGGCTTTGGTTAACAAATTTAGCGATCCTACAGGAATGACTGATATTAGAGCACAATTTCATTCTGATGGACAAACGTTGGAAATTGATGATATTTTTGCCTTTTCACATGGGTACGCAGTAGCGAAGTATATTAATATTACATCAATGGGTGAATCTGGATCTGATTTGGAATATGTTGATACTGATTTTCCATTGTTTAGATATGCAGACGTGTTATTGATGTATGCGGAATGTGTAGTAAGAGGTGGCTCAGGGGCTGATGCCGTTACAGCCTTAACTTATGTGAATCAAATTCGTGAAAGAGCCTATGGTGATACTTCTGGTAATATTACATCATCTGAAATGACATTGGATTGGTTATTAGATGAAAGAGCTCGAGAATTACATTGGGAAGGGCATAGAAGAACAGACTTAGTTCGTTTCGATAGACTTACAGGAGGAGATTATCTGTGGCCTTGGAAAGGAAATGCGAAAGAAGGAGCTTCTACAAATGCAAGGTTTAATGTATTTCCAATACCTTCATCGGATATAAATTCAAATCCAAACTTGGTGCAAAACGAAGGATATTAATTCATCAGAAATTCTAATTTAAAATAGCTATTGGTGATTGGATTATCTGATTACCAATGGCTATAATCCACAAATGTTTACGGTAAAAAAATAGTTGATTAACAATCTAGTGGCTAGATTGAATAAGATATTCTTGTGCGTTTTTTAATGCGCAGGTAAAGAGATTCTTGTGGTTTTAGCCTTCTGCAAGGATAGTTTCATAAATTAGAAATGGAGGCGTCATTCTAAGATGGCGCCTCTTAATGTACAATAATTTAGTATGAGAAGAATTGACTAGTTGTTAATTTATAATGTTTATGATTTTGGACTTTTTTTTATATTAGTAAAGCAACCAAGCTGATTCACTTGCATCTGATAAATAGATATTAATTAAATACTAAGTTTTATGAAAGCCAAATTTCTATTGTTTTGTTTCTTCTGTGTTTCAATTGTGTTTGTATCCTGCGATAAAGAAAATAATACGGTTGATTTTGATAAAGAGGAATTTCAAGCAAACAGAGATCAATGGAATTCGTTGAATCTTCAGGACTATTCTTACGAATATTCAAACTCCGGATATTCATTCTCTGGCATTGCTTCTCACTCTAAGATTGAAATAGTTGATGGCGAAGTTGAAAAAATAGAGGCTCTCGTCGAAAATGGGATTCAAGATGCAGATAACTATTTAATTAATGATTTATTTGAAGAAATTGCTGCAAAGTACCCAACTATTGGGCGTAAAGACAATTCAAGTGAGGTTTATTTGGAGGATATTAGAGTAAAGTATGATGAAACATATCATTTTCCAACAGAGGTTTATTATATCTATCACATTCCCGAAGATATGGTTGGAATATGGAACTTACGTCAGTATATTTCTAATTTCGAAACATCAAATTAGCGCTTTAAAAAAAATACAAAATGCAAAAAACGGCCCAAAAATCTTGGAGCCGTTTTCTATATTGTAAAAAGCTTGTTGCTTATATTGTTCTTCCAGGATATTCTTTTAATGCTTCAGCAAGAGTTTCCATAGCGTTTGCTAGATCTTCTTTCTTTAACACGTAAGCAATACGAACTTCATTTTTACCTAAACCAGGAGTTGCATAAAATCCAGTAGCTGGAGCAACCATTACAGTTTGGTTTTTGTATTCAAAATCTTCCAAAATCCATTGAGCAAATTTATCAGCATCGTCAATTGGAAGCTTAACTACAGTGTAGAAAGCACCTTTTGGAGTTGGAGAATAAACACCTTCCATTTTATTTAAAGCGCCAACCATAAAGTCACGACGAGCAATGTACTCATTGTAAACTTCGGTAAAATATTCCGGAGGAGTATCTAAAGAAGCTTCGGCAGCAATCTGGCCAAAAGCAGGAGGACATAAACGTGCTTGTGCAAATTTCAAAGCTGTATTAATTACATCTTTGTTTTTGGTAATCATTGCTCCAATACGAACACCACACTCGCTGTAACGCTTCGAAACAGAATCCATTAAAACAACATTTTGCTCTAATCCTTCTAGGTTCATAGCAGAAAAATGCTCTTCACCATCGTAACAGAATTCACGGTAAACTTCATCCGAGAATAAGAATAAATCGTGCTTCAAAATAAGCTCGCGCAATTGATTCAATTCTTCTTTAGAATATAAATATCCTGTTGGATTGTTTGGATTACAAATAACAATACCTTTTGTTTTTGGAGTCATCAATTTTTCAAACTCTTCGATCGAAGGCAAAGCAAAATCATTCTCGATGCTCGAAGTAATTGGCTTAACAACTACACCTGCAGCAACTGCAAAACCATTATAATTTGCATAAAATGGCTCAGGAATTAAAATTTCATCGCCAGGATTCATACAAGTCATCAAAGCGAAAGTAATTGCTTCAGAACCACCAGTAGTAATTAACATCTCGTTTTCATCAACGTTAATTCCAATATTTTGATAGTACTTAGCCAACTTTTTGCGATAAGAAACATTACCTGCAGAGTGAGAGTATTCAATCACTTTCTCAGTGCAGTTTCTAATTGCATCCATTGCAACCTCTGGAGTTTTAATATCCGGTTGTCCAATGTTTAAAGGATAAACAGTTCTTCCTGCAGCTCTTGCAGCTTCTGCGTAAGGAACCAATTTACGAATTGGTGACTCAGGCATTGATCTTCCTTTGTCTGAAATTTGTGGCATTTGTTATGTGTTTATTATATTTTATGAATAAGGTTTTCTTCTCCGCCAAAAATAGATAAAAATCCAAGTAAAAAAAATGATTTTCAATGCTTTTCAACAATGCTTTAAAAAACTGACCTTTAGGAAGTCCCAAGGCTTATTTTTGATCTATTAATCTTTGAAATTCTCATATTTACATGTTCCCTCATTTTATTGTCATTCAGTGAAGTAATATCCGACAGAATTTCGTAATTTTGAGCCAAATTTTTTTGAAAATCTAGAATTAATAAAATATAGTTAACAAATGGAAATCCCAACAAAGTACAATCCTGCAGAATCGGAGGACAAGTGGTATAAGTATTGGATGGATAAAGGATTCTTCCACTCTGTACCAGACGAGAGAGAGGCGTATACAATCGTAATACCGCCACCAAACGTCACCGGTGTGTTACACATGGGGCATATGCTAAACAATACAATTCAAGATGTATTGGTCCGTAGAGCCAGATTGCAGGGGAAGAATGTCTGTTGGGTACCAGGTACTGACCATGCATCTATTGCAACTGAAGCAAAAGTTGTAAACAAATTGAAGCAAGAAGGAATTTCTAAGGAGGACATTACTCGCGATGAGTTTATGGAACATGCTTGGGAATGGAAAGAAAAGCACGGTGGTATCATTTTAGAGCAGCTTAAGAAATTAGGAGCATCTTGTGATTGGGAGCGTACTTCTTTCACAATGGACGAATCTCTTTACGAATCAGTAATCGATGTCTTTATCGATTTATATGGTAAGAATAAGATTTACCGTGGTGTTCGTATGGTAAACTGGGATCCATCGGCACAAACAGCTGTTTCTGATGAAGAGGTAATCTATAAAGAGTTACAATCGAAACTTTACTATTTAAGATATCAGGTTGAAGGTAGCGAAGAGTACATTACTATTGCAACCACTCGTCCTGAAACAATTTTAGGTGATACAGCAGTTTGTATCAATCCAAAAGATGAACGTTTTGCTCATTTAAGAGGCAAGCGTTGTATTGTGCCATTGGTAAATCGTTCTATTCCTATTATTGAGGATGAGTATGTAGATATGGAATTCGGTACAGGTGCTTTGAAAATTACGCCAGCTCACGATATTCATGATTACGAAATTGGTGATCGTCATAATTTAGAGTCTATCGATATCTTTAATGATAATGGGACCATGAGTGAAGCGGCTCAATTATACGTTGGAAAAGATCGTTTCGAAGTTCGTGACTTAATTCTTCCAGATTTAGAGAAAGCAGGTAACTTGGTTAAGCTTGAAGATTATGTGAACAAAGTAGGTTTCTCGGAACGTACTGATGCAGTTATTGAGCCTAAGTTGAGTATGCAGTGGTTCCTTAATATGAAGGAATTGGCAGAGCCAGCTTTGGAGCACGTAATGAATGATGATATTCAATTGCACCCAGCTAAGTTCAAAAACACTTACCGTCATTGGATGGAGAATGTTAAGGACTGGTGTATTTCTCGTCAATTATGGTGGGGACAGCGTATTCCGGTTTATTACTTACCAGAAGGTGGTTATGTAGTTGCCAAAACAATTGAAGAAGCTCTTGTTGCAGCTACTGCTAAAACAGGAAAAACATATAAAGCAGAAGATTTACGTCAGGATGAGGATGTATTAGATACATGGTTCTCTTCATGGTTGTGGCCTCTTTCTGTATTCGATGGTATTCGTAATCCTGAAAACGAGGAGATCAAATATTATTACCCAACTAACGATTTGGTTTCAGGACCGGATATTCTATTTTTCTGGATTGCTCGTATGGTAATTGCAGGATACGAATATAAAGGAGAGAAGCCATTTTCGAATGTTTATTTGACAGGTATTGTTCGTGATGAGCAAGGTCGTAAGATGTCGAAATCATTAGGTAACTCGCCAGATCCTTTAGATCTAATTGCGAAGTATGGTGCTGATGGTGTTCGTGTAGGAATGTTATTGTGTTCTCCTGCTGGAGGAGACTTGCTTTTCAACGAGAACTTACCAGAACAAGGACGTAACTTTACAACTAAGATTTGGAATGCATTCCGTTTGGTTAAAGGATGGGAAGTTGCGGATATTGAACAACCAGAATATGCGCGAATTGCAACTGAAGTTTTTCATGCTCGTTTGAACAACACCATGGAGCAATTGGATGAGCAGTTTAAACAATATCGTATCAGCGAAGCTTTAATGACTGTTTATACTTTGTTCCGCGATGAATTCTCATCATGGTATTTAGAAATGGTGAAGCCAGCTTATCAGCAGCCAATCGACAAGAAAACTTTCGATTCAACGGTTGCTCTTTTCGAGAAGTTGATGCAGTTGTTGCACCCATTCATGCCTTTCTTAACAGAGGAAATCTGGCAATTGCTTGCTGATCGTACTGAAGAGGAAAGTATCATGGTTTCAGTTATGCCTAAGCCAGATTCATATGAGGCTGACTTGTTAGCAAAATTTGAGCAGGTAAAAGAAGTGATTGTTGCTGTTCGTAACATCCGTAAACAGAAAAACATTGCTTTCAAAGAAGTTTTAGAAATGAACTACAAGGCAAAAGAAGATAATTACGATACTTCTTTTGATTGTGTAGTTGCTAAAATGTGTAACCTAAAGGAGATTACAACTGCAAATGGTGAAATGGCCGGAGCAATGTCTTTCATTGTAAATGCGATTGAATACTTTATTCCTCTTGGCGATCTTGTTAATGTTGAAGAAGAAATCAAAAAGATGGAAGATGAGTTGAAATATACTCAAGGTTTCTTAAAATCAGTTCAAAAGAAAATGAGCAACGAGCGTTTTGTAAACAACGCACCTGCTAAAGTAATCGAGATTGAGAAAAAGAAAATGGCTGATGCCGAAGCTAAAATTAAAGTTTTAGAAGATCGTATTGCTAGTATGAAGTAAGAGTTAAATTCTAAATATATCAATGCCGTTTCATTCATTTGGAGCGGCATTTTTTTTGAAGCTGTTACTCGTTTTTTTACAAGCCATCGTCTTTGCAACGGTGCAGTACTATTGTATTTGTGACAAGTTCGTTAAATTTTTCTCTTTCATTGTAGTCGAATGTTATTATAATTTCCCCTTCGCAATTCCATAAAGATGCGCTAAATATACTATTGGCGAGAGGGTCTGTAACCGCAGAATAGAAAACAGTTTGTTTTTTATAGCTAGCTTGAAAGATTGATATTTGAATACTGCAATCTTTTAATGATTCCTTATATTCTTTTAACCATGCAAGATCTTCTAAAGGTTCTGTAAATTCACAAGTAGGGATTGTCTCTTCTTTGCTGTTACAGCTTGATAGTCCAATGAATATGAATAGGATAATAATTAGTTTTTTCATCATTTTAGGTTTGAGTTATTTTCATTATGATGAACTTATTGTTAATTGGTTGCGTTAGATCTTTATATTTCTATTGGTATTAAATCGAACTTCTTTATTTAGGATGTGTTTGTGTAGACTGTTTTTGTTTGACACGAGAATATTTTATTACTCTAGGGATTTTGTTGATGTTGAGGAATGGATGAAAAGTTGAAAATATACTAAAAGTTTCCTTATATCAGTTCAGAAGAAAATGGCTGATGCCGAAGCTAAAATTAAAGTTTTAGAAGACCGTATTGCCATTATGAAGTAAGGAAGAGATTAACTCTTAATATATAAATGCCACTTCATTCATTTGGAGCGGCATTTTTCGTGTTTGTTTTTTTTGAGTTAATTTTTACCTTTAGCTCAATCATCTTTTACATATTAGTATATTACATTTAAAGCATAAAGTTCATTGAAAGATACAAAACATAGGGAAAATACATTGGTCTTTGAAGATTTGTTTAAGAAAAACTATGTTTCGATATTGAGATATTGTCAGGGATATGTTCATAATGAGGTTGTGGCAAAAGATCTAGTTCAGGATAGTTTTAAAGTATTATGGGAAAAAAGAGATGTCTTCTTTTCCAATCCGAATATTAATTATGTTTTGTTTACTATTGTGCGAAATAAATCTATTAATTATCTAAAGCATAAGAGTATAGAACTGAAATATGCATCTGATTACAGGAAAGAGTATATTCAAACGGAGTTGAATATAAAGGCTTTGGAGTATGATGGAAGTGATTTATTAATAGCAAAAGAGGTTAATAATTGCATTGAATCAGCAATTGATGAGCTTCCTGAAAAGTGTAGGCAAGTTTTAGAATTAAGCAAAAAAAAGGGTTTAAAAAATAGAGAAATTGCCGAAAAATTATCAATTTCAATTAAAACTGTTGAAGCTCAAATGACAAAAGCATTGAAATTGTTGCGAAATCGATTAGATGTTCACTTTAAGTAATTCCTGATCTGGAAACTTTCTTCACTAATTATAATTTAGATTAAAAATAGTCAATAATAAGATTTGAGGTATTAACATATCGATGTTACAACAAATCATCTGACAATATTTTATAAAAAATTGCCTTTTTGAATAAGGGTGTTTTGTTGTATAGTTGTTATTAATGTATAGCGAGAAGAATTAATGGAAAATATTGAAAATATAATAAGCAAATATTGCTCAGGAAGTATTACTGATGGAGAACTGGAAGATTTATTTTTATGGGTAAATTCTTCAGTAGAGAATGAAAAATATTTTGCTGAAAGTAAGATTGTTTGGGAAACGATGCATAGCTTTATTAAAGATGAAGAGGTTAATGTTGATGATGATTTTACTATTCTGAAAAATAAAATAAATAGTGAAAACGAACATATTCGTAAAACTGATTTATCAAGAAGAATTCTAAGTTTATGGCGCAATATTGCTGCTGTTTTATTAATACCAATCCTAATAGCTGGATTATTAATTAATAACAAATATCAAGTAAATGATTTGATAGTTGAAAATGTCAAAAGCGATATTGTTTCTAAGGAAATGTATACACCTAAAGGAGTGAGAGCTAATTTTGAATTAGAGGATGGTACTAAGGTTTGGTTAAATTCTAATAGTAATTTGAAATACAGTTATGATTTTAAAAGTCGGAATATAGAATTGGATGGAGAAGCATATTTTGAAGTTGCGCATGATAAAGAACTTCCATTTATAGTGTCTTCCAGAGGATTAAAAGTAAAAGTCTTGGGAACGACGTTTAATGTTAATACTTACGAAAAGAATAAGATCGAAACAACCCTTTTAGAAGGAAGCGTTGAGTTAATAAATGATAGTAATAATAGTAAGCCGACCATATTAAAACCTGGAGAAAGAGCAATTTATCAGGACGACAAGAGTGAGATGCCAACCAGTAAAGTTGATACGAAGTACATTACTGCTTGGAAAGATGGCTATATTCTATTTCGTGATACTCCTATGAAAGATGTTATTACTAGCTTAGAAAGGTGGTATGGTGTTGATATAAGTATTAAAAACCCTACAATATATCAATATAGCTTTACTGCGAACCTTAGAGATAAAAATTTACCTCAAATACTAGATTTAATTCGACTATCTTCTCCTATTGGATATAAAATAAATGGGAAAAATGTTGTAATCTACCACAAGAAGAATTAATTAACCTTTAACTATATAACCCAATGAAAAAAAACTTCAAAGATTTCCCCCCATAAAATGGTATAAAAAATAAAAAGGAGAATGTTGAAAACAAACTCCTTTGACGAGTTATTAGCCCGATAACTTGTAAAATTTTGGTCGATTCATCAAGATATCAGGCTTGTATTATCTATTATTTAATAACCCAAATCAAAGTTATGAAAAAAAAATTAATTCTCATGGATTTAGGCTTTTACAATGCTTATATCCGTAAAATTTTGACTACCATGCGAAATGTCTTACTATTATGTTTGATTGGAATATTGCAGGTTACAGCATCAAATACCTATTCTCAAGAAGCGCGTATTAGTTTGAACTTAAGGGAGAGGGCTGTTTATGAGGTGCTTACTGATATTGAAGAGAAAAGTGAATTTTTCTTTTTATATAATAATAAGTTAATTAATGTAGATCGAATTGTTGATGTAAAAGTTGATAATGAATCAATTTCTACAGTACTCGATTATTTATTTGAAGATGATGTAGTGCGCACTATTAGTGACAAGCAAATTGTTTTGTCGCCTGTTGTTGAGCAGGATAAATCAACTCTTAAAGGTGTTGTAACAAGCGCAGAAGACAATCTTGGTTTACCAGGAGTTTCTGTTATTGTTAAAGGTACCACCGTTGGAACCTCAACAAATATTGATGGCAGTTTTACAATTAACGCTGAAGTTGGTGATGTGTTGGTATTTTCTTTTATTGGTATGCTAACACAGGAATATATTGTAGAAAACACGAATGCAATCAATATTAGTTTAAAATCCGATGCTCTTCAGGTTGATGAAGTTGTTGTTGTAGCTTATGGGACACAGAAAAAATCTGAAATTACAGGAGCTATTTCAACAGTCTCTGCAGATAAAATTGCAGCGGTACCAGTGCCGTCGGTTGATAAAGCATTGCAAGGGCGTGTTTCAGGAGTTTTTGTGCAAAGTAGTTCTGGTAGCCCTGGTTCAGCCGCACGTGTTCGTATTCGTGGGAATAGTTCTATTAATGCGAGTAATGCCCCATTGTACGTTGTTGATGGTGTACCACAAAATATTGATCCTAAATCAGCATTTGGTTCAAGTGTTGCGTTAAGTCCACTTAGTACAATTCCAGCCTCGGACATTGAAAGTGTGTCGGTATTAAAAGATGCAGCAGCAATGGCTATTTATGGTTCTCGTGCTGCAAATGGAGTAGTTCTTATTACCACCAAGTCGGGATCTGCAGGTAAGACGAGTTATCAGATAAATTCTCGATTCGGTATAGATGTTATTCCTACAAATGGTGATTGGAAAAAACTAAGTCCTGAGCAAGAACTTGCTTTAAAAAGAGAAGGAGTTGTTAATGCAGGTGGTAATCCTGATGAAATTTATCCGATGAGTTTATTGGATAGGGGAGGAACTGATTGGATGGATTTGATTACAAGAGATGCTATTACTCAGGAACATTCATTTAATGCTAGAGGAGGAAATGAGAAAACTTCATTCTATTCATCAATTTCTTATCTAGACCAAGAGGGTATTGTTAATGGTTCAGAATTAGAGAGAGTATCAACCCGATTAAATCTGGATCACAAAGCAAGTGATAAAATCTCTTTTGGTTTTAAAACGGCTTTGGCCAAATCCAAATCTTCAAATGTTGAGATGGGAGGATATGCATATGAAAATCCGTTTGTAGCAGCTATGCAATTGTCAAGTCTCAAATATCCTAAAAATGAAGATGGAACATGGAGTTACGATTTGCCTTCAGTAGGAAATACTATGAATCCTCTGGCGATGTTAGAAAATAACACAAGAAAGGCCGAGACTATTAGTTTAAAGAACAATGCATATTTCAGTTTTAATTTTTTAAATGGGTTCAATTTCAAAACAGATTTTTCTTATGACATTTATAACTCAGATGACATTCTGGCTTACAAAGAGCCAACCTCATGGGATGAAGGTGGATCTCGATATGAATCGAAAGGGTTGTCAACCAGCTGGAATTTTAAAAACCTTTTAACCTATGACAAAACGATTAAGGAAAAGCACAATATAAATGTTCTTGTTGGGTACGAGGCTGAAAAGTACAATTACAATTACTTAAATGCTAAAGGACAAAAGATAAACGAGGATATTCCATATTTTGTTGCTGGTTTTGAAAATGATAAATATGAAGTGTTTAGCAATGACATTGAATATTCATACACTGGCTTTTTGAGCAAGTTTTCATACAATTACGATAGTAAATATTATTTAGCAGGTAGTTTCCGACGAGATGGATCTAGTAGGTTTTCAAAAAATAAGAAATATGGAAACTTCGGTTCTGTAAGTGCTTCATGGAGAGTTACGTCAGAAGATTTTGTTAAAGATTTGAATTGGCTTAATGACTTGAAAGTTAGAGCTAGTTATGGTACTTCGGGTAACTTAGGTATTGATAATTATAAGTTCGAGAATACTTATTTTGTTACTGCTTATGCCGGACAGACTGCTTATATGCCTTCCCAGCCAAATAATAATGATCTTACCTGGGAAAAGAATGCTCAATTAGACATTGGTGTCGATTTTACTGTGTTCAATAGAGTTATGGGATCGATAGATTTGTACAAAAGAAAATCTACTGACATGCTTCTAAATGTACCTTTATCATTAACATCTGGATTCCAAACAGCATTAAGGAATGTTGGTGAAATGGAAAATAAGGGGATTGATATTGAGATTCGAACGATTAATTTACAAGGAGATTTCAAATGGGAAACTAGCTTGATGTTAGGATTTGTAAGCAACGAAATTACGAAGCTACCTAATGGGAACATTCTTAATGGTACATACTCTAAGCTTATAGGAGAAAATATGAGCAGCTTCTTCCCGTATGCATATGCTGGTGTTGATCCTACCAATGGTAAACCAATGTGGTGGAGTATTGATTATGAAGAGGACGAAAATGGAAATCCGAATTATATGAAGGAAATTTCACGAGAAATTACTTATAGTCCGAATCAGGCTTCAAGACATTATGGAGGAGATTTGGACCCTAAGTATATGGGAACCATAGACAATACATTTTCCTATAAAGGATTTGAATTGAATGTAATGTTCAGCTTTGTTGGTGGAAACAAAGTTTCTGCGGGGGATAATTTCTTTGTAATGCACAATGGTAAAGGACAAGGGGCTGTTGCAAGCCCAGCATTAAATAGATGGCAAAAACCTGGGGATCGTACTGATGTTCCGCAATACATTTATAATAATTCTATTCCATATGTTTGGGATGACAGACATGTGTATGATGGTGATTATGTAAGACTTAGAAATGTTTCATTAAGTTATAATTTAAGCAAAAATATTTGTGAAAAATTACATGTAAAAGGTGTTAAGTTTTATGTACAAGGAAATAATCTTTATACATGGCATTCGGTTGAAAACTTTGACCCAGACAGACCAACAAGTGGAGGATTTAAATATCCAAATCCGAGATCATATTCAGCAGGAATTAATTTAAATTTTTAAGAAAAAGAAGATGAAACTCCATGAATACTAGATCATATAGTTTATATGTAGAATGATAATTCAAAACATGGAAAATACCATCGGATTTTAATAAGAAAATTATAAACAGATGAAAAAATATTTAAGATTATTCAGCTTTATAACTATACTAACAGTTGGTATGGTGTCTTGTTCTGAAGATTTTGTTCACCTAGAGCCTAATGACCAACTTTCCAATGCAACAGTTTTTGGAAATAAGAAAGGAATTACCGGAGCTGTGAATGGTGCAATGGCTCAGCTTATTGATAATGGAGGTTGGTATCGTTATGCATTAACCTTGCAAGGAGATGCTCTTGGTGGTAATTTAAAGACAGCGGCAAATGCAGGAACCAGCAGATGGCAATCAGAACTTGTGTACAATTATACACCTTCAAGTTCTAACTTAAGCTTGTGGTCAAATGCTTATTCTGCTTGTGCAGTAATTAATCAAATTATTGCGAAAGTAGAGGGAGTGGGGGATATGACTGACGAAGAGAAAAAACAAGTAAAAGGACAGGCTTTGTTTTTAAGAGCATTGGCTCATTTTGATTTGTGTAAAGTATTCGCTCAACCATATTCTCTTAACGATAGTGATATTGCCAAAGGTGCCAATGGAGATGGTGGACATCTGGGCGTTCTCATTAGTGCAGATGAATTTTTGGAAGATAAACCAGCAAGGTCTACACTAAAGGAGTGTTATACTCAAATTATTAATGATTTACTTGAAGCTGAAAAATTATTGTCTGACGAGTTTGAGGTATTTCTGCCAACCAAACTTGCAACGGAGGCCTTGCTGTCAAGAGTTTATCTTTACAAGAATGATTTTGCAAACTCGTTAACTTATAGTAATAAGGTAATTGGTAACTCGGCTAATAGAGTATTACTTGATGCAGCCAGTTACATTCCATCATGGGTTGAAGATTATTCATCAGAGTCGATATTAACAGCGCATGTATATAAAACGCATCCTAATTTCCCAGGTAACGGCGAAACTCTTTTTGACTTGTTGGAAGAAAACGGAACATATGGTGATTTAAGTATTACGAATGACCTGTATTCTTTAATTGGGGATGATGATGTTAGAAAAGGATTGTATTACCTTGATAGCAGAGATGCAGAGGTAATTCGCACTTCAAAATACCCTTCCGAAGAAAGTAATGTTCCCATACTACGTTTGTCAGAAATTTATTTGAATAAAGCTGAAGCTGAATATCATTCAAATCAAACTGCAGCATTAACGACATTAAATACTTTTAGGGCAAAACGAGGACTTTCTGAACTATCATTATCAGGAGTTGATTTGCTAAATGCCATTTATGCAGAGAGGCGTATTGAGCTTTGCGGAGAAGGACATGCAATATTTGATTTGGTAAGAACGCAAAGAGATCTTGTAAGAGTTGATTTTGTTGATCATGCTAACAAAGATATCTCATATCCAAGCAAATTATTTGTACTTCCAATTCCGGAAGAAGAGTTAAATGGTAATCCAAATTGTGAACAAAATCCTTTTTAAAACGATATCGAAATGAAAAGAATATTATCAATAATCATCATGTCTATGGTACTTTTTGTAGGATGTGATGACGACAAAATTATTTATGATGGACCATGGTTTGCGAGTTTTGAATTTTCAGAATATCAAATGTCTATTGATGGCGAAGTTCGCATTCCAATTAATTTAAATACTAAACCCATTGATAAATCTGTTACTGTTAGTTTAAACTTAACAAGTGATCTAGCAGCTGGAGAAGACTTTACGGGAGATAATCTTGAAACTGTGGTTTTTGAGCCAGGTCAATACTCTGATACAATCGTTATTAGAGGAAATGACACTTATTTTGTAGGAACGAAATCAATAGAAATTAAGATAACGGATATTTCAGATCCTGATTTTTCAGTTGATATAGTAGATAATAACAATATTAAAGTTAAAGTAACGCCTAGCTTCTTAATAGAATCTTTCCAAGGATCATATACTTGTGATGCTAATAATTCATGGGTTTCTTCTGTTGATCTCGTTGAAGGACAAGGTGCGGTATTTAATATGTGGTTTTCTGATATGCTTAATGGAGAGAACTCTGTTCATATTGAAAGAGAAGGAAGACCATTTGTTGGTCAGGAAGTAGATGGCATACTCCAAATTACAATGTTGGAAGAAGGTGATGAAATAGGGCCAGATTCGCAAATCCTACGTGATTATGGATGGGAAAGTAATTGGAGACGAATTTCTACACTTTGTAGTCCAACAAAATATACTGTTTGGAATGGAAAAACTGGTTATGTAGGCTTAGAATTAAGCGTTGGTGGTAAGGCAGTTTATGCATGGGTGAAAATGTCTGTTCGTGAAGATGGGCTTAGTGCAAGTGTTATTGAATGGGCTTATGAGGTGAATGGAAAACCGATTAAAGCAGGTCAAAAGTAAAATAACAAAAAAGAAGGTGTTCAAAAGTATTTTGGCACCTTCTAAACTTACTAATTGAAATTTATTAATGAACCGCAAAGGTATAGTTGTATGAAATTATGCATTCTTTTTTTCTTCGTATTTCTGAGTTATTGTTGTAATGGGCAAGATATAGAAGCTTGCAAAATATGCAGTAGTAATGAAATACATATAGTCGAAAATATTAATTCCAGATTAAAATCAGTTGAGGTAGATAAAATATACCGCATCCCAGTTGTTTTTCATGTGTTTGATCCATACGATCCACAATCAAAACTAAGTGTTGAAAGGGCTCAAAAGGCAATTGATTTATTAAACGGAAATTTTAACGGTAATAGTCGAAATGTTGATGATGTTCAAGATGTATTTAAAAATATTATAGCAAATGTAGGTTTTGAATTTGTGTTAGCTAAGAAAGATCCGTTTGGTAATTCTATTGATGGAATTACGTATACAAAGGCGGATTATAAAGGAGATAATCCTGGCGCAAATGTAACAATGAAAAATTTAATGAATTGGAATACAGGAGCTGATATTGGCGGAACTCAAAGATATTTACAAATTTGGGTAAGCTATAATGTGAATAGTGATGATTCAGGCTCTGGTTGGTGTTACTTGCCTTCATATGATGAGGGGGGGAAATGGGCTGGTCCAGTCTACAATTACAAGTTTCTTGGAGATGGAGCATCTTCGAATGATGATATTTTGACTCATGAAATCGGGCATTATTTTGGATTGGGTCATGTATTTGGTAATAGTTATGATTCTTGCGGTGATGATGGAATTGATGATACACCCATTACTAGATGTTTCTCTTGGGAATGTAGAATTGGGGATTTGTGTAATGATGGAGATGTAAATGTTGAGAATTACATGGATTATTCTGGTTGTTCTTCGATGTTTACAGATGGACAAAAGGAGCTAATGCTTTATTGGATAAATGATCCCGCTCGTAGTAATTTGTGGTCTGATGAAAATCTTAGGTTTACGGGTGTTGAGGATGTTATCACTAATATAGAGGAAGTGTTCGAAGATCAAATCGTTATATACCCGAATCCTTCGGATGGTGAAATTAATATAGTTGGAGCAGAAAAATTTACTTTAAAGATGTACAGTTTAGCTGGGAAGTTGGTTTATCAGACTAATAAGGCGAATTTTTCATATAATAAATCTGGAATTTATATAATTGTAATAGAAAGTAATGGTTTTCAAACAACAACTAAAGTGATTATTAATTAGAAACTGTTGAAAAGTTAACGTTATAGATATTAAAATGCTTTTATAAGCAAAGTATTATAAAGACTTATTTGACAGGTAATCATATAAAATACTTTTTTTCAATTTTAGTTGGTGGAGTTATTTTTTGCAATAGTAAAAATAGCTTAATCTTGATGTGACATTAACGATGTCAAATTTAACTATTGATTAATGCCGTTTCAATTTTTTTTGAAACGGCATTTCTTATAAGCCTTTCAAACGAAATTAATAATTCTTAATTCATTCCCCATAGCTATCGGGATCATTATGCAAATTACTTATCTTCGTCCAACAAAATAACTTAAACACATAGTAAAAATGACAATCAAAAGAATAGATTCAACTCTACGAATGAGCCGTATTGTTGAGCATGAAAATACCATTTATCTATGCGGACAAACAGCAAAAGATGCGAATGCTGATATTAAGCTGCAAACTGTAACCACACTTAAAAAAGTAGAAGAGTTATTAGAAAAAGCAGGTTCAGATAAGAAGCATATTCTTTCTGTTACGATTTATGTTCGAGATATGAAAGATTTTGCTGCTATGAATGAAGTATGGGATGCCTGGGTTGTTGAGGGATTTCAGCCAGCTCGCGCTTGCGTTGAAGCTCGTATGGCTCGACCAGAATTACTAGTTGAAATGTCGGTTGTTGCTGCCAAAAAGTAAGGAGTAACAGTAAAGTATAAAGTTAAATCCGAAATGTATTTTAGATGCATTTCGGATTTTTTTGTATCTATTTCATCTATCAACCTATAAAACTTTTTTATGAAAACGGTTGTGTTTATTCATGAGCTAGGATAATAAAGAAATAATTCTTTAATTTGTAAAAGATAAAAGAGTCTTAAATCCGAATAGGAAGACTTAAGATAATTTTAAGTAAACTTTTCAAGTAAAAAAAAGAATTAGTATGGATACGATTAAGCACATTCCTGAAAATGGAAAAACCCGAGTAGTGATTATTGGCGGTGGTTTTGCAGGATTAAAGCTTGCTCGACAATTGGCAAATACGAAATATCAAGTCGTATTAATTGATCGAAATAATTTTCATCAATTTCAACCTCTGTTTTATCAAGTTGCAACTTCTGGATTGGAACCAAGCTCTATAGCTTTTCCGCTGAGAAAAATATTTCAGAAAAGACAAAATGTACATTTCCGAATGGCAGATTTGTTAGAGGTTGATTCAAACAAACAGGAGATTTATACCAGTTTGGGTAGTTTAGAATACGACCATTTGGTGTTGGCTACAGGTGTTGATACCAACTATTTTGGCAATAAGAATATTGAAGAGTTTGCCATTCCAATGAAATCTGTTTCAGAGGCCATATTCCTTCGAAATTCAATTCTGCGTAACTACGAGAAAGCTTTGAATGAATCGGATCCTGAAAAAGCGGCTAACTATATGAATATTGTTCTGGTAGGTGGTGGACCTACAGGAGTTGAGTTGGCGGGTGCCTTAGCAGAAATGAAATCTAATATTTTACCAAAGGATTATCCGGAGTTAGATTTTTCTTTGATGAATGTGTATTTGTTTGAAGCTTCGAATCGTTTGTTGAGTGGAATGTCGGAAAATGCATCAGCGAAAGCAAAAACTTATTTGCAAAAATTAGGTGTAATTGTAAAGACAGAGGCAATGGTTGCCGACTATGATGGATTAAAAATTAGTTTGGCAAACGGCGAGGAGTTCAATTCATATGCGTTGGTTTGGGCGGCCGGTGTAGTTGCGAATCCAATAAAGGGAATATCGGAAATTGCCGCAACAAGAGGAGGGCGAATTCGTGTTGATCTCTATAATAAGGTAAAAGGATTAAATAATGTATATGCAATTGGCGATATTGCTTTTCAGCAAGAGGGCGATTTTCAGAATGGGCATCCGCAAGTTGCGCAGGTAGGCTTGCAGCAGGCTGCTAATTTGGGAAAGAATCTAAAGAGAATTCTGTTAACTAAGGATATGGTTCCTTTTCATTATAGTGATCGAGGATCTTTGGCAACAATTGGTAAGAATTTAGCTGTGGCTGATTTACCAGGGATAAAATTGCAAGGGTTTATTGCATGGGTGTTATGGTTGTTTGTGCATTTAATGGCAATTGTTGGTGTGAAGAATAGATTTTTCATTTTGGTTAATTGGATCTGGAATTATTGGACATCGGATCAATCTTTGCGGGTTTTAATTCGACCTAAGAAGAGGAGTTTCACCGATAGGGCAAGTAAAAAGAAACATCAAGTTGAAATAAATTAGAATTTTAAAAGCACCGATTTCATTGAGATCGGTGCTTTTTTAATTTTTGGCACAGGCTTTGCTTCTAATCAGTCAAAGTATACCGGTACTTGATTTTAAGGATTCATCCCTACCATAGGATGACATTAGTAATAGCCATATTGAGAATGTTGCAGATAGCTGTAGTCTCTCCTAGATTAAAGGTTTATTTGGCTTAACACATTAAAATAAACGCCATGAGAACATCTAAGATATATAAGTTGGTAGCCAGTATAGTATTGGTTTCGGCAATTGCGGTTTCTACAACAAAAGTAAAAGCACAAAGAAGATCTCAAAAGGACAATAAAGTTCGTTATGAGGAAAGAAATAAGACAGATCGATTGAGAAAGTATGATAGAAAAGAGAAATACAATCGAAGTAACTATTCAACTCATTCGAATCAAAATAAAGATCGTCTAAGCAAGAAGCACAAGAAATATGATTCGCACAAGAAACATGATCGCTATGCAAAGACTCATTCGAATCGCCATAATGATCGAAATGTGTATCGTAGCAAAAAGCATAAATCTTACGGGCATAATTCCCATGGAAATAAGTCGTATGGTCATTCAAGTCATCATTATAGTGGGGATCGATACAGTCATTACAATCACAAAAGGCAAATTCGACCTCATTCTAGATACAGGCATTTTTATAATAATCATGGGCACAATTGTTATCACCATGATCGATATGGAAATGTGGTTATCCGATTTGCAAGTGAGCCTGTAATTATTAATCACCGTCATGGAGACTATTATTATTTAAATGGAGATTATTATAGATTTTATCCTGAGGTAGGATATGTATTAGTTGAAGCACCAAGTTCAACTTATTTCTCATATGTTCCAGATAATTGTCATCAAGTAAGTCACCGTGGAGGTGTTTATTATACAAATGGAGAGGTTTGTTTTGTGAAGCAGAGAAAAGGGTTTAGATTGGTGAATGCACCTTCTGGTTTACATCTTTCTTTCCGATTTTAATAAAATTGCATGCGATTTAACAGTATGTAAAATGACATGACTTTAAAAAAGTAAAAATAAGGGGGTGTAGTTGCGCAAAAGTCATAAAATGACTTCAGAAAATTGCAAAACTACACCCTTTCCTTGTGAAAAATGACGTTTTAGGCCTTGGGTGGTTGAAAATGGGGTGTTTTTAAATTAAGTATTTTATTGTGGGTTTTGTACTGGGTTTAATATGGGACTTGTTCTAATAAAAAATGAGCTTATTTTCTGGCAGTATATCCTTTTGAGGGGGTGTTCTGAAAAAAAGACTTTTTTAGCTTCGAAAACGTTTACGTAAATCTGTTGTAGAACAGTTTTTTTAGAGCTGGTAAAAATGTCTTTTTAGCTCTGTATCTGTTGATTTTATTGGTTTTATTTGTGTTTGTAGTGAGTGCTTTTGTTTTTCTTATTCTGTTTGGAAAATCAATCGAAACTAGGCTATTTTATCCTACAAGAGCTTATTAAAACAACAACACACAATTTAAAACAGACATAATGATGACAAGGGATGAGTATTTAATGGATCCAAACAAATTGGTTCAGTTCCTTCAGAAGCCAAGTAGTGAGTTTACAAAGAAGGATTTGATTAGGTATATCGCAGAAAATGGAATTAAGATGATTAATTTTCGTTACGTTGCAGAAGATGGGAAATTAAAAACCTTGAATTTTATTATTACAGGTAGAGATCATTTAGATAGTATCTTATCTTCAGGTGAGCGTGTAGATGGATCTAGTCTGTTTTCTTATATAGGTGCTGGATCTAGTGACCTTTATGTAATTCCTAGATTTAAAACAGCATTTGTTAATCCTTTCTCTGAGGTTCCTACTTTGGACATTCTATGTTCCTTTTATAATGCAGAAGGAAAGCCTTTAGAGAGTGCTCCTGAGTATATTTTGAAAAAAGCGCATGATTGCTTTAAAGAAAAAACAGGCCTTACTTTTAAGGCAATGGGAGAATTAGAGTATTATATTAAGAGTGCAAATCACACATTATATCCAGATATCGATCAGAAAGGGTACCATAGTTCACAGCCATTTACCAAGTGGGAAAACTTAAGACGTGAAGCAATGGTATTAATTGCTCAATGTGGTGGTAAAATTAAATATGGACACTCTGAGGTTGGAAATTTTTCAACTGGTGATGATGGTTACGAGCAGCATGAGATTGAATTCTTGCCAGTAGAGGCAGAAGACGCAGTTGATCAGTTAATTATTGGAAAGTGGATCGTGAGAATGTTGGCAGCTAGAGAGAATGCTTTGGTGAGCTGGGCTCCAAAAATCACTGTGGGTAAGGCTGGTAGTGGCTTGCACATTCATATGTTAGTAGAAAAAGATGGAAAAAATATTTGCATCGAAAATGGTAAGTTAGGAGATACTGCAAAGAAAATGATTGCTGGTATTATGGATCTTTCTGGTGCTTTAACGGCTTTCGGGAATACCATTCCAACTTCATATTTACGTTTGGTTCCTCACCAGGAAGCACCTACTTATGTGTGTTGGGGTGATCGTAACCGTTCTGTGTTGGTGCGTGTGCCACTAGGTTGGGTTGGCGCTTCTGACATGATCAAGAGTGTAAATCCATGCGAGCCTGCTGATCCTAGAGATTTCTCGAGCAAGCAGACATTCGAATTTAGAGTGCCAGATGGTTCGGCTGATATTTATTCTTTAATGGCTGGATTAATTGTTGCAGGACAGCACGGTTTAGAGATGGATAACTCATTGCAGATGGCTGAAGATTTGTATGCTGATGTTGATATTTTTGCACCGGACTACAAAGAAAAATTAGATGCCTTAAAGCAATTGCCAACTTGTTGTTGGGAGAGTGCAGATTGTTTATTAGAAAAAAGAGAAGTTTTTGAACGCAATGGAGTATTCCCAAAGGGATCTGTAGATGCCGTTGTTAAAAACTTAAAATTATATGAAGATAATGGGTTAAATGATCGAATTCTTGGGAATGTAGATAAGATAATGGAGATTGTAGATACTTACATTCATTGTATGTAACAATTGTTATTAAGCGCTGGCAAGGGATGGTTGTCAGTTAATTCTATAAGATTAGATTTTTATATGGGGGTGGTCCCGCAACGAGAGTTGCGGGACCTTTTTTGTTATTCTTTGTATGCAAAAGAATAAGATTCGTCATGTTGAGTGACATCCAATCCTTTGTTTTCTGAATATTCTGATACTCTTAGGCTTACAAATTTATTGGTTATCCAGTAAAGTAAGTAAGAGCCACCAAATGTAAATATGCCAACAATGATTAATGCCAAAATATGCATAAGAAAAGTTCTTACTTCTCCGTGTACAAGTCCAACTTCATGTGCAAAAACAGCAGTTAAAAGCATTCCTGTAATTCCTCCCATTCCGTGTGCAGGAAATACATCTAAGGTATCATCAAGAGAAGTTTTTCCTTGTAATGTAATGGCATAATTACTAACAATTGATGCAACAACTCCAATGGTAATGGATGCGCCAACAGTAACAAATCCTGCTGCTGGTGTAATGGCAACTAGCCCAACAACCAATCCAATTGCAGCTCCAAGTCCAGAAGGTTTGTGTCCTCTTGCGCCATCAAGGAAAATCCAAGTTAACATTGCTGCTGCTGATGCAGTATTGGTATTAAGCAATGCTAAAACTGCAGTTGATGAGGCTTCGAGTGCAGATCCTGCATTAAAGCCGAACCAACCAAACCACAACATTCCTGCGCCTAGTAATACAAATGGAATGTTTGATCGTTTCTCGTTGTATTTCGATTTTGTTCTTTTTCCTAAAAACATAGCTCCTGCCAAGGCTGCAAAACCTGCCGACATGTGAACTACTGTTCCACCTGCAAAATCTAAAACGCCCATGTTGCGAAGAAACCCATTTGGATGCCAAGTCCAGTGTGCAAGTGGTGCATATATAAATATTGTGAAAAGACTAATGAAAATCATGTAAGATCTAAATCTTACTCTACCTGCAAATGATCCAGTAATTAATGCAGGAGTGATGATGGCAAACTTCAGCTGAAACAAAGCAAAGAGTGCAAATGGAATGGTTGGGGCCATTTCTGGATGAGTTGAACCACCAACATTTTTAAACATGAGGTATGTTAAAGGGTTGCCGACAAGACCAAAACCTTCAGGACCAATACTGTCTCCGAAAGCAAGACTAAAGCCAATGGTAACCCAAATCATGCTTACAATACCCATTGCAACAAAACTTTGAAGAATTGTTGAAATAATATTACGAGGATCTACCATTCCTCCATAGAAGAAGGCAAGCCCTGGAGTCATTAAGAGAACGAGAGCTGTTGATGTTAACATCCATGCTACATCACCTGAAACAATATTTGGATCACTAACTCCAAATTCCACACCTGGAATAAAAATTCCAATAATCGACACTACAATAAGTAGCAAGAAGGCATAAAGCCACTTTCTATTGTTCTTCATCACAATAATCATTTAAAAAAAATGTACAAAATCCGTTTGGTGTGATTATGGATTGTAGTCCGTCAAATAATACGCTTGGTTTCAAAAATAGAATAAAAAATACAACTAACCTAATTTGGAATAGGGGTTGAGTTTGTTTTTAATGTATTTTAATTGTGGACTACCCCATATTTAAGGCGCACTTTTTGAATTTTATTTATTTTGTGATTTAAATGTATTTGGCAGAATAGGGTATAAAAAAAGCTCCATAAATTGGAGCTTACTTTTTAATTTTTTTCGATGTTCAACCGATGAATGACAAATTTTCCAGTGTTCTTTTTTATTAAGAAGTTGACTCGGAATTTACCTTTTTTAGTTATTAAATCACCAATGACATAATTAGCTCCGGGTTTTCCTCCTGTATGTTTTTTCTTAAAATCTGTAGGAGGATATTCTCTGAAAAATTTTGCCATGATTTGTTTTGCTTGTGATTTGCTATAAATAGCTTCTTTGTCTTCAATCGATAATTCAATTCGATTTCCGAAGAAATTCGACAAACTAATACTATTGCCTTGTTTAAAGGCAGTAATTAATTCTCTTGGCAACTCATTTTGAGTTTGAGAACTTACAGTTGAAGAGCAAACGAATAGGAAGAATATTCCTGTTAATATGTATTTTATAAATCTCATATGAATAAATTTCAATTTAATATCATATACCTTTTCACAAATACTGTGCGAAAAACATACTGCAAGTTAAAAAAAATATGAATCTCTTCTTATTTATACTGCTATAATTGATCTTTATGATGGATAGAGATTGCTGATTATTGTAGTTTTAAACCTTCAGAAATTTCTTTTTAATGAGCTAAATCAAGTTTATATTTGTACAGGCATTAGGGGGAGCAATAAGTCCTCTGTAGTTTAGTTGTGAGATATTAGCGAATGAAAAATGAAATTGTGACGATATGAAAATAATTCTTTTGGTAATTGGGAAAACAGATAAGGATTTTGTGAAAAATGGAATCGAAGAATATCAAAAACGCTTGGTTCATTATCTGCCTTTTGAAATAAATATCATTCCAGATATAAAAAATACGAAAAATCTATCTGAAAATCAGCAAAAACAAAAAGAGGGAGCATTAATTTTAGATAAAGTAAAAGCAGGTGATCACCTTATTTTACTCGATGAGGGAGGAAAAGAATTTTCTTCTGTTGCTTTCTCAAAGTTTATTGAGCAAAAAATGATTGGAGGTACAAAAAATTTAGTTTTTGTGATTGGAGGACCTTACGGATTTTCCGATGATGTTTATCGCAAAGCTCAGGGAAAGGTGTCCTTATCTAAAATGACTTTTTCTCATCAAATGATTCGGATGATTTTTACAGAGCAGTTGTATCGAGCTATGACTATTATTAAAGGTGAACCTTATCACCATGTTTGATGCTTTAAACTAATTATGCTAATTTGTGAAGTGTTTAGCATGAATTTTGTACTGCTTACAAAATAATAAATATTCTGCTTATGCATCGCATTTCTTTGACTGTCATTATATATGCCTAATATATCAACAGATGAAAAATAAATTGCCCAAATATTTTCTAGCGATTTTCTCGTTAGTATTTTTTCTGTTGGCTTTTTCTGCCGATTTTTATTTTAGAAGTAATGATCGCTTATTGAAAGTGGCAAATCATACGCAGCAAGTATTTGAGAAAAAGGAAAAGCTACTTCATAAAGATCTTGGGGAGTTAAAGAGTGCTATTGCAGATAAAAATGGTGTTCTTCGTAAGTATCAGAATTTCACAGAGTTCGAAAAAGATCTTAAAAAGGATGGATTTGTTCTGATTGCATACCAGCAAGATAGTTTGATTTTTTGGAGTGATAATTCTTTTTTATTGCCAGAGAAAAGAGACTTGGATGAGGACCAGTCTTTGGTTGTTAAATTGCAGGATGGTTATTACTACAAACAAAAGCAACAATTAGATTCTGTTGATTTGTATGGATTTTTATTGCTAAAAAAAACCTATCCTTTTCAGAATAAATTTCTAAAAAATCATTTTGGCCCTGATCTTCAAATACCACATAAAATTGACATTTCTTTAAATCCTGAAAAAGGCTTACAGGTGAGTAATGTTAGTGGCGATTATTTGTTTTCATTATACCATTCGCAAGGTAATTTTGGAGAGCGAACAGGACAAAATGGTATTGGAATTCTTTACTTCTTGGCCATTTTATCGGGACTACTTTTTATAAGCCTTTTGTTACGCAAGATAAAAGATCCTAAATTAGGCTTTATAGGTTTTTTTGTATGGGGCTTAAGTTTGCTCTTGTGCAGGTATTTTATGTTGTTGTGGGGAGTTCCAGAAGTCTTCTCAAATTTGGAAATTTTTTCTCCAGTTCTGTTTGCGAGCTCTTTCTTTTTTCCTTCGCTTGGTGATTTTGTTTTAAATGCACTTTTCTTATTTGTGTTTGTTTACACTTATTCCAGATTTTTACTGAAAAATGATTTCTTTAAGCCTAATAACTCAGCAAGAATAATAATTTGGTTAGTCATACATCTAATCTTTCTTTATAGCCTTTATTATGCTATTACCATTCAATTTGAAAGTTTAGTGCTCGATTCTAGTTTTAGCTTGCAAATGTTTGTTTTTCAAGATGAAGGTGGTTTCGTTTTTGTAGGTTTTTTAGTTTTAGTATTTCTATTTTATTCTTTAGGTCAAATCGCTAATGTAATAGCTGTAGTCTCTAAGAATGAATGGAATTTAAAAAAATATTTAGCGATTGTTCTTCCCATTTCAATCATTTTTAGTGCACTCATCTATTTCTTAAATCCAATCAAAATAGATTTTGTTGTTAGCCTATTTCCTGTTCTTTTGGTATTTGTTTTGGGCTTGATAAATTATCAGAAAGAATCAGGGGGAAGATATTCTTTGTATGTTATTCTCTTGTTAGGGGTTTCTGTATTTGTTACAAACCGAATTAATTATCATTCGGGAGAGAAAGAGAAGCAAGATCGACAAGTGGCAGCAATGAACCTTTCTACGGAATACGAGCCTACTTCCGAATCCTTTTTAATGGATATTCAAAAACGAATAGATCAAGACTCGATTCTTAGCTTCATGTGTAAAAGACCTTTTAAGCATGAGCTAGAGATTCAAAATTACATCCAAAATAAATATTTTAAAGGATTTTGGGAGCAGTATCATCTACAAGTTACAATTTGTAATCAGTATGATGACTTAACTATAGAGCCTGATGATCAAGTCAGAAACTGTTTTGAGTTTTTTGAAGAGATGATTGCAAAAAATGGAGAGCCAATTCCGAATAGTGATTTTTACTATTTAAATGAATTCGATGGAATGGTTTCTTATTTGGGGGTGATTACAAAACCGACCATTCGATTTGGTAAAATAAACATATATCTGCGTCTCGATTCTAAGGTTGGAGATGAAGGTTTAGGTTATCCTGATTTGTTGCTTGATGAAAAGATTGATTTACGTCCTTTGAGTAACGATTATTCTTATGGGAAGTATCAAGATGGAAAGTTAATTACCTCTTCGGGGAAATTTAACTATTTCATGAGTAGTGCAGGTTTTGGAGAAAGTACAAAGGAACTTTTTTGGAAACAAGTTGATGACTATGATCATTTGATTTACAAATTTGATAATAATGCCGTCGTTGTGAGTTGTCCATCGATATCATGGTACGATAGAGTGGTTACGATTCCGTATATTTTTGTTGTTTTTTACTTTTTTGGATTTTTAATTTGGTCATTTGAAAAAATAAGACTGCATCATCGATTTAATTTGAGTTTTAAATACCGAATTCAATATTCTATTATTGGCTTGTTAATGCTCTTCTTTGTTTTGCTTGGTGGAGGAACGGTTTATTATAATATAAATCAGGCTAAGGATACCAATAATAGAAATTTGCAGGAGAAATTGGAGCTTGTTAAAAGAGAGGTTGTTGGTGATCTATTGCAGAATAAGGGCAAAATTTCAGAAGAAGAACTAACCGATCGATTAAGGCAATTATCCAATTTAATTTTCGCAGATATCCATCTATACGATCTTTCAGGTAGTTTATTATCTTCTTCTAGGCCTGAGATTTTTGACGAAAAACTGCAGGAGCGCAAAATGAATTTTGCTGCCTATTATCAGCTCTATTTTAAAGAACGAACTCATTTTATTCATAAAGAGAGAATAGGAAGAATGTCTTATTTGTCGGCTTACGAATCTATTGTTGATGATAATAACAAAACCATCGCTTACGTAAACTTACCTTATTTTCTAAAAAGTCAGGAACTGGAAAAAGAAATGTTTAATCTGGTTTTGGCAGGAGTTAATCTTCATGTCTTGATGATTTTACTGGCTATTTTTCTTTCCGTTATTATTTCAAATAAAATTACTTACCCGCTTCGATTGATTCAGAATCGTATAAAGGCTACACGCTATGGTTCGTATGGAGAGCAGATTGAATATGCTAAAAATGATGAAATTGGCAGTTTGGTTAAAGATTATAACCAAATGTTGATAGAGTTAGAAGACAGTGCGAAACGTTTGGCTCGTTCGGAAAGGGAATCGGCATGGAGGGAGATGGCAAAACAAATTGCACATGAAATAAAGAATCCTTTAACGCCAATGAAGTTGAGTATTCAGTTTTTGCAGAAACGTTACGAGGAAAAGACACCTAATTGGGAAACTCATTTTAATCGGGTAAGTAAAACTTTAATTGAACAAATAAATGCATTATCATCTATTGCAACAGCATTTTCTAATTTCGCAAAAATGCCATTGGCAAAGAATGAAGATTTAAATCTTGTGGAAATTCTTCAGCATGTTATTAATCTTTTCAAGAATGATGATTTTGATCTGAAACTGGATTTGAACAAGATAGAGGAAGCGAACGTTTTTGTTGATCGAGAACAGTTTGTTCGAGTTTTTGTAAACCTCATAAATAATGCAATACAGTCAATTCCTGAAGGAAACGATGGGCAGATTGTAATGGAACTAGAAGAAAGAACATCGGATTATCAGGTGAGTGTAATTGATAATGGTTCTGGGATAAATGATGAAATAAGAGGAAAATTATTTTCACCTAATTTCACAACAAAATCAAGTGGAATGGGACTTGGCTTGTCAATCGTGAAAAATATTATTGAAAATGCGAAGGGGAGTATTTTTGTAGAATCAGAGCAAGGCGTAGGTTCTTGTTTCATTGTGAGAATTCCTAAAAAATAGAATCTAAGATATGAAGATTTCAATATTGGTTGATAATACTGCAAAAGATGGATTTGCACATGTTCATGGTTTTTCTGCAGTACTTGGTTCTGAAAAGAAAATACTATTTGACTTGGGACCAAATGGTTTGTTTCTGGAAAATGCCAAGAAGATGAATATCGATTTGTCTAAAATAGAAACGGTAGTTTTGAGTCATGGGCATTGGGATCATGGTGATGGTCTGAAAAGTATTTTTGGGAAGTCTTTAATTACACATCCAAATTCATTTGCTCTACGTTTCAGAAAAGAAAGTAAAACTCCGGTTGGTTTGGGAATGTCAAGAGATGAAATTTCAGCTAGATTTGATTTAAAAGAATCTAAGGAACCTTATTGGCTAAACGATAAGATGGTCTTTTTGGGAGAAATACCTCGTAAAAACAACTTCGAAGCACTGGTAACAACATTTACTTTAGGTGATGGTTCGCCCGATTTTGTAATGGATGATTCAGCAGTTGCAATTAAAAGTGAAAAGGGCTTAATTGTTTTAAGTGGATGCGCTCATGCAGGAATATGCAATACGGTTTCTTATGCGAAAGAGGTTTGTGGAGAAAATAAAGTTTATGCGGTTTTGGGTGGTTTTCATTTGAAAAAGATAGACGATGTTTTTCAGAAAACAGTAGCGTTTTTTCAGAAAGAAAAACTTGAATTGTTGGGGGCAACCCATTGTACTAGTTTTGCGGTACAAGATGAATTTAAAAAATATTTTAAGACTCTTAATTTAGAAGCTGGAGTAGAAATAGACTTGTAATTATTTTACTTCATCCATGGAAATAAGCTTGTGTAAAATTGCATACACAGTAAGTCCAGACACCGATTTAATTCCCAACTTTTGAGTAATGTTTTTGCGATGAGTAACCACGGTGTGAATGCTGATGAATAATTGATCAGCAATCTCTTTGTTTGTTAATCCCAGGGCAATGTGCTTTAAGATGTTCTTTTCTCTTGCGCTAATGACATCAGCATTTTTATCGGTTATTGAATTTTGATTTTTTTCGTTCAGAATTTCTTGTAATAAATCAAGAATTGTATTTTTTCCATCCAAATAATGGATGTAACCATCTGCCTTTAATTCTTCCTTTATACTTTTTTGATCTGATATTAAAATCAAGGAAAGTTTATTTCCATTTTTAAAATTTCTCTTTAAGTCGGGGCAATTCGTTGGTAGCAATTCTGGATTGATAATCAGAATGTCAGGTTTTATTTGATTTACAATTTTGCACACGTCATCCTTATTATCGATAGATTGGACTATTTCCGTATTCTCCAGGCTATGAAGAGTTGATCGAAGTCCCTTTCGAATTAAAAATGAATTTTCAGCAATTAAAATAGTAGATCTAGCCATTTAGGTAGAGAGTTAAAGTAGGTTTTTGATCGATTTTTCCATTAATATAACCTTTGGTGTTAGCACCTTGTCTTCAATTCTTGAATGATAATTTAAGTCTTCTTCTAGCTTGAATAAATCTTGAATTATTCTGTGGTAAAGGGTCGTATTTGCTGGAGGTGTAAGGTATTTTATCATGATGGTTTTTAAATCCATCAATTTTTCCTCAACATCATCGTGGTCTTCTTCGTATTTTTCAATGGAGAAGGCATCAAAAATTTCTCTATTTTGATCTGTAAATTGTTCGGTTTTTATAATTTCTTCAACAGCCAATACATAAGGGAATACTACATTTTCCTCATGCATAATGTGTTCCGTTAATTCTGATTTGTAGCCGTCAAAAAAATTCTTAATCAGTAAAATATATTGTTGATCTTCTGTGTCTTCGGTTTGAAGAGAGATTATTTTTTGTTCTATGTCTGATAATTTCTCATTCAGATAACTTGAATGAGTCATTTTAAGATAGTCAACGATATTTTTAATTGGAATGGTTTGAAGCTCTTCTTTTGGGAAATAATCCTTATCGTGATAAGCATTAACAAGCTGCAAGAAGAAGTTTAAGTCAACTTTATTTTCTTCGCATACCGCGGCAACAGTTTTGTCGCCAAAACCCAAATTTATTCCAAAACGATGTATTACTGGAATTAGCATGTAATTTAACTGAATTACATCCGCCAGCTTCATTTCTTTTTTAATATGCATAGCTTGTTTCGTTTAATCAATCTAAATTAATAAAAAGTAGGAGATTTCCGAAGAAAGTAAAGTAGAATGCAATCGAAAACTGAAACCAAATGAGTTATAACACTAAAAATAGAATCTTATGGCAAAAGATCTTTGAATTTCATTTGGGATCAGTTATCTCGAGCATGTTTTATGCATACAAAATTAGGTATCTTGATATGTGCTGCAATACCTATATCTTGGTATTTACTTTTGAAAATGAATTTTCTCTTTGATGTGCAATATGCGAGACTTTGCATACACATATTTGTCATCGTCTTTGTCGGTTGATTTTTGGATGAACATAGTGTAGTAAGCTAAAGCTTTGTCTTTATTATCACCAAATTCTTCATAAGTTGTTGCAATTTCATAATATACGTTTGGATCCTTATCGTCTAATTCTAAATGCTTTTTATAATTGTCTATAGCTTTTTTGAATTGGCGGGTTGTTCCGTACGATTTTGCTAAATGTAAATACATTGCAGCTTTGATACTAGGAGTTATATAGAATATTGAATTTTCAAGATAAGCAATCCCTTTTTCGTGTTGTTCTAAACGGGCATAACACACTCCATTGTAAAAATTAATCATTGGATCTTTTTCGAAAGTTTGTCCACAATCAGAAAAGGATTCAATTGCTTGCTTGTATTGTTTGGTTTGCATGAAACAAATTCCGAGCTGTTTGTTTTCAGCTAAAGATAGTTGCTTGTTTTGTTTTAAATCTTCTAATATTGTTAAGGCATTTTCATACCACTCCAAACCAATTAATACTTGAGCTTTTTTCTTTAGTAGAAGACTATTGTCCGGATAAGTGTCTAAACCTTTGTTTGCAATCGCAAGAGCTTGTTGGTAAGCTGTCATTTCATAATACAGTTGAATGATATGAGTGAGTACCGATAGATCTTTAGGATTTAGTTCATGAGCTTTCAAATAGGCTGCTAAAGAGCCAATGTAGTCTAGTTTTTTCTTTTTTAAACTTCCTATTTGTTTAAAAATATATGGGTTTAAGGAATCTTGTTTATTCAATTCTAGATAGATTTCTAGACTTTTTTGATGTTTGTTTTGAATGGCAAATGTTTTAGCCAAGAGCATTCCTATTTGATAATTGTTTGGTGATTTAGATTTTGCTTCAATAAGTATTTTCTCTGCATCAGGATAATTCCCAAGAGCGTAAAGACAGCCGCTTAAATTAATTAGAGTGGCTGTTGAATTTGGATCTATTTTGTAAGCTTTTTGGTAGTTGTCTTTTGCTAAACTATTTTTATTTAGGAATTGATAGGCTTTACCAAGACGAAAATATAATTTGCTATTCATATCGTTCTTTTGTACCATTTGTTCAAGAAGTGGTATTGCCTCGGTATACTGTCCCGAAAACAAGAGTTGGTCAACCTTTTGGGTTTTTTGAGAAAAACTTTGAGTAGCGCACATTCCTGTGCAAAATAAGAAAAGCAGAATAATATGTTTCATGTTTTGGGTTTTAGGATTACAATATAAATGTAACTAAAATATTAGTTTACAAAAATTATTTTCATCATAAGCCCAAAAAAGCCGATTCAGAATTTCTGAATCGGCCAATGGAAATGCTACTTGTAGCAATTTATTTTTTTCTCATAAAAATTTGAATCGGTACACCGGTGAAGTTCCAGTTTTTACGAATCTGATTTTCAAGATATCTTTTGTAAGAGTCTTTAATGTATTGAGGTAGATTACAATAGAATGCAAATGTAGGTGCTAAAGTAGGTAGCTGTGTTACATATTTAATTCTAAGGAATTTACCTTTTGCTGATGGAGGTCTGAAAGCTTCAATTGCTTTTAGCATCACTTTGTTTAATTCCGATGTAGTAACCTTTCGTACACGATTCTCATAAACTTCAATCGCCGATTCCAATACTTTGATTAAACGTTGCTTTGAAATAGCCGATGTGAAAATAATCGGTACATCGTTAAAAGGAGCAATTCTTTTCTTGATATCATCTTCGAATTCTTTCATGGTATTGGTTTCCTTGTCAACCAAATCCCATTTGTTAACCATTATTACAGCACCTTTACGGTTTTTAATAATAAGGTCGAATACGCTTAAATCTTGAGCTTCAACTCCACGAGTTGCATCTAAAATCAAAACACAAACATCAGAACTTTCTATTGTTCTAATTGAACGCATTACAGAATAAAACTCTAAATCTTCGTTTACTTTTGGCTTTTTACGAACACCAGCGGTATCTACCATGATAAAATCATGTCCGAATTTTTGGAATCGTGTATGAATAGAATCTCTTGTAGTTCCAGCAACATCCGTAACGATATTTCTATCGATACCAACCAAAGCATTTACAGTTGATGATTTTCCGACATTAGGACGACCAACAAAAGCGATACGAGGAATATCTCCATCGTCAACTTCAACAGTTGGATCAAAATCTCCGACTACTGCATCTAACAAATCACCTGTTCCCGATCCGTTAACAGAAGAGATAGGATATACAACATCACCAATGCCTACAGAATAAAAGTCGTTGGCAGCAAAGGTTAATTCAGAATTATCTGCTTTGTTGGCAACAAGATAAATTTTCTTATTTGAACGTCGAAGAATGTTAGCAACCGCTTCATCTAAATCGGTCATGCCATGCTGAACGTCTAAAACAAATAAAATTGAATCTGCTTCGTCAATTGCAAGCATAACTTGCTTACGAATTTCTTCTTCAAATATATCGTCAGAATTGGTAGCATATCCACCTGTATCAATAACAGAGAATTCTACTCCATTCCATTCCGATTTTCCGTAATTACGATCACGAGTTACACCAGCAGTTTCGTTTACGATTGCTTTTCTGGTACCTGTTAGTCGATTAAAAAGTGTAGATTTTCCAACATTTGGTCTTCCTACGATTGCAACAATATTGCTCATTATTTTATTTTTCTAACGCAATCTCTGCGTGTAATATTTATTCAATTTCAAACAAACTCTTTACGGATTCTAGTATCCAAATCCTTTGAGTTTTGAGTCTTTATTTCGCCAATCTTTGGCAACTTTAACATATAGTTTAAGAAAAACTTTTTTCCCGAAGAAAGCTTCCATGTCTTTTCTTGCTTCGGTTCCAACTTTTTTCAAGGCTTTACCTTGGTGTCCAATAATAATACCTTTTTGAGAGGTTCGTTCCACATTAATTACTGCCATAATGTGAATGATTGTTGGCTCATCTTTAAATTCTTCCACTTCTACCTCTACAGCGTAAGGAATTTCTTTATCGTAATTGGTTAGTACCTTCTCACGAATTATCTCATTTACAAAGAAACGAGAAGGAAGATCTGTCATTTCATCTTTAGCGAAATAAGGAGGAGCTTCAGGTAGCAACTCTAAAATACGACTAAATAAATTGGAAACATTAAAGTTTTCTTTGGCTGACATTGGGCAAATTTCAGCTTTTGGAAGCTTTTCTTTCCAAACTTCTACCATTTCAACCAATTTATCTTGGTTGGTTAAGTCAATCTTATTCAAGATCAAAATTACCGGAATGTCAGTATTTTGTACCTTTTTTAAAAAATCCTCATTTTTATCAATTGTTTCTACAACATCGGTAACATACAAAATGATGTCAGCATCAACCAATGCAGAAGTAGAAAATTTCATCATCGACTCCTGTAGTTTGTAATTAGGTTTCAAAACTCCAGGTGTATCAGAGTACACAATCTGAAAATCCTCACCATTCACAATCCCCTTGATACGGTGACGTGTAGTTTGAGATTTCGACGTAATAATCGAGATACGTTCTCCAACCAAATTATTCATTAAGGTTGATTTTCCAACGTTCGGATTTCCAATGATATTTACAAAACCTGATTTATGAGGCATATGTACTCCAATTTAGTGATTTAAAAATTTTTGCAAAGATAGAAATTTAAATGCCATTTACGAAAATGTCTGCTATTCATTAAGATGGAATTTTCAAAAATGTTCTTTAAATATCTAAAAGTGATCACTTTTCTCGTGAAGTTTGATTTCGAGACTTTCATTTTATGATTAATTATTCTTATTTTAGAATCATCAGAATAAAAAAGCCATAATGGAGACAAACTATTTATTACTTATCGTTTTTTTGATAGGAGCCGTTTTGAATGGTTTGGCTATGTTTGGAGCTTATAGATTAAAACGAAAATTCAATATAACTTACAGTAGAAGATTAAGAAAAGCCATAAAAAAAGGCAATGGCACGGTTGTGTTGTCAAAACAAATTACGATTATCTATTGGCTGCAGAATGCAGGTGTTTTTGTTATGTTGCTTTTTTTCGGTTTGTTCTTTTTGCTCTAAATAAATTTTAATTTTTAGGTAAAGGGTCTACTAATTATTCTAGGTGGTAAAGGATTCGTTAAGAATCTTTAAATTCCATGAATAGGCTTGTGTGCTAGGTTTGTTTTTAAATACTAAAACTTTATATTTGTAGCAGAATCAGAGCTAATACCTCTGTTTAAAATATTTATTGTTTCTTCAGGGCAGGGTGAAATTCCCGACCGGCGGTGATAGTCCGCGAATCTTTAACGAGATTGAACTGGTGTGATTCCAGTACCGACAGTACAGTCTGGATGGGAGAAGAAAAACAATTGATCAATTTGATTAATTCATGTCATTGGTGATTATCACCATTTGGCTATACCTATAATAGATGCCCTGAATAGTTTACTAAACTGTTCAGGGCTTTTTGTTTTTATGCGAATGAGTAAAGATTATCAATACATGCAACGTGCCTTCGAATTGGCAAAAAAAGGAGTTGGGAAAGTAAACCCTAATCCGCTAGTTGGTGCTGTTATTGTACGAGATGATAAAATAATTGGAGAAGGCTATCATGAGTTTTATGGTGGTCCGCATGCAGAGGTGAATGCCTTTCGTTCTGCAAAAGAGAATGTGGAAGGAGCTACAATGTATGTCACTTTAGAGCCTTGTTCGCATTACGGCAAAACGCCGCCTTGTGCCGAAGCTATTGTGAAAAACAAAATTGGCAAAGTGGTAATTGGGATGTTGGATCCTAACCCATTAGTGGCAGGAAAAGGCGTTAAGTTATTAGAGGAGAATGGAATTGACGTTGATTACGGTTATTTGTGTGAAGAACTAAGTGAGATGAACAGAGTATTTCTGAAATTTATTCAGAACAAACAACCTTACGTAGTGATGAAGACAGCCATGACATTGGATGGTAAAATAGCTAGTCATACTGGTGATTCTCGTTGGGTTTCGAATCCAAATTCGCGCAAAAGAGTTCATGAACTAAGAAATGAGCTATCCGCCATCATGATTGGAGTAGACACCGTTATTGCAGATGATCCGATTCTAACAACCCGTTTGGAAGGTAAGGATGGGAGAAATCCAATTCGGATTGTGGTTGATAGTAAAGCTAGAATTCCTTTGGAATCGAAAATTTTAAATTCATGTGATCAGGCAAAAACGATGTTGGCGGTTACTGAAAAGGCCGATTCAAATAAGTTGAAGGAGATAGAAGAGCTGGGAAATGTTATTTTGAAAGTAAAATCCAGCAATGGAAGAGTTGACCTTAAGGATTTAATGATAAAGCTTGGAGAAGAAGGAATTGATGGGGTTTTGCTGGAAGGTGGAGCAATACTTAATTTTTCATCTTTGCAAGCAGGCGTGGTTGATGAGGTGATGTCTTTTATTGCACCAAAAATTATTGGTGGAGCGAATGCAAAAACTCCAGTTGGTGGCCTAGGAATTGAAAAAATGAAGGATGCCATCGAATTAGAAAATATAGAAATAAAGCAGCTTGGAAATGATCTAATGCTGACAGGGAAAATTATAAAGAAGTAAAATAGTTATAACTGTTTACTGATAACTGATATTTGTAAAGAATGTTCACAGGTTTAATTGAAGAAATAGGAAGCATTAAATCCATAAAGCGTGGAGGAAAGTCGATTTGTTTGACTGTTTCGGCTCGTAAAATAATGGATGATGTGAAATTGGGAGATAGTATCGCAACAAATGGAATATGCCTTACCGTAATCAGTTTCGATTCAACAGGCTTTTCGGCAGATGTGATGCCTGAAACCATGAGCAGAACAAGCTTTGAACAACTGAGCGCTGGAAGTAGAGTGAATTTGGAGCGTGCACTTCGTGTTGGAGATCGATTAGGTGGTCATATGGTAAGTGGTCATGTAGATGGATTAGGAGAAGTTGTTGGTAAGGAAGAAGACGATAATGCAATTTGGGTAAGTATAGCGGCTCCTAAAAATATCCTAAAATATGTAGTAGAGAAAGGTTCTATTGCTATTGACGGTATCAGCTTGACTGTGGCTTATGTGGATGAAAAAATGTTTAAAGTTTCCATTATTCCACTTACGCAAGAGGATACAACTTTGACTTCTAAGAACAAAGGAGATAAGGTGAATTTGGAATGTGATATGACTGCTAAGTACATTGAAAAGTTCATGTTTCACAGAGGTGAAGAATCAGCAAAGGCTGAAAAGTCTGATATTTCGATGAATTTTTTAAAGGAAAATGGCTTTGCTTAATAAAAAAACAAAACAAACAACAATACATAAAACTATGAAATTTCATACAATTGAAGAGGCGATAGAGGACATCAAGTTAGGAAAGATGATTGTGGTGGTTGACGATGAGGATCGTGAAAATGAAGGTGATTTGTTGATGGCAGCTGAAATGGTAACGCCTGAAGCTATCAACTTTATGGCTAGACAAGCTGGAGGATTGATCTGTATGCCAATTGTGAAAGAGCGTTTAGATGAGTTGAACATTGATATGATGGTTTACAACAATACAGATGCTAAACAAACTGCTTTTACGGTAAGTATTGATGCTGCAGATTGTACTACTGGTATCTCTGCTCACGAACGTGCTCATACAATTAAAAGGATTTTTGATAAGGATGTGAAGCCAGAAGATTTTACTCGCCCGGGACATATTTTCCCATTAGTGGCTCGTAAAAATGGCGTATTGGTTCGCGCAGGACATACCGAAGCAGCTGTTGACTTAGCAAGAATGGCTGGTTTGTATCCAGCAGGTGTTATTTGTGAAATCATGAATGAAGATGGATCAATGGCGCGTGTTCCTCAGTTGCAAGAATACATTAAGAAGTTTGACCTAAAAATGATTACGATTGCTGATTTGATCGAATACCGTAGACAAACAGAGAGCGTAATCGAAAAAGTAACGGAGACAGCAATGCCAACAAAACATGGTGAATTTAGAGCTCATGGTTACATTAATAAGATCACTGGAGAGCATCATGTTGCATTGGTAAAGGGAGATGTAAACACAACTGATCCTGTTTTGGTTCGTGTGCATTCGGAATGTTTAACTGGTGATGCATTTGGATCTATGCGTTGCGATTGTGGTGATCAACTTCAGGAAGCTTTGCGAAGAATTAATGAGGCTGGACAAGGAGTTTTATTATACATGCGCCAAGAAGGTAGAGGTATTGGTTTAATGAATAAACTAAAAGCCTACCAACTGCAAGATATGGGAATGGATACAGTAGAAGCCAATTTAGCTTTAGGATTTAAAGCTGATTTACGTGACTACGGTATTGGTGCTGCAATCTTAGCTGATTTAGGCATTAAAGATTTGACTTTGATGACAAATAATCCACTTAAAGTGGCAGGTTTAAAAGGCTATGGTTTAAAGATTGTTGGTCGAGAAGAAATTGAGATGACATGTAATGAGAAAAATGAATTCTACATGCAGACCAAAATGAATAAAATGGGACACATGCTACATCAAGATGTAAAGTGGAACATGCAGAACGATGATAAAAAAATTAAAGGAGCAAAATAATTTGTTGAATGGTATTGGGATGCCTAACATCCCGATACATTTTCTAGATATTCGAATACTATAAAAAACAATAATATGAATACAATTGAAGGAAAGCTTATTGCTAAAGATTTGAAATTCGGTATTGTTGCCGGTCGTTTTAACGAATTTATTGGAGGTAAATTACTAGAAGGTGCTTTAGACGCTATTAATCGTCATGGAGCTTCAACAGATGATGTTGATTTAGCTTGGGTTCCTGGAGCTTTTGAAATTCCATTAATTGCTAAAAAAATGGCTAAGAGTGGTAAGTATGATGCTGTAATTTGCTTAGGAGCTGTAATTAAAGGTTCAACTCCTCATTTCGAATATGTGTCTGGTGAAGTAACCAAAGGAGTGGCTAGTGTTTCTTTAGACACGGAAGTGCCTGTTATTTTTGGTGTTTTAACTACCGATTCTATCGAGCAAGCAATTGAACGTGCTGGGACAAAAGCTGGAAACAAAGGTTTCGAAGCGGCAGTATCTGCAATTGAAATGGCTAACTTATTGAAGCAATTCTAATGTCATTTTAAATGCATATTTGCACATAGATATAAAAACAAAAAAAATCCCAGCAGTGATGCTGGGATTTTTTGTATGCTAGAATTTGAATATAATATTATGAATAGATCTTTAGCATTTGAACTTCTTTTTGGCTTAAGAATCTCCATTTTCCACGAGGAATGTTTTTCTTGGTAATTCCTGCGAAAAATACACGATCTAATTTTTCAACTTCATATCCTAAATGTTCAAAAATTCGACGTACAATTCTATTTCTTCCAGAGTGAATCTCAATACCAACTTGTTTTTTATCTTTCGAATCGGCAAAGCTAATTGCATCAGCTTTAATCTCACCATCTTCTAATTCCAAACCTGCAGATACTTGATCCAATTCTTCTTGAGAAATCTCTCTGTCAAGAAATACGTGATAAATCTTTTTCTTGTTGTAACTAGGATGAGTCAAACGCTTTGTTAAATCACCATCGTTGGTGAAGAGCAAAACACCAGTTGTCATACGATCCAGTCTTCCTACAGGATAAACTCTTTCGTCACAAGCATGTTTAATTAAATCCAAAACGGTTTTTCTTCCCATTGGATCATCAAGTGTCGTCACAAAATCTTTAGGCTTGTTTAAAACCAAATAAACTTTTGCTTCGGCTTGTAGTTGTTTGCCATCCATACAAACAACATCCTTTATGTTTACTTTTGTCCCAACTTCAGTAACAATTCTATTGTTAACAGTTATACGGCCGTCAGCAATGCGAATATCTGCTTCTCTTCTAGAGCATGCACCTGTGTTTGAGATAAATTTATTTAACCTTAAAATGCCATCTTCAGGACCTGAAATTTTTGCGTGAGCAAGTTGTTTTTTCTTGCTGTAATGCTTTTTCTGAAGTGTTTCACGATTTGGTTTGTTTTCAAATCGATCAAATGGCTTTTTGTTTTCTTCCTGATTTTCATTCGATTCGTCAGAATTTCTTCTGCTGCGATCACCGGAATTGGAATCTTTTCTAAATCTAGGGTTCGATTGATCTCTTCTGTGTCTTCTTTTATCAGAATCCTGTCCAAAAAAGTCATCTTCATCTCTTCTTGGCGATCTTGATCTAGAGTCGTCTGAACGACCTCTTCTTCTGTCAGAATTTCTTCCTGATCGATCATCGTCAGATCTTCTTGGTGATCTTGAATCGTCTGAACGATTAGTTCTTCGGTCTGAATCTTCAAATTTTCTTGGAGATCTAGATCTTGAGTCGTCTCTTTGGTAAGGTTTGTCCGAACTCTCTCTACGTTTTCTAGGGAATTCTGATTTTCCTTCCTTATCATCATCGCGTGATTCTGAATCCCTATTAAATCTAGGGTTTCTGCCATCAGGCCTTCTTTCGTTATCCTTTTTAGATCCAAAAGAAGCTCTGTCTCTTCTTTCTTTACCGTATTTTTTTTCTTCCATTTCTGAATTGCTGATCAATGTTCTGAACCTGCAAAGGTATTAAATATCAAAGAATATATTAGTTAGCTGCTTAAAAACTTCAATTTATTTGAGCGAGGAGAGGTTTTGTTTTATTACTTTTGATCAAAATCTAAAACAATAGATGATGTTGTTATTTTATATGGCGGCATATCGAATTTGATAAATACACACTATTATTCTTTAAAAATGGCATTAATTAAATCAATTTCCGGAATCCGTGGAACAATCGGTGGTCAAGTGGGAGATGGACTAAGTCCTCTTGATGTTGTAAAATTTTCAGCAGCCTATGGTACTTGGGTAATCCGAAGAAATAAAGGTGAAAAAGTAAAAGTTGTTGTTGGTCGTGACGCGAGAATTTCTGGCGAAATGGTAGATAAACTTGTAGTGGGAACCTTGCTTGGTTTGGGAATTGATGTTATCGAAATAGGCTTGGCTACAACTCCTACAACAGAAATTGCTGTTACGGAAGAAAAGGCTCAAGGTGGTATTATTTTAACGGCTAGCCACAATCCAAAACAATGGAATGCGTTAAAGTTATTAAACGAGAGAGGCGAATTCCTTGATGATAATGATGGAAAATTAGTTTTATCAATTGCTGATAATGAAGATTTCCTATTTGCTGATGTTGATGATTTAGGACATATTACGCATGTTAATGATTACGACCAAAAGCACATTGATCATGTTCTAGCGCTTAAATTAGTAGACGCTGATGCAATCAAAAAGGCAAATTTCACAGTCGCTATAGATGCTGTCAACTCGGTTGGAGGTATCGTAATTCCTCAGTTGTTGAAGGCTTTAGGAGTTGAAAATGTTATTGAATTGTATTGTGAGCCTAACGGACAGTTTCCTCACAATCCAGAACCTTTGCCAGAAAATTTAACTGAAATTGCATCAGTAATGAAAGAAGGCAAGGCAGATCTTGGTTTTGTGGTAGATCCAGATGTAGATCGTTTGGCAATTGTAAACGAAGATGGAAGTATGTTTGGGGAAGAGTACACTTTAGTAGCTTGCGCTGATTACGTGTTGGCAAATACACCAGGGAATACAGTTTCTAACTTATCTTCAACTCGTGCTTTACGCGATATTACAGAAAAACATGCTGGTATGTACGAAGCTTCAGCTGTTGGTGAAGTGAATGTTGTTACCAAAATGAAAGCTAATAACGCTATTATTGGTGGCGAAGGTAATGGAGGAATTATTTATCCTGAAAGTCATTATGGAAGAGATGCTTTGGTTGGAGTTGCATTAATATTAACGCATATGGCTAAAACAGGGAAAAAAGCTTCAGAGTTAAGAGCTAGCTACCCTAATTACTTTATCTCTAAAAATAAGATCCAATTAACACCAGAGATAGATGTTGATGCTGTTTTAGTAGCAATGAAAGAAAAATACAAGAACGAGAAGGTTAATGATATCGATGGAGTGAAAATTGATTTCGCTGAAGAGTGGGTGCACCTTCGTAAATCGAATACGGAACCAATTATCCGAATTTATTCTGAAAGTGAAAATGAGGAAACAGCAAATCAATTAGCTGAAAAAATAATCTCAGAGATTAAAGAGATCATTAAGTAGAAAAAAAATAGTTTTTTAAGGGTGCAGAAGGTTTTTCTTTTGCACCTTTTTTTTTGCATAAAAGAAATAATTCCGTAATCGTTTGCGTAGATTTATTTTGCTAAAAATGAAGTTTTTTTTGAGAAAAATAGAATTTATATTTTTAAAAATAAATTGCGTTTCCCTTGTGTAATGTGGCTTCTGAATAAGAGATCTGTATATCGGTATTGAAGCGAAGTCCCTGTATGGGTGTTTATACCCAATTTTGAAGTAGTTAAATATGTCAGAGTTTAGATAATTATATTTTAATTTTTATATATTTAAGAGTTACTGCTGAAAAGCAGGTTTATTTGTAATTCATTTTCTAGCATTGTGTATATATTTGCTAGCGAATTAGAGAAAAAATTCTTCATTGAAAACAAATACGTACATTATAATAAAAGATTAAGCCTTATGAAAATTACCGTTGTAGGTGCAGGAAATGTGGGAGCAACATGTGCAAACTGCATTGCTCAAAAAGAATTAGCAAACGAAGTTGTTGTTGTTGATATTAAAGATGGATTAGCAGAAGGAAAAGCCTTGGATATGTGGCAAACTGCTCCAATTAATTATTACGATACAAGAGTTAAAGGGGTGACTAATGATTATGCTGCTACTGCAGGTTCTGAGGTTGTTGTAATTACATCTGGTCTTCCACGTAAGCCAGGTATGAGTCGTGATGACTTAATCGCGACAAATGCAGGTATCGTTAAAATGGTAACTGAAAATGTGATCGCTCATTCTCCTGATGCAATCATCATTATTGTATCGAATCCATTAGATGTTATGACTTACGCTGCTTTCTTAACAGCTAAAAAAGCATCTAACAAAGTATTTGGTATGGCAGGTGTATTGGATACAGCTCGTTACCGTGCTTTCCTTGCAGAAGAATTAAATGTTTCTCCTAAGGATATTCAAGCATTATTGATGGGGGGACACGGAGATACTATGGTTCCACTTCCTCGTTATACAACTGTTGCTGGTATTCCTGTAACTGATTTGATCGAAGAAGATAAATTGAACGCAATTATCGAAAGAACTAAATTCGGTGGTGGTGAATTAGTAAACTTGATGGGAACTTCAGCTTGGTATGCTCCAGGTGCTGCTGCTGCTCAAATGGTTGAAGCTATTGTTCGTGACCAGAAAAGAATTTTCCCAGTATGTGCTCTATTAAACGGAGAATACGGAATGAAAGATATTTTCTTAGGTGTACCAGTTGTTTTAGGTAAAAACGGTATCGAGAAAGTTATCGAAGTGAAATTGAACGAAGCTGAAATGGAATTAATGAAAGGATCAGCTGAAGCTGTGAAATCAGTAATGAATGTTTTAGATGATATGAACGTTCTTAACTAAGAACAACTCATAATTAAAATACAAAGCTTGTCTTCATTTGAAGACAAGCTTTTTTTTGCTTTTGAATTAATAGTCTTGGTTAAAAAGTGAATTGTGATATTCAGTAGGGGTTTATGATATAAATATCTGTTCTTTTGGTATATTTGCTATCCTTTGTAGAAAATGTCGATGAAATTAGAGATTCCCATAGAAATAATAGAGCTTGAAAGTCAGAGTTTTCACTTGTTAATCAGGTGTAAGGTGAATGGTTTTGAAGAAGGAGATTTAGTAATAGATACTGGCGCTTCGAAAACAGTTTTGGATCGAAATTTTGTACCAAGCTATACAGTACTTGAAGATCAAGATTCAGAAATGCAGTCTCGAGGATTGGGTGAGGGAAGTCTAAATACTGAAATGGTTAAGATAGATTCATTCCAATTAGGAGGTTTTTTTATGAAAGATTTACAATGTGCATTAATTGATTTGTCTGGAATAAATGAAATGTATCAGCAACATTGCAACCGCAAAATTTGTGGTTTATTGGGAAGTGACTTTCTTTTGAAGTACAAGGCAGTTATCAATTACGAAAGACGAATACTTTCTTTAGAGAAAAATAATATGCCTGAATTTCTTGAATGACATAAAATTCAAGTGTCTCGAGGAATTATTGAACAATGTAATTTGAAAAAATTTAATATATTTGTGCGTTAATTTGCGGTTAAGAATATTATATACCACATAAATAAGAATTTAATAAACCTAAACACATGCGAAATAAAGGAGCGATTCGTCTACTCGCTATTGTCTTTGCGCTGGTGAGTTTGTATCAGTTGACTTTTACTTACGTTACCAAATCAGTTGAAAAGACAGCTCAAGAATTCGGAGCTGGCGATATTAAAAAGGAACAAGCTTATCTTGACTCCATTAGAGGAGAAGGGGTTTACAATTTCCTTTGGATTAAAGATTATTCTTACAAAGAGTGTAAAGAATTAGAACTGAACCTTGGTCTTGACCTTAAAGGCGGTATGAATGTTACCATGGAGGTTTCTGTTGTTGATATTATTAAGGCTATGGCCAATAATAGCAAAGACGAAACTTTTGTAGCTGCGATTGCCCGAGCGAAAGAGATGCAAGCTAATAGTGACAAAGAATTTGTTGCTTTGTTTGGAAAAGCTTTCGAAGAAATCGATCCAAATGCTCAGTTGTCTTCTCCAGATATCTTCGGAACTTTAGAGTTGAAAGACAAAATTCCTTTCGGTGCTACTAACGCTGATGTATTAAAAGTAATTAAAGAAGAAGCAGATGCTGCTATCGATAATACTTTTAACATTCTTCGTTCTCGTATTGACCGTTTCGGTGTTGCTCAGCCAAATATCCAAAAAGCGGATGTTTCAGGTCGTATCATTATTGAACTTCCAGGTATCAAAGATGCTGCTCGTGTACGTAAATTACTACAGGGAACTGCAAGTTTGGAATTTTGGGAAACTTATACTGCGAATGAAGTAACTCAATACTTAAATGTAGCGAACGAAAAATTAGCGGGAATCAACGCTGCTTCAGATCTTTCTTCAGATGTAAAAGAAGAAGTTGCTGAAGAAGTAAAAGAAGAAGCGAAAGATGAAAGTGTAGCTCTTTTAGATAAAATTGAAGAAGGTGCTCAAGATTCTTTATCAGATCTTCAAAATGCAAAAGAAATTGCAAAAAAATATCCTTTGTTTTCGAAATTAAATCCTACTCAAAGAGGATCTTCGAAAGCTGTTGTTGGAATGTCTCACATTAAAGATACTGCTGCAGTTAACCAAATGTTGGCAATGCCAGTTGTTAAATCGGTAATGCCTCGTAACTTAAAGTTCTTTTGGGGTGTTAAAGCGATTGACGAAGGTGGAAACGTATTTGAGTTGTTCGCAATTAAAGTAACGAACCGCGATGGAAAAGCTCCATTAGATGGTGATGTTGTTACTTCAGCTCGTGAGCAAATTGATCAAAATAGTGCGCAAGCAGAGGTTTCGATGAGCATGAACGGTGAAGGAGCTAAAACTTGGGCTCGTTTAACTAAGGATAATGTAAATCGTGCAATTGCAATTGTTTTGGACGGATACGTTTATTCTGCTCCTAATGTACTTGGTGAAATTAAAGGTGGACAGTCTAGTATTAGTGGTGATTTCTCTATTGCTGAAGCGAAAGACCTTGCAAACATATTAAAGTCAGGTAAATTACCTGCTCCTGCTCGTATTATTGCTGATGAGGTTGTTGGTCCATCATTGGGACAAGAATCAATTCAAAAAGGGATGTGGTCTTTTATCATTGCTTTCGTTTTGGTATTGGTTTACATGTTCTTCTTCTACAGTAAAGGTGCTGGTTTAACTGCAAATATTGCTTTGATTGCCAACTTGTTCTTCATCTTTGGAGTTTTAGCTTCGCTTGGTGCAGTTCTTACTTTACCAGGTATTGCCGGTATTGTATTAACAATTGGTATGTCGGTTGATGCGAACGTGCTTATTTACGAGCGTATTCAGGAAGAGCTAAAAGGTGGTAAAGGATTAAGTCTTGCAATCTCTGATGGTTACAAAAATGCTTATTCTGCAATTATTGATGGTAACATTACAACTCTTTTAACTGGTGTTATTCTTTACTTATTTGGTGAAGGTCCAATTAAAGGTTTTGCAACTACATTGGTAATTGGTATTTTCTCATCTTTATTCGCAGCGATCTTCATTACTCGTTTGATTTTTGAAGCTTCTTTGAAAAAGAATCGTAACATTACTTTTACAACTAAGTTTACTGATGGTTGGTTACGTAATGCAGGAGTGAAATTTCTTGAGAAAAGAAAAGTATTCTATGTAGTTTCTGCTATTGCCATCGTTATTAGTATTGGATCTCTTTCTACAAGAGGTTTAAATCAAGGTATCGATTTTACAGGAGGTAGAACATATGTTGTAGCTTTCGATAAAGCAGTATCTGTAGAAGCAGTAGCTAAGTCTCTTGACGCTGTTTATGGTCATGCTCCAGAAGTGAAAACTTTCGGTGGTGATTCTCAGGTTAAGATTACTACAAAATATAAAATTGATGAGTCGGGTACTGAAGTTGATGATGAGGTAGAAGATCTACTTTACAAAGGTTTAGGTTCGTACTTAGCTCCTGGGACTAGCAAAGCTGATTTCCTTGAAATCAACAGAAAAATGTCTCAAAAAGTAGGTCCAACCATTGCTGATGATATTCGTCAGTCTGCAGTTTGGTCTATCTTATTTGCTTTGATTGTTATCTTCCTTTACATCATGGTTCGTTTCTCGAACTGGCAGTATGGTTTAGGTGCAATTGCAGCATTGGCTCATGATTCAATAATCGTATTGGGTATCTTCTCATTGTGTTACGGATGGTTGCCATTCTCACTTGAGGTTGATCAGGCATTTATTGCAGCAATCCTTACGGTAGTTGGTTATTCGATTAATGATACCGTGGTTGTATTTGACCGTATTCGTGAGTACTTAGGATTACATCCTAAGCGTGATCGTGCAGAGGTAGTAAACAAAGCGTTAAACAGTACATTGCGTCGTACTTTTAGTACTTCTCTTTCTACAATGGTTGTATTGTTAGCGATCTTTATTTTCGGTGGTACATCAATCCAAGGATTTACATTTGCATTATTAGTTGGGGTACTAGTTGGTACTTACTCTTCACTATTTATTGCATCTCCAATTGCTTACGATACAAGTTTACGTGTTCAGAAAGTAGTTGCTAAAAAGAAATAATCTAAAAACGATTATATAAATTTTCCCTCGAATCATTTGATTCGAGGGATTTTTTTTGCTCTTTATCAAATGGAATGCTTATCTATATTCTTGATTTGAATTTTCTTCGGTATATTTGTTTAAAATATCAATCAAATGGAGAGTAATCTATTATTTATAAGTGGCGCCGAGATCGTAATTGTATTGGTTGTAGTTTTGCTGTTGTTTGGATCAAAGAAGATTCCTGAATTAGCTAAAGGGCTTGGGAAGGGAATGAAAGAATTCAAACGTGCAACCGATGATATCAAAAGCGAGATTAAAAAGGAAACTGAAGTTCTTGATAATATCAAGGACTTTAAAGATGACCTTACCAAAAAGTTATAATCCTATTTTTTAGGTTTTATCATTCCAGCAGAAATGTGTGGAATTTTTTTTATTCCAATGGACTATTTATATCTATTTTTAGGTTTCGTTATCCTTTTGTATAGCGGAGATTTATTAGTGAAAGGTGGTGTAGCACTGTCTTCACATTTTAAGATTTCAACTCTAGTTGTTGGGGTTACAGTAGTTTCATTTGGAACATCTGCACCTGAACTTTTTGTGAGTTTAGATGCTGCTCTACATGGTAGCCCTGATATTGCTATTGGCAACGTTATCGGTTCTAATATCGCGAATATTGCTCTTGTTCTCGGGTTTACGGCTATCTTAATGCCTCTACCAGTTCGAAGTAACTCTATAAAATTCGATTGGCCTTTTATGATGGGGGCTTCCATTCTTTTTTACCTCTTCATCTTAAATCAAAAATTAGAATACTACGAAGGAATTGTCTTTGTAATACTTTTGATTGTGTTTATGGTTTGGACGATCTGGAAATCAAGAAAAGAAAGTAGAGGATTAGCAACTGAATTTAAAGAGGCAAAACACTCAATACCTGTAGCTTTGCTATTGATTATTGCAGCTTCGCTTGGATTGTATTTTGGTGCAAATTTATTGGTAGATAGTGCTAAAAATATTGCATTAGATTTTGGCGTAAGCGAACGAGTAGTCGGATTGACTTTAGTCGCATTTGGAACATCTGTTCCCGAATTGGCTACTTCTGCTGTAGCTGCTTACAAAAAGGAAATGGATATTTCTATCGGAAATATTATTGGATCTAACATATTCAATATTCTTGGTGTTTTGGGTGTTACATCCATTATTAAAAATATTTTTATTAGTCAGCCAATCATTTCTTTTGATATACTTATCATGTTAGGGATTTCATTTCTATTGTTTTTACTGATTTTACCTTTGCGAAAGGGTAAACTTCATCGATGGAAAGGATTTTTACTACTATCCGTTTACCTGATTTATATTTATATAGTTTTCACGAAGTAACGAAATTGATATGATAGCTGCAGAGCAAGTCAAAAAAAGCTTTGGAACAGTTGATGTTTTAAAGGGGATTGATTTAAATATCGCAAAAGGGGAAATTGTTTCTATTGTTGGAGCAAGTGGAGCAGGTAAAACCACCTTACTGCAAATATTAGGAACTTTGGATCGGGCAGATTCTGGGAAAGTTGCTTTTGGCGGTGTTGATATTACTTCTTTTGATGAGAAAGAGTTATCAGCATTTCGAAATGAGAATATTGGTTTTGTTTTTCAATTTCATCATTTATTGCCTGAATTTACAGCTATCGAGAATGTGTGCATTCCTGCTTTTATTGCAAAAAAATCAAAAACTGAGGCAATGTCTCGAGCAAAAGAGTTGTTAGAGATGCTCAATCTCGGACATCGAATGGAACACAAGCCATCTGAATTATCTGGTGGAGAAAAGCAAAGAGTTGCCGTTGCAAGAGCACTGATTAATGAGCCTTTGGTGATATTGGCCGATGAGCCTTCAGGAAATCTTGATTCTAAAACCAGACAAGAACTACACGAATTGTTTTTTGCTTTAAGAGATCAATTCAATCAAACTTTCGTGATCGTAACTCACGATCCTGAATTAGCAGATTTATCTGACCGAAAAATTATTATATCTGATGGCCTAATCGATGAAAACGAATAAATTTTCTTTTCCCGAATTGAAAGAATTTCTCGACGAGAAGTATGATTTATACAATCGTGAATCTTTTATTACAAGTGATCCAATACAAATTCCAAGAGTCTTTACTAAAAAAGAAGATATAGAAATAGCAGGTTTCCTTAGTGCCAGTATTGCATGGGGTCAAAGACCTACCATTATTCGAAATGCGAAATGGTTGATGGATCGAATGGACCAACAGCCCTTAGATTTTATCTTAAATGCAAAAGATTCCGATTTAGATGTGTTTAAAGAGTTCAAGCATCGAACCTTTAATGGTGACGATTGTGTTTTCTTTTTAAAGTCCTTGCAAAATATCTATAAAAAACACGGTGGTTTAGAGGATGTATTTGCAAAGGGTATTGACGAAAAATCAAATGTTAAGAATGCTTTGGCTTATTTCCGTGAAGTGTTTTTTGAGGTAGAACATTTAGATCGAAGCGAGAAACATATTTCTAATGTATTGAAAAAGTCAGCTGCGAAACGTCTGAATATGTATTTGCGATGGATGGTGAGAAAAGACGATCGAACTGTGGATTTTGGTTTATGGAATAAGATTAATGCTGCAGATTTGTATCTTCCATTGGATGTTCACACAGGAAATGTGGGAAGAAAATTGGGTTTGCTAACGCGTACACAAAATGATTGGCCTGCAGTTAATGAAATCACCTCTAATTTAAGAAAATTGGACCCAAAAGATCCGATCAAATACGATTTTGCATTGTTTGGATTGGGAATTTTTGAAAAGTTTTAAGCATGGCTAATAATTATTTTGAATTCAAGCAATTTCGAATCGATCAGAATGGATCGGCAATGAAAGTTGGCACCGATGGTGTACTCCTAGGAGCTTGGGCAGATGTATCTGGTGCGACTAGAATTTTAGATATAGGAACTGGTACAGGTATAATTGCGATTATGGCTGCTCAACGTACTCATGATCATGCTATCGTTGATGCAGTAGAAATTGAATCCTCTTCTTATCAGCAAGCGCTTTCTAATTTTGAGAATTCTCCATGGTCGAGCCGATTAAATGCGCATCATTCTTCTTTCCAGGATTTTCATAAGGATCAGCAGGTGAAATATGATGCTATTGTTAGTAATCCACCTTATTTTTTGAATGGATTAAATGCAAAAGAAGAGGCAAGAACACAGGCTCGTCATGCAGATCATTTGCCTTTCGAGGAATTGTTAGAAGGAGCGATGAAGCTACTTTCGGAGAAAGGATCACTATCTGTAATACTTCCAGTTGAGGAGGGGGAATTGTTTATTCGTTTGGCACGATTAACAGGCTTTTATCTGAAAAGAAAGGTTGCTGTTTTGCCAAACCCAGGTAAACCAGCAAAGCGTTACCTGTTAGAGTTTTCCTTACAAAATTGTGATTTGCAAATTTCAGATTTTAGGGTAGAAAATGGACAAAGACATGTTTATTCACCCGAATACATTAAGCTGACAAAAGATTTTTATTTGAAATTTTAATTGTTTTCTACAACCAATTTAAAGTTCGTCCACCATTCTGCCAATTCATGCGGATTTTGATCCGTACCGGCTTTTAACTTATCCATTCGTTTGTTAATGTATTCTTTGCTCGACATGGTCGAAAAGTATGCTTCATTGGCTTCGTTAATACTTGCAATGCCAATACTAATATTTTCTGTTCCATTAATCTCTTCAGTAAAAAGTTCCGTAAGCTGTATACGTAAATGATAAGAAAACAAAACCTCTTCTTTAGAACTCAGTTTTAATTGAAAATTATCTTCAGGCTGAAGCGTGTTCATTGAAATATTTTCGTTTGTATTGGTATTTAGCACTTCGTAAGTTTGAAAACGATCAAATAGCTCTTCATTAAATTCGATCATTGAAAATCGACTCAAATAATTTTCAAAACTTTTAGTCGTATAAGGAAATTGTGATGGCATAGGAAAGTTAACTGCATAAGAGTTTTGTAACTTCCCTTTCGAATCGATCCAAATACTTAATCCTAGATTGTATATCTTTCGAAGAGTATTGGCCGAATTAGTTTCCAGAATAATATCAATATATTGTTTGTTGTTGAATATTTTTATACTGATTGCATCCTTAGGATGGTAATAAATTGCCTCTGTTTTGGAATATATTTCTGAGTTGAAATTAATGTCTTCTTCCCATTTACTTGAAAATTGACTGTTTACCGCACAAGAGCTCATGCCAATACTAGCAATTAAAAAAATGAATTTAAGAAATTGGGACATAGGTATATTGATTTGATTTTCATCAAAAATATAAAATTCCCGCATGGATTTATCTTGGCTACAGTTTTATTCTGTTAGAAATCAATTTCTTCTTCGATAAAGCGAACTCCTAATGCTTCCAATTCAGTTAGAATTGGTTTGTAAAGTTCTGGAGAAGTTGGAATGTGAACACCTTTTAATTGAATTAAGTCTTTGGCTAATAGTTTTGTAGCAATGGCTAATGGTGTGCCAACAGTATAAGACATTGCTGTATGTTCACGATCTTTTCCCTCGTAAGTCATTGATGAAGTAATGCGCTTTTTTTGTCCGGCAATCTCATAATCAAAGATATGCTGCATAACCAAAAGATCTCTATCATTAGGTTCAAGAGCCCACTTTTGTTCAAGGATTTTTTGCAAGATCATGGCTGGACTGGCATTTTTCATACCAACTAAATCGTTAGAAAATAAACCAAGCCATTTTAATTTCTCCATGATTACTGATTCCGCATCAATATGTACAAAATCGGCTAAGCACTCCTCTAAAGATTTGTCACTTTCCGGTAAAAAACTCAAGAGATAGTTTCGGTAAGTTAGTAAATGAGAATTCTTCATCTCATAGCTGTCATCTGTGCAACCCAATTGCACCAAAACATTCCATGCTTCAGAATACCCTGGTCGGCGCATAGTACCTCTCATGATGGTTGGAATATCTTTTAAATTATATAGTTCGCAGTATTGAAGGGAATCTCTATTAGGATACACTTCAAACTTGCCATATCCTTCTATTTCAGTTTTTGTTAGAGTAGAAAAAAGCTTGTTGTAAGGAATGTATTTAAAATGATTATTTTCTTTGAATCTGGCTACGCCTTGACCAGCAACTACCACATTTCTTGGATTCCACGAAAATTTATAGTTCCATGGATTGTTATCGCAATCTGGAGCCACTAAACCACCACAAAAAGATTTAAATGATCTAATTACTCCTCCTTTATCCTTTATTTCATGAATTACTTTCATGGCTGACATGTGGTCTAAACCAGGATCAACACCTAGTTCATTTAAAAAGCAAAGCCCTTTTTCTTTAGCTTCTTCATCTAATTCCATCATTTCGGGAGAAACATAGGATGGTGTTAACATGTGTTTTCCATACTTTAAACATTCTCTAGCAACAATTATATGCATAGAAGCAGGCACCATGCTAACAACAATATCGGCAGCAGAAATTTCTTCGTTTCTTTGTTCCAAATCTTTTAAATTAAAACGTAGAGGGATTCCGTTAGGATGATCTCCTATTTTCTTTTTGACTAAGTCAAGAGACATATCTCCAACAGTAACTTTCCAATTGTGTTTTTCGGAATGTTTAAGTAAATATTGAATCAAACTTGTTGCGGAAAGGCCTGCGCCAATAATTAGAATGTTTTTCATCGATATGTCGTTAGTAGGTATGTTGGTTTACTATAAATTTATAATAAAGCTGTTAAAAACAACAAATTATTGTCTTCTTTTTCTTTAATAAATAGCATTTGCTTAATAATATTAAGACCTAAACCCTTATTCTTTCCCTTGTATTTGTGGCTTTTAGGTGCATGTAAATCAGGATGATTGCAGAGTTAATTTTTGATTGATGTAATCTGTGAATTTGTTCTTCTTTTTATATTCTATACTCTAAATCGGAATGATTATATTTGTTCGAGATAGAAAAGAAATTGAGCAACCTCTAAATATATTTTACCCTTGGCAACAAAAAGAAAAGCCGTCGAGACCCCATTAATGAAGCAGTATTATCAGATGAAAGACAAACATCCTGATGCAATCTTGCTTTTTAGGGTTGGAGACTTTTACGAAACATTTTCTGATGATGCAATTCGTGCTTCTGAGATTTTAGGAATTACTTTAACCAAACGAGCAAATGGTTCTGCTTCTTATGTAGAGTTGGCTGGTTTTCCACATCATTCAATTGATACTTATCTGCCAAAATTGGTGCGGGCAGGGATGCGTGTGGCAATTTGCGAGCAACTAGAAGATCCTAAGAAAACCAAAAAGTTGGTGAAAAGGGGGATTGTGGAGTTGGTTACACCTGGTGTTTCGTACAATGACAATGTGTTAGAACACCGTGAGAATAATTTCCTGGCCTGTGTTCATTTGGAGAAAAATTCAGCAGGTATTGCTTTTTTAGATGCTTCAACTGGTGAGTTTTTAACTGCCGAGGGGAGTTTCGAATACATTGATAAGTTATTGGGGAATTTTCAGCCAAAAGAGGTTTTGTATCAAAGGGGGAAAGAGAAGATTTTTCATGAATTATTCGGAGGGAAGTTTTACACTTTCACTATGGATGATTGGGTTTTTACAGAAAGTGCTGCGAATGACAGGTTGTTGCGTCATTTTGAAACGACTTCGCTTAAGGGGTTTGGGGTTCAGACACTTCGTGATGGAATAATTGCTTCTGGTGCAGTTTTGCATTATTTAGACATTACCAAACACAGTCAAGCTGCACATGTTACTCAGCTTTCGCGGATAGAAGAAGATCGATACGTATGGTTGGATAAATTTACGGTTCGAAATTTAGAGCTATTTGGTGCGCTAAATGATGGGGCAAGTACTTTATCTGGCGTTATGGATAAAACTTTATCTCCAATGGGAGCACGTCTGTTAAAAAGATGGATTGCCCTTCCTTTAAAGGATTCCGCTCGTATAACAGATCGTTTAAGCGTCGTAAACCACTTTTACAATAATGATGAAGCTTCTCATAAAATTGGAGATGAAATTCAGCAAATTGGGGATTTGGAACGAATCATATCTAAAGTAGCAGTGGCGAGAGTTAGTCCTCGAGAAATTGTTCAGCTTAAGAATGCTTTAATTGCAATAGATCCGATTCGAAATTATTGTTTGAACAGTGGGAACGAAGGTTTATTAAAAATTGGAGATCAATTAAATCCTTGTGCATCAGTTCGAGATAAAATAGAAAAGGAGATTCATGCCGATCCACCAAATATGGTGAGTAAAGGTGGTGTAATTGCAGATGGTGTTTGTGAAGAACTGGATGATTTGAGAAAGATATCTTTCTCGGGCAAAGATTATTTGCTGCAAATGCAGGTTCGCGAGACGGAAAGAACAGGAATTACTTCTCTTAAAATTGCTTTTAATAATGTATTCGGATATTATATAGAGGTTCGAAATACGCACAAAGATAAAGTTCCTGAAGAATGGATCAGAAAACAAACTTTGGTTAGTGCAGAAAGGTACATTACACAGGAATTAAAGGAATACGAAGAAAAAATATTAGGAGCCGAAGAAAAAATACTGGCTTTGGAGACTCGCTTGTACAATGAATTGGTTTTAGGAATTGCCGATTATATTTCGACGATTCAATTAAATGCAGCGATGATTGGTCGTTTAGACTGTTTGTTGTCTTTCTCGAAATTGGCAAAAGAAAACAATTACAATTGTCCTGTTATCAATGATTCTGAAGTCATTGATATTAAACAAGGAAGACATCCAGTTATTGAAAAGCAACTGCCTATCGATGAGAAGTACATTGCCAATGATGTTCATTTGGATAATGAAAGTCAGCAAGTGATTATTATTACGGGTCCAAATATGGCAGGTAAATCAGCTTTGCTTCGACAAACTGCACTGATTGTATTAATGGCTCAAATAGGAAGTTTCGTGCCTGCCGAGGAAGCAAATATTGGTTGTGTTGATAAGATTTTTACTCGAGTGGGTGCTTCGGATAACATTTCCTTAGGTGAATCAACATTTATGGTAGAAATGAATGAAGCTGCCAGTATTCTAAATAATCTTTCCTCGCGGAGTTTAATTTTGTTTGATGAATTAGGACGAGGAACAAGTACATACGATGGTATTTCAATTGCTTGGTCAATTGTTGAATACATTCATGAGAATAGCAACAGTAGAGCAAAAACCTTGTTCGCGACGCACTATCATGAGCTAAACGAAATGGAGAAATCCTTTTCGAGGGTAAAGAATTTTAATGTGTCTGTGAAGGAAGTGAATAACAAGGTGATTTTCCTTCGAAAGCTGGTTCCTGGAGGTTCTAATCATAGTTTTGGTATTCATGTAGCAAGAATGGCTGGAATGCCTAAATCAGTAGTTAAAAGAGCTGATGAAATTCTGTTGCAATTGGAAGGAAAACAGAATGGAGAGTCCTTGGGAAAACCAGTTGGAGAAATTGCACAGCAAAGAGAAGGCTATCAAATGAGCTTTTTTCAATTGGATGATCCGGTGCTTTTGCAGATTCGAAATGAAATTTCCGATTTAGATGTTAATAATTTGACTCCACTTGAAGCCTTGAATAAGCTAAATGAGATCAAAAAGATATCTGGAATTTAAAAAAATGAAAAAAAGTTAAAAAAAAGTGAGTGTCCTATATTTAGTGGCTTTTGCTGCGTACTGTCTGAATTTCAACGAGTCAGAAACTCAATATTTGTAATGATTTTTGTGTTGATTAAAAAAAAATGAATCAAATGTTTTTTTTCTTTTGCAGAATCAAAAAATACGCATATATTTGCATCGCAATTGAGAGAACAACGGTTCACTTTTAAAAGCACAATGCGAGAATAGCTCAGTTGATAGAGCACAACCTTGCCAAGGTTGGGGTCGCGAGTTTGAGTCTCGTTTCTCGCTCAAAATCCGTAAGGATGCCCAGGTGGTGGAATTGGTAGACACGCTGGACTTAAAATCCAGTGGCTTCACGGCCGTGCGGGTTCAAGTCCCGCCCCGGGTACTATTTAGAATGTTAAATAGACCTAAAAACGCTTAAAACTAATGTTTTAAGCGTTTTTTTTGTACCCTAAAAGTTCAAAAAAGACCATTTAATATCATTTTAAAAGGGACAAAAACGACACACCACCATATATTTAACACTGGTGTGTCGGCAAATTCGTAACTCTCTGATAACTATTGTCTAATTCGATTGGTTTTGATATTATTAAACCTTGCATTTCTAACAATAATGCTCTAATTTTAATAAAATCAAGCCGATTTTAAAAGAAATAATTATGAGATTGATTGTGAGTTATTTGTTAAGGTCTGATAAACAAGTAGGTAGTGAGATGAGAGCATTGTATGTTCGTTTCACTTTGAACCAAAAACGGGTGCAGTTATCTACTGGAATTAAAGTTGCCAAGGATAATTGGGATGAAATAAAGCAATTGTTAAAGCCAAAAGCGCCTGGAGCAGGAGTGTTCAACAACCAAATTCTTAAAACCACCACAGAATTGCATGATATTTTTAATCAATTGGTTTCTTTGGATGAACCATTTGATGTTTTGGATATCAAAAGTCGGTTTCTAAAGGAAGATAAATTTGAGGGTTTACTAAAAACATTTGACTACTATCTAAATACCATTAAAAGCAATATTGGAAAAGGATATGCTTTTAAAACGCTGGTGCATTATAAAGGCAGCAGAAAAAAGCTAGCAGAGTACATTAATGTGCACTTAAGAAAAGATGATATTGCTCTGAACAATATTGATTATAAATTTTTGAATGGTTTTGATGTTTATTTAAAGAAAGAATACCAAATTCATCAAAATACGGCTTGGAATTATCACAAGCATCTAAAAAGAGTTTTAAATCTGGCCATCTCTTTGGAGTATATTGAAAAAAACCCATACACCAGATTTAAGGTAAAATTAGAGAAATCGCACAGAGATTTTTTAACATTGGAAGAGTTGAAGCGATTAGAGAATAAAGAAATTGATCTGATTCGCTTGTCTACAGTAAGAGATATTTTTGTTTTTGCATGTTATACCGGTTTATCCTATGCCGATATCTCAAAATTGAAAAGAGTTCATATTCAAAAAAGAAATGATGGTAATGCATGGATTATTATAAATCGTACCAAGACCAAGACAGAATGTAAAATCCCCTTATTCGAAAATTCTTTAAATATAATAAGCAGATATGCTGATTACCCTGAGGAAGTTTTAAAAGGGCGAGTATTGCCTGTTTCTTCCAATCAGAAATTGAATAGCTATTTAAAGGAATTAGCCGAGATTTGCGACATTAATAAGAATTTGACCATGCATATGGCCAGGCATACTTTTGCGACCACCATAACTCTCTCAAATGGCGTTCCCATAGAAACGGTATCTAAAATACTTGGACATAATTCGCTTAAAATTACCCAAATATATGCCAGAGTATTGGATGATAAAATTTCGAAAGATATGGGTCAGCTAAAGAATAAGTTGGGCTGGTAATTGTACTTCATACATGCGAAGACAAAGTTGAAAACGGCCATGACTTCAACAAAAGAGTTCGGCATAAAGGCGCCCAATCATTTCAAAGTGTTTTTTTTCCAATGCAAGGGCTTAGGTAGCAAAAAGCTTTGACATCTGTTTCCAACAGATTTACAAAGCATTTTGCCTTGCCCCACACAAAACACATTGAAATGATTTTCCCTCTGGCGCACAAGCTATTTATTCCGCTTCCTTTTGCAGAAAGCATGACCTGTAATTAAAGGGATGTTTACGCGTGTATGAAGGCCTTACTATATGTAATTAGATCAAATTTTGGTTATGGACAATGGAATGAATCGTTTCTTTTCTATTAGGACCATCACTTTAAAAATTTTACTAAGCAAGTTTATGTTTTGGTATGCCCAAAACTCTTGAAAACATCCCGTTGGTCTCAAATTAAAAGATAACATCTATGGAAAATTTTAAGAAAGGAGGACGTCCCAGGAAAAGTATTTCTCAGATAAGAAAGTACAGGGTGAATGTGAAAATGAATACTGAAGAATACTATCGTTTGAAGGCAAAATCGAATAAAGCAAAACTAAGTATTAGTGAGTACATGAGACAGTGCATTACTGAAAGTTCCGTTAGGGAGAGAATCACACCAGAAGTTCAGAATCAAATCCGAAAATTGTGCGGGATGGCTAATAATCTGAATCAGATTGCTAGAAAAGTCAATGCACAAGGCTATACAAATGCTCGTAGGGAATATATCTATTTGGCAGAGAAGATTGATGAAATAATAGACCAGCTTTGATATGATTGCAAAGATAGTGAAGGGGCAGGGTTTTGCCGGAGTTGTGAATTACATACTGGACAAAAAGAAGGGAACAGAACTTTTGGATAGCGAAGGTTTGCGTTTGAAAAACAAGGAAACAATGATTGAAAGTTTCAGGCAGCAATCTGAATTGAATCCTAGAATTAGCAAGCCTGTGTACCATATTTCTCTTTCGTTTTCGGCAAAAGACAAATGGTTTCTAGCTGATGAACTAATGGTAAATATTGCCAGACAGTATATGTGTCGTATGAATATTTGTGAGACGCAGTTTCTGATAGTTCGCCATTTTGACAAAGAACATCCACACATTCACATGGTCATCAATCGGGTAGATTATCATGGGAAGACAATTTCGGATCGTAATGACCGAATCAGAAGCGAAAAGATTTGTAAAAATTTGACAAAGCAGCATGGCCTTTATTTTGCCAAAGGAAAAGAGCAGGTGAAAGTGAATCGACTTCATGAACCTGATAAATCCAAGTATGAAATTTATAATGCCTTGCAGAAATATGTGCCAGAAAGTGGTGATTGGCTTGAATTGGTTATGAATTTAGAAGAGCAGGGTATCAGCATCGATTTTAAAACCAAGGGGAAAACCGCAGAGGTGCAAGGTGTTCGGTTTATTAAAAATGGATTGAGTTTTAATGGTTCGAAAATAGATCGGCAGTTCAGTTTTTCGAAGATAGATGCTCAATTAAAGCAAAATGTAAAAGAGCAAAGCTTTAGAAGTTTAGAGAGAAAATTAAAAGTTAACAGTTTGCTTAGTGAATTGTTGATACAATCTCACAAGCAAAATTGCATGGATGAGTTTTATCCTAAACGAAAACAAAAACTTGGAAAAAAAATTAAAAAGAAAGGTTTTAGGCATTAATAAATATTGGAAACAATTATGAAAAGGAATGATTTTGTATCTGCAATGTTTGAGGAGATTAAAGAAAGCCTGGCGCTTATTCAAGAAAAAATGGAAGCGAACAAGCCTACAGAAAAAGAAGCACAAAAAATGATCCCACGACAACTACTGGAATTTATTTATCAGTCTATACAGCAGAAATTTTCATTGTCAGATCAATCTATATCCAGACAGTTTAAAGAGCTGACTCAGGAAACTCAGGAGTTGAAACAAAAGATTACGGAACTAAATGAGCAGAATAAAAAAAGAAAGTTGATGTTTCGAAAATTGGTGGTTTGGCAATCAATCGCTGCAGTTTTATTGCTTTTAACGATTGGATTGTTTCTAAATAATAGGCGGTTAAGAGACAATGATTTAAAATTTAAATACATTCAGTATCAAGCTGGGATTAATGCCAATGGTTTGTTAAAATTGGATACGATTTTTCATGTGAATAGAGATGAGAAGGTAATTGAGAGGATTCAAGACGCAGTAAAGAAATAGAACATTTTAGGTGAAGAGAATTAATCGCTCCTAAAAGATCAATTTATGGATTAGGCATTTTAGCGAGCCGTAAAAAAAAACATGTCGATTTCGGACCGGATAATTTGAATTCAGAGCATAACAAAGTAGATGAAGTCAATTTGATTAATTCATGTAATCTTGTTGTTGAATTATCATAACCTTTTCAGGTTCTATTGATGCAGTATATCCGTAATCGTAACAGAAATAGTATAAAATACCACTTTTACTTTTCCAAGTATGGGTTAGATGTTTAAAATCCATACCTAATTTTTTAAGGAAAGACTTCCGAACGGTTGCTTTGCCCGATGGACATGCTTTGCGTAATGCTCTCCTGTTAGCTCTTAATTGTTTATTGGTGAGTCTTATGTAGGATTCGCATGATTGGCTTGTTTGGTTGTGGTAAGCGCTTTTACATTGGCTATTACAAAATTTTTTATCGGCTCGACCAGCAAATGGTTCTTTGCAATACAAACATTTTTTTTGTTTCATGGTTTAAAGCTTTACTATTCGTTTTATAGACGTTTGTAATCGTTTATAAGCGTCTGTAAAACGTTTAAGATAAGAATTCAATTTATATTTCCAGTAAAAAAAATGAAACAAAATAGGCCTGTCATTTATTTAAATCACGTGAAAAATAGTAATGAGGATATTTCGATTCTTTATTTTAAGAGCAATGATGCCATTGTATCACGAATTGCTAGAAACAGCTGGATTGTATGGAGTGTGGAGCATAAGGCATATAAAGTAAAAAGTACAGCACAAACAATTGGTTTGTTGAAAGATCTTTTTTGTGATATCGCGGTAATAAGTACCAAATATTTTGAAGCAAATTTAAATAGCAATACCGAATCTATTACAATAGGGAATGCTACCTATTTTAAAGGAGTTTTGGAATCGGCACCGAAAATTGGCAATATCACACTAGTACCATTTAAAAATGATGGAAAGCGATGCATTGTTATAAAATATAACAATGGTTGTAGTATTAATAAAATATTAGTTAAGAATAAATATGCCAGATGGGATAGGAGTTTAAAGCTATTTGTGCTTGATCCTAAAATAAAAGTGATTGCCTTATTTTTAAATACAGTTAGCCATCAGTTACGGGTAAAATTGCACAACGAATTAGAGATAAGAGATTATAGAATTATGCAAATTTTATTTGAACAAGCTTATGTTAAAGGACCATATTTTAAAAGTTGTCCGAAAGAATATCTGCAATACATGGTTCTTAAAGGCTATAGTATAAATACGATTACTACGTATTATTATTTTTTATTGCGTTTTATTAATACCTATAAACAAGATCAAATAAGTAAAATAAATGAATTTACTTCCGAAGTAATCAATGCATATCATCAGAATATGATTGCTGAAAAGTCGTGCAGTGAACAAACAATAAATCAATCGATAAATGCTATAAAACGTTATTATAGCAGTGTTTTAGGGAAGCAAGTTGAACTAGATCAGGTAATAAGACCTAAACTTGGACGTAAGTTACCTAAGGTTTGGAATAAAGAAGAAATTCAGAAAATTTTGAATTCAGTTACGAATTTAAAACACAAAGCTTTATTGTATTTGGTATATGGCAGTGGATTAAGAATAGGTGAAGCATTAAATCTTAAAATAGAGCATGTTGATTCGAAAAGGATGTTAATAAATATTTGTAAGGCTAAAGGTAAAAAGGACAGGTCGACAATTTTAGGTGAGGCAACATTAAATACACTTAGGGATTATTATAAAGAATACAAACCAAAGAATTACTTGTTTGAAGGACAGTTTGGAGGGAAATATTCTGCTTGCAGTGCAGGGAAAATACTTGCTAATGCTATTGCAAAATCTAAGGTTCCAAAACGAGGAGGCCTTCATTCTTTACGCCATAGTTTTGCCACTCATTTATTGGAATCGGGTACTGATTTGCGTTATATTCAAGTAATATTAGGACATAATTCTTCGAAAACTACTGAAATTTACACACATGTTAGTAATAAAAACTTACGTCAGATAAAAAGTCCATTAGATGATATTATATTGTAAAATAATCATTATTTTCGGGTTAATTATTAAACAGTAACTTTTACTAAAATGGATATATTGAGACCATGGGTAGGGTTACTGAAAAGTTGTACATAATGCTAAACACATAGCACATAAACACTTACAATTATGGAGAAATTTTCAGACCTAGTACGTAAAATGTCCAATAAAAACCGTAAAGTGCCAGCAAAAAATGTTGAATTTGAGTGCAGTAACTGCTTGAATTCATGTACTATCGAGTATAATGACATCTGTTTAAATAGATTCTATTTGATTACTAATATTTTGTATATTGGTGAAAAATATAGTTATGAACTACCGACTTTCTGAAATTTTAGATGTTGAACAGGTAAGTGAATTGCTAAAAAGTTACACAGATGCTACCGGATTAGTTTCGGCATTGTTAGACTTGGATGGTAATATTTTATCTCAATCGGGCTGGCAGCGCATTTGTACCGATTTTCACAGAGTGAATCCTGATACGGCTGCGAATTGCAGAACAAGCGATACCACTTTAGCAAACAAATTAGTTGAAGGTGGCGAATTTAATGTGTATAAATGTTTAAACGGATTGGTAGATGTAGCAGTTCCATTAAAAGTTAATGAACATCATATTGGTAATTTATTTACGGGGCAATTCCTTATGGAAAAACCGAACATATCTTATTTTGAAAAACAAGCTAAAAAATACAATTTTGATAAGCATAAATACCTGGAATCGCTTCAAGATATCCCAATATTAAAAATTGAAGAAATTAGAAGTAAATTAAATTTTTTGCTTCAAATGACCAGAGTTATCGCTGAACTGGGATTGGCAAAAATTAAGCAGATTGAAGCAATAGATATACTAAAAAGTAGTGAATTAAAATTTAAAAGACTCTCCGAAAATTCTCCTGCAATAATATATCAGTTTAAAAAGAACTTAGACGGTAGTTATAGCTTTCCATATATTAGTGAATCGGTAGAAAATGCATTAAATATTCGAGCCAGTGATGTCATTTCTGATGTGAACATTTTAATGAACCTAATTCACCCGGACGATAGGGATGACAATAACAATGCTATCGAGGAATCAGCAAACAAACTTTTAAAATACACGAATGAATTGCGTTTTATACTACCTTCAGGTATAACAAAATGGATTGAAGCTTCATCTGCTCCAGAAAAGCAAGAAGATGGATCAATATTATGGAATGGATTCTTTCAGGATATTACAGATAGAAAACGAGCAGAGGAAGCCACAAAAGAGAGTGAAGAAAAATTTAAATCATCTTTTTACACAAGTCCGGTAGCTCAGGCTATTCTGACTCAGGATGGAAAAATTATTGAATCAAATAACGCTTTTTCCAATTTAATTGGTTTTAGTAAGGAAAAAATAATTGGAAGCTCAGTTGTTGACTTGGGTTTATTAAGTCTAGCCGAAAGAGAAAAACTTGCTTCTCATGCAAAAAAATCTGGAGGTACTATTCGAAATGCTGAAGTTATATTTACTGCTCAGGACGGTAGCTTTCGCAATGTTTTATATTCCACCGAACAAATTTTATTGAACGGAGTTCCGCATCGTTTATCAATAGGAATTGATATTACTGACCGAAAACAGGCCGAGAAAAATCTCATCGAATCAGAAAAACAATACCGCTCCCTCTTTGAGAACATGAATACCGGATTTGTACTTTTCGAAGTTATATTGAACGCGAAAGGGGTTCCCATTGATTTGTTAATTGTAACGGCAAACCGTGGTTTTGAGAAAACAACAGGTTTGAACCTAAAAGATGCTGCCGGCAAGCATCTTACCGAAGTTCTGCCAGGCATCGAAAAAGATGAAGCCGATTGGATAGGTACTTACGCTAAGGTTGCACTTTCCGGAGAATCTGCTCAGTTTGAACAAGGCTCTGAACTCTTAGGTTTTTATTATTCCATTTCTGCTTTCCAGGCTGGACCGAAACAATGTGCGGTGACTTTTTTGGACATCACCGAACAGAAGCGAACATATGAAGCATTGAAAAAAAGTGAAGAACGCTCACGAAGTACCCTCGACAGCATGCTGGAAGGATGTCAGCTTATAGGTTTCGACTGGAAATATATCTACTTGAATGGTACTGCAGAGATTCACAACCGCCGTTCAAACAAGGAACTGCTAGGGAAAAGATACATGGACGTATGGCCGGGAATTGAGCAGACCAAGGTTTTTAGAATTATTAGGCAGACAATGGAAACAAGAGTTGACAATCATCTTGAAAATGAATTTGAATTTCCGGATGGAAGTCATGGCTGGTTCGATCTAAGTATTCAACCGGTTCCTGAAGGAGTATTTATTTTATCTATTGATATCACTGAACGCAAAAAGGCCGAAGAAGCACTTTCTCATTCTCATGATCTGATGAAATACATTATTGAACATAATCAAACATCGGTTGCTGTCCTCGACAGAAATTTAAAATATTTATATGTAAGCCAGCACTTTATAAGTGAATACAGAGTAAAAGAAAAAAATATTATTGGGAAACATCACTTTGAGCTTTTTCCTGAAATTCCTGAAAAATGGAGAAAAATACATCAAATGGCTTTAAACGGTATTGTTTCACGGGCTGATGAAGATATGTTTTACAGAAATGATGGAACATTCGACTGGACTCGCTGGGAATGCCGCCCATGGTATGAAGCAGATGATATGATAGGTGGAATTATCCTTTATTTGGAAGTGATAAGCGAACAAAAGCAAAAAGAGCTGGAAATTAAAAAACTTAATGAACGTCTCGAAATTCTGATTAGTTCCGTTCAGCAACTGGCTGCCGCACTGTCAATTGATACCGTGCAGGACATTGTGGCCAAATCGGCTCGAAAACTTATTGGCGCCGATGGGGCAACGCTGGTTTTCAGAGAAAACGACAATTGTTTTTATGTGAATGAAGATGCCATTCAACCCCTTTGGAAAGGCAAAAAATTTCCGATGAATACCTGTATCAGTGGTTGGGTGATGGAGAATAAGAAATCCGCAGTTATTGAAGATATTTTTGTTGATGATCGCATTTCGAAAGATGATTACAGCCCCACTTTTGTAAAGAGCCTAGCTATGGTCCCAATCAATATCAATGAACCCATTGGTGCCATTGGAAATTACTGGAAAGAATCACACACGCCCACAGAAACCGAAATGCAGTTGTTGCAAACACTGGCCGATGCCACGGCGCGGGCGATAGAAAATATTCAACTTTATTCCGAACTGGAAGACCGTGTAAAACAACGCACCAAACAGCTTCAAACAGTCAACAAAGAGCTGGAAGCTTTTACCTATTCGGTTTCACACGATCTTCGGGCTCCATTAAGGCACATCAGTGGTTATGTGGATTTAATGAATAAAAAATTTAAAGACGAACTGCCTGACAAGGCCGAACATTATTTAAACACCATTCAGGATTCAGCACAAACTTTGGGAACTTTAATCGATGAATTATTGCAATTTTCGAGAACGGGGCGGCAGGAATTACAGTATACCAAAGTTAACCTCAATGAGGTGATTCGTGAATGCATTAACATGTTAACTATCGAAATTGGAGAAAGGCAAATAAAATGGACGATTGAAACATTGCCCACTATTAATGCCGATAAAAGACTAATGATACTGGTATGGCAAAACCTGATAGCCAACGCAATAAAATTTACTCGTAAAGTAGTAGAATCCCACATTTATATTGGAGTAATTGAAGAGGAAACTGAATTTATATTTTTCATTCAGGATAACGGTGTAGGTTTTGACATGAAATATGCTTCGAAATTGTTTGGCATATTTCAAAGAATGCATTCGCAGAATGAATTTGAAGGTACAGGAATAGGCCTCGCTAACGTACGTCGCATTATATCAAAACACGGTGGTAGAACCTGGGCCGAGGCTGAACTCAATAAAGGTGCAAAATTTTATTTAACTTTAGCTAAATCAAAAATCTAAACGATGGTTACATTAAAGCGTATTTTAATTGCTGAAGATGACCCAAGGGATGTTGAACTAACCCTTGAAGCATTGGCGGAACATAACTTAGCCAATAAGGTCGATGTTGTGCATGACGGTGTTGAGGCGATGGAATACCTCAGGAAAGACGGAAAATACCAAAACAGGGAGAGTGGATTGCCAACTGTATTATTACTGGATATTAAGATGCCACGTATGGATGGTATCGAGGTGTTAAAAGAAGTCAGAAGCGATGAGAAGCTAAAATTATTACCGGTTGTGATTCTCACCTCTTCTCGTGAAGCCCCCGACTTGGAAGCGGCTTATAAACTTGGTGTTAATGCCTATGTGGTTAAACCGGTAGACTTTCAGGATTTTATTAAAGCAGTTAAAGAAACGGGAGTGTTTTGGGCATTATTAAACGAACAACCGCCTGGTTAAAAGAGAAATAAGTATGGACAAAAGAATGCTAAATATTTTATCGGTTGAAGATTCTCAACAAGATTTTGAATTATTAAATGAGTTATTACTCGATAATATGGAAAGGTCCGTTTCAATGGAAAGAGTTGAAACCAAAGCTGACCTAACCGAATCTTTGAAAAATAAGGAATTTGAAATCATACTTTGCGATTTTAAACTGCTGGGCTTCGATGCATTTGGTGCCCTGGAAGTTGTTCAACAAATTAATCCAAACATTCCATTTATTTGCGTTTCTGGTTCAATTGGTGAAGAAACTGCCATCGAATTACTAAAAAAAGGTGCGGTTGATTATGTATTGAAAGACCGTCCCGACCGGCTTCCATTTGCCGTTACCAGGGCATTAAGTGAGGTTAAAACCCACAATGAAAAACTCGAAGCTGAAGCTGAACTTCGTGAAAGTGAACAGAAGTTTAAGGACATATTTTTTAAACATTCTGCAATTAAAATGATCCTGAATCCGACTGACTTGAAGATCGTTGAGGTCAATGAAGCTGCCGAAAAATTTTATGGCTGGAGCAATGCTGAGTTAAAAAAGATGAAGCTTAGTGAAATAAATCGTACATGGTCAGAAGAAGAAATAAGACAACAGTTTTCTTTTGTAAATTCAACCAATAAATTCAATTACGAAGTTATACATCATAAAAAAGACGGCAGTATTGTTGAAGTAGATGTTTTTGCAAGTAAACTTGAAATAAAAGGTAAAACCTATTTACATATTATTGTTTACGATATCTCTGTAAGAAAGCTGGCCCAAAAACAGGTTAAATTGCTTAGCCGTGCCGTTGAACAAAGTTCTGTTTCAGTAATGATTACTGACCCAAATGGTAATATTGAATATATAAATCCATATTTTACTAAAACCACCGGATATAATGCAAAAGAAGTTATTGGGTTAAATCCAAGATTTTTGGGATCAGGTCATCAACCCAAACACTTCTACAAAGATCTTTGGGATACTGTTTTATCCGGTAAAGATTGGGTAGGTGAATTTAAGAACAAAAAGAAAAATAATGAGACATACTGGGAGTCAGCAATTATTTCATCTATTGTTGATGAAAAGAACGAGATAAGTCATTTTATTGCCATAAAAGAAGACATCACCGAACGAAAAAATATGGTAAAAGAACTTATGATTTCTAAGGAGAAAGCAGAAGAAAGTGACCGTTTGAAATCAGCATTTCTGGCTAACATGAGCCACGAAATAAGAACACCGATGAATGGTATTCTGGGTTTTACCAGTTTGCTTTTAGAACCAGATTTAAGTGATGAAAAAAAAGATGAATTTATCAAGATTATTCATCTAAGCGGAGAACGCATGCTTAATACGGTGACTGATATTGTTGAAATCTCCAAAATTGAAGCAGGAATTATTGAAGTGAAAAATTCAACATTTAATATATCTGAAAGTTCAAACAACATTTTAAACTTTTTCCAGCCACAAGCACAAAAAAAAGGATTGATTCTTAGTCTCGAAAGTGAAATTCCAGAAACAAACCATTCTATAAATTCAGACAAAAATAAATTTGAATCTATTTTTACCAATCTGATAAAAAATGCTATAAAATATACCGACAAAGGAAAAATAATTGTTAATATCCATTTTCGCAGCAGATTTATTGAATTTTGTATAAAAGATACAGGAATTGGAATCCCTGAAAATCGGAAAGATGCCATTTTTAACCGTTTTGAGCAGGCTGATATTTCAGACACAAGAGCTTTTGAGGGGTCAGGTCTTGGTTTGGCAATCGTAAAATCATATGTTGATATGCTTGGTGGCAAAATATGGGTTGAATCTGTTGAAGGGGAAGGTTCTCAATTTTATTTTAGTATTCCGTATTCACCGGAAAAAAAAGAATCCATTTTAAATTCAGCTATAAAAAACCGAAAAGAATTAAATCTTTTGGGTCAACTTAAAATTCTTATTGTTGAGGACGATGAAACATCTGCTCTTTTCTTAAAAACAATTTTAAAAAACTTTGTACAAAAAATTATTTATGCAAAAACAGGAGAACAAGCTATTGAAGAATGCAAATCCCATGTCGATTTTGATTTAATCTTGATGGATATAAAAATGCCGGGAATGAGTGGATATGAAGCTACTAGACAAATACGGCAATTTAATAAAGAAGTCATAATTATAGCACAAACAGCTTTTGGATTGTCTGGGGATAAAGAAAAAGCAATAAATGCTGGTTGTAACGATTATATCACGAAACCGATTAATAGAGAGGAATTAAATATTCTAATTCAAAAATATTTTAAAATATAATTAAATACCTCAGATAATTTAATTTAAAAAACCAAAGCACAATGTACAACAAAAGCTATATATAATACGGGGTTCAGCGGGTAATTTAACCGCGGTTCGTTGTTGCAATACCGCCAATTCGTCTTCGACAATTGACGGGAAAAATGAAATTATGAATAAACGAATTGGCTCCGTGCGAATTTGACAGGGAGTCTTTTCAAAGTCCCGCACTATACATAGCCGAACCGTTGCGGGTAATTAGGCAAAGATAATTTCAAGCATAAAACAACATAGTTAGACAATCAAACGAATAGTATGAAGAAAAAATTATTGAACCTAGGTGCATTTCTTATTTTCTTGACCATTTACACAGTACCTTTTTTGAATTGGGAAAAGAAAAATAATACACAACGAGCTTTTCGTGACATCGAAATCGAAATGTACCGAGCTTCATCTTTAAATAACTCTGACTTGTTTGGCTCATTATCGACCGTCGAATCCAGAGTTAATGATTTTACCTCCTTAAACCAAGTCCCAAAAAACCTAATGTTGGGTGATTTCATATCTAGTTCGGACACATTATCCTATAGCATTAAAGAGCTTCGCTCTGACTTATATGATAAAGTAAATGCAATCAATAAATTTTATAGGAAATCAGAAAGAAAATCGAATTATTTGATGTATTTCTTCTTTATAATAGGAAATGGACTTCTATGGTTAATGAGGCATTATATAAAGAAAATAACAAAGTAATAACTACCCACAACAAAAGTTAAAATTAAAGGGCGGTGACGCTCAACTTGATAATACAACAAATATTTAAACGGTGGCTGCTTTGATAAGGTGGTAGTTCTAAATCGCCCACAAATTTTAGCAAGACCGTTGTGCTTCATTTGGTATGGTAAAGGCACATAGTTTACAAAGTTAAAGGCATATGGTTTACACTTTTTAGGTTGTAATTTGGGTTAAAAATTAAATTGCTATGCCTTGGAAAGACTCAACAATTTATGGAAGTAATTTTTAATGAGATAGATATTCTTAGTGAGATAATTATTGTTCTTGAAAATTCATCAATAGTTTTAAGAAAGCAAGAAGCTGGAAAAATTACTTCTATAAATGGATTCTCCAATCGGATTGAAAAATGAATAAAGACAATTTTTTGAATAAAATCATTTTAATTTCATTGCAAAACTATTCAAATTTTAAATGGGACTTAGAGAGGTTAAAACAAGATTAAACAATTTAGAGAAAACTGAAATTTTGAAGTTGATTTCAGAAATGTATAAGAAGGTTCCTGCTGCAAAAGACTTTCTGGATATTTATGCGACAGGTGACATAGATGAACTTGTAGAGAAATACAAAAAGGCAATTGAAAAATATGTTTACCCAAGTGGAAATAACTTAGTTTTAAAAGAATCCGAAGCGAGAAAACTCATTAGGAAGGTTCGTAAGATGAATGTGATTGAATTAAATATTGAAATCGAATTGCATTATGTGGATTGTTGTCTTGATGTCATAAGCGATTTTGGTTACTGGGAGGACAATTATTATGTTTCTGTGGTTAAAATGTACTATAGCGCAGTTAATGGAATTGCTCAAATAGGACTCATTGATGAATATACTGAGAGACTAGAAAATATATCGTCAAGAGCGAGTGAATTTGGATTGGAATTATATCTTTAAGCATATAAAACAATCTTTATGCTTTTATTTATATCTAATTGCATATAATTTACTATATTTGATTTAAATTATATCTAAAAACATATAATGAAACAATTGTCAGACTTTGTTAAGGAACGTAGAAAGAAGGTCAATCTTACACAGGAGGAATTTGCAGAACGTGCTGGTGTCGCACTTACCGTAGTGCGAAAAATTGAGCAGGGAAAAACAAATTTGAATATGGATAAGGTAAATCTGGTACTTCGTATGTTTGGTCATGAACTGGCTCCGGTAAATCGTAAAGAACTGAATGAATGAGAAAGGGAAAAGTATTTTATAAGGATCATTTGGCTGGAATCATTACAGAAACGGATGAAGGGGAGTATATTTTTCAGTATGATGAACAATACGTGAAAGATCATCCTGAGAAGTTTATCACATTCACTATGCCTGTAAGTGGCAATGCATATAAGGATAAGCGATTGTTCCCATTTTTTGAAGGATTGATCCCTGAAGGATGGTTGTTGGATATTGCTTCCAAAAATTGGAAGATCAATCCCAATGACAGAATGGGTTTGTTGCTAGCTTGTTGTCAGAATTGCATAGGTGCTGTGAGTGTGGAACCAATACCTGTTAAAGATGGAGAATAAATGTTTGTACTGTTATGAGTCTGTCGATGGAGATCAGAATTTTCATGAGAAATGTTCTCAGGAGTTTTTTGGAAGTTCAAAAGCTCCTTCCATCGAATATTCATTGAATCAAATGGATGAATTGGCAAGGAATGTGGTAGAGCGTAGTGTCGCAGTTCCCGGCGTTCAGGCAAAATTATCCATGTCTTTGGTGAAAGAGACCAAAGAAAAAACGGATAGCCGATTGACTGTCATTGGTGCTTTGGGTGGACAATACATTTTTAAACCACCTTCTGATCATTTTCCGGAAATGCCTGCAAACGAACATGTAACAATGAGAATAGCAGAAGCTTTTGGTATTCGGGTGGTTCCTTCTTCCTTGATTCGATTGGCATCAGGAGAACTTTCTTACATCACCAAGCGCATCGATCGAACAGAGAATGGAGAGAAAATCCACATGATTGATATGTTTCAGATCACGGAGGCTTTTGATAAATACAAAGGTTCAATGGAAAGAATAGGAAAAGCTTTGGATCTGTATTCCGATAATACTTTGCTGGATAAAATATTCTATTTTGAATTGGTATTGTTCTCCTTTTTAACGGGGAATAATGATATGCACCTAAAGAATTTTTCAATGATAGAAGATTCTTCTGGATGGGTATTGTCACCAGCCTATGACTTGCTAAATGTTGGGATTGTTTTGCCAGAAGATAAAGAGGAGTTAGCACTAACATTAGCAGGAAAGAAAAGTAAATTAAAATGGGAGCATTTTGAGAAATTAGCACAGGGAATTGGTTTGACGCAAAAGCAGATTTCAGGAGTTGTTAAACGAATGCTAAAGAACAAATCAAAAGCCATAGAGTTGTTAGATAAATCATTTTTATCGGATGAAATGACAATTGCTTACAAGGAGGTTTTAGAAGCAAAATACAAACAGCTTGGAATTTGAAATGAATGAGTATTGGTTTGTTATTACGTTATTGATAAATATCTTAGTAATCATAAGTTTAAAATAGGTGCTGAAAACTGTAATATTATTTGAAGAAATCATGATAAAATGATACCTTTATTAGTGTAATAATAACGAATTGAAAGCTGTTGGAGGGACAAAATCGACACCCTCTTAAAATAATATTTGTAAACTATTAGTATTAAGCGACATACGGGGTTGGGTTCAAGTCCCGCCCCGGGTACCAGGATGAAGACTGTTTCAGTAATGAAACAGTCTTTTTTTATGCCCTAATGCTTCTTATTTTTTTGTAAATTCCCTCCAAATAAAAAAATACTACTAATGACTCGCAATATTTCATTCCTTATTTTCTTTATCACGAGCCTCACACTAAATGCACAAAAAGTAGATTTAATTTACTTTACAGATGCACATCAAATATTTCCTGTTGATGATGTTGATGGTGGACGAGGTGGTGTTGCCCGATTAAAAACAATTGTCGATGAGGTAAAGAATGTAAATGAGAATACCTTGGTAATTCATGGCGGCGATTTGTGCGGAGGTGTTCTTTTTGGAGGAATGTACAAAGGTGAACCAATGATCGAAGCCTTTAATGATATTCCTGTGGACATTTGCAATTTTGGTCAGCATGAATTCGATTTTGGATCAAAACATACCATTCAATTGTTATCTAAATCAAAATCTCAATGGTTTAGTTCCAATCTTAAAAATAGAGATGGCGAAGTATTTGGCAATTTACCCGCCTTTTTGGTAAAAGACCTGGGAGGATTAAAAATTGGATTTATTGGTTTAACTGATGCGATGAATACAAGCATAAAGGATGATTTGGTTATTCAGGATGATTTGTTTGCATCTGTGTCGGATGTGATTGCCAAGCTGGGAAAGCTTGACTTTATGATCCTTTTAAGCCAAACTAATTTAGATACCAATCGAAAATTAATTGAGCAATTCCCAGAAATCGATTTAATACTTACCGAGGAACAGTACGAGCAGGAAAGTAATGTATTTTATAAAGGGCATGTTCCAGTTGTATCTACTGCGGGTAATATGAGTTCAGTAGCTAAAATATCTTTAGGAGAGAATAGAAAGATTCTGGTTGATATTATTCCATTGGATCAAAAAGTTGCTTCGGAGAAGTATTTGCGAGATATGGAAGTCTATTATAAAAAAGACATGGAATTACAGCTTTCTGAAAAGATATGCGAACTTGAGGTTCCTCTTAACTTTCGAGATGGTATTGTTGGAGAAAGTCTTGCCGGAAATTTAATTAGCGATGCTTTTAAAGAGTGGCACGATTCTAATGTTGGAATGATTAACGGTGGTGGTATACGAGCTGATATTTCTGCAGGGGATTTTATGCTAAAATCAGCACGATCCTTACTGCCTTTTGGGAATAAAATTTGTCAGATTATTATTAAAGGTTCGGAGTTGAAAAAAGTATTGCGTAATCACGCAAGTGACAAAAAAGGTGCTTTACTTCATGTGTCAGGAATTACATACGCATATAAAGATTCGTTGATTACTGTCCTTAGAAATGGCATAGAATTAGATGATGAGGAGTTGTTAACAGTTTCCTTAAATAGCTTTTTATTAGAACGTCTTGATGCAGATTTTGAGATTTTAATAGACAAGTTAGATCCCGAAGCTATTGCAGACTATGATGTTTTAAAGGCTTATTGTAAAAAACACAAATTAGTTAAACCCGTGTTAAAAAAGAGAATTTCACTATTTAGAAATGAATAATACTTGCAATTCTATGTTAAGTATTATATTTGCCGAGAATAATTAATCATTTTATTGATGTTGAAGATAAAGTACTACTTGGCAATTGTTTTTGGTTTGTGGGTTGGAAATGGGTTTGCTCAAGAGCAATCGAAAGAATCGAAGTATTTGTTTTTTATTGAGCCTGAAATAATGTTAGGGCAAACCGTATCCAATTATAACGATTTCCCGGATACCAAGGCGGTTAAATCATTTTTTCTAAATCTAGGAATAAACGATACTCGAAAGCTTCATAGTAGTAAGTATTACAATTATCCGACTACCGGAATTAGTTTGTCTTATTCTAATTTAGGTAACGATTCAATACTCGGAAAGGCGTATGGTATAATGCCCTTTATTCAATTTCGACCTTGGGGTAGTCGACAAAAGTCATGGCTTTTAAAATTCGGAATAGGAGGAAGTTACTTTAGCAAATCTTTCCGTGAGAGTGATCAAAATTTAGCAATAGGATCTCATCTTACTTGGTCGTTTCAAGCTTTTTTGTATCGTGATTTATTGACCTTAAACCGACTTGATTTTAAAATAGGAGCAGGTTATTTACACTCTTCTAACGGACATACTCAATTGCCCAATATGGGTTTGAATTCAGCGCAGGTTAGCCTTTCGTGTCGGTGGAATTCCCGCCCTTTACTTTCAAACAAAAAAGACAATCTTATTGGTTCAAATACAGATGTAAACAAACTATTCTTTATAAATGTGCGAACAGGTTTGGGGATTCATGAATATGGAGGAAAAAGTAAGCCTGTGGGAGGAGCAAAAGGGAATGTTTATTCGGCAGCTTTAAGCGGAGGTATACTTTTTAAGAAACATTTAAAAGTAAGAGCGGGTTTAACCTACCGATTTTATGAACATTATCGTGATCAAATTAAGGAAAGTGAAAATACAAAGTTTATTGACTCTCCTTCATGGAATGCATCAAACATTTATTTTCACTTAGGAAGTGAGTTTTTAATTGGGCATTTTGGTTTGGACATTGAAGGAGGATTGAATTTATATAAGCCGTATTACAAAGAATATTATAAAACGCACGGAGGAAGTGCAAGCGAGATTAAGTACAAGCTAAAGAAATATTTCTCAAGTAGAATGGGATTGAACTTTTACTTAATCAACACCAATAAAATGCCAAAAAACAATTTCTTTATAGGCGCAAATATCAATGCCAATTTTGGTCAGGCCGATTTTTCGGAGTTAAGTTTTGGCTACACGCACACATTTCTGTAAAGCAAAAATTGTAGATGAAGCATTAATTGGCTCCATCTACAAATTTTGGAATCGATATTACATTAAATCAAAAGCTAAGGTCAAATAAAAACTACGACCAGGTGCGTTAATGGCTTGTATGCTGCCTTTCACGGATCGGTTTAAATGTTCGTAGTACGTTTCATCGAATAGATTTCGAATACCTCCAGTTAGCTGAAATTGTTTAGATAAAAGATAAGATGCTTTAAAATCAAGCAAAGTGAACGATGGACTAGGAGTTTCTCCATAGGTCTTCGAAACTCGTTCTTGTTTTAATGCATGACGAAGAGCTATTTCTGGATGAAATTTTTTCTTGCAGAAAGTTCCTCCTAAAGCATATCTAAAATCGAGTGGTGATATTTCAGGCAAAGCTTCATTGAAATCCTTGTTTTTACCATAGGTGTAGGCAATATTTGCCTTGTGATAAATCGACGGAGATAATTCTTGAAACCAAGAAAGTTCAAAACCACGCATAACGGCATTATCGATATTAATAAACTGCTTAACGCCGGGAGCTGAATTCATCAATGGACTTAAATCTTCTCTAATTTCTGAACTAATGTAATCTTTTAAAATAGATGCAAACAAGCTAATATCTAATTCTGATTTATCTGTTTTCCATTTAAAATTATAGTCTACTTGGTAATTTTTTTCAGATTTTAATCGAGTGTTACCAATTCGCTCGTACGGATCAACATCAACCGATAAATAGTTAATAAAACGTTCGGTAATACTGCCACTTCGTTCAGCTCGGCCTAGCCATAAGCCCATTCTAATTTGTTTTGAAAGATCGTGCGTCGCTCCAAAGCTTGCCGAAACATTTAGCTTGTCTGATGGGTTTTTCTGATTGGTTGCAAGAAAACGATCGGCTTCGTCTCTGCTTTCGGCACTATTGTGCTCTAAGCGCGATGATGCAACGAAATAAACATCATTTATGGAGAAATGATATTCTCCAAACATACTAAACTTAGAAATCTTGCTGTCTTGCCAAATATTATCCATTAAGGTATTGCCTTTCATTGGCCCCATAAGCATTTCGCGAGAGCGATGACCTTCTGCCTCTTCCGATTTATAATCGATACCAGCAAAAAGAGAACTTTTCTTAAATTGAAAGCTAGCTTCCGATCTGGCGCCGTAATTTTTCGTTTCAGCCAAAGTAACTGCATTCACCATTCTTGGATCCAGATTTTTGCTTAGGTTATCCATGGTATGATCTACAAAAGAGCCGAAAAAAGAAGTGGAAAGGGAAGTGATTGCAGAACGCTTAAAGCTGATTTTATGCGCAAAATTCAAAAGCCAGGTGTCATCTTCGCGCAAATCCATATTTAAAGCTGGGAAATCTACATCTTCGGCAAAGTTGTTATTCGCAGATAGCTTTATGCTTTGTCTGTCGGATAATTTAAAAACGCTGCTTAAGCCAATATTTCTTCGGTTAAATCCTGATGGGATTTTATTGCCCTTTCCGTCTTCATAATCTTCCCCTTCGCTGTAGGCTCCATACACTCCAAAATTGTAGAATTTGCCTTTTGCTCCGGCCAGAGCTTCTGTTCTGAATATATTTCCGTTGCTTTCATAGCTTCCACTCGCACGCCCAAAGCCCTTTACTGATTCAGAAAAGCTAGCTGGTGCTGATTTAAAATGAATGCTTCCTCCAAATGCATTTCCAAATCGTAAGGAGTGTGGACCTTTGGTAATTTCTACCTGATCTACCATACTCATTGGTATTTGACTAGCAGGTGGATCCATTCGGTTGGGACATGCAGCGGTTGCGCTCATGCCATTGTCCATGACAATGTTTAATTGGTCGTATTTAAAGCCACGAAGAACAGGATCGAAACCGTAGCTTCCACTTTTTCGAATACCTCCAATTAAAGCGCTCTGACTTAAAAAATCACCAGCATCATGAGACAGTTTATCGCTATTGCGAACTTCCATTACCTGGTTTTTAGGTTTGTTGCTGCGGGCAATTACCGTTGTAGGCATCAGTGAGACGTAGGCTTTATTGAGCTTGATAAAGCCAGAATTAAGAGCATTATTGATTTTTTCGCTATTGATCTCTTGTTTACCATAGTTTACATGCGATAGTAATAGTGCTTGGTCAGGAATGAAATTGAGTTTAATTGTTCCATCAATAGTACTACTTCCAGTCTGATTTTTATAGATAAAATGTGCGTAAGAGATTGCTTCTCCAGTAGCTGCATCTTCTAATTTTATAGATTGTTGCGAATAGGCTTGAATTCCTAAAAATAGGAATAAAGCCATGAGAATATTTTTCATGTGTATTTATTTAAATTCATGGTGTTATACTTTAGTGAGAGTGTACACTACTTCAATAAAATGAAGATGCAATTATCCCATTAATGTAAATTATACAGTGAATTGCCAAGAGAGTGTTGGCCTTTTATTAACGACGAATTTACAAGAGTTTCGTCATGAAATTAGGAAAGGAAATTTTCTTTTGGAGGATGAAAAATATCAAAGGAGTACTGCACAGGATGTAAGGGTTCTTTGTAGATTTCCTTATTTTGTTGATGCGAATCAATCTTGCTTTTCTTAAAAATATCAATCCATTGAATGAACAATTGATATTCTTTTTGAGTTTGTTTTTCTTCACTTGATTTTTCTTCTTCGTGTTGCTTAATTTGTTTTTTAAGATGACACTTACCATTACATTCCATTTTTGGCTTGTCTTTGTTGATACAAATTGAAGCAAAATAATCTTGATTGATTGTAAAGTTTAAGCTAATCAGAGCCGTCTCAAATGATTGAATTGAGAAAAGAAAAAGAAGAAGATATGTGAAATATTTCTGCAAGTGCTTACAAATAGATTAAAGTCTATTAAATATACAAAGCTTTAGGTAATCTATCATTCATAATCCAAAAAAAGCTCACCTGAATTTCAGATGAGCTATATATATTATTGGTAATTTATAGATTGATTACCTTATCGGCATCGGCTTGTAATGTGATAATGTCTGGCATGCTACCTACATTTCCTACTTTTATCTGATCAGATAGTTCAAAATAATCTAAACAGGTTTTGCAAGCAAGCAACTGAACACCTTTGCTAGACAAATTTTGCAGAGCTTCCAAAGCAGGAGAGTTTTCACAAATCAGTTTCACACCAGCATTGTAAAAAACAATAATTTTAGGTGTTCGCCCATCAGCATCTAAAAGTTTAAAATAGTTGGTAATCAGTTTTAAACCTAATTCTTCGCTGCCAGTTCCCATTCCATTTTGGGTAACTTGTATTAATGTATTTCTATGCATTTTATCTATTTTACACTGATGTAAGGACCTTCAGAATTTTTACGTTCAATCATTTTTCCTACCGGATTTAGATCAAAGCCTTCACTTTTGGCAAGAGCTATAAAATCATCGATATGATTGTTGTCAACAGCAACCAAAAGTCCACCACTTGTTTGAGGATCGCAAAGCAATGATTTTTGATCTTCTGTAATTTCTCCAATTAAATGTCCGTACGAAGCCCAGTTTCTTCTGGTTCCTCCTGGTGTGCATTTTTGTTGAATCAATTCTTCAACGCCATCAATTTTAGGAACTGCGGCATAGTCAATTTCAGCATTTACATTACTGCCTTCGCAGATTTCGCTTAAGTGTCCTAGTAAACCAAAACCAGTAACATCAGTCATCGATTTGATGTATTCCTGCTCTCCAAAAACAACACCAACTTTATTTAAGCTGCACATTAAATCAACAACAATTTGATTGTTTTCATGAGCAATTAATTTCTTCTTTTCAGCGGTTGTCAATACACCAATTCCTAAAGGTTTGGTAAGGAATAATGTACAATTTGAAGTGGCTGTATTGTTTTTCTTTACACGATCGGTAGCAACAATTCCATTTACAGAAAGGCCAAAAACAGGATCGCCAATATCAATAGAATGACCACCTGCTAATTGAATTCCAGCATCAGCACAAACATCTCTTGCACCTTCAATTACCTTTTGAGCAATAGCTGTAGATAACTTTTCCAATGGCCATGCTAAAATTGCTAAAGCCATAATTGGTTTTCCGCCCATTGCATAAATATCGCTTATGGCATTTGTTGCCGCAATACGACCAAAATCGTAAGGATCATCAACAATTGGAGTGAAAAAATCGGTTGTGCTAATTAAAGCTTGACCATTCCCCATATCATAAACAGCAGCATCATCTTTTGTGTCGTTTCCAACCAACATTTTAGGGTTTGAAATGGCAGGACTACTACTTTTCAGAATGCATTCTAAATCTTTAGGTGATATTTTGCAACCACATCCGGCACCAGGACTGAATTGGGTTAATTTTTTAGTTTCCATAATGTTCTTGATCTTTTAAAACGCTGCAAAGATATTACTTTTTATGCTTCCTTATTCTCAAGTACTTGTTTTATTGTTAAAATATTGAATTAGTTTAACACGAAAGGTCCGAAGGTTCACTGAGAATAAAATGCTCAATTAAGAATACTTAGGAAAGTTTTTTTCCTCTGTGCGATTCTGTGTACTCGGTGGTAGAAATATTTTTAATTAATCATGCAATTATTCACTTTGTGTTCTTCGTGCTATCCTTCGTTTGTCTTTGTGGTTACACTTTTTTCTCTGCGCCTCTGTGGTGGTTTCTTTTTTAATAAAACTGATTCAGTGAACACCAATGATTTAATGAGTAAGAATTATCATTTAGGAAATAAATGATGATTTCAATTAATTTTCCTTTATCAGCTTAGATTTACTATTTTTGAAGCTAGCTAAAACTTAGACTATTAATGGCATATAAAAATTATAAAATAGCATTGTCAATAGTATTGCTTGTAAGCATATTTATTGCCTGCTCTTCTCAGTCCAAATTAAAATTAGGAATTGATCCTTTAAAGCAGCAAGCTTTGTATGTTGAGGAGTGTGGTGCTTTTACTTGTGTTAGTGAAGTGGATTCTAAGGTACAGGATAACTTGGCAAAGGTGGGGAAAAAGATGCTTCAGATTTATTTGATTCGTCATGCAAAACCAGATGTGAAAAAGAAAGCATTTTGTTCTGCTGATGAAGCACAACAATATGTGAAAGATTACAATTCGGTTCCAATTATCCCTTTTGATCCTGACTTAGTTTCGGTCAATCTACAATCGAATCATACAATTTATTGCTCTAGCTTGCCGCGATCGCAAGAAACGGCGCTAAATATTTTTGGAGATAAATATCCTGTAGTAGCAGATTCTATTTTTAGGGAGTTTGAAATTCGAATGATTGATGCAAATAGTTTTTTAAAACTGCCAATGGTGTTGTGGCAAGGACTAAGTCGTGGTAGCTGGATGTTGGGATTTAATCATCGAGGTATCGAAAGCCATAAAGAGGCAAAGCTTAGAGCTGAAATGGCGGCCGAAAATCTAATTAGGGTTGCTAGGCATGAGGAAACAGCTATTTTGGTTGCACATGGCATGTTGAATGGAGCTATTTCCAAAGAGCTCGAAAAAAAAGGATGGAGACAGATTCAAAAACAAGGCCACATAAACCTAGGAGCTACCATCCTTGTTAAAATAATTAATGAGTGAATGAGGTTTGAGTAAATAAGTAATTTACTTTATCCTTTTGACTTGAGACTTGAAGCTTTATTTTTTTCTAGCCATCATTAAACCATGACGTATTGGTAAAAGAACATTCTCCACTCTGGAATCTTCCTGAATAAATTTATTAAATTCTAAAATTCCACGAGTTTGCTTGTCGTGATTCTCTGTTTCATTTACTACTTTTCCGTCCCATAAAACATCATCAGCAAGAATGAAACCGCCACTTTTGATTTTTGGAAAAGCTGCTTCGTAATATTTAGTGTATTGATCTTTAGCCGCATCAATAAATACCAAATCGAAGCTTTCTTCTAATTGTGGAATAATGTCAAGTGCATCTCCTACGTGAAACTGAATACGTTCTTCATAACCCGATTTTTTGATGTACTTACGAGTAAAATACTCCAATTCGTCGTTGTTATCTATGGTGTGAATAATGCAATCATCACCACTTCCCATTGCCATACTAATTGCTGAATATCCTGTAAAGGTTCCAATTTCTAATACACGCAAGGGCCGAATCATTTGGCAAGTCATTTTTAGGAATTTCCCCTGTAAGTGACCCGATAACATTCTTGGGCGAAGCATTTTGACATGCGTTTCGCGGGTTAAATCTTTTAACACCGAATCTTCACTTTCGGTGTGGTTTAATATATAGTCTTCAAGTTCTTTATTAATTTCTATCATGCTTATACGATTTTAGAAATGAAATTCTCGTATAATGCCGATTGATATCTAAAAATCAATCCTAAACGAAGTGAGATGATTGAATAATTTAGATACTAATTGGTATTATTTGTACATCAAAGTGGTTAGTAAATCCTTGTTAAGAATTTCGTTGGCAACTTCAATCAGTTGTTCTGCTGTGATGCTTTCAACTTTTTGGTATAGTTCATCCAAAGAATCAATTCGATTGTAAAGTAAAAAGCTTTTGCCAATGCTAAGCATCAGGTTTTCATTGTTCTCCGATGAGATTGCGATTTGTCCAATCATCTGATTCTTTGCTCTTGTTAACTGTCCTGGCCCCAGTTTTTTTGTGCAAAGCAAATCCATCTCCTTGTTGATTAAACTAAGGCACTTATCTAAATTGCCTTTGTCTGTGCCAAAATAGATGCTAAAAACACCCGTATCGGCATAAGGAGTGTAGTTTGCTTCAATATTATAAGCCAAGCCATGTCGTTCCCTTAGAGACATGTTTAGACGTGAGTTCATTCCCGGTCCACCTAATATATTTGTAAGTAGTGATAATGGAATTCGTCTTTCATCATCTAAATCGTAGGCAATATTCCCCATCACACAATGACGCTGATAAGTTTTCTTTATCATGGTTTGTGTGCGAGCTTTATAGGAATTTGGTTTTGTTCTTTTGGTCGTGCGAATACTCTCAGGAATGTGCCCAAAGAATTTTTCGACCATTTTTACCAATTTCTTAAAGTCGATGTTTCCTACAGAACTAATCACCATTTGATCTGTATGGTAATTATTCTTGATGAAATTTAAAATATCATCACGTTTAAAAGCTTTAACGTGCTTTGGTGTTCCTAAAATATTTCTACCAATTGGATCATCTTTAAATATTAACTCCTCAAAATCATCAAATATCAGTTCTGATGGTGAATCTTTGTACGAGTTAATTTCATCCAAAATCACTTCTTTCTCTTTTTCCAGTTCCTTTTCCGGAAAAATAGAGTTGAAGGTGATGTCTCCTATTAGTTCTAAAGCTCTTTTGTAATCTTTATCTAAGAAGGTTGTATAAACACAAGTCTCTTCTTTGGTAGTATATGCGTTTAGTTCACCGCCCACATCTTCCATTCTGCTTAAGATATGATAGGCCTTTCGTTTTGTGGTACCCTTAAACACAACATGCTCTATGTAGTGAGCAATCCCCCATTCTTCTTCTTTTTCATCACGCGAACCAGTATTCAGAATAATTCCACAGTGCGCAACATTTGCGTTCACAGAATGATGAATTAGCCTGATACCATTTGATAATGTGTGAGTTTCGAATACCATATATAATTTTATTAGGCTGCAAAGGTAATAAGAAGTTTAGATTTCAATAAAATTAGTTTGTAATTTTATCAATTTAATTTGGTGATTTTAATTTTTTGCGTACTTTTGCATCGCTCAAGTAAAGAGGGTGCCATAGCTCAGTTGGTAGAGCAATGGACTGAAAATCCATGTGTCCCTGGTTCGATTCCAGGTGGCACCACCACTTTTTCTCGAGTAACAATACCAAAAGGGTGCCATAGCTCAGTTGGTAGAGCAATGGACTGAAAATCCATGTGTCCCTGGTTCGATTCCAGGTGGCACCACCCAAAGCCGATCATTATTGATCGGCTTTTTTTTGTGCATATAATTCAAATGAATATTGTGTGTTAAACAGAAATTTAACAGGTAGTTTTCACTTAAGAGGCCTTTTTTTGACGAGACCTCCTTTTGCATCTTTTATACTATGCATGATGACAAAAGCATCTCTGTCTATTTTATCAACCTCCATGTGTAATTTTGCTAGTTCTAGCCTTGTCATTAGCGTGTAAATGATTTCCGTTTCTTTTTGAGATTTCCCTCTTTTGCCGTAATAAATGGTGCATCCTCTTCCCAATTTATCAATTATAGTTCGTCTAATTTCTTTATTTTTTTCTGATATAATTGTAACGCCTACATACTCTTCAATTCCTGAAACAACAAAATCAACGGTTTTTGATGCCACTATATATGTCAAAATTGCATACAATGCAATTTCAATAGTTAAAACATATGCTGCAATTCCAAAAATAAGCACATTGAATATCAAAATTACGTCGCCAATTGTTAATGGCGTTTTTCGGTTTATATAAATAGCTAATATTTCTGTTCCATCGATTACAGATCCGCCACGAATAGCCAATCCTATTCCCATACCTAAAAAAAATCCTCCAAATGCTGCAATCAGTAATTTGTCTTCCGTAATTATGGGAAATGGTATAAAATGAACTGTAATTGCCAGTAATACTATGGCAATAATACTTTTAATTGTAAACTGACGACTTAGTGTAGTAAATCCCAGTATTAAAAATGGTATGTTAACTGCAACAATTAAAATTGATAGGGGTAGTACGGTAAGTTCAGCGATCATTAGGGAAATCCCCATTACACCACCATCAATAAATAGGTTGGGGAGTAGAAATCCTTTTAAGCCAAAACCTGCGCAAAGAATACCTAAAAGAATGAAAATAAAATCATGAACGATATGAATTAATTCAACCGTTGCATTTTTTACTTTTTTATGCACTTGAATATCTGGTGTTTTTTTCTTCTTTACTTGATATTTTACAGTTTCAAAAATTATTTGTCGTAAAAATGGGAACATGTTTAAAGTCTTATTTTGATAAATATTTCACAATCTTACTATACTTTTCTTATCTCTTATTTCCCTGATGGATTTTTCTAATTTCTTATGAAGAAGATAGTTAATTAATAAATAATCATTGATAGAAGCTTATCTAATATCTTGTTATTTAGATAGAATATAAAAAATGATTCGGATATATTGAATGAGTACATACAAAAAGAGTCAATAATCAGAAACGATTATTGACTCTTTACAATATCTTATTTTGGTTTAATTTGCGCCAACCAATTCATCAAAACCTTTCTTCTTAAACTCACGTTCGTTTGTTGATAGTGCTTTTGCAGCAGTAATAACTGGGAAGTTTCCACTTACGATATAATCTAAGGCAGCTTTAAAGTTGCTTTCTTCAATATCTCCAAAATCATATGACAAATCATCTGATATTTCTAAATCAACAGGAATACCTTCAAAATAATCACCTTCATCAGCAGCATTGGTAATTTTAAAACTAATTGGAACGATAGCCAGATTTAATGATATATCTTCAAAAACATACATGCCAACAGGTTTTCCGTGGGTTGTACTTCCAATTAGAATAACATCATCTAAGTAAGGTTTTAAGCCATTAATAACCATTTCGCTTGCCGATGCTGTTCCCGATGTCGTAATTATAAAAACACGATCAAAAGCGTATGCAGCGGCTTGTTCTTGGAATGCTTCAGTAAAATCTTCACTCATTTTTGATTCGTTGTGAAAAACCTTAGAGTATATATCATTTGTAAAGGCATTGCCAGTTATCAATGAAGATAATTGATTAGAAATTGCAGTACTTCCACCACCATTGTATCTGAGATCTAAAACCAATTCTTCTGCGCTTTGTTCTTTAAAGTAAGTAAAGGCTTCATTCAATTCCTCTTCCGATTTTTGCAAAAAGCTGTCGAATGCTAAATAGGCAACCTTGATTCCTTGGTGGTCAATTACTTCTCTTTTCAATACACTGTTTTGATCTAGTGTAATCTGACTGGCTAAGAATTCCTTTTGTTCTCCTAAATTATTTTCAAATATGAATTCACTTGAAGATTTATCTAATTCATCAAGAATCTTATCTTCATCACTAGATGATGGATTTTCAGGAATTGTATAGCCATTTATTGAGATTAATTTCCATCCACGAGTAATTCCTTCAGCAGCAATAGGTGATTCGTCAAAAATGAGTTTTACTCTTAAGTCGTTATTGCTATCAAATTTAAAACCCAATCCATAGCCCGTGTAAGTTCCATTTTCTAAATAGGCTAATAATTGATCACGGTTAGCGATATAACTCCAACGATCTTGAGAGGCCAATAAATCTTCAAAATAGTTATTTGCAGAATTGTAATTCGATGATTTAATCGATGGTAATTCATCATTCCAGAAATACCATTCTTGCATCACTTCGTTAATCACATCGAATTCATCTTCTTTATGATTTGAATCATCTTTATTGCAAGATGTATATGCAAAGGAATTAAAGAGAATTGTTGCTATTAAAAATAACTTAGGAAAGGATAATTTCATATGATGAAAATTTATGTGTTCGAATTAATGTTTTACCAAATAGGTGTGTTTTGTAGTAACAAAAACTATACCTAGATATGCTTTTAACGCATGAAAATAGCTTCTATTGTTCAATTTTTATTAATCCAGCGATTAGATTCATTCTAAATAGCATTTCGAAAAAAGTTGATACTTAATTATATTGATGATTTATGGCTTGGAATTTTTGGTGTAGCTTCATTTTTAATTTTGTGAAAAACAATTTTTATTTACATTTGTAGCACCAAAACAAAGGGTGCCATAGCTCAGTTGGTAGAGCAATGGACTGAAAATCCATGTGTCCCTGGTTCGATTCCAGGTGGCACCACGAAAGAGGGGAAGATTTTAATAATCTTCCCCTCTTTTTTTATATATGAAAATTGAAGTCTACATATTAACGAGTCCTGTAGCAGGTCTTTTTTTATAGTTTCCTGTATCAAGATTATCCTCAGAATTTCATTTATTGTTGTTCGTCTTTGAACAATTTTACCTAAGCAAACGTTTTCGGTCTAAAATAAAGGAATTCAAGTCTCTAACTAATTTTTTTATTTGAATTAATAGGATATTTTTGCAAGACTTAGACCAAGTAATAAAGAATTTAAGATATAAAATACTTCAAAATGGCAGATAATAAGAAAGCATTATTGATGATCCTTGACGGATGGGGGATTGGTGATAAAACAAATGCAGATGTAATTTCTTCAGTGGCTACTCCATACATGGATAGCTTGTTAGCTAAATATCCTAACTCTCAGTTGCAAGCAGCTGGAAGATTTGTTGGATTGCCTGAGGGACAAATGGGTAACTCAGAAGTAGGACATTTAAATATTGGTGCTGGACGTGTTGTTTATCAAGATTTGGTAAAAATCAACATGGCAGTTGAAAAAGATACGCTTAAGGATAATGAGCAGGTTGTTAAAGCTTTTACTCATGCTAAAGAGAATGGTAAAAAAGTTCACTTGATTGGTTTAATCGGTGATGGTGGTGTACACTCATTAAGTAATCACGCAATTGCTCTTTGTAATGCCGCTCAGGCTTTTGGATTGAATGATGTTTTTGTTCATGGTTTAACTGATGGACGTGATACAGATCCAAAATCAGGATTAGGATTCGTAAAAGCATTTTCTGAAGCGATTGAAAAAACAGGATCAGCGAAGTTTGCTTCATTAATTGGTCGTTACTACGGAATGGATAGAGACACCAACTGGGATCGAGTAAAACTTGCTTACGATTTATATACAAAAGGAGATGGGAAAGCTGTAACAAGTGCTGTTGCTGCGATGGAAGAATCATATGCGGAAGGTGTAACAGATGAGTTTGTGAAGCCAACAGTAATGGTTGATGCTAATGGAGCTCCTTTAGCTACAATTGAAAAAGGTGATGTAGTTATCTGTTTCAATTTCCGTACTGACCGTTTACGTCAAATGACAACGGTTTTTACTCAAGAAGATATTCAAGAGTTTGGAATGCATACTATGGATGTAGAGTGGTACACCATGACTTGTTACAATGCTAACTTTAAAGGTGTTAATGTAATCTATGATAAAGATAACGTTAAAAACACAATGGGTGAGGTTGTTTCAAAAGCTGGAAGAAAGCAAATTCGTATTGCTGAAACAGAAAAATATGCTCACGTAACATTCTTTTTCTCAGGAGGTCAGGAAGCTGAATTCGAAGGCGAAAGCAGATTGTTAGTTGCTTCTCCAAAGGTAGCTACTTACGATTTACAACCAGAAATGTCTGCTCCAGCTGTTGCTGATATGATTACTGCTGAGTTGAATGCTAAATCTGCAGATTTTGTTTGTTTAAATTTTGCTAATGGCGATATGGTAGGACATACAGGAGTTTACGAAGCAATTTCTAAAGCTGTTCAGGCAGTAGATAAATGTGCTGAGCAAGTGGTTGAAGCGGCTAAAGCAAATGGATACGATGTAATCATTATTGCTGATCACGGTAATGCTGATTTTGCAGTGAATGCTGATGGTTCTCCTAATACAGCTCACTCTTTAAATCCTGTTCCATGTATTTGGGTAACGGATAGTTCAAAAGGAATTGAGAATGGTATTCTTGCCGATGTTGCTCCAACATTGTTAGATATTATGGGTATTGAAAAACCAGAAGACATGACCGGTAAATCTTTGATAAAATAAAAGATTGTAACTGAAATTATAAGTTTCCGTACTATCTTTGCGAGATAGTACGGATTTTTTTATACTGTAAATCCGTTAATTAGAAATTGTAAAAGTTATTATTGTGTTACAGATAGGAAAAGCCATAGTAAGTCTTGATGTGATTGAGAAGAAGTTTATTTGTGATTTTGGCAAATGCAAAGGCGCATGCTGTATCGAAGGAGATTCAGGGGCACCTTTAGATGAGGAAGAAAAAGCAATTCTTGAAGAGATTTATCCAGATATAAAAGAATATCTTACAAAAGAAGGAATTGAAGAAATTGAGAAACAGGGAACTTCTGTGATTGATTCTGATGATGATTTGGTAACTCCTATCATTAATGATAAAGAGTGTGTATATACTGTTTTTGAAAATGGATTGGCTTTGTGTGGTATCGAAAAGGCTTATCTTGATGGTAAAATTAAATATCGCAAACCAATTTCATGCTCTTTGTATCCAATTCGAATTGAGAAATATGCTGAATTTGATGCGGTAAATTATAACAAATGGAATATTTGTCAGCCTGCTCGCGAGTTAGGATTTAAAAAAGGAACTCCAGTTTATGTGTTTTTAAAAGAGCCTCTTATCCGAAAATACGGTAAAGAATGGTATGAAGAATTAAAGTATGCAGCTGAGCATATTGATGAGATAATGCAGAAAAGAGAGTAATAGATCTCTTAGTGATAGATAATATAGAACAGCAGCTTACGAGTTGCTGTTTTTTTTGTATTTGCCTGTTTTAAGGTTTTTTACCAAATTATTCTCAAATCAGATATCTAATATTACATCTTCTATTGTATATTTACGTTTCAAATTACTTAAATCCTATAAACACATTATCATGGATAACATTAAAACATATATTGAAGAGAATAAAGAAAGATTCTTAGAAGAATTATTCGGATTGATTCGAATTCCATCAATTAGCTCGATTGAAGCTAATAAACCAGAAATGTATAAGGCTGCTGAATACTGGAAACAGTTGATGTTAGATGCTGGAGCTGATAAGGCTGTAGTAATGGAAACAGAAGGAAATCCTGTTACATATGGTGAGAAGATCATTGATCCAGCTTTACCAACTGTATTGATTTACGGACATATGGATGTTATGCCTGTTGATCCAGTTGAACTATGGGATACTGATCCTTTCGAGCCAGTAATAAAAGATGGTAAGATTTGGGCACGTGGTGCTGATGATGATAAAGGGCAGGCTTTTATGCATGCTAAGGCTTTTGAATACATGGTTAAGAACGATTGCTTGACTTGTAATGTAAAGTTCATGATTGAAGGTGAAGAAGAAGTTGGTTCTCCAAACCTTCCTAAGTTTTGTGAAGAGCATAAAGAAATGTTGAAGTCAGATATTATTTTGGTTTCAGATACAGGTATGATTGCTCCAGATATGCCATCAATTACAACAGGTCTTCGTGGCTTGATGTATTGGGAAGTTGAAGTAACTGGTCCTAATCGTGATCTTCACTCAGGATTGTTTGGTGGTGCTGTAGCAAACCCAATCAACGTATTGGCTAAAATGATTACTCAGATGGTTGACGAGAATGGTCATATTACCATTCCTGGATTTTACGATGATGTAATTGAGGTATCAAAAGAAGAGCGTGCTATGATGGCTGAAGCTCCTTTCGATGTTGAAGAATATAAGAAAGCAATTGATGTGAAAGAATTGGCTGGTGAAAAAGGTTATTCGCCTTCTGAGCACACAGGAATTCGTCCATCATTCGATATTTGTGGAATTTGGGGTGGTTACATTGGCGAAGGTGCTAAAACTGTATTGCCATCTAAAGCGAATGCTAAAATTTCTACTCGCTTGGTTCCTAACCAAGATTGGGAAAAAATCTCTGTTCTTTTCAAAGAGCATTTTGAAGCCATCGCTCCTGACTGTGTTAAAGTTGTGGTTACACCTCTTCATGGTGGTCAAGGTTATGTTTGTCCTATCGATATTCCTGCTTATAAAGCAGCTGATAAAGCTTATACTGAAGTTTACGGTAAGCGTCCAGTACCTGTTCGTTCAGGTGGATCTATTCCAATCATCTCTACTTTTGAAGAGATTTTGGGTACGAAATCAGTATTAATGGGATTTGGTCTTGAGGCTGATGCAATTCACTCTCCAAACGAGAACTTCCCATTAGAGCAATTCTTTAATGGAATCAATACAATTCCATTGTTTTATAAGCACTATGCTGAAATGATGAAATAAGAACTTGTAATTAAAATAATTTTTGAAAGGGTATTCTTAACTAGAATACCCTTTTTTTTTTAGGCTTATTTTATTTTGGTATGATGAATTTTCACATTGAATATGTGAATAAATTGCTTTTCTTATTGATGATTAATAATTATTATATAAATTTAATGGAATCTTCGTAATCGTTTAAAATAAAGCTGAAATCTTGAAATTCGGTATTTTCTGATTATGTTTGTACTTGGGTTTAGTTGTGTGATTTATTCGTGATGAACATGTCTATTGCTAGATATTTTGAAATAGATCATACAAGTTGAAGTAAAATTGTTGTCATGGAGGAAATTTTTGGAAAAATAGGATCGGCTCAAACTCTTAGTCAGAAGATTGAGCGCCGAATAGAAGAGGCTATTCGCCAGAAGAAATTATTGGTAGGAGCTAAACTTCCGTCGGAGCGAGAATTGTGTGAGATGTTTGCTGTAAGTCGAACTGCTTTGCGTGAAGCTTTGCGTAGATTAAGTGCGAGAGGTTTGATTCAAATCAAAAAGGGAAGTGGCATGTTTGTTAGTGAATTGAAAATAACAGATGCTATTGATTCCTTAAATTTGTATTATGATCTGAGTTTTGATAGCAATTTAATTCCTCAGATTATTGAAGTGAGACGCGTGTTCGAGCCAGAAATTGCTCGTATGGCTGCGAATAATCGAACAGATAAGGATTTGGAGCTACTTCAAAAGAGTATAACTGATTTAGAGGATTGTGATTCAGATAATACGCAAATGGAAGCTGATATCATTAATAAATTTCATTTGAATGTGGCTAAGGCTACTGGCAATCCAATTGTTATTATTACAATGGAACCAGTCTATTCGCTTTTACCTCGTATGCGTAATTTAATTTATGCAAATGTAGATGGAGAGAAAGATTTTACAATTAAAGCTCATCGTACCATTTTTGAAGCAATTCGAGACAAAGATGCAGATAAGGCTTATAAGGCAATGGTTGAACAAATAAATCGAACACTGGAGATTTATACACAATATTTGAAAAAATAGATTATTTTTTTCAATAAAAAACGGAGATTGATGATTCAGTCCCCGTTTTTTTATTTATCCTAAATTATAATCTACTTGTAAGCTTCAATGGCTTTCTTTACTGAGCCATGTTTTAAGAGTAATTGTTTTGATGTCTCTTTGTCGAGATTTAACTCTTCCATAATCATTTGGGTTCCACGCTCAACCAATTTTTTGTTGGTTAGTTGCATGTTAACCATTTTGTTCCCTTTTACTCGTCCCAATTTAATCATTAAACTGGTGGTGATCATGTTGAGAATCATTTTTTGAGCAGTTCCTGCTTTTAGTCTAGTACTTCCTGTAACAAACTCAGGTCCAACAATTGCTTCAATTACAATTTCTGCCTCTTTAGAAACCGGAGCTTCAGGATTGCAAGTAATACATGCTGTTAGCAATCCATTTTCGCGAGCTTTTTTTACGCCACCTATAACATAAGGAGTTGTGCCCGAAGCTGCAATTCCCAATACTGAATCATTTTGATTAAAGCCATGTGCTTGAATTTCTTCCCATGCTTTATCCCAGTCATCTTCAGCTGATTCTACTGCATTTCGTAAAGCTTTTTCTCCTCCTGCAATTAATCCAATTACGATATTTCCAGGAACTCCAAAAGTTGGGGGCAACTCTGAGGCATCTAAAACACCAAGTCTGCCACTTGTTCCAGCTCCTAAATAAAATAATCTACCTCCGGCCTTAATACGATCAATCAGTAAACTTACAAAGTTCTCAATTTTTGGAATAGAACGATTTACCGCTAGATGAACTTGTCCATCTTCTTGATTAATTCCGGTAAGTAGTTCCGTAACCGACATCTTTTCCAAATTAGAAAAGTTAGAAGGAGATTCTGTTATTCTGTTTGAAGAGTTTTGATTGTTTTCTTTGTTCATTCTTTTGTTTTTATTTACCAAGGTGGTATTGGATCAATCCTTCTAATGGGCTTTGCTGTATTTTACCCAGGCTTAAACCTGTTTCTTTTGCCACGATTTGCAATTCATTTTTAAAGTAAAATGCAATACTTCCAATAAAGTGAATTGGAAGACTATCGTGATTATCGTATTGTTTTATATTTCGTTCAAAAAATTCACGAAAACTATTTTTTACAAGTTGTGATACATATGGAGAATCAATATTCTCTGAAAGAAAAACAGTAAACTGTGCAAGAAAACGACTTGGTGCTTCTTCTTTGTAAACTTTGTTTATGATTTCACCATAATCCAATTCGTATTTTTTATAGAATGCACTTTTAATTTCTTTAGGAGCAAGATTTTTTAATATATCAGCTATTAGCTTTTTACCCATAACGGCTCCACTACCTTCATCGCCCAAAATATATCCCAATGGTGGAACGTTGTGTTCAATGTTTTTTCCATTGTATAAACAGGAGTTGGATCCCGTACCAATGATACATGCTATTCCTTTTTCGATACCGCATACCGATCGAGCAGCAGCTAAAACGTCGCTGTTGATTTCACAATTGGCACCTGGAAATATTTCTAACAAAGCATCTTTAATGATCTGTTTCTTCTCATCAACAGCACAGCCGGCACCATAAAAAAAGATTTTGCTAATTGAATCAAATTGATTTAGTGAGCTAATAATGTTAATTATTGAGCTCTTATTTTGATGATAAGGGTTAATGCCTAAAGTTTGTTGACGTTTAATTACGCCTTTACTTCCAAGCAAAATCCAATCCGTTTTAGTTGAGCCGCTTTCTGCTATTAATATCATTATTTTATTTTTATAACATGTATGATGAATGTTAATTTAAAATGAATTTACAAATATTTTAATTAATATCTAATTTGCAAACTTATATTTTCATTCCTTCTGTGTTCCTTGATATCCTTATTGTATTGATGTGTATGTTTTCACTTTACAAATATATAAAAATTAAACATTAGTGAAAAGTATTATATAACATGTATGACCAATTTTGGAAAATTTAATTTTCTGTTCTATTTTTGATCCGAAAGTAATTTAAATCAGGAGATAGCAAAATGGAAAATCAGATACTACAGTTTCGAGAAGAACTTGATGAAGCCAAGTTGTATTACCAACCTTCAGATGAGTTCGACAGAACAGTGAAAACCCGATATGAAAAAATGCCAGCAGATATTTTTTCGACTGCAGAAAAAGCTGCCAAATGGGTTGCTGGTGAAATTGCCAATGAGATTAAATCAAAACAAAAAGTTGGCGAAAACTGTGTGCTAGGTCTTGCTACTGGGGCTACGCCGTTAGGTGTGTATTCCGAATTGATTCGTTTGCACAAGGAGGAGGGTTTATCTTTTCAGAATGTGATTACTTTTAATTTGGATGAGTATTATCCAATGTTGAAATTGAGTGCCCAAAGTTACAATCATTACATGAATGATGTTTTGTTTAGTCATATTGACATACCTAAAGATCAAGTTCATGTTCCCGATGGAGAGGTGAGTAAGCTTATGGTGACTGGATATTGTAGTGAGTATGAAAAATTGATTGATTCTTTTGGAGGATTAGATTTACAGATACTCGGAATTGGTCGTACAGGACATATTGGCTTTAATGAGCCAGGTTCGCAATTGGATTCAAAAACCCGTTTGATTATGCTCGATGCATTGACAAGACGAGATGCAGCTAAAGATTTTAATGGGATAAATAATGTGCCCAAAGCTGCTATAACTATGGGTGTTGGGACAATATTTAAAGCCAGACGGGTTATTTTGATGGCTTGGGGTGAAGGAAAAGCAACAATTGTTAAAAAGGCATTGGAAGAAAGTCAATGCGATGCGGTTCCTGCAAGTTATTTACAACGACATCCTGATGTGAAGTTCGTTTTGGATGTGCCAGCTGCAGGGGAATTGTCAAGAGTGAAGAATCCTTGGTTGGTTGGCAGTGTAGACTGGGATCGTTATTGGATTCGAAAAGCTGCTGTTTGGTTGTGTAATAAATTGCAAAAACCAATATTGAAATTGACCAATCGCGACTATAACGACAATGGTTTAAGTGAATTACTTGCTTTCTATGGTTCTGCTTATGAAGTAAATATAAAAGTATTTAATGATTTGCAACATACCATTACGGGCTGGCCAGGTGGTAAGCCTAATGCAGACGATTCTCATCGTCCTGAAAGAGCAGAGCCAGCTGTTAAAAAAGTGTTGGTTTTTAGTCCTCACCCTGATGATGATGTGATTTCGATGGGGGGAACTTTGAAAAGATTAGTCGATCAGAATCATGAAGTTCATGTCGCATATCAAACCTCTGGAAATATTGCTGTTGCTGATGATGAGGCGGTGAGATATCTTTCATTTGTAAAGAGTTTTTCACGAACTCATGATACCAACGAAGGAAATCTTCAGTGTGTTATTGAAGATATTCAAAAGTTTCTTTTGAAAAATAAAAAGCCAGGAGGAATCGATACATCCGCAGTACGAAATATGAAAGCCTTAATTAGAAGAGGAGAGGCAAAGGCAGCTTGTCGATTTGTTGGCGTACGATCAAAAAACCTTCACTTTTTAGACCTTCCTTTTTATGAAACGGGTGCTGTTAAGAAAAATCCATTAGGGGAAGAAGATGTTCGAATTATTGTGAATTTGCTTCGAAAAACAAAACCACATCAGATATTTGCAGCAGGTGATTGGTCCGATCCTCATGGAACTCATCGGGTTTGTTGGGAAGGGATTTATCAGGCCTTGAAAATTGTAAAGGATGAGGAATGGATGAAGGATTGTTACGTATGGTTGTATCGAGGAGCATGGCAGGAATGGAATTTGGATGAAATTCAAATGGCAGTGCCAATTAGTCCTGAGGAATTGCAACACAAACGAAATGCCATCTTGCGCCATCAGTCGCAAATGGAGAGTGCTCCATTTTTGGGGAATGATTCGAGATTGTTCTGGCAAAGATCGGAAGAAAGAAATAGGGCTACAGCTGATTTATTTAACAAATTGGGCTTGGCAGAATACGAAGCAATTGAAGCTTTTGTCAGGTTTATTGTTTAGATTTATCTGAGAATTTCCAAATTCAATAGCTTGAATTTGGTCTTCTCTTTAACTGGTTCATTTTAAATGTAAAAATAATGATTTCCATGCTTGGATTTTTTCGAAATATCCGTTTTTTCAGACTGCTTTTTGTGATCTCTTTATTGTTGTTCTCAAATTTTAATTTGATAGCAGCAAAGAAATCAGACAAATTAAAGCGAAAAGCCGAAAAAGCAGCGCAAACTTTTGTTGAGAATGCCTCAAAAGAATTTTCTTACAAATTTCGCTTCGATAGTTTACAAATAGACTCAGAGCAAAAGGAAATTGTATTGTATATGAACCCTACATTTACTTACATTCCTTTTCGTCTTGAATCAGTAGAGAAAAATTACCTTGGGCTGAAAGAAAGTTTGGGAAGGAAATTTAGAAACTATAAGCTAAGGATAGAGAGCATGGGGCTGGAAATTAGAGATCTAATTCCTAATTTTTATAAAACTCATGTTAATGATATTGATAGGAGTAGGTTGAATAAAAATCCTGAATCCATCCATCCATTGGTACGAAGAATAAATGCTGGAAATGATCCAACTGAGGGTTTACAAAATAAACACATTGCTCTTTGGCATTCACATGGATGGTATTACGAAAATACTTTGGATAGATGGGAATGGCAACGTGCAAGAGTTTATACAACGGTTGAAGATTTATGGACAATGGAATTTGTTGTTCCTTATATTGCTCCTATGCTAGAAAAGGCTGGAGCCAATGTTTTGTTTCCACGCGAGAGGGATATTCAGCGAAATGAGGTAATTGTAGATGCCGAATGGTCGTCCGAAGGATCGGAATATCTTGTAACAGATTCTGTTTGGGAGTTGAATTCACAAGCGGGATTTACCAATAAATATCCTTTTTATCTTGAGGGTGAAAATCCATTTGATTTGGGAACTAGCTATCAGGCAGAGGCTAATACCGAGGAATCTGCTAGAGTTCAATATTTGCCTAATTTTCAAGAAAAAGGAGAATATGCAGTTTATGTTTCCTATTCTGATGATGAAGATAATGTGAATGATGCACATTACACAGTACATCATGCAGGTGGTAGAGCCAATTTTTTGGTGAATCAGAGCATGGGAGGTAAAACTTGGATTTATTTAGGAACCTTTCTTTTTGATAAAGGGAAGAATCCTGAAAAGGGAATGGTTGAATTGACCAACAAGAGTGATGAGACTGGTAAGTGGATTTCGGCTGATGCCATTCGATTTGGCGGAGGTATGGGGAATATAGCCCGAGGAAAACCAGAAGAATTGGAGGAGTTAAAAAAACAAAGAACAGAGCTTGGGTTTAATATGGATTCTAGAATCTGGCAAAAATACACAAGTAATCGTCCGAGATATCAGGAGGCTGCTCGTTATTATTTACAATATGCAGGAATGCCTGATTCGATCGTTTATAGTATCAATAAAGATTACGAAGCAGATTATAGCAATCGCGGAAAAGATGCTGCCAAGTTTCAGAAAAGAGAAATTGGCAAAACGGATTACAAAGATGATTACATGAGTCGTGGAGAGTGGGTGGATTATTTAATTGGAGCACCATCCGGGCCAACAAAAAATGTGGATGCAAAAGGTTTGGGTATTCCAATTGATATGGCCTTGGCATTTCATACAGATGCTGGAATTACACCGAATGATGCTATCATTGGATCTTTGGCCATTTACTCTACAACCAGAGGTGAGGATTATTTTCCAAATGGACAATCGAAATGGGCAAGTCGCGATTTAACGGATATTGTTCAATCGCAGGTTGTGGAAGATATTCGCAAGAAGTATGAGCCTAAATGGAGGCGTAGAGGAATGTGGAACAAACAATATTCAGAAGCTTATCGCCCAAAAGTTCCTACTATGTTATCTGAACTTTTATCACATCAAAATTTTGCTGATATGTATCAGGGAATGGATCCGAAGTTTAAATTCGATATCAGTAGGGCTTATTATAAAGGAATCCTGAAATTCTTATCATCGCAGGATGAAAGAGCTTATGTAATTCAACCTTTACCAGTAGATCATTTTCAAATCAGGGAAACTGAAAAGGAAATTGTTCTTTCGTGGAAAGCTGTTGAAGATGAATTAGAGCCTACGGCAATGCCAGATTTTTATAAAGTTTATGCAAGAGTTGAGGACGAAGGTTTTGATGAGGGAACGATCGTGACCAATTCTGAATACAAAATTTCGAATTGCAAACCAGGTACTATTTACAGTTTTAAGGTAACAGCATTAAATAAAGGTGGAGAAAGTTTCGACTCAGAAATATTGGCCTATTGCAAATCTGAAAATGGGAAGAAACCTGTTTTAATTGTAAATGGATTTGATCGCGTTTCGGCTCCTCAGGGTTTTGATAATGGCAAATTGGCTGGCTTTTTAAGTTCAGAAGATGAAGGTGTCGCCTACAAAAGAAATATTGCCTATGTAGGTGATCAATATGATTTCGATCGACAATCAAAATGGTTGGATGATGATGCATCAGGTCATGGAAGCTGCTATGCAGATCAGGAAGAAAGAATAATACCGGGCAATAATTTCGATTATCCTTTTGTACATGGACAAGCGATTCGCGATAATGGGTTTGGATTTGTGTCGATGAGTGATGAGGCATTTGTGGAATTGAATTGGGAAGTGAAGGATTATTCTATATTGGATTTGATTTTTGGTGAGGAAAAAACTACCAAGAGAATTTACGGCAAGGAGAATAAAGATTTTACAATCTACACGCCCGAAATGAGAGAGGCAATTCGAAAATACATCAGTTATAAAAATGCAAATTTGATATTGACAGGAGCTTATGTAGGAACAGATTTGAAACTTTGTGGTGATACTTTAGCAAAATCTTTTGCTAAGGATGAGTTGCATTTTAAGTTCAGAACCAATCATGCAAGCAAATTGGGACGGATATCGCATCCAAACGAAGTAAAAAATAATTTTTCTGGAGAATATCAATTTGAAACAGGGTATTCACCTAATATATATAAGGTAGAAGCACCCGACGCGATTGAGCCTAAAGGTGATGGCGCAAAAGTTCTTCTTCGTTATTCAGGAAATAATAAGAGTGCTGGAGTATTGTATGATGGAAATTATCAATCTGTAATTTTAGGATTTCCATTTGAAACGCTAAAATCGAAGGAGTATCGAAATGAATTGATGAAACAGATGCTTCAATTTTTTAATCAGTAATACCGAATAGTATCTAAAATTACACATTTATTTCACTTCGTTTATGACTGTGTTTTAGATATCTATCGGCATTATAAGAGTGTATAATTTGATCTATAAAATCGTATAAGAAAATATTAAAATACAATAATTACTATGAACGGAAAGGTGACATGTTTTATTCCTTTTGGAACAAAGGAAGAGACTGAAATTACAATTAATGAGCTAGTAAAATCAGATTTAGTAGCTGCGATTTATGTTGTAGGTGGCGATGCTCAAGTAGAGGCTGAAGGTGTTAATGTTTTAACATCAGAAACCTTATCGCACGGAAAAACAATTCATGCAATTGCTGAAAAAACAGATTCTGAATATGTTTTCATCTACACAAAAACAAGTGCCTTAACTATGGGGCAATTGGCTTTGGATCGGTTTATGAAAGTAGCCAAGGATACGAATAGTGGTTTGGTGTATTCGAATTATCGCGCGATAAAAGATGGTGTAGTTGAAAATTGTCCAGTAATTGATTATCAGGAAGGAAGCTTGAGAGATGATTTTAATTTTGGATCGGTTCTTTTTTATGATGCGAAAGTGTTAAAAGAAGCAGTGAAGGATGTTGATACTACCTTTCGTCATGCTGGATTGTATGAATTGCGATTGGCAATGGCTGCCCGTTCAGAATTCATGAGAATACCAGAAGTTTTGTACACCGAAGAAGAAATGGATACAAGAAAATCGGGAGAGAAAATTTTCGATTACGTTGATCCTAAGAATCGCGCAGTACAAATTGAAATGGAAATTGCTTGCACTGAACATTTGAAGAGAATTGGAGCTTTTTTAGCACCAAATTTTGACAATGTTGCTTTTGATGAAGGTGATTTTAAAGTGGAAGCTTCTGTGGTAATTCCGGTTCGCGATCGTGTAAAAACTATTGAGGATGCAATTAAATCGGTTTTGGCTCAAAAGGCAGCTATTGATTTCAATTTAATTATTGTAGATAACTACTCTACAGATGGAACTACCGAAATTATTCAGAAATATGCTGCTATAGATGATCGTATTATTCACATTATTCCAGAACGAAAAGATTTGGGAATTGGAGGCTGTTGGAATGAGGCCGTAGCTCATGAGTCTTGCGGTAAATTTGCCATTCAGTTGGATAGTGATGATTTGTATGCCGGTGAAGACACTGTGCAAAAAGTGGTTGATGCATTTTATCGAGAAAACTGTGCCATGGTAGTTGGAACTTATCAGATGGTAAATTTCGCACTAGAAGAAATTCCTCCTGGAATTATTGATCACAAAGAGTGGACACCTGCAAATGGTAGAAATAATGCACTTCGTATTAACGGATTGGGCGCGCCTCGAGCATTTTACACACCAGTATTACGTAAGAATCCAATTCCAAATGTAAATTACGGTGAAGATTATGCTTTAGGATTGGCCATTTCTCGTAATTACCAGATTGGTAGAATTTACGATCCAATTTATCTGTGTCGTCGTTGGGATGATAATTCTGATGCTTCGTTGGATATCGAAAAAATGAATGCTCATAATACTTACAAAGATCGTATTCGTACCATCGAATTGAAAGCTAGAAAATTGTTGAGCCAGAAATAGATTAAAATACATGATTTAGATTCTGTGTAACTCAGTGTTCTCCATGGTGAAAAAAAATTAACCAAAGAGTGCACAGAGATTCACAGAGAAAGAATTAGGAAGACAAATGCAAGTTTTATGCTCTGTGTAACTCAGTGTTCTCCGTGGTAAAAAAAAAGTTTAACCACAGAGTGTACTGAGATTCACAGAGAAAATAAATAGGAATACTGAGGTAATTTTAGTGCGAAACTCTAAAATAGAAGAATATGAAGAACAAGAGTTGGTATGTTTTGGCCGTTTTACTGATCTTTTTAATTGCTTGCAAAGGAAAAACTGTAAAAAGTGAGGCGCAGGAATTCAGGAAAGAAATTCATCTTTCAGATTCTACAGATCAGGAAATTTTTAATTCTATTCGAAAAATAGCTGGATCGATGTTCCTTGATTCCTTATCATTGAATGATCGGGTAATTGAAGTGGCTAAGATGTTTATGCAAACAGCTTACGTTGGTGGTACTTTAGATGGGAATGAGAAAGAACAGTTAGTGGTTAATTTCCGTGAGTTGGATTGTACCACTTATTTGGAAAATGTGGTTGCTTTATTGAAGGCACTAGCCACCGATTCGGTTCAAACTAATGATTTTTTGAAGGAACTTGAAAAGTTGCGTTACCGAAATGGTAAAATGACTGATTACTCTTCGCGATTACATTATTTTTCCGATTGGATTTATGAAAATGAAAAAAAGGGAATTGTAAGAAATATTACAGCTGAAATAGGTGGTGAGAAGTACAATAAAATCATCAATTTTATGAGCAATCATGTTGATTCTTATCCTGCTTTGCAATCGGATACAGCATTGGTATCAGAAATCGGGGAAACCGAAAATGAAATCAATAAAAGAGAATTGTTTTTTATTCGCGAAAACAATATCCAAAACTTGGAAAATAAAATTCAAAATGGAGATTTAATTGCCATTACAACTAAAATTGAGGGATTAGACATATCTCATGTTGGTATTGCGATTCATGTGAATAACCGATTGCACTTGATGCATGCCTCGAGCAAAGCTAAAAAAGTAGTGATCTCGGATATTCCTTTAGCAGAAATGCTCATGCATAGTAAATATCAATCGGGAATTATGGTGGCCCGATTAAAATAACCTGACAGAGTCGAAGACCTGTAAGCGTTAAATGATTTAATTTAACAAAGGGACTATAGTAGTATGTTTTGTTAAGATATTGGAAAAGAATGAATGTAAACAGCATAAATAAATTAGAGAATTTATTGGAGGAGAAATCTTCCACACAGATATTAGGTGATTTTCTGAACGATCAGCTTAAAGATTGGCCTTTGGCAACAGGAAATTACAAGGGATTGGAAAAAGTTAAAGAGAAAGAATTTCAATTCGATGGATGCAAGATTAAGGTTCAGTTCAATCCAGAAAGAATTAGATCATCTGCAGCTAAAGTGGATCAAAAGAGTATCGAAAATCGTGCTTGCTTTTTGTGTCTCGATAAACTTCCTAAAGAACAGGGAGGTATAGCTCAAGGCGATGATTTTGTGATTTTAGTAAATCCGTTTCCAATCATTCCACAACATTTCACCATTCCAAAAGTCGATCATGTCGATCAGAATTTTGAAGGGAATGTTTCAGGAATGTTGTCTTTGGCTAAAAACATGCAAGGATATACCTTGTTTTATAACGGACCAAAGTGTGGTGCATCAGCTCCCGATCATATGCATTTTCAGGCAGGGAATAAAGATTTTATGCCGGTAGAAACAGAGTATGCAGTTTTGAAAAAAACGCAATCGGAACTTTTGACTGATTCGGAAAAGTTTGAGATGAGGGCTTTCCCAAATTATCTAAGAAAGATGATTTCCATAGAATCAGAAAATGGAAAAGAAATGATGAAGGCTGTTTCTGTTTTTTATCGAACTTTTTCTGCTATGCAGCCAGAAGAACAAGAGCCAATGCTAAATGTGATTTGTTCTTATGTCGATGGCAAATACATAATGCATCTGTTTCCACGAAAATTGCATCGTCCATCGCAATATTTTGCCGAAGGCGAACAGCAATTGCTCATAAGCCCTGCATCGGTCGATTTTGGAGGAGTGTTTATTACTCCGCGCAGAGAAGATTTTGAGAAAATTACATCGGATGATATTGTAGATATCTTCAAACAAGTAAGTGTTGATGAAGCTTTTTTCAAGAAACTATGTGCTTCGGTAAAAAATAATTTAGTCTAAGATCTTGCATTTTCTATGAAGGAATAGGAATGTAAGCCGAAGGAACGCAATTGCAGCCGGAAGGAATAGGAATGTAAGCCGAAGGAATGCAATTGTAGACAGGGGAAATAGGAATGCAGCTTGGAAAATTGTAATTGTAAGCGAGAAAAATAGGGATGCAGGTTGGAAAAATGCAATTGTAGGCGAGAAAAATAGGAATGTAGGTTAGGAAAATGCAATTGTAGACGGGAAAAATAGGAATGCAGCTTGGAAAAATGCAATTGTAACTGGAAGCAATGCAACTGTAAAATGCTTTTACTACAAATCAAACTTTAAGTAATTAAAAGAAATATGACCAATACCATACGACAATATCACGATAAGGATTTTGATGAAGTTTTGGCTTTGTGTCAAAACACATATAAGTTCGATTCTATTACCAAAGAATTACTCCACGAGAAAATCTACGATGATCCTTTTTATAATCCTGAAATTATTTGGGTTGCCGAGGAAGGGGCTGCTATTGTAGGATTTTTAATGGGAACCTGTCGAATGGATATTCGAGGAGTGAACTATGGCTATGTAAAATTAATGGCGGTAAGTGAAACTCATCAAAGAAAAGGAATTGCAAGAAAAATGTATGAATTACTGGAAAACGAATTGCGTTTAAGGAAAGTAGATGTAATGCGTTTGGGTGATGTTCCAATGAATTATTTCATGCCAGGAATTGATCCAAGATATACGCCAGCACTTTGCTTTGCTATGCGAATGGGATTCAATCGTTTTATGGATACTTCGAATCTTGTAGTCAATTTGTCTGACCGGGAATGGTCGGATGAAAAGAAGATATCGACTTTAAAATCGGATGATATTGAAATTTGTCGTGCAACAATAGAAGATAAGGATGAATTGATGGACTTTGTTGCTGAGGAATGGAAATTATGGCAATTTGAATTAGCGATGGCCTATAAATCAGATCCGATTGCTATTCATGTAGCTAAGTTAAAGGGAAAAATAAAAGCATTCTCGGCACACAGCGCAAATAATAAAGGCTTACCATGGTTTGGCCCAATGGGTACACATCCTGATTTGCGCGGGAAAGGAATAGGAAAGGTTTTGTTGTATCGTTGCTTGGAAGATATGAAAGTCTTGGGCTTTAAAACAGCAATTATTCCATGGGTAGGACCAATCGATTTTTATTCTCACCATGCAGGAGCTGTTGTTGAAAGAGTATTCTGGAGATATGAGAAAAAACTATCATAAACCGAACGTCAAATAAACTATAATATGAAAGAGCCACAATTACGGGTAGGCATCATGTACGAGCCTAAAATCTCATTTACATTAAATGGAATTTACATACTTCAACAAAATGGAAAAGAATATACAGGAAAGCAAACTGCCAGCTATATAAACGATAAGATAGCTTTTGATGGTCTTGTGGATGAAGAACTGGTTTTCTATCCTAAATTTTACGAAGAAGGATCTTTCGATCTTTTTGATGTAACGATTGGAATTAAATTTCATTGGGAGCGAAAAGAAGATCAGCGTTTCAAAGGAGCATTGCACTTTATTTGTGAAGATGAAAAATTGACTGCCATCAATGTTCTTTCTCTCGAAGATTATTTGGTGAGTGTTATTTCATCTGAAATGAGTGCAACGAGTAGCATGGAATTGTTGAAGGCTCATGCAATAATTTCCCGTTCTTGGTTAATTGCTCAGGTAATAAAAGGTGACGAATTGAAAAAGTCAGACACCAATTATCAAAGTATTGCAGAAACCGATGAGGAATATATTCGTTGGTACGATCGCGAAGATCATGTGAATTTTGATGTTTGTGCAGATGATCATTGTCAGCGTTATCAAGGCATTACCAAACAATCAACAAAATTGGTAGTTGAGGCGATTGAAGCTACTCGAGGATTGGTATTAACAAGTGAAGGTGAAGTTTGCGATGCTCGCTTCTCGAAATGTTGTGGTGGCGTTGCTGAGACTTTTGAAAATGTTTGGGAACCTGAAAATCATACCTACTTGCAAGCGGTAATCGATAATCCGAAAATTCCGGCAGGATATGATATGAATCTGGAAAACGAAGAAGCTGCAGTTAAATGGATTCGTACTTCTCCAGAAGCATTTTGCAATACTACCGATAAAGAAATTCTTTCTCAGGTTTTGAATGACTACGATCAAGAGACCATGGACTTTTACCGTTGGGAAGTATCTTATACACAAGGAGAGATATCAGAATTGATAGAACGAAAAACGGGCAAAGAGTTTGGACAAATTATTGATTTAATACCTGTTGAGAGAGGAGAGTCTGGGCGCTTAATCAAATTGAAAATTGTAGGGACAAAGCGAAGCTTGGTGATTGGAAAAGAATTGGAAATCCGTAAAGTGCTTTCTGAATCGCATTTGTACAGCTCCGAATTTGTTGTTGACAGAGTAGGTGAGGAGAATGGTATTCCAGCTAAATTTATTTTGATAGGTGCCGGTTGGGGACACGGAGTTGGACTTTGCCAAATTGGTGCCGCAGTAATGGGCGCAAAAGGTTACAAATACGATGAAATTTTGCTGCATTATTTCCGTGGAGCAGAATTGGAAAAAAGATATTAGCACAATCGCGTCATACATATTTTTTGAGCATATATTGTTCGGCATCTATTTTAAGGAGTTTTTGTTTTGACTCTAAGATTTAGTAAGACCGGGAAGCTGAGAACTTGTTTGAAGATCGCCCGGCCGCACTTAAGCTTGAGGTAAATAAGGAAGCTTTTTAAAATGTAGCCTTGATTTTTTTTGCTTCCGTTTTTTGTATTAAGACAAAAAATGAAGTCGGGTTTGGGCGGATAGCCCAATACAAATAATAAATAGGACAATATTGATATTAGTTCTTTAATAGAGTTATATCAGACCTTTATTAAGAATTATTTCCCTTTTAGGGAAAATACGGATAGGCGAAAGGGTGATGAGAATGCACCCCTCTGTCCTGTCGGACATCTCCCCTTGTAATGGGAGAAATTAAAATAGCAGATAATTCACAAAAATGATTTTTTGATTTAAAAGTTAGTAGAATGTCAAAAACAAAAACTCGCTCACCATGGGCATGGATTCCATCGCTTTATTTCGCAGAAGGTATTCCTTACGTTGTGGTGATGACCGTTGCCGTTATCATGTACAAAAAGCTCGGCATTTCTAATACAGATATTGCTTTGTATACTTCATGGTTGTATTTGCCTTGGATGATAAAACCTCTTTGGAGTCCGATTGTTGATGTTTTGAAAAGTAAACGTTGGTGGATTGTAAGCATGCAATTATTGATAGGCGCAGGTTTGGCAGGTGTTGCTTTCACTGTTCCAACTACTTTCTTCTTTCAATCAACATTGGCATTTTTCTGGTTAATGGCTTTCAGTTCAGCTACCCATGATATTGCCGCAGATGGTTTTTATATGTATGCTTTAGATACGCATAAACAATCTTATTTTGTAGGAATTAGAAGTACTTTTTATCGCTTGGCAATGATTACTGGACAGGGTTTGTTAATAATTTTAGCAGGTTATTTTGAAACGACAAAGCTGTTTGGAGCTTCAGAAGCGAATATTCCCATGGCTTGGTCACTTACTTTTTTCATTTTAGCAGCTAGTTTTCTTGTCATTTGTTTCTACCATAAATTTGCCTTGCCAAATCCTAAAGAAGATGAGGAAAGAGAAGTGAAAAGTTTTTCTGAGGTTTTTGATGGCTTTGGCGAAACAGTATCGACATTTTTCATGAAGAAAGATATTTTGAAAATTGTTGGATTGATTTTGGTGTATCGTTTGGGAGAATCTCAATTGGTAAAAATGGCTTCCCCTTTTCTATTAGATCCGAAAGAAGTTGGAGGCTTAGGTCTATCAACAAGTGAAGTTGGATTGGTATATGGAACCATTGGAATCGTTTTTCTTACCGTAGGCGGAATTCTTGGAGGATATTTAGCCTCTCGCAATGGATTAAAATATTGGTTGTGGCCAATGGTGTTTGCAATCAACTTACCCAATTTAGTGTATGTGTATTTATCGTATGCTTTGCCTGAATCTTTCTATTTTATATGTGCTTCGGTGGCGGTAGAACAGTTCGGATATGGTTTTGGTTTTACTGCTTATATGCTTTATCAGATATATGTATCCGAAGGAAAACACAAAACTGCACATTTTGCTTTTTGTACAGGTTTAATGGCAGCGGGAATGATGTTTCCAGGAATGATTTCTGGCTGGATTCAGGAAATGATAGGTTATCAACATTTCTTTGTTTGGGTAATGCTTTGTACCATTCCAAGTTTTATAATGGTGAAATTGATTCAAGTAGATCCTAAGTTTGGGATTAAATCAGATGATCATGAAAAATAGAATTGCGTTTTTAGGAGATAGCCTTACTAATGATGGAAATTGGCAAGAATATTTTCCCAATCAGGAGATTGCTAATTTTGGAATTTCAGGCGAAAAATCTAAGGATATTATTTCTCGAATAGATGAGGTAATAGCTTGGAAGCCTTCAAAGATTTTTTTGATGATGGGGATCAACGATCTGGGGGATGGTTTAAATTGTGAAGAGATTCTTAAGAATTATCAAATCATTTTGTCAAAAGTAAAGGAGCATAAGGAGATTGAATTAATTGTTCAAAACCTCTTGCCAACAAATGATACGATATTTAAAAGTGTCAATTTTGATAAGATGAATATTTTGGAAGTTAATCTTCATCTGCGAGATTTATGCGAGAAGGAAAAGGTCACTTTTGTGGATTTGTATACCGCTTTTTCAACCTATACATACCAATTGATAAAAGATTATACGGATGATGGCTTGCATTTAAATGAAGCAGGTTATAAAATATGGAAGAATTGCTTGCAATCAGAAAATCTCATTTAAAATCCTGAAAATATGAAAAAAACGGAACGGTTAATGGCATTGGATGCCTTTCGAGGATTAACCATTGCAGCCATGATTACTGTAAATACTCCAGGAAGTTGGGGGCATGTTTACGCACCATTACTCCATTCTAAATGGCACGGCTGTACGCCAACCGATTTGGTGTTTCCTTTCTTTCTATTTGCTGTTGGTGTTGCAATGTGGTTTGCTTTCGGAAAATTCGATCATAAATTAAGTCCCGAGGCAGGAAAGAAAATTCTGAAACGTACTGTAATAATTTTTGGCATTGGGCTTTTGCTAAATGCATTTCCATTTGTGCATATTAAATTGGAAAATTTACGAATAATGGGTGTTTTGCAAAGAATCGCCTTGGCTTATGGAATAGGAAGTTTACTTTGTTTGTGGTTGAGCAAAGTTCGTTTGGTAATTGCCTTACTGGCTATTCTAATGGCATATTGGGGCTTGGTTTTTTTCCTTGGCGGTGATGATCCATACAGTTTAGAAGGAAATCCGACAATGGCATTCGATACCATGATTCTTGGTGCAAATCATATGTACAAGGGGTTTGGAGTAACTTTTGATCCGGAAGGATTGTTTAGCACTCTTCCTGCGATTGCAACTGTAATTCTTGGATATCTTTCAGGATTTTTAATTGCGTCAACCGAGCGAAAGAAGTTGGTTGCAAAGCTATTGATGTTTGGTTCAATAGGTGTTATCGCTGGCTTGATTTGGAGTTTTGGATTTCCAATTAACAAACCAATATGGTCTAGTTCTTATGTGGTTTATACCGCAGGTTTAGCGCTTTGGGTTTTAGCTGTAATGATTTACCTAATCGATATTTTGGATTACAAGAAATGGGCTCATCCTTTTTTGGTTTTCGGAATGAATCCATTGTTCATTTTTGTTTTTTCAGGAGCTTGGGTTAAAGTGATTACTTATTTGGTTCATTTTTCGGATGAGACAGGAAATTCGGTAACTGGATATGCTTGGTTGTATAAAAATGGATTTGCATCTTGGGCGGGAGACTTAAATGGATCATTATTTTTTGCATTGGCACATATAGCTGTCTATTGGCTCATTGTATTATTCCTATATCGTCGGAAAATATTTATTAAAATATAAAAGAAAAGCTTCGGAATTAATCCGAAGCTTTTTCATTTAAATTCCATTTTGTACTTATTCGTACAACCAGTATTTTTTTGATGTTTCTAAAAATGATTCTTTTGGTGCAGACCATAGTTCTTCAATATCTTTCACCAGAAAGTTTTCTGTAAATCGCATTCGTATTTCTTTGCTGCCACATACTTTGTCGAACATACTTAATCGTGATGCTTGACACATTTCAAAAGGATTTTTAGTGGGATTTAATTTGTGGCATTCTTGCATCACATAAAATTGAATGAGTGAAATAGGTGTTTTTTGAATATCCGTAAAATGCAATTGAACTCCATGAAGCATAATGCCTTTTCCTACAGAATAGTATGGTTTGTAGTGTACAGGTCGAAATAGAACACCTGGAATGGCCAAATTATTTAAGTTTTCTGATAAATCATCAGCATTAATCCATTCTGCAGCAAATAATTCGAATGGTTGCGTGTAACCTACGCCAATCGAAATGGTATACAACTCACCAAGTATGCCTGATGCTGCATAGTAAATTGCACTCATCGAATTGGGAATGTGTGGCGAAGTAGGTACCCACGGCAAACCAGTTTCCTGAAAAGTCAAGCTTCGATTCCATCCATCCATAGTGATAACTTGCAACTTACATTTCTTGCTATCTTTTAATAAGCCTTCTTCGTTCAAGTACTTTGCCAATTCTCCACAAGTTAGTCCGTATACATATGGGATAGGAAACTGACTTACAAAAGATATTTGGCTGGGTTCAACTAAGGGACCTTCAATTTTTATTCCTCCAAAAGGGTTTGGGCGATCGAGTACAATAAATTCTACATCATTCTCGGCGCATGCTTCCATTAGCAATCCCATGCTACTGATGTAGGTATAGGAACGTACTCCGATATCCTGAATGTCATATACAATTGCATCCAGACCTTTTAGCATTTTAGCATTTGGTTTTTTTTGCTTTCCGTATAGAGAATAGACTTGGATACCCGTTTTTTTGTCGGTGTATGTTGCGACTTTCTCGCCAGCAGCATGATCTCCTCGTATGCCATGTTCAGGACTGAAAAGAACTTTAACCTCTATATCGTTGCAAGAGTGAAGCAAATCAATAGTCGACTCTAGATTCTTATTCACCCCCGTAGGATTGGTGATGATTCCAATCTTTTTTCCTTTAAGAATAGAATAGTTGGTTTTTTGTAGTACATCTATGCCTGTGTCTACCTTTTGAGCAAGGATTAGTTTTGTGGAAAATAATATTTGTACACATATTAAAAGAAGGAAGCATACTGTTCCTGCATAAGTTTGTAATGTATTGTTATTAATCATGATAACGGTTTTTTAAGTTTATGCAATTTTGACACTTGTTTTCTGGATTATTCTATTGCAAAACTAATAAATTTTATATTTTTGTAACATGTATGACAACTTAATAATTCTTTCAATATTATTAAATGTTTATGTCGTTATTTTTTGTTTCCTTTTTATGGGTTGCTAGTTGTCAGAAATAAACAAAACAAATTTAACCTTTTTAATTGAGATGAATTTACTCTCATTAGTCAATTTACGGAGGAGAAGTTTTTGGATGTTGTGTCCAGAAGAAGTGAATAATTATTTCGGTAATTGGACTTGTAAAATGAACGTTATATATAACTACAATGAATAGAAAAGTAATAATTGGATTACTAATGCTATTGGTTTCATTTGGAGCAATGGCAAAAAAGAAATCTCCGAAAAGAGAGATGCGTGCTGTTTGGGTGGCAACAGTCGCTAATATTGATTGGCCATCGAAAACAGGGCTTTCGGTTGAGAATCAAAAAAAGGAAATGATTGCTCTTTTGGATCAGCATAAAAAGAATGGAATGAATGCCATTATTTTTCAGATTCGACCAGCTACCGATGCTTTTTATCAATCTCCATACGAACCATGGTCACAATGGTTGAGTGGCGAGCAAGGTATTGCTCCCGATCCAATTTACGATCCGCTTGAATTTGCAATAGAGGAATGTCACAAGAGAGCAATAGAATTACATGCATGGCTGAACCCATACAGAGCTATCTTTGATGATGCAGTAACTAAAACGGATTCGATGCACATCACCAATGTTCATCCAGAATGGTTTTTAAAGTATGGGAAGCATAGGTATTTTAACCCTGGTTTGCAGGAAACTCGGGATCATTTCGCTAAAATTGTTGGAGATGTGGTTAGAAGGTATGATGTGGATGCAATTCATTTCGATGATTATTTTTATCCATATAAAATTAGAAAAACTCCCTTTCCAGATTCTTTGGCTTTTGTGAAAAATGGTGGTGAATTTTATCCAGATAGGATTGATGATTGGAGAAGAAATAATGTAAATCTTGTAATCAAGCAAGTTAGCGATACCATTAAATCGATAAAGCCATGGATGCCGTTTGGAATTTCTCCGTTTGGAGTTTGGCGCAATAAGGATATGGATAAATCTGGCTCGAAAACAAAAGCAGGACAAACCAATTACGACGACTTGTATGCGGATGTGCTTTTTTGGCTAAAAAATGATTGGATAGATTACGTAACTCCTCAAATCTATTGGCACATTGGTAAAAAAGTAGCCGATCATAGAATAATTGCGAAATGGTGGCGAAAAAATTCTTTTGGCAAGCCCTGTTATATTGGTCATGGTGCGTACCGGTTGAATTCTAAATCGAAAGTAAAAGCTTGGCGGAATTCAGATCAAATCATTAGACAGATTAGAATGGTTCGCAGATTGAAAGGGCTTGATGGAAGTATGTTTTTTAGCTCTAAATCTTTCACGAAAAATTTGGAAGGAATAAACGAAAAACTAATTGACGATGTATATGCTAACATGGCAATTGTTCCTGAAAATAGAAATATTAAAGCTATTGTTCCAAATATTCCAGTAGGAATTAAATTTAATCAAACGAATAGCTCTTTAGAGTGGGATGGTACTGATTTAGCAAAATTATATGTGGTTTATAGATTTAAGAAAGGTTCTAAGGTAAATTTAAATCATGCCAATAAAATTATTGGCCTAACTGTTAATTCTAGTTTTAAGTTGAATGAAGAAGATAAGGGATACAAATACGTGGTAACATCTCTAAGTAGAACCAATACGGAAAGTGATCCATCTATGGAGGTAATCCGATAATTATCAATTTTTTATTTGTTGAGTTGAGAAAAATTTAAAAATATAGCTAGTGAATATTTGGATTGTTTTTGGTGTTGTCTTTGGATATTTTGGACTATTGATGCTTATATCATGGATCACTTCACGTAATAGTAATAATGAAACTTTTTTTACTGGAAACCGAAAATCTCCATGGTATTTGGTAGCATTTGGTATGATTGGTGCTTCATTATCGGGTGTTACATTTATTTCTGTACCTGGTGAGGTTGGCAATACTGCCTGGAGTTATTTTCAGTTTGTATTGGGAAATTTTGTTGGCTATTTTGTGGTAGCTCAAGTGTTGATACCACTTTATTATCGACTTAGATTGGTGTCGATTTATTCCTATTTAAATCAACGATTCGGTATTGGCACTTATAAAATAGGATCGTTTTTCTTTTTAGTGTCCCAAACAATTGGTGCGTCTTTTCGTTTATTTTTGGTGGCTGGAGTTCTTCAGTTAGCTTTTTTTAACGCTTTTGGCATTCCTTTTTGGGTAACTGTATTTATTACTATTTTACTGATTTGGGCTTATACTTTTCGGGGTGGTATTAAAACCATTGTTTGGACAGATACATTGCAAACACTATTTATGCTAGGTGCTGTTATTATTACGATCATCGTAATTGTTAAGGATTTGGATCTTAGCACTCAGGGTATTGTTCAGGTAATTGGTGATAGTGAGTTTTCCAGTGTCTTTAATTGGGATTGGCGATCTCCTCAAAATTTCTTCAAACAATTTTTTGCAGGTATTGCTGTAGTAATAGTAATGAATGGTTTGGATCAGAATATGATGCAAAAGAATTTAACTTGCAAAAATACCAAAGAAGCACAAAAAAATATTTATTGGTTTAGTTTATCTTTTGTATTGGCTAACCTGATGTTTTTGTGCTTAGGAGTTTTGTTATATGTTTTCGCAGAACAACATGGAATAACTCTTCCCCAAAAAACGGATGATTTGTATGCTTTTCTCGCATTAAATCATTTTGGATTAGTAACAGGAGTTGTTTTCTTATTGGGTATTACGGCGGCAGCCTATTCTAGTGCAGATTCAGCATTGACTGCTTTAACAACTTCCTTTTGTGTCGATTTCTTGAAAGGAGAAGTAACGCAAAAAAAGAGGTTGGGAATTCATTTAATGTTTTCAGCTATCATGTTTGTTGTGATTGTGGTGTTTAGCATGATAAATGACCAGAGTGTTGTTACTGCTGTGTTTAAAGTGGCAGGTTATACATATGGTCCTTTGTTGGGCTTGTTCGCTTTTGGCTTGGGAAGTTCACGAATTGTGAGAGATAAATGGGTTCCGTTAATTTGTGTATTATCACCAATTATAACTTATATAATAAGTACTTATTCAGAGCAACTTTTATGGGGATATAGATTTGGGTTTGAATTGCTGATTGTAAATGGATTGATCACTTTTCTGGGTTTGGTTCTTATTTCTGAACGAAAAAGGATGGTGATGTCTAATACCAAATCAACATCAAGATAAATCTAATAGAAAAAATATTTGGTTAATTAAGTGAGGAAGTAAAAAGGAGTTTGGTTTATTATAATCAAACTCTTTTTTAAATTGTATTGTAGCACTTTACTTACATTCATATATTGCACCGAGCAATGCATCCTGTGATGCTCCAGTAACAGAAGGTAAATTTCCATGTAGCTTATTTATTCGTTGCATAGCAAGCCAGGCGAATGCTATTGATTCAACAAGTTGTACCGAAACTCCAAGTTCATCTGTTGTTGATATTTTGACATTTGGCATGTGGTACTGGAGTCTTTCCAGTAGGTAATCATTATATGCTCCACCTCCACAGGTATAAATGGCATCAAGCTTAGGAGCTGATTTTATCGCAGAATTGGAAACTGTAATTGCAGTTAATTCAAGTAGAGTTGATTGGACATCAACATCCTGATAAGTTGGTAATCGTTTGAGGTGATTATTTAACCAGTTTAAGTTGAATAATTCTCTTCCGGTGCTTTTTGGGGCAGGTTTTTGAAAGTATTCTTCTTTTAGCATACTGTCTAATAACTTAGGAATAATTTTTCCGGATCTGGCCCAATTTCCTCCATTGTCAAACTTTTTATTTTGGATTTTGTAAATCCAGGAATCCATTAAACAATTCGCGGGACCGCTATCAAATCCAATTGCGTTTTTTTCTTGATCTGCAGTAATTGTTAGGTTTGCAATTCCGCCCAAATTTAGAATTCCTCTTTTTTCTTCGTCCGAATTCAGAAAGGCTTGATGGAAAGCAGGTGCGAGAGGTGCACCATTACCTTCCAAAGCCATATCCATTCGTCTAAAATCGGTTACTGTGGTGATTTTTGTTTTTGCAGCAATTAAATTGCCATCACCCAGTTGCATTGTGAATGGATACTTTGATAATGGAGAATGAAAAACGGTCTGCCCGTGACAGCCAATGGCTTTTATTTGGGAATGATGAACACCCGCTTTTTTAATTAAATTATTTGCCGTTTTGGCGTAGCATAGTGCTAGTTGATGATCAATTTCTCCCAGTGTAAGTAGATCGGTTTGGAATGTTTTTATTAATTGATCTAATTTTTCTTTTAGCTCATTTGGGAAATCTTCCGAATGATTTTGGAGTACATTCACTTTTCCTTCACTGAAATCTACTAAAACAGCATCGATACCATCCATGCTTGTTCCTGACATTATACCAATGTATAAATTCATCTGATTAAATATGAGTTTATAATGAAATACATAGTTGAGATAGCTCTATTAATTAGTTGGCTATATATAAATTACTGGAGATATTAATTTTGCAGTTTATTAAGAGGTTTTTGTTTTTTATTAAAGACTTGAATCGCATCGTAAATTCCCTGATGGATAGAAGTTCTAATATTTTTTTCATAAATCTGACGACTTTTTCTTGTTGGATGAACTCTATTGGATAAGAAAATGTAAAGCAGATTATTTTTAGGATCCATCCATGTGAACGTACCTGTAAATCCTGAATGTCCGAAACTTTCGGTACTGGCGGAATAGGCAGGGTAACACTTTTCCATAGATAAGGTATCATTTCCTAGTAAAGGTTTATCAAAACCTAAACCACGTCTATTGTCATTGTCTGGAAATTGAATTCTCGTAAATTCTTTCATTGTCTCTTCAGAGATATATCGTTTTCCTCCATACTCGCCCATTTGTAAATACATTTGCATCAGCTTTGCTAAATCATTTGCCGTTGCAAAAAGACCTGCATTTCCTGATATACCTCCCATCATTGCACAACCTTCATCATCTACATATCCATGCAACAGAGTATTGCGAAAATAATCATCATTCTCTGTTGGAATAATTCTAGAGGCAGGATAGTTATTGTGTGCGTTAAAATCAATCGTATACGCACCTAAAGGTCTGTAAAATTCCTGCTTAAGATAATTGGGATATTCTTTATGGGTTATATTCTTAATCATTTCTGGAAAAATAAAATACGCCAGTCCTGAATAGCGATATTCTTTTTTATCCAATAGGTCCGATTTTTTAATGCTTTTATAGATTTTTTTTCTGTAATTTTTGTTCAGATACATATGGGGAGCGACTTCAACAGAATATTTTTTCGTCTTTGTATAGCTGAAAATGTGTTTTTTGAAGTTTTTTTGCTCATCAACTGTGCTACTCCAAAATGGAATCCATGGGGTTAGTTGAGCTTGATGAGCAAGAACATCCCGAAATAGGAGGCCAGCTTTATTAGATCTTTCAAAATCTTTCCAGTAAACAGATAATTTTTCATCTAAATCGATTTTGCCTTCATCTACAAATCGCATAAGTGCAGGAAGTGGTCCTGTTATTTTTGTAACCGATGCCAAATCGTAAATATCATCGGAGAGTACGGGTTGCAATTTTGCGTAAGTGTGAAATCCAAAACATTTGTGATAAATCACTTTTCGGTCTTTAGCTATTAGTATTTGACAACCTGGGAAAGCATTGTTATCAAGACCAAGTTGAGCAACAGAATCAATGGTTTCATTCAGTGTTTTGGAATCAATCCCTGCCATTTCAGGTACGGTATATTGAAATCGGATTGTTTCATTTGAGGTATTATCAGTTTCATTCTTGGATTCTTTATAAGTTGTCGGTCTACCTTCAGAACAATTAATGCCTCCAAAAATAATTTGAGCTGCTACCTTTTGAGTATCCTCTGTATTCGTATTTGAAAATAGGATGGTTGATGCACATTTGAAAATAGGGAGGGACTCAAGTTTTTCTAATGAACCAAAAATGGAAAGAATAATATTTGGATAAACCTCTAGCTTAGAAATTAAATTTGAGAACTGTTGTAAGTTTTCAAATGAAATATCGTGAATACTTAATATTAAAATATCGTTCTTCTGTAAATGGAGGTTGTTTAGTTGGTAGTTAGTTGATGTAGAGTCGCTTTTAATTGTGATGCAATTGATTCGAGAATATTTATTAAGTGTTTTTTGAAAGGAAGAAATTGTAGTTAGAGTGTCTATTGACAAAGAAATAATTTTGGTATTGCCTAATTCTTTAATAGGAATGAGTCTTTTTGTATCTTTAATTATGTTGACGGACGAATTGATCTTTTGAATTCGGTTAATTATAGAATCTATATTTTCAGTATTAGATTTTACTTCGATAGAATCAATTGTTTGTGCTGTTGAATTTAGAATTGAATAGAATAGAATTAGGGAGAGGATTATTGCGTTTTTCATGATCTATTTTAAATAAAGAGGAGAAATTCAACGATATGTTTAATGAAGTTTACTCCTAAAATTAATATTTTATATGTATAAATTTTTACCGGAAATAGCACATCTATATTTGATGATATTCTTGATCTCAATTCATAAACTTTGTATTTACTATACAAATATAAAGTAATTACCAACATGTAATACATCTTACATGGTGATTTTTTGTATTGAAACTTTTTACAAGGATTTTTTTCAGCATTTAATTCAATTGTTTCTGATTTATAACATTACAAATAAGAATTATTTTGTCGGATTATTTTTCATGTTTAGAATATCGACAATGGACTTTATTCTGTTGATAATTAGCTTTCAATGATGCCATTTATATTACTAGGTAAGAATTTTCATTAAATTGTGTAATGAAAAATTGTATGCGTGATTTAGTAATAGGGATATTGCAAGCTACGAGTGTTGTTACAGTGTATTTTGTGTATATTCTTTTTAAAGAAATACAGATTGTTAATATTTATTTAGTGAGTTTGCTTGAGAACTGAGAACTAATTTGCTTGTTTATTACCTTATTCAATTGGATGAATTGGGAGAAATAGATCATTGCCTTTTTGTTGTTTATTCGGAGTGTGAAAATATTTTATAGATAAAGTAGTTGGAGGTTAGTAAATCAATTAGCCTTTGATATATGAATTGATCTATTGACCATTAAAGGAGTAGAGCTATTTTCTATTTAAGTGTCTATTATATTATTGTTTATTATTGTGGAGTATATTTTTGATTTATAAAAATGGTGATGAAAGAATGTTTTGAAACATGTGACTAATTGTCTTGGAATTTAATTTTAGAATTCTATATTTGTATAGATGTAACATGTAATACCAATTCACCATTAAAAAATGAAACACTTTCTTTTCGTAGTACTTTTTGTAATTGCTTGCTCTTGTACTAATGAGAAGCAACTTTTATTGGAAGCAAATAATATTTCCCAGAATATTAAAGTCCAATTTGCACCAGATGGAAGAGAGGCTATTTATCATACGACTTTTTACTTCAATAACAATAAATTGATAGTTAAGGGTGAGACAACTGTACCCGAAGCTAAGCTTGTTCTGTTTACAGATTTAGATGAATTGAATTATAATTTGGTGGATAGTTTGGAGTTATTGCCAGAGAAAAGTTTGAAGGACAAAAATTGGGGTTTAGTAAATTTGAGTGTGGTTAACCTTAGAGCTCATTCCAGACATTCAGCAGAGCTTGTTACGCAGGCTATAATGGGAACTCCGGTGAAGGTTTTAAAAGAAGAGCATGGTTGGTATCAAATACAGACGCCAGATCGATACATTGCTTGGGTGGATAGGGCTGCAATTGCGTTAAAAAATGAAGAAGAAATAGAGGCTTGGAGAAATTCGAATAGGATAATTTCTATTCCTGATTTCAAGTTAGCGAAGGATATAAAGCAAAAAGAAATTGTTACCGATTTGGTCGCAGGTTCAATAATTGAAATTGAGAGAGAGAATCAGGATACTTATAATCTCATTCTGCCAGATGGGAGGAAAATACAAATTGAAAAATCGAATTGTGAACTGTTTGCGGAATGGAAAGATAGAGAGATAAATGATGCTACTATTTTAACTAAAACTGCAAAGCAGTTTTTTGGAAGACCTTATTTGTGGGGAGGTACTTCGTCGAAAGGAGTCGATTGTAGTGGCTTTGTTAAGTCAGTTTACTTTATGAATGGTATTATACTGGCACGTGATGCGTCATTGCAATTTCTTCATGGAGATACAATTTCCGTTGATCAAGGCTATTCAAAATTATTGGAAGGAGACTTGGTGTTTTTTGGGCGTGCTAAAACAACTGAAAAACCGATGAAAGTTACTCATGTTGGAATGTATGTGAGTAAAGGAGAATATATTCACTCTTCAGGTAGGGTTAGAATTAATAGTTTCGATCCTAAAACTGAGAATTTTAATAATTACAGATCGGTTACCTGGTTGGGTGGCCGGCGAGTATTAACTAGAGTCGGAGAACCTGGGATCATTAGAGTTTCAGAACATCCGTGGTATTAAGAGAACAAAAGAAATGGCAATAGACAGAAGAAAATTTTTAGGAAATACAGGCTTGTTGGCTGGAGCGGCATTATTGCTTCCTACGATGAATTCTTGTGGGGGAATTGGAACTGGTAAATCAAGAAAATCAGGAAAAGGACTGACGCTTAGCTTTGAACCCTATGAATTGCAGTTAAAACATGTATTTACGATTGCTTCTTTTTCTCGTACAACTACTCCGGTTATGCTAGTCAGAATTGAGTTGGATGGAGTTGTTGGTTATGGGGAAGCTTCTATGCCCCCTTATCTAGGTGAGTCTCACGAAACTGCAACTAAATTTTTAAGCAGTTTAAAATTGAATCAATTTTCCGATCCATTTCGCTTAAATGAAATTTTAAGCTATGTCGATTCTGTTGCTGAAGGTAACTGTGCAGCAAAGGCTTCTATCGACATTGCACTGCACGATTTAATTGGAAAATTATTAGAGAAACCCTGGTTCGAAATCTGGGGATACAATCAAGAAGATACGCCCGTAACTACTTTTACCATTGGAATGGATAAGCCAGATGTGGTGATAGAGAAAGTAAAAGAAGCTTTTCCTTATAAAATGTTAAAAGTGAAAATTGGTAAAGGTACCGATGAGGAGATGATTAATACAATTCGCAAAATTACAGATGTGCCTTTGTGTGTTGATGTTAATCAAGGATGGAAGGACAAACATGAGGCATTAGATAAAATTCATTGGTTAAAAGAAAAAGGAGTTGTGTTTGTTGAACAACCAATGGATAAGCACAATTTGGATGATATGGCATGGTTGACACAGCATAGCCCTTTGCCAACAATCGCAGATGAAGCCATTCAACGTTTGGATGATGTAGCAAAATTGCATGGCGCATATTCTGGTATCAATATTAAATTGATGAAGTGTACAGGAATGCGAGAAGCGCATAAAATGATGAATGTAGCCCGTTCATTGGATATGAAAGTGATGATTGGATGCATGACGGAAACGTCTTGTGGTGTTAGTGCGGCAGCACAGCTGTCGCCTATGGTAGATTGGGCCGATTTGGATGGAAATTTATTAATATCAAATGATCCTTTTAAAGGTATTGAGATTCTCGATGGGAAAGTAATTTTGCCCAACCGTTCGGGAATTGGAGTGATGAAAATATAAGTAATTTTTAATTATTTCTTGCTAATCTAAATTTAACACTATGAGAAAAATTGCATGCTTTACGTTAATCATGCTTCTTGGCTGGCAGGTATCCTGGGCACAGGATTTGCTTGTGACAGGTACAGTTACAAATAGCGATAAAGTAACCTTACCAGGGGTATCAATTGTCAAAAAAGGAACTACTACTGGAACCACTACCGATATTGATGGTAAATACGAATTGAAAGCAGAGGTTGGCACTACCTTGGTTTTTAGTTTTGTTGGTATGGAACCTCAAGAGGTTGGGCTTACAGGACAAAAAATTGTTGATGTAGTAATGGCAGCTCAGTCAATTGGAGTTGACGAAGTTATTGTTACAGCTTTGGGTATAAAAAAGAGTAAAAAATCTTTGGGGTACGCAGTTCAGAATATTAAATCTGAAGAATTACTTGCTGGTAACCAAAGTAATATGGTTAACTCATTGCAAGGAAAAATTGCAGGTGTAAGCATTAATAGTTCTGGTGGATCTCCAGGAGCTTCGTCTATTATCATGATTAGAGGTGGTTCTTCGTTGAGTGGAAATAACCAGCCTCTATTTATTGTTGATGGATTACCTATCGATAACTCTACTAATTCGAGTTCTGAAGTTGCTAGTGCTAACCGTGCTTCCGATATTAATCCAGAGGATATAGAATCTATATCTGTATTGAAAGGTGCTACAGCCGCAGCTCTTTATGGTATTCAAGCAGCTGAAGGTGCTATAATTATTACTACTAAGAAAGGTAAAACTGGAGAAGGCAAAATTTCATTCTCTTCTACATTATCTGTTGATAAAGTTTTAGATACTCCTGATATTCAAAGTGCTTATGGGCAGGGAAGTTACGATTACAATAGTGATGGTGATATTCTTGGTTATGATGCATCACCAGGAATACATTTACAGTCGTGGGGTGAGGAAATTCCTAATGGAACTCCTACTTATGATAATATAAGTAATTTATTCGAGACGGCAATTACACAAAAATACAATGTTAATTACTCAGGAGGTAATGAACAAACAAATATATTTGCTTCTGCATCTTATTTAGATCAAAATGGTGTTATTGAAAATACAGGTTACGAAAAATTGAATCTTACTTTTAACGCACAATCTAAATTTAGAAAAAACTTAACTATTGGTGTTAATGCTAAGTATATTAACACTCAAACTGAAAGTAATAAGCAGGGTACTTCTTCGGGAGGTTCTTATATAAGTATGCTTAAATATCCAGTTACCTACGATGCACGTGATTATGCAAACGAAGATGGTACGCAAAAGATATTTATGGATTCAAAAGAAGATCAAGAATTTGATAATCCGTACTGGAGTCTTAATAATTCCCCTAATAATGATAAGGTTGATAGATTAATAGGACAAGTTAATTTAAACTATAAACCTTTCGATTTTCTTACTATTTCTTATCGTATTGGAACCGATTTTTATTCTCAATTTAATAAAAAAATTACCGATTTTGGTTCTCTTATTAAAGGTAGATCTGATGGTCATCTTAGACAGTACGAGAAGAATAGTCGTTTAGTGACCTCTACACTTCTTGCTATGTTCAATAAAACCTTCGATGAAGATTATTCTATTGACGTTACTTTGGGACAAACAGTTGACGAAAAGAATGTAAGGACAACTTATACTGGAGGTAATAAGTTTCAAGCTCCTGATATATATAGTGTGTCAAATATTGCTGCTGATGACCAAACTCTTTCTGAATCTAAATATAGAAGAAGAAGTATGGGTGTTTTTGGTGAAGCTAAATTTGGTTGGAAAAATATCGCATTTTTAAATGTAACAGGAAGAAATGACTGGTCTTCTACTTTACCGATTGGAGATCATTCATTCTTCTATCCATCTGTAGGTACTTCTGTTGTTGTTTCCGATCTTCTTAAAGAATTTGATACTGATATAACTTCTGATAATTTCCTTTCATATCTTAAATTGAGAGCTACTTGGGCACAAGTTGGTAAAGATGCTAGTGCCCATATGTCAGAATCTTATTTAACACTACGTTCATGGCACTATGTTCCCGTTTCTGATGGTTATACTTGGAATTCAGATCAGGCAGGTAATCCAAATTTGAAACCTGAATTTACCACTTCATTTGAAATTGGTATGGATGCTCGCTTTTTGAAGAATAGAGTAAAGTTAGATTTTAGTTACTACCATAGTTTATCTGAAGATCAGCTCTTGAATGTGAGACTACCGCCGGCTGCAGGGGCTTATATCGCTCAGCTTAATGGTGGATCTGTTAAAAATGAAGGATATGAAGCTTTAGTTAATGTTTCATTATTTCCTAGATCGAGTGAATTTCAATGGGATATGTCTTTCAATTTTGCAAAAATGGAAAGTACTGTTTATGACCTTCCTGGTGAATTAGTTGAGGTAAATAACGATCAATCGTGGACATGGAATAGCACAGCTTTAGGTGCTGCTGTTTTGGATGGTAACCTTTTCGGATTAAAGGGTAAAAGACCAAAGAGAAACGAAAATGGTGATAGGATAGTTAATAGTGATGGAAATTATTCTCTTGGCGAGGATATCTTTCCGGATGTTGATCGTATGCCAGATTGGACCATGGGGATTATTAACTCAATGTCGTACAAAAATTTTAGGTTGTCATTCCTTTTAGATATGAGTATAGGTGGCGATGTTTATAATGCTACCAATGCAGCTTTAACCTATTATGGTTTAAGTACTACCTCAGAGGATAGATCTATGACCGAAACAATTATTTTGGACGGTGTTGTGGAAAATGGTGTAGATGTGGATGGAAATTCGATTTATGAAAAAAATACGACTCCTATTATAAAGGATCAGAATTATTATCAAGACCAGTATTCTCAAAATGCAGAGAACTTTATTGAAGATGCTACATTTGTTAAGCTTAGATATGTAACGTTATCTTATAATCTTCCTAAGACTCTTCTTGATAAGATTGGTTTCGATAGAATGGAAGTTTTTGCTACTGGTAGAAATCTATTGATGATTTCTGATTACTCAGGTGTAGATCCTGAAATAGCTTCCTTTGGTGCCTCTGTTAGTGGTTCTGGAGCTATAGGTCTTGATAACTTAAGTACTCCTAATACTAAAGGTTTTGATTTAGGTGTTAAAATTAATTTCTAAAATTGCAATAAATGAAAAACTTAAATATAATTAACGGATTTCTAGTTTTACTACTGTTAGGAGGATTGGTTTCTTGTTCCGATGATTTTTTCGATGTTAATGAATCGGAAACAAAACCATCGAACATGTCTTTGCCACCTCAACAACGATTGATGGCTACAATAGATAATACTACTGGCTTTGGCCAAAGTAGATTGTCTAGAGAGGGAACTGTACTCTCTTATCATATTACTGAAAGAACAACATATTATTCAAGATGGAGTTGGAGGACGGTTTCTTATGCTGCTGAGCAATATCTATATACTAATGCTCTTCCAAACACTGCCGATTTAATTGTCTTAGGTGAAGAATATAATTCGCCTCATTTTTCTGCTGTTGGAAAAATATTGAGAGCGTATCTTTTTTCGATGGTTAGCGATCAGCTTGGTGATATTATAATGGAAGATTCTTATAATGCTAAAGATCAGCTTATTCTTACGCCTAAGTTAACTTCTCAAAAGGAGGCTTATATAGGAATACATAAGCTTATCGATGAAGCTCTTTTAGATTTTGATAAGCCAAATGCTATAGATCTTAATGTAATTGGTACAGATGTGATGTTCCAAGGAGATATTACGAAGTGGAAGAAATTTGCTTGGGCTCTTAAGGCTCGTCTTCTTAATCACATGACTGCTAAGGAATCAGGTGATTTTAAGTATGATCCGGCGGCTGTTGTTGCTGCTTGTGGAAAAGCTATGAGTACAAATGCAGATAATGCCAAAAGACAATTTACTGGTGAAGAGACTCAAAATAATATCTACCCATGGTCGGATACTGAAGGTGGTGACGTTGAAGGTGCTTTTGATTCTCGTGCAGATAATTGGTCCAAGTTTTTTGTTGACAATCTAAAAGATCCTTTGTTGTTAAATAATGAATCTGTTCCAGATCCACGTCTACCTCTTATAGTACAACCTGCTTTAGGTGCAGAGCTTTTTGGTTTAACAGGTATAGATATGTATCAAGGTGTTCCTATGGGAACCTATCGTGAAAATGGTTTTAACGGAGTAAAAGAAACGGTAGATTTTGTTGCTGGTGATATCAATCCGTATACGGGAGTTGCTTTTACAGAGGACACTAAAATGGTTATGGATTCAACAGAGTATTTTTCTAGAGGACATCAATATGGAAAGCCTAATGGTCTGTTTTATACGAGCCCAAATTCTGATTGGTATATGATTACTTACGCAGAATGTAAATTTATTGAAGCTGAAGCAAATTTTAGAAATGGCGATAAAGCGGCTGCTTTTGCTGCATACAAAGAAGGTATCGAGGCAGATATGTCTAATATGGGTGTTGATGCTGGTGATATTTCTGATTATTTGACTCATGTTGATAATATTGGTGCTGCGAATATTACTCTAGAGCGTATCATGACTCAAAAACATATTGCAACGGTAATGAATCCTGAAACTTGGGTTGATTTGCGTAGAGTTGAGTACGATAATACTTTTACAAGATTGAAGAGACCTCAAAATCTTAATGCTAGTATATTCCCAATTTCAGGTGATGAAGTTGATGGTAAAGAGGTGTGGATTCGTGCTCTTAAATATGACAATAGAAATATTGAGAGAAATTCAGCTAATTTGCCTGATAATGATGATGCATCGCGTTTCCCAACTAGAGTTTGGTGGAACACTCCTGATGCTGATGATGTAGTTGATCTAACGAACTAATTTTTATAACCGTCTAGTTTTTAGAGGCGGTTGTATTTTTAGAAGAGAATAAGGCGGAGAATGGGGCAACAACCTTAAATTATAAAGTTGAATTTGCCTTAGCCGCAAGTTAGCATCATAAAGTGTAGAGTATCTACTGTGCACTTTATGATGTTTTTGTTTTATGCAAATTGAGATATGAGTTTTAATAATCTTAATTGTGAAAAGAAATAGAGATTTTCTTAAACGTACTGATATGAAGTTAGACTTTCCGAGATCCTTATTTTTAGTTTTGTTTACTTTTTTGATTGTGAATACATTCGCTTCTGTTCCTGATACTACTATGGTAGTGAAAGGGGTTTATGGTGTGGTATATAGCAAAATTACTTTTAGGAAAGGGCCAATTGTTATTCATCAGTTGCGAATTGATATGTCCTGTGAGAATTTAGAATTTTCAGGGAGTTTATCAAATAATTATTTGGGATATGGTTTAGAAAAGACTTCACAAATTGTAGCTCGGGAAAATAAGAAGGAAAACAAAGTTATTGCTGCTGTAAATGCTGATTTTTTTGGTGGTGAGGTACCCGTTTTCGAGAATTGTATGATACTGGATGGAGAATTTGTAAAAGGGGTTAAAATGTCTCGTACACTTTTTATGGAGGACGAACAGGGCATTGTTCATCTAGATAACTATCAATTTAATGGAGTATGCATGGTGAATAATGATACTCTTGTTCTGGATGGTCTAAATGTTCCCGTAGAAAAAAATAAATGTTGTTTTTATAATAAATTTTACCGAAAAATGCCGATTCAGAATGACTCTGTAATATATTGGAGCTTAAAGCCATTAAAAAAAGCTGTTATTGGTTCTGTTGGTAGTTATCAGGTTGAAGAGTGTTTAGTTAATCCAGATTCTCTCAATTTCGTTTTAGGTCGGAAATATTTAGGTTTGGGATGCTCTGCAAAAAAAATAATAAGAGAAAATGACACGATTGACATTCGTTTAAGTATTTCACCTGAAGGTGTTGCTCCGCATTTTTTGATAGGAGGCTTACCTCGATTAATTCAGAATGGGAAAAGAATTGTCAATTTTAAAAATAGAGAAGGGCTAAGTAGAAAAGGATTTTGGAAAGATAGACATCCGCGTACCGCAGTTGGTCTTGATCACAAAAATAATTATCTGTATATAGTTGTAGTAGATGGTCGGCAAATAGGCTATAGTATGGGTATGAAATTAAAAGAATTAGGCAAATACCTTAAAAAATTAGGATGCGATGATGCATTGAATTTTGATGGTGGAGGTTCATCTGCTATGATTTTTAATCAAGTATTGATGAATAAACCTTCCGATAAAAATGGAGAACGAGATGTTTCGAATATCTTTTTGATTAGAAAACGATAAAATTTTCGAATAAAACAAAACCCTGGATATTAATTCAGGTACTATGTAGTAGTAGTGTAGCAGGAGTTCATTTATTGAACTCCTGCTTTTTTTTGAATTTAACTCTCGTAGAGCTCTATTGTTTTTTTTACTATCTTCATTGAAATACTATTTTCGCTCAAAATCGAATATTTACTATCTTAAAATCAGGCAAATAACTTTAATATAAATTTTGGTTTAATTTTTGATTTATAGATTGATAGTGATTTTGGTATTTAATTAGGACTCAAAACAGAAAGTAATATGTATCGTATTAAATTTTTTTCAAATAAAATAACTCTCTTGTTCCTTTTAGCGATTTTAATATCATCGGTAGAAGTAAATGCGCAAAAAAAGAAAGAAAGAGTAAGTTCAGGTGCGTTTACATCATACGATAAGATATTTAAAGGGAATATTAATGACATTAATTTAGCTGATTATGCAGATGGACCTCATTTTTTTTGGGTTGATTCCAAACTGGTAAAATCGTGGTATGTGGATCATAAACAGGAAGGAAATACAATTACCATTCGCGAAAAGAAAATTAAAGTCAAGGGTGATTCTGTTTTGGTTAAAGGACAAAAGGGTGATTCAAATCGATATTGGTTAAGAAAAGGAGAATATCCTGTTCAAGAGTCTGAATATACAGGTGTGAAAAAGTTATTAGCCATTGGTGATGTGCATGGTGAGTATGATGTAATGGTTGAATTATTGCAAAATAATGGTGTAATAAATGAGGATCTAGATTGGTCTTGGGGTGATGGTCATTTAATTTTTATTGGAGATATTTTTGATCGAGGAGATAAAGTTACAGAGAGCTTGTATCTAATTAAAAAGTTACAAAGACAAGCGATAGCACAAAAAGGTAGACTTCATTTAATTCTTGGAAATCATGAGGTGATGATATTAATGAATGATTCTAGATATGCTGCGCCGAAATATAAAAATATGTGTAAGAGGTTGATGGTGAATTACCCTCGCTTTTTTGCAGCAGATACTGAGTTAGGGAAATGGCTAAGATCTTTAAATTCTGTTGTTAAAATTAACGATCTAATATTTGTGCATGGTGGCTTATCTCCAGATTTAGTAGAACGTGGTTTATCTTTAAAACAAATTAATGATGATATTAGGAATAGTTTGCGTGCAGATAATGAAATGTCACATGAAGAGGTTATGAAAACAACTTATTTCCCAGAGAATCCATTATGGTATAGAGGATACATTATGAAATCAAGAAGTTATTCAATTGTAAACAATGAAGAATTAGATCGAGTATTGTCATTCTATAAAGCAAAACGAATCTTTTTTGGACACACAGAGGTTGAATCAATTCGTTTCATTCATAACAATAAAGTAGGGGCCATTAATGTTCCAATGGGTTACTCGGAAATAAAACCACAAGTCTTATGTGTGGAAAACGACGTTTTTTATCGTTGTTTTATTGATGGTGAAAAAGAAAAAATTGAGTTGTAAAATATATTTATACTTTAAAATGGGAACGCGATCGTCATTAATCTTGCAAGCCATGCATGTAAAAAAGGATTTAGTATTAAAAACATTGTTTGTTGTTTTGATACTTGCAGTAGCTCTTCCTACTAATGCGATTACTCGTAACAATAGAGATAGCTTACTTAAACTACCCTTGTTTAAATATGAAAAGTTACTCGATCTAGAATTGAAAACTGATATGATCTCTCTATTGAATGATATTGGAGAGGAAAGAGACTATCATAAATGCTTGTTTAAATCAACTGGTGCTGATTGGGCTTTGCCTAAAGAAATTGAAGTGAAAGTAAAAACTCGTGGTAATTTTAGAAGAAGAAAGCAGAATTGTAATTTTCCTCCTCTTAGATTTAAATTTCCGTTGGATTTGCTAAAAGGGACAGAGTTTGTTGGACAGGATCGTTTAAAATATGTTAGCCATTGTCAATCTTCTATGGATGGTTACGAGCAAAATACCATTAAGGAATATCTTGTTTATAAAATGTACAATTTAATAGATAAACATAGTTATCGTGTTCGTTTAACGCGTATTCGATTTATTGATACTATTTATGGAGACTCATTGCAAAGAATAGGCTTCTTTCTAGAGGATAAAAAAGACGTTGCCATACGAAATGGGAAAACCATATTACAATATAAGAATATCCAACAGTATAATATCCTAAGAAGTAATATGGTAATGTTGTCATTATTTCAAATGATGGTTGGAAATTCAGATTGGGATGTTTCTCGACTTCATAACATAGATCTTTTATCCGTAGATGAGAATAGTATTCCTGTAGCAGTCCCTTTTGATTTTGATTGGTGCAGTATTGTCGATCATTCTTATTATACGCCAGATCCTAGAATTGATATGGATGGTAAATACAAAAGAATGTATAAGGGCTATCGATGGAGTGATGAAGAATTTAAAACTGCCTTTTCTAAATTTAAGAATTTAAAAGAATCTTTTTTAGAATTGATATCTGAAAATAGGTATCTTAATGAGGAGAGCAAACAAAGTATGATGAACTACATTCTTACCTTTTATGAATTACTAGATTCACCAAGAGATATAAAAGTTGAAATTGAGAAAAAAGCTCAAATTATTCCAAAAATGAAATAAAAAGAGATTTTTTTATAAAAAACTTGAAATTTTAAGCGCAAACGATAAAAATATGGGGTTTTCACCCTGTTTTTATCGTTTTTTTGTTGAGTTGCCTTACTTTTTTAGGATGTGGAATTGTGAAATTGATTTTTTTTATTCACATTTGTACTGTTGCTAAAGGGGGTGTTGAGTAAAAATATAATTACTTTTTTGCTGAGTACCCCTTTTTTCAATACGGATTGAATTAAAAATTAACTAAAATTTTACGTTTATGGCCACAATTAGATTTAAAGCGTTAGGAGAACTACTTTCGAGGAAACCTGTTGCTGTTAGTATACCTTCAAATAAGGTGACTGATTATTACGGAGAATTAGTATTCAATGTTGAATCAATGAGAAAGTATCTTTCTAAAGAATCTTTCCGAGCAGTAATGAATGCGAATAAAAAAGGTGGCACAATTGATCGTAAAATGGCGGATGGTATTGCTGCAGGTATGAAAGCTTGGTCTATTGAAAAAGGAGCAACTCATTATACTCACTGGTTTCAACCATTAACTGATGGTACTGCTGAAAAGCATGATGGTTTCATCGACTATGGTGATGGTGGTCATATGATCGAAAATTTTTCAGGTAAATTGTTAGCTCAGCAAGAGCCAGATGCATCTTCATTTCCAAATGGAGGAATTCGTCAGACTTTTGAGGCTCGTGGTTATACAGCTTGGGATGTTTCATCTCCAGCATTTATTGTAGGTACAACACTTTGTATTCCTACTATATTTGTCTCTTATACAGGAGAGGCGTTAGATTATAAAACACCTTTATTGAAAGCTTTAGCTGCAGTTGATGAGGCTGCTGTTGGAGTATGTCAATACTTCGATAAAAATGTAACTAAAGTTCATACAAACCTTGGTTGGGAGCAGGAATATTTCCTAATCGATGAGGCATTGTATCAGGCGCGTCCAGATTTAGTTCTTACAGGTAGAACTTTAATGGGACACTCTTCTTCAAAAGATCAACAGTTAGATGATCACTATTTTGGATCAATTCCAGAACGTGTTTCTAAATTCATGATCGAATTAGAACTAGAATGTCACAAATTGGGTATTCCTGCTAAAACTCGTCACAACGAGGTTGCTCCTTCTCAGTTCGAATTAGCTCCTATTTATGAGGAAGCCAATCTTGCCAATGATCACAATCAGTTGTTGATGGATGTAATGAAAAAAGTTGCCCGTCATCATAAATTCCGTGTTCTTTTCCATGAAAAGCCATTTGCTGCAATTAATGGGTCAGGAAAACACAATAACTGGTCATTGGGAACAGATACAGGTGTAGTTTTATTAGCTCCAGGAAAGAATCCAAAAGCAAATATCCAATTCCTTACTTTCGTTGTGAATACATTAATGGCTGTTTATAAAAATCAAGATTTGCTTAGAGCATCTATCTTAACAGCATCAAATAGTCACCGTTTGGGAGCAAACGAGGCACCTCCATCAATTATTTCAGCATTCTTAGGCGACGAGGTTTCTAGTATGTTAGATAAGATTGTTGAGGAAGTTGGAGAAAGAAAAATGACTCCAGATGAGAAAACAGCATTGAAATTAGGTATCGGACGTATTCCTGAAATTATTTTAGATAATACAGATCGTAACCGTACTTCTCCATTTGCATTTACTGGAAATAGATTTGAATTCCGTGCAGTAGGATCTTCAGTAAATAATGCAGCTGCAATGACAGCTTTAAGTGCTGCTGTAGCTGTTGAGTTGACAGAATTCAAACAGAATGTTGATGCTTTAATTGAGCAAGGAATCAAGAAAGATGAAGCAATTTTCCAGATTCTTAAGAAAATGATTATTGCTTGTAAGCCTATTCGTTTTAACGGTGATGGTTACTCGGAAGAGTGGTTGGTTGAAGCTGAAAAAAGAGGTTTGACTAACATTACAAGCGTTCCTGAATCATTAATGAAATATTTAGATGCACCAGCAAGAAAAGCTTTGATTGATAGTGGTGTAATGAGTGAGACAGAGTTAGAGGCTCGTGTTGAAGTGGAAATGGAGAAATTTACCATGAAGATACAGATTGAATCTCGTGTTCTTGGTGATCTAGCGATTAACCATATTGTTCCAACTGCTGTTGCTTATCAAACGAAGTTGATTCAGAATGTTCAAGGTTTAAGAGATATTTTCTCTACTGACGAATTCGAAGAATTATCTGCAGCTCGTAAGGAATTAATTAAAGAAATTTCAGGGCATATTTCTTCAATCAAAGCGAAGGTTAAAGAAATGATTGAGGCTCGTAAGGCATGTAACATTTTAGGAGAAGGTGTTGAAATGGCTAGAGCATACGATAAAGAAGTTCGTCCATATTTAGAAGAGGTTCGTTATCATATCGATAAATTAGAATTGATTGTTGATAATGAAATGTGGCCATTGCCAAAATATCGTGAATTGTTATTCAATAACTAATTCAGACAACAATATTTTTATCAAAAAGGATGTTCTTTTAAAGAGCATCCTTTTTTGTTTTGTGTCAGAATGAATTATCTAGCATAACATTCTATTGACCTATAGAATAAAATATTTATTTTTATACCTTGTTAGCTCAATTATTGAATCTTAAAATCAACGGATGAAGTTTCTTACTCAATTTTGTATTCTTATTATTCTAGGGGCATTAGCTTCTTGCTCTTCAAAATCTTACGTTAAGCGTGGCGATAAAATGCTTGAGTCTGGACGATATTATTATGCTCAGAGTTTATACGAAAAAGCTTATGAAAAATCGAAAGATAAAGAGGCTAAAGCGGATATAGCCTTTAAGGCAGCATCTTGTTTCGATCAAGTAAATCAAGGACGAAAAGCATCTTCATGGTACAGAAAAGCAATAATGAATCGTGATACATTCTCGAATGCGGTATTGAATTTGGCTTATGTGGAAGTCAAAAATGGAAGGATGGAAGAAGCGGAAGAGAACTTTTGGGAATATGTAGACCTTAAACCCGAAGTAAAGAAGGAAGGTGATCCTTCAGAAATGTTAGAAAGGATTAAAAAATGGGAAGAATTTCCAGGAAGATATAAAGTAGAATTGCTAAAAGATTTTAGTTCTACATCTAGTGATTTTGCACCTATTTATATGGGGAAAGATACAAATGTCATCTTTTTTTCATCAAATAGAAAATTGAAGGATAAGCCAAAAAAAGATGGGGTAACTGGAGAATATTATTCGAATATTTTTGAATCGCATTATTCTAATGAGGTGGTTCGAAAGAGCCGTAAGAAAAAAGGAAAGAATGCGACCACGCGTAAAGTTCTTGTGGATACTTACCAGTGGAGTAAAGCAAGAGGAGTTGGGGATACAATTAATTCTGACTGGAATGAAGGAGCTGCATGTTTCTCTCCAGAAGCTGATGTCTTGTATTATACTTCTTCAATGAAAGTGAATAAAAATAATCAGGGCACTAAAATATTCGTTGTTAAAAGAGAAGATGATGGTTGGGGTAGAGTGAGCCAACTAGATTTAGTTCCAGATAGCTTGTCGGTTGGACATCCATCTATATCTGCCGATGGTAATATTCTTTATTTTGTTTCCGATATGCCAGGTGGTTACGGAGGAAACGATATTTGGATGGCTAAGAAAAGTGGAAGTTCTTGGAGTGAGCCACAAAATTTAGGAAGACCAATCAACACGCCGAATGATGAACTATTCCCGTATATAAAAGAAAATGGAGATTTGTTTTTTGCCTCCGACCGAACCGAAGGAATGGGAGGATTAGATATTTATCAGGCCAAGCGCGAGAAAACTGGAGTTTGGACTGTCGAGAATATGAAATATCCAATTAATTCTACTGCTGATGATTTTGCAATGGTTTTCCAAATTGGACAGGAAAAAGGAATGTTTACATCTTCAAGAAAGAAAGGAAACGACGATATCTATCGTTTTGATTTTGTTCCATTGCAATTTTCTTTTGTGGGAAATGTGGTCAATAGTGAATCGAAAGAACCAGTTGAAAAAGCACGTGTTCACATTGTGTCTTCCGATGGAAAGCAGAAAGATGTAAAAGCAAATCAGGAAGGAAAATTTACTGTTGATTTATTACCTGGTTTGGAATACGTAGTAATGGTATCGGCCGATGGATATTTGAATGGAAAGGAACTGGTAAGTACTTTAGATCTTACTGTTAGTCGAAATTTTAAAGCCATGATTGGTTTAAATCCTATCGAAAAGCCAATCGAATTGCCAAATATTTTTTACGATTTTGGATCTTGGACATTAAGAGATGAATCGAAAACTGCTTTGGATGGTTTGGTTGAAACTTTAAATGATAACCCGAAAATTACCATAGAGCTAGGTTCTCATACCGATTTTGTAGGAAGCGAATCAACAAATCAAGGCTTATCGCAAAAAAGAGCTCAGTCTGTTGTCGATTATTTAATCGAAAAAGGAATTAATTGGGATCGATTGGTAGCGCAAGGTTATGGCGAAGCGAAGCCTTTAATAATTTCATCCGATAAGGCAAAAGAATATGATTTCTTGAAAGAAGGAGATGTTCTAACTGAATGGGTGATTAGTAAATTACAAGAAAAACAAAAAGAAATAGCCAATCAGTTGAATCGTAGAACCGATTTTAGAGTGTTATCGACAGATTATGTCCCAGGACCGAACTCTAAAAATAAGCCAGGTGTAAATTCAGATCAAATTGGAAATACAATTATTAAAAATCTGAGTGGAATAAAAGGAGTGTTCTATACGATTCAAATAGGAGCTTTTAGTAAAAATACAATTCCACCGGTAATTCAAAAATATAAAGTTGTATTTAGAGGCGAAGTAGATGCCAATACGGTGAGATATACCACAGGTATTTTTGATGATGTTGAGGAAGCAAGAGCTGAAGCAGATAAGATTACAAAAACAGGAATTAAAGCATTTGTAATCGCATACAATAAAGGGAAAAAGATTACCTTTGCCGAAGCAAAAAAAATGAAGAAGTAGAAATGGAAAATTGATTGGGTAAATGGCTGTGTAAGTTTCCTTTGGTTGCATATGTGGTTTTTGCCTTTCACCTTTTTACTTTCACCTTTTTATTCTAAACAACCATGAGAAAAGACGAAAGATATAACCTTAGAGGAGTATCGGCTTCGAAAGAAGATGTACATAGTGCAATTAAAAATCTTGACAAAGGATTATTTCCGAATGCGTTTTGTAAAGTTGTACCTGATTATTTAACAGGTGACGAAGACTATTGCAATATTATGCATGCAGATGGAGCAGGAACAAAATCTTCTCTTGCTTACATGTATTGGAAAGAAACTGGTGATCTGTCCGTATGGAAAGGAATTGCTCAAGATGCTTTAATCATGAATCTTGATGATTTACTTTGTGTAGGTGCCGTAGATAATATTCTTTTATCATCAACTATCGGGAGAAATAAAAATTTAATTCCTGGTGAAGTTCTTTCTCAAATCATTAATGGGACAGAAGAATTGTTAGCCGAATACAGTAAAATGGGTGTTAATATTCATTCAACTGGTGGCGAAACGGCTGATGTTGGAGATTTGGTTCGCACAATTATTGTAGATTCTACAGTAACTTGTCGTATGAAAAGAGAAGATGTAATCACCAATGAGAAAATTCAAGCGGGTGATGTTATTGTTGGTCTTTCATCGTCGGGGCAAGCGAGCTATGAAAAAGAATACAACGGCGGAATGGGATCAAATGGTTTGACTTCTGCTCGTCATGACGTATTTTCTAAATATTTAGCTGAAAAATATCCAGAGAGTTTCGATAATGCAGTACCTGATGAGCTAGTGTATTCTGGAAATTGCAAATTAACTGATGCGGTAGAAGGTGTAGATATTGACGCAGGGAAATTGGTGCTTTCAGCAACCAGAACTTATGCTCCAATTGTAAAGAAGATATTGGATCAATACAGATCTCAAATTCACGGTATGATTCACTGTTCAGGTGGAGCACAAACTAAAGTTTTGAACTTTGTAGATGATATTCACATTGTTAAAGATAATATGTTTGCAGTACCTCCTTTGTTTAAGTTGATTAAAGAGCAAAGTGGAACTTCTTGGGACGAAATGTACAAGGTATTTAATATGGGACACCGTTTTGAATTATACGTGCCTCAAGATATCGCTGAAGAAATTATTGCCATTTCTAAAGAATTTAATGTCGATGCAAAAATTGTAGGTCGATGTGAAGAAGGAAAAGGTAAGAAATTGACAATCAAAAGTGAGTTTGGTGAATTTGAATACTAAACCATCTTAAAATATTTCTCAAATAAGGCCATCTACTTGTAGATGGCCTTATTTTTTGATTAATCATTTAGTTCAAATCCCCATTCTTTTAGGATGTTGGGTTCATCCGGATAAACTGTTAATAGAAGATTCCGGATACTCCGGATTTCTTTTGAAATAAATTTTAAATCATTTTCTTTTCTGAATTCACGATAAGAAATGCTTTTTTCTGGTTGTTGATCTTTCAAAGATCGAATACTGTTTGATTTTTCAACCAAACGATCCATGTTAACAGCGCCATTAAGTAAACTCTTCTTTTTAGTGGCCTTGTGTCGTTCATTAATTTTTACCAATAGACCCAATAATCGGTCTTCGCTTCTAGGGATTCTGACTTTTACCATAAGCTTATTTTTAAGCGTTTGCTTTAACTTCAAAAAACAAGACATTGTTACTACTCCTGTGTTTACGATCCTTGAAAGTAAATGGAGAGGGTAATTTTTCTATTAAAAATTTGGTGCAACTACACTAGCTATAAGTTTCTATTAAAATTAACCATCTTAAGCTAAAAAGTAAAGGGCTGTTAATAATTATTTATAATTTAAAATCAAACTAAACTAAACATTGAGGGAGATCTTAAAAAAAACAACTCTTAATTCTAATAATTTATTTGAAGATTATAATTGTAAATAAGTTGATTATTATTCCTTAAAAGAGGTTAAATAATAAAAAGGGTAATCTAAATTGGCAAAGCCTTATTTAAAATGATTTAATTTTTCTAATTTTGTCCAAAATTTAGAAGTCTGAATATGAGCAATAATGTGTTACTCGATAAATTAGAAGGCGTCCTTATCCGCTTTAAAGAGGTTGGTCAATTGATTACCGACCCTGAAGTGATGGGCGATATGAAGAGGTACGTAAAACTAAGTAAAGAATATAAAGAGCTTGAGGGAGTTTCTGATGCTGCAAAAGAATTTAGAAATGCTCTTGACACCATAGCTGAATCAAAAGAAATCTTAAGTAGTGAATCTGATGAAGAACTACGTGAGATGGCAAAAATGGAATTGGATGAGTTGGAAGAGAAACTTCCAGATATGGAGCAAAATATAAAATTGCTTCTTGTTCCTGCCGATCCAGAAGATTCAAAAAATGCAATTCTTGAAATTCGAGCGGGTGCTGGTGGCGATGAGGCTAGTATTTTTGCTGGTGACTTGGCACGAATGTACACGAAGTTCTGTGAATCTAAAGGTTGGAAGATTTCAATCTCAAATATTAGTGAAGGAACATCTGGTGGTTACAAGGAAATTGTTATGAATGTATCAGGTACAGGTGTGTATGGTATCTTGAAATATGAATCAGGTGTGCATCGTGTTCAACGTGTTCCTCAAACAGAAACGCAAGGACGTGTTCATACAAGTGCTGCTTCTGTTGCTGTTTTGCCAGAAGCCGAAGAATTTGATATCGACGTAAAAGAAAGTGATATCCGTAAAGATACTTACTGTTCTTCAGGACCAGGAGGTCAATCGGTGAATACAACCTATTCTGCGATTCGTTTAACGCACAACCCTACAGGAATTGTGGTTACTTGTCAGGATCAAAAATCACAAATCAAGAATTTAGCGAAAGCAATGGTTGAGCTACGTTCTCGTATTTACGCTTTGGAGCATCAAAAATATTTAGATGAAATATCATCTAAGCGTAAAACAATGGTTTCGACTGGTGATCGATCAGCAAAAATTCGTACGTACAATTACCCGCAAGGTAGGGTAACTGATCATCGTATTAATTTTACCATGTATAATTTGTCGGCTACAATGGATGGAGACATTCAAGAAGTGATTGACAAACTTCAAATAGAAGAAAATTCAGAACGACTTAAAGAAAGTGGTTTGTAATAATATTGGCAGTGGTATCCCCACTGCCTTTTTTGTATTAACTAGTAAACAACCTAAAAATGAACTATCAGGCGTTATTCGAGCAAATCAAGAAAAAGAAAAGTTTCCTATGTGTAGGTTTAGATAGTGATGTGAAGAAAATTCCTTCTCATCTTTTGGATTCTGAAGATCCTATTTTCGAATTCAATAAAGCAATTGTTGATGCTACAGCAGATGTAACTGTTGCATACAAGCCAAATATTGCTTTTTACGAATGTCTTGGAGCAAAAGGCTGGATTAGTTTAGAGAAAACTGTCAACTACATTAAAGAGAACTATCCTGATGTTTTCTTAATTGCCGATGCAAAAAGAGGCGATATTGGAAATACTTCAAAAATGTATGCTAGTGCATTTCTTGAAAATATGCCGTTCGATTCAATAACGGTTGCTCCTTATATGGGTGAAGATTCTGTTACTCCATTTTTAGAGTACAAAAATAAATGGGTAATTCTTTTGGCCTTAACTTCTAATAAAGGTGCATTCGATTTGCAATTCTTTGAGCAGAACAACCAAAGGTTATTTGAAAGGGTTCTTGAAAAATCTCAAGATTGGGGAACGAAAGAAAATATGATGTATGTGGTTGGAGCAACAAAAGCAGAAATGCTAGGTGATATTCGAAAGATTGCTCCTGATCATTTCTTGTTGGTTCCTGGAGTTGGAGCACAAGGAGGAAGTTTACAAGAGGTTGCTAAGTATGGAATGAACAATTCTTGTGGCTTGTTAGTGAATTCTTCAAGAGGAATTATTTTTGCTGATACTTCAGAGAAGTTTGCTCAAGTAGCAAAGGTAAAAGCTGAAGAATTACAGCAGGAAATGGAATTGTTATTAAAAGATAAAGAGCTGATTTAAATTCAGTTTTGCAAATAGATGAAGGTGGTAATTATTTAATTACCGCCTTTTTTATTGATAAATAAGTGATAATTGGTTAAATTCGATCGTAACAAAATAAGATCGATTCAATGAATGAAGATTTTTTACAGTTTATCTGGAAGCAAAATCTATTTTCCAAATCAAAACAATTCTCTACAAAGGGCAATGAAATTGAAATTATTGATGTTGGAAGACAAAATTTTGATTCAGGACCAGATTTTTTCGATGCCAGAATTAAATTAGACAATGTCCTTTGGGCAGGGAATGTTGAAATACATTTAAAATCATCATCTTGGTATCAGCACGGACATGATTCCGATTCAGCATACGATAATGTGATTTTGCACGTCGTTTTAGAAGACGATGCTAGTGTTGTTTTGAATAACGATAGAGAAATTCCTTGTTTGCAACTTCAGTTTACGCCCGATTTATTAAACAACTATCAAATGTTGATGTCTTCTCAGAGATGGATACCTTGTTTTGATGAATTAAAAAATGTTGAGAAATTCTTTGTAAACAATTGGCTCGATCGAATGTTGATTGAACGTTTGGAACGAAAAGCATTAGAGATTGAGAAGATTCTGATTCAAAATAAGAACTCCTGGGAGGATACGCTATACCAAGTATTGGCTCGCTACTTTGGTATGAGAGTAAATGCAGATCCGTTTCAGCAGTTGGCAAGATCGATCCCATTAAAGTTTTTGGCAAAGCAAAAAAACTCACTTTTTCAATTGGAAGCAATGTTGTTTGGGCAATCTGGTTTATTAGCAAAATACGATTGTGATGATGATTACCTTCTTAAATTAAAAAAGGAGTATCGGTTCTTAGCTCAAAAATTCCAATTAGAGCCTATTGCTTCCAGTCGTTGGAAGTGGTTGCGTTTGCGTCCGCCTAATTTTCCAACAGTAAGAATTGCTCAATTTGCTTCTTTGGTTCATCAGTCGGAATCTTTATTCTCCAAATTTATCAAAGCAAAAAGTATTACTGATGTTTCAAATTTATTAAAATGTGAAGCTTCAGCTTATTGGACTACGCATTATCAGTTTGGTGAGGAATCTATCGAAAAGAAAAAAAATATGGGAAAAACAGGAATTGATGCTTTAATTATTAATTGCGTTGTTCCTCTTTTGTTTCTTTATGGAACGCATCATGATTTACAAAAATTAAAGGATAAAGCTTGTGATTTTCTTTCTCAGCTTCCAAGGGAGAAAAATGCAATAATAAATAAATGGAAGGATTGTGGCGTCGAAGTTAAGACTGCTCATCAATCTCAGGCTTTATTGCAATTGAAAACAACTTATTGTGATCATGCTAGTTGTTTGCAGTGCGAGTTTGGAAACAGAATTATTCGAAATGTAAATGTTGATTGTTCATGATAAAAAGATGGTGTGTGCCTTGTAATAGTTAGGCTTTATTGAGTATATTAGATTTTAATCTGATTGTGTATGAATAAACAGAAAATTTGGGAGGAAAATATAAGAAGCTTAGGCATCGCCATGTTCTCTTTAGTTCTTGCCATTGTTATTGGTACTGGCGGGTATATGTTGCTGAATGATGCATATTCTTTGGTTGATGCCTTTTATATGACTGTAATAACTATTACAACTGTAGGTTTTACCGAGGTTCACCCAATGACTGATGCGGGTAAATTGTTTACGATATTTCTAATTTTCGTAAGTTTTGGGATATTTGGATATTTAGCATCAGCTATTACCAGATTTATATTAGATGGAGTTTTTCGTAGAAATTTAAAAGACTATAGAATCGTGAGAAGTATTGAAAAATTGAAAGGGCATGTTATTGTTTGTGGTTATGGAAGAAATGGAAAACAAGCTTGTTTGGAATTGATTGAACATGGAGAAAATGTTGTAGTGATCGATTCTGAAGAAAGTTCTATTGACAGAATTCGATTGCAGCCAGAGCTTTTGTTTGTTCAGGGAGATGCAACTCAAGAGGATGTTTTAAATATGGCCAATATTGCAACGGCGAAAGCATTGATTACTGCGATTCCAAATGATGCAGAGAATGTATATGTAGTTTTAACTGCTCGTGAAATGAATTCTAAAATTAAAATCATATCGCGATCGGAGAAAAGTCAGTCAGATAATAAGCTAAAAAGAGCTGGGGCAGATAATGTAATAATGCCAGATCGAATAGGTGGGCAGCAAATGGCGAAGTTGGTTGCTCAACCAGACGTGGTTGAATTTTTGGATAATATTTTACTTCAGTCTACTAAAGGGGTGAAGCTAGAAGAGGTGAGTTGTCGGGGGTTAGCTGAATGTTTTGTTGGGAAGTCTATACGCGAGTTAAATGTTAGAGATCGGTCAGGCGCAAATATTATTGGATTAAAAGATCAGGATGGTGTTTACATTTACAATCCATCACCAGAAATTGTGCTCGATAGGTATTTTCATTTATTTGTATTGGGTAATAAAGAACAAGTTTATAATCTAAAACAATTATTGGTAGTTGGAGAATAGTTAATAAGTGACTACTGAAAAGAATAAAAATTTAATCACAACACTTGTTGTGATTTTTTTTATTGTTGTAAATCAGTCTGTTGTATTTTTATCTTTATTTTTTTTCAAAATCATTTGGAAGTATGGATGATCTTCTATTATATTTGCATCCACTTTCAACGGAGAGTGGATTTATAAAATGGTTGTTTAGTAGTATTTTATAGGCAGTGGTAGGGTGGTCGTAGGAATCTTTTTATGATTGTAATATTTCTTACACCTACTAAACGACAATTTTATTTTTTTTGAAATTTTTTCGGGCAAGCATTAGGAAATGTAAATTTATTTAGGTTATCTTTGCAGCCGCTTTAAACGGGAAAG
>JAEINT010000057.1 GCA_016342745.1 Labilibaculum sp.
TATCCCCTAACCTACTCTCGTAGGCTTTTTCTAGTTTTTCTTTATTTCATTTTTTCAAATACAATTTCCTATTAAATTAAAAAAGGCATTATTCCATTTTTGGAATAATACCTCTTTTTTCTTTTTATTTAGTTGAACCCTATTATAGAAGCAACCTTTATCTAAATGTTTTTTAAAATACACTCAAATGTTAACCGACTACCGATTGCAAGAAAACATTCTGTAGAATGTTCAATGCAACAATCGAAATCACCATGGAGATTAAAGGTGTTAAAACCCATCCGATGCCAATTTTACCCATTTTTGAGAAATCAATATTTCTTCCACCCTTTGCTAAGCCTATCCCTATAATAGCACCTACCACTGCTTGTGATTGTGATACAGGAACAAGCGGAAGTGCTGGTAAATTCCTTGAAGTAAGGAAGTCGTATAATCCCTGTGAAGAAAATAGAAAAAGTACAAGAGATGTGGCTAATACAACTACAAAAGCACTAATTGGTGAAAGCTCGAAAATGCTTTTTCCAACTGTCATCATTACTTTTTTAGAATATGTAATCACGCCAACAGCTATAGCTAAGCCTCCTAATAAGAATAGTTGCTGTATACCTGTAATAGTGATACTATTGGCAATTACAATATCATTAAATGGTGATACCTGTATAAAAACACCCATAACATTCGCTATGTTATTCGCTCCTAAACTATAAGCCCCAAATGCTCCAGCAATAATAAGACCCCAGCGTGTATATTTATCCATTCTAACAACATGAATTTTTGCATGTTCTATAATGTATTTTACAATCCTATAAATGATAACCGCAAAGATAGCTGCTAGAATTGGTGTGAAAATCCAAGTTTGAGCAATATCAACTACAACTGCTGTATCCGTTTGCAATCCTGCAAATATATTCCATCCAATAATGGCTCCCACAATTGCTTGTGAAGTAGAAACTGGCAATCCTCTTTTGGTCATCATCATTACTGTTACAGCTGCAGACGCAGAAACTGCAAATGCGCCAGCTATTGCGTTAATTGAACCTAATTTACCAAGTGTATGTGAAGTTCCAGATCCCCCTACAACAGCTCCTATTATTAAGAATATACTACAAACAATAGCTGCTGTTCTAAAGCTGATCATTCTGGTACCTACAGCAGTTCCAAAAATGTTAGCTGCGTCGTTAGCACCAAGTGACCAACCCATGAAGAGTCCAGCTGAGAGGAAAATACCAATGGTTAATATACCCATAGGCTATACACCTCCTTAATTCTAAATAACATTATATACTCCTCTTAAATCTAAATACAGATAATTTACTAGCTACCTTCTCTGCAATATCTGAAAGTTCAGCTAATTCATCTGCAAACTTATTTAATACAATTCTTTCAGCGAGAGTGCAATCAAGTTGTTCGTCATAGATCTTAATTTTAAGATTGTGAAGTAACTTATCCGCTTCGGATTCATACAGATTTGTTTGTGTAATGTAATCTTCAACAGTCTTAAACTCCGTCAAATAAATCCTTACCCCTTTTATCAGTGTTTCTACAGCTTTTTTCGACTTCTTAGCAATATGACCAAAATCATCGATTAATGAAGGATCAATTTTAGGTTTTTGAACTTGAAAATCTAAAAGGACTTCCTTTGAAACATCATTTATATCATCCATTGAATCCATTAACTCCAAAATATCTGCACTCAAATTAGGAACTAGATTATATCTAAAAAGAACATACTTGATATTCACTAAGTGCTCATCAGCATCTTTCTCTTGTTCCGTTATTAGCTTAACAAAATCATTAAATTGCGCAGTTTCGCCACGAAGGTATGATTTAACGCCTTCTAAGAAAGTATTGGAACCTTTCTGAAGGCAGTTAAGGTATAAGTCTGTTTCCATTTCTAATTCTTTGTTACGATCTTTAAATATTTTCATATATATCTCCTCTTAGGTTTATAATCTTTTTCAAACACAATTTACGAATTTTTAAAGTATTCTGATAATTTGGCAACATATTACTATGTAATCGTATATTATAACAGAAAATGTAAGCATTTTCAAACTTTTAAAGTTTCTTTTAGACCTGACTTACGCAGTTGTTATGTGATAACTTCAAGCTAAGAACTGATATATCGGCCAAAAACACTTATAAAACAGA